>CALUMK010000001.1 GCA_944321735.1 uncultured Bacteroidales bacterium
CAACCAGCTGACAAGCCTCGATGTGAGCAAGAACACCGCGCTGACAGGCGTGCTCTGCTTCAACAACCAGCTGACGAGCCTCGATGTGAGCAAGAACACCGCACTGGAATACTTGGATTGCTTCAACAACCAGCTGACGAGCCTCGATGTGAGCAAGAACACCGCACTGGAATACTTGGATTGCAGAGACAACCGGTTAGCCTGTCTCGATTTGTCTCAATGCAAGAATCTATATCACGCATCATATATGGCGCAACACATAGATGTCGAAGCGGACGAATCCAACCGCTTCAACCTGGCCGACTTTATCCGGAAACATGGCGGAGATATGGCGAATGTAACAGATTGCTTCTATTTAGGCTTGTCCGAAGATGGCACAGTGACTTTCTCTTTGCCTACAGAGAAATATTCCTATGAAACGGGTCGTGGACAGATGATTGTATCTTTGACCGCCACCAACTACCATGATTATGTGGTAGCCGAAATCGATGAAGCCCATTTCCCCGACTTCGTTTTCCGGAACTACGTGGCCAACAATTTGGATTTCAATCGGAACGGCAAGATAGAAATAAGCGAATCCGGAGGTTTCCGATACGACAATGGACAACTTATAAGTTCATGGACAGCCTTGGATGTCTCTGGCCAAGGCATCCAAGACCTGCAGGGCATCGAATACTTTCCCTTGATCGAATCGATTGACTGCTCCGGCAATAATATCGACAGCCTCGACCTGTCCGGGTTGGAACATCTGACCTTCTTGGATTGCAGCGGCAATCTCTCGCTTGCCCGCCTCGAAGTCTTCGACAACAACCAGCTGACCTCCTTGGATTGCAGCGGGACTTCCCTTGACTTGGCCTTCTCCCAATACCCCAATCTCCACACCTTGGCCTGCGCCGATATGGGGCTGACCACACTCGACCTCAAAGGCTGCACCGCCTTGACCGGGTTGGACTGTTCCGGCAACGAATTGGTCTCCCTCGACCTCAGCGGCAATGCCGCCCTGCAAAGGTTGAACGTCAACAGAAACCGCCTGCCTGCCCTCGACCTCTCGCGGAACACCGCCTTGCAAGAGGTAAGCACCGACAACAACTACCATCTGGTGGAAGCCGATGAGGACAGGAACGTCTACCTTTCCACCATCCCCGGATTGGAAGCCGACCGCATGGACAACATTCAGGGAGGCAGCATCGAGGGCAATACCCTGCATATGGAGGCGGACACGCTGACCTATTACTATTATTACGAAAGCCCCAGCCATGACGCGCCTTTGGGAGGATACTTCCATATCGCCCTTAAGGCCGAAGACAGCCCGGTCTTCATCCCTATCGACGAGGAACATTTCCCCGATGCCGTTTTCCGGGAATACATTGCCGAAGCCGACATGGATGCGAACGGACAACTGAGCGAGCTTGAAGTCTCCGGGGTGACCGGCATCGATGTCTCCGGCATGGGCATCCAGGACTTAAGGGGCATCGAATACTTTACCGAATTGGAAAGCCTCGACTGCTCGGGCAACGAGCTGACCAGCCTCGATTTGTCCGCCAACACCAAGCTGCAAAGCCTGAACGCGGAAAACAACCGCTTGGACATCGTACTGGACGAGCGCGACCGCTTCGACCTCTCGCAGTTGCCCGGCTTCGAGATGGCCAAGGCTTCGGACTGGACTGGCTGCACCCGTATCGGCAACAACCTGACCTTCAAACAGCAGGAAGTCACCTATAGCTACGCCACCGGCTACAATGGGGAGAATGAAGATGCAGATATGACATCGGTGATTTTCAGCCTGATGGCAGACCGAGACCCTTCGGTTGAACCCGATCCGGGGCCAGGTACGGACAACGAGGCGGATGCCCGCCAGTCCCAAGGCAGGGTCTATGCCAAAGACCATCGGATCTGCACCGAAGGCATCGATACCGAAATCAGCATCTACTCGGCTTCCGGCAGCCTGCTTTATCGGGGCTTCGACAAAGAAATCCCCGTCCGCCACGATGGACTTTATCTTGTCCGCTCCGGCTCTCGGACTTGGAAAGTCTTGGTGATGTAAATTAAAAATGCATTGCCCCGGTGGATGTTGTATTTGTTCATCGGGGCTTTTGTTCAACAAAATGATGATGGTTATGATTTGGAAGACGCAATTTATAGATTCAGAATACGTTAAAATTTTGGAATTGGTTGGGCGGTTGCGTTCTGAAACTGATGAGAAAGAACAAAAGTTCATTCGCAGGACACTGAGGAATAAATACCGTTTTTCGCTGCGGTTCCTTGGTATCGTGAACGGAACGGTGGATGATGTGAAACGGCTTCGCATTACGGGAAAAATCACGGTAAAACCGGATTAAGAAGTTTAATGATGAAGCTGGCTGAAGCCAATCGATTGAGAGTCTGCTTTGGAGCAATAAAGCTCCGGTGAACTCACATGCTTTGATGTTCCTATGTTAAAATCGTATTGTCAAGCATCCATAATCTTCCACTCCTCGATTCGGCGGGTCTTGGTAGAGAAGCTGACGCCTATCTTGAAGAGTTTGCGCGGGTCGGCTGTGAAAGGACGGGCGTAACCCACATCCTCGATTTGCTGCAAGGCCTCGTCCGCCGTAGCGTCTATCTTCAGTTCGATGATATAGATATAGTCCTTGTTTTCCAGCAACAGGTCGATACGCCCGTTGCTCGTCTGCCGTTCGGTATGCACGTGCTGGCTCAGCAAGTCGAAGATAATTGACATAGCGTATTGGATGTTCGCTTGCGCGCATCTTTCTTCGCCTCGGCATAGCTCAAGCAAGCTTGGCTCTGCACTCGGCTTAATCGAAAGATTTTTCTCTGCATCGCCTTGTATCTGGTAGTTCTGGTTGGCGAACAACCCGTCCAAGAGCTTCATCATTTCTTCCGGCTGGCCGGCATCGATGGCTTTGTACAAACGGAGAATCAAGACATTGCTCCCAATGGATTCTACGATAGGCACGTAAAGTGCCAACTGCATCCTGAGGAAGCCGTTCTGGACTTCCCGGTTGGGGAAGCCTAAGCGGCAGGTACCGAAATCGGGACTGGCCTCCTTGATAGTCAGATAACCTGTCTGGTAGAGGAGCGGGATTGGGTTGGTCTTGTACGAATCCACTTGGGAGAGGTCGGTGATGTCTACCTCCACTTCATTGTCTATCAGTTCCGAGATGTCTTTCCCGGTCTGTTTCAAGGCCACGGTCAGGAAAGTGGGCGTGCCGGTGCCGTACCAGTACTCGCTGAAGACTTTGTTCTTGAGTGTGGTTAAAAGACTGAACGGATTGTAAACGCCCTTGCTGCCTCCGCAAAAGTGATAGCCATCATACAGTTGTGCCAACTTGTCATAACAATCTTCTTTCGAGAGCCGGTTTGCCTCTGCCAATGCCTGCACCCCTTCATCAAAGTATCGATGCAAATCGCTTTCCGAGATGCCGCACACGTCCGCGTAATCGGATACCATTGAAATGTCTTCCAGGTTGTTGAGACCGCTGAAGATATTGAGCTGCCCCATCTTGGTGATGCCGGTCAGGAAGCCGAGCCGGATTTTCTCGTCACGGTTCTTCATCACCCCGTAAAAGCCGGACAAGCGTTTGCGGAGTTCCTCTTTCAGTTCGTCATTGTCTAAATTGTCCACGATGGGCTTGTCGTACTCGTCAATCAGGATGACCACCGGCTTGCCGGTTTTCTCGGAAGCCGCATCGATAATGTTCTGGAAACGGACGCTGTCCGTCTTGAAATCGTTCTGCACGGCATATTCCTTTTCCCATTGCCGCAATGCCACTTCCATTTTCTCGTCGAAAATCTCTCGGGAAGTGTAGGTTGCACCGCTCCAGTCCAAATGCAATACCGGGTATTGTGTCCAGTCCTTTTCCAATTTCTCAATAGCCAAACCTTGGAAAAGCTCTTTCTTGCCTTGGAAGTAGGCTTCCATCGTGGATAGCAGCAGGCTTTTTCCGAAACGGCGCGGACGGCCAAGGAAATAATACCGGCCTGTGGAGGCAAGCTGGTAAATCAAATCGGTCTTGTCCACATAAGAGAACCCTCCTTTGCGGAGGCTTTCAAAATTCTGGATTCCAATCGGGTATAGCATATTTGCGGATGTTTCTTTGCCGGCGTTTCGGATGCATGTTTCCCGACAAAGTTACTAAATTTTCCCAAGGGATTTGCGTTTGGTTGCCCTGTCGTGGCATTCGGGAAGATGCATGCTTCAAGCCCTTTACGTAAATCCAAATTGGTCATCAGACTTTGGGTAGAATGTTCGTTATGCCTTGCCGATTGTTTCTCGTTATGCCGAAGGCGTAGGGGAAAACAACGGGGCAAAGCGAGGGACAAGAGGCAGGCGAAAGGTGCAAGATGCAAGATGCCACAAGAATACATCCAAAGCTTAGAAACCGACCTTTTGTGCGCTTAGTGGCCGATTTCGGGAAACCGAACGTTTACCGCTGGATTCGGCCAAGGTTCGCCTTTTTTTCAGCCGCATTTTCCGGATCCAGAAGTAGTAGCCCGTGAGCGCAAGGATACCGCCGAACAGGGCGGCGAGGCAGCTCAGGATGCGGGTGGCGAGGCCTCCCCAGCTGCCGGTATGGACCGAATAGATCCAGCCTCTGATTTTTCCGCTCTTGGGCAAATCCTTGTAAAGCTGGCTCTGGGTAATCTGCCCGGTTTCGGGGTCGAACGAATAGCGGTCGCTGCCTCTTGTGTTCCCGTAACGGGCGGTGGAAACCGATGCCGAACCCGCTTGGAGGGTAATGGATCGATAGTCCTCATAGCGGCTTTGCAACTGCGTCAAGACGCTTGTCCAATGGCTGTAATCCGCCGTCCGAGCAGAGATTGCATTGGAGGCTTGACCTCGGTCGGCTTGCGCTGGATTCCGCCCTTGTCCTTGCTGCGGTCCTTGCATTTGCCCTTGCGCCTGTTTTCCCGTGCCGGAATCTTGGCTTCGCTCTCCGGATGGGCCTGCTGATTGTCCATGCGCCTTTCTTGCGGCCACTTCCACGTCGAAAACCTTGCAAAAAGCTTGGTTGTACCAGCTAAAGGACCAGGTGAGCCCCGTCAGGGCCATGGCTAGCAGCAAGAGGAAAGCGTAGAATCCGCCGGCCACATGCAGGTCGTACCAGAAGCGGAAACGCCCCGAACGGCACTTGACTTGCCATCGGTTCTTCAGCATTTTGCGGTTACGGGGCCACCAGATGACAAGGCCGCTGACAAGGATGATCGCCATCGCCAGCGTGGCGTAGCCCACAATGTTCTTGCCCCAGGCGAAGCTGCCGTCCCGTTTGGGGATGTCCAAGAGCCAGCGGTGCAGCCGCATCACTTGCATGAAGAAGCCTTGGCCGTCGTCCATTCCCACGACCGAGCCGGTGTAAGGGTCGATAAAGGCGGCCGCTTTCTTGCCTGGCAGCAGGATTTGATAGCTGCGTTCCGGGTCTTGGAACACCCGGATGCCCCGGATTGGCGTGTTTTCGGGCAGCTGCTGCCGCGCCGAGGCCATCAGCCGGTCTATCGGGAGAGCTTCGGCCTTGACTTCTTTGACAAAGTAGCGGGAGGGGTGGCAGAGTTGCAGTATCTCCTGCTCAAAGACCAATAAGGCACCGGTGATGCAGATGATGGCGATAAGGATGCCGAAAGGTATCGACAGCCATAGGTGAAGCTTGGCGAAGGTTTTTCTCATGGAGGTGTACGGCTTATGATTGAGCCGATGCCGAACCGGAGGTTTATGCGGTCGGCACCGGCAAAATTAGGAATATGTCCGGGTTTATCTTTGCCTATTCCAAGGGTGCTTTGTAGTTCAGCTTGCCGATGCCGGTAATCTGGGTGGCTTCCACTTCCAATCCCTTGGTGGCTTTGGCCGATGCCGGGTCGATGATGTAGATGGCCGGGTTGGCATCGCTCAAAGTGACCGCTACATAGACCTTGCCGTTTTCCACATAGGGCGTGTTGCCGAAGCCGGAAATGGTAGAGGGAAGGCCTTCCACATAGGTCAGTTTCTGGTCTCGGGCCTTGAAGACGGCCAGCTGCGTGGCGGCGTAGCCGGTTTCGGAATAAGGCTTGTCGTACATCAGCATCAGGAAGTAGTCCTCGGCGATAGGCCATACCCTCATGAAGCCCCGGCCGTTGCTCTGTGCCTCGATATTGCAGTAGTAATCATCGAAATCCTCGCTGCCATCGGGGATGCGCACGACACCGGCGGGCAGCTTGGTCTGCTGACGCGGGTCTTTCATGGTCTTGGCGTAGGAGGGAGAGAACACGTAGATGTCGCCGTTGCCGTCTTCCCAGATCATCTGGTAGTATTGCGACTTCATGCGCCCGGCCGCGTAGCTGATTTTGCCGGTCTTGATGATTTTCTTGCTTTTCAGGCTTTCGTCGTCGAAGATAGCGACCCAGCAGGAATCCGGGTACTGCGTCCATTGCAGCTCGTCCTTGTCGTATGCCCCGCTGCCGCTGCCGCCGCTTTCGGTCTTGATCAGGTCCTCGTTGCCGGGCAGCACCCATTTGTGCGGGTTTCCGGCCTCGTCTTCCTGCATGCAGCCGTACTGGCTGAGGCCCATCGGGACGGCCACGCTGAACAGCTTGCCGTCTTTTTGTAGGAGTCCGGCCAGGGTCACGTATTCCCCGTTGCCGAGGAAGTTCTCGGAGAGGTAGGCTTGGTCTTGGGTGTTGTTGGTGGAGTAGTCCTCGGCTTCCACGTCAAGGTAGGATACCAGGAATGACTGGGGTACGTAGCCGTGCTTGTCGGCCCATTCGGTGGGGCCGTCTCCGGAGGATGTGGTCATGATGTATTGGTCGTAGATGCCGTAGGTGGTGAAACGGCGTACATTGTATTCCCGGTTCCGCTTTTGCATCGAGCTGTCAGCCTTGAGGATATAAGACGCGGTGGTGCCTGCGTTGCCTTGGTGGTAGTTGAGCGCGTAGAGGTACTGGTCTTGGTAGAAAATCCATTGGGTGGCCCCATCGTTGAGCAGGCCGTTGCCTTTGGCCGAAACCTTCCCGCTTTCGATGGAGGAAGCGGTGAGCAAGGCATAGGAAGTATTGTTCGATGCCGTGGTGGAGGTGGCAATCACGTAGCGCGAGAAATCGCCCACGTCGGGCTTGTCGCCGTTCGGATTGTCCGGTTCGCAGGAGCTGAAGACTCCCGCGCCGATCATCAGGGCCGGTAGCATGGCCCGGAGAGTGAGTCTGTTGTTTTTCATATTATTAAGTGTTTTATTATTAACAAATTTGTATTTGCTTTGAGGCTGAACCGATTGGGTCGTTACGGCTTGTCAGCATAGGCAAGATGCAAGGCATCGTGAGGGCGAACGCGAAGTGGGGAATGTGACTGAGCCGTGAGTCCTCGCGCAACGTAGCCGATTGCCGATTGCCTATGCCGGCAAACCGGGGTCAGTTGCCGAAATGCACCCGGATTTTCCCGTAAAACGCCCGCCCCGCCTTCTGGAGGCTGAAATTGTCGTACAGGTCCTCGTTGGTGAAGTTGCGGCATTCGAACGAGAAGTTGTAACGCCCGTTGCCGATGCTGTAGGCTATCGAAATATTGTGCGAGAACTGGTCAGGCACGATGTATTCGGTACTGCTGCTGCCGATGATTTCCGAATAATAGGAAAAGCTGTGCAGGTACTGGTTGTCGTAGGTGACGGACAGCACATTGCCTTTCTTGCCCAGGTCGCGCCAGTAGAAAGTGAAGTCGGCATCGGCAAAAAGATAGGGCACGTTGGGCATCCGGGCCCCGTAGGCCAAGTTGGGCGTGGTGGTCCCGATCATGGTCTTCTGGCGGTCGCGCACGTTCATGTGGCTGAGATTTCCGCCGAGGCTGAACCATTTGCTGAAGCTGTAGCGGGCGGAGAGGTTGTAGCCGATGGTCTCCACCTTGCCGTAGTTGACATAGGTGGCCGCTTCCTTGCCCCCGCTGAGGTCGGAGATGTTGCGCTGGATGTAGTCCCGGGTGTTGCGGTAGACGAAGCTGCCTTCCAAATAGAGGCCGTGCTTGCCGAATTTCCTGTTGTAGCTCAGGTTGAAGTTCAGGTTGTGGCTGTTTTCGGGCCGCAGGCTCACTTGCCCCATTTCCAGGTCCTCGTTGCCGAACATTTCCTCGATGGTAGGCAGGCGGCAGGCTTTTTCATAGGAAAGCTTGGCTTGGAGGCCTTCCATGATGAAATAAGTCCCGGCCGCGCCGTAGCCGAAGGAACTGACATTGCGCGAATGCTCTATGTAGTTGCTCTGGGTCTCGTCTTCGGCAATCGGCCCGGAGATGTACTGGTGGTAGAATTTCCCGAAAACGGAAAGGTTCCATTTCCTGCTGGGCATCAGCCGGTAGGAGAGGCCGGTGATGTTCTTGCGGGTCACTTTGGCAATGGGGTCGATGACCGGGTCCTCGGACAGGAAAGAGGTGTTCTGGCGGTGGAAGGCGTTGAATACATGGTTCAGGCTGAACATGTGCATCTTGCCCAAGCGGTAGTTCAGGCCTAAAGTCCCGTTCAGGTTATCGTTGTCGGCGCGGGAAAGCTGGCGGCTCTGTTCGCCGGAAGTGTTCATCTTGTAGCGTTCCCCGAACCAGTTGTAATGGTAGGAGGAGGTGTCCACATTAGTGGTCGCGTTCCGGTTGTAGTTGAGGCTCACGACCAGATCCAGCCCTTTGGTGAAGAGGTTGCGTTTGCTGTATTCGAGCGAAGGCATCAGCGAGTAGCCCCGGCGGAACTTTTCGCCATAGACGGTGTTCTGCCGAACGCCGGTCTGTATGTCCTGGTACATGTGCGAGAATGTCATGCCGAACATCAGCCGGTCGGCCCAAGGCTTGTCCACGACGCCGAACTTGGCTACAACCGCTTCGTTGTGGTAGGTATCGTGGAAACGTTTTACCCGGACTTTTTCCGAGTTGTCGATATAGGTAGAAACCGAGCCGTCTTCGTGGAAGGTGAAGATTTCGGGGTTCACGTCCACCTGGTAGTTGTTGTCGGAATAGTTCTGGAAAGCGTTGATTTCGTAGGTGAAACCGTTTTTGAGGGTCTGGCCGAAGTTGAGATGCGACTTGTGGGTGTTGAACGAGCCGTAGGAGTAGGCGGCATCGACAAACCAGCGGTTGCGTTTCTTCTTGGTGATGATGTTGATGACCCCGCCGATGGCATCCGTGCCGAACTGGACTGGCACCACGCCTTTATAGACTTCGATCCGCTCGGCGAAGTTGACCGGGATGTTGTTGAGTCCGAACGAGCTGCCGACCCCTTCCTGGGGAATCCCGTCGATGAATACCTTGACATGCTTGCCGCTGAATCCGTCCAAGGAGAACTGCATGTCCGAACCTACGCCGCCCGATTCTCGGACCTTGAGGCCGGGGGCTTTGGCCAAGGCATCGCTCAGGTTGCGGGTGGAGTTCTGCAAGTCGCGGGTATCGACGGCCACGGTGTTGAAGGCCGAGCGCCGGGTCCGGCTCACTCCGTTGGAGGATATGACCACTTCGTTGAGCATCTCGGCTTTGGTTCTCAGGGTGATATGTTGCTTGATGCGTTCTCTGGCTTTGAGATGGATCTCTTTCTCCACGCTTTCGTAGCCGATGAGGGAGACTACCAAGGTGTAGGTACCGGCTGGGGCTTGGATCTGGAAAATGCCTTCCTCGTTGGTGGTAGCGCCGTAGGCGGTGTTCTTGAGATGGGCGGTGGCGTAGAAGACCGGCTGTTTCCCGCCCGCTTCCTCGGAAAAGACTTTGCCGGAAATGATGCCCGTGTTCTTTTGGTTTAGCGTGTTTTGCTGGGCGATGAGCGGAAGGCTCGATAATAAAAAGAGGAAAAGGGGGAAAAGGAAATATTTGGGGATTGAGAAGGAATGTCTTTGGCCGGACAGGGGAATAGAAACGGACGGGAGGCCGGCAGGCGGTGCTTCGGCGTTCCTGAGGCTGCGCTGCCTTTGGGGAGGGCTGGGGCAGACCGGGTCCAGATGGGTATGGCAGGACTGGAAAATCATCATTTTTATTGTTTTTAAGGGGGTGCAAAGGTCGGCAGGAGAGACCCGTTTTGTCAATCCCCACTTTTAGGTATTTTGAGGGCTTGGCAGGCTTTCGGAATCCCTAAAAATGATTATCGGATAGTTTTTTTGCCGTTTTGTCATTTGCTGGCGGCTCTCTGCCTTATTGGCGTTTGCCTTATATCCTCAGGCGGCTAGGCGGAACAGGAGGGGCGGCTGCCGTATCCTCGATTCCAAGCTGGCAGGAAGGGCGCTGGAAAGTATTTTTGATAGGATTTGTTTCGGAATCGCCCAAACTTGCGTACCTTTACCCGCTTTTTGAAAGCGGGTTCGGCTTTGTCGTTCGGGCTTTGGAAGAGGCGGGTGGCGTTCTTGTGCCACGGCAAAATGGATGTGAAAACAAAAAAAATCAACGCAATAGTATGAAGAAACTGATTCTTGGTTTGGCCTTGGCGGGCATGATGATGCCGGCCGGCCTCTGGGCGCAGGAAAGCGCGGCCCAGGCAGCCCGGACGGAAGAAAATCCGCTCTGGCTGCGTTATCCGGCTATTTCTCCGGATGGGACCCAGATAGCGTTCTGCTATATGGGCGATATTTTCATTGTTCCGGTATCCGGCGGCGAAGCCCGTCAGCTTACGTCGAACCCGGCTTACGATTATATGCCGGTCTGGAGTCCGGATGGCAGCAAGATTGTCTTCTCTTCCGACCGCGAAGGGAGCCTGGATCTTTATTATGTAGGCGTGAAGGGCGGCAACCCGGTTCGCCTGACCACCAACAGCGGCACGGAAACACCCTTGGCTTTCACTCCCGACGGGCAGGCCGTGATTTACAAGTCGGGCCTGATGCCGACCGTGAACAGCATGTTGTTCCCCGACGGGACTTATCCCCAAGTCTATAAAGTGGGATTGGATGCTTCCCGTCCCGAACTTTTCAGTGCCTGGCCGATGGACGAGCTGAGCCTGAACCCCGACGGCAGCATCCTTTTCCAGGATATCAAGGGCTATGAGGATCCTTGGCGCAAGCACCATACCTCCAGCGTGACCCGCGATATCTGGATGCTGAAGGACGGCAAGTACACCAAGATGACCACTTTCAAAGGCGAAGACCGTAGCCCGGTCTGGACGCCGGACTACAAGGCCTACTACCTGCTGAGCGAGGAAAACGGTTCGTTCAATGTCTATAAGAGAGGCTTGTCTCCCAATTCGGCATCCGAACAGCTGACCCGTTTCCAGACCCATCCGGTGCGTTTCCTGAGCGTGGCCAAGGACGGCATGCTCTGCTTTACCTACAATGGCGAGCTTTACACGATGAAGCCCGGTGCAGAACCTGTGAAACTGCAGGTGGAAATCGTGGCCGACAATGGCATCAAGGAAGTGACCAAGCACGTGATGCGTTCAGGGGCTTCCGAGTTGGCCGTTTCGCCCAAGCAGAAGGAAGTGGCCTTTATCCTGGGGGGCGATGTGTATGTGACCTCGATGGATTACGCCACCACCAAGCGTATCACCAATACGCCGGAAACTGAACGTTATATCGACTTTGCGCCGGACGGACGTTCGTTGGTCTATGCTTCGGAACGTGACGGGGTATGGCAGGTTTATCAGGCATCGCTGGCTAACAAGGACGAGGATATGTTCACCTATGCCACCGATATCAAGGAAGAGAACCTGACCAAGAGTCAGGAAACCAGCTTCTACCCGCAGTACAGCCCCGATGGCAAGGAAGTGGCTTTCTTGAAGAACCGCACCGAGATTTGCGTGCTTGACCTCAAGAGCGGCAAGGTTCGCACGGTGATGGACGGCAAATACGAATATTCCTATCAGGATGGGGACCAGGAATACAGCTGGAGCCCTGACAGCAAATGGATTCTGACCGGTTATATCGGCACGGGCGGTTGGAACCACAAGGACCAGGCATTGGTGAAGGCCGATGGCAGCGGGGAGATTCATAACCTGACCAATAGCGGTTATACCGAATACGGTGGCAAGTTCGTCCTGGGCGGAAAGGCCATGCTGTTCCAGAGCGACCGCAGCGGTTACCGCAGCCACGGTTCGTGGGGTGCCGAAACTGATGTCTATATCATGTTCTTTGACCAGAAAGCTTACGAGAAGTTCTTGATGGACAAGGAGGAACGCGAGCTTTTGGCGGCCGCTGAAAAGGACAGCAAGGAAGCCAAGAAGGAAGAAAAAGCCGAGGAAAAGGCCAAGAAGGACAGTGCCGATGGCAAGGAACCCAAGGTGGAACCTCTGGAATTCGATTTCGACTATCTGGATGACCGGACCTTGCGCTTGACCAATGTGTCGGACAACTTGGGCGACATGTTGCTCAGCCCCGACGGGGACAAGCTCTATTACATGGCTCCTTACAATGGGAAGATGGCTCTTTGGGTCAAGGACTTGGTGGAAGAAAAGACCGAATTGAAAGTGCCGAATGTGGGCTACGGTTCCATGGAGATGGACAAGGATGGTGCCAATATCTATTTCTTGGGCATGGGCGGCATCAAGAAGATTTCCACGGCTTCGGGTTCGATGGAGAATATCGATTTCGAGGCGCTTTACGAAGTGCGTCCGTTCGCGCAGCGCGAATATCTGTTCAGCCATATCTGGAAGCAGGTCAAGGACAAGTTCTACGACCCCACTTTCCGGGGCATGGACTGGAAGGCCTATTTTGACAATTACGAACGCTTCTTGCCCTATATCAACAACGGCTATGATTTCTCGGTGATGGTGAGCGAGTTATTGGGCGAGTTGAACGCTTCCCATACCGGATGCCGTTTCTTTGGCGGCGGAAGGGCTTCGATGCCGGTAGCGGCGTTGGGGGCTTTCTTCGACCCGGCTTATGAGGGCGATGGCCTGAAGTTCCAGGAAATCCTGCATAACAGTCCTTTCGCGCTCTGCGGCAAGGATGTCAAGCCCGGCGATTTGATTACGGCCATCGACGGGGTGGAAATCAAGGCAGGCGAGGACTATTATCCTTTGTTGGAAGGCAAAGCGGGCGAATCGACCCGTTTCACGATCAAGCCCTCCAAAGGCAAGGCTTTTGATGTGACGGTGAAGCCGATCAGCAGCGGGCAGCAGAGTGCCTTGCTGTACGAACGTTGGGTAAAGCGCAACGAACGTCTGGTGGATTCGCTTTCGGGCGGCCGTCTGGCTTACGTGCATATCGAAGGCATGGATTCCAAGAGTTTCCGCACGGTTTACCGCCAGCTTCTCAACGACAAGAACCGGAACCGGGAAGCGGTTATCGTGGACACGCGCAACAATGGTGGCGGCTGGCTGCACGATGATGTGGCTACCTTGCTCAGCGGCAAGCGTTACGCTCGTTTCAGCCCACGTGGCCAGTATATCTCGGACGAGCCTTACAGCAAGTGGCTCAAGCCGTCCTGCATGCTGGTCAGCGAGAACAACTATTCGGATGCCCATGGCACGCCTTTCGTTTACAAGTCCTTGGGTATCGGCAAGCTGATCGGGGCGCCGGTTCCGGGAACGATGACGGCGGTATGGTGGGAAAGCCTGAACGGCGGTTACGTGTTTGGCATCCCGCAAGTGGGTACGTTGGACGAAAAAGGCAATTATCTGGAAAACCAGGATTTGATTCCGGATATCATTGTCTATAACACGCCTGAGACTTTGTTGCAGGGGCGCGACCTCCAATTGGAAAAGGCGGTGGAAGAGATGCTGAAGGAGGCCGATGCCGTGAAGGCCAAGGCCGGGAAGTAATCCGATTCCGGAATGCACGTCGATGCGCCGCGAATCCGGTGCGGATATGGCGCGGGGGCGTGTCTTTTGGTATATTTTGACAAGCGCGGCGAGGCTTCGGCCTCGCCGCGCTTTTTTAGTTCGAGGCCTACCGAGGTCAGGATTCAGCCAAAGGCGAGCGAGATGCCCAAAGAGCATCGTCACCTTGCGATGGGAAACGGGTTCGTGCGGTTAATGAGCGATTGGGGTTAAAATCGGGAGAAAGGGATAACGCTTATCTTGTAACCGTCTTTTTCTATGGTGCGCTCTTCGTCATTTGTCACAATGACGAGCTTGTCGCATCTCAATTCGCCGGCTCCTTCGACAAGGCTGTCCGTTTCGCGTTTTTCGGTTCTCGGGTTGCTCATGTCGTAGCAGACTTGTACCAGTTGTTCCACGCTTGTTCCTTTGCGCATGACGAAATCTATTTCCTTGTCATTGCGTGAACGATAATAGAACAAGGTCTTTTCCGTGGCGTAACCTCTTCGTATCAGTTCTATGAACACCTGGTTTTCCAGCAAGTGCCCGAGATTGCTGCTCAAGGCAAATGCTTTTGCCGCTACAAAGCCGTTGTCAACCACATAAACTTTTCTAGGGGCTTTTTTCATCAGGTTCAGTTTGTTGTTATAGCGTGGCAGGTAATAGAACAGGTAAGGTTCGTGCAAGTAATCCATGAACTTCTTGGTGGTGTTGACACTGGAAAGACCTAAGTTAGCAGTCAATTCATTGGCGCTTAGCTGGCTGCAGATGTTTGAGACAAGGTACAAGGCCAGGTTGTTCAGGTCTGTCGTATTGCGTACATGATGCCGCTTGGCGACATCTTTCCAAATGATGGCATCAAACAGGGTGTCAAGGTAACTGCGTGTCAGTGAGCGTGAAACTACCGTTTCGGGATAGCCGCCGTTTCTCAGGTAGTCGTCCGTCAGTGCCGATGCCTCAGCTTTTTGTGCTTCTTTCAAGTTGTGCAGGTCCAGTTTGTTCCAGTCGAAGAATTCTTCAAGGCTGAACGGCAGCATCTCTAGTTGAAGGTATTTGCCGGTTAGCACGGTTGCCATTTCGCTGCTAAGCATCTTTGCGTTGCTGCCGGTTATGACAAGGTTCTTGCCCATCCTGTAAAGACTGCTGACCCATAAATCCCATGCATCGAGATTTTGCACCTCGTCAAGCAGGATGTATTCATAACCGGGATAGACATCATCCAGCATGCGCATGACTTGGCTCGCATCCCAGGATTCCAGCAATGCCTGATTGTCAAAGTTCAAATAGGCGAAATTCTTGCCGCGCAGCATTAGCAAGGCTTGGGTGGATTTGCCTGTTCGCCTTGGCCCGGTAATTAATTTGATAAGCTTGCTGTCGAGCAGCAGATGAGGGTCTTGGAGCGTGCGCCGGGTCAGATACGGGCGTGAAAGCAGTTCGTCACGTTCCTTCCGTTGGTCGATCAGGATGTCTTTCATTATCTTCTATGCATGCTTTTCTCCTGCAAAAATAAGGTATTTCTTTCAGTAGTGAGTCTGTATTGCATAAAAAAGTACTATTTTTATGCAGTATGGAGTTGTTATTGCATAAAATCGGGCGTTACAGTCCTACTTCGCAGCCGATGCCGATGATGGGATTGCCGTAGATGGAATACTCGTCGTTGTTGAAGTTCCACATGGCCCGTATCGTGAGGGCGACCCGGTTGCCGAGAGGCTGGCTGTAGCCGATGCCGGCAATGGGATAGGCCAGCCATTTGCGTTCATGGTTCGAGCCGTATGGCTGGTTCATCCCTCCGATTTCAGCATGGATGAAAAGCCTTCGGATAGGGTAGAAGCGGACAAAGAAGCTACTGCCCCAGTAATAGCTGCTGAGGGCCGGTTGAAAATAGGCATCGCGGAAATAGCTGAAATTGACGGTGATGCCGAAGCGGAACATGCGGTGGACGATATAACCCACCGTGGGTGCGAGTTCCACGGCGGTCAGCGTGCCGAACTGCAATCCCACGCCACCTCCGGTAAAGAAACGGTTCTTGTAAAGACCCGGTGTGCCTTTGGGCGGTTCTTCCTCCCAGTCGTTGACCTGCCGGGCTTCGCGGACATCTTTTTGCGAGGAAAGCGTGTTGAGGTCGTTGACCTGGGCCTTGGCGGCAAAAGGAATCGCCAGGAACAGGGTGATGAGAAGCGCGATAGGGGCAAGCATCAGGGCGCGGTTTTCGGTTTTCATCTTGCAGGGATTAGGAATCCGGTATTGGTTTGTTTGACTTTGCGAACGCTTTGGTTTTGTGGACGCGGATTTGCCTTTGTGCGGATTGTTAGCACTATGCCTTTGCTGCGAGGCAGGAGGCGGCTGTCAAGAGGAGGCTTGGTTCCGGCTTTGGTGGCGTTCGGTGCTGTCAATCCATATCGTTACCGGGCCGTCGTTGGTGAAACGGACTTTCATGTCCGCGCCGAAGTGGCCGGTCTGCACTTCCAGGCCGTATTCCCGGCGGAGCAAGCTGTTGAAATATTCGTAAAGAGGTTCCGCTTTTTCAGGACGGGCGGCATGGATGAAGCTGGGTCGGTTGCCTTTCCTCGTGTCAGCGTACAGGGTGAACTGGGACACCGAGAGAATCGCCCCGCCGATGTCCTTGACCGATAGGTTCATCTTGCCTTCTGCGTCTTCAAAGACCCGGAGCTGGGCTAATTTCTTGGCTAGGTATTTGGCATCTTCTTCGGTATCTTCTTCGGTGATACCGACTAGGACCAAGAAGCCTTTGTCGATACGCGCGACAGTTTCCCCGGCTATATCGACGCGGGCATTGGTGGTTCGTTGGATCAGGATTCGCATAATATCGGTTTTGGTTGGTGGCAAGGGGTTTGCTTGAGAACGAGTGCCGAACCGGGCAAAGATAGCGAAAGTCGAGAGCCATGCAAAAGGAGCTTGCTCAGTTTTGCATGGCCGAGACCAAGCTATCTTCGATGCGAAGCAATCAACGATAGCGAAAGTCGAGAGCCATGCCAAGCTTGCTTGGCGCTGCGCTCGGCTTGCACTATCTTTGCATCGTTTTTACGGCAAATGCAGCAGAGAATGTCAGCAGTATTGGAAGCGCCTAAAGTCCGTTACCGGATTGCGATAGGCGTGTTTTTCTTTCTTCAGGGCTTCACCTTTGCCAGCTGGGCGGCCCGCATCCCGGATTTCAAGGAGGTTTTCGGCTTGAACGAAGGCCAGTTAGGGACTTTGCTGCTGGCTTTTCCGTTGGGGCAGCTTTTGGGCGTGCCGCTGTCAGGCTATTTGGTGGAAAGATTCACGAGCCGCAGGACTTTGCTGTCGGCCGCTTTCCTTTACCCCTTCACTTTGACCTGTTTGGGTTTCATCCCTTTTATGGCGATGCCGGGCGGGGAAACGATGCCGGGGGGAGGAGGCCTGATGCCCTCTTGGACGGTCTATGTGTTCGGTGCCGTGCTTTTCCTGTTGGGGCTGATAGCCAATCTGCACAATCTTTCGGTCAATACCCAGGCGGTGGGGGTCGAAAAGGAATACGGGCGCAGCATCATGGGGACCTTCCACGGATGCTGGAGCCTGGCGGGCTTCGCTTCCGGTTTGGTGGGTTCGTTCATGGCTGCTCATTCCATCGTGCCTTTCTTCCATTATGCCGGCGTATTAGGCTTCGGCTTGATAGTGCTGCTGTTCTGCCACCGTTATACTTTGAAACAGGACGTGGTTTCGGAAACCGTCAAAGACGACAAGCCTACCTTCAATATTTTCAAAGGCATGGATTCCTTTGTGCTTTTGCTTGGTTTTCTGGCTTTTGCCAGTATGCTCTGCGAGGGGACGATGTACGATTGGAGTGCGATTTATTTCGACCAGGAAGTGGGCGTGGCCAAGGAGTACATCCGTTTCGGTTACACGGCCTGCATGTTGGCAATGGCAGCCTACCGTTTCCTGGCCGACGGCATCGTGAACCGTTTCGGTCCGGTGTTTATCATGCGGATGAGCGGCCTGATGACGGCAGGCGGCTTCTTATTGATGGTGATAGCTCCTTGGGTCGGTTTGTCCGGTATTCTGGCTTTGGTCGTGGCTACGGTAGGATCGGCTTTGGTGGGCTTGGGCGTGTCTTCGGTGGTGCCTATCTGCTACGGGGCGGTGTCCCGGCACAAGGGCGTGGTGGCCGGTCGCGCCATCAATGCCGTCTCGACGATCGGCTTCTTCGGTTTCGTGATGGGGCCTCCGATTATCGGGCATTTGGCGCAATGGATCGGCTTGCCTTGGGTCTTTGTGTTGGTAGCGTTACTGGGGCTTTCCATCGCGCTGTTTGCCGGGAAGCTGAAAGGGAACGGATAGGCTTGCGGGGAGTGTGTTTCCGGTAGCTTTGCCTTTCCGTCATCGCGAACCAGGTTTCAGGGCCAGTCTCGATGAGTTGAAGCAGGCAAGGAACGATAAGATTTCGGATCGAAGGCCAAGGCCGGGGAACCCGACTTGAGTGTGACCAGATGAGGAACAATAAAATCTGAATACGATGATAACGTTGAACATTGAATACCGGATTGCATCCGGCAAGGAACAGGAATTCAATAATTTGATAGCTGAATTGGCGGCAGCTTCCCGTCAGGACAAAGGATGCCTGCGTTACCAATATTATTTCCATCCGGAAAATCCCGGCATCGTGATGCTTTGGGAACAGTGGGACAATGCCGAGGATTTGGCCTTGCATGGACAGCAGCCTCATTTCACGCGCCTTGTGCCTCAAATGCGGGAAATCGCGCAGCAGGAGAAGTTCCGCTTTGAAGATTAATCTTATGGAAAGGCTTTATTTTGTGCATCCCACAGCGGTGGTCGATGGAGGCTGCGAGATTGGGAAAGGGACGAAAATCTGGCATTTCAGCCATATCATGCAGGGATGCCGGATAGGCGAGGACTGCAATATCGGGCAGAACGTGGTGGTTTCGCCCGGCGTGGTCCTGGGACGGAATGTCAAGGTGCAGAACAACGTATCAATCTATACCGGGGTAATCTGCGAGGAGGATGTGTTCTTGGGGCCTTCCTGCGTGTTCACCAATGTGATTAATCCCCGCAGCGCGGTGCCCCGCAAGGATCAGTACCGCGAGACCTTGGTCTGCCGGGGAGCCAGCATCGGCGCCAATGCCACGATTGTCTGCGGGCATCGGATCGGGCGTTACGCGATGATCGGGGCGGGTGCCGTGGTCACGCACGATGTGCCGGACTATGCCTTGGTTGTCGGGAATCCTGCCCGGCAGGCCGGTTGGGTCAGCGAATACGGCCACCGGCTTGATTTCGACACTTCCGGCATCGCGCTTTGTCCTGAAACAGGGCAACGCTATTGTTTGTCGGAAGGAAAAGTGGAGAAGATTTCCTAAGACATGCCAGAAAGGAGGACGGTTCGGGCTTTTTTGTTTTTGCGGGAGCAGCGGCTTTCCCCTGGAACCGGATTCTTTCCGGCAGAGGGGGCCTTTTTGAAAAGTTTTTGCCGGACATGTCTTGTGCAAATGGATTTTATATGGATCAGCCCAAAATAGAAAGAGTGCTGCGCCTGCTTAGCTTGATGGCAGGCAATGTGGATTATACGCTGGAAGATCTGGCTGAAAGGCTGGAGACCTCCACCCGTTCCATCTACCGTTATCTGGATACTTTCAAGGAAGCGGGCTTCGTGGTGCATAAAAAGGAGGGCGGTATCTATAAGTTAGGCAAGGAAAGCCCTTATTTTCAGGATATATCCCAGTTGGTGCATTTCACGGACGAGGAAGCCCATATCGTGAACCAATTGATAGAGGCATTGGACGAGACCAATCTTTTGAAGCAGAACCTTCGCCGCAAGCTGGCATCGGTTTACGATTGCACCTCCTTGGCCTCCAGCATCGTGAAAGGGAAGAATGCCACGAATGTGAATCGGTTGGTGGCGGCTATCCGCGACCGCAAGCAGGTGATATTGGAGTCGTATGCATCTTCCCATGCCGGGACAGTACGCGACCGCCATGTGGAACCGCTTGGTTTCACGACCAATTACGTGCAGTTGTGGTGTTACGATGTCCAGGATGGGAAAAACAAGCTGTTCAACACGGCCAGGATCGCTTCGGTGCGTGTGCTGGATAAGGATTGGGCCTATGCAGACAGGCATCAAACGGGTTATATCGACATTTTCCGTTTTGCCGGATTTGCCCGTTTCCCGATTCGTTTGGAACTGAATGTGAAGTCTCGTAACCTTTTGCTGGAGGAATATCCTCTTTCGGAAAGGGATATTGTACGTCAGGCGGATGGGGCTCATTGGATTCTGGATACGGAGGTTTGCGGGTATGCAGGGCCGGCTCGTTTTGTGATAGGGCTTTTCGAGGATATCCGGATTCTCGGTTCAGAGGAATTCAGGCGTTATGTCCGGGACATCGTGGAAAAAAATCATCGGAAAATTTGTTCGTGACACAAGTTGTCATTTTCCCCTTGTACTTTTGCAGCGTGACATTGAATATAGGCCTTTATAAGGCTTGTTCTTTGGAGTCCTATGTAATAAAAAGGAGGGCAAAATGGCAAAATCGAAAACATTGCAGAACAGGCATTTCTTGAATTTCAACATTGCAGGGTTCACCTATTGGGAAGGTTGCTTGGTCTTGGATAAGCTGAAACCGGGTACAAAGCTGGAATTGCTGCGGGAAGAGGACAATAAATTCGATCCTTACGCGGTAGCGGTTTATTATGGCGATGCCAAATTAGGCTTCGTGCCGCGCAGCGATAATCATCAACTGAGCAAGTTTTTAGAGATGGGGTATTCGGATTTGTTCGATGCCCGTGTGCAGCGAGTTTCGCCAGACGAGCATCCGGAAAACCAAGTGGGGGTTATCGTCTATCTGAAAAGGAAGGAAAAATAGGATTGGGGTTTATCTTTTTTTTAGAAACAGGTATATGTCGTTCTGCCTGTGAAATCGGGCGGACTATCCTTTGGGGGAAGGATGGAGGCATGGCCTGTTTCTTTGTTATGTGGGGGGCTCTTTTTGGAAGACTTCTCTATACTTTGGTTGATTTTTGAAATCAGGAGATGCATTTTCCGAGGTTTTCTGTGGAGACCTTTAGAACTTGTACCCGACCCGGACAGAGCTGTCGTGGGCAATGATTTTGCTTTCGGCACCGGTCTTGCGCAGAAGGTCCATCATTTGCACTATCTGGTCGAAGCTGAGGTCTTTGGAGCAGAAAATAACCTGCCCGATGCGGTTTACCTCGATTTGTTCTGCCAGCGAGCTCGGGGCATCGGCTGCCGACAAGGCATGGATTCGTTCCAGCGCAACCCCTTCCTCCAGCAATAGATGGCCGACACGTTGGCATTCCTCCTTGCTTCCCACAATCAGGTAATGGCGGCGGAAACGGGTCGAAAGCGGGAAACTTCTTCTGAAAAGCCTCCCGATGCATAGGCGTATCAGGCAAGCGATGCCGAGGCAGAGCAAGCCCCCGGCCACGGCCATGAACCGGCTGAACTGCCATTCGCTGCCTAAAAGCGCGCCAATCAGCAGAAAGGCGATAATGCCGCTCAGGAAGCCGGCGGATGTCCTTCGGAACGAGATGGGAGTCCGGTAGCCTTTCCATATCCATACTCCGGCCACGAACAAGACGGCATAGACAGGCAGGATGGCTTGCCGGTAGATGTCGGGATAGAAGTAGGCATTGTCCCGGATCAGGGCAGGCCAGGCAAAAGACAGGAAGTAGAGAGCCGAATAGCTGATTCCCAAGTCCAGTACCGGCAGCAAGAGTCTTTTGAAAAGGCGGCTTAGCACTGAGAGCGAGGCTCGCAGCCAGATGGCAAAGCGCAGGGCTTGGAAGTAGAGTCTGTATTTTCCTTTCGAAAAATATTTTTTTGCAAAAATCTCCATGGCTTTGTAGAAGACCATGACATAGTTGAGGCTGCCTTTCTTGGTGCTTTCGCCTTTGTAATGGATGATCCTTGTTTCGGGAAAATAATAATTGTGGTATCCGGCCAGCAGGATGCGGTAGGAGAGGTCGATGTCTTCCCCGTACATGAAAAAGGTCTCGTCCAGCAGCCCGGTTTTTTGCAGGCATTCCCGGCGGAGCATCATGAACGCGCCCGACAGGATTTCCACTTGGTTGGTCTGCTCTGGGCTGAGATGCCCCATGTAATAGGCGGCAAAGCGTCTGGAACGGGGAAACAGCTTGCATAAGCCGCTCATTTTGTAGAAAGAGGCTTCCGGGGTAGGGAGTCCGCGCTTGGATTCCTTCAGGTATTTCCCTTGGCCGTCGATCATCTTCACCCCCAAGCCGCCGGCATCGGGATGGCTTTCCATGAAATCGAGGCATTTCTTGAGGCTGTCGGCTTCGATCAAGGTATCTGGATTAAGCAGCAGGACGTATTTGGCTTGGCTCAGGCGGATGGCTTGGTTGTTGGCTTTGGCGAAGCCCACATTGTCTTGGTTGGCGATGAGCCGCACTTGGGGAAATTTCTCCCGGACCATTTCCACCGAATCGTCCACCGAGTGGTTGTCCACCACGAAAATCTCGAAATCCTGCCCTAAGACCAATCCTTTGCTCTGACATACCGAGCGCAGGCATTGCTCTAAATAGGATTTGACATTGTAATTGACGATGACGACCGAGAGGAGCATGGGATAAGTTTGTTTTGTGAGAGGGCTGCGGTTATTTCTCCTTTTGGCGGTTTTGCGCCATATAATCCTGCATCATTTTGTAAACCGTCGGCGGCACGAACGCGGAAGGATCTCCATGATGGTTCAATATATCGCGCACCACCGAGGAGTTGATGAAGCTGTAGCGGTTGTCGGTGAGCAGGAAGACGGTTTCCAGATCGGGTTGGAGAAGTTTGTTGGAAAGCCCTACGATGCGCTCGAACTCGAAGTCGGCAGCCGTTCTCAGCCCGCGCAGCAGGAAGCGGATATGGTTTTGCCGGCAATAGTCCACGGTGAGGCTGGAGAAGCTGTCCGCTTCCACCTTGGGTTCGTCCTTGAAGAGTTCCCGGATAAAGGCGAGCCGGGTCTGGAGGGGGAACATGCAGCGTTTGTCGGCATTGATCCCGATGGCCACGATGATTTTGTCAAAGAGGGGCAAGGCTCTGCGTATCACGCTTTCATGTCCCAAAGTGATGGGGTCGAACGAGCCGGGGAAGACGGCAATCCTGAGGTTTTCCATTTTTCTTGCGGTTCAGCCAAGGCGAGCCGGAAGCAAATTCTATCTTTCCGTATCGCCATTGGGCGTGTATCGAAATAGGGGTTTGAAGCGCGAAGATAGGGATAAAACCTGAGATAAGGGCGCATGGTTCGGGATTAGTGGTTTTTGATTACGAACTTTCCGGATATTGGCGTGGATTTGCCGCTAGGGGGAGTGAATGACCCGGTAAATGCAGACTCCCGGCTTTAACCATATCGTGCCGGATTCGATCCGGATTTAAGATAATCCGCGAAGGAAACAAAAACTCCCGGCGCGTCACCCCTTGAACGCGCCGGGAGGCGATTTCTGACCGGTTGTGGCAGATGACCGCAAATCTTCGCCTGCTTGCGGATAATCATTGAACCTGTCGGTCTCGCGGCAAGCTAAAAATTCCGAAGAACGAAATCTACCAATTTCTCTTTCCGATGCGCAATCTTTTCCTTATCCCATATCGGCGAGCCCTCTGTCATATCCACTACCTCGCGCTGCTGGGCCAATTGCGTGTAGCTTGCCCGCTTTTCGGCAAAGGGCCGGTTGCCCTCGGCGCAGTTGTGCGACTTGGACACTAACAGGTAGTTTCCCAAACAATCGACATACTGATTACAGAACTCCTCGTCGTATTCCGGATACCCTGTTTCTTCAGGCGTGCCGTCAGGCCGTGTCTGCGGAGCGATATGTTCCAATTCTGGCGATTCTATCGCATCGAACCGCATGGGGGAATAACCGGCTTTCCCTTGGGATTTCAGGTAATTCTCATATTTCCACAGTATGTATTTCGCTCTCCTTGGCTCTATGCGCCCTTGTATCGAATATTCCAGCTGCGTGTTGTTCCAATAGGCCCACCACCAAGAATCGGTCGTTTTCATCCATTCTATCCTTTCTATTATAGGCCTTACGGAAGCGTTCTCTTTTGTGAAGGCTTTGAACACATCGTTGAGGCGCGAAGTGATATCGGCTCTCGTGCCGATAAGCGCATTCCTTAGCATTATGGATTCAAAACTCCTGCACAAGACACGGATATCCTCCAAGGGAATCCCGAATTGGTATGCTTTCAGGATGAAAGGCATCACGGTTGCCGTGCTTCCCAAGGTTATCAGGCTATGGATTTCAAAACAGCTTTCGTCTTCCTTGAAAAAACGTTTCAAGTAAGCGAAATTCCAAGACAGCAGGTTGGTGAAATCCTTTATGAACCGTATGGAATCTTCGCCAGACAATTCCCGATCGATTTTATCGGTCGTATTCCACTCTTGCAAAGAATTAAAATACACTCGCAGCGTATACAACAGCACATCATCTTCATCCACATTGTTTTCGATGTATGAAATAGACTTGTATATCTCCTCGAATTTCTCCTTCACATTCCTTAACAAGTTTTCGGTTTCTTCTTTCCCGTAAAGATGGATGTTGTACATGAACCGGGCTTTGATAATCTCCAAGTTCGATGGTTTTTTGCCCCTGTTGTTCTGGAATATGAACATCTGCACGGCATCTGACTCCCGCTTGACGCAATAGGTGGAACAGGATGCCTCAGAAACGATTTCAAGCATCCTTGCACAGTATGCGGCATCCTTGTCGCCAAAGTAAGCCCGCAAATAATCGAACGATCTGACTATACGGTACTTGGAAACAGTATCACAGCCTACGGTGTCCATTCGGCTTTGGTCTATGACATATTCCCGGAAGAAAACATTATCGTAATCGACAGTCGAGAACCTGTAAGTCGAGTTGCGCTTCACCATGTCCTCGTAACATTCCATTTCATTTTCTTCCAACCCATTCTTTTCCAATGCCCGAACCTCTTTCAAGCGAGAGAACAAGGCGGATAAAAATATGACTATGGTGGTAAGTCTTTGCTGGCCGTCCACTACTTCGTACACGCCCCCTCCTTTGTCACTAAACAGGAAATGACCGAAATAATACGACTTGGCACCGCTTTTGGAAAAATCTTCCAAGTCGCGCACGAAAGTATTCACTTGGCCTTCCCTTTCCGAGTATGACAAAGAGGTTTCCCATGAATACGCCCGCTGGTAAGCCGGCACAACGACCTTGTTGCCTGCCAGCATGTTCCGAATAGTAGTAAAAGATTCCATAACTTTAAACTTTTTTAACTTTATTGAGCCACTTTGAAAAGTTAGACCTGTTAAACTCGTTCTAAAATAGCCATTCTATTAAAAAAATCACTTTTCTAACTGTCTATTTGTCTATCATTCCCGAACGATTGCTCCATCACTCAAATCCAAATATTAGTCGAATACTGCAACTCCGCCGAATCCTTTGGGGAAATCCTAATCAATACAGCTCCGTAATTAATCATTTGTCCCATAATAATTTAAAATAAATACGCCTACTCTGCGGCTTCGGCACTCCGATATATCCGAATTCTTTTTCATATCACAAAATCAAAATTTTATAACTTTCCTTATCTGTTTGTCCTTTTGTCCAACCTATCGTTTTCCCGGCCTTCGCGGCCGAAGCCTGAAGCCCTTGGCAGGCCGCAGGATTCCGAACCCCCTGTAACAAAAAAGGACACAGCCGATACTTTCCGCTCGTCCGCTTTAGTAGGTTCTGGTAAAACCCTTGGCCCGAACAAGGAAAAGCAGCCTGTGCCCTTTTCAGGGTACAAACCACCTCTCGACTTGTTATCCGGGGCCAAAACAAATTTACCAGATTCACTAAAGCCCAATAACACGTCTACAAGTTGCTTGCAGTATGTCTTTCGCGGATTCCGCCTTCTGCCCGCCCTGCCGCGCGAAGCCGTGTCGCCACCGCCCTGCCGACCGGTTCGGGACAGTCCGGAATCCGACAACAAAGATAAAAACTTTTTCCTTGCCACCGTATATCCGGCATCGCCAGGACACCGCCGGGACATACCACAGACCGCTTCCTTTCTCCTATGCAGGAATCGGACAATCCTATCCGCGACCGGGCTGCATCGAACCATCAAGGCCGGATGTCGGCATCGTTCTATGCATCGTGCAAGATCGCCGGTTCCAAACACCGCAAAAGTACGTCAAGAAAATGCCAGAACATGGCACATTCCGGAATAAATCCAAATCGGCCTTGGCGCGTCTAATGACGGATTTGGATTAAATCCATCCGCCATGTCCGGATTCTGCCTGCAAGCCCGTTGCATTTTGATGCGGTTGTCCTGAGGAAATGTTGTAAATTTGGATTTCCAATGTGTATGGAAATGGATAAAGAGAGCATGAATTCCGGTTCGATTCCGGCAGAAATCCAGACTCTATCGATGGGCGGTTCGCTGGAGTCCGGTTCCTTGGATAACAAGGCATTGGAAATCAAGCAGTCGTTTGCTCCGATAGAGGGCAGGGAGGTTCGGATTCTGGTACTGGGTTCGATGCCGGGCGATGCCTCGATAGCGGCAGGCCGGTACTACGCCCATCCCCGCAACCGCTTCTGGCCGCTGATGGCCTCGCTTCTGGCTTGTGCCATGCCGGTGGATTACGAGGCGCGATGCCGGATGTTGCAGGAACATGGCATCGCGTTATGGGACGTGGCCGGGTCGGCGGTAAGGCCAGGCAGCATGGACAGCGCGATGCGGGAGGAACGCCCCAACGACATTGCCGGTCTTTTGGCGCGGCATCCGGAGCTTGGCTCGGTGGTTTTCAACGGCAGGAAAGCGGAGCAGCTGTTCGACCGCTTTTTCCGGCGGCTTCCCGGTTTGCGTTACTTTTCCATGCCCAGCACCAGCCCCGCCAATGCCTCCTTCAGCATGGAGCGTTTGGCGGAACGCTGGAAGTCGGTGTTCGAGGCTTGACCTTTGCATCAAGCCGGGCAGCGCGGCGGCATTTGCTTCGATGTTTTGCAATAAGTTCCTGGAATCGCAGCAAGGTTTATGGTTTTGACCATAAAGAACGGTTAAAATTTTATGGTTCCAACCGCAGAATGGGACGGCGAATTGTGTTTAAGCGGGCTTGGGATCTTGCAAATGGGAGTTGAACCTGTATGGGGGATGAATCGCGTGAGATAATGCTGGGTGTTTGCTTTTCTGCGATGGAGGGATTCTCTAATGGTTCGTTTTCGAGTGAAAATGTTTATATTCGGCTTCGCCGCATATCCGGTATCGCCTCGGCCATGCAAAAAGATCGAGCTCATTTGCATGGCTCTCGGCTTCTGCGTATATTTGTTGCTGAAAGGACGAATGAATGTACATGGTACACGACTTACAGTACCCCCAAGGGAAAAATCCAACTATCAATAGACAACCAAGGTGTGATGGGGAGTTGCTTTGTCGGTTTACGCTACGTTGACAAGATAAACAGCGAAGCGGTGAGAGCGCAGGCCATGGAAGATTTATGAATTCAAGCATGTGGTTTCGAGTAAGTTTTGAATCCTTGGAACGGACACGATAAGGAGAAATGCATTATGGAAAGAACTGTTTTCAACAAAGCGCAGTTAGAGATGCTTGATATTATGGCAAGCATTCGGAGCGATGAAGAATTGGAAGCACTGAAGCATGCTATTTCCGAGTTTTATGCGCAGCGTGCTGATGAAGAAATGGAGAAACTTTGGCAGTCTGGACAATGGAATGAAAAGACCTTGGAAGAATTGGGTAATGTTCATTACCGCACACCTTATAGACAATGAAAAAGTTAGTGGTATTGGATACCAATTGTTTGGTGCAGATGTTGTCGGTACATAGCCCGTATCGTGCAGCATGGGAGGCTTTTAGAGAAGGGAAATACGAACTTTGCGTGACTGATGATATTATGAATGAATATGAGGAAATCATAGAACGTGTAGCCAATGCGGCTGTATCTCATAATATCGTCAATGCAATTATTCGAAGCCCGTTTACAAGGTTTTTTGCACCTCGTTTTCGTTTTCATCTTATAGAGCAAGACCCTGACGATAATAAATTCGTGGATTGCGCTATTGTGGCAGGCGCAGACTATATTGTTAGCGAAGATGCCCATTTCCGGGTATTGGAAAAGATACCTTTCCCTAAAGTAAATGTTATTCTGTTGAATCAGTTTATGGAAGATATTGCCGGGATCAAGCTATAGGACAAGGAAATTGTTAAGCTTATTTTTGTAAATCTTTTGATTGTAATCAAGTCTTCATTCGGACATAACAAAAAGAGGGTGTATTGGTAGGGATTTGGAATAAATCTTAGGTGGTGTGTCAGAGTGAGTAAGATGCAAGGCGCGAGAGCGAGACGAAGGAGCGACTGTTGTTGCTTCGCAGCGAGAGCAGGCTTCGCCTCAGCAGAGAGCAAATGAACTCGCCCTCTGCGTTCGGCTTGCTCTGCTGTTCGTGACTGAGTTCGAGTCTCGAAAGGTAGTGCAAACCGAGAGCAGAACCGAGCAAGCTTGAGTTCTGTTGAGGTGCAGCCAGTCTTCGGTGAATCCAGATTGCTCATTATGACCGTATTGAAGCGCGAAGATAGGGGTAAAACCTGAGACAAGGCGCATGGTTCGGAATTAGTGTTTTTTGATTATGAACTTTCCGGATATTGGCGTGGATTTGTCGCTATGGGAGGAAGGAATGACACGGTAAATATAGACTCCCGGCTTGAATCCTGATACGTGGCATTCAAGGTCTTGTACTGTTTTTTGAGAAACCACTCTGCCGGAAATATCGCTTATCTGCAACAGGCCTCTTGTTGCTGTTGCGAAATAGAAGATGACGCTGCCATCTCCTTGATTCATGACATGGCATGGCGTATCGGCATGGGGCGGTTCGTTAGGGGTAGGTGGTTGAGGCTGCTGGATATAGCATGTATTGAACTCGCTGTTTTGGTAGATGCGTTCCCCGTCTTGGTACAGGCAAAGCACATCGGCTTGCCGCACGCCGACCATGGTGACGCTGGAGCGGGCTGGGCCGAAGGCAATGGAACCCATCCCTTCGACCCAGAGATCCCAGGGGGCTGTTTCGGCATCCTCGTGCGCATACCGTACTTTCCAGCATCGGAAGGTTTGCCCGTCGGGTTCAAAGACTGTATCGAAGGTTCTGTCCACTACCAAGTGTTCGAAGTTATGAACCATGACGGTGTCTCCTGCTCCAAGGCTGAAGTCGAACAGCAAGGCATCCGGGCCGGTTGTCTTCACGTAGATTTTTCCGCCTTCCTGTCGGTATAAATCGTCCTTTCGGGCATCGGAACCGTCTTCTTGCTTAGCGCTGAACATCTTTTTCCAAAGGACGCCATCGATGGAGGTGTCGCCTTCAAAGAAATAGAGATAATTCATCGGGCTTTCCAGGCCGGAAATTTGATGGCAGACCGTCCATAGTTTCCCCTCGTCTAAGAAATCCTGGAACGAGGAGTCTTGACTGTTTTCAGGTGTGGTTGCGTAGATTCCTTTTGCTTGGATGGCTGTGCCGCTGCCTATTGACAGGATGATTCCTATCGTCACTGCCCGGAGGATAATCGTTGTCGTTTTCATGTCAGTTCTTGTTTTTACCATATCGTGCCGGATTCAATGAGGATTCCCGAACTCACGTTATTTAATGTTGTCTTTTTGATTCTCATGGTAATTTTGGCATTTCTTGAATAATCTCTCCATTTAGAAGTTTTCCGTTCGCATGCTTATTACGTTTTATACCGTCTGCTCCCCATGTGCCCCATTGCTTAAAAAAGAAGCGCACATCCTGTTCTTCAACCTGCCTGCGAATATTTAGAACCCAAGACTCTTGCATAGGACGGGCTTGTGGGCCACTTTCACCACCAACAATGACCCAATCAATACCTTTCAAATTGAGTTCATCAAGATCTTCCAGTAATGGTTCACATGAAAGGAATTTGACCATGGCTTGTAATTTACGCAGATAGTCTATTCTAAAACGAGAATCTTTCGCCTCTACCGTAACACCCAACCAAACATTTAATGGGATGTCGCGTGTCGCAAAATATTCAGCCATTCGTTCTGCTCTTTTTGTAAGAATTTGGTATCGGTGTTGAGGCGTTTTCTTAATTATAGCAAATACTTTGTCAATAAACTCAAATGGCACTTTTTCATGGAAGAGGTCGCTCATTGAGCAAACAAATATATTGTGCGAACTTTTCCAAGATAAAGGCTCATCAAGATATTTTTCATGGAGAGTTACTGTAAATCCATTAATATACTTTTCTTGTCCCATCGCTTTGAGACGACGAGACATCACTTCTGCATAGCAATGTAAACAGCCTGTAGACTTTTTTGTACACCCTGTAATAGGATTCCACGTTTTATCAGTCCATTCTATTTTAGTAGTTTTCATTTCTGTCTGTTTTTCTTTCCAACAATTTCCGATGCAATTTTCACTCCGGTTTGATTATGTGAAGCAAACACAAAATGAAATATTGGGCAATTTGTAGAGTTTTTCAACACGAGTGGCTCTTTGATGACATATGAGAACTCTTTACCAAGCAAATTTATATATAGTTGTGCAATCTTGTTGATTGTATTGTCTCGTTTCTGTTGCCGGGTGATTTCTCCGAAAAGGCTCTGTTCAGTAACCTGCTCATAAAAATAATTTTGTATTTCGTTGATAGGCATTCCAAACGACTTTTCCATTCTTTCCGGGCACAGAATCTTTCCGCTTCGAGTAAGCAGACGGTTTATGATGACTCCGCTTGGAACAAGAATCCATAAGTCAATGTGACCAATATCTTTAAGTGCCTGAATTGTTTCCCAATTCAATTGCATTCCAAAAGGGTCGAGCAACACCAATGCAGCACATTTTGGATGGCTCTTGGCATAATTGACCAATTCCAAAATCTTCTCATTTGCATCACCCGGCTTGAATGCCATACAATTAACCTTATTGGGAAAAGTACTTTTTAACTTTTTCTCTAATGTCTGTAAAGAGTGTTCACCTTTATCAATAAAATAGTAATAATCAAATGAAAAACCATCAACCTCGATTCCAAGAACACGCTCCGCTGCGCCTTTATAAGATGCCTGTTCAGCGATTTCCTCTATCTCATCATCTTCAAAAAGAGTAGCTTCACAATTATTGACTCCGCCTATAATGGTTTCACGACTTCCACTTCCTGCAAAAGCATCAAAATAGAACAAACTCCAGCTGTTTTTTGTCGCATACTTTTTCATTATAGTCAGATATGCCTTAACGTATTTCTCAAAAGCGTCAAGTTTTTCTTCTGTCCAAGTTCCACCCCAATTCTTTAGAGGTTCGTTGACCATCAAAGTATTTCCTTCTTCAGGCAACTTATATTCTTTAGTTTTTCTCATACTTACTTTATTTTAATTTATTGTCTTTCAGGTATTTATTCAAGATTACCTGCTTGCGCTCTGCACTGCCGTCAATGACGGCTTTGGCTTCTGCTATCTTGGCCTCATGGATATGAATTCTCGCCACGATTTGCTGTTGGATTTCAGGTTGAGGAACAGGAACGGTGTAACGTATGATATTATCCTTGTTGCCACGCGGCATCTTCATTCCTTTTACGTCGTTCATCACATAGTCAATAAATGTTTGGCGGCAAATCATGTAATAGACAAACTCAGACGTGACTTCTGCCGTTGGCCGAAACACCATGACATCCGGACTGCAACCACCGTCGCAATCTGCAAGCCAGATTTTCTTTAAATACGGACGGATGTTGGACATCAGAATGTCACCACGCTTATACTCAATGACACTGCCTGCGAGCGGCTCGCCAACGTATGGGCGCACACCTTCAAAATCTTGGAGCATATTATCCGTTGTAATGTAATCGCTTGCGGATATTTTATCAAAATCTATTCTATTTGTTGTAAATGGGGCAATTGCCCGCAATGTCTTTGTTTCACCATTCACTCCTGAAAGTATATGTTCTATCTGCTCTTTTGCTTTGGCAATTTGTTTTCTTGCTTCTTCCACCTCTTTATCGACTGCATCACATTCGATAACGACTTTTCCTTGAACATCAGTCGGTGGTAGTGGCAGTTTAAAAGACGAATACTGCTGCGCATTGATGTTAGGCTGCGCAGTTCCACCTCTATGAGCCAAAACCCATTTGCGGTATTCCTCAGCGAGACAGAATTGGAAAACATATTCAGGCATTATTTTTTCCGCAAATCGGAAGCGGATAAGATAGCCAGCAAATAATGCCTTACCAAATTTCTCACGATATAGAAATGGCTTACCCGCCGTTGCACCAGAACGTGCAAACAGCAAATCTTTATCAGCCAATATATATTGTTCGTCAACTTTTTCTGCTGTTTTCCAATCATTACTTAATTCTCCCGTTTCGGTGATGTCGGTTATTCTGATGTAGCGATAATCTGACGACGGATTTCCTTCTGTTGCAGCCACGTTTGCACCATATTGAGGAGGAGTAGAAACCAAACTTCCAAGTGAAGCCAATGGCCACTTGCTATGCACGAAATCTACATTGGTGAAAGCACTCGTTTTTATCGTTTTATCAAAAGCAGTCCGTTTAAAATCTATCATATCCACCAGTCTTGCTTGCGAAACGATTTCAGACAAATCTTCCGGCACCACAACATCTTCGCCTAAGAAGTTCTGACGAATCAATGTGTTAATCTTCGCCGGGTCGCACAAATCATCGGGATTGAACAACGGTGTGCGAATTCCGTTTATTCCACGAATTTGTTGAACTGTATCATCGTCATCTCCTTCATCTTCGTTTTCTGATTTGGACTTCGACAAGTGCAGGTATTCTATTCCCTCGTTGCCTTTGCTGTCGCTCCATTCGTAACCGAGGAATTTCTTTATGGCAGCCGTCGTTGTGGGAGACTTCACAATCAGCACTGGGGTATCGACTGTAAATGCCAGCAAGAAAATATAGACTTTTTCCCGCTCTATGGAAATGATAAAGTTGAGTAGTGCTTTTTCTTTTTCGGCTTTCTTTTGAGCTTCAGTTTGCTTGCGGAAAGTCTGCGTTTTGCTCCTTGTGCGGAAACGGTTGCGAATGTCTCTCGCCACATCGCAGACACCTTTCATTGCAGTACGGTCCGTGCTGTCAAACGACTCGCGATAAGCCGTGAACACCTCGGTCTCAGACAAGGTTTTATGGATGATTCCCTCTTTGAGGAATGTGCGATAATCTTCCAGTTCGTATCCGCAATGGTCGCAATAAGCCTGCAGTAAGTCTCCATCCTGATAGATGTCTTCCGCATGGTCGCTTGCCGCAAACCAAATCTTGACACGGTTACGATAATGCTCCATCGCAGGAGTGTTGGTTTCTTTCCGTCTAAGGAACAATACCACGGTATTGGTGCCTGTCTTTCCGAATGTTCCGCTGCCGAATTCGGCAAGAGAGACAATATCGAAGTTTTCTAGGATTATTTCCCTTGCTCGGGCATAGATGCCGCCCTTGTTGAGCACCGAGACGGGCAACACGATGCCGGCCACTCCGCCGGCGCGCATGAGCCAAGCCGAACGCTCCATGAAGAATGTCTCTATGGCATTGTTCTTCGCTGTGTTTATGTTGCTGCCAAAAAGTGAGAACGCAGCGCGGTCATTGTCACTGAGCGTTTCAAGAAAACCTGTTACAGAGTATGGAGGATTGGCGACAAGCACGTCATAACTGTTGGGGTGCAGAGCAGCGTTTGGCTGCAGGGCATCAGCATAAATGATGTTTGTCTCGTCATGTCCGTACATGAATGCGGAGACTTTCGAAACCTTAGACAAGCGGTATTCCTTTTCTATGCCAGTGATATGCTTGTAATACTCACGGATGTCAATATCCGGGCGGTACCTTTCCACGAATTCTTTGATTCTTACAGCATACTCTGTCAGGAAATGTCCGGCACCGCAAGCGTAATCGATGCACGAAGGTATTCCCTCGCTTTGACTTACAATCTGTTCCAAAGGAAGAGAAGAGACAATGAAGCGGACAATCGGCATTGGTGTGAAGTACTGGCCTTCGCTTTGCTTCACACCTTTTGTAAGGAAACCTTCGAAAAGGTCGCCCAAGAACTGGTTGGTTTCTGTATTCCGCCCCTCCTCTGCCGCAGATTTTAGTCTGATGTTTTGGAGCATCAGCAGCACCTCGCGTAGAATTTTTGCGTTCTCCTTGAAAAGGCGTTCGTTGTGGACGCTGATGAAAGAAAAGTCGTTGTCTGAATAGAACTTCAGCGCACGAAAGTATTCCATTACGGTTTTCATCGTCGCATCCGGATCTTTCTTGTACCAGCGGAACGCCTTCTCTATCTGCTCGTTTTCAATGTAAGTGACCGTTTCACTTAAAAACTTCTCCATTCCGTCACGGTAAAGTCTCTGTAAACGGTCTTGCAAAGAAAAATCATCATCGTATGCAGCGCCTTTCCAATAAAAATGCAGGTCATCCGGATTGTTTGTCTCATCCACCACTTTGGCAAGGAACAGGTTGACAAGCTTGTCGAAAGCATTTTCTTTCGCTCCGACATTGTGTCGCCGAAGAATGGTTGCGAACTCGTTATATTTCTTTTTTATTTCGTCATTGCTTATTGGATATAAATCCTTGACAGAGAATTTGTTTTTGCCTATATGGTAAGGCTGGATATCGTCTTCAAACAATCCCCGTGTAGCAGCATCGCATTGGTATGTATCATGCCAAACGCGGAACAATTGCTTGTTGTTCTTCGCGTCTTTATAAGCAAGCAGTTCTGGGTCGTTCTTCAGCTTTTCTTCGTTGTCCTGCACATTTATCAGATAATATGCGGACCTTATCTCTTTTCCGGCAAAATCAGACGTATAAAGACAAAGGAACTTCGTTGCCTGCTCCTGCTGAAAGTAGCTGAACAACTGTGCGCCGTCTTCGAGCGTGTCTCGCCAAGCGCCGTCAAATTCATCAGGTTTCTTGCACTCAATGATCAACAAGGACTCCTTGTCTGCCGCCATTTCGCCAGACAAGCTGCTGTGTGTCCGTACCCAAATGTCGGCATAGCCGCCCTTCTGTGTATGTCCCAGTTTCCATGCAGGTTCAAGTTCTATATGCTCAGGTTTGTAGCCCATCGAAAGCAGACGGTCAACACACTCGAATACGACGAAATTTTCCGGTTCTGAGAAATTGCTCGTTGTCTCACGGCCGACAGTTATACCAATCTCCTTGTAATGGAAATGCTCGTTCCTTACATCTACTTTCAACGGAAGTCCAACTCCTTCATAGGATTTTGTGAATATATCGTTTTCCTGTTCAAAACGCAGGGTAGAGAGTAATTTCTTGATATTGTCTTTGGTAATCATTTTGGTATAATAAAAGCTAATTGTTACGATTTCTCAGTAGCCCAGCAATAAAGTTTGGCATAATTAATCATTATTACCGCCATTAATAAGTCGACGAGGGTCTACATTCAAAAGATTCGCAGTCTAACAAGCGTATCAAGAGAGGGTTGCATCATTTTGCCAATCTGTTCCGCTAACCATTTACCTGTTTTGCCGTTCTCAATCAAAATGACTGTTAATCTATTGATTTCTTGAGATTCCATACGTTTTGGGTTGTCTGCTAATCACAAAGCTTCAATCTGTTTGCAAATTTAGCCATAATAGCTGGAAATACCACTTTGATTTCTCGGAAAAGGGAATAGAGAGGATGGATGGGAGTATTTTAATGGTCGTTGATTTTGAATGAAGAACATAATAAAAACGAAAGATGCATATTCATCAAGTTTATTTTCTACTTTTATACTTGGATTCCCTACAGGGTCTGACACAGGATGCTGCAATGATTCGGTATTGCAATGATAAGGGGTTATACAACTAGTTAAGCTATAAATCCAAGATATTTATCTGTATATATGAATATCTTTGATTTATAGTGTGTCTCAGCTTCGGCAGGGATTCCAGCTTCAGAAGAACTTAATTCAGAAAAAGATGATTTCAGCGGAAAACGATTCAATGAACATCAAGCAGTCGTTTGCTCCGATAGAGGGCAGGGAGGTTCGGATTTTGATATTGGGTTCGATGCCGGGCGATGCCTCGATAGCGGCAGGTCAGTATTATGCCCATTCCCGTAACCGTTTCTGGCCGCTGATGGCCACGCTTTTGGGTTGCACCTTGCCGGTGGATTACGAGGCTCGATGCCGGATGTTACAGGAACATGGCATCGCTTTATGGGATGTGGCCGGGTCGGCGGTAAGGCCAGGCAGCATGGACAGTGCGATGAGGGAAGAACGCCCCAACGACATTGCCGGTCTCATGGCGCGGCATCCGGAACTGCGGGTTGTGGTGTTCAATGGTCAAAAGGCGAAACAGCTGTTCGACCGGTTCTTCCAGCGGTTTCCGGAGGTGCGGTATTTGCCGATGCCTAGCACCAGCCCCGCCAATGCCTCGTTCAGCATGGCTCGCTTGGCGGAACGCTGGAAGGCGATGTTCGTGGCGTGACCTTGCGGCGGCATTTGCTTCGATGTTTTGCAATGAGTCCTTGAAATTACTGCATGGATTGCCTTGCCCGTTCCGTCCGGCAAGTCTTTGGGGGTTATCATGTTTGCATGCTGCCTGTTGTGGTTCCCTTGGAGGGAAAGTTGCGGCAGTTTTTCAGATAGATATTGTTCGTTTTTCCGTGTGCTACCGGAGGTGGAGGTATCTCCCGGTCAGGCTGTCCGGAGAGGCTGCGATTTCCTCGGGCGTGCCTTGCGCCACGATCCGGCCGCCTTCCTCGCCGCCGCCCGGGCCGAGGTCTATCACGTAGTCGCTATTGGCAATGACATCGAGGTCGTGCTCTATGATGACCAAGGTTGCTCCTAAGCTGATTAGTTTCTGGAATACCCGGATGAGCGTCTGCGTGTCGAGCGGATGCAGGCCGATAGTGGGTTCATCGAAGACGAAGAGGCTGTCGTCCTGGCGGATTCCCATTTCGGCAGCCAATTTCAGGCGTTGGGCTTCGCCTCCGGAAAGGCTGGTTGTGGCTTCGCCGAGGGTGATATAGCCCAAACCGATTCGGTTGAGCGATTCCAAGCGCGACTCCAATGTTTTGTAGCGGGCAAGGGCCTTTTGGGCATCGGCTACATCCATTTTCATCAAATCGGGCAAGGAATAGCTCTTGCCATCGGCGGCCTCGTAGCGGAATTCTTCGGCTCTTTGCGCGTAGCGCGAGCCATGGCATTCCGGACAGGGGATGTCCACATCGGGCAGGAACTGCACGTCCAGGCTGATGGTACCCGTCCCGTCGCAGACCGGGCAGCGCAAAGATCCCGTGTTGTACGAGAAGTCGCTGGCCGAGACCGAGGCGGCCTTGGCGGCAGGCAGCTTGGCAAAGAGCTTCCGCAAATCGTCATGCACGTTGGCGTAAGTGGCTACCGTGGAGCGCACGTTCGCCCCGATAGGGGTGGAGTCGATTAGTTTCACGTTCCGGATGCCCTCGGCCCTGATGCTTTTCACATGGGCGGGCATCGATTCCTTGCGGATCATGGCTTGGAGTGCCGGTACAAGGCTTTCGAGGATGCTTGTGGTCTTGCCCGAACCTGATACCCCCGTCACAGCCACCATGCGGCCTTTGGGAATGCGGATGTGGAGCGGCTTCACCGTATGGATTGGTCCGGTTTCCATTTCGATAGCCCCCAAAGCGAACATGTCCTGCGCTGAAGCCTTCTGGCGAATCACATCGCTTTTTGGGTTGGCTAGGAAAGGCCCGATCAGGGAACGGGAATCCTGTTCTATTTGCGGAACGCTGCCTTGAGCTATGATTTCCCCGCCTTTGGCTCCGGCTTGCGGGCCGAGTTCGATAATCCAGTCGGCTTGGCGGAGAATCTGCGTGTCGTGGTCCACCAAGAGTACCGAATTGCCATCGGCGGTCAGGTCTTTCATGATGCCGACAAGGCCGTTGATATTGACCGGGTGAAGCCCGATGGAGGGTTCATCCAGGACGTAAATCACGCCGGTGGTCCGGTTTCTGACGCAACGGGCCAGCTGCATTCGCTGGCGTTCACCGGTAGAAAGGGTAGAGCCGGCTCGGTCCAGGCTCAGGTAGGACAGTCCCAATTCCAATAAGCGGCGGGACGTGTCGAAATAAGCCTGGCTGATGCTTTCGCCCATCGGGCGCATTTCGTCGGGAAGCCATTCGGAGATGCCTTTGACCCATTCGTCCAGCTGGCGGAGCGTCATTTGGCAGGCTTCGGCCAAGTTGATGCCCCGGATGCGCGGGGCGAGCGCGGCTTCGTTGAGGCGGGTGCCGTGGCAGTCGGGACAGGTGTCCTGCTTGAGGAATTTCTCCACGCGCTTCATCCCTTTGTCGTCCTTGACCTTGGAAAGCGCGTTTTCCACTGTGTAAACGGCATTGAAGTAAGTGAAATCCATTTCGCCCGACACGGCCGAGCTTTTGCTCTTGTACAGGATATGCTTTTTGACGGCAGGACCGTGATAGACAATGTCTTTCTCCTGCGGTGTGAGGTCCTTGAACGGAATATCGGTTCGGACACCCATGGCGCGGCACACATCGGTCATCAAAGCCCACATCAGCGAGTTCCAGGGAGCTACCGCGCCTTGGTCTATGCTCAGGTTCTGGTCCGGGACAAGGGTGGATTCGTCCACGCTCATCACCGTGCCGATGCCGCCGCATTTCTTGCAGGCGCCGCTGCTGTTGAAGGCTAAATCCTCGGCCGAAGGGGCGAAGAAACGTGCCCCGCATTCCGGGCAGATGATTTCCTGACCTGCGGCCACTTTGAGGGTGGGCGGGCAGTAGTGTCCGTTCGGGCAGCGGTGGCTGGCCAGGCGGGAGAACATCAGGCGAAGGCTGCTGAGCAGTTCAGTCCCGGTGCCGAAGGTGCTGCGGATGCCGGGAACGCCGGGACGCTGCCGCAAGGCGATAGCGGCCGGAACGTAGAGGATTTCGTCGATGTCGGCTTTCGGGGCTTGGGAGATGCGTCGGCGGGTATAGGTGGACAGGGCTTCGAGATAGCGCCGGGAGCCTTCGGCATAGACCACGCCGAGCGCTAAGGAAGATTTTCCCGAACCGGATACCCCCGCCACGCCGACAATCTGGTTGAGCGGGATATCGATGTCGATGTTTTTCAGATTATGGACTTTCGCACCGCGTATTTCTATTCTATCTTGTTGCATGATATGTTCCTTAAAAGAGGGATGCCAAGGCAAACCATGGCAAAAATAGCACAAATCCGGCAAAGGGTGTTGCGAAACGAAAGACGGCTATGAGGGAAATCTTAGGAAAGAGCCGGGCATGTTTTTAGGGGAGTTGGGAAACTTGAACCCAAATCGGTCATTAGACACGCCGAGTCCGTTTCTGATTAGGAAAATGAGGCATTCGGGCATCTTGCCCGCTTCTGTCCGCATCCTGTTTCTCGCTACGCCTCGACGTAGCCCGCTACGCCTTCGGCTAGGCCAGAAGCATGCTGCCTGACACAAGCGGGCAATCTCCCCAAAGTCTAATGACCGATTTGGGTTGAAGAGGGACGGATGAAGGGATGGGGGGGAAAACAGACGAGCCGGCCCATCGGACCGGCTCGCTCGATTAAGAACTTGTTGGCAGGCAGCGGATTCGCCAGGAACCAGAGCCTGTCGGAACAAGTCTTAGTTGTTCTTTTCAGCAGCTTCCATCGCATCCTTCAAGTTCGACAAGGCAGCGATGTCGCCCAAGGTGGTCTTTTCGGAAGCTTCGTTGAGCTTCTTCACCGCCTTGGCCGTGTTGTCGGCGTTCTTGCGGTTTTCGTTTTCAGCCTTGGCACGTTCTTCAGCGGCTTCTTCCTGATGGATACGGGAGTGCGAAACCACGATACGTTTGTTGTCCTTGTTGAATTCGATAACCTTGAAGTCGGCCTGTTCGTCCTGCTTGAGCGGAGTGCCATCGGCTTTCACCAAGTGACGGGCCGGGCAGAAACCTTCCACGCCGTAAGGCAATACCACGATAGCGCCTTTGTCGTTGACCGAAGCCACCGTACCCTTTTGCAGGCTGCCTACCGAGAACAAGGTTTCGTAAACATCCCAGGGGTTTTCTTCCAATTGCTTGTGACCCAAGCTCAGACGGCGGTTTTCGATATCGATGTCCAGAACCACGACATCGATCTTTTCGCCAATCTTGGTGAATTCGGCCGGGTGCTTGATCTTCTTCGACCAGCTCAGGTCGGAGATATGGATCAGGCCATCGATGCCTTCTTCCAGTTCGACGAAGATACCGAAGTTGGTGAAGTTGCGGACGGTGGCCGTGTGGCGCGAACCTACCGGGTATTTTTCAGTGATATGCTGCCAAGGATCCGGGGTGAGCTGCTTGATGCCCAAGGACATCTTGCGTTCTTCGCGGTCCAGGGTAAGGATGACGGCTTCCACTTCGTCGCCCACTTTGAGGAAATCCTGGGCCGAACGCAAATGCTGCGACCAGGACATTTCCGAAACGTGGATAAGACCTTCCACGCCGGGGATGATTTCCACGAAAGCGCCGTAGTCGGCCAGAACGACAACCTTGCCCTTCACCTTGTCGCCTACCTTCAGGTTCGGGTCGAGCGAATCCCAAGGATGCGGGGTGAGCTGCTTCAGACCCAAGGCGATACGTTTCTTGTTTTCGTCGAAGTCCAGGATAACCACATTGATTTTCTGATCCAGCTTCACTACTTCTTCGGGGTGGTTTACGCGGCCCCAACTCAAGTCGGTGATATGGATCAAGCCATCTACGCCGCCAAGGTCCACGAATACACCATAAGAGGTGATGTTCTTGACGGTACCTTCCAGTACCTGGCCTTTTTCCAGCTTGGACATGATTTCGGCCTTCTGCTGTTCGATTTCGTCTTCGATAAGAGCCTTGTGCGAAACCACCACGTTCTTGTATTCGTGGTTGATCTTGACAACCTTGAATTCCATCGTCTTGTTGACGAACACATCGTAGTCGCGGATGGGCTTCACATCGATCTGAGAACCTGGCAAGAATGCTTCCAGCCCGAACACATCGACGATCAAGCCGCCTTTGGTACGGCTCTTGACATAACCGGTGATGATTTCCTGGTTGTCGTAAGCTTCGTTGACGCGTTCCCACGATTTGAGGATACGGGCTTTCTTATGCGAGAGAACCAATTGGCCGGTAGCGTCTTCCTGGCTTTCAACATAGACTTCCACCTTGTCGCCCGGCTTGAGGTCGGGGTTGTAGCGGAATTCGGAAACGGGGATGATACCGTCGGATTTGTAACCGATGTTGACCACCACTTCGCGGTTGTTCTTCGAAACGACGGTCCCTTCGATGACTTCCTGGTCGGCAATCTGCTTGAGGGTGTTGCCATACTGTTCGTCCATCGGGTCCTTGGGACCTTCTTGTTTGGCGTTTTCTTTTTCTTTTTTGATTTTGTGGTGTTCGAGTTCGTCCCAGTTGAAGTCCTCGATACCGGTTTTGGCTAATTCTTCTGCCATGATTGGGATAAATTCCTGCGGCAAGCGTGGCACGGAATCCGGAAACGGCCCGTCTGCCCTGTTTAACGTTTTGTTTCCTACGCCCGTACCGGATTCATGCTGCGGGCGCAAAATGGCTGCAAAGGTACGAAATTTTCTTGAATTACAATCAAATGTTGCCGGCAGGCTTTTGATTATTGAAAGATTTTTTAGAAACCATGAAGTATCATAGCACAGCTGCCACTTTGCGGATGTTTTGCAATCGGGCAAGCAGTTGGCTGTTCTGCCGGGCTAATTGCATATTGTATCGGCTTTGCATATTGACCAGCATTTCGGCTTCGATGCCTAATGCGGCTTCAAAGCATAGTGCAATCGTTTCGGTAACAGGGCGTTTTGCATTGAGGATTTCGTTCAGCATGGTGTACGAAAGACCCATTTGCCGAGCTAATTCTTTTTGGGAGAGTCCCCTGTATTCGATTTCTTCTTTCAAGACTTCTCCCGGATGCGTCGGAATGTATGGATATTTTAAGTTTCCCATTTTCTTTTATTTATAATGGTTGGACAATTCCAAAATATCACATATTGTCAATATCTCTTTTCCGTCTGCTTGGTATTTGACAAGGAATTCGATGCGGTATTGGTCGTTTACTCTGATAGAAGAAATTCCTTCTTTGTTTCCAGAGAGAACCTCGTACCGTAATGAGCGAAGCTGATAAATGGCTTCTATGCAGCTGGCATCGTGCAAGGTATCGATTCGTTGTTTGTATCGCCTCACTATATCAGGTTGAAAACGGTACTTTTTATTCGTGCATTTGCCGTAATAGTACAGTTCTTCCAAGTATTCCTTCTCAAAATGGATGAACATAGGGCGGATTTTTATAAACTATGCTAGTTCAGTGGCAAAAGTAGGGATTTTTTTTGATAATTCACTTTTTTAGGGAATTTTTTGTTTTCCCAATTCAGATGTGGCCCCGTTTCGTTCTATTCGGGATGAGAATTGAGGCATTTGGCCGGTTTTTGTTGAGGTGTTGGGTCGAAATGCTTGCGAAGGCGGGAGGCAGTTTGTGTCTTTATTCCATGGTCAATCAGAGGTTGGTAGCTGTTTTTGTGGTTTCAACCATAAAAAACGGTTAAAATTTTATGGTTGCAACCATCAACGGAAGCTGTCGTATGATACATTTGGGCGAGTCGTGTTGTTTCCGGTTGATTCTAACGAAAAGAGGAACCCTCGGTAGAGAGTTCCTCTTTTCGTTAGGGCAGGATTGCCTATTATGTTTCCGGTCAGCGCAGCGCTATTCCTGGGTGGAAGGCCAGGGGGCGGTGGCGTTCATCGCCGTGGTCGCTGTGGCGGCTGATGCATCGCCGGAAGCCGCCTCGGCAGTCTGGCCATCGAAAGCTGCCGTGGCAATCCCGTTAGCCGTGCCGTCCGTGGCCTTCGGCATCGAATACTCGCAGACTTCCATGCTTTCCTTGGCCATTTCATCGAACTTGTTGTAGAAGAAGCTGACGATACCCGAAAGCACGATACCGAAGAAGCAGACAACCATCGCGATGCGGCTGTAGTTGTCCGAACGGAAATTGGGCAGCGGGTTGTCGTTAGGCGTGATGAACATGGCACGGACAATCAACAGGTAGTAGTACAGCGAGATAATCGTGTTGAGCAAGGCAATCAACACCAAGATATAGTATCCTTGTTGCACCGCCGAAGCAAAGATGAAGAACTTGCTGAAGAAACCGGCAAACGGAGGAATGCCCGCCAAGGAGAACAAGGCGAACATCATCAGCACGCTCAGCCAAGGGTTCGTCTTGTAGAGGCCGTTGTACGAAGAAATTTCCGTGTTCCCGCACTGGCGTTCCACCAAGGCAGCGACCCCGAAGGCCGCGATATTGGCGAACATGTAGACCATCATGTAATAGACCACGCCGGTCAAGCCTTGCGGGCTGGCCGCCATCACGCCCAAGACAATGTAACCGGCCTGCGAGATGGACGAGTAGGCGAGGAAGCGTTTGATATTCTTCTGCCGGATGGCGAACACGTTGGCAATCGTGATGCTGAGGATGATAATGATGTACAGCACCGGTTTCCAGCTTTCGGCCATCACCCCGAACACCTTGAAGAAAATCGTGAACAAGGTGACTGCCGCCGCCGTCTTGGATACCACCGAGAGGTAAGCCGAAACCTGGGTCGGAGCCCCTTGGTAGACATCGGCCGTCCACGAATGGTAAGGAATCAAGGACATCTTGAAGAACAGCCCGGTAGCGAACAGGATCATCCCTGCGATTTGCAGAGGCGTGCCCGTCAAGGCTATCGGCATATCGCTGAAATAGAGCGTCCCGGTTCCCCCGTAGAGCAGCGACATCCCGAAGAGCGAAACCCCGCTGGCAAAGGAAGCGTTGAGGATGAACTTGGCACCGGCTTCGGCCGAGAAGATATCCTTCTTGCTGAAAGCCACCAGGCAAGCCAAAGGGATGGAAGCCAGCTCGATACCCAAGTAGAACATCAGGAAGTGACCCGAGGAAACCATGAAATACATTCCCAACAAGGTGCTCAAGGTCAGGAAATAAAACTCGCCTTGGGCAATCTCGTGCTTTTCTTCGAGCCATTTCTTGGAAAAGAGGAACACCAAGAGCGTTCCCGCGCTCATCAAAGTCTTGACTACCGAAGCCACAGGCGTGTTCACGTACATGCCCCCGAAAGCATGGTCGGCCGCGGTAGGCAGCAAGGTGATGGCGATTTGCACCACAAAGAGCAGGCAGGCTACAGGCTGGAACGCTTTCCTTGCCTTGGCCGGGGCAAACAAATCGTAAAGCAGCAGTATCAGTATCAATGCCACCAACGAAATCTCGTCACGCATCAACAAGAAACCGGAGAAATCCATATTTCAAAAAATTGAGATTATCAATCTGTTATTTATATTATGCTTCCGAACCGATGTCAGGCCCGGAAGCTTCGGAAGCTGTCAGGAAGCCGGATTACAAGGCCGCCAACGTCAAACGGCTCACAATAGGCTCCAGCGCGGTATGGATCCAGTCGGCAATCCAGCTCGGGTAAAGCCCGATGGCCGCAATGGCCAGAATCAGCACCACTACCGGAAGGCGTTCGAACCAGACCGCATCCGTTAGCTTGAGGTGAGCCGGGTTCTGGACGGGACCGTACAGGATTTTGCCGACCACGCGCAGGATATAGACCGCCGTGATGACAATCGAAGTGACTGCAATCAAGGTCAGCACCCTATGGAAGGTGTCCGCATGTTGGAACGAACCCACGAACACGTTCATTTCAGCCACGAAACCGCTCAAGCCCGGCAGACCCAGCGAGGCCAGACCGGCAATCACATAGCCCACTCCGAGGAAAGGCATGATTTTCATCAGGCCGCCCATCTCGCGGATGTCGCGGGTATGGGTCCGTCCGTAAATCATCCCGATCAAGGCAAAGAAAAGCGCCGTCATCAAGCCGTGCGAAAGCATCTGCATGATAGCCCCCGTCATGGCTGTGGTGTTCATCATCAGCAAGGCGAAGAGAACCAAGCCGCAGTGGCTTACCGAAGAATATGCGTTGATATACTTGAGGTCTTTCTGCACGCAAGCCGAAAATGCCCCGTAAACCACGCTGATACCCGTCAGAATCAAGAAAATCCAGCCTAATTCATTGGCAGCTTCGGGCATCAGGAACATCGCCACGCGGAAGCAGCCGTAGCCCCCCAACTTCATCAGAACCCCGGCATGGAGCATAGAGACCGCGGTAGGCGCCGAAGCGTGACCGTCAGGGCTCCATGTGTGGAATGGGAAGAGGGCACCCAAGACCCCGAAACCGATAAAGGTGAGCGGGAAGAAGTATTTCTGCAAGGCCGTCGGAATCGTGGATTGAGCTATATCCATGATGTCCATGCTGGTAGCGCCCGAACCGAAATAGATGCCGAGGATGCCTAACATCAGCAGGGCCGAACCACCCATCAGCATCAAGGTCAGCTTCATGGCCGCGTATTCCTTCTTTCCGCTTCCCCAGACCCCGATGAGGAGGTACATGGGAATCAAGGCCACTTCATAGAACATGAACATCGTGAACAGGTCGAGCGAGATGAAGAACCCGAACACCCCGACCGAAAGCAGGCAGAACCACATGAAGTATTCTTTGGGGAGCGGGTCGATGTTCCAGGATGTGAAGATGCCGGTAAAGACGATGAAGGCCGAAAGCAGGATCATCAGGACCGAAATTCCGTCCACGCCCACGCTGTAGCCGATGTTCCAGGCCGGGAACCATTGGGCCGAGGCGGTGAACAGCATTTCGGCAGTGTTGCCGGCATGGCGTTCGGCCATGAACAGGAAAGCCAAGGCGACAGCGGCCACCATCAGCAGGGATGCCCCTGTGGCACTGATGATTCTGGCTTGCTGGCGAGTCCGGCTCAGGAAAAGTCCGGCCAGCATCAGCACGGGAATCGCCACAAAAATCGATAAAAGGTTCATTTTATGTCTTTTTTATCGTGTTTTACAAACTATTGCCGCACGAACCAAGGCTTGTTGCCGCGTTCTTGGTTCGGCATAAGGTTTACTAACAGAACAGGCTGATGCAAAGCAGTATCAGCGCGCCCAAAATAATCAGCAAAGCATAGCTCTGCAGCTGTCCGGTCTGCATCCAGCGGAAAGCCAGGCTGCCCCGGCAGGTAATCCAACCGATGCCGTTGAGGATACCGTCGATGATATGGCGGTCGAACCAAGCCAGCGGCTGGGAAACGCAGCGGAAGATGATCTTATGGGTGATGAACTGGTAAACTTCGTCGATATAGAAGCGGTGCTTGGCCGCCGTGTAAAGAGGCCCGAAGAAACCGGCCATCTTGGCGGGCACGGTGCTGGTTCCTTTGCAGTAGAACTTCCAGGCAATCAGAATCGAAATCAGCGCGATGACCACGCTGGTAATCGCCACCTTCATATCCAAATGGATGATATAGGCGGCCCCGGTGCTGCTGACGAACTTGCCGAACGGGATGAATCCTGCCACCACGGTGACCAAGGCCAGGAATACGAGCGGGCCGGTCATGTTCTTGGGCGCTTCGTGCAGCGGATGCTCGTGCTGGGCCGGTTTGCCCCAGAAGATATTGTAGTAAAGTCGGAACATGTAGAAGGCGGTCAGGGCGGCAATGAAGGTCATGACCACGCCTAACCAAGGCTTGAACATGAAAGTAGCCGTCAAGATTTCGTCCTTGCTGAAGAATCCGGAGAACGGGGGGATGCCGGCGATAGCCAAGCAGGCTACCAGGAAGGTGATATGCGTGATAGGCATCTGCTTGCGTAAGCCACCCATCCGACTCATCTCGTTGCTATGCACGGTATGGATGATGGCACCGGCACCGAGGAAGAGCAGGGCTTTGAACATGGCGTGGGTGAAGAGGTGGAACATCGAAGCCATATAACCGAGGCCTTCGTGGCTTTCCAGTCCGTTGTCCACCGTTCCCATGCTGGAAACGCCTAAGGCCACCAGCATGAAGCCGATCTGGGAAATCGTGGAGAAGGCGAGCACTCGTTTGATATCGGTCTGCACGCAGGCCACAATGGCTGCGTACAAGGCGGTGAATGCGGCCACATAGGCGATGCCGTGCAGGACTTCAGGCGTGAAGAAGAAATAGACCGGGAACAGACGGGCTACCAGATAGACACCGGCTACCACCATTGTCGCGGCATGAATCAAGGCCGACACCGGGGTGGGGCCTTCCATGGCATCGGGCAACCAGATATGTAAGGGGAACATGGCGCTCTTACCGGCTGCGCCGATGAAAATCAAGGCCGTGGCCCAGCTCAGGACCGCGCCGCCCAAGAAAGTCTTGCCGGCAGCCGAAGCGAAGATGCTTTGGTTGGCCGGGTCGCACAACAGGCCGAAATCGAAGGTCTTGGTGAAGTAAGAGAGCAGCAGGATGCCCATCAGGAAGAACATGTCGGCGAAACGGGTCACGATGAAGGCCTTTTTCGAAGCCGAGACGGCTTCGGGCTTGGTGTAGTAGAAGCCGATTAGCAAGTAGGACGACACCCCGACCAGCTCCCAGAAGATGTACATCTGGAAGATGTTGGTGGCCACCACCAAGCCGCACATTGAAAATGTGAAAAGGCCGAGGAAGGCATAGTACCGTTGGAAGCCTTTCTCACCGTCCATGTAGCCGAGGCTGTAGATATGCACCATCAGCGAGACCGTGCTGATGACCACTAGCATCATCACCGAAATCGGGTCGAGCAGGATGCCTAGGTCGATATGCAGGAAATCGGTGAAGCGCATCCAGGTCCAGTTGACCGGCGTTAAGGCCTGGCGGATGCCGTCCACGCGGTCCATGCTGAAATATTGCCAGGCGGTGAAATACGACAGCAGGGCGGTGAGTCCCAGCAGGGCCGTTCCGATGTAACCGGCGCTCTTGCCTTTGAGGCGGGTTCCCAAAAGACCCAGGGAAAGAAAGCCCAGCAAAGGCAGTATCAATATCCAAAGTGTGTATTCCATTAGTCTTTCAGATTTTTAAGGTTACGCACTTCCGTACTCTTGATATTGCGGTAGATGTTGATGATGATGGCAATCGCCACCGCCGTTTCGGCTGCCGACACCCCGATGGAGAAGAGGGTGAAGAACATCCCTTCCAGATGCTGCGGGAAGAGGAAACGGTTGAATACCGCGAAGTTGATGTCGGTGGAGGTCAACACTAACTCTACCGAGATAAGCACGGCAATCAAGTTCTTGCGGGTGATGAACCCGTAGATGCCGGCGAAGAACATGATGGAGGAGACTACTAGGTAGTACTCCATGGGGATTATATGTTCCATAGTTATAATTACTAATGGTAGTTGTTTCTATGTACGGTGTGTGATAACGGGCAATCTACTTCGTTGCGAGCCTTGTCCAAGTCGGTCACGTACTTAAGTACGCTCCCTCCTTGTCCTGCGGCTCGACGCCTCGTATCTTACCCGTTCTGACACACCGGTCGTCATTCCAGGCTGTTTTTTTCAAGTCGCATTCCTAATGTTCGGCGGATCGAAGCCTCGCAGGCTGCCTGCTATCCTCTTTTGCGGGCAATCAGGATTCCGCCCACCATGCAGGCCAGAAGCAGCACGCTCATTACTTCGAAAGGCAGCAGGAACTGGCCTTTTTCCGTGCCCATCAAGGTCTTGCCGATCAGCTTCATCGGCACTTCGGCCGTGGAAGGTTCATAGACCGTAGGCCATACGTTGGTGAGCAAGAGGAAGCTGACTAAGCAGATGCCGCCTATGCTCGCTAGGAGCGCCAGCCAGCGGCGGAGGCTGAACATGGGGCTTTTGGATTCCTTGTCGGTGCTGGTCAGCAGGATGGAGAAGATGTAGAGGATGATGACCCCTCCGGCATACACCATCAGCTGGACCGCGCCCAAGAAAGAGTAATTCAGGAAGAAGTACAGGCCTGCCGTGGCGAAAAGGACGAACAGCAGGTAGGTGGCGGCCCGCAGGATCCGCCGCGTGGTGACGGCCATGACCGAAAAAACGGCGATTACGGCGGCCAAGAAGTAAAATACGAATTTGAGCAGGATTGCGTCTTGCATGGCTTTGTCCTTTCGGTTATTTGTTGGTCGATTCAGAGTTCAACGGTAGGGTGGCTTCGCTTTCCGGGGCTTTTGCCGTCGCCGGGCTTGCGGAAGCCGCTGTAGGTGCCGCGGCTGGAGTAGTGTCAGCTGCCTTAGGCGCGCTTGCAGCAGCCGGAGCGGCCGAAGCTGCCGTTGCCGAAACAGTCGGAGCGGCTGGTTTAGGCGCTGCCGCTTTGGGTAGCAGGCTCGAACCGGGATGGTTCAAGGTCAGTATCAGCTTGCTGCGCGTGAAGACCGCGTTCTCAAACTGGTTGGTGAACTGTATGGCGTGGTGCGGGCAGGTGCGGACGCAGAGCTCGCAGAACATGCAGCGTCCCAAATCGTAGGTGTAGGCTTTCAGCACTTTCGTCTTCTTGCCTTCGGCATCGGTCACCATCTCGCTTTCCACGTGGATGGACCCGTTGGGACAGTTCATCTGGCAGATGCCGCAAGCCACGCAATGATGGTGGTTGTCGGCGGTGTGGATCATTTCCAAACGGCCTCTGTACAGGGGAGAGATGTACAGGTCTTTTTTCCTGTTTTCGGGGTAACATTCGGTGGTCTTCTTGCGGAAGAAGATCTTCAGCGTCGTTTTCATCCCGATCAGCAAGGACTTCAATGCCTTGAAGAAATTGGAGAAATATCGCCCTATGCTATTCATTGTTTGTTGTTTTCTGCTTTTTGCGGCTGGCGGGGTCTTGGAGATGCTCCGTCGAGCCTTCGTGTCAAAACTAATCGGTTTCTACAGTCGCTGCCGTGGCTTCATCCTTTTGGTTCGCCCTTGCATCCCTATCGAAAAGGAAATGCGGGCTGGAAGCCTCGGCCTTGCTTGGCAAACTTTCTTAGAAATGCCACCCCAATACTACGATGGCTACCATCACCAAGAGGTTCAGCAAGTTGAGCGGAAGGAGGTATTTCCATTCCAGGTTCAGCAGCTGGTCGATCCTCAAACGGGGGAAGGTCCATTTGAACCACATGATGACGAACACCATCAAGGCGCTTTTGCCGAAGAACCAGATGACGGAGGGAATGTAGTCCATGATCCGGTTGAAGCCGTCCAGGCCGGGGATGTGCAAAGGCATCCAGCCGCCGAGGAAGACGGTGGTGGCGATGGAGGCGACGATGAACATATTGACGAATTCGGCCACGTAGTAGAAGCCGAAGTGCATCCCGGAGTACTCGGTGTGGTAGCCGGCGGTCAGCTCGCTTTCGGCTTCCGGCAGGTCGAAAGGACCTCGGTTGGTCTCGGCCGTCCCGGCAATCAAGTAGATGACAAAGGCGATGAGGGCGGGGATGTGGCCTTTGAAGATGAACCACAGCTCGTTCTGGCCTTCCACGATTTCCGAAATCTGCATCGTGCCCGAGAGGACGACCATCGTCAGCAGGCTCAGCCCGATGGACAGTTCGTAGCTGATCATCTGGGCGCCGCTTCGCATGGCCCCGATCAGGGAGAACTTGTTGTTGCTGGACCATCCGGCAAGCAGGATTCCCACGATGCCCATCGAGGAGGCGGCGATCATGAAGAAAATCCCCACGTTGAAGTCGAGCGCTTGCAGGCCGTTGCCCCAGGGAATGCAGGCGAAGGCCAGCAGGGAGGCGATGATGACGATGAAAGGCGCTAAGTTGTAGAGGAACTTGTCGGTGTGCTTGATGGTGATGATTTCCTTGGTCAGCATCTTGATCATGTCGGCCACCACCTGGATGCAGCCCCAGGGGCCGACCCGGTTGGGTCCCAGACGGCATTGGAAGGCCGCGCAGACCTTCCGTTCGGCCAGAATCAGGATGAGTGCCATGATGGCGTACAAGGCTAAGAGCACGATGCCGATCAGCACGCATTCCACGGTGATGGCGGCGGCCGGGCTCATGACGCTTCTCAAGCCTTGGTCTATCCAAGAGGTTACTACGCTAAAGTCGAACATATCCTATTGCGCTTAATTTGTTCTTTTCAAAGGTTTTGTTGGTCGGTGTTTTGTGGCCGGCGGCCTGGCTGTTGCGACCCGGAGGCCGTAGTGGGCGGATTCCATATTGGTCGGCTTCCGGCCGGTTTCCTTGGCGATGCCCATCCGGCTTACCGGTCGATGCGGGTCCGTTTTACCGGTCGGTATCAGTCTGTTTTACCGGTCGATGTCGGGTACCACGTAGTCGAGCGAGGCGCCGATGGAGATAAGGTCGGCGATTTTGCCTCCCCGGGTCAGCAGGTCCACCACCGATACCAAGGGCAGGCAAGGGGGATGGAACTTGAGCCGCCAGGGATATTTCTCGCCCCGGCTTTCGATGAAGACGCCGAACTCGCCCCGCGCCGTTTCCACGCTCTTGAAGTAGCGTCCTTCGGGCAGCTTGATGACAGGCTTGGTCTTGGCGCAGTAATCGCCTTCGGGCAGCTTGGCCAGCAGCTGGTCGATGATGGCTATCGATTCGTGGATTTCGTCCATACGGACCATGTAGCGGTCGAAGCAGTCGCCTCCGGTTCGTGTGATTTCGTTGAATTCCACTTCGTTATATACGGAGTAGGGCTGATGCTTGCGCAAGTCGCAGGCCCATCCGCTGGCACGGGCTGCCGGTCCGGTCACGCCATTGGAGATGGCTTGTTCGCGGGTCAGGATGCCGATGCCTTTGGAACGTTGCTGGAATATCACGTTGCCGGTGAACACCTTATGGTATTCGGGCAGGACCGTGGGCAGGTATTTGATGAATTCAGCGGTTTTCTTGACAAAGTCGGGATGTAGGTCGCGGGAAACGCCGCCAATCACGTAATAGTTCTGGATCAGACGGCCGGCTCCGCTGTCTTCGAAGATGTTCAGGATCTTTTCCCGGTCGCGGAAGGCGTAGAAGAAAGGGGTGAGCGCGCCTAAGTCCATGCAGTAGCAGGCGTACATCAGCAGGTGCGACTGGATACGGCTCAGCTCGTCCATCAAGGCGCGGATATACTGGGCGCGGCGGGGAATCTCCAGCCCCATGGCTTCTTCGATGCAGGCGCAGAGGGCATGGCGGTTCTGGTGGGCGGAGAGGTAGTCCAGACGGTCGGTGTAGCCTATGGTCTGGGGATAGGTGAGGCTTTCGCACATCTTTTCGATGCCTCGGTGGATATAGCCGCAATGCACATCCACTTTCTTGACGGTTTCCCCTTCGAGCGAAACCTGGAAGTGGAGCACGCCGTGGGTGGCGGGGTGCTGCGGGCCTATGTTGACCACGTATTCGTCTTTCTGGAAGCGGAGGTTGTCTTCTTCCTCGATTTTCCCGTCTTTTTCGCTGTAGGATGGGGCGATGTCGTCCATCGGTTCGGCATCCAGTCGCACGGGATTGATTTCCGGGCTGGCATCGTAGTCCTTGCGCAAGGGATAGCCGACCCAGTCGTTTCGCAGGAAGAGGCGGCGCATGTCGGGATGCCCGATGAAGATGATGCCGAAGAAGTCGTAGACTTCCCTTTCGTAGAAGTTGGCGATGCCCCACCAAGGAGTGGCTGAGGGCAGTTCGGGCTTTTCGCGGCTTTCGGCCTGGCAGATGAGGACGATGCGCTGTTTGTTCTCGGTGGAATAGAAACGGTAGATGACACCGAGCTTCTCTCCGAAGTCCATGCCGATCAGGTCTTCCATGTAGTCGAACAGGAACGTCTTGTCGGTCTTGAGGTGCTTGAAGAGTCCGGCCAGTTCTTTGGGGGATACTTCCGCATGAAGGGTATCCGTGTCTTCGTGGCTGAAGGCGGCTTGCGGGCAAATGGTCTGTATCTGTGCTTTAAGCGTGCTCATAGGTATCCGTTTTATTCGGCTTCCGGCTTATTCGGCTTTTGTCTCGGCCTGTTTTGTGTCAGCCTGGGGCCGGTTCTGGGCCGCGTTGGCCAGGATGGGATGCTGCTTGTATTTCTCGGCAAAGACGGGTTCTTCCCCGGGGTAGATGGCAGGCATCTGGTGGCTTTTGGGTTCTTTCTTGTTGACTTCGCCGAAGAAGTGTTCCAGCTTGATCTTGCGTTGCAGCTGCATCATGCCGTACAGCAAGGCTTCGGGGCGGGTGGGGCAGCCGGGAATGAAGACATCCACGGGCAGGATTTTGTCCACGCCTTGCACTACATGGTAGGAGTTGGTGAAAGGACCTCCGGAGATGGCGCAGTTCCCTACGGCCACTACGTATTTGGGGTCGGCCATCTGTTCGTACAGACGGAGCAGGACGGGGGCCATCTTGGTCACGATGGTTCCGGCCACCATGATGACGTCGGCCTGGCGCGGACTGGCACGGGTCACTTCAAACCCGAACCGGGCAAAGTCGTAGCGTGCGGCACCGATGCTCATGAACTCGATACCGCAGCAGCTGGTGGCGAAGGTGAGGGGCCATACGGAGTTGGACCGACCCCAGTTGATCAGTTCGTCCAACACGCCGACGATGACGCCGACACCGTTTCTCCGCAATTCTTCGATATATTCGTTATCTTTGAATTCGTTGTAGGGCAATCCCTTGATTTTCGGTTTCTTTATTTCCATGTCAAGGCTCCTTTCTTCCAAGCGTATGCCAGGCCTAAGATGAGGACAATCAAGAAAAAGAGGACGCTGGTGAGGCCATAGACTCCCAGATCTTGGACCACGACGGCCCACGGGAAGAGGAAGACGGCTTCCACGTCGAACATCAGGAAGAGGATGGCGAAGAGGTAGTAGCCTACCTTGAACTGCATCCAGCTTTTTCCTCGGGTGGGGACACCGCATTCATAGGCTTCTTCCTTGAGGGGGTTGTACGAACGGGGAGCCAGCCAGACTCCCAAGCCCCAGGCTACGAGAACCAGCGCGAGGGCTGTGAGCAGAACCACTAAGAGTAAAAGCAAATTGGTCATATTCTCTTGTTTTTTGGCCTTCCGGGGCGGTTTCCAGCACCTCCCGGTTCGGGCGGGAATACGGGCTGATTCTGGGTGAATCTATTGGCAATGAGATGTTTGCCTTGTCTGTACCCGGCAATCAGCGCGGCAAATGTCGCGAATGTTTTTGAAAAGTAAAAACGATGTTTCGGGGGCCAGCGGGAAAGTTATGCACCGGTTGTCAACCGGGATGAAGGATAGGATGGGGTGACGTGTGTGGGCGATTTATGACAAAGATCTTTAGTTGAAATGGTTGTCAGGGCAAATATCATTTATGTGGTGTCGTGCGGTTTGAATCCAAGATGGAAACAATGCTCCATCCGTAGGTGGATTTTTTCCGATCGAAGCTGCGCATGGCCAGGGCGGAGACCTGTTGGCCGTTTGAAAGCTTTTCCTTTTGGATTAATGATGGGGCAATGAATACTTGATTGATGAAGCCGAAGTTTTTGCCATTGGAAATCTTTATTTTGCCATCGATGATTTTGTAAAACGGGGTTTCTTGTGGTTTCCCATCCCATTTCCGATGCCATTTGATTATGCTGATAAGTTTTCCCGGAGATTCTTGAATGACAGCTTCATAAAGTTCGCCTATCATAGGAGGAATCTTGAATAGGTTTCGGTATGAAAAGAAACCGTTTTTGTCGTTTTCTTTCAGAAAGTTGGCAATATTTTTCTCTGAATTGACGTAGGTGATGAGAATCAACTCTTTGTTGCTTGCATAAATCAGACTTTCTGCTAAATCGCAATGGGCTTTATAAAAGTTTTTGTTGTCTTTTTGTGCATTAGCTCTGTGATACCATTCTGATGATTTGAGTTTTTGTGAGAATTTGCTGGTTTTTCCCCATGAAGATAGTCTGACGTTTTCTGCAGTATCGATTTCGGTTCTGGCTTCATTGAAAAATCCTTGTTGTGCCATGATTTCAGCCGCCGATTCCCGGAGGTTTACAAGCATGGCTTCTTTTTGTGCCGGGCAGGAGAGAGCTTTGCAGAAACAAGAAAGTGCAAGGCTTTTATCTTGTTGTTGGACGGATTCGCCTAAAAGCTGCCATACCCAGAATTCCTTGGCTTTTTTTTGGACAAAAGGAGTCAGGAGCTGGATTATTTGGTCTTGTTTGCCGATGCGGAGCAATAGTCTGGCTTTATAGTAGATAGGGTAGGTGTACTCAGGGTGTTGTTCGATGAGCCATGTAATCCAGGGAAGGAATGTGTCCAATCTTTTTTGTGAGGAAGGTTCGATGGTGTGTTCGGGATTGTAGTTGTGCGTTTGTTGGTTTTCGATTTCCTGAAGCAGCGTTTTGGAGTAAGCAATACATACTTGTTCTGCTAAAGACATGATTTTACTATGTTGGTTTTCAAAGGAAAGTGTTTGGTAGTCTTCAGTTCTCATCCAATTGAAACCAATCTTGTCGAGGATGTCACAGTAGGAGGGGGTTCCTTTTATGACCTTGTGGATGGTCTTGATAAGGGCGCTTGCTCCTGCTGAGGGGATTTGCAGAGGAAGGTTTTGTGCAATGTCCAACAGCTGGTTGACAGTATCGATATTGTCTGCTGAGTTGTTGTTTGTGTTTTGCAGAAGCCATTGTCGCATGATCCACGGCAATGCATTACCTAGGATTTCTTCGTCTTTGGGCAAGTGAAGGCTTGCTATGTCTTGGAGTCTGACGATAAAAGCTGTTTTGTCCTTGTCATGGATGGCGAGTTTCATTAAGTCGTAGCATGTCCAGCTAAAGTCACGCTTGACCCAGATATTGTCGGGTTCGTTTGCGCAGAGTTCTTTTCCCAGTTGATAGGCTTCATCTAATCGGCCTTCGTTGCGTAGGTGTCGTATATCGGACATTGTTTGCTGATGGATGAATGTGTTTGTTTCCTTGTTACACAACTCTGTCGCGAAGATAGTGGGATTTGCGAAAATTCGCAAAAAGTCGAACGGGGTGTACTGTTTTGAGATGTCGGATTAGGGATATTGATGCCCGATGCCGGAGTTTTTTTACTTTCGATGATCATGTTGGTTATAGGCATATTTTGTATCGTTTCTTTTTATCGTCATATCCCAAAATTTTCACTAATACCCGTTCTCCCAGTTCGAACACGTCCATAGTTTTTCCAACCTGTTTCAGTGATGTTCTATGAAACAAATGATTGCGGTAAATTATCTCTGGAATAAGGCATATCCATAGGCAGAGCTTTCGTATCATTGTCATTGTCCTAAGGCAAGACTATCAATTTCTATGTGTTGGCTTAGTCATACCCTCTTTCCTTGATTTATTGTCAGATGCCCGTAAATATAGCTGTTGGAGAGGCTTTCTCGGATGTTTCCTTGCGGGAAGAACATGTAATTGTTTCTGGATGGGATGATTTGGATAGGCATAGGGAGGCCTTGTGTCTCATGTGGCGGCCATGGGCGGAAAATTTCAAAGAAAGAAGGACACAGTACTGATTATTGATAGCACGAGCAAGCCTAAAGTTACCCTAAAAAGAACTGATGTCCATACCTTTTTTGTCTTAATCCTTGTGGAGGATAGTATCTGAGGGTTGTGGAAATCCGAAGATGAAGAATACTTGCAGTCTTAATCCTTGTTTTTCTGGAGGATAGTATCTGAGAGTAAGTAAGACTTGGGATTCAATCCCAAAGTCTGAAGTCTTAATCCTTGTTTTTCTGGAGGATAGTATCTGAGTCAATACAAAATGAATCAAACCGATGATGAAATACAGTCTTAATCCTTGTTTTTCTGGAGGATAGTATCTGAGCAGCTGGCCAAGGTGTCGGCGGAAGCGGGGGACGCTCTGTCTTAATCCTTGTTTTTCTGGAGGATAGTATCTGAGATACTATGCCGATAGGCGAAATCAAGCAACCGCCCTGTCTTAATCCTTGTTTTTCTGGAGGATAGTATCTGAGGAAAGTACGCAACATCGATTTACCAATATCCATATTGTCTTAATCCTTGTTTTTCTGGAGGATAGTATCTGAGAGGCTGAGGAAAGCCTGTGCGTTTATAGCAACGTGGTCTTAATCCTTGTTTTTCTGGAGGATAGTATCTGAGTATATGAGCGTATGGTTCAACGCTCGCGGAATCCGTTGTCTTAATCCTTGTTTTTCTGGAGGATAGTATCTGAGCCTGATTCCGGCAAACGGACAGTACGCCTCCTTCTTGTCTTAATCCTTGTTTTTCTGGAGGATAGTATCTGAGTTCCCAAGGACGAGCTGATTGTGTCCGTATGTACGGTCTTAATCCTTGTTTTTCTGGAGGATAGTATCTGAGAAGAAAGCCTGCAAGTTTACAGCAATTTGCAGGCTGGTCTTAATCCTTGTTTTTCTGGAGGATAGTATCTGAGCTCTTATGGGCAGACTAATCCCACGCGGTTTTGATTGGTCTTAATCCTTGTTTTTCTGGAGGATAGTATCTGAGCCCCTACACAAATAAGCGTGCAGGAAGTTACCAAAGGTCTTAATCCTTGTTTTTCTGGAGGATAGTATCTGAGGGGACATCTTCCCTCTCTTGCATTGTCCAGGGGAACGTCTTAATCCTTGTTTTTCTGGAGGATAGTATCTGAGGTCAGCAAGTCTTGGGACTCAGTACCCAAAAAAGAAGTCTTAATCCTTGTTTTTCTGGAGGATAGTATCTGAGGGGATGTGGCGTGTGGATTGCGCCACATCCAAAACATGTCTTAATCCTTGTTTTTCTGGAGGATAGTATCTGAGGAGAAATCGTTCGACGAGGTTTGCAAGGACAGACTCGTCTTAATCCTTGTTTTTCTGGAGGATAGTATCTGAGTTAATCCCGGCAAATGGTGAATTCGCCTCTTTCTTCTTGTCTTAATCCTTGTTTTTCTGGAGGATAGTATCTGAGGTGCTGGCAGCCCTCCGGGGCTTCGCATCCTGTAGGCGTCTTAATCCTTGTTTTTCTGGAGGATAGTATCTGAGCTACGGAAACAGATTTGCCAAACTTCAAGGACGGCAAAGTCTTAATCCTTGTTTTTCTGGAGGATAGTATCTGAGGGCTCGGAATTAGACGTTTTTAAATCTTCAAAAGGTCTTAATCCTTGTTTTTCTGGAGGATAGTATCTGAGTATCAATTAAAAATTAATTTAGGGGAATATAATTACCGTCTTAATCCTTGTTTTTCTGGAGGATAGTATCTGAGGAAATGCTATTCGGTACGCCTTGCAAGCCTCGATGCCAGTCTTAATCCTTGTTTTTCTGGAGGATAGTATCTGAGCCGCTTCATCTTCACGGAGTCGGCGGACGGCTCGTGGGTCTTAATCCTTGTTTTTCTGGAGGATAGTATCTGAGTGAACCACAACTGCGTACCTATCGAAGTGGCAAAGTCTTAATCCTTGTTTTTCTGGAGGATAGTATCTGAGAACGAGGTGGCGTTGAAGTTCGCCGCCATAGGGGCGGTCTTAATCCTTGTTTTTCTGGAGGATAGTATCTGAGAAGGAAGTTGGTGTCGTAGGTGTGATTTTCACAGAAGTCTTAATCCTTGTTTTTCTGGAGGATAGTATCTGAGAAGGAAGTTGGTGTCGTAGGTGTGATTTTCACAGAAGTCTTAATCCTTGTTTTTCTGGAGGATAGTATCTGAGATCCGCATTTGGAAATTGAAAAATGTTATATAAAAACGTCTTAATCCTTGTTTTTCTGGAGGATAGTATCTGAGAGTGCCCAAGGAGGAATTAATGGTGTCAGTATGTACTGGTCTTAATCCTTGTTTTTCTGGAGGATAGTATCTGAGTTTTGTAACCGCTATGGAGGCGGCAACAAATGCACCTGTCTTAATCCTTGTTTTTCTGGAGGATAGTATCTGAGTAAACAGAAAAATTAATACCTTTACAAAATGAAAAGGTCTTAATCCTTGTTTTTCTGGAGGATAGTATCTGAGGCATTCATATCCATCATTTCTTGAATGGCAAGAAAGTGTCTTAGTCCTTGTTTTTCTGGAGGATAGTATCTGAGTCTGGCATTGTTCATTGCCTGGATTCTGTTCGTCGCGTCTTAATCCTTGTTTTTCTGGAGGATAGTATCTGAGAAGGCGTTGTCGTTGAGGTCGATTCGGGTTGCGGTTAGTCTTAATCCTTGTTTTTCTGGAGGATAGTATCTGAGGGCAGCCTTCAAAGGTGGAAATCCATTTGGACAGAATGTCTTAATCCTTGTTTTTCTGGAGGATAGTATCTGAGCTTCGTTAAGAAGATGGGGGAGAAGATTGAAATCTTGTCTTAATCCTTGTTTTTCTGGAGGATAGTATCTGAGAAGGAAGCCCGTGAAGCAAAAAAGCTTTTGGCTGAGTCTTAATCCTTGTTTTTCTGGAGGATAGTATCTGAGAGCCAAAAGTTGCCTACTTTCAAGGAAGAGGGCGGCGTCTTAATCCTTGTTTTTCTGGAGGATAGTATCTGAGGTGAAATGCTATTCGGTGCGGCTTGCAAGCCTCGAGTCTTAATCCTTGTTTTTCTGGAGGATAGTATCTGAGTCAGCGAAAAAATAAATTCTTGCAATTCCATTACTGTCTTAATCCTTGTTTTTCTGGAGGATAGTATCTGAGGAGGAGGTCAAGTTATGAAGGTATATATGATTCCTGGGTCTTAATCCTTGTTTTTCTGGAGGATAGTATCTGAGCATTCGAAAAATCATTCGATGAGGTCTGCAAGGACAGGTCTTAATCCTTGTTTTTCTGGAGGATAGTATCTGAGTGCATCTGTCGGTAGCCCCTTGGGTGGCGGAGCTGCTGTCTTAATCCTTGTTTTTCTGGAGGATAGTATCTGAGCACCGCTTTGCGCTTTGAAGTTGGTGATATCCTCGTGTCTTAATCCTTGTTTTTCTGGAGGATAGTATCTGAGGCGGAGAAGTCGTCTTGTCCATCTGCAAAGATGGGTCTTAATCCTTGTTTTTCTGGAGGATAGTATCTGAGATTGGCCTGACCAAGGAGACGCCGCGTGCGATTGCAGTCTTAATCCTTGTTTTTCTGGAGGATAGTATCTGAGGATATTGGCCTGACCAAGGAGACGCCGCGTGCGATTGCGTCTTAATCCTTGTTTTTCTGGAGGATAGTATCTGAGCACAATCGACAACAATGCAATCTCTCCAACTTCGCTGTCTTAATCCTTGTTTTTCTGGAGGATAGTATCTGAGTCCCAAAGTATTCAATACCAGAGAAGAAGCCTTGGAATAGTCTTAATCCTTGTTTTTCTGGAGGATAGTATCTGAGGTCAGCAAGTCTTGGGACTCAGTACCCAAAAAAGAAGTCTTAATCCTTGTTTTTCTGGAGGATAGTATCTGAGACCTTGAACTGCAAGCCAAGATTGAAGAATCAAAAGTCTTAATCCTTGTTTTTCTGGAGGATAGTATCTGAGACGACCCGGATAGAGGACATCGAGTATTCCGACCCTGGTCTTAATCCTTGTTTTTCTGGAGGATAGTATCTGAGCTTCGCATGTGGCGAAGTATGGGGCAAGGTGTCCAAGGTCTTAATCCTTGTTTTTCTGGAGGATAGTATCTGAGACCTGGACAGTCATACGTATTGTTAAACAAGTCGGAAGTCTTAATCCTTGTTTTTCTGGAGGATAGTATCTGAGAGGATCGGAAAAATCTCCGGTCCGTCACTTGCAACCCCGGTCTTAATCCTTGTTTTTCTGGAGGATAGTATCTGAGAAACATAGGAGGCAAAGATATGAAGAAAACTACAAGGCGTCTTAATCCTTGTTTTTCTGGAGGATAGTATCTGAGAAGGTGACCAGTTATTGGTCGCCCAGCTTCAGGGTGGCGTCTTAATCCTTGTTTTTCTGGAGGATAGTATCTGAGTGCTTTCAGTCTCCAGATGCTGAATGCATTTCCTGCGTCTTAATCCTTGTTTTTCTGGAGGATAGTATCTGAGTACTATGACTTCAACGGTAAGACGGTGATTGTCAGCGTCTTAATCCTTGTTTTTCTGGAGGATAGTATCTGAGTAATCCCAGCAAACGGGGAGTTTGCCTCATTCTTTTGTCTTAATCCTTGTTTTTCTGGAGGATAGTATCTGAGCCTGCGACAGAACCTATTGGGGTTTTGTTGGCAGCGGTCTTAATCCTTGTTTTTCTGGAGGATAGTATCTGAGCCTGTAGGCATAGGCAGGATACGAAGGTTCGTCAGGTCTTAATCCTTGTTTTTCTGGAGGATAGTATCTGAGTGACAAAGATGATATCAAACGCGTTCAGCCTCCAAATGGTCTTAATCCTTGTTTTTCTGGAGGATAGTATCTGAGGCCAGAACCTGGTCCGCGACACATTCGTGGACAGGATGTCTTAATCCTTGTTTTTCTGGAGGATAGTATCTGAGCGATGGAGTTCGCGAGAGGGCATGGATTCTGACTCCGTCTTAATCCTTGTTTTTCTGGAGGATAGTATCTGAGACGGAAGAGTGAACTCCTCGCTACCATCGAGTAGCGTCTTAATCCTTGTTTTTCTGGAGGATAGTATCTGAGAGTTGGGACTCGGTTCCCAAGGAAGAACTGATGGTCGGTCTTAATCCTTGTTTTTCTGGAGGATAGTATCTGAGGAACTCATGGTGTCAGTGTGCACTGACACCGAAACAGTCTTAATCCTTGTTTTTCTGGAGGATAGTATCTGAGTCTCCCTATCCACGTCATGCTCGGCTATCCACTCGTCGGTCTTAATCCTTGTTTTTCTGGAGGATAGTATCTGAGGCATACTCCTGGGTTGCATCATAGGACATAAGGGCAGTCTTAATCCTTGTTTTTCTGGAGGATAGTATCTGAGTTCCCAAGGAAGAACTGATGGTCTCCGTGTGCACGTCTTAATCCTTGTTTTTCTGGAGGATAGTATCTGAGTCCCTTGCACCTCCGGACCTTCCACCTGTTGGTTGCTTGTCTTAATCCTTGTTTTTCTGGAGGATAGTATCTGAGCCTTGCTACCATCGAGTAGCAAGGGGCTTCGCCCCATGTCTTAATCCTTGTTTTTCTGGAGGATAGTATCTGAGTGGTGTCAGTGTGCACTGACACCGAAACAGGGGATGTGTCTTAATCCTTGTTTTTCTGGAGGATAGTATCTGAGAGCTCCAAGGAGGCCGTCTTCCGGAAGGTTGCACCACGTCTTAATCCTTGTTTTTCTGGAGGATAGTATCTGAGCTATTGATAGTCCATATGCAAGCAACCAATAAGCATCTGTCTTAATCCTTGTTTTTCTGGAGGATAGTATCTGAGTGCCGGAGCGCAAGGGTCATTCATGGTCAAGCGGGACTGTCTTAATCCTTGTTTTTCTGGAGGATAGTATCTGAGCGCAATGCAGCATGGGGAACACATCCCCTGTCTCCGTGTCTTAATCCTTGTTTTTCTGGAGGATAGTATCTGAGATTGCGCAGGGGAGCGCAAGGGCGAACTCCTTGCTAGTCTTAATCCTTGTTTTTCTGGAGGATAGTATCTGAGTCCAATGGAATGTCTCCTTTCGGCATGAAGGGAGGCAGTCTTAATCCTTGTTTTTCTGGAGGATAGTATCTGAGTCCAGGAAGTGTGCAAGGAACGGCTGTCATTAGAGGAGTCTTAATCCTTGTTTTTCTGGAGGATAGTATCTGAGACAATTTAATCAAACGATGAGTATCGATGCCTTCGTAAAGTCTTAATCCTTGTTTTTCTGGAGGATAGTATCTGAGACCTTGCCGGAAGGATTTACATTCAAGTACCTGCTTGTCTTAATCCTTGTTTTTCTGGAGGATAGTATCTGAGATGTCACCAATAGGTGAGACATGCAGGTTCAACCATGTCTTAATCCTTGTTTTTCTGGAGGATAGTATCTGAGCAAGTCTTGGGACACGGTTCCCAAGGAAGAACTGATGTCTTAATCCTTGTTTTTCTGGAGGATAGTATCTGAGAGATGACGTCGAAAGAAGGCAGGCTGAGTTTCTGCTGTCTTAATCCTTGTTTTTCTGGAGGATAGTATCTGAGAGGGTGGCAGGCTTCCTGAGGGCTGTACGAAACTACCTGTCTTAATCCTTGTTTTTCTGGAGGATAGTATCTGAGTCCAAATCGGCCTGAGTAAAGACTGCCTTATTGTCAGTCTTAATCCTTGTTTTTCTGGAGGATAGTATCTGAGTCCTTGCTACCATCGAGTAGCAAGGGGCTTCGCCCCCGTCTTAATCCTTGTTTTTCTGGAGGATAGTATCTGAGCATCCAATATAGAGGTATGGTGGGAGTCGTTGGATGTCTTAATCCTTGTTTTTCTGGAGGATAGTATCTGAGCTGTTGGTTGCTTACATACCTATCTTGTTGATAGTCGTCTTAATCCTTGTTTTTCTGGAGGATAGTATCTGAGAAGTCTTGGGACACGGTTCCCAAGGAAGAACTGATGTCTTAATCCTTGTTTTTCTGGAGGATAGTATCTGAGACCAAAAGAGAGTATTTTCATAATCAATAACTTAAGTCTTAATCCTTGTTTTTCTGGAGGATAGTATCTGAGAAGAAAAGAAATTCATTATCGACAATTGTCCTTGGAGTCTTAATCCTTGTTTTTCTGGAGGATAGTATCTGAGTATTGATGTGGCCGGAAGCCTGTTAGAAAGGAGGGTCTTAATCCTTGTTTTTCTGGAGGATAGTATCTGAGCCCTTTTTTCATTTCCGGTTGAACCGTTCCATTGCTTCGGGTCTTAATCCTTGTTTTTCTGGAGGATAGTATCTGAGAATGCTGGCTGAAACACCAGCCAGAATCCTGGTCTTGGGTCTTAATCCTTGTTTTTCTGGAGGATAGTATCTGAGTTGTGCAGGGGAACGCAAGAGCGAGCTCCTTGCTACCGTCTTAATCCTTGTTTTTCTGGAGGATAGTATCTGAGCACCGTGCCAGCCGAGGAACTGGAAAGACTTTTGCGTCTTAATCCTTGTTTTTCTGGAGGATAGTATCTGAGAGATTTTGAAATCTTCTAAAGGGAACCTGTACTTGTCTTAATCCTTGTTTTTCTGGAGGATAGTATCTGAGTTGCGTATTCCAGTGTTTTCCCGTCCAATGATGTGGGTCTTAATCCTTGTTTTTCTGGAGGATAGTATCTGAGCGTTCATGTTTCGCGCTCATGAATGTAAGCGGCTGTCTTAATCCTTGTTTTTCTGGAGGATAGTATCTGAGAATTTGGGAGAATATAATTATCTTCTGAATTAACCACGTCTTAATCCTTGTTTTTCTGGAGGATAGTATCTGAGTGCAGGCGTTTTGTAGCGGTCAATGTGTGGCGGTCTTGTCTTAATCCTTGTTTTTCTGGAGGATAGTATCTGAGCTGACGAAATGGAAGCTGTCAGCAAGCAAATAGATTGTCTTAATCCTTGTTTTTCTGGAGGATAGTATCTGAGATTGCGGTATCGTCAATTTTGGACGAGCCGCAAACGCGTCTTAATCCTTGTTTTTCTGGAGGATAGTATCTGAGGGGCAAAGGAAGCCCGCGAGGCAAAACACGTCTTAAGTCTTAATCCTTGTTTTTCTGGAGGATAGTATCTGAGTCGGGCCCGTCGTTGGCAACCCCAGACGACGTTAAACGGGTCTTAATCCTTGTTTTTCTGGAGGATAGTATCTGAGTTAAACGGAAGCAGGCGGAATTCCTGCTCCTCGATGAGTCTTAATCCTTGTTTTTCTGGAGGATAGTATCTGAGCCAGATGCTGAATGCATTTCCTGCAAAAATAAGCGTGTCTTAATCCTTGTTTTTCTGGAGGATAGTATCTGAGAGGCTGAAGAAAGCCTGTGTGTTTATAGTAACATAGTCTTAATCCTTGTTTTTCTGGAGGATAGTATCTGAGGTGTGTTTATAGTAACATACAGGCTGTGTTTACCTCTGTCTTAATCCTTGTTTTTCTGGAGGATAGTATCTGAGTTCACGGACAGGATTGGCAGGAGGTTGACCCTCGTAGGTCTTAATCCTTGTTTTTCTGGAGGATAGTATCTGAGAGACTAAAAAAAAAAACGCTACGCCTCGCGGCAAAGTTGTCTTAATCCTTGTTTTTCTGGAGGATAGTATCTGAGACAATTCAATTTTTGCTGAAATTTTCGGCTCGGTTTCTGTCTTAATCCTTGTTTTTCTGGAGGATAGTATCTGAGGAATGTAAGCGGCTCAAAAAAAATCAAGATATGAGGTCTTAATCCTTGTTTTTCTGGAGGATAGTATCTGAGTTCACCTGCGGTGAGGTATGGGGTAAGGTCAGCAAGGTCTTAATCCTTGTTTTTCTGGAGGATAGTATCTGAGTTGACCTGTCGGCGGCGCAATAGCACATAGACTATTGTGTCTTAATCCTTGTTTTTCTGGAGGATAGTATCTGAGAACGTTCCATTTATGATAACTTGCTTCAATCTGACCGGTCTTAATCCTTGTTTTTCTGGAGGATAGTATCTGAGTCCAAAAATGACGTTGTTTGTCCAATGTAATAAAGTAGTCTTAATCCTTGTTTTTCTGGAGGATAGTATCTGAGGCAAAAGTATTAGGTGTAACCTATAATAGGGAGAGTGTCTTAATCCTTGTTTTTCTGGAGGATAGTATCTGAGACATTCGAGAAGTCCTTCGATGAGGTCTGCAAGGACAGTCTTAATCCTTGTTTTTCTGGAGGATAGTATCTGAGAACTCCTTGTTGCACAGCTCCAAGGAGGCAGACTTCCGTCTTAATCCTTGTTTTTCTGGAGGATAGTATCTGAGGGCACCGTCAGCATCGACTTGTAGTCGGTGCTGGCAGGTCTTAATCCTTGTTTTTCTGGAGGATAGTATCTGAGTCCAAAAATAGAAATGTTTCTCCCATGTTCTTCAGTGTCTTAATCCTTGTTTTTCTGGAGGATAGTATCTGAGCCTTGTTGCTGATACTCTTTACAACAATTTATGGGGTGTCTTAATCCTTGTTTTTCTGGAGGATAGTATCTGAGCGGTATGCCGGGACGATGAAACGGGTGACGTGTTCCCGTCTTAATCCTTGTTTTTCTGGAGGATAGTATCTGAGGCTACCATCGAGTAGCAAGGGGCTTCGCCCCTTTTGTCTTAATCCTTGTTTTTCTGGAGGATAGTATCTGAGAGATTTCCGGCCCATCGCTGGCAACCCCAGACGACGTGTCTTAATCCTTGTTTTTCTGGAGGATAGTATCTGAGAGGATCATCTATCGGTACCTCGCCGAACAGAGGGGTCTTAATCCTTGTTTTTCTGGAGGATAGTATCTGAGGCATCGACTTGTAGTCGGTGCTGGCAGCCCTCCGGGGGTCTTAATCCTTGTTTTTCTGGAGGATAGTATCTGAGATGTGCGAGAAAGCCGGAACTCGTCACATCAGTTTGGTCTTAATCCTTGTTTTTCTGGAGGATAGTATCTGAGAGCTATGCAGCCGCCTGGTTCAACGCTCACGGAATCGTCTTAATCCTTGTTTTTCTGGAGGATAGTATCTGAGCCGACAAACAAAAAGCGCTTCAAGAGCTTGCAAACGGTCTTAATCCTTGTTTTTCTGGAGGATAGTATCTGAGTATTCTCAAAAGTTCCCGTCTAATGATGTGGACGGGGTCTTAATCCTTGTTTTTCTGGAGGATAGTATCTGAGTTTACGAAAATGTAAAGTGCATTTATGCCGGTTCAGAGTCTTAATCCTTGTTTTTCTGGAGGATAGTATCTGAGGGGCACCGTCAGCATCGACTTGTAGTCGGTGCTGGCAGCGTCTTAATCCTTGTTTTTCTGGAGGATAGTATCTGAGAAATCTTAAAGTTATGTTACAGTTTGCAGAAGGCTTGTCTTAATCCTTGTTTTTCTGGAGGATAGTATCTGAGAAAAAACATCCTTGACAAAGCAGCCGAAATAGCTATGTCTTAATCCTTGTTTTTCTGGAGGATAGTATCTGAGTCGTCAAGAAGATGGGGGCTGAATTAGAAATTCTGAAGGTCTTAATCCTTGTTTTTCTGGAGGATAGTATCTGAGGACAATCTTCTGCAAAGTGACCGGAAAATTTTCCGGTGTCTTAATCCTTGTTTTTCTGGAGGATAGTATCTGAGGGCCAATGGTGAGTACGCCTCATTCTTCTTTAGGATGGTCTTAATCCTTGTTTTTCTGGAGGATAGTATCTGAGAACTTTTGAAAGAAATTTATAATGATAATCCAGATTTGTCTTAATCCTTGTTTTTCTGGAGGATAGTATCTGAGTAAAGGAAATGTTTACTTCACATGCGGAGACGTGTGGTCTTAATCCTTGTTTTTCTGGAGGATAGTATCTGAGGTCACATCGACCTTATCCCGGCTAACGGTCAATACGCGTCTTAATCCTTGTTTTTCTGGAGGATAGTATCTGAGGGGACGTGTTCCCCATGCTCCATTGCCAAGGAGAGAGTCTTAATCCTTGTTTTTCTGGAGGATAGTATCTGAGGGGTTGCATGATAGGGTATAAGGGCACTGCCATTCCCGTCTTAATCCTTGTTTTTCTGGAGGATAGTATCTGAGAAGGTCAGCAAGGCTTGGGACACGGTGCCCACGTCGGAGTCTTAATCCTTGTTTTTCTGGAGGATAGTATCTGAGCCTTCAGCCTCCAGATGCTGACGGCATTCCCTGCAAAAATGTCTTAATCCTTGTTTTTCTGGAGGATAGTATCTGAGTAGGTATGACAAAGCTAATCGCAAATGCCTTCAGCCGTCTTAATCCTTGTTTTTCTGGAGGATAGTATCTGAGGCGGTTAACGTTGGAACAGATGTGCGAGAGGGCTGGCGTCTTAATCCTTGTTTTTCTGGAGGATAGTATCTGAGGCCAACGGGGAATTTGCCTCATTCTTTTTCAGGATGGTCTTAATCCTTGTTTTTCTGGAGGATAGTATCTGAGGTCTGCAAAGACAGGCTTACCATTGAACAGATGTGCGGTCTTAATCCTTGTTTTTCTGGAGGATAGTATCTGAGTCGACTTGTAGTCGGTGCTGGCAGCCCTCCGGGGCTGTCTTAATCCTTGTTTTTCTGGAGGATAGTATCTGAGTCTGACAATACCCAAGCAAAGAGGTGTCAAGATTTGTCTTAATCCTTGTTTTTCTGGAGGATAGTATCTGAGCGGATTTACAAATTGGGAAGTGCTATATAAGAACGTGTCTTAATCCTTGTTTTTCTGGAGGATAGTATCTGAGCTTCTCGATGACGGGAAGCGAAAGAAGGCCTGGCTGCTGTCTTAATCCTTGTTTTTCTGGAGGATAGTATCTGAGAATGAAAAACAATGTTAATCCTTTTAAAATCAAATAAGTCTTAATCCTTGTTTTTCTGGAGGATAGTATCTGAGAAGTAGTGTTCGACAAGGCGAAGGTCTTGGAGATTAGTCTTAATCCTTGTTTTTCTGGAGGATAGTATCTGAGGAGACCGAACGGCACAGGCGCGAGCGCATAAAGGAAGGTCTTAATCCTTGTTTTTCTGGAGGATAGTATCTGAGTAAACTGACCAGCACGAGGGCAAAGCAAATCCAATTGTCTTAATCCTTGTTTTTCTGGAGGATAGTATCTGAGTTTACGGAATTGGCGGAGCAACTCTACTTCTTATCCGTCTTAATCCTTGTTTTTCTGGAGGATAGTATCTGAGGCAAAAGAATGGGGACAATATGCACCAAAAGTGTACGGTCTTAATCCTTGTTTTTCTGGAGGATAGTATCTGAGGAATCAATATGCTGGCAAAGTTTATGAAAACGTAAAGTCTTAATCCTTGTTTTTCTGGAGGATAGTATCTGAGTGAAGCCGCAAAACGGGGGTTGACAGAAGTTTCTAAGTGTCTTAATCCTTGTTTTTCTGGAGGATAGTATCTGAGGAAACATTCAACGGTCTTCCGCTGGAGGCAAAGGTGTCTTAATCCTTGTTTTTCTGGAGGATAGTATCTGAGGGAGGCGAGGCTCTGCCAAGTCTCGGCCAACTGCTGTCTTAATCCTTGTTTTTCTGGAGGATAGTATCTGAGGCGCGGAGAGTACCGCGTATCGGTCAACGGGAAAATCGTCTTAATCCTTGTTTTTCTGGAGGATAGTATCTGAGTTAAATAGTTAAAAATGAAAATAAAAAAAGTGTATGGTCTTAATCCTTGTTTTTCTGGAGGATAGTATCTGAGAGCTGTTTTTGTAATGTTTTCGTTTTTAGGTCGATAAAATTGAAAAAGTTCCTGTTTTCCTGTCTTTGCATGTGCAAATGTGTACTATTATGTTTAAACTTACAAATATACAATAAAAATCAATATGTCAAAGAACATGCCGCATTCTGTCTCCCGTTTTTCGCTATATCATTTGTTGTTTTTTCACGACTTCAAGTTCGTATGACAGGAATGCATTGTTTCAACTCTTTCAAAAAAAGAGTGTATTCTTGTTATGCGTTATGATATCAACATTAATCGACTGCCCTATGACTTTCATGTTTTGTAGAAGGTCTGTGGATATCGGGCATATAATGATGCTGTCGTGGTTTTCATATAATGCCTGTATCTCTGCCAAATCATGCTTGATATCATCGAATATTTCACGGCTTAGGTCAGCTAAAAATATGGATTTTTGAATACGTGTGCAACCTTTTCGTTCTAAATATTTTACTACATTGTAGCGAACTTTGTCGCTTTCAATGTCATACATGATAAAGAATAGCATATTCCCTTTAGGTCTTTGAGGCGAGCGAATAATTCCCAATACACGACCGACACGAGCTTCTAAGGAAGGCAAATCGTTGTCTTTGTCATCCCCGATTATCCGGTTGGGTTGTTTGCTTTGTTCAAGCGTGGCCTGTTTCAGACGCCGTAACCGTTCCAGATAAGTCATAGCGTCTTTTTGTTTTCTCATTATGCTTCAAGTTCTGTGACGTATGCAAGAATAAGATTTTGCATTAGTTCGTTCAATTCTTCACTAGTGCCCGTTTTGGGCGATTTGACAACAGAGAAGCCCTTTTTCCCATAGAAAAGGTTTATCTCAGCGTTCTTCTTCCCTAAGGCACATCGGATTTTTTTCCCATATTGAATATTCGCAATCTCGGTAACTCTGATATTTTCTTGTTCTATATGTTGTTTTAGGTCGTCTATAATCATGTTTAGTTTCTCTGGGACAAAATAAGACTTGGTTTCTTTTATCCTGGTAAGCTTGGGATTGAGTCGAGCCTTGATTTGTTCCATGATATCCTTGTCTGGGTCTGGGTTGCGTTTGGGCTGTTCATTTTGCTTCGATTGTTGCTTTTCGGCTTTTTCTTGCTCCCTCTTCATGTCAAATAAAGAGGTTGTGTCAGCTATGTTGATATATGCGTTCATATTAATGCTGGTCGCTGCGGCATTGTAGTAGGCATCAGGGTCGGTACTGATAAAACATGCGCGAGACACGTCCGAGGTGCAGGAGTCTATGACCTGCTCTAAGTGGTATTTGCAGGAAAAGTCTTGAAGAAACGCTTTGTAGAAGATTGAATAAAGTCCGGCATCATGGCATCGTTCAGAGAGATGGAACATGACTTTCAGGCCATCTTCGCTGGGAGAAGAGAAACACATGACAACTCTTTCGTCTGCTTGGATGCGGGTGCGTACCTCGGATAGCGATAGTTCCTTTTCGCTCAAATGGTCTATGTCGATGATGAACGTTTCAGTGTATCCGAAATTTTCCTTTCGTCGGTAGGGCGGATTGAAAATTCCGCATACAATGTATGGGAGGGATTTTTTTAGTATCGAGTATTGCTTGGGATCCAGATCGTATATGATGCGTAATTGCCGAATCTGGGCAGCGATGGCGGGCTTGGGTTTCCGGATGCTGTTGTATAGGTATTCCTCTTGAATTTTATGGAGAGGATCATTGATTGCCGATATGTTAGAGCCTGCCATTATCATTTTTCGTATTTTTTAAATTTTTGAGCCAAATCTTGCACATATAGAAACATCTGGGTTGATCTGGATCGAGTATTCCCTTTGATTGTTACTGTTTCGTCCATATAGTCGTTGAATGACTGAATTAGGATTCGGCGTCCGAGGATTTCTAGCCAATAGGATCCATCTTCTCTTTTAGAGTAAAATTCATCGGTAATGATGTTTTGAGAAAGCAGTGTGAAAACGACATAATCTACCCATACACGGTATAATTCAATTACATCATAGACAAGTACCGGTCGATTATAATCGTCTCGGTGCATGATGCCCACGTAGGGATCGATGCCAGCCTTAATCATGGCTCCTTCGAGTTTCCCATAAAGGATGCCGTATCCATAGTTGAGGAATGCATTGGCTACGTCCATGGCCGGTTTTTGCGTCCGAGTGGCAAAGTGGTATTCTTCAGGGATGAATTCGTTTAGGGTTTCGAAATAAATTTTCGAGGCTTGTCCTTCCCATCCTCGTAATGTGGATGCTATATCGTTGACAATCTCTCCTTTGAGGGCCAAAATCTTGTTCCGGTAATCTTCCATTCGGTTGATGCTGCGTTCTGCAATGCGTTTTTCTCGGTCATCTTCTTTACGTAGCATAAGAATCAAAGCCTGCTGGTTCTCTATCTTTCTACAGATGATATCTTTAATCCAATCTACGGCATCTTTTGAAAACGCAAAGTTGACTTGGCCTTTCCGGATGGTGGAGATGGAGCCGAACTTGGGGCTCCAAATACGGCCAATCGGATTGCCCCCTTTGTCCATGAATAAGACTTCTATTTCCCGTTCCACGGCTAACATGACTGCATCGCTGGTGATTTGGGCTCCCCGGCTGATTTGGATGCTGGTGATTCCTTCGGCCGGTATGCGTTGCCGCCCATCTTTCGTGGTGATGACGAATCCTTCGTTATCCCGGTTCAATGAAGTGCCATATGTGTTGAGAATTAGTTCCATTCGGCTTTGATTATGTGATTTAGCGAGAGTATGTGGGATTAAGAGAGCTGTTTCCGGCGGATAGATAGAAATCATCTGCAATATGCAGGTTCTCACTGGCTCGTGTGACAGCCGTATATAGCCATTGGTAGTTTTTGCTGATAGGCTGACGGCTGAGAATCCGCGGAATATCTAGGAATACTTCTTTCCATTCACCCCCTTGTGCTTTATGGCAAGTGACCGCATATCCATATACGGCTCTGAGTGCATTCAAAAATGGATCTTTTAGCATCTGGTTATGAAACTCTTCCTTGTTTTTTTTAGGAGAGATTCCTATGTCCCTCATTCGAAGAAAGAAGTCGATAAATAGGTGGGTCTGTTGCTCTTGGTTCAGATTGGTCCAGCCCTGAGTGCTTAAGATATTGGTAATGATGTATTGCGAGTATCTTTTTTTTGAAATCAGTTCTTCCACTTCTATGTAACGGAATGTGAGCCCTGCTTTTTGGATTTCTTTCCCGGTTTGGGTGACTTTGACCATGTCACCGTTCATTAGGCCGCTGATATGGTTGTTCTGGGTGACGAGTAGCAGGTCGTTCACTTGGATTGTTTCTCCGTTGATACCTAACGCAGGACGGATTAATTGAGAAAGGGTCTGGCTCTGACGGTTGGATTGTGTAATCAAAATGGTTTCATCGTATCCATGTTGTTTGATTTCTTGGATATATGCTTGGATGAGGTCAGCCTGTGATGAATGTATTTTTATGTGCTTGAAGTTTTTAAGGGGGAATTTTCCCCAGTTGCATACTGGGGGATTTTTATAGAGAGATCGGAGTTTTTGGGAGGCAATAATGATATCGTTGGAATCTTTTTGTCTGACAATTTCAGATAGTTCGGCATTGTTTACGGGCAGATGGTATTGTGCTTGGATGTAATCAGGGGTGAGGGCAGGGGAGTTTGAGGAATTGATGGGCGGTAGCTGGCAGATATCGCCGATAAAGATATATTTACCTTTTGGATTGAATGCGAACAGGTCTTGGAGTAGACAACCCGATCCGAAAACGGCTTGATGGACACCTTTGTCGGGCGTATCCGATATCATGGACGCTTCATCTATAATATAGAACCATTCTTCATTTCTTTCAGGCCATGGCAGGGGAGCAGCTTCGAAGACTAATAGGATTTGCCCGTGTTTGTCTGTTGGGAGGGTGTCATTATCTGCTAATTTCTCTAAGTCTTGGTTGAATCCGGTGAATGTGTACAAGAGGCTATGCACCGTTCTGCAAGATTCGCCGGTAGCGTTCTGGACAACCTTTGCTGCTCTTCCGGTAGAGGCAAGGAGCGTAAAGCTCTTTTTCTTGTTTTTGAGTTCCTTGATGATTTGTTTGGTCAAGGTTGTTTTCCCCGTCCCGGCTGAACCAGTCAGGATAAAGACTTTCGCATCAGGATTCTTGATGAATGCCTGGATTTCTTTTATGGCTTTATCTTGAGACGGTGTCCATTCCATTTTTTTGTCTTTTGATTTCTCCATGATGATAGTTGTTTGCTTATTCGTATTGTCTGAAGCGGACGAATCGAAATGTCTTGATTGTTTTGTGATCGGGAAGTTCCGTTACCACTCGTTGTGCTGTAGAGGCTATGCAGGTATAGCCTTCTTTTTGAAGCCGTTTGAGGAGAGACATGGTTAATGTCATTTCCCCCATCAGATGGATGGTGGCTTGATCGATGCCAGCGATGGATTTGACTTTTCCCAAGTAAATGTCTGCCAATTGCCGGATGTATTCCTCGTTTTCGTTAGCATCCACATCAGGGAATGGCAAATCCACGATATTTCCGTATGTTGCAGCCGCTTGAATCTGTTCTGGTTGCCAAGCGGTAGATGGGTGGTTTGAGAGGTTGATTAGCATATATAATGGTTATAAAGTGGGGCGTTGTTCAGTTAGGATTTGTATGATGTCTGGATATGTTTTGGAAAATTGGTGTATTATGGTTCGTTCATCATAGGCTCCCTTTGCATGATTCAAGGAGTTTCGATTGTTCGTGAGTTGCTTGTATTGTTGATGTATTTGTTGCCTTTTAGGCCAGTTGAGGAGTTGTTTTGTAAGTCTTATATTTTTTGATAGGATCCCTGTGAAGTTCTCTGTCGCTACGTCGCTGTTGCTAATGGCTAAGAGAGAACTAGTGAAAGTTCTGCGATCTTTTTCTGATTCAAATGAAGTTCTAAAGCTCGCTAGGTGCTCGGTAAGTTGTTCACAGGTTATGGAAATTATGTATTCTTGCGCCAAGGTGTATGCTTGAACAAGCATATTGTGTTTAAATGCTCGTTCGATAGCCATTTCGATATTGAGATTAGATGCCGATGGTTTGAATCTGAATAGCTCTGGTTCTATTTTTTTTAATAATTCTTTTTCGGCTGCATTAATATTCTCTCCATTTATGGCTGTATCGAACTGCTCTTGAATATTTTTGGCAAAGGTCCCTTGTTTGATATGTTGTATGTCGCAGATAGAAATATAACTATCAAGATTGTTAAGTTCTCTTTGTATGATTTTAATGGCTTCGTTGGTGCGTCTTTGTGCCTTTGTTTCTTTTCCTGAAAAGGAGAGGACATCCCCAATCCGGCCAATTTTTCCGAATTTGATGTAGTCATTAGCTGCATTGATGATGTCTTGCAAATGAATAATGCTACTGATGTCGATGACAGGTGCTTTTCGGTCTTTTATATCCATATTTTGTACCTTGAAAGCCGGACCTAGTGTTTCAAATGCTCCGTAAGAGATAGATGCGACGGTGATATTTTTTAAGCATTTTGCATAGTTGAATAATACTGTTGCCAATAGAGGAATTGAGCGGAATGCATGTGTCGCATCAAAATAGATGATGTCTTTTTCCTCAAGGATGTTATAAAGACATTCGAAGATTTTCCAAATATCATTTTCTGTGAATCCTTCTGGAATTAGGATGGGATGGACGATATCACAAACGGCTTTTTCTTTTAGAATGTGTTCTAATCCATAAGTGTCTTCTTCTGGTGTTTTTTCATCATATTTTTGTCCCTTGTCAATCCAGTTTCGGTTAAGTGATTCTTGTGTGTAGAAAATGAATATACGGTCATTTTCATCCCAATCATTGCAAAATTCATCAATTAAAGCTTCCTGGATGAAGCGTACAGGTTTTGAAATTTTCCCATTGATGATATAATGGGTTCTTATATAATTATTTGTTCCAAGAAAGGAGATGAAAACTTTTCTACTCATTTTATGCGTTGATATTAAAAAAGTTATTGTTTAGAAGGTTGAATAGTGCTTGTTTTGCAATGGAATCGGATGTATACTCTTCGAATGAAAATGTTAGAATTTTGTTGTCTCTACATTTTTCTAGTGCATTGTCTTTTATTCTTTTTTCTGTAATAAAAAGTGTTTTGCAGCCTTTTCCTCCATAGTTCTCACTGGCACTTTTGAACTTGTCAATGTCTGTGTTGTCTTCTATTTGGGTTTTGCATTCTACAAATAAGAGTTTGATACCAGTATCAACAATGATATCGATTTCATTTTTTGCAGAGGCGTTTGCATACGGGAAGACACAATTTGTCCAGATTGTTTTTGCTTGATTCCATGTTGATAGAATTTGTGCCACTTTGTATTCAAACCAGCCGGCTTTTAATAACAACTGCCTGACATGAGGAGATTTGAGGGTGTGGCGGAGGTCTTCTCGTGCCGAAGTTATTTGTATGTCAAATGATTTTTCGGTTTTGTTCCATCGTAGGAATGATTTGTTGGGAAGAGAAAATTCCGTTGTGCCCGTTTGATTTCGGGCAAGTGCAACTAGTCTGAAGAAGTTGTTGGTATTGACATGAATTAATTCTGTAATTTGCATTACGACTCTGCTGTCTTCGGGGGCGAAGTCTTTAAAATCAATGTATTGTGTTGGGGGAAGGGTTCCTTGTAGATAGAATAAGGTCTTCATATCAGGAAACAAGGTTTTCTCCTCTTCCATAGATGAGTAATTCCAAAGAATGTTATTTTGGTCAATGTAGAATATTGTGGTATTGTTTTGTTTACAGAATTGGATGCCGAATAGGTATGTCCATGATTTTGGTCCACTTGTAATATTGAGCGAGATATCATCATTGGCATGGGCTGCTGATAGCTTTGTGGCTATTTCTTGAATCATGTGCGGGTCGGTGGGTGATAGCGAAATCGTTTCTACGGATGGCATTTTTTGCTGATTGAATGTTTGTTCAATGGCCTTTTTTATGCGATGTAGAATATCCTCGCTCTGTTTTGAGTATATAAAGATGATTTTATTAGGATTTGTGGCTGTAATTCCTTGGTATACAGGAATGGGTTGCCCTCCAACAAATGTGATGTGTATTCTGCTCATTGTTGTTCTGAAAATAAGTTGTTGTATATCTCTTCCGCTTTGTCTTTTCCAATCCATCTTGCAATATTTTTTTGCCAGATACTATTGGAATCGTTAAACTCATTCCACGATTTTTTATCTCGTGGTTTGGCCTGCTTGTAGAGACGAATGAGTGCGGTTTGCAGAATGTCTGTTTGGCTTTCTGGTATTCGTTCCAGTTTCTGCTTTTTTAGATAGTCATTGATTCTATCTTTGGCAGTGTTAAAATTGTTGACTTTGTACTCATCATTAGCATTTTTTTCCTCTAAGAAACTGAGGCCGAAAACAGCGCTTTTGGCTCTATTTATTCTCGTTTCCAATTGCTTGTGTTCATCCTTCGCAGGAAACAGTTCTCTGGCTGCTTCGCATTTTTTTGTTGCTAAATTGTAATCTTCATTCGAGATGGCTTTTTCTCCTTCTTCGAGTAGCTTTTCGTAAATGTTTTGTTTTAAATCTGCTAATTGCTCTCCGTTCGGATTAATTTCTTGGGCATCGATGAAGTTGCGTAGGGCACTTTCGGAATCATTCTGCAAAATAGCCTCGTTTGCGGTCTTTATTGAGGCTTTGTATTTTTCCGCTTTTTCTTGGTACGCTCTTTCTATTCGCTGAATTTCTTGTAAGCCGGATTGGACTTTTTGTAATAATTCCTCATATTCAGCTTCTTTCTCTGCTTTCAAAGTTTCAGAATACAGATTGAATCCCTTTAACGTATCTTCCGCTTCTTTGTATTGATTCTGCTGAGTGAGGCTTTCCGCTCTGTGTAGCAAGGTTTTTATTTGGTTTCTTTGTGCATTCAGCTGCCGCTCCTCATTCTTTTGAGCTATGGTTTTGTTTCTTTTTTGGATTTCGGATTCGCTGAGGCATTTTAATTTGACAAATCCCATGAGAGAGAATGTATTGTCTCCATAGATGGCAATCTTTCTGGATTTTGGATTGGCATCTCGATTCCTTTTCCTATCAAGTGGTGCTTTAGTGTAATCATTGAATTGCCAATCTCCGGTAATGGAGTGGAAGCCGCTTCCTGCAGCCATTTTTATGATGCAGGAAGTGTTCGTGCTGAGGCATGCTTTTGTTTGTTGTAGGATTGCCTTAAGAGAATCAATTATTTCTTCTGCGTGTTCACTTTGGGAAAATTTTTGGAAGAAAGCAATCTCCTTTTCAATGTAGCCCTTGGAGTCCTGGTTGATTCGTGCAAAGAGGTTTTGTATATCGAGAACATCGTTCTTGCGGATTTGAAGAGGGTCGGGGCGTGTTAGGCTTGCATTCAGTTTTTTGTATCCGCTTGTTGATGACATGATAGACGCATAGCCTTTTTCTCCCGGCATGATGCATTCATAGATGGTGTTGAATCCGGTAGGCTTATAAGTGCGTTTTGTCTCATTTCGCTCATGTTTCCAACCGCCTTCCCATGTTGTGTCTTGGAGGTGATGCAGGTTGAAGATTTTGGTATTGACAAGCTCGTTTCTTTCAAACTCCGCATCACTGATTTTGATGAAGCGCATGAAGTTTTCTCCTTGCGACGTTTTTCCAAAGACATCGCTGCCGTCTTTTTCTTTTCCCCCTAGATATTTGTATATGTGCGACCTGATGGATCCTTTTAATGAACTTCCCGGAATGAGAGGATTGTTGGATAATTCGTTCTTGATGCAGGCTTTTATAGGATTTGTTGTAGATGCAGGTAAAGGAATTACTAAGTCTGATATGGATTTTAGGCTATCGCCCAAAAGATTCGCCAAGGCTTTGCTGTTGTGCTCGGCTATGTACGTTGTGATGGTGTTGATATCAAACCCATGCTCGATTATTTTCTGTAGGCTGATTTTGTAGATTTTATCATTTTTGATGATAAAATCTACGCCTTCAACCCAATCTTTTTCGGCTCCGGCACCAATGCAGACAGGCGTGAGAACTTCTATTTCTATTTCGTATTTTTGATTTATTGTATCCATGTCTTAAATATTGATGGGTAAGAATAATGCGCGTCCACTTCTCCATATAGGATGGGGAATTGGCTGCATGTTGATTTCGGATAAATCGGGAGCCAAGTTAACGATACGTCCTGAGCATTCAGCTTGCTGCATTTCCTTGGCAAATACCGATCCGGGAAGGAATGCGTGAATGAAATTTTTGCGTATGCCTGTGTATGCGGTATCTGTTATCCATCCACCTCGACGAGAGAAATCATATGCTACATTTTTTCCAGATAGCAATTGTTCTAATTGGTTTTTATTTTCGGGAATGAACATGGAGAGATTTAGTGCATGGCTTCCGTTCTGAGGTATATCGAGTTCGATAGCGGCTTTCTCAAATTCAAAGTAACCATTTCCTACGTTCCTATCGGTTCCGATGCCTTCTTGGGATAGTATTCCTATGCCTTGATCCAGAAGTCGGGTGTCTCCCACGGCTAAGAAAAAGAGGCCGGAATAGTCAGTGAAGAAGAGTCTTTCCATATAGAAAGGAGTTGCATCTTCCATTCCGGTTCTGCTCACGCTAACTCTGGGCGATATTTGGCGTTGGATAAAGTCGGTCGGGATAGATTCTTTTGACAGGTATGTGGATTGAATGTAGTCACAATCTGTCTCGGATTGAATCGGACTTTGCCCGAAAAGAATCTTCTCAAAAAAGGCTGCATCTATCCATTGCATTTTTTTTACCTGTTTGGCTTTGGACAAATCCTTGAGTTTGGGTAATTTTTGATTCAAAGGTTTAGGAAAGAAATATATCGGCTTGCTTTCTCTGTCTTTTTGGTAGTATGGAAAAAGGGACGAACAGGTGAAACCGAGGTCTCCATTTTGCGGAATGGTCGTTCCGGTTTTTGCCAAGCAGGCGGTGAGAGCCGCCTGCAAGGTGTCTGACTGTATGCTAAGGAGGCTGCTTCCATAATCCTCCCGATTGTCTCCTATATGGACGGGAGTCGTGAAATGCAGTCTGTATGTTGTGAAAGTTGCCATGATTCTATTATTTTTCTATTTGACAATCCACCATTTGCCAGTGGGTGGATTCATCGGCGCATTGAAAAGTTAGCGGTGAAAATTTGATTTGTCCGTAGCCACGGCTTCCGTTACCACCTAAGTAGTCGTTTTCTAAGGCGCGAATGCCTTTTTCTAGTAAGTCTATTAGTTCTTTTTCATTGTCCGAATTCCATACATTGATAATGAATTCCGCGTCAAACGATACTCCGGCAGGTATTCGTTCTGTTTGGCGTGGATGTTCAGCAGTCCCTTTTACACGGTCAATAACATTTTCCCATTTGCCTTCAGTATATGCCATGTCAAGATTTGTACAATTTTCTAGCATTTGGATTGAAGTTTCTTGTAAGTAGGCATCGCGGAAAATGATTTTAGAGGGTTGATTCGTTTTTGAAAAGCCAAATAGCTTATTAATACTATCTGATGCACCAACAGTTGCTGCTCCGTTTATTTGCTCTAAAAGGCAACGCATTTTTCCTTTGAGTGAGCTTCCTGGAATGTAGGGTTGGTTGTTTTGTGTCGCTAATTTGATGACGGGATTATCTATTCCTCCAATCTCAACATTGTCACTATTTCCGCCAATATGTAATCCGGAGAGTAAAGAGATAACTGTTTGTATCTTTATTTTTTTTACTAGCTTTTCCATTTGATTTCATGTTTATGTAATTGTTATACAATTAGTTTTCGTATGCTTTGTGGTATGCAACGATGGATTCAAAGAATTTGATGAAATTCCTAAAACTCATTTCATCGCTCACCATGTCAATAGCACTGGATAATACGATATAGAAGTCTTTTATCTTTGGATTCTTTCCTTGAGCACGGCCTACAGCATAGGCTAATTTGGGTTTTAGCAGAATGAAGTCTGTCGGATTATATCCCTTTTGTTGTTGGCGTTTTACTTCTCCAAAGAATTTTCGAAGCTGATTGGTTGTCATCTTCTCTCTGACAGTCTGATCCCTATTGGGATTTTTGGGATTGGGGACAGTGTCATCTTGCGCCAAATGTTTTCCAAAACGTTCTGCAAAATCTACTGTTTTCGCAGTGATTTTATCTCGAATCTCTGATTCGGGGATTTTTTCATTCCATGTAGCCATTTTGTTTGTTTTTAGTATGTTAATTATTTGTTCTCAATTCCAATTCGGCCCAGCGGGCGGAAATGGCAAGCAGTTCTATGTTGCGTTGTTTTTGCGGGGATGTCAGAATCAGATTTTTCAATTCATCGCAAAAGTCACAGATTTCTTTGTTTTTCCCTTCTTCAAAGCGTTTCAGGTAGTAGGCTGTGTTCCATAAATATGCAGGATTCCCCTCTTTGTGCATGATATGGAATTGCATAATCTTGTGCAGTATGGAGCGCGGCATGTTCCATTGTGAACAGAGCGAGATGAATTGATTCGCATAGGATTTCACAAAGTCAAATTCGTTTTCCCAGGAAATGCTTTCATTGAAGATCGTGATTGCATTTTTGCTGGGTGGAGTATCTTTCGATTCTCCTTGTTTTGTGAATTTCTTCGCTTTGTCCTCGGCATCTCCGGCCATTTCTGCGGCTTTGGATATCGGGAACTTGGCATTTACCATGGCGATGCCGCCGGAAATGGAAATATCTTCCCGTCCCGTATATTCCCGAAATGCAATCCGGATTCGTTCTGCAAATTTTAAGAGCTGATCCCATCGTCCAATGGCAAAGACATCATCCCCGCCCGCATATAATATATTGACATCATCTTTGAATTCTTCCCGAATAGTGTTCAATAAGCCGCTGAAGAAATAATCCAGCAGGAACGACAAGGTGGAGTAGGCAGAGAAGCTTTTGGATTCGTTTTCAAGTCCATTGATGAAGATGGCACCTAAGCCGTCAACGTCCATGCGTAGTACTCCTAAATAGGTGTCTCCAGCCAATTGTTCGAAAGTCTTGTTCTGCGCCCCCTTGGTTTGTGCTTGTTTGTTGCCGCCGTAGAACAAGAAGCCGTAACTGGTCTTTTGTCCTTTGATACGGGCGTCTAAGAACTCAACATTGTTGATGCGTTTTACCAAGCTGACATCGGCCGATGTGATTTTCCGGAATTCGGCATTGTTGTCAATCAGTTCATTTTGGTCGAAAAGATAGCTGTAAGTATGGGCAATTTCTATTTCGCATTTCGCCTTGGAACCGAGATATGTTGGATGCATGTCTTCTTGGTACGTAATCACATAGTCGGCATCTTTGAGAGTATTGCCAAGATTGCATTGATTTTTGACGGACTTTAATACATAGACGGCTTCATCCTTATTGTCCTTGTTGTCGAGTTTTTCGCATTTTCCTTCAATGCCGGTAACCGCGCAAGGTCTGTCATTGGGCGAAACGGCCTGTGCTGTAAAAAGTTCGTCGTATTTGTCAAGGATGATATTCTTGAAGCGCTGGTTTTTCTTATTTGTCAACTTCTCGGCAAGGCATTTCCATAACTGGCCTATATTTTCGTTGTCATTGCCGTCGAAGCAGAAAAATCCATTTTTGAAAGAGAATGCTACGTAATCCATGTTCAACAATAGTTGGCCATGATGCTCTTTCCATAGGAATTCGGCAAATTCTTTATCTAGGTCCGATAAGGCATTCTTGACATCTTTAGTGTTTGGTAATAACATGTAGAATTTGCCGCCCGAAGAATAAACTACTTGGCCACGGGTTGCGTTAACTCGGGGGTCACGGACGATACGGTCGATGACCGAATCGATGAGCAGTTGCAAATAGAAGGAGCGTCCTTTCAAGCTGACAGCCGCTTTTTGCGAGGATATATTGTAGATAAACTTCTGTATGCCCGATAAATCTCCACCTACAAGTAATACCGGTGATATGCCATCTTTGATATGTAGTTTCTTATTGGTGTTATCCCATGACCAGTCCTCAGGATGTGTCGAATAATGAATGTAGAAGCAATGGGCGAAAGCGGCAGTCGTCTTCAAGTGGTCGAAAAGACTCACATCGGACATATCATTGGTATTGGACGGGATACACCAAGTGTACTTTTGCAAGAGATAGGTAAGACTTTCTGTAAAGCCTTTGTACGAATCGGTTGGGAGTTTGGGAAATTCCTCGCAGAATTCTGCCCATAGTTTAGCATATCGCGCTTCGTTATAGCCATCCTCTATGGATTTTACGGCATGAGGGACTGTCTTTTTGTTGTCGCTGAATGAAAGGGATAGTGCCTTTAGCGGGAAAGCCATATTGCCGTGAGGCGTTTTGTTATGGAGTGTTTTTATGACATTGAAAATAGAGTAGAGAGGACTTTTCTTGTATCGGTCTTTCCCCCAATTCAAGTTAACGGTATTTGTTTCTTCGTTTTCGTGTTCAAGCGTGGTAGGATTTTGTCGGTCGATTCCTGCGCTCCACCAGTCGGCTAATGTGACGATTCCTTGCAATAGAGTCTGTGGTTTGTGGTGGTTGCAGGCTAAGTTGGCAATGGAATCTGTGCCGTTGTTGTCCCATATGTTCTGTCTGATGCCAGGAACGGAGTCCAATATGCCTTTGAATCGTTCAAAGAATTCATTGGTCCAGATTACATGTTGGTAGCCGAATCGCCCATGGTCGTTGACAGGACAGATGTCGTTGGCCAAGCGTTTTGAATAATCGGACAATTCATTCCCTTTATCGGACAGTTTTTTGTCTGCTCTTTGGTAAAATTTGCCGATATCATGGAGCAAAGCCGCAAGGTATACGTGTTCTTTTACGTTTTCCATATCAGTTTAGTCTTGATTCCTTGGTTTTTGAAAATGTATCGTCCCATGTCCCACACTGGCGCCTTTCCCAATCCCAATGTGTTCCGGAATGGAAACGTTGCATCTGAAAGACGCATTGAATGCTAGCATTTTTATGCCTTTGTGGTCGATAGGATATGGGGTTTCTAATTCTGTGATTCTGCAAATGACTTTCTTGTCGAAACGAATGCCGACCCCTTTTGCAAAAGACAGGATATTTCCAACTAGGATGTTCTCCAGAAAGGTATATCGTTCTGCTTCGCTTTCAATGGAGGTGTATTTCTGGAAGTTTTCTTGATTTAGTGGCGTCCAGCGTGAAATCTTGTAACAGAAGAAATCGTTCCAGACTTGCACGAGCACCATCTTGGGGAAGATAGCCTGTATTTGTAAATCTATTGGAGTGTCTCCCAAGATTACCTTTGAATCAAAGCGGGAGAAGAATTCCCCGATTGCATCAGTTCCTTGGGCAAGACAAACAATAGCAGCACAGCGATTGATTCGTTTGTATTGAATGAGCGGGTACGAATACCGGAAGCCGCTGTCAATGTGGTTATGGTATAATACGTTGTTGCTATCCAATGTGTTGATTACCATGCCTCGAAATAAAGGGATTTGGTAACTTTCTATCTCATTCTTGAATTGGATTTCTAGAATCCGTAGTTTGTCTAGCATAGAGTATAACCATTTATACACGCCAGGTTGGCGTGTGAGAGTGAAATCGTCATGCTGCCGGCATTGGCGAAATGGGGGAAAGAGACAGCGTAAAGTTACAAAAAAGATCAATAGAAAATATGTCTATGAATCTTTTTTTAGTTGTTTGGCATGGAATCCCTTTCTCAGAAGAGAATTCCGCAGTCATATGGAATAATATAGCTTTTGGGTTTTGAGAAAGTGATTCCTGTGCCAGCTTTGCGCGCTTGGCTCTTTTCCGGCACTAATCCTTTCTCGCCTATGGGTTGGCGGTCGTGGATAATGTGTTGTCTTGATTCGTTTGGCGTTGGATAGGCTTTATTCTGATTCTTGTTGGTCATGAATTGGGGCGTTCGTATGTGTCCTTATCCCCCTTGGCCGGGTTTCCTGCCACCGTCGAGTCGTCCGGGATGTCCTTGGTGACCACGCTGCCGGCCCCGATGATGCAGCGCTTGCCAATCGTGACCCCGGGGCAGACGATGACCCCGCCGCCCAGCCAGCTGTCTTCGCCGATGCGGATGCTGTGGCTGGCTTCGATGGGCTTTCTGCGTTCTATGTAATCAAACGGATGTTGAGGCGTGAGCAGCTGGACCTTGGGACCAATCAGCACATGGTCTTCAATGTAGATGTCGGCCCCGTCCAGGAACACGCAATCGAAATTGATGAAGACGTTTTTGCCGATGTGGAGGTGGCAGCCGTAATCGCAATAGAAAGGCGGTGCTATGAAGCTTCCTTCACCTAAATCAGGCACCAATTCATGCAGCAGCGAATCGTAGCCCGGCCCGTGCAGGTAGCAAGCGTTGAATTTGGGCAGCAGGGATTTGGCCCGGTGCAGCAAGGCCTGCAATTCCGGATCTTGGATATCAGCCATCAGCCCGTTGCGGAGTTTCTCTCGTTCGGTCATAGTCATATAATGAGGTTTCTTAATCCAAAACCACCGAGGGCGATCCTTTCTTGACCGAACCCACAATAGCCGCGTCCGGGAAATCCCCCTGCCGCAGTTCTGCCACGATGGCTTCCGCCACATCCGGTTTCACGCACATCAGCAGGCCTCCCGAAGTCTGGGCATCGCAGCAGAGCATCTTGCGTTCCACCGCCAACCCCTCGGCCACCTGCAATCCGGGACGGGCAAAATCCAGGTTCTTGAACGCCGCCCCCGGCACGCAGCCCGCCTCCAACAGCTCCATGACACCCGGAATCACCGGAAGGTCAGTCGTATGGAAATGCAGTTGGCAGCCCGAAGCCATCGCCATCTTGTATGCATGGCCTGCCAGTCCGAAGCCCGTCACGTCCGTGGCGCAACGCACATGGTATTTCCGCATCAGTTCCGCCCCCTGACGGTTCAGCTTCTGCATCTGCGCCAAAGCCTTCTGGTAGCTCGATTCCTCGGCCATCCCCAAACGGTGCGCCGCAATCAGCACCCCGCAGCCCAATGCCTTGGTCAGAATCAGCACATCCCCGCCCTGCGCCGCATCGTTGGTGGCCAGATTCTTCGGGTTCACCGTCCCGACCACCGCCAAACCGTATTTAGGCACTTCGTCCACAATGGTATGCCCGCCCATCGTGAACGCCCCCGCTTCGTTGACCATTTCCTGCCCCCCTGACAAAATGTCGTGCAAGACCTCCAGGGGGATGCCTTCGGCAGGGAACAAAGTCAGGTTCAGTGACAGCAAAGGCGTTCCCCCCATCGCGTACACATCGCTCAGCGCGTTGCAGGCCGCAATCCGGCCAAAGGTCCGCGCATCCGAACAGAGGGGAGGGAAGAAGTCGGTGGTCACTATCAAGGCTAAGTCATCCTGAATCTGATAGACCCCGGCATCGTCATGGGTCTCGATGTCCACCAAGATATGGTCGTTCTTGGGCAGAGGAATGTCCTTTAGCAAATCGCTCAACAGGCCGGCCGGCAATTTGGCCGAACAACCGCCTGTTTGCGTGGTCGATAACAAATCGAACTTCATTTTTTCCTGTGTTTTATTCGTTCTCGATCCGGAATCCGATGCCGGCTTCGGTCCAGAGCCTTCTCAGCAAAGCCTCGTCCGAAGCCCCGAATACCAGTTTCATTCCGCAAGGCGATTCCGGCGGGCCGAGCACCGTTTTCAATTGGCAGGCAACGCCTTGGCGCAGCGCGATTTCTTCGGCCCGCATCAGGAAACGTACCCCGTCGAACAAAGCTTTCCGGTTCATCGCGTTTTCTTTGGCTGTTTTGTTCATGAAATCAAGGATGTACCACTTTGGGCATCGTCGAAAGCAGGCTCGCGATATGGTACATATTGCTGATGCTGCCCACTTTCAGCTGGCCGCTCACCTTGTAGTATTCGGTGCAAGTGCCGCAGACAATGATTTTCACTCCTTTGGATTCCAGTTTTTGCAGAGATTCCAGAACCGGCGAACCTTCGATGGCCAATTTCACCCCTTCGTTATACAGGCATATGACTTGCGGAAGATAATCCAATTCCGGCAATACATTGACGTAGGATTTCATCAAGAGAGTTCCCAAGGCCTCTTCGCCTTGTCCCATATGCAAAGATTTGATAACCACCATATAGGGCAGGGGTGTATTCAGGTGTGCCGTTATATTGATTCCGGGCATTCCGTTGTTTCTCGTTTCGGGCATGGCTTGTGCTTTCGCAGCGGCCGCGTTTTTTGTCCCGTTTTCCGCCGTATTCCCCGTGCCGTTTCCCGGTTCGGCTGCTTCCGGATTGACCGAGCAAAAGTTCTCGGCCACAACACCTTCCTTCTTCTTTTCCGGTACAGTGAACGCTAAGATCCATTCCTCGTCCACTCTTGTTTCCTTGTAGGCGATGCCCAATTCCTTCAGGTAGTTCTTCAGGTTGCCGAACGGAATCTCCCCGTTGCCGACGATTTGCAAGGTGGAACCCGCTTCGGCCTTGTCCAAGGCTTGTTTGGTCTTGATCAGCGGAGCCGGACACGCCAGCCCCCGTACATCAATGGTTGCCATGATTTTATAGTCTTTTATATGTTTCTTCCTTGATTTCTTCTGCCATTTGCACCGGCACGCCCAGCCCTTGGTAGCGGAACAAGACCGGGCCTTTCCTTTTTTGCAGGGCGTACTGGTAGGTTTTGTCGTAATAGTCCATGGCCAGTGCGATAGCCGTCTTCAAATCCCCGTTTTCTATAGCTGAAATTCCCTTTTGAGCCACATCCAGGCCTATCCGGCGTTTGATTTTTTCAAAGCTGTCTTCCAGCAGCTTGCTTGGCATCGACCCGTATTCGGTCATGGCCCGTTGCAGTCGGGATTCTTTCGGGATGGTGAGGTGTATCATGGGGGAAGCATCCAGTAAATCATAGAATTCGCGCGGCATCGTCACTTTGCCGATATTGAGGCTTTCCCCTTCGCACCAGACAATCCGCGTCGGGTCCATTTTTTCCAATTCAAAATGCAGAAGGTTGGAGAACTGTTCGTTGTTGGGCTGTTCGCCTTGGCCGAGCCCGCCGAAAGCCGAGCCTTTGTGCCGAGCCATGCCCTCCAAGTCCAATACCTGTTCCCCTTGTTGCGCCAATGTCTTCAGTATCTCGGTTTTGCCGCAAAGGGTAGGGCCTCCCAGCACCACAAACCGCCATCCCCAGTCCAGCAAGTCCGAGAAAGACCGCCGGTATCCTTTGTAACCGCCCGGATATACTTCCAAATCCACGTTTTCCAGCCGTAGCAGCCAGGCCACGCTCGCGCTCCGCATTCCGCCCCGCCAGCAATAGACCATCAGTTTCCCCTTCCGGCTTAGGGCTTTGCCTTGGCGCAGCATCCGGCTCAGTCTCGGCCCCACGATTTCCAATCCTCGCTCGATGGCCGCGAATTTGCCGCTTTTGGCATAAATCGTGCCTACTTCGGCCCTTTCCTCGTTGCTGAATAGCGGCAGGCTGTACGCTCCCGGCACATGGCCTTGCTGGTATTCGGCCGGACTCCGTACATCCACCCAGACGTAATCTTCGGTACGGATGATTTTCGATTTCTTTTCTTCAGGCGTATCCATAGGCAACTCCATGGTTTAGTGCGGATTTTCCTTTCTGGCGGCATCCCGGTTTTTGTTGCATCCCGGCCTCGGCCTTTGTTGCAGCTCGGTCTGTGCGGCATCCCGGTTTCCTTTTGCCGGTGGGGTGGGGAAAGGGGGCAGTCTAAACGCTACGAATAGGCAATAATTCTCTGATAGAAACAGACAATGTTCTCTATAAGAACGGATTATTGTATTTCTCGTAGCCAATCGAGGTTCTTCCTCCATGCCCCGGACGTACCGTATAGTCGTCTTCCAGCATGAAAAGCCGTTCGGCAATGCTTTTCCGCAGCATATCCAAGTCTCCTGTAGGAAAATCCGTCCGCCCGATGCTGCCGTGGAAAAGCACATCGCCCGAGAAAACCGTCTTCTGATCCGGCCATACGTAGCAGACGCTGCCTTCGCAATGACCTGGCGTATAGCGGGTTTCCAAAAGTGTTCCGCCAAAACGGACGCATTCCTTGTCTTTCAATGCCTTCAGCTCCTTGGGTACTTCCGCCATCGGCAACCCGAACGCGCTCATGCTTTTGATAGCGCCTTCCACCATCGGCACCGCCTTTTCGTGAAGTTCCAGCGGAAGCCCGTAATGCTGGCAGACCCGTGCCGCTCCCATGATGTGGTCGAAGTGCGGATGCGTCAGCAGGATATGCTCGATTTTTATCTGCTCTTTTTCCGTCAGCGAAAACAGGTTCTCGAATTCAAAGTCCTCGCAGCATCCCGGGTCGATGATGGCTCCTGCGCCCCCTCGCTGATAAAGCACATAAAGGTTCATCTGTATCGGGTTGACCGGCATGCATTTCACAAGCCATTCATTCTGATTGTTTTCCATTTTTTTTTATTTTTTTGAACCAATCGCCGCAGATGGGGCGCAATGGCTGCTTTATTACGGTGTCTATTGTCTTCAGTCGCTTTGTACGTATCCCGCAGGCGGATCGTTCATTGCATGTCGCCATGTCCGTTCGTGTGCCACGGTATTAGTGAGCCACGGCTTGTTTGAAAGGGCTATTTATTATTTAAAAGGACTATTGGGCTCCTTGGCCATATACGCATACGACACATCTTCCGTCAATTTCGGCCAGAATTTGCCCACGAACACCGTCAGCCTGCCCAAAGGCGTCAGGATCAGCGAGCGTTTGCGGTGTTCCATCCCGTTGGCAATCAGATGCGCCACTTTTTCGGCGGTCATCATCTTGCTTTCGTCCCGCGGTGTCTCGCCCTGCGGCTTGCCGTCCTTGTCCAAAGCCACCGCCCGGATATTCGAGGATGTGAAGCCCGGGCAGGCGATCATCACGTGCAGCCCTTTCTTCTTGTTCTCGATGCGGATAGTCTTCAGCAAAGCCTGTATCGCGGCTTTCGATGCCGAATAGGCCGCCCGTCCCGGCAGGCTTTGGTATCCGGCAATCGAAGAGATGCCTACCAGCGAACCTTTGGTTTTGAGCAAATGCTCGATAGCGTAATAAGAACAGTAGGTCGTGCCCCAGAAGTTGACATCCATCAAGCGGCGGAGTACGTCTAATTTGCATTCCGAGAACAAGCCCCGCATCGAGATGCCGGCATTGTTGACCAAAGCGTCGATCCGCCCGAACTTGGCTATGGTCTGTTCCACCCAGTTCTTGCAGTCTTCTTCCCTGCTCACGTCGGTCTTGACCACCAAGCAGCGTTGGTTCACTTCTTCGGGCGCGAGCGCTTGTTGCAAGTATTCGGTAATCATGTAATCTCTCCTGGCCGAGAGCGATACGTTGTAGCCTCGCTGCAGGAGTTCCAAAGCCAATGCTTTGCCAATGCCGGAGGAGGCGCCGGAGACCATGGCGGTTTTGCCGTTCAGTGTGTGGTGCATAATGATTGCAAATCTACAAATTGGTGAAAGCCAGGGTGGCATCCTGTTTCCCGTCGCTTTCGGGGCTGATGCCAGGCGGAGGCTTTCAACAAAGCGCTGCGAAGTTAGTGAATTTCGTTAAATTTGCGGCTTGCTGGTGCAAGCCGCGACATCCGGCATCGCCTCGGCATGCCATAATAAATAATAGACAACGCTACCGTTATGAAACATATCAAGTTCCGCCTTATCCTGATGAACTTCTTCCAGTTCGCCGTCTGGGGCGCTTATCTGACCTCGATGGGGACTTATTTGGGCAAAATCGGCCTGGGAGAAAAAATAGGCCTTTTCTACGCTATGCAAGGGATTGTATCCCTGTTCATGCCCGCCGTCATCGGCATTGTGGCCGACCGCTGGATTCCCGCCCAACGCCTCCTGGGCTATTGCCATCTGTTGGCGGCCGCTTTCATGGCCGCTGCCGGCATCTATTGCGTGGGGGCGGAACCCGTTTCATTCTCCTGGCTGTTCACATTCTATTCCCTCAGCGTGGCCTTTTATATGCCCACCTTGGCCTTGTCCAATTCGGTGGCATACAATGCATTGGATAAAGCAGGGCTGGACACGGTCAAGGATTTTCCGCCCATCCGGGTTTTCGGGACGATAGGTTTTATCTGCTCGATGTGGATTGTGGATCTCCTTGGTTTTCAAGATACGCACTTCCAGTTCTTTGTATGTGCCGCTTGGGGGCTTCTGTTAGCTGTTTATGCCCATACCTTGCCGGCCTGCCCGGTCAGTCGAGGTTCGGGTCAGAAGAAAACCTTGGCCGAAGCCATGGGTTTGAAAGCCTTTCTCCTGTTCAAGCAGAAAAAGATGGCGCTTTTCTTCATCTTTTCCATGCTCCTTGGCGTTTCCCTCCAGATTACCAACGGTTTCGCCAATCCGTTCATCAGCAGTTTCGCCACCATTCCCGAATATGCCGATACCTTCGGCGTGCAACATGCCAATCTTCTGATTTCGCTTTCCCAGATTAGCGAGACCTGCTGCATTCTGCTGATTCCGTTCTTCCTAAGCCGTTTCGGCATCAAGAAGGTGATGCTGATTGCCATGTTCGCCTGGGTGTTCCGTTTCGGGCTGTTCGGCTTGGGCAATCCCGGCAGCGGGGTCTGGATGTTCGTGCTTTCGATGATTGTCTATGGGGTGGCGTTCGACTTCTTCAATATCTCCGGCTCCCTTTTCGTGGACAAGGAAACCGATATCTCGATCCGGTCCAGTGCGCAAGGGTTGTTTGTGTTGATGACCAATGGTTTCGGGGCTACTATCGGCACGCTTTCGGCGCAGGCGGTCGTGAACCGTTTTGTGGATTTCAACAGCACGGCGCCTCAGGTAGAAGGCTGGAGCCACGCTTGGTTCGTCTTTGCCGCCTATGCCTTGGTGGTCGCCCTTCTTTTCATGCTTGTTTTCCGGTACAAGGAGGAAATGGGCGACAAGGCGCATCAGCTCAAGAACCGGTAGAAACCGCATATATTATTGTCATTGGCAATGAAATGGATTGATACCCATACCCATATCTATGAACCGGCGGAGGGGCAGGGCGATGCCGACAGCTGCGTGCGGCGAGCCTTGGAGGCCGGTGTCTTCAAGCAAATCTTGGGCGGCGTGGATTTGTCCACGATCCGGCCCATCCGGGAAATCTGCGAACGCTATCCGGGTCAGCTGTATCCCACCATCGGCCTGCATCCCACCGAAGTGAAGGAAGACTACGTCTCGGTTTTGGACAAAGTCTATTCGGAACTCTCCGCTTGGAATGCTGTTGCGATGCCGGTTTCGACCCAATCCCGCCCCGTTCGAGGCACAGCTGCGGTACAGCCTGAGTCCCAGTCCGGATTCGCGCGGTTTGCAGAGATGGCGGCAACCGACTCTCAATCCGTGACAGGCTCCGTTTCAGACGCATCGACTCTTGCCCTGTCCTCATCTTCCGCCCCCCAGGCCTCGCCAGGAGGATTCCGTTACGTGGCCGTGGGCGAAATCGGCATGGATCTTTATTGGGACAAGACCTATGCCCGTCAGCAGGAGGATTCCTTCCGGATCCAGCTCGAATGGGCTAAATCCTTGGACTTGCCCGTGGTCCTCCATGTGCGCAACGCCTTTGAGGAAGCCTGGCATGTTTTGTCCAAAGCGCAGGATGGCCGTCTGAAAGGCGTGTTCCATTGTTATAGCGGCAGTTTGGAACAGTCCAGGCGCGTTCTCGATTTGGGTTTCCTCTTCGGCATCGGAGGTGTCCTGACCTTCAAGAACGCCAAGCTCCCCGAAATCGTACGCCAGCTGCCTTTGGAATCGCTGCTGCTGGAAACGGATGCCCCGTATCTGGCCCCCGTCCCCTATCGGGGAAAAACCAACGAGGGGGCTTATATCCCGTTGATAGGGCAGAAGCTGGCCGAATGCCTCGCGTTGCCTGTAGCCGCTATTGCCGAGGCTACTACCGCTAACGCCCTGCGCCTGTTCCGGATTACGGACTGAATCCTGTTTCGCGCTGAATCCTGTCTCTGTTGGAACCGATTGCATCTTGGCTCCAGCCAGGATGTGGCATGATTTTCGGCTTGCACTATGGTTTGCGCTATAGCTGCGCTATGGATCTGCATGGAACCGCTTGAGTCTTGGCTTCGGCCGGGGACGAATATTTTTTTTACATTTGCCATTTGGTTAAAGACAATACCCTAAAGAAAGAAACATGAAAAAGATAGTAGTGAGCGGCATCCGCCCCACAGGGAACTTGCATCTTGGGAACTATTTCGGTGCTTTGCGCAACTTCATCCGGATGCAGGACGAATACAATTGCTATTTCTTCATTGCCGACTACCATAGCCTTACGACCCATCCCCATCCCGATCATCTGCGCCAGAATGTCAAACAGATACTGGCTTCCTATATCGCTTGCGGCATGGATCCCGAAAAAGTGGCCATTTACGCCCAGAGCGACCTTCCCGAAACCGCCGAGCTTTATATGTTCTTCAATATGAACGTGTACCTTGGTGAACTGATGCGTTGCACTTCTTTCAAGGAAAAAGCCAAGCAATACTGGGATCAGCTCAAGCAGGAACTGATGGAAGACATGGCGGCTAGCGACAATCCGGGCGAGCTCAAGCCGGAAAAAGAGAGCAACAAGGTGCATGTGAGTGCCGGCCTCTTGACCTATCCCACCTTGATGGCGGCCGATATCCTGATTCACAAGGCCGATTTCGTGCCGGTAGGCAAGGACCAAGAGCAGCATCTGGAGATGACGCGGACCTTCGCCCACCGTTTCAACCGTATTTACGGGGTGGATTACTTCGGTCAGCCTCAAGCGTTCAACTTCGGGAGCAACCTGGTCAAGATTCCGGGGCTGGATGGCAGCGGCAAGATGGGCAAGTCCGAAAGCGGCAACAACGCCATTTTCCTGACCGACGACGATGCTACGATTCGCAAGAAGATCATGCGAGCCACCACCGATTCCGGACCGGTTGAAATGAACCAGCAGAAGCCCGAGGTGATTGCTAACCTTTTCCAGTTGGTCAAGGTGCTTTGCAGCGAGGATACCTACAAGAGTTTCGATGAGGCCTATAATAATTGCACGATCCGTTACGGGGATTTGAAGAAGCAGCTGGCGGAAGATACCATCAAGTTCGTGGCACCTTTCCGTGAACGCATACAGGAAATTCTGGCGGACGATGCCTATCTGGAAAAAGTCCGTCGGGCAGGTGCGGAAAAAGCCCGTGAGAGTGCCTCCAAGACGGTGAGGGAAGTGCGGAATATCATAGGATTTTAATTGATGGCATACCTTATAACAAAGAAGACGGCTGAACGCGCGGTGCTGGTCGGCATCGCCACCGGCATGGTCAGCGTGGAGAAGGAATCGGAGTATCTGGACGAGCTGGCTTTTCTGGCCGATACCGCCGGGGCGGTGGTCGAGAAGCGTTTTATCCAGAAATTGGATTTGCCCAACGGCAAATATTATATAGGATCCGGCAAGCTCGAAGAAGTCAAGACCTATGTGACGGCCGAGAAGATCGACATGGTGATTTTCGATGACGAATTGGGTCCGGCACAGCTGAGGAACCTGGAGGGCGAGCTCAAATGCAAGATACTGGACAGGACCACCTTGATTCTGGACATTTTCGCCAAGCATGCGAGGACGGCCCATGCCCGTACCCAGGTGGAATTGGCGCAGTACCAATATCTGTTGCCCCGTCTGACCCGTATGTGGACTCACTTGAGCAAGCAGCGGGGCGGGGTAGGGATGAGGGGCCCGGGAGAAAAGGAAATCGAGACCGACCGCCGGGTCATCCACGACAAGATTGCCCTTCTCAAAAACAAGCTGGCCGAAATCGACAAGCAGAAAGTGACCCAGCGCAAGAACCGTATCGCGATGGTGCGGGTCGCCTTGGTCGGCTATACGAACGTGGGCAAGTCCACGATTATGAACCTGATCAGCAAGTCGGACGTGCTGGCGGAAAACAAACTCTTCGCCACCTTGGACACCACGGTTCGCAAGGTGGTGATTGGCAACCTGCCGTTTCTGCTGTCCGATACGGTGGGTTTTATCCGCAAGCTGCCCCATAGTCTGGTCGAGTCGTTCAAATCGACCTTGGACGAGGTGAGGGAGAGCGATATCCTGTTGCATGTGGTCGATATTTCCCATCCCGAATTCGAAGAACAGTTGCAGGTGGTTCAGCAGACCTTGAGCGAGATAGGCGCGGCAGACAAAAAGATTATCGTGGTATTCAACAAGATTGATGCCTATACCTATGAAGAGAAGGACCCGGACGATTTGAGCCCGGCTACCAAGCGCAATTACAGTCTGGAGGATTTGAAGAAGATGTGGTACGCCAAGGAAAACGCGCCTTGCATTTTCATTTCGGCAGCCAAGAAAGACAACGTGGAAGAGTTCCGGCAGATGTTGTACGAGGAAGTGAAGAAGGTGCATCTGACCCGCTACCCTTACGACAAGTTGCTGTACGAGGATGCCTGGACGCAGGCAGAGGATGTGGAAGCAGCGGGCAGGGAAGCGGGTGTGAAGGGCGAAGAAGGCCGGGATGAAGGTTGAAATGTCCCGGTTTCCGGAGAAAAATGTCAAAAAGGATGCGGCAAAAAGGACCAAAAACTTTGATGTATTGAAATTATTTGTAAATTAGCCGCCGCTTTGAAAGGGGGTTGTCCCTCGCGAAGGAAGAAAAAGCAAAGAAAATTAAATACTTAGAACTGCGGAAAGAAGTCTGAGCAGTTGAAATGGAGAGGTGGCCGAGTGGTCGAAGGCGCACGCCTGGAAAGTGTGTAAGCGTCAAAAGCGCTTCCAGGGTTCGAATCCCTGTCTCTCCGCAAGGATCGCAGCGAATCAAAATCTGAGGGTTCGTGAGGTTCGTGAAAAAACAATAAAAGGAATAACCAAAAAGTAAAAAAGTTCTATCATTATGAAAAAACTGATTGCATCCCTTTTAGTAGGAGCTTCACTTGTTTTGGGTTCTGTCATGGCGCAGGATACGACTGCTGCCGCTGCTGCCCAGACCGACTCTAACGCTGTTGTAGAGAATGCTGTTGCTACTGAAGATCCCGCTCTGGTTCCGGTAACCCAACAGACGGAAGAAAAGACTTTCCACCAAGCCCTTAAACAAAAATTCATCGAAGGGGGTGTGCCATGGATGACGCCTATCTTGCTCGTGTTCATCTTGGGTCTTGCTTTGGTTTTCGAACGTATCATTTATTTGAATCTTGCTACGACCAATACGACGAAATTGCTTGCCAGGGTTGAAGATGCCTTGCAGAATGGCGGTATCGAAGCTGCGAAGGACGTTTGCCGCAATACCCGCGGTCCTGTGGCCAGCATCTTCTATCAAGGTTTGGAACGTTCCAACGAAGGGGTGGAAGGCATTGAAAAATCCGTTACCGCTTACGGTGGCGTTCAAGTAGGCCGTCTGGAAAAGAACCTCGGTTGGATTTCCTGGTCTATCGCCATTGCTCCTATGTTGGGGTTCTTGGGTACGGTAGTAGGTATGGTTCAGGCATTCGATGACATTGAAGCTGCTGGTGATATCAGCCCGACCGTTGTTGCCGGTGGTATGAAAGTGGCCTTGATCACGACTGTATTCGGTCTTATCGTCGCCATTATCGTTCAAACATTCTACAATTACTTGAGCTCTAAAATCGACAGCATCGTTAACAAGATGGAAGATGCTTCGATTTCGTTCATGGATTTGATTGCTAAATATATCCAGAAATAATAATTGGAGGAGGTTTCACTATGGTATGGATTGACGTCTTGATGTACGTTGTCTATGCGTTGGCCATTGTTGCATTGGTGGCTGCGGTAGGCTTCTCCATCGTCCAATTTGGCGGCAATATCAAAAACAGCAAGTACACCTTGTTCGGTTTGCTGGGTTTGGTTGTCATCTTTGTGGTGTCCTATATCCTTTCTTCGGGTACGGACATCAGCCCTGAACTGTTTGAAAAAACAGGATCCGATTACGGTTCTTCCAAGCTGATAGGTGCAGGTATGTACACGATTTACGCAGTGATGGCATTGGCTGTAATCTCGATTGTAGTAACAGAAATTATCAGACCGTTTAAAAAATAGGAAGAATGGCTAAGAAATCGCCCACCATCAACGGAGGGTCCATGTCCGATATCTCGTTCTTGCTGTTGACATTCTTCTTGTTGACATCATCAATGGATACGGATACGGGGATTGCCAGGAAGCTGCCTCAAATGCTTCCTCCCGATGCTCCGAAGCCGGAAATTCACGACCGAAACGTGTTCAAGGTCGCGATTAATTTCCGGGACGAGCTTCAGGTGCAGGGGCAGTTGTCCGACTTGTCCGTCTTGCGGGATATGGCAAAGGATTTTTTGGCAAATCCTTCTAGCGACCCTAAGAAATCCGAGATCAAGATAGAGGAGATTCCTCTTTTGGGAGCTGTTCCAGTTTCCAAAGGTGTGGTTTCCTTGAAAAGTGACCGAGGAACATCGTACGAAATGTACATCAAGGTACAGAATGAAATCACGGCTGCGTTTCGCGAACTTCGCGATGAACTCTCAGAAGAGAAGTTCGGTGTCAAGTTCGCGGATTTGACAAGGGATGACCAGATAGAAGCTATTCAGGATGCGATTCCTTTGACTATTTCCGAGGCTGAGCCTACGAATGCGGTTATAACTACGGGAGGTAACTAATGGGAAGATTCAGAAACAACGACAGCAAAGAGGTGCCGGAAATTAACACCGGTAGTATGAGTGATATCATCTTCATGTTCCTCTTCTTCTTCATGGTTATCACAACGATTCGTGAAGCGACCTTGTATGTAAGAATTACTCCTCCGGGGGCTACCGAAGTGCAGAAGCTTGAAAAGAAATCCTTGGTGAGCTTCATATACATCGGTCCTCCTATGGATGCCCAGAAGTACGGTACCGAACCTCGAATCCAGTTGAACGACCAGATTTCCGGAGTTCGTGATATCGCCCAGTTCATCGAAGCCGAGCGTAATGCACGCGATGAAGTGGATCGTCCTTTGATGACGACTTCGCTCAAAGCGGATCGCTCTGTGAAGATGGGTATCATTACCGATGTGAAGCAGGAGTTGAGAAAAGTGAATGCCTTGAAAATCAATTACTCTGCTGCTAAAGCGAGAGATGTTTACGGAAATTAATTGACCGAAAGGTTATTAGGAAAGAGGAATCCTCCTGTAGGGTTCCTCTTTTTTTTATCGGATTAGCGTTTTTATGCGCGGCTATCGTTGTCGGTGAAGTGTTGAGAGAAGGTCTTAATATGTGCTATGCCTGATTAGCGTGTTGCAGTCGTTGTGTTCGGAATGTCCTTTATCCCAAATCGGTCATTAGACTTTGGGTAGATTGTCCGCTTATGTCATGCAGCATGCTTCTCGCCTAGCCGAAGGCGTAGCGGGCTACGTCGAGGCGTAGCGAGGAGCATGATGCGGACAGAAGCGGGCAAGATGCCCGAAAGCCTCATTTCCCCAATCAGAAACGGACACGGCGTGTCTAATGACCGATTTGGGTTTATCTCAACGGCGGCTTGGTGTGATTGGAATGTGTGGCGTTGGAATCATTTGCCGGCATCAGGCAATTGGAAATTTTCCGGATATTTAGCTTTCGCATCTTTATAGATTTCCGCCAGTTCTTGCATTAGGATTTCTACTTTTTTGTCCGTGTCCAGAGGACTTGGCAATATCGTGCATTTCTTGTTCCCGTAGTCCACGATGCCGACGTAAAGGGGCACTCCAGCCCGTTTTGCGATGTAGTAGAACCCTTTTTTCCAGCGTTTGGTTGCTTTTCGTGTGCCTTCCGGAGTGATAATCAGGGCCAGCTCAGAGGCTTTGTTTAACAGATTTATTGAATGCTCCACTACGCTGCCAGCCTGTTGCCGGTTTATGGGCATTCCTCCGAGCGCTTTTAGCATACGCCGGATAGGGAATACGAAAAACTCCTGTTTTATGAAAAACCGGGCTGGGAGGCCTTTTGTCCAAAATGCCAGCCTTCCGATAACAAAGTCCATGACGCTGGTGTGCGGTGCCACAATCAGAACATATTTCTTTTCAGGCGGACGAAATTCGTTGACTGTCCAGCCCATGGCTTTCAAGCAGCAAGAGGCTATTTTTTCCATTTTCTTTCCGTGTTTGATACTGCAAGGAAATCTTGTATGATCTTGGGCTAGAACGGGTATCCGATACCGAAATTGAACAGCATATCCTTCAGTCTGAAATCTTTTATGACCCAAGTATCTCCTGAACCCAACATGGATGGATCCCGGAGCGGTATGCCGATGTCCATGCGGATGATGAAGAATTTGAAATCGTAGCGCAGGCCGATACCTGTTCCCAGCGCCAAGTCTTTGTGAAACTTATTCCATCGGAATTCCCCGTTCGGGTAAACTTCGTTAGGTCGTACCAGCCATATATTTCCAGCGTCCAGGAATACGGCGCCCATCAATCCGCCCCAGATGGGAAAGCGTTGTTCTATGTTGAATACCATGAATACATCGCCAAGACGTTCAAAGTCGGGCTTGTCCGCCGGGTGTTGGTAGCTTCCTGGACCCAGTTGGTACAAAGGCCATGCTCGGATTGTGCTGTTGCCTCCTATGAAGAACCCCTTTTCGTAGGGCAGGGATTGGGAATTCCCGTAACTGTAACCAATTCCTACTCCGGCCCGGACTACTAAATCGGTCTTCATTCCCAGGACAAAGTGGTGGCTGTAATCGGCTTCCGCCCTGACGTATTGCGAAAAGGGTAATCCGAACAATTCATATCCTGCGGCTTGGGGGCGCTCTCCATGTATCCCCATTGCAATTCCATACAGCAAGTTCCCTGCAGTTTCTATTTCAAATTTCAGATGATTGAAATCTTTGACGATACCTCGCTGTTGGTCAGTATAGGTGAACTGGTACCTAGGGGTCATGATGAAATGGTCGGTGTATTGGTAATAGAGCCGGTAGTTTTGCGAGGCTTCGTATTCGTCCAGAACGCTTTGGAACGATTCCGAGGTTCGAAGCATCTGAATCGTGCTTATTTCAAGAGGAGTCAGGCTCTGTTCCCAATTCCCCTTTTCCCAGCGGTAGGCGAAATTGGCGTTGAAGATGCTTCTGGAGTAATCCCTTTTATGCTGGTAGCTGTATCCGGCCGAGATGACGGTAGATGGTCTGGCTTGCTTGCTGAACCGGTCTATGTGTCCGGGCAACAGGAAGCGGGGGAATTCCAGGCTGGCATCTAGCGAGGCTTCGAAGGTGTTGAGGAAAGTCCGGTTGCGGTTGTTATCGACTGTGAACTGGAATTCGTAGGCGCCACCTAAGCGAATATTGAGGATTTCCCCTCCGCCAAAGGTGTTGCGGTTTTGGAATCCGAAGTTGGCAGCGATTCCCTGGATGCCGGAACTGGTGGTCAGCTGGCCTTCTACGCTGAAACTGTACCGGCTGCCTTGTATCATTCGGATTTGGCAGTCCAGAAGGTTGTTTTGCGCATAGCTCAGACTGGTATCATAGGGCTTTTCAGTCAAGCTGATGTTTGTATATTGGAACGCCCTGAGATCGCCTAAGTTATCGTAAGTATTGGTTACGTTTGCCAATGAATATCTGTCTCCGGGACGTAGCATGGTCTTCTGGACCACCGATTTGTATTTGATGATAGGCTTTCCTTGGTTCAGTATATGGTAAATCGGGCCGGATAGTCCTTTTCTTTTTTCCCGGCGGCTGATTTCTTCGAAGGTAACGGTGTCGAACTGGAAAGTGTCCGATTGGGCTTGGGCTCTGGAAAGAGGCGTGATATATACTTTGTCTATGTAATATTTCTTGTGGTGCAGCAGGATGGGATTGCCGCTGAGACTGTCTATCATGTTGGAGACCATTCTTCTGACATGCAGGGTGATGTCCATTTGCTTGCTGTTCAGGTTGCTGTCAGCAGAATAGTGCAGGAAATCTTTATTGAATGCCCAATATCCTTGGTTCTGCAATTGTTCTGCGATGCGTTCTCTTTCCGCATCCAGCAAATTGACTTCGTATTGCATCCCGGATTTGAGCAGGGTTTCCTGTTCCCAGTTAGCCAATGCCTGGCGGAGGCTGTCGTCCAAGATATCGATTTCGATATTGCGGATATGGTAAGGTTCGTCTAATTGGAGACGGTAGGACACAACTACTTTGCGCTTGTCTTTGCCTTTTCGTTTCACTTCTGTTTCCAGCTCAGGGTGGAAATACCCTTTGCTGCTTGCAACGGAGAGGATTCTTTCGGATGAGCTCCGGATGGAGGCGCTGTCGAACAAGACCGGCTTTTCTCCAATGTCCCGCAGTTTGTTGTTCCACCAGTTGTCTTTATCGTCTTTTGCCCAATTGTAGAATGTCAGTTTGAGGGGACCGCCTAAGACTTTGCTGTTAGGTTCTTGGGTCAGCGCGCTGTTCAAATCGTTTTTGTCAACGGTGCCGCCTCTGGATACCTTGATTTTGTTTTTGACTAGCAAGCTTTGGTCTTCCGGAACTTTCTTCAGGCTGTTGCAGCCTGTCAGTCCGGACAATACGATGCCTGTCAGCAGAATTTTGCCGAAAAGGAAGATACCGGACAGGCAACGAGCGCAACGCATACGAAAATAGGAGAGGAATCTATGAATGAAGAAAAGGGGAGGCCGGAAGCAATCCCGGGGTTATGCCACGGAACTTTCCGTACCTCCCTTTTGTCAGGTGGTATTAACGTTTAGGTCGAGCGCTATGCTCTTGGCTTGTACATCCTGACAGGCCGGATTAGCATTTTTCGAGCTCGATGGTGAAGTGCCGCATGATAGGCAGCTCCTTCACGATCCGGTAGCCGGAAGTAATGGATTCGCGGCGGTCGTAGATGTTTTTCAAGGCCACGGCGATTACATCCATGTGGTTGTTGGTATAGGTCCGGCGAGGAATGGCCAAACGGAGCAGTTCCAGTTCCGGGTAGCGGTTTTCGCGGGTCACAGGGTCGCGGTCGGCCAGCAAAGCGCCGATTTCAACACCGCGGATACCGGCTTCCAGGTAAAGTTCGATACCCAGTGTCTGGGCCTTGAATTCTTCTTTGGGCACGTTGGGCAGGATTTTCTTGGCATCCACGAAAATGGCATGACCGCCGGCAGGACGCTGGTAAGGAATGCCGAATTCGTCCAGGCGTTGACCTAAGTACTGAACTTGTTTGATGCGGCTTTCCAGAACCGGGAACTCGGTGCCTTCGTCCAGACCTTGGGCCAAGGCGTTCATGTCGCGGCCGGCCATACCACCATAGGTCAGATAACCTTCGTACATGACACCGAACATGATGGCCGAATCGTACCATTCCTTCTTGTTCGTGGCGAAGAAACCGCCCATATTGACAATCGCGTCTTTCTTGGAGCTCATTGTCATGCCGTCGGCGTACGAGAACATTTCGCGGGCGATTTCCTTGATGGTCTTGCTTTCGTAGCCCTTTTCGCGAGTCTTGATGAAGTAGGCGTTTTCAGCGAAACGGGCGGAGTCGAGGATGACAGGCACGCCGTACTTGTTGCAGATTTCGCGGACTTCCTTCAGGTTCTGCATCGAAACCGGCTGGCCACCGGCGGTATTGTTGGTCACCGTCACGATAACGAAAGGCACGTTGCCCTTGTGTTCCGCCAAAGCCTTGTCCAGCTTGGCCGGGTCCACGTTCCCTTTGAACGGGATTTCCAGCTGGGTGTTGGAGGCTTCATCGATCGTGCAGTCCAAAGCGATGGCCCTGCGGTATTCGATATGGCCTTTTGTCGTGTCGAAATGGGAATTGCCCGGAATCACATTGCCTTCTTTCACGGTTGCCGAGAAGAACACGTTTTCGGCGGCGCGTCCCTGATGGGTCGGCAGCACGTACTGGAAACCGGTGATTTTCTCAATCATGTTCTTCATGTTGAAGAAAGAGCTGGCGCCGGCGTAGCTTTCGTCGCCCAGCATCATGGCGGCCCATTGTTTGTCGCTCATCGCCCCGGTTCCGGAGTCGGTCAGGAGGTCGATGTACACTTGGTTCGAAGCCAGCTTGAACAAGTTGTACTTGGCTTCCTTGATCCACTGTTCGCGTTCTTCACGGGTGCTGCGGTGGATGTGTTCTACCATCTTGATGCGGTAGGATTCTGCGAATGGTAATTCCATAGTATTTGATTTTTTAAGTTTTGTCAGCTTGTTGGAGCGCAGGTGCAAGTTGTTGGGACGCAATTGCAAGCCCGCAAACTGCAAATATAAGCATTTTCTTGGTTCTCCGGGCGGTTCGTCGTATCTGTTTCAGCGCGGCGCGCGGTTTGCCGGACGATTTCGGCTGTCCGGCTGCGGAAGATGCCGGAATACTAATTGCCAGGATACGATAATTGCCGGAATGTGATAATTATCGGCAAATGCCTATTTTTGTGGCCGGGATGCAAATGTCCGGTTTGTCCGGATAAAAACTGTAAAACTTCGTAAAACAAAGTCGTTATGCCAGGAGAGAATACGCGAAAACGCAAGATTCTGATTGTCTATACGGGAGGAACCATAGGAATGGTTCAGGACAGTGTCACAGGGGCTTTGTCCCCGTTCCGGTTCGAAGGCTTGATGGAAGCGATGCCCGGTCTGAAAAGCCTGGATATAGCGATTGACTCCTATAGTTTTCCACATTTGATAGATTCTTCCGACATGGGGCCGGAGGGTTGGGTCCATATCGGGAAGGCTATCGAGGACAATTACGATAGGTATGACGGTTTTGTTGTGCTGCACGGGACGGATACGATGGCCTATACGGCATCGGCTTTGAGCTTCATGCTGGAAAATTTGGGGAAACCTGTTGTCCTGACGGGATCCCAGCTCCCTATAGGCGTGTTGCGCAGCGATGGCAAGGCCAATCTGGTTAATGCGCTGGAAATGGCGGCCTCCGTGGATGAAAACGGCGAGCCGAGGGTGCGTGAGGTCTGTGTCTGCTTCGGGGATTGCCTGTATCGGGGAAACCGGATTACCAAATTCAGCGCGGAGAGCTTCACGGCATTCCTTTCTGCCAATTTCCCGACCTTGGCCAAGGTCGGGGTCCATGTGAAATGGAATCCCCTTTTGCAACGGGAGTCCAGGAACCGTCCTGTGGCACCGTTCCGGGTTCAGAAAGGATTGGAAAGCCATGTGCTTATCATGAAGATTCATCCGGGCATGACGCCGGCCATCCTGAAATCCATGTTGGAGAACACCGACTTGAAAGGCATGGTGTTGGGCACATACGGTTCGGGCAACGCACCTACGTCTCCGGCTTTCGTGGAGGCGCTTTCAGTGGCCCGGGATCGTCGTATTCCGGTCTTGAACATCACCCAATGCGCCGAAGGCGGGGTAGAGATGGGAAAGTACGCGGCCAGTACCCAGTTGCAGTCATTAGGAGTCATCAGCGGCAAGGACATGACCACCGAGGCGGCGGTCACCAAGATGATGTACCTTTTGGGGAAAGGATTGGCCTATGACGAGGTCTGCAAGGCTTTAGGCGAGGATTTGCGGGGGGAGATGACCTGCCTTTGACATCTTGTAACTAAGAAAAATAATACTATCTTTGTGCCCATTTTCAGAAGTGGCTATTAAAAACACTAATTAAATAAACCATGCAAAACAAGGGTGTTATAAAGTTTTTCGCCATAGCTTTTGCTATTATCTGTTTGTTCCAGTTATCCTTTACGTTTGTCGCGCGGCGGGTTGACAACAAGGCCGAGAAGTTTGCCATGAACAACACGGCAGCCGAAGCCAAGGCTCTTTCCCATGGAAACGAAGTCTTGGAACGGACCTTGTTCGATTCGTTGTACAACGCCAAACACCAGTATTTCATCGACTCTGTCGGCAATGATGTGATTTATAACATCTTGATTAAGAAATACACCTATAAGGAATGCAAGGCACGGGAACTGAATCTCGGTCTGGACTTGCGGGGTGGTATGAACGTGATGATGGAAGTATCCACGGCCGACGTGGTTCGCGCATTGTCCGGTTACAGCGCCGATACCTTCTTCAACAGCGTGATGGAAGAAGCTATCCAGCGTAACAAGATTGAAGCCAATACCAATTTCGTGGACGTGTTCGACCGGGTATGGAATGAGAGAGACCCGAACGCGCAGATGGCGGCCATTTTCAGTTTTGAAATGAAGGATGTGAACGCCAATTCCACGAACGCGGAAGTGATTCGGGCCATCAAGGCCGAAACCGGTAGCGCTTTCGACCGTACATACCAGATTCTTCGCACCCGTATCGATAAATTCGGGGTGGCTCAGCCCAATGTCCAGAAACTGGCGCAGACCGACCGTATCCTGGTCGAGCTGCCCGGCGTGAAAGACCCCGCCCGTGTCCGCAAGCTGCTGCAAGGTACGGCTCAGCTGGAGTTCTGGGAAACCTACGAGTTCTCCGAAATGATTCCTTATTTGCAGGAAGCGAACGAGTATCTGGTTTCCGTGCAGAAATTGGCCGAAGAAGGGGTTGATGAAAAGGCTTCCGAAGAGTTGAAAGCCGATGCGCAGGAACCCGCTGCGGAATCCGCTGAAGCTGAAAGCGACTTGCTGGCTCAGGTAGCCAAGGCACAGGACTCGGCCGGTATCCAGAACATGGATGCCGAACGCTGGCAGCAGCAGAATCCCTTGTTCGCTATTTTGATGCCCAGTTTGTTCCAAGGCGATGAACAGCGCATGGGACCTGTGGTTGGTTATGCCCGCGAAAGGGATATGGCCAAGATCGACGAGATGCTGGCCCAGGCCAAGAGCAAGTTCCCCCGCAATGTGAAATTCGTATGGTCGGTAAAACCGGTTCAGGAGAACACCGATATCTATTCCTTGATTGCGTTGAAGGTCAGCACCCGTGACGGCCAGGCTCCTCTGGGCGGGGATGTGGTTACCGATGCCCGTCAGGATTTCGGCCAGAACGGCGGTGTGGAAATCAGCATGAGCATGAACACCGAAGGAGCCCGGATTTGGAAGAACCTGACCGGTCACAATGTAGGACGTTCCATCGCGATTGTATTGGATAATGTGGCTTATTCATGGCCTACGGTCAATGGCGAGATTGCCGGCGGGCGTTCGTCGATTACCGGCGGTTTCTCCGTGGAAGAAGGTCAGGACTTGGCCAATGTATTGAAGGCTGGTAAGCTGCCGGCTCCTGCCAAGATTGTCCAGGAAGCGGTCGTGGGACCTTCCTTGGGTCAGGAATCCATCACCAACAGTATGATTTCGTTCATTCTGGCCTTTTTGATGGTGCTTATTTACATGTTCATCTTCTATAACAAGGGAGGCTTGATCGCCAATGTGGCCCTTTTGGTCAACGTGTTCTTCCTCTTCGGTATCCTGACTTCGATCGGGGCGGTTCTGACCCTGTCCGGTATCGCCGGTATCGTGCTTACCTTGGGTATGGCGGTCGATGCCAACGTTATCATCTACGAACGTATCAAGGAAGAGCTCCGTATCGGGAAGACATTGCGGACGGCTATCAGCGAAGGTTACCGCAACGGTTATTCGGCTATCATCGACGGTCAGGTGACCACCTTGATTACCGGTATCATCCTGTTGTACTTCGGTACCGGTCCTATCAAGGGTTTCGCGACGACCCTCTGCATCGGTATCTGTACCTCCTTGTTCACGGCCTTGTTCATCCCGCGTTTGATTTTCAACCGCCAGCTGAACCACGACAAGAATATTTCCTTCAGCCATAAGTTCTCCGAAAACTTCCTGTCCAAGGCCAAGTTCGACTTTATCGGCAAGAGCAAGTACTCGTTTATCGCTTCGGCTACGGTTATCCTGATTTGCATCGTCTCCTTGTCGATCCGTGGTCTGAGCTTAGGTATCGACTTTACCGGAGGCCGTACCTACGTGGTGCGTTTCGACCAGGTGGTGCATGCCAACGACATCCGTGAAAGCCTGACCGCCGCTTTCGACGGGGATGCTCCGGAAGTGAAGACCTACGGTCCTTCCAACCAGGTGAAGGTGACCACCAAGTACCGTATCGAGGAAACCGGTACCGATGTGGATGCCGATGTACAGCATCGCTTGTATGAGGGCTGCAAGGGCTTCTTTGCAAAGCCTATCGAAGAGAAAATCTTTACCGAAGACAAGACGATCGGACAGATCAGCTCTGAAATCGTAGGTGCCGCTGTGGCTACCGACATCACCCGTTCGGCTTTCATTTCGGTGGCTTTGGCCTTGTTGGCGATATTCATCTATATCGCGATTCGGTTCAAGCGTTGGCAGTTCGGTTTGAGCGCCTTGATTGGTCTGATGCACAATGCCTTGATTACGATTGGCTTGTTCTCCATTTTCTATGGAATCCTGCCTTTCTCGCTCGATATCGACCAGTCGTTCATCGCGGCTATCCTGACGATTATCGGTTATACGATCAACGATACCGTGATTGTGTTCGACCGTATCCGTGAAAACCTGGGTCTCTATCCCAAGCATGCGTTGAAGGACAATATGAACGCGGCCATCAACAGCACCTTGCCGCGAACCATCAACGCTTCGGGTACCACCTTGGTGACCGTCTTGATGATTTTCATCTTCGGCGGGGAAGTGATCCGGGGCTTTACCTTCTGCCTCCTCTGCGGTATCGCGATTGGTACGTATTCGTCCATCTTCGTGGCTTCGCCTATCGCTTACCGTCTGTTGATGCGCAAGCAGAAGAAAGAACTGGCCGAAGCTCAGGCAAAAGGTATCTATACCAGCAAAGCCGTAGCGCAATAATCGATGTTTGCTGAGAAAAGGAGGGAGTCCGCGAAAGGATTCCCTCTTTTTTTTATTGTGTTGACAATTAGGAAATTTTGCAGCCGCTCTTTTTTATTTTCAAGATTATGCGTAAATTCGCACATCCGAGATGCCTATTTAATAGAGAAGGTATGCGTGTTATGGAGTATAGAAATCAGGAAGAGGAGTCAGTCTGTGTGCCAGGGCTTTCATCGCCCTGGAAAAAGCTGTGCGGAATAAAAGGTTATCTCTGTGTCTTTTTCTCATTGATTTTGTTTTTCCTGCCCGCTGATGCGGTTTTTGCGCAGAAACGGCAGATCAAGAAGGCTGATACGGCTTTCCATTACCATATGTATAATGTGGCTGTGACCCAGTATCAGAAGGCTTTTTCCCGTTTGAGCAAGCATTCCAAATCGAGCGACCCTGATTTGAAGAACCGCTTGATGTACCAGATTGCCCAGTCGTACCGCCTCAGCGGCGACCTCAAGCAGGCTATGCGGCAGTACCAGCGCTGCGTGCGGGCCGCCTATTATAAAGTGGAGCCTGCCGTCTATTTCGAGCTGGCGAACCTTCAGCTTGCAATGGGCGATTACGAGGAATCCATTGAGAATTTCCAGAACTATTTGGATTATATGCCTGACGATAGCGCGGGGATGCAAGGCTTGAGGGCCAGTGTGCTGGCTCGACGTCTGGCCGACCAGGCTTCGCGTTACCAGATTGCCAACGAGCGTAAGCTCAATTCCAAGGAAGGGGACTGGGCTCCCCGTTATTGGAGCACGGACTCTTCGGTTGTCGTGGCATTCTCCTCTACGAGGGAAGGCGTGACCGGCAAGCAGACCGATGCCTGGACCGGGCAGCGTTTTTCGGATATCTTCGTGGCGGAAGCCAAAGGCAGCAGCTGGACCCAGCCGGAAAAATTGGATCAGAACGGCAAGACCAGTACGCCTTCGAACGAGACGGATGCGGTTTTCTGCGACAACGGGAATACGATGTATTACACATTCTGCGGTCATGAGGAAAACAAGGCCAACCGTTGCGTGATTAAGATGTCCACTTTCGACGAGGCGGCCAATGCATGGGGGGATCCGGTGGATGTGGATATCAATGGGGACACGGTTTCGGATTTCATTCATCCTTTCATTACGGCCGATGGCAAACGTTTGTATTTTGCATCCAATATGGAGGGAGGTTTCGGGGATCTGGATATATGGTATGCCGAAGGCAGCGGCAGTTCGTTCGGCGTTCCTGTCAATATGAACTGGGAAAAGACCTCCAGCCCGGAAGAAATCGATTCTATCCTGGCAGCCGGGAATCCGGGCGGCTATTTGGTCAATACCGAAAACAAGGAAGCTTATCCGTTCCAGCGGAACGACACTTTGTTTTATTTTTCATCTACCGGGCATAATACCACCGGCGGCTATGATATATTCAGCGCGGTGAAGCGGGGCGATGTCTTTGCCGAAGTGGAGAAGATAGATTACCCGATCAATACCAATGCCGATGACTTCGGTATATGCTTCATACCCGGGCAGAACAAGGGTTTGTTCAGTTCCAACCGGGGAGGCGGCCGGGGAAGTGATGATATCTATTCTTTTTATTTGCCTGATATCCTGTTTACGATTTCCGGGACGGTGATCAGCACGGCCACCTTGCAGCCGATAGCGGATGCCGAGATTACTTTGGTGGGCAGCGATGGGATGTTGGTGGCGACCACGACTAATTCCCGGGGACATTACGAATTCGGCAGCGGCCAAGTCAATGAGAATACTACTTACAAGATTGTGGTGGAAAAACGTAATTACTTAGGGGCGGAGGGAACGGAAACCACGGTCGGCTTGGTGGAAAGCCGGGATTTCGTGCACGACTTCGCTTTGGAGTCCGTGCCTCGCGGTCCGGTGGTGCTTCCGGAAATCTTGTATGATTTGGGCAAATGGGATCTCAAGGAACAATACCAGGATTCTTTGATGGGGCTTATCGTGATGCTGGAAAAGAATCCTCGCCTGGTGATAGAGCTGGCTTCGCATACCGACTCCCGTCCCATCGCGATGACCAACGATTCTCTTTCCCAGTACCGGGCGCAGTCGGTGGTGGATTACCTGATTCGCCGGGGCATTGACGGGGAACGTCTGGTGGCTAAGGGATACGGGTCGCAGGTGCCTCGCAAATTGCAGCGGCAGATGGTCTCGGTTTACAACGGTCAGCCTTATGTCTTTGATTCGGGCGTGGTTCTGACCGATGAATATATTTCCAGCCTGGAGGGGCGTGGACGGCAGGAAGCGGCGCACCAGCTGAACCGCCGTACGGAATTCAGTGTATTGAGGGAGGATTTCATTCCGTCCGGGGATCGTAGCCTGAGTGCCATGATCGGTATCGTCGATATGGAAAATGCCAACAAGGTTCCTTTTACTTGGAATCCCAATAATAAACCTGAATTGCGTGTGATTGCCAATGGGCTTGGGATGCGGGCGGTGTTGGACGAACAGGCTCGGTATTGCTTCATCAGTATCGATGCGGCCATGCGTTTGCTGCAAGCGGGCAATCTGGGAATCAACAGTTTCCGCAATAAGGCCAAGGCTTTTGACGAGGAAGGGGAAGTCCTTCCCAACCAGCGGCTCCAGTTGAAGGAAATCAAGATAGGGCAGTATGTGCTGGAACGGGTCGAGATGGTAACGGCGGAGGAAATGCCGGCCGAGCTCATCCTGAACCGGGCTGCGATGTCGCAGATAGGCACATACCGTATTGATAACGAAAAGCAACATATTGTAGTAGAGGAATAGCGTTTTTGGGCAAAGAGTCCGGAAAAGCCGGGAATGGAGGATGTGTCGAATGAGGAATTTGCCGCACCTTTAGGCGGCGTGTCGGAGGCTTCTGCAAGGAAAAACGGAGAGGGGAGTGGGTAACATAAAAACTAGAGATATGGAAGCAAGTACAAAGTACGAACAACGTGGCGTTTCGGCAGCCAAGACCGATGTGAAGAACGCAGTGAGCAATCTGGACAAGGGTCTTTTTGAGCATTCCTTCTGCAAGGTGATTCCTGATGTGGTTGGAGACAACAAGAAGCCGGTATTCGGGCCTTCCTATTGCAATATCATGCATGCCGACGGTGCAGGGACGAAAGCTATTCTGGCTTACCTGTACTGGAAAGAAACAGGGGATATCTCTGTATGGAGAGGCATCGCCCAGGACGCGATTGTCATGAATACGGACGATTTGTTATGCGTAGGGGCTACCAACAATCTTTTGCTGACTTCCACGATTGCCCGTAACAAGTTCTTGGTTCCCGGCGAAGTGATTAAGGAAATCATCGAAGGGACTCAGGAGTTCGTGGACAACATGGCCAAGGAGCATATCCGGATTTCCTTTGCCGGAGGCGAGACCGCCGATTTGGGAGACAGCGTCCGTACGATTGTGGTGGATGCCAATGTCTGCGCTCGGATCAAGCGCAACGAGGTGATTGCCTGCGACCGCATTCAAGGCGGCGATGTGATTATCGGTCTGTCTTCTTTCGGCAAGACGACTTACGAAAGCAAGTACACGAGCGGTATCGGCAGCAATGGCCTGACTTCGGCTCGTCATGACGTGCTCAAGCATTCCTATGCCGAGAAGTATCCGGAAACCTACGACAAGGCGGTTCCTGACAACTTGGTGTATTCCGGAAGCAAGTCCTTGACCGACCCGACCGGTGTGGAAGGCATGAATGTAGGGCAGTTGCTGTTGTCCCCGACCCGTACGTACGCGCCTGTCATCAAGGCTATCTTGGAGAACTACCGTCCCAGCATCCATGGCATCGTCCATTGCACGGGCGGTTCGCAGACCAAGGTGATGAACTTTGTCCGCAACCTGCATGTGGTTAAGAACAGTCTGTTCGCGACACCTCCGGTATTCTCGCTGATTCAGTCCGAAAGCGGCACTTCCTGGGAAGAAATGTACCAAGTGTTCAATATGGGCCATCGCATGGAACTGTACGTGAAGGAAAACATTGCTACCGATGTGATCAAGATCGCCCGCTACTTCGATTTGGATGCCAAGGTGATTGGTTATTGCGAGAACATGTCGAAGAACATGCTGACCATTGATGGCGAGCATGGCACATTCACGTATTGAGATGTGCTGGGGCTGACTCTCGGTTGTTGAGCTTGAATCCCAGTAGTAGAGCCGAAAACTTCGGGTTTTTCGGTGAAAAAGCAGTATTTGGGTGCTTTTTGTGCAAAGTGTTCAAATACTGCTTTTTGTGTTTTAATTAACAGGTGTTTGTTAATCTCTTCGGCGAACGGTTCGGTTTGCGGACTGTCCTTTTGGAATACTTTTACCCCTTGGTTCGAGGTTTTCTTGGTTTGGCTTTGCGGCGAGAACCGAGAGGAAAAACTGGGAGTATGACAAGAAATTTATTTTATTCGTTGCGTATTTTTTTGATTGTCTTTGCGGTGTGCGGTTTTTTTTCTGCACTTCAAGCACAGAAATACTATATTGTCAAGGGACAGATTTACGATGAGAAGGATAAGTTGACCTTGCCGCAGGCGCAAGTGGTACTGTTGGGATCCAGCGGGGCAGGGGCAGTAGCCGATTTGAACGGGAATTATACCTTGACCACCGACAGGCCTTCTTTCAAATTGCAGTTCCGTTATTTAGGCTATTCGGACAAGGTGGTGGAAGTTTCTTTCGCTCCGGACGAGGAGGTGAAGGTGCTGAACGTGGGGATGTCGACCCATGTCAATACCTTGCAGACGGTCAATGTGCAGGGGACTCGTTTGAAGCGGGATGGCAAGGCGGCGATACAGACGATGGAGGTTGTGGGCTTGCAGACTATCAACAAGAACAATGTGACTACTTTGGATCGGGCGCTGAAAGGCGTGGCCGGTTTGGCGATTGTGGATAACGAGCCGCAGATGCGGGGCGGGAGCGGTTTCAGTTCCGGGATGGGAAGCCGGGTGATGCTGCTTTTGGACAATATGCCGATGCTGCGGGCCGATGCGGGCCGTCCGGCCTGGAATTTAGTGTCGATGGATGATGTGGAGCAAATCGACATTTTGAAAGGCGCGGCCTCTGTCCTTTATGGTTCGGCGGCCATCAACGGAGCCATCAACGTGCATACCAAATACGCTTCGAACGACCCGGTCAGCACGATAAAATTGTATGTGGGAGCTTACGAGCAACCGGACTGCCAGTATCAGACGGAAAATTTCTTGTATCAGAATCCCCTTCCTCCGTTCAATACCATTCAGGAAAACCGTCAGGTAAAAGACAAGTCCTGGACCAAAGGCGTGCCGATGAAAGCCGGTGCTAGCCTGACCCATTCCCGCAAGCTGGCCAAATGGTGGGATTTCTCGGCCAGCGTGGACTACGCTTACGATGACGGCTACCGCTTGAGCGGGGATCCCGAGCCTTCGGAGAATGTGGAACATGCCGAGAGCCGTGTCCGGGCCAGCATGGGCAATCGTTTCCATATCAACGACCGTTGGACTTTGGCTTTGAATGCCAATTTCATGTATTCGGACAATGTGATGTACAACTTCTGGGCCAATGCGATTGATGGCAAGTACCGTCCTTTCGGGAATTGGGTCGATTACGTGCAGGACAACGACGGCGCTTATATGCGGGACAATGGGAATTATGTCCTTATACCGGAAGGCGAGAAAGTGGCTGCCAACAGGCGTTATACCAAGAAAAGGGAGTATCAGACTACCTTGAGCCATTTCAAGGATATCGTGTTCCTGATCGACCCGCATTTGAAATATGTTTCCCCCAAAGGCGGGGTGCATGAACTAGACAACCGTTTTATGTATTCCGATAACAATGTGATTAATATCAGCGGGCAGGATGCCTATTCCCGTTCGGTTTACAATACCTACCGTTACCGCAAGACCTTCAAGCAGGCCGGCGACTTGACCTTGGTGGCCGGGGTTGCCAATCAATATACCTATTCGGGCGGAGAGGTTTTCTCGGGTGATGTGTACAATGTGGGCACCGACGGTTCGCACGAGGCGGATAATTTGGCCGCTTTCTTCAGTTTGAAGAAGCCGTTCTTGAAGGAGAAGAACCTGAATCTGGAGTTTGGCGGTCGTCTGGAAGCGGTCTTCGTGGATGACTGGTTCGAGATGATGCCGGTATTCCAGTTGGGCTTGAATTACGATTTGTCCAAGACCGGGACAGTGATGCGTTTGTCTGCCGGGCAAGGCTACCGGGCGGCCACTATCGGGGAAAAATTCATTACGACCCGGGTGGGGATGTACGGTTTCTACCCGAACCCGGATTTGGAATCGGAACATAGCCTGAATATGGAATTAGGCTTGCGGCAATATTTCAAGAGCGGAATCGCCAGCGGTTATTTTGATGTGGCTGGCTTTCATCAGTTTTATTGGAATTATATCGAATTTTTTATGGGACCTTGGAATGCCGACGAATCCGCTCCTATCTACGAACGTTTCGGCTTCCAGTTCTTCAATACCGGACGGGCCACGATTTCGGGCGTTGAAGCCAGCTTTGCCACAGAACTGGATATTCTCGACAATTTGCAGATTAATCTGATGGCCAATTATACCTATTCGTTGCCGGTCTGCCGGGAACCCGATAAAGTCTATGAATCCACGGCGACCAAGGATTACATGTACAGCAATTCTTCGTCCAATACCGAAGGCAATATCTTGAAATACCGTATCCAGCATATGGCGAAATTGGATTTCGATATCCGATTCTTCAAGGATTTCTCGGTAGGGATGGGCGTGCAGTACATGAGCGCGATGAAGAATGTGGACGGGGTGTTCCTGGAAATGGATGCCAACGAGGCAAACCATGCAGACTGGTTGGATAACATGACGATGGATTTGCCCTTTTATGGAATCGGGGAGTTCATGCGGCAGCATGAGTGGGGTTCCATTGTCTTGGATTTGCGGGCCAGCGTGGATTTGGGGCATTTCACAGTCTCCTTTGTCGTGAACAACCTGCTCAATGCCGAATACTCGCTGCGACCTTTGTATATAGAAGCGCCGCGGACCTATACCTTGCAGATGGTTTATCGTTTCCGGGATATCAACCCGATTACCTGGTTCAAGCGGAGCAAGGCGGATGTGGCTCGTTTGTGATTGTATGAAAACCAGATTTAATTAATTTATAAATTATTGTATTATGAAAAAGTTAGTTTTACTCGCGATGGCATTGCCTTTGGCATGGGGTAGCCTGCATGCCCAGTCCCAGGAATTGTTCCAAGATCCAGGCTTTGATTATTGGGAAACGGGGAAAGGCCAGGATACTGTTACCTATGACGATTTGACGGATCCTTTCTGGGGTTCGTTGAATTTCCTTGCCACTTTGCCTCCGGAAATGTTCACGGGACCCGTTACCTTGTTCAAGGATGCCGGCCGTTCGGGAGAGGCCGATGATTTCGCTCCCCGCATGGTGTCTTCTTCGATGGTATTCGGAAACAGCGATGCTAAAGATTCGGCTTCGGCTCATAATCTGTTCATTCCCGGTGTTGTCGGGACGATTACCGTGGATATCGCCAATATCGATGCCACGCTGGGCTATCCCTTTACCAGCCGTCCTCTGGGAATGAAAGGCTATATGAAATACGCTCCGGTCAACGGCGACTCGGCCAGCATTTTCGTAGAATTGAAACGTTATAACGAAGATTTGGGCATGAGCCAGATGATTGGCCGTGGGGAATTGGTCTTCAAGGAAGCCGTTGCCGATTGGACGGAATTCGACCTTAGCATCAACTACCAGTCCGAATTGCAGCCCGATTCGATTACGGTTCTGTTCGTGGCCAGCGCCGGTTACAACTTCGACAATTTCCTGGCTTGCCAAGGGCAGTTGGGAAGCGCTCTCTGGGTGGATGATGTGCAGTTGTATTATGGAGGCGGGGATACTCCCGATCCGAGCGCGAATGAAAACGCGGCTTTGGCGGCATCCAAGCTTTACCCGAATCCTTCTGCCGATGGCCGTTTCAATCTGCAGTTGAGCGAAGCCTGCCGGGTACAGGTCCTGTCGATCTCCGGCCAGCTGTTGCTGGATCAGGAAATGGCTGCCGGCCTGCAGACCTTGGATTTGTCGAAATACGCTCCTGCTTATTATGTGGTTCGTTTGTCGAACGAAAATGGGAGTGCGGTGCTTAAGGCGGTTGTCCGTTAATACATGGTCGGCCTGTGCCCCTTCTGACACGCCGACGGGCGGGCCGGAGTAGAATCCTGTCGGATATGAAATGGTCGGAAAGACGATGATGCCTTTCCGGCCATTTTGCGTATCTGGAGGTGGGCGGTGATTGGTAGTAGCGCACAGGGAAAGGGGGAGGATGGTCGAGGATGGGAATGTGGGCTGAAAGCTTGTTTTTGGGGCGGATATTGCTGAAGTTCGGTAAAAAGACCTAAGGGGGAGTAAATGTGGAAAATTATTTGTAATTGATTGAAGTATAGTGTTTTTGTATTGTTTATAAGCTGTCTTGTTGCGGCGGCTTCGGACATTTTGGCGGAATATCGGCTGATTCTGTGTGTCTTCTCTATAGTTTTGCAGTTTGTTAGAAAATCGGGATGCAAAGCTGGAAAGTCCGTCCTTTTAGAGGGATGTTCCGGGAGGGAAACTTCGGGCTATGTATCGTTTGGAGATTACAATCTTATAGAAGATGAAACAGATACGATTCTTCGGTATTCTTTTGTTGTTTTCCGGAATAATGTCGGCAGGGCGGCTTGAAGCCCAGGTACAAGATAAGAACGGCTTCCCCCAGCCACCGAATTATGATTTTGAAGTGTGGGACAGCGACGTTCGCCCTTGGGCTTGGAGCTCGAGCTCCAATTTCGAGGCTTATCAAGCCACAGGAGGGACGAACAGGAATCAGTCGATATGGAAGTCTTCCGATAAACGCCCGGGATCTGCGGGGAGTTCTTCCGTTCAGATACAGGTGACAGAATCCGATTGGCTGAATTGGTTTACTCGTCGCAGGGTGGACATGGGGACTTTGACTACGGGTACCCTGTACTATAGGGAAAGTAAAGAGAATGAAAATTCCTGCATTTACACCAATACCGGTGACGGTTCCAAATCCTGGCCGTTCACGGGCCGCCCCGATTCCATCGTGTTCTGGGCCAAGCTGGGCGAGAACGGGGGCCGGAACGGGAACATGACCCTCTACCTGCATGATAACAGCGATTTGGAAGACCGGGGCAGCGGGACCACGGCCAACGGGACCGTCATCGGTTCGGCTAATGTGAAAATCCAGTACAATGGAGGCCAATGGACAAGGTACAGCGCCCCGGTGCAGTATGCCAGTACCTCGGCTCCCGCTTACCTTTTGCTGAGCTTCACGGCAGGCAACAGCTTCCGCGAGGTGGTGAACGGGGACCAGATGTGGGTGGACGATGTGCTGTTGGTTTACAACCCCTCGATGAGCATCGGTGCGGATTGCCCGACCCGGCTGGTCCGCCATGGAGGCACATCCCAGAATTTCTCCATTCCTTACGAATTTTCCGCCGGGACTTCGGACCCTTTGAATCCTTCCGCCACGAACGAAATCCGCGCCTATCTGTCGGACGAGAACGGTTCGTTCGACAACGCGCTCCAGATCGGCTGGGTCGCGATTTCCGGATTTACGCAGTCGGGAAACATCTCCGCCAGCATTCCGGCGGATTTGCCCGACTCGGACAAGTACCGGCTTCGCTTGGAATCGACCAATTATCCCGTGCAAAGCGCGGAGCTGCCCTTGGCCATCTACCGGGAATGGTATCTGAGCGTGCGGGCCGGTAACGCGATGGGGCGTGTGAATCCGGCAGGAGAACAGCAGCTTGTCCGCCACAACAGTACTCAGACGCTGTCGGCAATCCCCAATACGGATTGCGTATTCCTGGGCTGGCAGGAGAACGGGGCTACTGTGTCGGAAAACCCGGACTATGTGTTCCAGGTCACGGCAGACCGGGATTTGACGGCTCTTTTCGATACCACCTACACCTTGCGTATAGAAAACGTCACCGGGGCGACTTCCTATTTTGCCAACAACAACAGCCAGGAAGTGACCTTGATCAACGGGGAAACCGCTTCCTTGCGCCTGACGCTCGACTACGGCTATGAATTCCATGGTTACGAGCTCAACGGGCAGGTTTACTCGGAAGATTCCCCCGATTTCGATTACGAAGCCCGTCAGGGAGGCACCTTCTACCCGCAAGTGGACAGCATCCCTTATGAATTCACATTCGAGGTCTTGCCCGATGCCAAGCTCGGCAGTGTGGACGGCGGCGGAATCCACAAGCATTTCAGCAGTTTTACCGCCGTGGCCCATGCCGCGAATCCCTACAGCCATTTCCTTCGTTGGGAAGACAGTCTGGGCAACCTCTTGGGTATCGATACCCTGCTGCTTTTCGAGGACATCCGTGCCGGAGGACATTACCGGGCGGTATTCGAAGAAGAGTTCCATACGGTCAGCGCCCGTCCGGCGCAGGGACAGGAAAGCTGGGGGCAGTTGTTGCAGAACGGAATTGCCGTGGCCGACAGCCAGTATTCGGCTTTCGATGCCTTGGACTTGAACCTGACCGCCGTTCCGGCCGAGGGCTATTCCTTTGTACGTTACGAAATTAACCGGGACGGCATCAGCCAGAGCCCGGTCTATGAGCCGAGCCTGAACCTGACACCCGAAGGCCGCCTGCTTTCGGATTACCAGATTACCGCTTATTTCGATACGGCTCGTTACCAGGTGGCGGCTTCGATCCAGCATGGACGGGTGGTCGGCGCAGGCGAGTACAAGCACGGGCAGACAGCGCATCTGTGGGTCGTGCCGGAAGAAGGTTATCATTTGGAAGCTTGGAACGAGAACGGGGAATCTTTTTCCACGGACGATACCTTGTCTTTCCCGGTATTGTCCGACCGGACATTGGAAGCGGTGATGGCACTGAACACCTACGCTGTCTCCATCGAGAGCCGGCCGGAAGGCTGGGGCAGCGTGACGCCGGCATCGGGACTTTACACGCATTTTGAAAAGATGGACTTGCAGGCCAATCCGGCAGCTCAGCGCGATTTCCGCTATTGGGTCATCAACGGGGATACGGTATCTTCCTCGGCTTCCTATTCCTACGAAGTCAAGGGCGAGGCGCAGATAGTGGCCGTTTTCGATTTGGCGCATTATCAAGTGGATGCTATTTCGAGCGACCCGATGCGAGGCGATGTGGCCGGTGGAGGCGAATACATAGTGGGTCAAAGGCCGGAACTGACCGCTACCGCTTTTGAGGGCTATCATTTTGAATACTGGGCCGATACCGAAGGACGGCGGTTCAACGATAATCCTTTGCGGATCGAGGAATTGGTTTCCGACACTACGTTCACGGCTTATTTTGCTCCCAACCTTCATACCTTGCGCCTTGGCATCGAGGGACCGGGCGAAGTGAGGGATGCGCAAGACACGGAAATTTCCGAAGTGGAGCTGGCTTTCGGTTCCGTGATTGAATTGAACGCGCTTGCCACGGACAAGGATTACGAGTTCGAGGCATGGAAGAACGAAGCCGGGGAAGTGGCGAGCACCGATAATCCTTTGGCTTTGCGTATTATATCCGACACTTCTTTGACGGCAAGCTTTGGGCTGAAGAAATGGGAATTGAACCTGAGCGTTTCTCCGGCCGGTGCCGGGATGCTGGAAGGCGGCGGCATCTATGCGCAAGGGGAGCGGGTGCGGATCAAGGCCGAGCCGGTGCCGGGATACCGTTTCTTGGGCTGGTATGAGGGTAGCGAGCTGCTTTCCACAGAAGAGGAATACGGCTTTGACATCACCGAAGACCGCTTCCTGGTGGCTCGTTTCGAGGCCGAGACCTATACCGTTGAAATCTCGGTGGAACCCGAAGGCGCTGCTCTTTCAGTCAGCGGGCAGGGCGAGTTCCGGACGGCTTATAATACCTTGCTTCGGGTGGAATCGGCTACCGGCTACGAGCTGGCGGCTTGGATAAGCCAGGAGGGCGATACCTTGTCTCTGACCAATCCCTATCTGCATGAAGTGCATGGCGATTTGCAGCTGACGGCTTTGATGCAGGCCGCGCATATAGAGGTGGACTTTGTTGTGGAACCGGCTTCGGCAGGCAGCGTGGAGATTGACGAGGTTGTTTATGGCGAGACTAACCGGGCGACCGCGATACCGGGATACGGTTATGAATTCGGGGCTTGGGTGGATGCCGAGGGCAACGAGATTTCGCAGAACCCGGTTCTGGAATTTTCCTCCACCACCGACACGAATTTCGGCGTTCGTTTTGACCGGGCCGAATTTGATATCATTCTGAAAGAAACCGAGGGCGGCCGCGTATCGGGAGCGGGGATTTATCCCTATATGTCGCAGGCCGAGTTGAAGGCCGAACCGGAGGAACACTACCGTTTTGCCGGATGGTTCGACCAAGAGGGCAATTGCCTGAGCATGCAGCCCGAATGGCGTTTCGATATGCGGGGAGATATGGAAATCGAGCCCCGTTTCGAACCGGTGGACGTGCAGGCGGCAGTGGCGGTTTCGCCCCAAGGCGCGGGTCTGGTTCTGGAAAAGGGAAAGAACCTGTCATCGGTCTATACCGCCGCTTACGGCAGCCGGCACGGTTTTACCGCTTTGGCATCCCCGGCCTGGCATCTGGCAGGCTGGCGGATTGAAAAAGAGGGGAATACGGAAGATTTTCAAAGCGATACCCTGACTTGGACCTTGCAGGGCGGGGAAATCCTGACGGCCTTGTTCGATACCAATTCTTATAGCGTGAACGTGGAAGCGGAGGGCTTGCCGGAAAATGCCGGATGGAAATTGGAAGGGGCTGGGGAATACGCCCACGGCAGGATGGCTTGTTTGCGTGTGGAAGAACCGGAACACTATGTTTTTGCCGGGTATTACGACGAGGCAGGCCGCTTGCTTTCGGAAAGCAAGGAATACCTGTTCTCGGTGAAAACGCCGATGAATCTGACGGCACGCTTTGCGTCAAAGGCATACCGCTTGGATGTCATAGCCGTCGGCAACGGGCAGGGCAGCGTATGCGGGACGGGGCTTTATCCTTTCGATAGCAGCGTGGAAGTCAGTGCGTTCCCTTGTGAAGGACAGTATGAATTCAGCCATTGGTCTTCTTTGGCCGAGGGTTCGGATACGCTGAGCAAGACGGCGGTCTGGACGCTTGCCGTGGAGGGCGCGGACAGCCTCTATGCTTTCTTCCGTCCGGCATCGCGCTTGTTGGAATTGCTTGTGGCCGAGGGCGAAGGATCTGTGCAGGGGGCGGGTTCGTACAACGCAGGAAGCGAGGTCCGCATAGAAGCCCAAGCGGCCGAGGGCTATCATTTTGCGGCCTGGATGGAAAACGGAAACCTGATTGGCAGCCAAGCGGCGATGGATTGGACGATGGATAAGGATTACCGGATTGAAGCCGTGTTCGAGCCGGATACCTTCTTGCTGGAACTGGCCATGGCGTGGGAAGACGAAGGCAGTGCGCCTTCGGAACTTCAGTTGCAGGGCAGCGGCGAATATGCTTATGGGAGCGAGGTGCCGGTGCTTTTGAGCGGCCTTGGAGCGGAAATGGAATTCCTTTCCTGGGTCGATGCCGAGGGAAAGACGGTATCGGACAAGGCTGATTTTGTCTATGAATTGAGGCAAGACAGCCGTTTGGAAGCCCGTCTGCGGATGCGTGAGTGCCAGATAGAGGTTCTATCCGAGGGCGAGGGCGAAGTTTCGGGCAGCGGCACTTACACCTATGGCGATACCGCGCTTTTGGTGGCATCGGCTGCCGATGGAATGCGGTTGCAGGCTTGGAGATTGGGCGATGCCTTGATGGAGGCGCAGGACACCCTGCGTTTGCCGGTGCGCCAGTCCTTGACTTGCACGGCGGTATTTGAATCCGACGAGCTTTGGGTGCAGGCTTGGCCGAACCTTTCCGAAGGCGGCAGCGTGAGCGGCGGCAGGATGGCGGTGGCAGGCGAGCCAGTCACCTTGACAGCCGAGCCTGAAGAGGGGTATCGTTTCCTGTATTGGACGAGGGGCGACAGCCTGCTTTCGGCAGAGGCTGCTTTGACCATGGAAGCCGCCGAAGTCCCGGACTTGGTTGCGCATTTCGAGGCGGAGGCCCTGTATGTCCGTTTGCAGGCTTCCTTGCCGGAGGGCGTATCGGCCATCGAGGGCGCGGGTTCCTACCGCAAAGGGGAAGAAGCCGAATTGGGTATCATCCTCAAGGAAGGCTACCGTTTCGAAGGCTGGTATTTGCTGGACAGGAACGGGGAGGAACGGCTTTCGGATCAGGAAAGCTGTATTTTCACGGTAGAAGGGACGGTGCGGATAGAAGCCAGGGTGGCTAAGAACCAATAGGAGGGAAGAAGATGAAGACAGATAAGACAACAAACTTACGGGCGGATTCGGAAATGAAGCAAGATACAATGGAAACCAAGGCAATGAAATACGGTTTTATGACAGTTTTTTTCAGGAAATTGAAACGGACGGCCTTGGCTTTGGCCTGCATGGGGCTTGTCGGCTTCGCTTCGACGCTTTATGCGCAGGAAGACCTGAACGGGACGCAGCAGCTGCCCAACCGGGGTTTTGAGGATTACGATAATTTGGGTTCGGAGAATGTGGAGCCGAGAGGCTGGAACTCTTTCATGACGGCCAAGACGGCAGGAGGCTTGGTGGATATGGGAAAGGCCAAGCGTCTGGACCGGAAGGACGGAGGCCGTCCCGGCACTTCGGGTTCGTATTATTTGCAGGTGTATTCCACGGAAGTGATAGGAATCAATGCCAACGGGAACGTGACGACCGGGCGCATCAACATGGGTTCGGCAACGGCCACGGACGCTTCCAACCATAATTTCACCGACCGGGCTTCGGCGGGCTTCAACCTGCCTTTCACGATGGTGCCCGACTCGATGGTGGTCTGGATCCGATATAGTCCTAATAGCGCTTCCGACAAGGGGCAAATCCGGGCTATCATCCATAACGACAACGATGTGAAGGATCCCGGCACCGATTACAACCAGGTGGTGGCGGTGGCCACGGTCAATCCCACCAAGACCAATGGCTGGGTTCGATTCAGCGTGCCTTTCAGCCGGGAGGGCTGCGGCAGCCAGGATGCCCGGTATTGCCTGGTTTCGATAACCACCAATGCCACGCCGGGCGGCGGGGCAGCCACGATCGATGTGGACGATATATTGTTTGTCTATAAGCCTGCGTTGAGCATCACGAACCTGCCGATGCTGAGCTTCAATATGAGGGACGGGGCGCAGACTGCCTCGATTGATTTCCGTATCACCGGGACGATGAGCCCGAATACCCATCCGGCCAATCCCAACCAGGTGATTGCCGAGCTGTCGGATGCCTCGGGCTCTTTTGCTTCGCCTCGCGAAATCGGGCGGCTCACGACCGACTTTAGCGGCAGCCTGCCAATCACGATTCCGGCCGATATGCCTTTGGGCGAGCATTACCGGATCCGGCTGCGTTCCACCAATTATCCTCTGGTGTCGGCCGACAACGGGCAGGATATCGAACTGATGCGGGGTTACACGATTGCCGCTTCGGTGCAGGGCAACGGAGGAACGGTGAGCGGGGCCGGCGGTTATGCCGAAGGGGAAACCGTTACATTGACCGCCAATCCGTACAATGGCTACCATTTTGTCTGCTGGCAGGAAAACGGCAAGGAAGTGGAAGGCGCGGGTCAGACCTACAGCTTTGCCGTGGACGAAGATCGTTCGTTGGTGGCGGTCTTCGAGCTCAACCAGTATGTCTTGAAAATGTCGGTGGAAGGCGAGGGCAGTGTCAGTCCGGAACCGGGCGAGCATGTCTATGCGCACAACAGCCGGGTGGAACTCCGGGCTGAAGCTTTGGGTAATTACGAGTTCGGCGGCTTCTATAACGGGGATGTGTTGTTGTCGGCCAATCCGGTGCATACCTTCAATATCGTTTCGGATATGGAGGTGAAGGCTTTGTTCGAGCAAGGCAAGATCCGGATAACGGCTTTGGCGAATAATGACAGCTACGGGAGAGTCGGCGGCGGGGGAACCTACGAGTACGGGGCGGAAGTGGTGCTGACTGCCGTGCCGAATCCTTTCTGCCGTTTCGTGGCTTGGGTGGAAGGCAGCGATACGTTGAGCAAGGAAACGGAATGGCGGTTCATGGCCGAGGAAGCCCGTACCGTGCAGGCGCTCTTCGACCAGCAGTATTTCGAGGTGGCCTTGGCGGCTGAGCCGGCGCAGGGCGGTTCGGTGAGCGGGGGCGGGCGTTTCGGCGCGGCGCAAGCCAATACCACGGTGGCAATCACGGCTCAGCCGGCGGCGGGTTATCATTTCCTGTACTGGGTGGACGAAAGGGATCAGAGCCGGATAACGGAAAATCCCTATACGGTGATAGAGGAAAGCCGTTTGACGGAAAATCTCCGCTTCACCGCGCACTTTGAAGCCGAAAGCTACGAGGTGGAACTGGCTTCGGATATGCCGCAAGCCGCTCAATTGCAGGGGACGGGTTCTTATGCTTATCAGGAGGAGGTGGTGCTGGAAGCCGAAATGGCCGAAGGCTACCTGTTCGGGGCTTGGGTAGTGGAAAATGCCCAAGGCGGTATCGACACGCTTTCGGTAGAGAATCCTTATTCGTTCCGGATTCAGGACAATTGGTCCATCAAGGCTTTGTTTAACCGTATCCAGCATCAAATCACGGTGGTGTCGGGCAACGAGGCGATGGGAACGGCTTCCGGAAGCGGGCTGTATTTCCATTTCGATTCCGTCAAGATGGAGGCTTCGGCCTTGGAGGGTTACGAGTTCCGTTACTGGGCCAAGCGTCAGGGCGTCCGCGATGACAGTGTGGCATCGGCTAATCCGTGGAAGATGGAAGTGAAGGAGGATGCTACGTATGCGGCTGTGTTCAGCGAAAGACGGAAATTGATAACGGCTTTGGCTGTGCCGGAAGAGGGCGGCAAGGTGAATGGCGGCGGCTTGTACGAAAACGGCAGCTACGCGCTCTTGCAGCCGGTGGCCGCTCCGTACTACCATTTTGCGGGCTGGGGCACAGCCGATAGCATCATGACGGCCTATCCGCAGGATTTGCGTATTTACGTGCAGAAGGACACTACTTTGTATGCGCATTTCGAGCCGGATATGCTGGAATTGGAAGTGATGGTGGACGGGCTTTCCCCGGCCGGCCAGGTGGAAGTTGTCGGTTTGACGGGGGAAGGGCCTCGCTTTGTCTTGGAACAGCCTTATGGCCGGCAGGTTCATTTGCGGGCTTCGGTTTTGGACGAGGAATACCGTTTTGTAGCCTGGAGGCTCTATTATACGGATGAAAACGGCATGGAAAAGGATTCCCTGTTTTCCCGGGAAATGGAGGTGCGGTTTGACATGTCCGGGAATATCCGCATGGTGGCCGAGTTCGGCATGGGGGTGGTCAATGTGGCGGCTTCGGTGCAGCCGCAGGATGCCGGAAAGGTGGAAAACCAAGGGAATTATGCCGAAGGCCAGTGGGCTGCTTTGCGGGCTGTGGCGGCTCCGGGTTATGCTTTCGATTACTGGGCCGATGCCGAGGGTGGCTTGCTGAGCCGTCTGGATGTCTGCTATGTGCAGGCGGTGAATGACACTTCGGTGATGGCGGTGTTCAAGACGGATACATTGGAGATTGGGCTTGCGGCCAGACTGGATATGACGGCCTATGGTCTGGAGGCGGATGGAAATTCGGTATTGCCGGGCGTGACGGGGCGTTACGAACAGGCTTCGGGCATGCAGTCCTATTTCGGCGAGATTTCGGGCAAGGGGCGTTACCCCTATGGTTCGGAAGTTCGTTTGGAAGCCGAAGCCGGATATGGTTACGAGTTCAAGGGATGGTTCGCGGCTGGGGATACGGCTTTCCGGGCTTGCTTGGAAGAATCTCCCGTTTATGTTTTCGATGCCGAAGACGATGCCTTGATGGTGGCTTTGTTCGCCCCTGCTTTGTTCCGTGTGGATCTGGCTTTGAGCGATGAAACCGCTGGGACAGTGGAAGGTGCGGGGAATTATGCCTATAAGACGGAGGCTCGTTTGCGGGCGGAAGCGGCGCAAGGCTATGTGTTCGAGGGCTGGGAAGTGGCCGATGCCGAGGGCGGTCTGGATACCTTGCCGCTGGCGGATCTGGGCTGGCCGGTGGAAGCCAACGCTTCTTTGAGGGCATTGTTCTCCTTGCGTGTTGTCCGTGCCGAGGCAAGGGTGATGACGGGTCAAGGATTGGTGGCGGTGGGAACGGCTACGGCAGCGGGTCAAACGGCTACGGCAAGCTTTACCTATGGGGACGAAGCGGTTCTCAGGGCGGAGGCGGCGCCGTGTCATACGTTCTCTTCTTGGCAGGATGCCGCCGGGAACTTGTTGAGCAGTGAATCCGAGTGGAAAATGCGTGTCACGGATGATACCCTGGTTTATGCTGTTTTTGCACCGCAGCGGATGAGTGTTTCGGCTCAGGCTTTCGATGCCCGTCAGGGCTATGTGGAAGCCAGCTCTTCCCGTCCGGAATATGGCAGCGTGCTTTCGCTTTCGGCGATGCCGATGCCGGGTTATGCGTTCAGCCATTGGACGGGGGCTTCGGATACAACGGTTTGGCTTTCGGCTTCTTCGGTTTTGCGTTTCGATGTGCTTTCGGATACTTCGCTTTATGCGTTCTTTGAACCGGCCATGCAAGAAGTTTCGGTATCCGTTCCCTTGGTCGGGGCAGGGCAGGTGGTCATAAGGCAGGTTTCGGATTCGGATACCTTGTCTTGGACGGGCTTGGCTGTGGCGGAAAATGGATCGGAACTGATACTGGAAGCGGTCGCGATGCCGGGTTACCGTTTCTCGGCTTGGGAGGCTCAGGGTCGTGTATTGGGCGAGGATTCCCGTTTGGTGTTGGATGTGGATCAGGATTTGGATGTGGAAGCTGTCTTTGAACCGACGATGTACCGGATTGATGTGGCTGCCGAACCGGAGGCGTATGGCAGCGTGAAGGGTTCGGGCATGTTTGCTTACGGTCAGGAAGTGCTTGTGGAAGCTTTGCCCAATAGTGTGGCTTATGCGTTCTTGGGCTGGAAATCGGATGACCGTTGGGTATCGGATGAGGCTTCGTATCGGTTTTTGGTGAGTGGGGAGCGTTCTCTGGCAGCGGTGTTTGCGCCGGATTCGGCTTCTGTGGGATTGCTTTGCGGTTTGGGTGGCTCTGTGCAGGGGGCTGGCTTGTATGCGGTCGGTTCGCCTGTTTCTTTGTCGGCGACAGCTTATCCGGGTTATGCCTTTGACTATTGGTCCGATGCCGACGGGAACCGGATTTCAGCGCAGAATCCTCTGTCTTTGACGGCCGATAAGGATACGCTTTTGCGGGCTGTCTTTGCGTCTGCTACTTATCTGGCCGAGGTGTCGGCGGGAATCGGCGGCTCGGTGAGCGGTGGAGGCGAGTTCCTGAAGGGTGAGACGGCGGTCTTGGTAGCGGTGGCGGATGCGGGTTACCGTTTTGCTTACTGGAATCTCAACGGGGGCGAGCAGACTTATCCGTTGGCTTGCCTGATGCTGGCAATGGACGGGGATTTGCAGGCGGAGGCTATCTTTGAGCCGATGCACTATGATATAAGTACGGTGGCTTCGCCGGTGGTGGCGGGTTCGGTGACGGCGGGTGGTTCGTTCGCTTCCGGATCTACGGTTTCGTTCGAGGCGGTGGCGGATGCCAATCACGAGTTTGCGGCTTGGACCAAGGACGGGAAGGTGGTTTCGACCGAGGCGGTGCTTTCGGTTTCTGTGGATTCTGCCGATGCGGCTTATGTGGCATTATTCAACCCCAAGATGTTCAATATCTTGGTTGAGACTTATCCTTCGGCAGGTGGGCTGGCTTTGGGGGCTGGTTCGTATTACTGGGGGGATACGGCGGATATCAGCGTGGCGGTTTATCCGGGCTTTACGTTCAAGTCGTGGTCGGATATGGCGTTCAATACGGTTTCGGATCAGGTTTCTTTCCGGCATGTGGTGAACGGGGTGAATATGTTCACGGCTGCTTTGGACGGGAATGTGGCGATCGAGGATGTCGTGTATGTCGGGCGCGATGGCTTGGCTGAGGTGCAGGTTTACCCGAATCCTGTCGGGGCGGAGCGTCGGGTATGGTTCCGAACGCTGGCTCCGGAGATGCGGCGTTTGTATTTCTTCGACTTGCAGGGCAATCGGGTGATGGAACGTCGTTTGAGTGAAAGGGGGCAGGCTTCGGTGGCTGTGGATGTGTCGGTGTTGCCGTCGGGTATCTATTTCTACCGGGTGGAAATGACGGATGGTTCGGTGGGGCATGGCAAACTGATTTGCCTGTAGCCCGTTGGCAAAGGGTCGGGAAAGAGGGGAAGGGCTCAAGAACCCACGAAAAAGTGGGAAAGGCAAAAAGTGACCGCTAAAGTGCAAGAACTTGCAGACTGCGTCTGCTTCAGACATCTTGCCCTTTTTTACGCTGTCACTTTTTGCCTTTCTTTTTCCCCTTTTTCCGTGAGGTTCTTTCGCCTCTTCCCCTCTTTCTTTTGGGGGAGGATCCTTTGCGGAGGGGCTGCGGCGAATCAGCGGGGGGGGAGAAGTTAACTATGGGTTGTGTATGGATTTCCGGAGGACGGGTTGGCAAGGTTCGGGGCTTGATGTACTTTTGCTAAGTTTGGAATTGGAACACAGCGCGATTCGAGAAAGGACAGCGGAGGCGGATTGCGGTAGCAGAAAACGGAAATCATGAAAGAAATCGATTTGAGCCTTTATTTCGAGCCTTGCCCGTTCATGGAAGCGGCCAATTTTTATCAGGACAGCACCAAACGCTTGGGGCATCAGGTGGAAAAATATACAGTCAAGGAGCGTTTCCCTTCACTGGAAGGGGCTTCGGTGGTCATTATCGGCTTGGACGAAAGCCGGGGCGGATGTCCGGACGAGACAGGTTCGCTGCCCGACAAGAGGCATTGCAACGGGGCGGATGCGGTCCGCAGGGAACTCTACAACCTGTATGCGCCCCAAGGTCTGGGCAAGGTGGTCGATTTGGGCAATATGCGCTGCGGCAAGCGGGTCGAAGACACTTATTTTGCGCTTACCGAGGTGGTCGGTTGCCTTTTGAACCAGAAATCCGCCTTGATCCTGCTGGGAGGGACCCAGGATCTGACCTATGCGGTCTATCAAGCCTACGCCCGGATGCAGAAAATGGCCAATATCGTGACGGTGGATGCCCGTCTTGACTTGGCCGAAGGCTTGGGGGCGGACGAAAATCCGCTGGACAGTCCAACCAGCCATACGAACTATATGGGCAAGATGGCTGTGGAACCGGCCAACTACCTGTTCAATTACATGAATGTGGGTTATCAGACTTATTTGGTGGAACAGGAGGCGGTTTCCTTGATGGACAAGCTCTATTTCGATGCTTGCCGTTACGGTCTCTTGCAGGATGATATCCGGGATGCCGAGCCTTATATCCGGGATGCCGACTGCGTGAGCTTCGACTTGAACGTGCTCAAGCGGCAGGAAAGCCCGGCCAACCCTTGGGCTCGTCCTACCGGGTTCAATGTGGAGCAGGTTTGCCAGCTGGCTCGTTATGCCGGTTTGAGCAAGGAGGTGGATGTGGTTGGATTCTTCGAGTATTACCCGTTTTTCGAGAGGGACAACCTCAGTGCCCAGGTGGTGGCCGAGATGGCCTGGTGCTTCTTGGACGCGATGCGTTTCCGTTGCGACGACCATCCTTTGTCGGCTGCCGGGATGGATTTCAAGCAGTATATCGTGCCTTTCGAGGATTCCGAGCAGGATTTGGTATTTTACAAGTGTCGGCAGACCGACCGTTGGTGGATGGAACTGCCTTGTTCCGACGAGCAGCGGCAGCGTTACGGGCGGCATTGCTATTTGGCCTGTGCTTACCATGATTATGAAACTGCTACCGAAGGCAATGTGCCGCATCGCTGGTGGAACGCCGTCCAGCGGATTAAATAATGACCGCAAAAAAGATAGATGATGGAAGATGTTCAAGGCAAGGATAACGAGCGCAATCCACGGGAAGGCAGCCATAGCAGCTATGGCGGATATATAGGTTTGGGCCTGGCCTTAGGCTTGGCGATAGGGTCCGGAACGGAGAATCTTGGGTTGTGGCTGCCCTTGGGTTTGCTTTTTGGCTGGATGCTTGGCCGTTGGAAGAAACGGAAAAGGACGGGGAATCCTGATGATTCAGGGGTTCAGGATGGCTGATATCGACAGGCGGACTGCTGCGGTTGCTTTGTGACTGTGGAAATTAGTGCTTGCATGATTCGGAAAATTGTGTTACTTTTGCAGCCCTTTTTCGGGTCGAAAGACTTGTGAGGGACGGGAAGATACCGGACGGGAGAATCCGGAAAGGGAGTTCCCGGAATTGTAAAACCTATTAAAATACAAAACAATGCCTGTAAGAATCAGACTGCAAAGATTCGGTAAGAAAGGCGCTCCTTTCTACCACATTGTAGTAGCGGATGGTCGTGCACCTCGAGATGGGAAATTTATCGAGAAAATAGGCACGTACAACCCGATGACAAACCCCGCCAAGGTTGACTTGAACGTGGACAAAGCCGTGCAATGGCTCCGCAACGGTGCCCAGCCCAGCGACACCGCCCGTTCGTTGATGTCTTCCAAAGGCGTCATGCTGAAGCATCACTTGCTCCGTGGCGTGGACAAGGGGGCTTTCACGATGGAAGAAGCTGAAAAACGTTTCAATGCCTGGCTGACTGAAAAAGAAGCCCGAGTACAGAAGGCTATCGATGCCGACAAGCAGAAGAAAGAAGCCGGTCGTACCGCCCGCTTGGAAGCGGAAAGCAAGGTGAAGGAAGCTATCGCTGCCAAGGTGGCTGAAAAGAAGGCCGCTGCATTGGCTGCCAAGGAAGCTGCCGCAGCTGAAGCCGCTGCCGAAGAAACTCCGGCCGAAGCCCCGGCTGCCGAAGCGGAAGCTCCCGCTGAAGCTTAATTCTCGGTGGCAAGAACTGTAAAAATGTGTCGGAATATTTGACATGTCGACGATATGTCTTGTTGTGACACTCTGGATAAGAGGCGCGGACCTGTAGGAACGCGCCTCTTTTTGTTAAACGCCGAAATACGATAAAGCATGTTGCGCTTTCTGTTCGATTGGATTCATGATGCCTCCGATTACTTGATTCAGCATGGCTGGAACGAATCCTTGGTCAATTTCCTGTCCGGAGTTTTCATATTGGCCGTTTTGGCGGCTTCGGCCTTCGTGGTCTATTGGGTCGTCCGTATCATTTTGAAGAAGATTCTGAAAGCCGCTTACCGCCGTCATCCCAAGGCTTGGATCGAAGTCCTGCTGAAGCGTCAGACTCTTAGCTTCATCTGCTATTTTCTGCTTTGCCTGTTCTACTCCAAAGGCATAGCCTATATGTTTTCGGAACTGCCTGCCTGGATCCCGTTTGTGACCAAGGTTCTCAAACTGCTCTCCTTGTATTTCTTCCTGCGGACTTTGACGGGTGTGATTTGGACTATTTTCGATATTCGTCAGGCCACGATAGTCAATAAGACCGTGGCGATGAAAGGCTTGATACAGTTCATCACGGTCATTGTCTATTTCATAGGGGGCATTGTCGCGGTCGCGATTCTTGCCAACAAGCAGCCTTTGGCTTTCATAGGCGGTTTGAGTGCGGCTTCGGCGGTCCTGATGCTGGTATTCAAGGACAGCATTGTCGGTTTGGTGGCCGGAGTGCAGATTTCGCTCAACGACATGGTGCGGATAGGTGACTGGATCACGATGCCCTCGCAAGGCGTGGACGGGAATGTGATAGATATCTCGCTGACCACGGTCAAGGTGCAGAATTTCGACTTGACGATTATCTCGATGCCGACCGCCGCGCTGATAAGCCAGTCGGTGCAGAACTGGCGGGGCTTGCAGATTTCGGGCGGGCGGAGGATTCAGCGCAGCATCTATCTGGATCTGACTAGTATAGAGTTCTGCAATGATGCCATGCTGGAGCAATTCGGCAAGATGGACTTGCTGCATGGTTTCATAGAGTCAAGAAGGACCGGGAAGGATGCCTTCGGCTCGGCTGGCAAGGAAATCCTGACCAATGTGGATGTATTCATGAAGTACACGGAGGCCTATCTCAGGAACCATCCTAAGATTCACCATGAGTCGGATTTCACCCTGTTGGTTCGTCAGTTGCCTGCCGGGGACGATGGATTGCCGGTGCAGGTCTATTGTTTCACGGTGACACCGGAATGGGTCGCTTACGAGGCGATTGCATCCCAAGTGATGTCCCATCTGCTGGCCATGCTGCCTTTCTTCGGCTTGCGCGTCTACCAGCGCAGCGCCTTGGCGGACACGAGGAATCTAGCATGGGGGGATTTGCCTGTTTCGGGAAAGAAGTCGGACGGCAGAGCTTGAGGGCTTGCGGGCCGTGCCGCGTTGCCATGCAGGACTCTGCGATGATAGTTTGTTTTGTTTAATGTAAATGAATTGATAAGCAAAGAAATATGAATATGCCGATTCAAGTCCGTTTCACGGACGTGGATATTTACGGGCATGTGAACAACGCCATTTACGCCGAGTTGTTCGATACGGCCCGCTATACGTATATGAAACAGCTGCTGCCCGATGCCGACCCCAAGGGCAAAAGTTTGGTATTGGTGCATTTGGAGACCAATTTCCGCAAGCAGATTGTGTTCGGGGACAAGATTTACGTGGAGACTCATATCTCGAAGATCGGCGAGCGCAGCGTGGGCATGAGCCAAAAGATGGTCAATGAGGAGACCGGCGACCTCCATGCTGATTCCTACGGGGTGCTTTCCACTTTCGATGCCGCCTTGCAGAAGTCTTTCCCGATGCCGGAAGAATGGCGGAAGCGCTTGGAGGCGGCCGATTAAGGACAAAATGCATACAAGGTCATGGTCATAGATAAGGAATCCTGTTATTTTTTAGGGAAAATAGTGCGGACTTCGGGCTTGAAAGGCGATGTGTCCGTGTTTTTGGATGTGGACGAGCCGGAATCCTATGCCGAGTTGGATTCGGTCTTCGTGGAACGCAAGGGAGCCTTGGTGCCGTATTTCATAGAGAGCGTCCAGATTCGTCCCAACGGGGCGGTATTCCATTTCGAGGATACGAATTTCGAGACGGCGCAGGCCTTGGTGGGCAGTGCCCTGTACCTGCCGTTGGAGCTTTTGCCGCCTTTGACCGGCAAGCAGTTCTATTTCCATGAGGTGAGGGGCTTCGAGGTGGTCGATGCCGAAGCGGGCGACATCGGCAAGTTGCGGGAAATCTGGGACAACGCTGCCCAGCCTTTGATGTGCATAGACCATCCCTCGGGCAAGGAAATCATGATTCCGTTGGTGGACGATTTCCTGGTGGATGTGGATCGGGAAAACCGGGTGCTGAAAGTGAAGGCGCCCGAAGGCTTGGTGGAATTCTATTTGGAAGGCGGCCAGGAGTGAAGGGGCGTTTTTGCCTGATGTGGGGGAAGTTTGCAGGAAGAGATTTTTTAGATAAAGATACGATGCCGGCGTTCCGATTCAAGCGTTTCAGTGTAGAGCATGAACGTTCCACGATGAAGGTGGGGACGGACGGGGTGCTGTTAGGGGCATGGGCGAGCTTGCCGGAAAGACCGGAAATCGGGGATGGCTTGGCGGTAGCGGGTCGGAGTGCGGAACCCTTGGGTGTTTCGGGAGGCACGCTTTCGGCCGAGAGTCCTAGGCGCTTTTTGGATGTGGGCTGCGGTTGCGGCTTGATTGCCTTGATGTTGGCTCAACGTTTGGCAGCTGAAGGCTGGAAGTCTTGGGAGGCGAGGGTGGATGCCTTGGATTTGGATGCGGCTTCTTTCGAGGAGGCCTTGTCCAATACCGCTAGTTCCCGTTATCGGGAATATTTGTCGGTTTCCTGTTTGGATTACAGGGATTTGCCGGACAGTTTCCCGCCTAGGTCTTATAGTCGTATCGTTTCTAATCCTCCTTATTTCCGGGAGTCTTTGAAGTGCCCTAAGGCGCAGCGAAATCAGGCGCGGCATGCGGATACCTTGCCGTTCGAGGAACTGCTTTCGGTCTCGGAGCGTCTGTTGGAGCCGGGCGGGCGTTTGTGTTTGATTCTTCCTCCGGATTCCTGGGAATGCGTGCAGCGGCTGCTTCCGGAGCATGCGCCGCTTTTGGAGCTTTGCCGTCTGGCACGGGTGTTCTCCAAGCCGGGGAAAGCCTGCGAGCGGGTCATGGCTGAATGGGTCAGGAGGGAAGAAGCTACGAGGCGTGCGTCCCATCAGCGGCTTTGGGTTCTTCCAAAAGAAGAATCAGCCTCGAACGGAATGTGTTTAAACGGAGTGGATATTCAGGACATTCTGATTCACGACGAGGCTGGAGGCTATACGGAGGAATACCGGGCTTTGGTGAAGGGATTCTATCTTTGGGCTTGATGGCAGGATTCGTGGATGTTTTTTTTGTTTTGGGATGGAATGGATTGGCTGCGACGGGGGAAACAACGGGGAAAAACGGCGGGAAAAACAGGAAAAAACTTTCCAAAACTTGGGCGGTTTGGAAAAAATGCCGAACTTTGTAATGATTTGCAGATAGGATTCTGCTATTTGTGCGGCCAAGCTGACGGGGTTCAGAAAAATCCGGGATTTGTCTTGGCCGGGAAAAAAACTTACCACGATGGGAAAAAGTCTGGCAGAACTGGAACTACTGAATTGCGTCAAGGTCTTGGGCAAAGGCGAGACTTTGTTGTATCCGACCGATACCATTTGGGGGATAGGTTGCGATGCTACGAATGAGTCGGCTGTTTCCAAGGTCTACAGAATCAAGGAAAGGCCGGAGGACAAGAGTTTTATCTTGCTTGTTTCTTCGGAAGAAATGCTGGCGGACTATGTGGAAGCCGTGCCTCCTACGGCTTACGATTTGATTCGGGCAACGGACGATATGCCGCTTACGATTATTTATTCCAAAGGGAAAAATCTGCCGTCGAATGTAGTGGCCAAAGATGGAAGTGTTGCGATTCGGGTCACGAACCATCCTTTCTGCAAGGAATTGATTAATCGTTTCGGCAAGCCTATCGTATCTACTTCGGCCAATCTTTCAGGCCAGCCTTTCCCGTTGAAGCTGGCCGATATATCGGAAATGGTTGTTGAAAGAGTTGACCACGTGGCTATCGTGGAAGAAAATCCGTTAACGGAGTTGCGGCCTTCGCGTATTATCAAATTAGAGGCGGACGGGATGTTCCGCGTTGTCCGTGAATAGTTTCCGGCTCATTTCTTATTGAATCGGAGACTGCCTTGAATATTTATGGGAAAGCATTTTTTTGTCAGACTGTCCTTTTTTGTTCTGTCGCTGGCTTGGTTGTCCCAGCCGGTTTCGGCTATCGGGAAAATGCCACCTAATGCGCCGACTTACGATAACAAGTTGTTTCATTTCGGCTTTAGCCTGGGCATGAATTTCATGAACTTCTCAGTAGGGACCGATGAGAATCTCGGTTTCGAGGGGGATACGCTTCTGAGCGTGCGGCATCGTTCTCAGCCTGGTTTTGCAGTCGGGGTCGTGACAGACCTGCGTTTGGGCAAGTATTTCGATTTGCGGTTTATTCCTACGTTCAGCATGGGGACTCGTTCGTTGGAATATACGACGAACATGCCCGATCAAGGAGTGGTCAAAGACAAGCAGGATATAGAAAGCATCATGCTGTTCCTGCCTTTGGAAGTGAAGTGGAAAGCGGCGCGTATTAACAATACGAGGCCTTATGTGACGGCAGGTTTCCAATATACCTTGGATATGGCCAACCGTAAGATGAAGGAAGAGGGAAATGCGGCGGCCGAAGAATATAAAATGAAACTGGATCCGCATGATTTCGGGGTCACAGTCGGGCTTGGCTGGGATTTTTTTCTGCCATATAACAATAAGATCGCCTTGGAGTTGAAGGCTTATTTCGGTTTTCGGGACGTGCTTTTCCGGGAAAACAATATTTACACGGATCGTATCACGCGCCTCAACAGCCGGATGTTGCAGTTGAGCGTGACTTTTGAATAGCCTTGTCATGGTACAGGAACTGCAATTGAATCTGAGAGTCGAGGATGTGAATCGGACTGGGCAGGTGCGGCCGGAGGTGTTGAAGCGGTCGGCGGCGCAAGCCTTGGGTTTGCCGGAGGGGCGGTTGAACGATGTGGCACTGTTGCGGCTTTCGCTGGATGCCCGCTCCAAAATGCCTTGCTATCAGGCGCGTGTCAGGGTTTATACGGATGATTCTTATCGGGAAGCCCTGTCTTTCGATTTTTCTTTTGCTCCCTCCATGGGGGCTTCTTTTCAAAGGATTCCATCGCGTAAGGTGGTTGTGGCCGGGATGGGGCCTGCCGGGCTTTTCGCGGCCTTGGCCTTGGCTTCGGCCGGCGTGCAGGTGGTGCTGTTGGAGAGGGGGAAGCCGGTCAAGGAGAGGAAACGGGATATCGCGGCCTTTTGCCGGAGCGGTTTGTTGAATCCGGATTCCAATTACAGTTACGGGGAAGGCGGGGCCGGCTGCTTTTCGGACGGCAAGCTTTATACCCGTTCCAACAAGCGGGGCGATATCGGGCGCGTCCTGCGGATTTTCGTGCATTACGGGGCCAAGGAGGAGATTCTCTACCAAGCTCACCCGCATCTGGGCAGCGACCGTATGCCGGGCATGATCGAGAAGATGCGGCAGGATTTGCTTTCGGCCGGGGCGGAGATCCGTTTCGAGACTAAGGTGGAAAGCATTTTGCGCGATGCCGAAGGCGGCTTTGTGGCGGTGGTCGACCAGCATGGCAATGAATACCCGGCGGATGCTTTGGTGCTGGCGGTCGGGAACGCGGCCGGGGAACTTTGGCAGAAGATGGCATCGGAAAATATCTTGCTCGAAGAGAAGTCTTTCGCGATGGGGGTTCGTCTGGAACACCCGCAGGCTCTGATCAATGCGATGCAATACAGGGGCGCGGAGAAAAGGCATTCCTTGCCAACGGCGGAGTATTCTTTTGTGGAGCAGGTGGATGGCCAAGGCGTGTTCTCGTTCTGCATGTGCCCGGGCGGGGTCGTGATTCCGGCGGCGACCGAACAGGACGGCTTGGTGGTCAACGGCATGTCGGATTCGGGACGCAATTCCCTTTGGGCCAATGCCGGCTGGGTTACGGGAGTGGACAGGGATGCCTTGCGCAAGGCCGGTCTGGAACTGGAAGCTGGTCCGTTGGCGTTATGGTATTACCAGCGGCAGATGGAACAACGGTTTTATCAGGCCGGCATGGCGGCGGTCGGGCAAGGTTTCGCGGCTCCGGCCCAGCGTCTGACCGATTTCATGGAGGGCAGGCTTTCGGCTTCCTTGCCGCGTTCTTCTTATCCGATGGGAGTCTATCCGGCCCTCATGGAGCAATTGCTGCCACCTTTCATCGCCCAGGCTTTGCGTGGGGCTTTCCATCGGGTTTCAGCCAAGAAGAGGGCGTTTTTGACCGAAGAAGCCGTGCTGTTAGGCTTGGAGAGCCGGACTTCTTCCCCGGTTCGGATTCCACGTGTGGCGGAGACTGGCGAGCATCCGCAGGTTCCGGGCTTGTATCCTTGCGGGGAGGGTTCGGGTTATGCCGGCGGAATCACCTCTTCGGCCATCGACGGCCTCAATTGTGCGGAAAAGATTTTGGCAAAGTGGGGGATTGGTGCTACCTTTGGGAATCCTAAGCCTTGATTCCGATGAGGCTTGGCAGGCTTGCTGGCCTTCGGCTTTCTCGATGAAGGTTGGTTTCGGGTTTTCAATTGAAATCCAGTGCTATAGAAAGGCGAGTCTGCGGATAAGGAATGATGGAAAAAGAAAGGGGGATGCCCATGGACGAAAAAGAAAACACGCTTTGCCAGTATATATTGGCCAAGGATGCGCTCAAGCGGAAAGTGGTTGAAAACACTTCGGCCGCGTTCGCCTTGCTTAGAGATGAGGCGAAGGCTTTTTTCGACTGCCTCTCGGATTTGAAGGAAAAGAAGGCGGAGGCTTCGGAGCTTCAATTGTCGCTCACCGACAGGGGCAAGACGGAGTTCATGCTGGCCTTTTCGAGCGATGTGCTGCTTTTCAGCCAGCATACCAATGTGTTCGAGTTCTCCCGCAACCATGAAGTGATGAAGACTCCTTATATAAAGGAGGATCCGGAACGGTCATATTGCGGGCTGATTCATATCTACAACTTCTTGTCCGATTCCTTGCTTTACCATCGGGAGAACGACCTCGGTTATCTGATAGGCCGGGTGTTCGTCAACAAGGATGGGCATTATTTTATCGAAGGCAAGCAGGAATTAGGCTTGATTTACACCAATTTCGGACATGCCGAGTTCAATCAGGAGGCGGCGCGGACGCTTTTGCGTTCGGCCATGGAATACACGGCCAAGTTCGACTTGCTGACCCCGCCTTACGATGAGGTGAAGGAAATCACGGTGGGAAATATACAGGACGAGCTGGCATACAAGAAGATGCGGACGGCCAAACGCTTGGGATTCCAGTTCAAGGCCGACGAGCAGTAGGGAAATCCGAGGCTTCGGACGTTTGCGCTGCGTTCTTCCGGCAACGGTAGCTGTTCCGCGGAAATGGCTGAGATGGGGAACGGCCGGATATTTGGGTTCATAGAAGCATTTAAACCCAAATCGGTCATTAGACTCGCCGAGTGTGTTTCCTGTTTTCGAAGAGGGATGCTTTTGTGCATCTTGTTCGCTTCTGTCCGCATCTTGCTCCTCGCTACGCCTCGACGTAGCCCGCTACGCCTTCGGCTAGGCGAGAAGCATGCTGCATGACATAAGCGGACAATCTACCCAAAGTCTAATGACCGATTTGGGTTAAAGGAATCGAACAGAAAAATATAAGACAGATGGCAAAAGATAACAGACAATTACGGGAAGATTTGAACCGGGTGATGGAACAGCAGGAAATGTTTCACGGAGCGCCCGATACGTTGTACGAACCGGTACGCTATATCATGGGCTTGGGTGGCAAGCGCCTGCGTCCGGTCCTGGCTTTGATGGCCTGCCAGCTTTTCAAGGGCGATACCGATAAGGCATTGCTTCCGGCTTTAGGGCTGGAAGTGTTCCATAATTTCACGCTTCTGCATGATGATGTGATGGACAGGGCTGACATGCGCCGGGGCAAGCCCACGGTGAATGTGAAGTGGAATTCGAATGTGGCGATTCTCTCGGGCGATGTAATGTTCGCCATGGCTTGCCGTTTGATTTGCCAGGCTCCCGATGAACGGAAAGGGGCGGTCTTGGAGGCGTTCAACGATTTGGCTGTAGGGGTTTGCGAAGGCCAGCAGTACGATATGGATTTCGAGACCCAGGAAAAGGTGTCGATGGCCGAATACATGGAGATGATCCGTCTCAAGACGGCCGTGCTGATTGCCGGGGCTTTGAAAGTGGGTGCTTTGCTGGCCGGGGCTTCGGAAGAAGATCTGCAGCCGCTCTACGAGTACGGCACGAAAATCGGTCTGGCCTTCCAGTTGCAGGACGATTTGCTGGATCTCTACGGGGACGAGGCCAAGTTCGGCAAGAAGCTGGGCAGCGATATCCGGGAGAACAAGAAGACCTATCTTTATATCAAGGCCTTGGATCTTTTGGAGGAAGTGGACGCCATTGCGCTCGAACATGAGTTCTCCACACCGACGCTGCCTTTTGGGGATATTGCCAAGATTAAAAAAGTCAAAGCCTTGTACGAAAAGGTGAAAGTGAAGGATCATTGCGAGAAAGCGGTAAGCAATCTCTTTGCCGAGGCCGGGGAAGCCTTGGACCGCTTGTCGGCATCGCCTGCGGTGGATCCGCAAGCCTTGGCCGCCTTGCGGGCTTTCGGATCGGAACTCTTGGGACGGGAAGTATAAGAGCCGGAGCTTGCTTCGGAATTTTAGGAAGTCTTGATTTTTTACCAAGATGCAGTGTCAACCTCGTCGCGCTTCGATGTGTGGCGAGGTTTTCTTTTCTTCGGGCTTCCGGGCAGGGCTTGCGGCATGACTCAGCGGTTCGGCGGCAGCTTTATCAGGTCTTTTTGAGCGGTGAACCAAGGGATGACGCGCTTCATCAGCGGGATGAGCAGCAAGTAGGGCAGCATGACCAACGGCATGATGACCCAGAGGTTGGCCGCAGAGGCCGGGAGGAATTTCCCGCAGAGCATGACCACGATTTGGATTAGCAGCACATGTGTGCAAAGGATCATGATCGAGTATCGCCCGAAATAGGAAATCAAAGGGAGCCTTTTTAGCAGCCGGGCAATGAAAATGACCATCAGCGTGCCTCCGATGCCGCAACTGTAACGAATCCAGAGCCGAAGGAAATAGTTTTCGGTCTGGAATGAAGTCATCAGATAGGTGTAGGCGGCTAGAAGCGCGATGCCGATAATCGATTCAGTCATATACCGCCCTTTTCGTTCCGGATTGGATTTCAGGATATTGAAAATCCCGGCAGGGGCTTGGATCGAGTATTGCCGTAACAGGTATCCGCAGCAGAAGAACGGCATCGCCTCCAAGGCTTCATCGATGAAAGCGTAGAGGTTCACATGGAAAAAGAGGCAGCTGAAACCTATCAGACCGGCATCCAGGCAGAGCAGGGATAGCATCCGCAGCGGATGCCGGGTCTTGGACGAAAGCAGGTATAGCCCGTAGAAGAACAGGTTCAGCAGGAAAAGGCACCAAAGGAACCATATAGGCACATTGGGAAAAGTCTCCAAGTTGATGAACGCCCATAGGGATTCTATGCCGACCACGGTATTGATCGTGTGTCCGAGAAATTTCCAGAAGATATAGGGCAGGATGACCGAGGTGGTCAGGTAGAAGAAAGCGAACGGGATCAGCAGTTTGTTCGTTTTCCGTATCAAGAATCCTCGGAAACCTTCGTAGGGCTTGAAGAACAGGCCGGAAAGGAAGAAGTACAGCGGCATCCGGAAACTGCCCAGCATGGCATCCATCCCGCTCGATACCGAGACGAAAGCCGCCGCATGGAAATAGACCACCAGCAGGATGCACAAGCCTTTGGCAAAGTCTATGAAATCAATCCGGTTGGAATCGTTCGCTGTCATAGGCCGGCTTATTTTCCCATTTCTTCCAATTTCTCCTGAAGGGCGGCCCATTCGTCGGTCTTGCGGGCCGAAAGCCGTTTTTTCTCTTCGTATTGGTTGCAGTTTTCCACCGTGCATTGGGACGGATCCTCGATAAAGACCTTGTCCATCTCGGCCAGCTCGCTTTCCAAGGCTTCGATTTCCGATTCCAATTTCTCGATCGCGTTCCTGACTTTGCGCAGTTCCCGTTCTTGCTGTTTCTGCATTTCCCTTTCTTCGGCCGAGCCGGGACGGGGAGCCGTCGGGGCGGCATTCGGCGAGGATGCCGTGTTCCCTTTCGGCGCATTCTGGGCTTGTTTGCCGGCATTGGCGGGCGATGCCGACTTCCTTTCCAGTTCCTGCAGCCGCTCCATCTTGCGGTCGGCCAGGAAGGTGGACACATCCCCTAAATGCAGCTTGACATGGCCGTCGCGGAATTCGTAGGTCTTGGTGGTCAGTCCTTCCAGGAAATCCCGGTCGTGCGAGACCACGATCAGGCTGCCGTTGTATTGCAGCAAGGCCATTTTCAGGATATCCTTGGAACGCATGTCCAAATGGTTGGTCGGTTCGTCCAATACCAAGAGGTTGACTGGCTCCAGAAGCAGTTTGGCCAGGGCGAGGCGGCCTTTTTCTCCGCCGGACAGCACCTTGACTTTCTTTTCGATGTCCTCGCCCGAGAACAGGAAGCAGCCTAAGATGTTGCGGATACGGGTCCGGACTTCGCCCACGGCTATGTCGTCTATGGTCTGGAATACGGTCTTGTTGCCGTCCAAGAGCGCGGCTTGGTTCTGGGCGAAGTAGCCTATCTTGACCCCGGCGCCGATTTCCAGTCGGCCTTCATGGTCGGGAATCTCGCCCATCACGATTTTCGAGAAGGTGGATTTCCCTTCGCCGTTGCGTCCTACCAAGGCCACTTTCTCGCCTTTTTCCAGCGTGAAGTCGAAATGGGAGAACACCCGTTTTTCGCCGTAGCATTTGCCGATGTCCTGGGCTCGGATCACGATTTTTCCGCAATGCGGGGCGGGAGGGAAGCGGAAGGCGATCGAGGAGTTGTCGGTTTCGTCCACTTCGATGCGCTCCATCTTCTCCAGCATTTTGATTCTTGACTGGGCTTGCCGGGCCTTGGTCGCTTTGTAGCGGAAGCGTTCGATAAAGCGTTCTATGTTCTCGATTTCCTTCTGCTGGTTGTCGTAGGCGGCTTGCTGCACTTGACGGCGTTCGGCCCGTTGGATCACGTATTCGGAATAGGGCACGTTGTAGTCCTCGATCCGGCCCATCGTGATTTCGATGGTACGGGTGGTTACATGGTCCAGGAACTTGCGGTCGTGGCTGACCAAGACAACCGCTCCCGGGTAAGTCTGCAGGAATTCTTCCAGCCATCCGATGGACTCGATGTCCAAGTGGTTGGTCGGCTCGTCGAGCAGCATGACCTCCGGTTTCTTGAGCAGGATTTTAGCCAGTTCTACCCGCATCTGCCAGCCGGAGCTGAACTCGGTGATGCTGCGTTCGAAGTCGCTGCGCTTGAAGCCCAGGCCAAGCAGCACTTTCTCGGCCATGCCCATCCGGTCGTTGCCGCCGATGAGGTGGAAACGTTCGTTGGCTTCGGTAAGCCGTTCGATGAGCTTGTGGTATTCCTCCGATTCGTAGTCGGTGCGTTCGGCCAACTGGGCGGATAGCTTTTCTATTTCTTTTTCAAGGGCATTGGTCTTGTCGAAAGCCGTCAGGGTCTCGTCCATGATGGTCTTGGTCGAGTCCGGGATCATCTCTTGGGGGAGGTAGCCGATTTCGTGGCCCGTGGTCAGCACAATCGTGCCCGAATCCGGTTCCTGCAATCCGGAGAGGATTTTCAGCAAGGTGGATTTTCCGGCGCCGTTCTTGCCGGTGAGGCCGATCCGGTCCTTGTCCTTGATGATGAAAGAAACATCGTCGAAAAGGGTCTTCCCGGTAAAGGATACCGAGAGCTTATTGATGGAAATCATGTTGTACTTGCTTTTTTTCCGGCCACCAGAAGGAACGCTGGGTGAAGAAAAAGAGGAGGAAGCCTATGGTGATGGCCGAGTCGGCCAGGTTGAAGACGGGACGGAAAAAGAGGAATTCCCGGCCGCCGACCCAAGGCATCCATTCCGGGTAATGCCCTTGGAAGAGCGGGAAATAGAGCATGTCAACCACATGTCCGTGCAGGAAGGGCGCGTAGCCGCCCCCTTCGGGGAAAAGCTCGGCCACATGGAAATAGCTTTCCGAGAATATCATTCCGTAAAAGGCGCAGTCGATCACGTTGCCGATGGCTCCGGCCAAAATCAGCGACAAGGAAACCAATAAAGAGGTTTTCAAGACGATGCCGCTGGGTTTCTTCCGGGCGGCCAAAGCCTCTTCGGCGGTCATTCCAGCCAATTGACCTTGCAAGGCCAGCCTTTCCTTGTTGAGCTTGCGCAGGTACCAGACAAGGAACACGATGGCCGCGATCCGGACCAGGCTCAGCAGCAGCTTGCCGAAATTCTCCCCGAAGCTAAGGCCGAACGCCATGCCTTCGTTTTCTAAGAAATGAATCCTGAACCAGGAGAATACCTGGATTTCGTCGCCGATCCGCATGCTCAGCTTGATCCAGAATTTGCTCGCTTGATCCAGAATCAGGACGCCTGCCACAATCAGCAGGGGGATGTGCCTTTTGCACCAAGATATGAAACGCATACTCGTAAGCAGGGTTCTAAATAACACGAAAAAGCGGAAGATGCCCTTTCCATAGCTTTACAGGCATCAGGCAGGGGCATCTTCCGTAGTTAGGGAATCCGCTTGGGATTCTTTCCCTTGCCGAAACCGGAAACTTCTCCGGGTTTCGGTGTCGCTTCTCCATCATTCAGCCGGAGATGCGGCTTGGGATTTTCCATGCAGGATTCTGCAAAGGCAATCCCTCATCAGGCTGCCTCTTATTCGGCCGGAGGCGGAGGCGTGGGGCGTTTGTTGCCCTGTTCCATCTTGGCATCGATGCTCAAGGTGGCGTGCGGCACCACGCGCAGGCGTTCCTTGTCGATCAGCTTGCCGGTTTCGCGGCAGATGCCGTAAGTCTTGTTCTCGATACGTACCAGCGCGGCTTCCAGCGAAGCGATGAATTTCTGCTGACGAGCCGCCAAACGGGCGTTCTCTTCCTTGGACATCACCTGGTAGCCTTCTTCCAACACTTTGAAAGTGGGCGAGGTGTCGTTGATGTCGTTCTCTCCGTTGTTGGTATAGGCTTCACGCAAGGCTTCCAAGTCCGCCTTCGCTTTGGCTAACTTTTCGAGGATGATTTGCTTGAATTCTTCCAACTCTTGATCGGAGTAGCGGGTTTTCCCTTCATTGCTGTCTGTTGCCATAACTCTATTCTTTTGTCAAAAGGCCGGGGCGGCGGAACTTCGCCGCAACAGAGATGCGCTTTTTGTCGAATCCGCGCATCTCCGTTTGCCTTTTGGGGTTGGACATCGTTTTTATGCTTTTTGCAGTTCCACGGCCACGCTGAGTTCTTCGGTCAGTTCCATCTTCGCGGCATCTTGCAAGGCAGAGGCATCGCAGAAATCGATCTGCTGGGCCAATGTCTCGGAACAAATATACGCATAATTATGTTCAATTGCCAATTTCAGCGCAGGATTCTGTTCTATCTTCAGGCGGATGCGGTCGGTTACTTCCAGACCCTTGTCCTTGCGCAGGTTCTGGATTCGGTTCACTAACTCGCGCGCCAGGCCTTCTTCAATCAAGGTGTCGTTGAGCGCGATATCCAGGGCTACGGTCAGCAGGCCTTCGTTGGTTACCGCCCAGCCGGGGATGTCCTCGGTGTAGATATCCACGTCTTCCAAGGTGATTTCCACCGGTTCGCCCGCTACCTCAAAGGCATAACGGCTGTCTTTTTCCAGCTTTGCGATGGCTTCGGAATCCATTTGGCCGGTGATGTAAGCCGCGATTGGCTTCATCAGTTTCCCGTACTTGGGTCCCAAGGCCTTGAAATTCGGTTTTATTTTCTTGCTGAGGAACTTGGAATCGGTGATGAAGGCCACTTCCTTCACGTTCACTTCCGACATGATGAGGTTCTGCACGCTTTCCACCTGTTTCTTGAAGTGCTCGTCCAAGGCGGGCAACATGATTTTCTGCAAGGGCTGGCGGACTTTGAGGTTCTGCTTCTTGCGCAGCGAGAGCACCAAGGAGCAGATTTTCTGTGCCAGTTGCATCCGTTCTTCCAGGTCCTTGTCCACCATTTCGGCATGGTGGGCAGGGAAGTCGCAGAGGTGGACCGAGAGGGCGTTTTCCTTGCCGGTCACGGTGTTGAGGTCGTTGTACAGGCGGTCGGCAAAGAAAGGCGCGATGGGCGACATCAGCTTGGCCAAAGTGACCAGACAGGTATATAGGGTCTGGTAGGCCGAGGTCTTGTCCTCGCCCTGCCCGCCTTTCCAGAAACGCCGGCGGCTGAGGCGCACGTACCAGTTGCTGAGCCGTTCATCCACAAAGGCTTGCATCAGGCGTGCCGCCCGGGTCGGCTCGTACTCGTCAAAGGCTTTGTCCACTTCCTTGATCAGGGTGTTGAGTTCGGAAAGGATCCAGCGGTCGATTTCGGGCCGGCGGCTGTAGTCTATGTCGGTTTCCTTGTAGTCGAAGCCGTCGATATTGGCATACAAGGCAAAGAAGCTGTAGGTGTTGTACAGTGTTCCGAAGAACTTGCGCTGCACTTCCACAATGCCTTCTTCATCGAATTTGAGGTTGTCCCAAGGCTGGGAGTTGCTGATCATGTACCAGCGGGTGGCATCCGAGCCGTATTTTTCGATGGTCTTGAACGGATCCACGGCGTTGCCCAAACGTTTGGACATCTTGTTGCCGTTCTTGTCCAATACCAAGCCATTGGAAACCACATGCTTGTAGGCTACCGAGTCGAACACCATGCTGGCAATCGCGTGCAGGGTGAAGAACCATCCACGAGTCTGATCCACGCCTTCGGCGATGAAGTCGGCCGGGAAGCGGTGCGGGAAGCGGTCCTTGTTTTCGAAGGGGTAGTGCAACTGGGCATAAGGCATCGAGCCGCTGTCGAACCATACATCGATCAGGTCCGGTTCGCGGAACATCTTCTGCCCGGTAGGCGATACCAGGATGATATCGTCCACGTAGGGCCGGTGCAGGTCGAAGTGTTCGTAGTTGGCTTCGCTCATGTCGCCGTCCTTATAGGCTTCGAGCGGGTTCTTGCTCATGAAGCCGGCCTTGACGCTCTTTTCGATTTCGGCCTTGAGTTCGGCTACCGAGCCGATGCAGAGCTGTTCCTTGCGGTCTTCCGATACCCAGATGGGCAGCGGGGTTCCCCAGTAGCGCGAACGGGAGAGGTTCCAATCGACCAGGTTTTCGAGCCAGTTGCCGAAACGCCCGGTACCGGTAGCTTCAGGCTTCCAGCCGATAGTCTTGTTGAGGCCGATCATCTTTTCCTTGCAGGCCGTGGTCCGGATGAACCAGGAGTCCAACGGGTAGTAGATGATGGGCTTGTCGGTACGCCAGCAGTGCGGGTAGGAGTGTTCGTGCTTGCCGGATTTGAAAGCCAGGTTCTCTTTCTTGAGCTTGACGATGATGTCCACGTCCACCGGTTCGGTGGTCTTGGGATCGTAGTCCGGCTCGTATTGCGGTTTGACAAAACGGCCCGAAAACTCGCCCATGCCGTCCACGAAGCGGCCTTGGCGGTCCACTAAGCAGAGGGAGCCGATGCCGTTGAGCTTGCCCACCTTGAAGTCGTCCGCCCCGAAGCTGGGGGCGATATGCACGATACCGGTACCGTCTTCGGTGGTCACGAAGTCGCCGCTGATTACGCGGAACGCATCCCCGTCGGTGGGCTGGTGGTAGGGCATCAGCTGTTCGTAGCGCATGCCGACCATTTCGCTGCCTTTGAATTCGGCCACCACTTCGTAGGGGATGGCTTTGTCGCCGGGCTTGTAGTCTTCCAATTTGAGTTCGGCATCCTTTTCGGGGAAGTAGGCGTGCAGCCTTTCCTTGCCGAGGATGACCGTAATCGGAAGCCCGGTATAGGGATTGAAGGTGTTGACTTCCAAATAGTCGATATTAGGCCCGACGCAGAGGGCGGTGTTGGACGGCAGGGTCCAGGGCGTGGTGGTCCAAGCCAGTATGTAAAGGGGGCTCTTGGCTTTGGCGAAGAATCTTTCCGACTCGGCGTTGCGGATCACCTTGAACTGGGCAGTGAGGATGTTGTCCTTGACCATGCGGTAGCATCCGGGCTGGTTCAGTTCATGGGTGCTGAGCCCGGTCCCGGCGGCCGGGGAGAAAGGCTGGATGGAATAGCCTTTGTAAAGCAGGTCTTTGTCGTAAAGCTGCTTGAGCAGATACCAGACGCTTTCTATGTATTTGTTGGTAAAGGTGATATAAGGATGTTCGAGGTCGACCCAGTAGCCCATCTTGCGGGTCAGGTCGTCCCAAAGGTCCTTGTATTTCATCACTTCCTTGCGGCAAGCGTTGTTGTAGTCTTCTACGCTGATTTTCTTGCCGATATCTTCTTTGGTGATGCCTAAGTTCTTTTCCACGCCCAGTTCTACGGGAAGGCCGTGGGTGTCCCAGCCGGCTTTTCGTTCCACATAGAAGCCTTTGAGGGTCTTGTAACGGCAGAAAATATCCTTGATGGTGCGGGCCATCACATGGTGGATGCCCGGCGTGCCGTTGGCCGAAGGAGGCCCTTCGTAGAACACGAAGTCCGGATGGCCTTCGCGCAGCTTGAGGCTCTGCTCGAAGCAATGGTTCTCTTCCCAGGATTTTCTGACGCTTTCTCCAATTTCGGAAAGCTTAAGTTGTTGATATTCTCTGTACTTTGTCATTTTGTCTTATGCTCCGCTACCTTTTGTGAAAGGGACAAAGATAGTGCAAGCCGAGCGCAAAGACAAGCACTCCCTCGCTTGATCTTTGCCGAGGCGTAGCCTATCTTCGGGCGAAGCCCAGCGATAGTGAAAGTCGAGAGCAATGCCAACAAACTTGTTTGGTTGGCATTGCCGAGACGCATCCAATGCCCCGATTAAGCCGAGAGCCATGTCAAGCCAATTCCCTGCTTGCGCATGGCCGAGGCAGAGGGGCTTCGATGAAATCAATCTTCGATGTGAAGCACTCAAAGATAGTGCAAGCCGAGCGCAAAGACAAGCCCATTCCATATTGCGGTATTTGGGAGAGATACCTGTATAGTCAGATGGTAGAGGATAAGTGAAAATTCAGAGCCTATTCTGGAGCCGGTCGAAGGATGTCATTCCCAGATTTCATTTTCCTCCCATTCCCCGGCATCGCCTTCTACAAAGGATTCGTATGAATTGATATCATCTACTTCCGGGTCTCCGGTGGGGGCGATATTGGCATCGTAGTCGTCAAAGTCCATATAGGCATCGTAATCGTCGGATAGGCGGCTCATGATGTCGATTTCGTCTTGGCCGGTCTTGCCCTGTTGCGTTTTTATGCTGTATTCCGTACGGATGACACGATAGCGGCGATTCAGGTTTTCTATCTCTCTTTTGTGCTCTTTCCACATGCGGGTGTAAGAGGCTTCTCCCTTTTTTATGTATTCCTCTTGATTCCAAGGATATTCGGGCGAAGCCCAATCCTGGGTATTGCCAAGGCTTTCCAAGTAGGCTTGACGGTCTTCATTGGTCCAATCTTGCTCGAATTTGTCGTACCACTGATGCTTTGTGCAGGGTTTAGGATGTGCAGATTCTTCTGGTGGATAGCAGAAGTCGCAACTATGGAATAGCATGCCGATTAGCAGGATGAAAATGGAATCGCTACGTTTCGGGACTATATCGTACATGGTGCGTTTTTTTATAGCTTAAGGAAAGCCGGATTGTCTTTCGGACTTGCTGCCTGCGACAGGCGCAGGGCGAACCTGTTTTTGTGGGAATAATGCAAATATACAACATTCTTTCATACGTAACCTTCGGAATCCATGGCCGTGCCTTTAGTGGTTTTAATAAAGCCATACAGCAAGGAACCAGCAAAAAAGCACAAAGTCCAACAAGGCTACAGCCACCATGGCTATGAACCAGAAGACGGTGGCACCGTCAGTTTTTTCTGTTTTTTCAGCGGTTTCAACCGGGGGATCGGGTGATGGGATAGGATAATTGAGAGGGACATGGTAGTTTCTCCGCCAGGTATGCATGGTTTTTCCTGAGAAGAATATTTTGTACGCCCCATTCACTATGCGTGGGTCGTAGGGGAGACTGCGCCTTTTCCTTGCCATAGTTTTATTGTTTTTGAGTTGTTCTTTTTATGCTTTTTTCTACCTGCTCAGGTCTTGGTTATGAGCAGCAATATATCATTGTCAAGAGTGCCAAGGCGATTATGCCGCCGAATGCTGTGAACAGTTTCAATTCAAATCTAAATTCTTTGTCAGTCATTGCATTTGTATTTCAGGGTTGTTGGAACTCAGTTGTGTTTGTGTGTCTGTTGTTCGACCACGGGAGGATGGTTTGTTTCTGCGGGTATGGTCTATTGCCGTTTTGTAATGCAAAAGTAGGGTGGGTGTCAGAATGTGTCGTTTTTCTGCCGTTTTTGCTCGTTCGATTTTTTTTTATTCGGTGTTTTTGGGGGTAGGACGTTTTGGTTCGTGCAATGGGGAAAATTTGTTACTTTTGGCATGGCGTTCGACTTTCACTGTCGTTGAAATTCAGAGCGGTGGCATCGCAGGCCAGAAAACAAAAAGAGAAAGTCATGTTGTACCCGATAGGAATTCAGAATTTTGAAAGCCTCCGCAAGGGAGGATTCACGTATGTGGACAAGACGGGATTGATTTACCAGCTTGCCGCTACGGGGCGGTATTATTTCTTGGGCCGTCCGCGGCGGTTCGGCAAGAGCCTGCTTTTATCGACGATGGAAGCCTATTTCCAAGGGAAGAAAGAACTTTTCAGAGGCTTAGCACTTGAGAACCTGGAAAAGGACTGGACGGAATACCCAGTGCTGCATTTGGACTTGGGCGGCAAGACATACCGGCAAGAAAAAGACTTGGAATTGCTTTTGGATATGCATTTGTGCCGATGGGAGAAATCAATAGGAATGCAAGTGCAATACCCTGAACCCGATCTTCGATTCCAAACCATCATCGACACGGCTTACGAGAAGACAGGCAAGCCGGTGGTGATATTGATAGACGAGTACGACAAGCCGATAGTGGACAATCTGGACAGAGAGGAGCTGAAAGAGGCGTTCCGGAGCCGACTGTCGGGTTTCTACAGCGTGATGAAAGCGCAGGACGGCAAGATTCGTTTTGGCTTCCTGACGGGCATCACCAAGATCGGCCAGCTGAACATCTTCAGCGGTCTCAACAATCTCAAGGACATATCTATCGACCCTCGTTATGTGGACTTGTGCGGGATTTCGGAGCAGGATTTGCACCGGTATTTCGATGAAGGCGTGCAGGAGCTGGCCGATGCCAACAATCTGAGCAAAGAGGCTTGCTATGCCAAGCTGGCGCGGTTTTATGATGGCTATCATTTTTCCATGAAGAGCGTTGGAATATACAATCCATTCAGCTTGCTTAGCACGCTTGATGCCAAGATATTCACCGAATACTGGTACGCTACCGGCACGCCCACTTTTCTGACGGTGGCCTTGAAACAGACCGGGAAAGATATTTCGGAACTGATAGCCAACGAGGTGGAGGTGGACATCACCGACCTGTCCCAAGTGGATTCGTACCGGGTCAATCCCATACCGCTCTTATACCAGACCGGTTATCTGACCATCAAGGATGCGAATCCCGACTTCGGCACCTGCCGTCTGGGCTTTCCCAACCGGGAGGTCAAGAACGGCTTCCTCAGGATGCAGTTGGCGCTTTATGTGCCCGAAGTGGAATCCATAGGGAGCAATGTCTTGGTACTCCGCTTGTACAGGGCCATCGAGGCGGGCAAGCCGGAGGAGATGATGAAGCTGCTGGACGGGCTGTTTGCCGGTCAGAATTACCAAATCCAGGACAAGGCGGAGAAGAACGTCCAGTATGCGATGTCCATCATATTCAATCTTTTGGGGCAGCACGTGCATACGGAATGCCAGACGAGCAACGGGCGTATAGACCTGTTCATCGAGAACAAGGACTATATCTATATCATCGAGTTGAAAATCGATGCCAGCGCGGAGGAGGCCTTGCAACAGATTGAAGACAAGGGCTATGCGCGTCCGTATGTAGCCGACCCGCGCAAGCTCTTCAAGATAGGCGTCAACTTTTCCACCCAAACCCGGCGTATCGAGGAGTGGAAAATCATCTGAGGAGTATTTTTCTGGTTTCGTCAACGTGTCTCTTCGGCACCCTCTGCTTTTTAAACACGCAGGCGGGAATTAAATCGGCATCGTTTATTGAGATATTGATTGTGCGGGGATGCTTCTGCTTCAAACAAATATGGTTTTTGGAAAAGTTTATCGTGTTATCTTAGAATGTTGATAAGGTTGATAAGTAGGATGAGTAAGAAGAATGCTAATCCTAAAATAATAAGAATTGTACCTACAAGGTTTGTGGCTTCGAAGCAAAGAAGGAGGACGCTTGCCAGAATATAGACGATAAGGATTTTGTCTATGACTCGACTGTTTTTGTCTATATCCGATTGTGTGGCGTTTCTGTTTTGATTATTGGTCTTTTCTTCTTTGTCCTTTGTCGTTGTGTGTGGAGTTTTTTCAGTCGTATTGAGAACAGAGATAGATAAGATATGGAGTTCACTAATTTGAATTCCGTATTGTTCCAGTATATTATTGGTTTGTGTTAGGATGTTACTCGATATTAGAGGTAAATGGCTATGTAGGGCAAAAACGGACAGTCGGTTTGAGGATGTTCCGTGGATTAGATAGGTTTCAAGTGTTTGGGCGATTTTTTGTTGGCAGTAAGAAATAATCGGGGCTGGGTTATGTGTTTTATAGCCATCGATTCCTGTCAAAAGCTCTGGTTTGCTAATCTTCAAGCTGAATTCGCCATAGGCTCCTACAGGTTGAATTCGGCCAAGGGGATCTCTTATTTGCATAGCTTTGGATGTTCCCCATTTCAACTCTCTTAGTTCGGTTTGATTTATAGGAAATATGTTAGGGATAGGATTGATTGTTTGGTTTTCCATGTACTTTGAGTTTTCGCATTGTTCGATTCCATTGAAGGGAATCCTTTATGGTCGCTTGTCAAAATGATAGCTTGCGTGAGATGATAGATTTCATTCTGTCTAAAAATCCATGACGGTCATTGCGTTTGTCTTGAATTTCGGGCAGCGTATCTCCTTCATATAGGATGCTGGCAGAATAAGAATCTGTGTTTTCAGATTCGACAAAGCGGACAAGGGCATAGCACGTGTTTTCGATTTCGTAAGTTACTAAATATTCAGTGTGGTGTTCGGAGGCGGTCTCATGTTCATAATCCCATTGCAGAATAGTAACTTTGTCATCTGCTATATCGCAGATGTAATCGAAGTATGCTTGGATTAGGTTGGTTATGTCCGAGATGACATGGCAATACTTTAAGTCTTGTATGTTGTCTGCCACTTTCAATCTTTCCGGATTATAGTAGTATCCGTTTCGCTTCATGGCGAATGCGTATTCTTCAGCATCGGATTTCCATAAGAAGTAACTTGCTGTATTGGAACTACAGAATGGCAATTGATTTAATAGGTTTTCGAAATAGTGAACGTAATCAAGGCTTTCCAAATCATACTTGCTTGTTGTATGACTGTTGCTCTTGTTGGGGTCTATCTTTTCGATAGTAATGTTTTCCTTGTGTAATTTTGTGAAAAAACTTTCATTTAATTCATTGATTAATTGATTTTCTGCGCAATTGCGGAGTGTCCATGATTTTATTTCCGGATTTTCGGCTAATTTCGGAGGTTTGTTGCATGCGGTTAGAATAACAGCGAGGAACAATATTATTGTATTGCGGTATGAAAAGCGTGATTTTTTCATGGCTATTCAGGTATATGGAGGATTTTATAAATGGTATTGCTTGACTTTCGGGCATCCTGATTTCTAGAATCCGCCTTATGTTTTTATTGTAAATTTAATACTTTGGATTGGGGCCGTATTGGTTTTCGCCCTCTTGGCTATCAGTACAGCAAAAGACAAGGTTGACTATCCCACCGGCAATGGGGATAAGTTGGATTAATGTCCACCATCCGCTTTTTCCCGTGTCGTGCAAGCGCCGGATATTGACCATGAGGTAGGGGAGGAACAAGACAGCGCAAGCGATAAATTCAAGTACGCCAGCACCTTCGAATGCGAGTGCATCGATTATACCGCATATAGTTACCACGATACCTACAAAAAGGGCAAAATACCAGTATTCAGAACGTCTGGCTCTGCCTGTGGCTTCTGAGTATTTCTGCATGCACGTCTGTATGGCATCGGACATGGAAATTTTAGGGGCGGCTTCACCATAGGAGGATCTTTGGGGATGGTACTGTTGTCTGTGTTTTTGTGGCGGGAATTCTTTTAATGCATACCCGCATTTTACGCAAACAACGGCCAAGGGGTCGGGTTTGGCCCCGCAGTGAGGGCAGTAATTGCTGCCTTGGCCGACAGGAGCCCCGCAATGAAGGCAGACCGTATCGGATTCGTTCAAAGGTTTTCCGCAATGTCGGCAGTAGATGCTTTTGTCGGCCGTGCGTGCGTCATTGTCATCGGGGAGTGCGATTTTGTTCCCGCATTTCAGGCAAATGAATGCCGCCGGGTCGGTAGCTGCTCCGCAGAAAGGACAGAATTTGCGGCCGCTTCCAAGCATGGCACCGCAATGAAAGCAAAAGAATGCTTCTTTTTCTTTTTCGGTTAGTTTATTCCCGCAATTCTTGCAATAATCAGCTTCTTGGGAGGCTGGTTTTTGTCGTGTTCGGCCACTTTGAGCCGCTGTTTTCGATTCGATGATTCCGGCATCTTCCGGAATAGGGCTATTACATGTGGCGCATCTTTTTGCATCGGGAGCAACGGGGCTTCCGCAGTAGGGGCATTTTTTAATTTCTGGTTTTTGCATGAGGTTTGTTTTAAGGTGTTTTCCTGTCCGATTTTTGTATTCAAGCAGTTTTCTTGTTCGGTAAGGCACGATTGCCGGATGCCATCTTGCCTGCATGGTTCATGAGAATGCCGGGAGAAAAAAAGAAAGCGTGGAACCATACGCTTATCTACGGTAACAGGCTCTCGCAAAGCCTCCAAGTATAAATAAGCAACAGCCCACGCCTATGCGGATAGACGCAAGAATGAGGCTTATTCCTTACTTGGATTTTTGAATTTGCGAGATTCGTTACCCAAGGAATAAAGCTATGGCACTTTCTTCAGTGCCCCGTATGTTTAAAACTTCCGTTCAGCATGCCGCTTCCATCCGATAGGCGTGGACTCTTTGCCCATACGCATCCTTGTCAGAGCTGTTGCTGGGTGCCTGCCCCCTATCGATAGGTATGAGGCAAAAGTAAGACTGCTGGGTGTCAGAATATGTCGTTTTTCTGCCGTTTGGCTCGTTCGATTTTTTTTATTCAGCGTTTTGGGGGGAGGACGTTTTGGTTCGTGCAATGGGGAAAAATTGTTACTTTTGGCATGGCGTTCGACTTTCACTATCGTTGAAATTCAGCGCGGTGGCATCGCAGCCAGGAAACAAAAAGAGAAAGTCATGTTGTACCCGATAGGAATCCAGAATTTTGAAAGCCTCCGCAAGGGAGGATTCACGTATGTGGACAAGACGGAATTGATTTACCAGCTTGCCGCTACGGGGCGATACTATTTCTTAGGTCGTCCGCGGCGGTTCGGCAAAAGCCTTCTTTTATCGGCGATGGAAGCCTATTTCCAAGGGAAGAAGGAGCTGTTCAAGGGTTTGGCTATCGAGAACCAAGAGAAAGACTGGACGGAATACCCGGTTTTGCATCTGGACTTGGGGGGCAAGGAATACAAAACGTTGGACGATTTGGATGTCCGCATGGACCGTCATTTGAGTCTTTGGGAGTCCGCTTTCGGTGTTGTCAAGCGGTATCCGATGGCCGATGCCCGTTTTTCGGATATCATCGATGCGGCCTACGGGAAGACAGGCAAGCCGGTGGTGATATTGATAGACGAGTACGACAAGCCGATAGTGGACAATCTGGACAGAGAGGAGCTGAAAGAGGCGTTCCGCAAGCGTTTGTCCGGCTTTTACAGCGTGATGAAGGCCAAGGACGGCAAGATTCGTTTAGGTTTCCTGACGGGCATCACCAAGATAGGCCAGCTGAACATCTTCAGCGGTCTCAACAATTTGCAAGACATTTCGATGGATCCCCGCTACGTGGACTTGTGCGGGATATCGGAAGAGGACCTGCACCGGTATTTCGATGAAGGCGTGCAGGAACTGGCCGATGCCAACAATCTGAGCAAAGAGGCTTGCTACGCCAAATTGGCGCAATGGTATGATGGTTATCATTTTTCGGAGAGCAGCATCGGAATTTACAATCCTTTCAGCCTGCTCAATACGATCAGCAGCAAGCGGTTCACCGAATACTGGTACGCTACCGGCACGCCCACTTTTCTGACGGTGGCCTTGAAACAGACCGGGAAAGATATTTCGGAACTGATAGCCAACGAGGTGGAGGTGGACATCACCGACCTGTCCCAAGTGGATTCGTACCGGGTCAATCCCATACCGCTCTTATACCAGACCGGTTATCTGACCATCAAGGATGCGAATCCCGACTTCGGCACCTGCCGTCTGGGCTTTCCCAACCGGGAGGTCAAGAACGGCTTCCTCAGGATGCAGTTGGCGCTTTATGTGCCCGAAGTGGAATCCATAGGGAGCAATGTCTTGGTACTCCGCTTGTACAGGGCCATCGAGGCGGGCAAGCCGGAGGAGATGATGAAGCTGCTGGACGGGCTGTTTGCCGGTCAGAATTACCAAATCCAGGACAAGGCGGAGAAGAACGTCCAGTATGCGATGTCCATCATATTCAATCTTTTGGGGCAGCACGTGCATACGGAATGCCAGACGAGCAACGGGCGTATAGACCTGTTCATCGAGAACAAGGACTATATCTATATCATCGAGTTGAAAATCGATGCCAGCGCGGAGGAGGCCTTGCAACAGATTGAAGACAAGGGCTATGCGCGTCCGTATGTGGCCGACCCGCGCAAACTCTTCAAGATAGGCATCAACTTTTCCACCCAAACCCGGCGTATCGAGGCGTGGAAAATCATCTGAGGATTATTTTCCTGGTTTCGTTGACGTGTCGCCCAAAAAAAGTCGTTAGGGAATAGCGAGACGATGCGCTGATGCTGTTTCATGATGCACGGTTGCATGCTGCATCGCAGAGTTTTTCTGGTAATGGTATGTCTTCGGCATGCGCACTCTTCGTTGAACGTTGAACAAGTATTTTACCATAGTCGTCTTGCAGGTTGGATAGGACATGCTTACGATGGCCGCCTTCAATGAAATCCTCCAGTATTGCTTTTTGAGGGGGGTATCGGTAAATGCCACTGTAAGGTTCGCGCAATCCGGCTATGGTGGCGAAATCGGCAGTTTTGGATGCAAGGGTGATTTCGATAATGATTGATAGTCAAAAGTATATGGTTTTGCATTGCTGGCGTAATTGGATTTTCGGATGCAATACGTGTTTACAAAAAGAATCTTGTTGAATATTTCCAATGGGGTATTTTTGATTACTTTTGCTTGGTTTTTTGGGGGCTTTTGTCGGGGCTTATCTTTGGTTTTTTCTGAGATTGGATTCGCTGAAGTTCCACCGGATCGGCCATGAGTTCTCAGCCCCTTTGCTATATGGACATCCTTAATCTGCCAATTGTCCAATCCTAAATCATATTCATTTGGCATTATAAGGATTCCTGTTTTGCTGTTTTTCGTTGCAACAATGACCAATAACAATATCAATAAAAACATGGAACGAATTTTGCGGAAGATGAACAGGCGGCTTTTCCTCTATTTGCTGCTGGTGTCTCCCTTTGCGGCCTGGGGGCAAAATACGGGCGATTTTACCGTAACGGGTACAGGTGATTATTCCTTTGCCGACGGCGTGCTGAGGGTGACAAGCGGCGAGGTGAGGGTTCAAACCAATCCATCCGACACCACGGAACATGCGATAGTCTTGGAAGGCGGAAAGCTGGTACTTGCCGGCTTGAACATAAGAACGGGCCAGCGGCCGCCGATAGAAGTGACCGGAACGGATGTGGTGATTGAGTTGGCGGAAGGTACAAAGAATACGCTCGTTTCGACTTACAGGCATTATGCCGGCATCCGTGTGCCTGAAGGGAAAAAAGTGACTTTTACGGGTGCAGGCGAATTGGAAGTGAAGGTGGATACAAAGGAAGAAAACGCCTCTTGCGGCATTGGCGGGCAGAATCCAGCCTCTTATTATGCGTATTCCGATTTTTCCTGCGGAACCATCGTTTTCGATTTGGACGGGACGATAAGGGCGACAGGTGGACACCGGGCCGCGGGTATAGGGACTTGCATGGAGGGTGGGACTCCCGTTTCAGGCACGCTTCATATCAAGAAAGGCAGGATCGAGGCAGAGGGAGGTCGGTATGCAGCCGGTATCGGTGCGGGTCCTGACGGTGGTTCAGAATCAGGCAAGATGCTGAACGTAATTATAGAAGGGGGAAACGTGACGGCAAGGGCGGGGCAAGCGGCCAGTGATGTCGGGAGCGGCTTGAATTGTAAAGTTACGGTGTCCATAACCCAGATTGGAGGGACTGTGCATGGAACTCTCAAGCCAGGAGGAAGTGGAAGCTACCTCATAGTCGGCCCGGATGCAACAGTTGGAGGATTAGACGATGTGTGGTGTTCCAATAAGTTGAAATTCGCGGATGGGAAAGGCACCGTGCAAGGCAGGGTCGTGATTCCGGCGGGGATAACCCTGACAATAGATGCCGGCGAGACGCTGACGATTCCGGAAGGTGCCTCCTTGGTTATTGATGGGACGTTGGTTGTCGATGGAACCTTGGTTATTGACGGGACGTTGATTTGCAACGGGACTTTGGTTCGCAAGGGTGCATCGAGCGGCGAAGAAAACATTGCCTACGCGCTCGCCTACGACTTGAACGGCGGGACAGGACAATCGCCCGCAACGGAGAACAGAGCGGAAGGCGAAACCGTGACTTTGCCGGATTTTTCCTCTTTCACAAAAGAGGGATACACCTGTCTCGGCTGGGCGGAAAGCCCAAACGCTACGGAGGCCTTGCCATCTCTTTATGCAATGCCGGATAAAGCCGTAACCTTGTACGCGGTTTGGGTGAAGGACGCGGAAGATGTCTCCAAAGAGGTGAAAGGAGCGGTAGGCGAAGCCTTTGCCGAGATGGATTTGACCGCTTTTATCGATGAGGAAATCGGGGAATGTACGATTACGTGGAAAGAGGGTAATGCGTTGCCGGAGGGGTTCAGTTTGTCGGATGACTACAGGCTGAGTGGGGGCAATCCTCTGCTCCAAGCGATGTCGGGGTATGAGGTTCAATATCTTATTCATCCGATGAGCGGAGCAAAGGATGCAATCTTGACCTTGGTTTTCAATATTGTCAAAGGCGAAACCTCGATTGTTTGGAACGATGAAATCGGGCCATTCACTTACGATGGGGAAGCGGTCGAGATAGTGGCGCCGCAGGTGACGGGCGTGGCGGGATTCACGGATACCGCCGTGCTGATGTATGCCAAGACGGGCGAGGGCGAGGGGAACGATACGGTATTGTCGGAAGCCCCGGTAGATGCAGGCTCGTACAAGGTGACCGCTTCATTCGCGGGCAATGCCAACTACAATCCGGCAACGCCTGTGGTGAAAGCGTTCACCATTGCGAAAGCCGATGCGGTGATAAGTTGGGAGGACGAAATCGGGCCGTTCACTTACGATGGGGAAGCGGTCGAGATAGCGGCTCCGCAGGTGACGAGCGTGGCCGGTTTCACGGATACCGCCGTACTGACGTATGCCAAGCCGGGCGAGGGCGAGGGGGACGATACGGTATTGTCGGAAGCCCCGGTGGATGCAGGCTCGTACAAGGTGACTGCTTCATTCGCGGGCAATGCCAACCACAATCCGGCAACGCCTGTGGTGAAAGCGTTCACCATCGAGAGAGCGACGCTCCAAGCGGAGGACTACACCGTTCCGACCGGCCTCACCGCCGCATACGGGCAAACGCTGGCCGAGGTGGCATTGCCGGAAGCGGAGAACGGCACATGGAGCTGGCAGGATGAGACGACCCCGGTAGGCGATGCCGGCGAAAAGACGTTTAAAGCAACATTCAAGCCGGCCAATGAGAACTACAATCCGGTAAAGGATATAGAAGTGGCGATAATCGTAAGTCCGGCCGAATTTCCGGAAGGGAGCGGCATAAGGCTCGACAAGGCATCGGATACGATAGTGTTTGCCGGAACGGATACGACCTTCGTACTAACCGCTATCGTCAGCGGCGACTTGGGTGCTGACCCGCAATGGGTATGGGAGAGCAGCGATGAATGGGTGGCTACCGTAAGGGCGGATACCGACACGGTGTCCTCCATTTATGACGAGTCCGCATCGGAGGCAGGGATACGTCAGAGCGTGGCGACTATCACGGTACACAGTGTGGGCAACGCTATCATTACGATTGCTTATACCGACAGCCACTATACGGGTACGGTGGCATTCGCGTTGACAGTGGCAGAACCTTTGAATCCGAGCAGTATCGAGCAAGGAGGCGATGCCGGGGTAAAGGTCTATACCGTGAGCGATGCCATCCGCGTTTATACTCCGGATAGGGAGCGAGTGTCGATATTCAGTCTGTCCGGCGCGATGCTCCGTACGGAAGAACAAGTCGGCATCCGCGACTACACCGGCCTGCCGCATGGGGTGTATATTGTCCGTGTTGGCAGCCGAAGCTGGAAGCTGTGGCTTTGAAGGCGGGATATGAATGACTTTCGTGCGGCGTATCGAGGAGTGGAAAATCGTGTAAGTTATGGCAAAAGACAATCAGATAAGGCGGATGGCCTTGGTGATAAACAAGCTCAATTCACCGGGACGGTATGTGGCCGCGCAAGACTTGGTGGATTATGTGGAACATGCCATGCGCGAGCGTTTCTCGGACACGGCAGGAGTGAAGCTGCGGACTTTGCAGCGGGATTTCAAGACCATCGAGGAACTTTTCGGCTTGGTGGTACGCTTCAGTCGGAGTCATGGCGGCTATTATATTGCCGGACAGGAAGAAAACAGCATTGTCGATTACACGGCTTTGCTGTTGAACTTCGAATTGCTGAGCGCGATTGATGCCGACAGCACGGTGCAGAAATACGTTTTGGCCGAACATCGTCGCCCGGAATTCCGTGTCGGCATTTCCGAATTGCTGGAGGCCATCCGGCTGCGTCATCCTGTGGAATTCGATTATGTGTTGGTTCGCCATGGCAATGCGGTGGTTCACAAGCGGATAAATCCCCATTTTCTGAAGGAATCGCAGGAACGCTGGTATCTGATAGGGTACGATGTGCCGTTGGACAATCTGGATGCGGGGCGGGAAACCCGCTATCCTTCCGGCCGTGAACCGGCTTCTTCCGGTTTGAGGCTCAAAACCTTCGGCTTGGATCGGATGAGCAACTTGCAAGTGCTGGAGCAGGAAAAGTTCCGTCGGAACGAGGAAATAGACATTCCTGCCTTGTTCCGGGAGTGCTATGGTATCTGGAATAATCCCGACGACCCGGTGGAAGAAGTGGTGGTCAAGTACGATGCCTTGGACGGGGCCTTTGTCAAGAGCCTGCCTTTGCATCCGAGCCAGGAGATAGTGGAAGAGACGGCAGACTATGTGGTGGTGCGCTTCCGGATTCGTATCACGAACGATTTTGTGATGGCCTTGCTTTCGCGCAGCCGTTCGCTGGAAGTGATCAGGCCGCTTTCGCTTCGGGAAAGGGTGTACAAAGTCTATCTCGATGCCGTGGAACGGAACCGTCCGGCAGCGTCCGGCAGCTCACTATGAATGAGGGCAGTTCCCGGCTTTGACGGGTCGTTGCCAAGCCGCCTTTTTATTTCCCGTAAACGTATCGGTAAATCGTGTCCCGGATGCTTTCAAAGTCCTTGTCGAGGGAATCCCAGCCGTAGTACATCAGATGCAAGGGCAACGGCTGCTCGTCGGCATGGTAGGCGGGCTGCTCGTAAGGTTTCGGGCATATTCTGAAACCGCAGCGTTCGTAGAAAGCCACTCTCCGGCGGCTGAGGTCGGTCTCGGGCAGCTCCGTTTCCAAAATCACTTTCTTCTCGTTTTCTTTGAGCCACTGCATGATTCGGGCACCGTAGCCCCCGTTGCGCAAGCCCGGATCCACGGCCAAATGTTCGGCAAAAGTGAAGCCCGGAAGCCGCCACAGCGTGAGAAGCCCGATGGCTTTGCCATTTTCCGAAATCAGATGAGGAAAGAAATGCGGATTGCTGTCGGCCAGTTCCCGTTGCCGCTGGTCGTCCCGTCTTTCCTGACGGGGAAAGGCTTGGTTGAGCAGGTTTTCCACAAAACCGTATTGCGGATGGCTTGTCTGGATGGCTTCTATCTGTAAGTCTTGCATGGGCGCGGATAATTATTAGGTTCTTCTGAAAAAAAAATGACACGGCAACGGTCTTGCCAAGAAGCAAAACCGGCATCGGCATTGCAAAAATAGGAATCCGATGCTAAATCCCCAACTCTTGTTATAGGGAGACCCTTAATGGAGCGACTCTTATCATTTATGGCGACCCTTTGCCTTGCGCCGTAAGGCGGTGTGTCGAAAAGCTGTTCCGTATCAGCACGCTTTCTTGCGGCTATTTGAATTTCTGCTTCTTCTTGCCTACTTTTGAAACCTGTATCGATGGGGCGGTCTCGCCTGGAAAATGATTCCGGGGCGGGTCTCTGCTCCCTTAAAACATGGCTTATGGTGGAATTGTACATTGTGCAGGGCATTCTGGATTGGCTCGCGTCCTTGCTTGACGCTGTTTTTTCCTTTTTCCATTGGATAGGAGACTGGTGCGGCGTGCTGGTGGACACCTTGGCCGTCATTGTCGCGCTTTACGTGTTCATTATCTATGCCTACATCCCGGTGGTCCGTCCTTTGCGCAAGATTCTGGCCCGGCAAGGATTGAGCTTCCGCGAGGCTTCGCTGATTGCATGGAAATGCCGTTCCAACACCTCGCTCTATATGCGCTTTTATCTGGAAATGGCCATCATCCAGAACCGGGGAGAAGCCTGGGCATCCTCCGATTGGAAAAATCTCCGGAAAGCGTTTTCCAAGAAGCTGAGGAAATACCGGGAGCTGGAAAGCCAAGGCAAGGATGCCGAATTCCTAGTCAGCAAGGACAACTGTTCCCATATCCTGAGCGAGAATTTCAAGGATTTAGTCAAGGCTTATTTCGATTTGTTCGACCCGGATTCGGCCGAAAACCGCAAGAGTTTCTTCCATCGCCGTTTCTTGCGGAGAATCAGCGATGCCACGCCCGATCGTTTCCGCTCCGTCTTGGAAGTCAAGAACGGTTATATGGCGCCTATTTCCCGGATCGTGGGATTGAACGACCGTTACGAGCAGAACTGGCAGGCCATCATGGAGAACTACCGACGCACGCTTTCCAAGCTGCCGGAACGTCCGGAGCGGGATCCCGGAAAAGAATACCGTTGGGCGCAGGCCTTGGGCTTTACTTATACTTGGCTGATGTGGGGGCCGAGCTTGCAGACCTGGATTCCTTCGGAGAAAAGCGAGGCCGGCACGTATTCCTTGGGTATTTACGGCTGCGGGGACGAAGCCAACAGCTTGTATGTCCTGTTCAAAGAGCCTATACGCCAGGTATTGCGGAAACAAGGTGACTTCTGCCTGCCCTGCACCGTGCGAGGCCGCATTTGCAATCCGGTTTGGTACATGGATCATTGCAAGGGCGATTTCGATGCCCGGGCCTTGCCTTTCGCCGAGAGGGTCGCTGGAGCTTACCGCTACCAGACCTCCTTTGACTATTTGCTTGAATTGGAAGAGTTGCAGCCGGAAAAACCGGTCGAGAACGGAACTTCGGACGCCCATTATTTCACCGGTTATGTCTGGGCCATGTTCCTGCATTCGGACAACGGGCATCCTGAATTTTCATTGGCCGACACGGTGGTCTTTTTCGAACATGCCAACCTGGCCTACAAGGAAAAGTCGGAGATGGAGTACATCCATGCCTGCCTGACGGAGAAGATTGCCCGCTACCTTTCCCATGCTCGTCCCGGCAAATACCATTTCTGCTGCGCGATGAATCAGGATACGGAAGATTATATCCGGCAGCATCTGGAAGAAAAAGGCCTGTCCAATATAGAATGGGGCGGCGTGCCCGGCTTGGATGCGGCTCGTCTGTTGGAGAACATCGATTCCCATTTCAGCATCCGGCGTTGGGAAGAAATAGACAAGACTTCTTATGCCGATGTGGTGCGGCTTTGCGCCGAGTTTCAAGACGAAAAACGGCTTACCGAACTGTTCCATCTGCTGGCAAAAGAGGATGTCCGGGTAGTCGGGGCTCGGAACGACCATGGCGAGCTGGAAGCTGCCGGCATTCATGCCGGAAAAACCGGCGGGGAAAATGATTTCGATATGTTCATCTGCAAGCCGTCCTCGGAAATACGGGAAGAGGATGTGGCGCGGCATTTCGGGCTTTAGCGTTTTTTTCAAGCCCAGAGTCCGTCCCTACGAGGAGAACCTTTTGCCGTAGGACGGCATCTGGTATCGCTTCAGGAGGCTCTACACTATCCCTGCAAAGAGAACCTTTTGCCCAGTTCCCGGTATTCTTTCAGCGAGCCGGTGACGGGAATGGAACCCGTTGCTTCGATTTTCCGGAGGATTTCCTCAGTCTGGGCATCGTGGCTGGTTCGGGCTTTGAATACCGCGATATAGAAGAAACGCCGCAAGTGCCCGCTCACGATGGCCGATGGGAAAAGCCGTTTGGAAGTCTTTACGTTCAGACTTAGGTTAGTGCAGGCCTTTCCTTGGGGCGAAAGTGGTGGTTGGACATACTCGGTGTCGAGCCTCCTGAAACCTTTCTTGTGCCACCAGATGAGCCGTTGGCAAGGGTCGAGGCCGGCGGCTTCCGCGTCCCGGCGGTATTCTTCCGGACTCATGCGCTCGGGTGCGTTCTGTTCGCAGAAAACATGAAGAGGGTAATTCAGAGGGAATCCTTGGCTGGCGACCCAACGGCGGGCTTCCGATTCTATATGTTGCAGCAGGCTTGATCCGATGCCGTTTTGCCGACAGCGGGCATCGGTGAAGATATAGGTGATATGGATGGTGGCGCAGGCTTGCTCGGGCAGGATGAAGACATTGAAGTCGGCTCCTCCGGCCAAGCGGCCTTCGGGGGTCCGGGCCGAAAGCCAGATTTCCTGGAACGGGCCGTATTTCTGCGTCAAGTCGGGGTTTCCGTTCAATGCCATGCTGGCGCAAAGGCCGTCGAAGCTTTCGGTTTCCTCTTCCAAGGTGAAAATCCGGCGGTACAAGTCGTAGATTTGGCGGAACTCTTCCGTATCCGTGTCATGCACGCTTTGTATCTTTATGGTTTGGACCAAATCCATGGCGCTTGTTTTAGTCGGTTGTTTTGCGATACGGTCACTGTTTCTGCGATACGGTCGCTGCTTCTGCGATACGGTCGCTGCTGCCAAGAGAACCGTTTGCAATGGGAAAGCAATGGCGGCAGCCTTGGCGTGCGTGTGCCTGTGGCTATCGCATGGGAGGATATTGGCAAGCAAAGGTAGCCGCCTTGGGTTAAAATCGCAAATGAATCGGTTTTGAACGCCTGTGCCAGAGCATAGTATTTGTTCATGGAATTTTATCATTCCCATTGCCCGGCATGTTAGAATATTGTGTAATTTGGATGCCGGATTGGAATGGGGGTAGCTATTGTTAATTTACTGAAAACAATGTTTTTATGATGGTTTGCCGAAAATACCTTGCGAGGAGGGCAAAGGGTGGCTGCTGGATCGAAATATAATTAGGAAAATGCGGACGGAATCATTCTTTCATCGTTGTGCGGGCTGCCTGTCGGCCCTTGCTTTGTTGTCATTCGGATTGAATGCCCAGGAACTGCGTTTGGAGCCGCTTCCGTACGGGGATTTCGAGAATTGGCTGGTTAGGGAAATCAAGGAATCGGCAGTGGTGGGAGGGGATATGAAAAAGGTCTATGCGGTGGCCGGAAACGACACGATCATAGGAAATGTCCCCTATGAAAATGCGGATTCCCCTTGGGGGTCGTCGAATGTCTATGCCCGGGTGGCCGGTGTGACCAAGGTCAACAACAATGTCTATCCGGAGACGCATGGGGAAGGGCGTTGCGCCTTGCTGCGGACGGAGAAGATGAGTTTCCGCGTCATGGGGATGCTGAAGATGAATGTCCTGACTGCCGGCGCGTTGTATCTGGGGCGGATGAAAGAACCCGTGGAGAGTTTGAAATCTACTTACGCGATGGTCGATATGGGAATCCCTTTCAAAGGAAGGCCGTCCTGCTTGGTGTTCGACTATGCGGCCAAGATAGGCAATTCCGGCCAGTTGCAATATTGCCCCGGGCGCAAGGAAGAGTTTTACGAGGGTTACGACAAGGCGCAAGTCTTTATCCTGCTGCAAAGGCGTTGGGAAGAGGACGGCCATGTCTATGCCGAGCGGGTCGCTACCGGGGAGCTTTTGATAGGGGAGAGCACGGACTGGAAGGATGGCTTCCGCCTGGATCTGGAGTACGGCTTGCCTTCCGATACCCTTTGTCTTTCATCCAGCTGCCGTTTGAGCGACATTTATTATACGCTTAATTCCGCAGGGAAGCATGTGCCTATCGAGGAAGTGGCTTGGGCTTCGCCCGATGCCGAACCGACCCATTTGGTGGTGTTCATCAGTTCGGGCTGCCTGGGGGCCTATCGGGGCGAAGAGGGGAACGAGCTCCGGATAGACAATATTTATTTGGGGTATTAGGCGGTGTGTTCCGTTTGCGGGGAATGTGCTGCCATCGGGTCTGTTGAATTTTCGCTGATAGGCATTGGGCAGTGTCGCGTTTGCGTTCCTGCTTATTGTCAACATTGTATTGTGAATTATTCGGGGAAGGATGCCGTCTCTCCGCCTGTCAAATCTTGTATCTTCGCGATGTTTAACCGAAAATCAGAATAATCTATGCTTTTACAGATTGCTCCGGCCGTGGATACGGCTGCTGTCATGGATATGGCTGCCGCCGTGGTCCAGACCAAGGAAAAGATACCCATCATGGATTTGGCCATCAAGGGCGGATGGATCATGATTCCCATCGTCCTTCTGCTGCTGGTTTCCATTTACGTGTTCGTGGAACGCTGGATCGTGATATCCAAGGCATCCAAGAACGAAACCGGTCTGATGTATTCCATCCGGGATTATATCCTCGACGGGCGTTTGGATTCGGCCAAGACTTTGTGCTGCAATACGGATACGCCTACCGCCCATATCATCGAGAAAGGAATCGACCGGGTGGGGAAACCGATAGAGAATATCAAGTCTGCGATGGAAGATGCCGGGAACCTGGAAGTGGCCAAGCTGGAAAGACGGATCAGCTGGCTATCGACCACCGCAGGGGCGGCACCGATGTTGGGATTCCTCGGGACGGTGACCGGGATGGTCCGGGTTTTCTTCGATATGGCATCCAAAGGCAACAATATCGAGGTGGGCACGCTGGCCGATGGGATGTACCAGGCTATGGTGACTACGGTGGCGGGTCTGATTGTGGGGATTATCGCCTATATCTGCTACAATTTCATTGTGGCGCGTATCAATCAGGCGACCCATGTGTTCGAAAGCCGGTCGGCGGAGTTTATGGATTTGTTGAACGAGCCCGAATAAATTCAACTGGAAATGGCCTTAAAGACAAGATACAAGCCGGATTTGAACTTCAGCTCGGCCTCGATGTCCGACTTGGTGTTCCTCTTGCTGATATTTTTCATCCTGCTCTCGACGATGGTGAGCCCGAACGCAATCAAATTGCTTTTGCCCAACAGCAACAGCAAGACGATGGCCAAGCAGAACTTCACGATTTACATTAATGCCCAATACCAGTATTTCGTGGAGCAGACCCTGGTGGACGCGCCGGGCTTGGAATCGGCTATCAACCGTCTGGCGGCATCCAATCCGGAGGCGACCATCGTGTTGAGGATTGACCGTACCGTGCCGGTGCAGTATTTGGTGAGGGTCATGGATGCGGTCAACACGGTCAATGAGCAGACCGGTTACAAGCTCAAGACCATATTGGCGACCGCTCCCAATGAATAGAGCGGCATCTTGCCCGTTCTGATGCTTCTCGGGAGGATTTCAGCTCTTTTTGTCGAGGTTTAAGACGGGGTGTTTCGATGGATAAACCAATGGATAAGAAACAAGAAAGACATACGGACAGGAAAGCGGACTGGATTGCGTTGGCTGCCACGCTCGGGGTATCGGGAGTGGTGGTCTGCCTGTTGCTGTTCTGCGGGCTTTACCGGCCTTTTCCGCCGCCTCCTGAATATGGCGTGGAGGTGAACCTGGGTTATTCCGAGTTCGGCATGGGCGATGTGCAGGCTTTCGAGCCGGAAGCGTCCCCGATGCCGGAGGAAACCGTGGCGGCGGAGAGCGCGGAAGAAGAAGCCGTGATGGAGACTTCGGACGAGGAAGCTCCAGCTTTGGCAGAGACCAAGCCGGAGGAGAAAAAGGAGGAGAAAGCCGAACCGGAGAAAGTGCCGGAAAAACCGGAGGTGAAGCCGGAGAAGGCCAAAGAACCGGAACTGAACCCGATGGCTCTGTATCCGGGCAAGCGCAAGGGCAAGGAGGAGTCTTCTCAAGGGGAGACGCAGCAGGCGGGCGACCAAGGGAAGCCGGAAGGGGATGTGCATGCGCAAGGCTATGAAGGATCCGGCGGTTCGGGCGGCATTTCGTTCTCCTTGAACGGAAGGACGTTGATGTCGTTGGTAAAGCCTTCTTACGACTCGGATGAAGAAGGGGTTGTGGTGGTACGGATCTGGGTGAACCGGGACGGTCTGGTGACCCGGGTGCAGGCAGGGGTGAAAGGAACCACGACGATGGACCAGCTCCTTTGGAAGACGGCGGCCGAAGCGGCCATGAAGTCGAGGTTCGTGCCCAAGGAATTTGCGCCGGAAGAACAGGTGGGTACCATCAGCTACCGCTTTGTGCGAGGGATGTAAAACGGTTGCTTGCTTTGGCGGGGATTTTGTGGGAACGATGCGTGTTTTGGGATGGAAATGAAGAAAGATATCCGGAAATATGGAGTGCCTCTGTTGTACGGGGCACTTTTTATTTATATGGTCTGGGTGATGGCCGACAGGATGCCGCTCTACGGTTATCTCCGGGTCGGCTTGGCGGTTCTTTTCTTTTTCGATTATTTTGTCTGGAGGCTGTTCCGCCATAGTCCGGCCATGCAGGGGCGGGCTTGGGTTCGCAAGGGCTTGACCCTGTTCTATTTCTTGCCTTTTGTTTTGCTGGTCGTATTCTGCGCGGCCTTGTCTTTTCGGGATCTTCAGGACTGGGCTCCTTTTTGGCGAACCTATCTGGCCGGTTCTGTCTTTGTGCTGTTGTCCACTCATTTCTGCTACGGGGCGGTCTGGGCTTTTTTTTCAATTATGGCGTGGTTCCGTTCGGGGCGCTTGGCTCGATGCGGGAAGAACCGGGTTCTTAGCGGCTTGGGACGTGAGGGAGAACCGGATGGAAGGAGGCCTGAGGCGGTTCCAGTCCGTCTTGACAGGGAGAGGCCGGATGGAAAATTCCCATACCAGGCTGCCGGATACGCCTCCTTTTTGTTACTTTTGCTTATTGTTTATGCTATGATTATATCGACTTTCAACCTCAGAATCGACAAGATAGACATGCGGCGGGAGAATCCGGACCGTCCGGTGCCGGAAGGGCTGCGCGGGTATAAGATATTGCAGATTTCCGACTTGCATATAGGCAGTTTCACTTCGGCCCGTCAGGTGCGCAGCTTGGTCCGCCAGGCTTTGCTGACCCGGCCCGACATGATTGTCTTTACAGGCGATATGGTCAATTTCAGCACCTCGGAAATGACGCCTTTCATGTCGGACTTGGCGCACCTTCAAGCTCCCGACGGGGTTTATTGCGTGTTGGGAAACCACGATTACGGCAATTACGCCCAATGGCCGGACAAGAATGCCAAGTACGCCAATTTCCAGAAGATGCTGGATTATTACAAGCGTTTAGGCTGGGTTACGTTGAACAATGCTTCTGTCAAGATTGAACGGGGCGGGGACACGCTTTGGCTGATAGGGGTGGAAAACTGGGGAAAGGAGGGACGATTCCCGAAACGGGGAAATCTGAAGAAAGCCATGTTGCCGGAATCCGTGATTGAAGTCCGGCAGAGCTGGCGGCAGGCGGGGAAAGAGAAGGTCGAACCGTTGAATGTGCCGGGGAATGCTAAGGCAGATGCAGCTGTTTCGGCGGGCCTTTCTGTCGATCCGGGTGCTTTGGCTTCGAGCGGCAAGGCAGCGACCCGGAGTGGCGGGCAATACACGGTCTTGCTTTCGCACGACCCAACCCATTTCGATTCGGTGGTCTATCTGCGTTATCCCAAGATTGATTTGACCTTGTCCGGGCACACGCATGGAATGCAGGTGGGTTTCCGGATCAATGGCAAGGATTACAGTCCGGCCCGCTTCGCCTACGAGCATTTTTCCGGGATGTATATCATGGCTAACGGCCAAGCGCTTTATGTCAATACCGGTTGCGGTTTCAACGGGATTCCTTTCCGTATCGGGATGCGCCCGAACCTGACATTGTTTTCTTTGTGACGTTTTTTCCTAGTGGATGGAATGCGGCAGTGTTTCTGCAAAAATGTTGATTGAGGATTCTTCCTTTTGTTTTTGATCCGTTTTTTCTACAGATGTTTGCTTTGGGGATAGATTGCAGGTTTCTAACCAAGAGACCTGCACAAGGAAGAAAGAATTAATTTAAAAATAAATAACAAAATGTATATCAATCAAATAAATATCCACATTTTTGTAAAAACGGGAAAATCTCACGTTAAAGGGCATTCTCACGGAAATCAGGCTTTAAAAAAAACTGCATATCAAAAAAAAATCAAACCCTGCAACGCCTTACTGACAAACGGAAAAACGCCCTTACAGGCATTCCTGAGGGCGTTGTGCTATTTCCAATAAGATTATTTTGATTATTTTTGCAAAAATGCAGGTCTCTTGGTTAGAAACCTGCGCGAATAAATTCAAGGTATAATTAAAATTTTATTGTCATGAAGAAGCGTTTTCTCTTTGTAGGCTTCGGGTTATTGCTGTTGTCGGCAAGTCCATCCGTTGCCCAAGTTGCAGGTTTTTCAGAGGAATCAGGAGGCATTAGGAAAGGGCAGGGGCAGGAAGTCCGGATTAGGGGTATCCGGGATTCAGTGGTTCGTATCGCCCCGCCCTGTTCCGGCAATATCCGTCAGGAACGGCAGGCGGAAGTGCTTGTTCCGGTAAAATCCGGACAAGAGGCAGTAAGCAGGGGAGATTTCAAGCCGCAGCTTTGCGAGATGCCGGTGAAAGCCGCTCCGGCTTTGATGCGGAAAACGGACGGCGGTGTTCCGGCATTGGCATCTCGGCGGGAATGGACGCCATCGAATCCGCTGGCAAAATCGGATTCCCGCTTGAAATCGGATGAGCCGGTATCGGTGTTCATGGGGACGAATCTGCTTACTTCTGCCGAGGATAGCCGTATAGTATTGTTTACAGTTCAAGATAACGAAGTTCGCGAGGAAAACAGAATCCAATTCCCTTATCATGGTTATACAAATGAGGAGCCGGATGTTCAGTACTCCTTGTTTCCTCGTTGGGGGGATTGGGTAGGAGACGGCTTTGTGGGTATGTGGGGTTTCAATACTTCAACGACAAACTACTATACGGGTTATATTTGGTTTGACCCTATGTCTGGCGAGGCCTACTCCCTGAAATATCACAGTCTGAATAATATGTTGACTTCCACAAGTGCTGCCTACGACGAGTCGTCGGATTTGATGTATGTGGTATCGTACGAGTACAATTATGAAACAGAAACCCATGAGGGCTTTGACCTTCGTTCGTTTGCGATAGTCGATGACAGCATTTGTTTTAGGGATTCGGTGCGTCTGAGCGGATTGTCTTATCCGCTGACTTTGTCTATTGATCAAGCAGGGGCAATGTATATCATTGCGAAAGACGGTAATCTTTATTCGGTGGATAAAGAAAGCGGTGTCGCTTCATTGGTAGGTTCGACTGGGAAGCAGCTTGAGACCTCCAATGGCGGCACTTATTCGCAATCCGCTACTTTCGATTACTATACAGGCAAGCTCTTTTGGTACTATGTAGAGGGTTCCCTCCGAAACGATGATGATTTAGGGCTGGTTACGGTGGACTTGGAAACGGCAGAACTGACAGATATTGCGGAATCCCATAGTGGCGAACGATTGTCGTCCCAGTTGGGAATGATGGCTTCCGTGCATTATGAGAATCCGGCACCCTTGGCGGCAGATTATTTTTATGTAACAGAGTATCATGATGAAGGGTTTCTGGAGTTTCATTGGATGTGTCCTGGTTTGAATTGCAATTACGAACCTTTGGATTCTTTGGAAAAGGTATATTTTTATCAACGGTTGCTAAGGGATGAAGCATACGAATACATATTGCTCGATTCCATGTCGGGTATTCAGCCTGGCGAGGAGTATGTGTTTCGTTATGAAAAGGAGGAGTTTAGTCCGGAAGATACTGTGTATGAGATTTATTTTAAGGATGGAGACGGGTTGTACTCGGCAGGCACAAGTTTTGTCTCTAAACCTGTAGGCGGAGTGGATTATTATAATGGCTTTGAGAATGAGGATGTCGGGCAAATGGCCTGCCTCCGATTTAGGGATCCTAATGAGGAAGGATTGTGTGTGCGGACAGATGAACGTTCCTATTCCGGTTCTTATAGCTACCGGATGGAAGGGCATTATAGCACGGATAGCTGCTTTTTGGATGTGTCCGTCCTTTTGGAAGATACCTCGATGTATCAATTGTCGTTTTATGTTTCGTCTGTAGGCGAAGGTTCTTCGGTAGGTGTAGGCTTGGGTGGTGAATTGCAGCAGATATACGCTGTGAGCGGGGAAGATTTCGAATGGATTGCCTATACATTTGAGGGAGCTCCGTCGGGTTTGAATATCATGCCAATGGGAGATGCTCCGATTTTCATTGATGAACTTCGCATAGAGAAGATTGACAGGGAGGGTGTTCCCGGGGATGTGGATATGAAGTTTGCCAAGCGGGCTTTGGATGACAGAATGAAGCTTTTGCTGGGAATGGCATTGCCGACGAAAGATTTGGATGGAAAGGAAATCAAGGGCGCGATTACCGGCTTGCGTATTCTGGCACACAAAGGCCACCATACTTCCGGTGAACAAGAACTGGATACGATTGATGTGCCGGGGTGCTGGAGGCCGGGAACAGAAATCGAGATAGAATTACCTCTCAAGTCAGAAGGCTGGTGGGTCGCGGTAATATTCCCAGTGAATAAGCAGGGGCAATCTTCTTTGAACTATGGAGCGGGGGCTACTGCTTATATCGGGCCGGGGATTGATATACGAGGAATTGTGGTGGATGAGTCTGGAACACCTGTTCAAGGTGTGGCGGTGGAATTATTGGAACGAGCGGCCCAAATAACCACAGGTGACTATTTTAATCTTTTGTCTGATACGACGGATAATGATGGGTTTTATTGTTTTAATGTTGCTCCTGCGGATTTTATGGTTAGTAGCGATTTTCAACATCAATATACAGTGAATTTTCGAAAAATGAGTTGGATTGATGGTATGTATATAGGTCCTTATCAGCAAGATACAGTTCTTGATACGGTGGTTGTTGCGTATTCGGTTCTTCCTGTGTCAACAGTCAATGCCGGATTCAATGAAGAGATTGACATGGAAATTTCCTGGAAACAGCCGATGCTGAAATCAAGGATGGGGTGGACGGAAGGACCTTGCTTTTATTATTCCGGAGGGTTGTATCGGGATGTTTTCAAGTATGCGCAGCGATTCACCCCCGAAGATATGGCCGAGATGGGATTGGTTTTACCTATGGTTCGAGACATTGTATTTTATAAAGCTTCAGAGAGCGCGGAATACGACCTGGTGCTTTGCCAGGATGAGACCCAGGAAATTTTCCGGACATCAGTAGTGGATTCTTCTCCGGCTGGATTCTATATTGAAAATTTGGATGAGCCGGTTCCTTTCGATCCGGCTAAGGAACTCTGGGTGATTGTGGATGTGAAATCGGGCGGATCGCAAGGTGCTTGTCCGAGAACCATGGCTGGTGCAAGGCCGGGAAAGGGGAACTTGATTTATACAGACAAATGGAAGCAGCTTTCAGATGTTTTTACAAACGGATCTGGGGCTGGGAATGTGATGGTGGGAGTCCGTATTGTGGATTCCGCCGCAGGCATGGATCCGGCTACTGGCTACCGGGTGTACCGGGGCGCGGAAGGAGCTGCCTTTGAAGAATTCAGCTTGCTGGGCGAAGCTATCCAGGATACCTTTTTCATAGACAAGGATTTTGCCGGTTTGGAGGATGGAAAGTACCAGTACGCGGTGGTGGCCGAGTGGGCCAAGGACAGCCTTTCGGAAGCCGTCTATTCGGAAGTTGTTGAAAAAGATTCGATTGTCTATCCGATGCCGGAAAACCTGCGGATTACGGTAAAAGAGTTTTCTGCCACCTTGAGCTGGCAGGCGGCAGCCGGTTATTCTCCAAGCAGTTACAAGGTGTATCTGGATGGGAACTTGGAGAGTGATGCGGTGCTGGCAACCGACTATCTTTTTGAAGAGTTGGAAGTCGGAGCGTACAAGGCAGGCGTCATAGCGGTTTATCCCGGAGGCGAATCTGAAATGGCCACCTTGGAATTCGAAGTGGAAGAACCTGCAAAAGAATACCCGATGCCGGAGAACCTGCAAGTGAGCGTGGACGGGCTGGATGCGACCTTGAGCTGGGAAGATCCGGCGGATGCCAAGCCGGAAAGTTACCAGATTTATCTGGACGATGCGCAGGAAGCCAGCAGTGTGACGGGCACACAGTATGTATTTGAAAATCTTGAACCTGGAATTTATACGGCAGGCGTAGTGGCGGTATATGCTGATGGTGAATCGGAAATGGCCACGGAGGAGTTTGAAATCAAGAAGACAGGCAATGAGGACTTGTGGAGAGGCGTATCCATCTATCCGAATCCTACCGATGGGCATTTCAGTATCGAAGTGCCGTTTGCTTGCCGGGTGGAACTGTATTCGGCCACGGGTAGTTGTCTGCTTGTCAAGGAACTGCCGCAGGAAGGTCTCTACCCGGTGAACCTTGATTTGGCAGAAGGGGTCTATACCTTGCGCTTGGTTTCCGGCAAAGAATATTCGGTATTCAAGATTGTGGTCAGATAGCGTTTGTCCTTAATCGGCTGCGTAAGCAGCGGGGATGCTTGGCTGGAAAATTTCGTTTCGGGATGACCGTGGATTTCGGGTTGCCCGGATGTGCTTGAAAACGGGAGGATATGTTGCGAAATTTTCCAGCCGGGGTTTCTTTATGAAGAAATCGGATAGAATAAATGTTGCATTAAAAGAAACGGATATGAAAAAGTGTGTTGTTTTTATGGCAGCGGTGGTTCTGATGAGCCTGTTGCCCTTCAGGGTTTCCGCCCAAGTGGCCATCGACGAGACCCATTTCCCGGATTCGGTGTTCCGGGCATACGTTCAGGAGAATTTTGATACCGACCGTAACGGCAGCCTGAGCGAAGCCGAATGCGAAGCGGTGAGAAGCATCGATGTGTCCGGCGAATATGATTCGCTGAGTTCCCTTTCCGACCTTTCCGGCATCGAAAATTTCCCGAATCTGGAAGAGTTAGCCTGCGACTATACCGAGCTGACGAGCTTGGACGTGAGCCAGAGCCCGGTCTTGAAAGCCTTGTTCTGTCTCAGTACCGGGATAACGAGTTTGGATGTAAGCCGGAATCCGGCCTTGGTAGAGTTGGATTGCAGCAATACCGAGTTGACGAGCTTGGACGTGAGCCAGAACTCGGCCTTGGAAAATTTATACTGCTACAATACCGGGATAACAAGCTTGGACGTGAGCCAAAACTTGGGCTTAAAATTTTTTGACTGCCACAATACCGGGCTAACGAGCTTGGACGTGAGCCAGCATCGATCCTTGCTTCAGTTTGATTGCAGCAGTACCGGGATAACGAGTCTTGACGTAAGCAATAGCCCGGCCTTGATGCACCTTTACGTCAACCAGACCAGGCTTGGCCATATCGACGTGAGCCGGAATCCGAACTTGATTAGTTTGAGATGCCAAGATAATACCGATTTGACGAGCTTGGACGTGAGCCAGAACCCGAAATTGGAAAGGTTGTACTGCTCCAATACCGGTCTGACGAGTTTGGACGTGAGCCAGAATCTGGCCTTGACATACCTCGAAGTGAACAACACCAAGCTCAGCCATATCGACCTAAGCCAGAATCCGGCCTTGCAAACGGCGCAACTGCAAGGCAACATCCATTCGGTCAATGCCGAGGTGGGCGGCACCTACGACCTGAGCCTTATTCCGGGCTTCGACCTCTCGCGGGTGACTTGGAATTCTAACACGGAAATAGAAGGCAGTTTGCTCCGCTTTACCACTGAAAGCATTGCATACGAATACGATATCCGCCTTGGCGGTAATGAGTACAAGGTGGCATTTACTCTCAAGGCGGTTCCGGATTTGGCAGCCGAAGGTCAGTCCGAACCGGTATCGTTCCGGGCATGGACGGAATCCGGTCAGTTGCATCTGGAAGGCACCGAAGGCATGGTGGAAGTGTTCGACCTTGGCGGCCGATGCCTCTACCGCGGGCAATCCTCCGTGATACCGCTTCCCGGTTCGGGCATTTACCTTGTCCGCAACCAAGGCCGCAGCCAGAAAGTGGTGAACCTGTAGGTGTCAGGTTCAAAAGAGGGATTTGCCTAAAGATTGGTCAAGGTCAATTCCAAGACCGTTTTCCTTGTCGGGGAATCCTGCCAGAACTCGTTTCGCGGGATTCCCCTCTAGAAGACAGTGGCTTTGGGTCGCCCTCTCTTTTGGGAAAGGCAGAAATAGTAAAATCTTTCCTTTTTAGGAGGAAATCTTGTGTCGTGCAGGACAACCGTAGTGATGGTGGCAAGGGGAATTCAGCCCCTTCTCTGCCGCAAGGCTTCGTAGAGCATGATGCCGTTGGCTACCGAAACGTTCAGCGAGTCGATCTGCCCCATCAGCGGAATGCGCACCTGCTCGTCGCAGAGTTCGAGGAATTCGGGGCTTACGCCGTCTTCTTCCGAACCGAGGATGAACGCGGTAGGCCCGGTGAAATCGGCTTGGGTATATTCCATCGAGGCTTTTTCGGATGCTGCGAAGATTTTGATGCCCGAAGCTTTGAGATAGTGGAGCGCGGCTTTCAGGTTCTCTTCCCGGCATATCGGCACGGTCATCAAGGCGCCGGCTGAGGTCTTGACCGCATCCTCGTTCAAGGCCGCGCTGTTTTGGACGGGAACGACCACCGCGTCCGCCCCGGCGCATTCGGCCGTCCTGACCATCGCCCCGAAGTTGCGCACATCGGTAATCCGGTCGAAAACCAGGACAAGCGGGGTTCTCCCTTCTTCGAAGATGCCGGGGATTACATTTTCTATCCGGGCGTAATCCACCATCGCCAAGTAAGCCACCACGCCTTGATGGTTCCCGCTGCAGATGAAATTGATTTTGGGCGCGGGTACGTACTGGGCTTTGAGTCCGGCTTGATGGATCAGGTATTCCAATTCTTGGAAAATGCCGCCTTGCAATCCTGTCTGTAGTATGATTTTTTCGAACTCCTTGCCTGCCTTGATGGCTTCCATGACCGGGCGGAGGCCGTAAATCATGTTCTTGGGCTGTTTTTCCCGCTTGGGGAAGGGTTTGAAGTCCCGTTTGGGGCGGGACGGGCGCGCGGATGGGGAATAAGAGTCTCTGTTTCTCCGGTAGGAGGGTGTGGATTCGCGTCGTCCTGCATAGGAATCCCGGCGGTCGGTATCGCGGGCGGTAGCATCGAAGTCCCGATGCCTGAAAGATGTATCTCGGCCTCTTTTAAAAGAATAGCTTTCGTTTGGGTAAGAGGGATAGTCGCTTCTCATTGGTTTTCCTTTTTTCCGGTGGATTTTGTAATCAATGTCTGTAAACGCGTGTTCTAAAGCCGTTTCAGGCCTGTTGTTAAAAAAAAGTCCCGCCTTGGTTTTTGGAACACGCTTAAACGCTATAATTTTGCAAGTTTACAAAAAACTTCAGGAACTCGTGCCGACAGTAGCTTTTTATACCTTGGGATGCCGGTTGAATTTTTCCGAAACATCCGGCCTCGCCCGCCAGTTCTCCGAAGCCGGATACGAAGTGGTGGATTTTTCGGAGAAAGCGGATTTGTATGTAGTCAACACTTGTACAGTAACTTCGGCGGCAGAGAAAAAAGGCCGTCAAGTGATTCACCAGGCGCATCGGGCCAATCCGGAAGCCAAGGTGGCCGTGGTGGGGTGTTTCTCGGAGCTGAGGCCGGAGGAAGTGGCCAAGATAGAAGGGGTGGATTATGTGCTGGGTTCTGCCGACAAGCATCTTTTGCTGGACTATGTGCGCAAGGATGCTTCCTTTGCGGCCGATTCGGAAGCTGTTACGGTCGGGCTGCCTGAGGTGCGCTCCGATGTTCCGGTTTTTGTTTCTTCTTATTCCACGATAGGGCGTACCCGTTCCTTTTTCAAGGTGCAGGACGGTTGCGACAATTTCTGCACTTATTGCGCCATTCCGTACGCCAGAGGGCGGAGCCGGAGCGCGACGATAGCCGAAACCATGGAAGTGGCGAGGGAGATTGCGGCCCAGGATGTGTACGAGATAGTGCTGACAGGGGTCAATATCGGGGATTTCGGCCGCAAGCAGGGCGAGACTTTCTTAGGGCTTTTGCAGGCTTTGGCTACTTTGGATGGGGTCGGGCGGATTCGGATCGGATCGGTGGAACCCGATTTGCTTTCGGATGAGATTATCGACTTCATGGCTTCTTCGCTCAAGCTGATGCCGCATTTCCATATCCCGTTGCAGTCCGGGAACGACGAAGTGCTGAAACGGATGCACCGGCATTACGACACGGCTCTATACGCGGACAGGGTGCGGAAAATCCGGGAAAAGATCCCTTATGCGTTCATTGCCTGCGATATCATTGCCGGCTTTCCGACCGAGACGGCGGAACAGTTCGAGGACTCGTACCGTTTTGTGGAGGGCTTGGACTTGAGCGCTTTGCATGTGTTCAGCTATTCGGACAGGCCCGAAGCGGCTGCCTCCCGTATCAAGCCGGTCTATGGTGCCGGGGAGAAGGCTGCCCGGAGCGCCCGGCTGCACGCTTTGTCGGACAAGAAAAAGGAAAGGTTCTATGCCCGGTTTGAAGGCCAGGCGGCGACGGTCCTTTGGGAGGCCGATTGTCAGGACGGGTACATGTTCGGATATACCCCTAATTATTTGAAAGTGAAGACACCGTATCAGGAAGAGTTGGTCAATACGATAGACCGGGTTCGTCTGTCTTCTTTGCAGAAGGATGCCAACAAGGACTGGTGCTTCCTGGCAGCGTCCTCAAGAGCCGGACGTCAGTATTGAGGCTTGCCTTATTGCTTATTGATGCTTGCCGTTGGCTGTTGGAGGACAGGATCGTCTTGCAGGCAGGCTATGGACGGACAGGGTTCGGTACTAGCTTATGCCGAAACAGGAATCTTCGGGCTATCTTGATGCCGGAGAGTGTAGTTGTTGATAACTTTTTTGTTTTGTAAATTATTGTCTATTAGTTGTTTGTTTGTAACGTTCAGAAAAAGAGAAAGGTTTTGGTTTTCCACAGAGGTTCGCTTGTTACAAAATTGTGAATAAGCTTAAAACGAATTTTTCCACAATTTTGGCTGTGGGTAAACTGTCTGCCGGGACTGATGCCGGATAAGGGGCGGCGTTGTACTTTTGCCGCATGAGAAATGAGATTGCAAACCAAAAGAAGAAGACAGTAAGAGCTGCTTTGGCCGACAATGTGTTTTTAGAGCAAGGCAAGCTGCCGCCTCAGGCGGTGGAAGTAGAGCAGGCGGTGCTGGGTGCCATGATGATTGATGCGGCCGCCGTGACGGATGCCATTGATGTGCTGAAAGCGGAATATTTCTACAAGCCGGAACATAAGGTGATTTACGGGGCGATTGCTTCGCTTTTTGAAAAATCCCAGGCCATCGATATCATGACCGTGGCCAACGAACTCAAGAAGAACGGGGAGCTGGAAGTTGCCGGCGGGGCTTATTATGTGGCGAGCCTGACTAACAAGGTGGCTTCGGCCGCTCATATCGAAGAACATGCCAAGATTGTCCAGCAAAAATACATTCAACGGGAATTGATACGCATTGGGACGGAAATGACCAAGTCCGCCTATGAGGATACTTCCGATCCGTTGGAGCTTTTGGATGATGCCGAGTCTAGGCTTCTGACCGTGGGGGAAAACAATTTCCGTAGCGATTATACTGATATGCATTTGCTTGTCAAAGAAGCAATTGCAGAGATTGAAGCGGTGTCCAAGCAAACGGACAAGCTCAGCGGGGTTCCTTCCGGATTCCCGGAATTGGACAGGATGACAAGCGGCTGGCAGAAAGGCACGCTTTTGATTCTGGCTGCCCGTCCTGGTATGGGTAAGACGGCTTTCGCCTTGACAATGGCTCGGAACATAGCTATCGACTTTAAAAAGCCGGTGGCCTTTTTCTCCTTGGAAATGTCCAAGATAGAACTGGTGACTCGTTTGATTTCGAGCGAGACGCGGATTTCCGGGAAGAAATTGAAGCAGGGGAATTTGGAACCTTTTGAATGGGAATGGCTGAACAGCAAGGTGGGGCGTTTGTCGGCGGCTCCTTTGTATATCGATGAAACGCCGGCTTTGACTATGTTCGAGCTGAGGGCAAAATGCCGTCGTTTGAAGCAACAGCATGACATCCAGATGGTATTTGTGGATTATTTGCAACTGATGCGGGGCGGGGATGCCTATAAAGGGAATCGGGAACAGGAAATCAGCCAGATATCCCGTCAGTTGAAAGGCTTGGCCAAGGAGCTGAAAATCCCGATTTTAGCACTTTCCCAGTTGAGCCGTGCGGTGGAGACTCGCGGCGGGGACAAGAAGCCTCAGCTGTCCGACTTGCGTGAATCGGGAGCCATTGAACAGGACGCGGATATGGTTATGTTTATATATCGTCCTGAATATTATGGGCTTAACAATACAGAGGAAATGGTGGAAGGCGAGGCGCAGCTGTTGATTGAAAAGCATCGTAGCGGTTCCACCGGGATGGTCAAGCTTCGCTTTGTCAAAGAGTTCGCCCGATTCGAGAATATCGGGATTCCGGAAACGGGCGATATGCAGGCTTCGTCCTACGGCCAGATGCCGCCTAATACGAATTTCGACAATGTGAACGGGCGTTCGGTCGTGACAGTGCCTTCTTCCATCAATGATGATTTGCCCGAAGACAACGGCGAGCCTAGTTTCATGCTGCGGCAGCCTCGTTGGTGGTAGGCCGTAGGTATCGGTGTTCGGGAGTTTTGTATGAGAGTTGGTAAAATATGAGAGTTGGTAAAAGAAACAGATAATGGTACGTGCATTGGGCAAATCGTTCTGGTTTTTTCTGCTTTTGTCTTGCCTGCCTTTGCGGGCGACGCAGTTGCTGTTGCCGATGGATCAGAGCCAGAGCAACCATCTCAAGGCCTACGGTGTGGCTTATTGGGTCTTGCAGCATGAGGGGGAAATCAGCTGGCTGCTCAATTACCGAGGCGGGAGTTTCCTGTTGCCATACAGCCCTGAGATTGCGAGTGAATGCGCGCTTAGGGATGTACGTGCCGAAGTATTGTCCGATGCCCAAGTGAATGCGATTCGTTATGAAATCGGGGATGCTTCTTCGAATATGGACGAAGTTCCTTTGCAGAAGGCTCCTCGGATTGCCGTGTATTCGCCCAAGAACAAACTGCCTTGGGATGATGCGGTGACCTTGGTATTGACGTACGCTGAGATTCCCTACGATGTGGTTTACGATGAAGAGGTCTTGTCCGGGATTCTGCCTTCTTACGATTGGCTTCATTTGCATCATGAGGATTTTACCGGTCAATATGGCAAATTTTGGGCTTCTTACCGGAATCAGGCTTGGTACAAGGAAGATGTGGCCAAGCAGGAGGCAACGGCAGCTAAGTATGGGTTTTCCAAAGTCTCCCAACTGAAACTGGCGGTTGTCCAGAAGATACGGGACTTTGTGCTGGGAGGGGGATTCCTGTTTGCGATGTGTTCGGCTCCGGACAGTTACGATGTGGCGTTGGCTGCAGAAGGTGTGGATATATGCGCGGCTCCTTTCGATGGGGATCCGATTCAGCCCGATGCCCAGCAGCGGCTGGATTTCTCTAAGACATTCGCTTTTACCGGTTTTTCCATTGTGACAGACCCCGCTCTTTACGAGATATCCGACATCGACGTGACCTTGACCCGCCCCAAGACGTTGAATGCGCAGAATGATTTTTTCAAATTGTTCGAGTTTTCGGCCAAATGGGATTGGATTCCTACTATGCTATGCCAGAACCATGAGCGTTTGATCCACGGGTTCACAGGGCAGACCACGGCTTTCCGTACCAGTCTGTTGAAACCAGGCGTAGTGATTCTTGGCCAGAATGAGTCTATTGGCGAGGCTCGCTATATTCATGGGTCTTATGGCAAAGGCACGTGGACTTTTCTCGGCGGGCATGACCCGGAGGATTACCATCATTATGTAGGCGACCCTCCCACGGATTTGAACCTTTATCCTCATTCGCCGGGTTACAGGTTGATTTTGAATAATATTTTGTTTCCGGCGGCTAAGAAGGAAAAGCACAAGACATAAAAAAAACGATTTATAGCGGCATCTGCTTCGTTGCGCGAGGGATTCGAAAATGCTCACGAAAGGCAGTGCAAGCCGAGTGCAGAGCCAAGTTTCTGCTTGAGCTATGCCGAGGCGCAGCCTGCTTTCGCTGCGAAGCAGCAACGAAAGTACGTTCCGCTTTTCTCACCCTCGCGACGCCTCGCATCTGCTCGCTATAAATCGTTTTTTGAAGAGAGGGGTAAGAAGCGGCATCTGCTTCGTTGCGCTCGGTCGCCAAGTCCTTATGGGGATTGGGGCTGGAAACAAAAAAAGCGGTTCGTCAGAACCGCTTTCCTTATACTTGCTATTGATTATTCAGCAGGAGCGATAGCTTCGTTCGGGCAAACCGAAGCGCAAGTACCGCAATCTGTGCATTGATCGGGGTCGATAGAGTAGATGTCACCGGCACTGATAGCGCCAACGGGGCATTCATCGATGCAAGAGCCGCAAGCTACGCAGCTGTCAGAAATTTTGTAAGCCATTGTTTTAGAGTTTTTAAGGGTTTGAAATTCAAGGTGCTTCTTTAGGAAGCGTCGCTAATAACGCCCTTTAAAGCATCTCTTAGGGACTGCAAATGTAGAAAAACAAAATGAGTTGGCAAATAGGGGTCTTGGTTTTTATGCACATGCAGGGGTTGAAAGAAAACGGATTGGATGTGTGGGGCGCGGCTTCTGAAATAGTATATTTGCTTGGAATGGGAGTCTTGTTTAATCTATTGAACACTAACGCCCTAGTCTAAATAGAAACCGAGATGAAGATTGCATTGATCGCTACGCCATCGGAAATACGGCTTTATGCCCGTTGCCTTTCATCTTTGGACGATGTGCAGTGGATAGGCTTCGGAGGGTATCCGTGCAATCGCTTCTGCAGGAGTCTGCTTGGAGGGAATGGGGGGCTTGAGGTGGAAATCCCTTACTTTGAATCGGCGGAGGCTTTGATAGATGCTGCCGATGCGGTTTTGGTGGCGGGACGTCGGAAGGATCGCTTCGGATTTATTTCCAGGGTTTTGCGAAAAGGGAGGTCGGTTTGGACACTGGGTCCGGTTTGCGAGACTTGGGAAGAAACCGCCAAGCTTGCCTCCTTGGCACAGGAAGCGCGTGTGTGCAATCAGGTTGTTCATTTGGATAGGGAAACGGCGCTCATGCATTCGTCTATGCCCTATGCGGAGGGACTGCGGCTGCTGCGTTTCGAGTCTTTCTGCCCGGCCGATTCGTCATTGAATGCCGATTGGGAGAATCTCTTGCTTTTCCCTGCATTCGACATGGTATTGGCTTTGGGCGGGGATTCCGTCCGTAAGATGAAGGGACATGCTGTATCCTGTGGAGAATATCGTCCGGCAAGCATTGTGGTCGATTTTGAATTCATGTCCGGCCTGGAGGCATTTCTGTGGATGGATCGGATTGCAGGCAGTCGCAGCGTACGGGCAACGGCTGTTTCCCCGACACATGTGCTCAGAATGGATTTCCTTAGGGAACGTTTGGAAATCAGGCAGTCATCTTCTGGATTTTATCCGGAAATAAGCCCGGTACGTCCCTTGGCTGATAATGTAAAGTTGTTTGTAGAAGCGGTCCGGACCGGATGTCGTTCCCGTTTCGGATTGATGCAGAGTAGTGCGGTTCAAGAACGATTTATCCAATTGAAAAAATCCTTTTATGTGTGAAGATCAAGTTTATATTTTTATAGGGCATACGGAAGGTACTGAGCCATTCCGGGCTCTTTTGTGCAAGTATGAAGATATCTTCATCTATCATTTCTCGTGGGATGAGGCGCTTGCGCAATGGGATTTGCATGAAGAGAAGTGGAAAGAGAAGGCAAATTTGAATGTCTATTTCTTTATGGAGAATCTTGTTGGAAACCATGTTGTCATAAAAGAGATTTGTCTTAGATGCTTGAAGTTCAAGTCTTTCATGTTGTATGAAGAGGTTCATAGGATTCTTACATGTTATATGTTCAATCCATTTCTTTGGGAGAATAGGGAGTTTCTTACCCCTCAATTGGGCAAGCTTTTTTACGGTTTTTATTTTACTCGCTTGAATAAAGGCTCTCTGTTTTTGAAAAGGTCTTTTGATATAATTTTCAGTGCGTTGGGATTGGTTTTGCTGTCGCCGTTATTTCTGCTTTGCGCCTTGTTGATCAAGCTTGATTCACGAGGTCCTGTTTTTTATAACCAGATTCGTATAGGAAAGATGGGCAAGGAGTTCCGGATTCATAAGTTCCGTTCCATGAAAGTCGACTCCGAACAAGGTACACCGGAGCTATCGAGCGAGAATGATCCGCGGGTTACTCCTTGGGGGCGGATTATGCGCCGATACCGGATCGACGAACTCCCTCAGCTTTGGAATGTGCTTAAAGGCGATATGTCCATTGTGGGCTACCGTCCTGAAAGGGAGTACTTTATAAAGCAGATTGAAGAGTATTTCCCGTTTTATCCGTTGCTGTACAATATCAGGCCGGGAATTACATCCCAGGGGATGGTCAACTATGGGTATGCGAAGGATTTGAATGAGATGCTGGCTCGTTTGGGGGAAGACATGTTGTACTTGGATCGCATAAGATACCGGTTGATAAGGCAGGATTTGCAGGTGTTGTTCAAGACCATCAAGGTGGTGTTACGAGGTTTAGGCAGATAAGAAAGGGAATTTTGGAAATGGAAGATTCATTCAGGCATAAGGGATTACGTCACAAAATGGTAGAGAACCTGCGGGCTTTGGGCATCGCCAGCGAAGAAGTCCTGAAGGTGATGGACGAAGTGCCCCGGCATTTGTTTCTTGATTCGGTGTTCGATACGCAGGCTTATCTGGATAAGGCTTTTTCAATAGGGGAGGATCAGACGATATCCCATCCTTCCACAGTGGCACTGCAAAGCACATTGCTGGAGATTTTCCCCGGTGCGAAAGTATTGGAGGTGGGCACGGGGTCGGGATACCAGGCATATGTTTTGGAAAAACTCAAGGCGGAGGTGTACTCTGTTGAAAGGCAGAAGAATCTGTTTCTGAAGACGAAAGCCTTGTTGGCAGGATTCAGGAGCCGGATTCGCTGCTTTTACGGGGATGGTTACCAAGGCTTGCCTGAATATGCGCCATATGATCGTATCATCGTCACATGCGGGGCGGCTACGCTCCCGCCTAATTTGTTGCCTCAGCTCAAAATCGGCGGGATCATGGTGATTCCGTTGGGCTCGCCCAAGCAGATTATGACCAAGATTGTCCGCAAGACTGAAACCGAGGTGGAGGTAAGCCGCCATGGGGATTGTCATTTTGTGCCGATGTTGCCAGACCGGATAGGAGAAAAAAGGCATGGAGCTTGATTGGCATTACTATCCGGAAACGCATTGTTCGACCCAGGATCTGGCAAAAGAATGGAGTGCCGGCAACCTTCGTCGGACGCGAACGGAATGCCGACTGGATGGAGAAAGCTGTTCCGTTGACAGGGCAGCGTTGCGCGGAATAGCTGTTTTTTGTACTTTTTCCCAGCAGAAAGGCCGGGGCCAGGCAGGAAACGTGTGGTTTGGCGGCAAGGGAGATAATATAGCGATGACGCTGGCTTTCTATCCGGAAAACTTGGATGCCTCGGATTTGTTTTCGCTTGATATGGCATTGAGTCTGGGACTTTTGCGTTATGCTCGCCGGATAGATGCACGTTGCTGTCTGAAATGGCCGAACGATTTGTATTCAGGGCTGCGGAAATTAGCGGGGATTTTGCTGGAGACCCGGATACGAGGTACTCATGTGGAAGAGGTCTATTTTGGCATAGGTCTGAATATGAATCAGGAATTTTTCCCGGAAAATCTCCCTAATCCGATTTCGTTCCGTCAGTTGGATGGCAAGGTGAGGGATTTGGAAAAGGAGAGCTGTCAGTTGGCATCGGATATCGGGAATGCGTACGATATGTTTTTGTGTCAAAAGGATAAGGCTGGAGAGAGGGGGAGATTGTTTGAAATCTATAAGAAGGAATATTTGGGTTCTATGCTCTTTTATGGCCAATGGAGGGATTTCTTGTTTCGAGGCAAGAGAGTCCATGCCCGAATCGAGGATGTGGACGAATGCGGTTGCCTGTGGTTGCGTGACAGCTTGGACGGGATGTTTCTGGCCGATATCAAGGAATTGCGATACTGCCTTCCCGTATGAAGCATCGGGACGGCATTTTCTGCATGGCAGCCGGGTCTGCTTCGTGTTCGAAAAGTCCGAATACCGCGCTTCCGCTTCCGCTGAGCGATGCATAGACGGCACCGGCCTCATAGAGGCGTTGCTTTATTTGGCTTAGCACCGGGAATTTGGGAAATAGCGTCTTTTCGAAATCGTTTTCAATCAGTTTTTTCCAAAGGTAAATGTCTTCTTGGAGCAAATCTGCCAAATGCGGGCGGCCTTCGGCAGGCTGGCATCCGCTGTAGGCATCGGCTGTGGAAATAGACACTTCTGGCACGACAATGGATAGATGCAGTTTTTTCCGATGGCAGGGTTTCCAGTGTTCCAGCTGCTCGCCTCGTCCGTAGCCGATGCAGGCATGTCCTTGCAAGAAAAAAGCGCAATCACTGCCTATTTGGGCTGCAATTCCAGACAACACCTTGTCTGTTAATTCAAGACGCGTAAATTCGTTGATGGCTTTGATTGTGTATGCTGCATCGGAAGATCCTCCTCCAAGCCCGGATCCCGTGGGTATGTTCTTAAGCAGATGCAAGCGGATGGCCGGGCTTTCGTTTCCGCTGGATTCCCTCATGGCGTCCCGGGCCTTGCAGACCAGGTTGTCTTCTTTCCTGCCGGGAACCGGAATCCCTTCGCAAAGGAATTCATCGTTTTCTGCCCGGCTGATTTCCAAGGCATCATGCAGAAAGGGCACTTCCAAGAACGACAGTTCCAAATCGTGGTATCCGTCGTCTCGTTTGCGCAGGATCTGCAATCCGATATTGATTTTGGCAGGCGGGAAAAAAATCATGGCCGATTTTTTGTTGATTCGTCGGAACAGGCGATTCGCGACTCTGCGGATTGCCTGTTCCGATAAATCGATTAGCTGTTCATCGAAGCCAGGAATTCTTCGTTGTTGGAGGTCTGCGGCAGACGTGTGCTGAGGAATTCCATCGTTTCCACCGGAGTCATGTCAGAGAAATGGTTTCTGAGAATCCATACCTTCTGGCGGGTGGCGTTGTCTTGCAGCAAATCGTCGCGGCGGGTGCTCGAAGCCACGATGTCGATGGCCGGGAAGATACGGCGGTTGGAAATCTTGCGGTCGAGCTGGATTTCCATATTGCCGGTTCCCTTGAATTCCTCGAAGATTACTTCGTCCATCTTCGAGTTGGTTTCGGTCAGAGCGGTTGCCACGATGGTCAGCGAACCTCCGTTTTCGATATTGCGGGCCGCACCGAAGAAACGTTTGGGTTTTTGCAATGCGTTGGCTTCGACCCCGCCGGAGAGCACCTTGCCGGAGGCCGGGCTGACGGTATTGTACGCACGAGCCAAGCGGGTGATGGAGTCCAAGACAATCAGTACATCATGTTTGCATTCTACCAGACGTTTGGCTTTTTCCAATACGATATTGGCGATTTTGACATGGCGTTCGGCCGGTTCGTCGAAAGTGGAGGCGATAACCTCGGCTTTGACGCTGCGTTGCATGTCGGTCACTTCTTCCGGTCGTTCGTCAATCAGCAATACGATGATGTAAACCTCAGGGTGGTTATAAGAAATGGCGTTGGCCAATTGTTTCAGAAGAACGGTCTTGCCTGTTTTCGGGGGCGCTACAATCAGACCTCGTTGGCCTTTGCCGATAGGAGTGAACATATCCATCAGGCGCATCGAGATAGAATTTTCCGGGCCTCCGGTCAACGTGAACTTTTCATCCGGGAAAAGAGGGGTCAGGTAATCGAAGGGGATTCTGTCGCGTACTTCTTCCGGAGGGCATCCGTTGATGTTGAGAACCTTGCCCATGGGGAAGTATTTTTCTCCTTCGCGAGGCGGACGCACCGTGCATTCCACCGTGTCTCCGGTCTTGAGTCCCAAAAGGCGGATTTGCTGGGGCGAAACATAAACGTCATCAGGCGAGCTCAAGTAATTGTAATCCGATGAACGCAAGAAGCCGAAGCCGTCGGGCATCGTTTCCAGCACCCCTTCGTAGGTTACGAAGTTCTCGAAATTGTAGAGAGGGGTCGTTTCCACCGGTGCAGCGGTTTGGCGACGGTTTCCGGCCGTAGCCGTTTTGTCGCTTTGCACGGCACGGTAGAGCTGGTCTTCATCGATGCGGTTATTGCGTTCGTTCTCGTTTTCTTTGCGTTCCGCTTCTGAAACAGCAGGTATTTCTGTGGCCGGGATTCCTGTATTTGCGGCTGTCGCGGTATTTTCTGTGTTCAGGTATTCGTTTTCGGAGAAATCTTCGTCTATGGAATTCTGGTATTCGTCGTAAACCGGCGTCTCTGCGGCTTTTTTGAGGATAGGGGGCTGGATTCTGTTCCTGTCGTAATTCCGTTCGTATCCCCTGTCTTGGTAATTGTTGTAACGAGTATTGTTGTATCTGGAGTTGTATCTTCGGGTCGGATAGCTTCCTCCATTGTTCAGAACTGTCCCGTTCCTGCTTTCGGAAGAATGGATTTCCTGGGCGTTGCCCCCGTTCTTGTCCTCGGCGGTATTGCCGAACGGAATCGGAGCGCCCGAGGTCTCGTCTTCCCGTATTTTGCGAGGGCGTCCTCTTTTGCGTGGAGAAATCGGGTCGGTGTTTTCCGTAGCGGCTGCCGGTTCTATCGGATGAAGCCGGGGACGGCCTCTCTTTCGTTTGACTGGATCTTCTGCGTTTCCGGTATCGCTCTCTTCAGCAGCAATTTCATTTTGCCGTAGTTCGGCTCTTTTGGCTACTTGCTGGATAGCCTGGGCATCGAGGATTTTGTAAATGAGATCCTGACGTGATAGCTTGTCGGCCTTCTTGATGGAAAACTGTTCTGCAAGTTGTTGCAGGGCAGCGTCATCCATGGCGTTGAGATCTAGGATGTTCAGCATAAAAGGTAAGTAAGAATCTGTTTAATCCCACGCACCGAACAGACAAGAGCCTGCTCTGCACTTGTTTGGGGATGATATATATAAAACCAAAGTTTCAGAACGCTTTATTATGGAATTACGGAAGGGGAATCCCATCCTCGTAAGACCGGAACCAATAAAACATCCGTGTAGTCGTTCGACAAAAAGGTGCTTTTATAGATATGGGGAAGCCCGTTCTGTGAATAACCTGAAATGGTTGAGGAATGTGCAGTCCCCGAAAAAAGCGGAGCAAAAATAGTGTTTTTATCCGAAAATGCAAAAAGCGGCGGAAACCAAGCTCAGAGAGCCATGATTTTCGCCACTTCGAGGAGGGAGGAATCTATCTGCTGGTGGTTCTTGGTGGCTTTTTCAAAAGGCACGTGGACTACCTTGTCGTTCATCATGCCCATCATCACGCAGTCTTTCCCTTCCAGCAGCGCCTTTACACCGGCGTAGCCCAGACGGGTTGCCAGCACCCGGTCGTTGCACGAAGGCGAGCCGCCTCGTTGCACATGCCCTAAGATGGTCACTCTCGTCTCGTAGTCGGGAAGCTTTTCCTTGACCATTTCGGCCACTTTGGTCGCGCCGCCCAGTTCGTCCCCTTCGGCCACGATGATGATGCCCCAGGTCTTGTGCTTGCGCTGGTCGTATTTCAGCTTTTCGATCAGGCTGTCTATCTTGGTTTCCGTTTCCGGGATCAGGATGTCTTCCGCCCCGGTGGCGATGCCGCTGTTGAGTGCGATGAAACCGGCATCCCGGCCCATCACTTCCACGAAGAACAGCGTGCCGTGCGAACCGGCGGTGTCCCTGATTTTATCCACGGCCTGTACCACGGTGTTGATGGCCGTGTCGTACCCGATGGTGTAATCCGTGCCGTAGAGGTCGTTGTCGATAGTGCCGGGCAAACCTACGATGCGGATGTCCGGATACCGCTTGTGCAAAGCCAGCGCCCCCCTGAACGTGCCATCCCCGCCGATGACCACCAAGCCGTCGATGCCTTCGTCTATCAGGTTCTGGTATGCCTGGTCGATGCCCTCGTCGGTCTTGAATTCCGGACAACGGGAGGTTTTCAGGATCGTTCCGCCCCGATGGATGATGTCGGCCACCGAATACCCGAACATGGGGGTGAACTCCTTGTTGATTAAGCCTTTGTATCCATGGTAAATGCCTACCGCCAACAGTTTTTCGCTCATGGCGGTGCGGATGACAGCGCGGATGGCGGCGTTCATTCCCGGGGCATCGCCTCCCGAGGTCAGCACGCCGATTTTACGGATGGGACTTGTTTCGCTCATGTTTTAGTTTGTTTTAGGTGTGTTCCGTTCCTGCCTGTTTTGGAGTGACGGGCAAAACCGGGCGGGACTACGGCATCAAGCTTTCTTTCCGGCAGTCTTGGTGGCGCCAGCTTTTGAGCCAGTCTTGGTTTTGCTAGCGGTCTTGCTGGCTGCCGCCTTTGAGGTCTTGGTGGCGGAAGCCTTTTTAGCCGTGCTTTTGGCCGTCTTGGCTTCTTCGGCCGCTTTTTTCTGGGAAATCGCCGCCGCTTTCCGGGCCGAGCGGGCGCTGGGCTTTTCCTCGGAGATGATTTTCCGGCAGTCTTCCAAAGTCAGCAAGTTGGCATCGCTGCCTTTGGGAATCCGGTAGTTCTTGTTCTCGAAGCTGATATACGGGCCGTAACGTCCGTTGAGGATATGCAGTTCCGGTTCTTCATCGAAGGTCCGGATTACTTTCTTCTGTTCGGCTTCGGCTTTGGCTTTGACCAGTTCCATGGCTCTTTCCACCGAAATCGACAGCGGGTCGTCGGTCTTGGGAATCGACACGAAGCCGCCTTTGTATTTGATGTACGGGCCGAAACGTCCTGCCGCAGCAATGATTTCCTCTCCTTCGTAAGTGCCGACCACGCGAGGCAGCTTGAAAAGCTCCAAGGCCTGTTCCAGGCTGATTTCCTCCATCGACATGCCTTTCTTCAGGCTCGCGAAGGCCGGTTTCTCCTCGTCTTGGGCATCGCCTTTCTGAACCATCGGGCCGAAACGCCCCAGTTTCACATAAACTTTTTTGCCGGTAGCCGGATCCACGCCAAGCAAGCGTTCCCCGCTCACTTTTTCCGAGTGTTCGGCGGTGTCTTCCACTTGTTTATGGAAAGGCTTGTAGAAGTCGGCAATCATCTTGTTCCATTTCACTTCTCCTTGGGCAATCTCATCAAACTGCTTTTCCACATCGGCGGTGAAACCGTAATCCATGATGGGGGCGAAGTATTTTACCAGGAACTGGTTGACCAAGATGCCAATGTCGGTAGGGAAGAGCTTGGCTTTTTCCGCGCCGGTATTCTCCTGCAGATGGCGCGTTTCCACCTTGCCGCCCTTGAGTTCCAAAGCGGTGTATGGGCGGATGTGGCCTGGGCGGTCTTCCTTGACCACGTATTCCCGTTTGATGATCGTGGAGATGGTCGGGGCGTAGGTAGAAGGCCGGCCGATGCCCAATTCCTCCAGTTTCTTGACCAGGCTGGCTTCCGAATAGCGGGGGCTGTGCTGGCTGAACACTTCTCTGGCACCCATGCGATGCAATTCCAAGCTTTGCCCTTGTTGCAAGGCGGGCAGGCGGCTTTCGTCTTTTTCGTCTTCCTCGTCATCCTTGCTTTCGGTATAGACTTTGAGGAAACCGTCAAAGAGCACCACTTCGCCTTTGGCAATGAAGTATTCCTGATGGCCGCTGACGTTGATGTTCACTTGGGTCTTTTCTATTTCGGCTGCGCTCATCTGGGATGCGATGGCTCGTTTCCAGATAAGATTGTAGAGCCTTGCCGCCGAGGGGTCTCCGCTGATGGCCATGCGGCTCATCTGGGTGGGACGTATGGCTTCGTGGGCTTCCTGCGCGCCTTTGGTCTTGGTACTGAAGTTGCGCGGATGGCTGTAACGTTCACCGTAGGCTTCGATAATCTGTTCCTTGGCCATTTGCAGCGCGAAAGTGGAGAGGTTCACCGAGTCGGTACGCATATAAGTGATGTACCCTTCTTCATAGAGCTGCTGGGCCAAGGTCATGGTTTTGGAAACCGAGAACCCGAGCTTGCGCGAAGCTTCCTGCTGCAAGGTGGAGGTGGTGAAAGGCGGTGCCGGGTAGCGTTTGGTCGGCTTCACTTCCAAGGCCGATACCGTGAACGAGGCCGAAGCGCAGGATTCCAAAAAGGCCTTGGCTTCCTCTTCGGTCTTGAAACGGGTGTTGAGTTCGGCAGTGAAATCCCCGAAAGAGGCGGTCACTTTGTAGACGGAAGTCTCTTTGAAATTCTTGATTTCCTCTTCTCTTTCCACCACCAAGCGGACAGCTACCGACTGCACACGCCCCGCCGAGAGGTTGGGTCGCACCTTGCGCCACAGCAGAGGCGAGATTTCGTACCCGACCAGGCGGTCTAAGACGCGCCGGGCCTGCTGGGCATCCACCAAGTCGTAATCCAAGTCCCGAGGATTGGCTATCGCATGGAGGATCGCGCTTTTGGTGATTTCGTTGAACACGATGCGCTTGGTCTTGGCTGGATCCAGTTTGAGCACTTGATCCAAATGCCAGGCTATGGCTTCCCCTTCGCGGTCCTCATCGGATGCCAGCCATACGAAGTCGGCCTCCTTGGCGGCTTTGGAAAGCTGGGCTATCAGGGCCTTCTTGTCGGGCTGTATCTCGTATTCGGGAGTGAACCCGTGTTCGATGTCTATGCTGAGGTTCCTCTTGGGCAAATCCCGGATGTGCCCGAAACTGGAGAGCACATGGTAGTCCTTGCCGAGGAATTTCTCTATAGTCTTGGCTTTGGCCGGAGACTCTACGATGACTAAGTTCTTGGACATGGTCTTGGTTTTGCTGGCCTTCTTGCAGGCTGTTTCGATGCCGGTCGGTCCGGCAGGCGGCTGCAAAGATAATGCATGCTGGGAATTTCCAAATTCAAAACGGCATCGATTGCCCGGGCTTTCCCGAAAATGAAAAAGGACTATTTTTGCACGGCGGTCGCTTCCAGGATGGGCAAGGAAGTCTCTTTGACGGATGCCTTGAAGGGCGTTTCGATGGGTTCGGCTGGGATGGAGGCGGTCGGTTGCGGGGAAAAAAGAAGCCGGTTTCCGGAAAAAGGTTGTTAGATGACCGGAAAAGTTATAGATGACCGGAAAGAGGGCTTCTATAAGCTTATATAAAAGAGGATTATAAAGGATAAAAACGGGAAATAGAGATGAAGAGGATTGGGAGTTCTGTTTTTTTTGTGTTTGCCGGTATGTTGTGCCCGGGCTTTTTGTCGGCTCAGTCCGGATTGCCTTTCGAGATTGTGGAGTACCGGCCTGCGCCGGGGCAGTTCGTGGATTATACGTCCTTTTTGCAGGAAGACCAGCGGGTGGAAGACTTGGACAATGCCCAAATCTGCGCCTATCTGAACGCCCAGTGCGAGAACTTGCCGTTCTCTTATCTGATTTCGTTGGGTGGCTTCGGTGGCTCGATTACGGTGAGGCTCAAAGAATCTTTGCGCAATGAAGAAGGGGCTGACTTCAAGGTCTATGGCAATGCCTTTTACGATCCGGCCTATACCCCGGCTCTGACCGAACAGCCGGGAGGCAGCGCCGAACCGGGCATTGTCTGGGTGAGCCGGGACGAGAACGGGAACGGCTTGCCGGACGACCCTTGGTACGAGCTGGCCGGTTCGATGACCGATGATACGGCCACCGTGGCTGATTACACGATAACCTATTACGTGCCGGATTCCATCGGGGGCGATATCCCTTGGCGGGACAGTCGGGGCGATACCGGGCGCATTGCCCGTATGGACGTGCATCCTCAGGAGTCGTATTTCCCGCTTTGGCTGGCTTCGGATTCCTTGGTGCTGAGCGGTCGCCTGCTGCCTGCCAATGCCCGTTTGGTCACCAAGCCTTCGGGTGCTACCCAGTGGGTACTGTTCTCTTACGGATGGGGCTATGCCGACAATCATCCCAACAACAGCGAGCTGAGCGATATGGATATCTCCTGGGCGGTGGATGCCGAGGGAAACCCGGTGGAGTTGGAATCGATCGATTTCGTGCGGGTTGTGACAGCGGTCAACCAGCAGTTGGACAAAGGCGTGGGGGAGACTTCCACCGAATTTGCCGGTGTAGAACCCTTGGCGCGGCCTTCCACCGGCAATGAAGATGCGGCAGTATCGAGGATTCGTGTCTGGCCCAATCCTTGCCGTGACGGTTTTTGGTGTTCCTTGGCTTCAGGCGATGCCGGGGCGGGGCAGGAAGCCGGATTGTACGATTTGTCGGGGAGGCGTGTGGCCAATCTGCGGCTGTCGGTTCGCCCAAGCTATATTGATATGGAGAATCTGCCCGCCGGGCTTTATTTGCTCCGTGTCGGCCGCAGCCATGTAAAGGTGTTGAAAAAATAATGGAAAAGACTTGTCCTAAGTGCGGGAAATCGTTTGAATGCCGGCACGATTTGAGTTGTGATTGCATGAAGGTGCGCTTGGGGTCGCAGGCAAGGCGGTATGTTGCCGGGCAATATCCCGGGCAATGTCTTTGTCTGGATTGCCTGAGGCAGATTGCCGGACGGTTCGAGGAGCCGGAAGAACAGGCCATGACCCGGGGCTAGGGATTTTTTTTGTAAATTCGCGCCTTGACCTGCAAGGGAGGGCTGTTTGCTATTCCCGCATTCAAGCCGTTCCGGCAGGTCGCATTCTAAAGCTTCTAAAGCCGGAAAAAGTGGCAGCAAAGAAAAAAGAACAAGCAGCGCGGCAGGAGGCTTCTCCGGAAGCCTCGGCACAGCGCCAGATCATACTGAAAGGCGTCCGGGTCAACAATCTCAAGAACGTGGATGTGTGTTTCCCGGCGGGAAAACTGACGGTCGTGACCGGTCTTTCCGGATCGGGCAAGTCCTCTTTAGTGTTCGACACCTTGTATGCCGAAGGCCAGCGCCGCTATGTGGAAAGCCTCAGTGCTTACGCTCGCCAGTTCTTGGGGCGGATGGGCAAGCCGGAAGTGGATTTCGTGGAAGGCATTTCCCCGGCTATCGCCATCGAGCAGAAGACGATAAACTTCAATCCCCGTTCCACGGTAGGGACGGTGACGGAAATCTACGAATACCTCAAACTGCTTTACGCCCGCATCGGCAAGATTTATTCCCCGGTTTCCGGCCGGGAAGTACGCCGGCATTCGGTGAGCAATGTGGCCGATTTCGTGATCAAGCTTCCGGAAAGCACCAAGGTGTATATTCTGTCGCCAATCAATATCCGGGAAGGTTTGACAAACCCCGAATATTTGAGGCTTTTGGAACAGCGGGGCTTCAGCCGTCTGTACAAGGTTTGCAAGGAAGACGCTTCGTGTTCGGAAATGCTGCAGATTAGCCAAGCGGGCAATCTCGAAAGTCTGGCGGGCTATTACCTGCTGGTGGATCGTCTGGTGGTTAGGCCGGAAGAAGAACAGGGGGCGTTGTATTCGCGTATTTTCGATTCGGTGCAGACTTCCTTCAACGAGGGGGATGGCATCTGTTATATAGAATGTTCGGCATCGGGCGCAAAGTCCCGTTTCCTGGAGTTCTCCAACCGTTTGGAGATGGATGGGATGAGTTTTGTCAAGCCCAGTCCCAACTTCTTCAGTTTCAATAATCCATACGGGGCTTGCAAGACATGTGAAGGCATAGGCACGGTCATCGGGGTCAGCGAGGATTTGGTGATTCCCGATCCTTCCTTGTCGGTTTACGAGGATGCGGTGGCCTGCTGGCGGGGCGAAAAGATGAGCGAGTGGAAGAAGGAGTTCATCCGTTATGCCGAAAAGGAGAAATTTCCGGTTCATCGGCCGTACAAGGAGCTGAGCCAGAAAGAGAAGGATATCCTCTGGCATGGCGGCAAGTATGCCAAGGGCATCGACGACTGCTTCAAGTTCATCGAGAAGAATTCCTACAAGATACAATACCGGGTCATGGCTTCACGCTACAGGGGCAAGACTCTTTGCCCCGATTGCCATGGCAGCCGTTTGCGCAAGGATGCCGATTATGTGAAAATCAACGGCAAGAGCATTTCGGAGCTGGTCCGGATGCAGGTGGACGAGCTTTCGGCATTCTTTGAAAATATCCAGCTGACCGCCTATGAGAGGGCGATTGCTTCCCGGATGCTGACCGAGATACGCAATCGTCTGCAATACTTGAAAGATGTGGGCTTGTCCTATCTGAGTCTGAACCGGGCCTCGGCCAGCCTGTCCGGCGGGGAGAGCCAGCGGATTTATCTGGCCAATTCCTTGGGCAGTGCTTTGGTTGGATCCCTGTATATTTTGGACGAACCCAGCATCGGCCTGCATTCCCGCGATACAGAGCATCTGATCAAGGTGGTCAAGCAGCTGCGCGATTTGGGCAATACCGTCATCGTGGTCGAGCATGACGAGTCGATGATGATGGCGGCTGATTATATCGTGGATGTGGGGCCTTATGCGGGGCGTTACGGGGGAGAAATCGTGTTCGCCGGCACGCCCAAGGAATTGATGGAAAAGGGCACGAGTCTGACGGCCAAATACTTGAGAGGGGAGATGTCGATTCCGGTTCCGTCCTCGCGCCGTGCCTGGACCCGCTATATCCGGATTTGCGGCGTGACCCGCAACAATTTGCAGGATGTCACGGTACGGATTCCGCTCAACGTGATGACGGTCGTGACCGGGGTCAGCGGTTCGGGCAAGACCTCGCTGATTCGTCAAACCTTATATCCGGCCTTGCAGAAGGCTTTGGGCACCTATCAAGGCGGCGAAACCCTCAAGTACCGCAAATTGGAAGGCGATATCAGCCAGATACAGGCGGTGGAATTAGTGGATCAGAACCCGATTGGTCGTTCCAGCCGTTCCAATCCGGTCACGTACGTCAAGGCTTACGACGATATCCGGGAATTGTACGCCTCCCAGCCTTTGGCCAAGAAACGCCTTTATACGCCGGGCTTCTTTTCCTTCAATGTGGAAGGCGGGCGTTGTGAAGCCTGCCAGGGCGAGGGAACCAAGAAAGTGGAGATGCAGTTCATGGCGGACCTTTACATAGAATGCGAGGAATGCCATGGCAAGCGTTTCAAGGAGGAGGTGCTGGATGTGAAATACAACGGCAAGGATATATCGGAAGTCTTGGAAATGAGCGTGGATGAGGCCTTGGAGTTTTTCCCGGCCGATGCCGAGGAGGCGGTGTTGAAACGCTTGCGCAACAAGTTGCAGGTCTTGCAGGATGTGGGGCTGGGATACTTGCATTTGGGGCAGTCTTCCAGTAGCCTTTCGGGCGGGGAAGCCCAGAGGGTCAAGCTGGCGTATTTCCTGAGCCGGGGCAATGCCGAGGACCGGGGACATACCTTGTTTATCTTCGATGAACCCACTACCGGCCTGCATTTCCATGACATCCATAAGTTGCAGCTGGCTTTTGATGCCTTGATAGAACGGGGGCACAGCGTGCTGGTCATCGAGCATCAGTTGGATGTGATCAAGATGGCCGATTGGATTATCGATGTGGGGCCTGAAGGCGGCGAGGCCGGAGGCCGGATTGTCTATGAGGGCGTTCCGGAAGGTTTAGTCAAGGTGAAGGAATCTTATACTGGAAGGTATCTGAAAGAGAAATTGGTTTCGAAAAAATAATGCGTATGGCTGGTCTGCCGACAGAGAGGTGGATGGCCGGAAGCAGGAGGAAAAATGAATATCAGAGAAAATGAATCCTTGAAGAGCCTGCATACGATGGGCTGCGAGCTTGCAAGCCGGTATTACGCCGAGGTGGAAAGCAAGGAAGACGTGCTGGATTTGCTGGCAGACCCGAAATACAGGAAATTGCCCAAGTTCTGGCTTGGGGGAGGAAGCAATACGTTGTTTATCGGCGATTTTCCGGGATTGGTGATCCGTTTGGCCAATAAAGGGATCCAGACGGAAGCCGATTTCAAGGAGAGGACGGAAATAAGGGTGCAGGCCGGGGAAAATTGGTCGGAATTCGTGCGGTATACGATTGATAAGGCATGGTGGGGTGTTGAAAACCTATCCGGCATTCCGGGATCGGTGGGGGGAGCCGTGGTGCAGAACATGGGCGCTTACGGGCAGGAAATCGCGGAGGTGATTGAGCGGGTGGAAGTCTTGGATTTGAACACGATGAAATTCAAGGAGATTCCTCAAGAGGAATGCGGTTATGCATACCGTTCCAGCCGTTTCAAAGGGCAGGGTCGCTGGCTGGTTTGGTCGGTGGTGCTCTCTTTGGGTAAAAGACCCGCTCCTTGTTTGGAATACAAGGGTTTGCAGGAAATAGTGGGGAAAAATCCCACGCAAGAAGAAATCGCGCAGGCCGTGCTGCGTCTCAGGCAGGAAAAACTGCCCGATCCGGCGGAGCTGGGCAGTGTGGGAAGCTTTTTCACCAACCCGGTGGTTCCGGAAGCCGAGTTCGAGAATCTCCGGCGAGCCTATCCGGAAATTCCGGGGCATAAGGTGGACCGGGGCGTGAAATTGTCTGCCGCTTGGCTGATAGACCGTTGCGGTTGGAAATCCTACCGTGAAGGCGATGCCGGGGTTTATTCCAAGCAGCCTTTGGTACTGGTCAATTACGGCCAGGCCAGCGGGGAGGATATCTGGGATTTGGCCATGCGGGTCAAGGAAAGCGTGAAAAAGAAGTTCTGGGTGGATATAGAGCCGGAAGTCTGTGTGGTGAACGGGGAGGAACGAATGAAAGAGCAACGTTACGAGGAAGTTCTGGATGTGATGTACCATTGCTTGCCGATGTTCCATCGGATCGGGGCGGCGGCTTACAAGCCGGATCTTTCCAATACGGAGAAGCTGATGTCGGCTTTGAAGGAGCCGTATCTGCGTTTCAAGACGATTCATGTGGCCGGGACGAACGGCAAGGGCTCTTGCTCGCATATGCTGGCTTCGATTTTGCAGTCGGCCGGTTACAAGACCGGCTTGTACACCTCGCCCCATCTTCGCGATTTCCGCGAGAGAATCCGCGTCAACGGGCAGATGATGCCCAAGGAGGCGGTCGTGGAGTTCTACGAAGAGCATGAAGACTTGTTCAAGAAGGTCAAGGCCTCGTTTTTCGAGATGACCGTGGCGATGGCTTTCGACTATTTTGCCAAGGAAAGGGTCGATGTCGCGGTGATTGAAGTGGGAATGGGGGGGCGGCTGGATTCGACCAATGTGATTACGCCCCAGTTGAGCCTGATTACCAATATCAGCTGGGATCATATGCAATTTCTGGGCGATACCTTGGCCAAGATTGCCGAGGAGAAGGCCGGCATCATCAAGCCGAACGTGCCGGTTGTGATTAGCGAGGCGCAGAGCCAGACTCGCTTGGTCTTCGACCGGGTGGCCAAGGAAAAGCATGCGCCCATACAATATGCCAGTTTGATTTATACCTTGCATAATCTGAAGAATGAGGGCGACCGGATTACCTTTGATGTGGAAAAAGCAGGGAAGCCTTATCTGTCGGGTTTGTCTTGCGATTTGACCGGCGATGAGTACGAGGGCAAGAACATTGTCGGGGTTCTTTGCGCGGTGGATGTGCTGCGCGGGAAGTTTTCGATACCGGAGACCGCTTTACGCCAAGGTCTGGCCGACGTGGTGTCCAAAACCGGATTGCTGGGACGCTGGCAGTGTCTGGGCAAAGAGCCTTTCATTTATTGCGATACCGGGCATAATGAGGCCGGAATCCGTTTGGTCTTGCAGCAAATCGCCAAGATCAAGTACCAGCGCCTGCATATCGTATGGGGCATGGTCAAGGACAAGGACATCGACCATATCCTATCCCTGTTGCCGCGTTCGGCTGCCTATTATTTCTGCCAGGCACCCCAGGAAAGGGCTTTGGATGTGCACAAGCTCAAAGAAGAAGCCGGTTTCCATGGCTTGAAAGGGAAGGTTTGCGCTTCGGTGCACGAGGCTTTGGATGCCGCCAAGGCGAATGCCGGCAAGGAGGATTTGATTTATGTGGGAGGCAGCACCTTCGTGGTGGCGGAAATTTGCTGAGAGGCAGGCTGTCGGGCTTTTTTTGCCGGATGGCCGGGGAGGAGTATGGGGATTGGGCGGAGGACACGGCCTGGAAACTTGAAAAATCACGGATAGTGACAATATTTGAATGCCAATGAAGAAAATACCGGGAACATTCACGATAGTCTGCTATATCATTCTTGCAGCGGCATTGCTGACTTGGATTGTGCCGGGCGGGGAATACTTGAGGGAAGCCCGGATGGTGAATGGAGTCGAGCGGGAGATGGTGGTGGACGGTTCTTTCCATTATGTGGACAAAAGCCCGCAGACCTTTTCTGTCTTTTTCGCTTTGTTCCAAGGTTTTGTGGAGAATGCGGGTATCATTGTGTTCGTGCTGATGGTCGGCGGGGCCTTTTGGATATTGAACAGCACCAAGGCTATCGATACCGGCGTCAAGGAATTTGTGGCTTTTACGCGGCGGTGCCGGCAGAAGAAATGGCTTGCCAAAGTAGATGTGGATTCTTTGGTGCTTGTTGTCATTATGTTGATGTTCAGTGTTTTCGGTTCGGTGTTCGGTATGAGCGAGGAGACAATCGCCTTTATTGTCATTTTCGTGCCGATGGCGGTCTCGATGGGGTATGATTCGATAACCGGGGTCTGCATCTCGTATCTGGCGGCGCATGTGGGTTTTGCCGGGGCTACGCTGAATCCTTTCACGATAGGCATCGCGCAAGGCATTGCCGGCATTCCTTTGTTTTCCGGCCTGGAGTACCGGGTGGTTTGCTGGTTTGTCCTGACAACGGTGGCGATAATATTCGTGCTTTGGTATGCCCGCCGGGTCAAGAGAAATCCGCAGAAATCCTTGACATGGAAGATAGACCAGTATTGGCGGGACAGGGTGGCGATGCCGGCGATGGCCGAAGGTGCGACGGATGGGGGTATTTCCAGTGGAAGTTCGGTTTCCGGAGAGGATGAAAGCGATGCTCCGGGCAAAGCATTGGGTATTGTTTCTAGGAAGGCTTGCGGAAAACGTGCCGGACGGCTTTCGTTCAAGGCGATGCATGTCGTTTTCGGCTTTTTGGTGCTGGTTCAGGCTTGGTTTGCGTTCCGTTACCCTATGACGGGCCTGCATATCGGGCAGGGGAGCTGGAATTTGCCGTTGATTCCGGTATTTGCCGTTTTGTATCTGCTATGGGGCTTGCTGACGGTACGCAAGTCGGTGGCGGCTTTCAATTTGCAGCTGTTGTTCTTCACGGTGGTCTACTTGGTCATCGGGGTCTTGGGTTATGGCTGGTATGTGATGGAAATTTCGGCCTTGTTCCTGGCTATGGGGATATTTTCCGGCTTGGCGGCCGGTCATGGTTTGGACAAGGTGATGGGGCTGTTCCAAGAAGGGGCGCGGGATATTCTCGGACCGGCTATGGTGATAGGTTTGGCGGGAGGAATTATCTTTGTGCTGCAGGAAGGCCGTGTGATCGATACGATTCTGCACGGGGTTTCATCGGCCATGAGCCGAATGGGAGAAGTGGCTTCGGTGGGTTCCATGTATGGATTCCAGACTTGCCTGAACCTGATTATGCCTTCGGGAAGCGCCAAGGCGGCTTTGACGATGCCCATCATGAGCCAGTTTTCCGATTTGGTGGATATCTCGCGGCAGACTACCGTGCTGGCGTTCCAGTTCGGGGACGGCTTCACGAATATGATTACTCCGGTGTCCGGCGTGCTGTTGGGTGTCCTGGGTGTGGCCCGGATTCCTTACGCGCTTTGGTTCAAGTGGGTGTATAAGTTTATTTTGCTGTTGATAGCGGTGGGGTTTTTGTTGTTGGTGCCGACGTTGTTCTTGCCTCTCAACGGCTTTTGAAAAGATGGGTGTGATAACGGGTAATCTACTTCGTTGCACGAGACATCGAAAATGCTCACGTACTTCAGTACGCTCCGCTTTTCTCAGTCTCGCGCGCCTCGCATCTCACCCGTTCTGACACATATTTCGGTGTTGTTGTGTGATAACGGGCGGATTGGTTTGACCGAAGATCGGCTTCGTTTGCCGGAGTCGATGGAAATGAACAAGGAATTGAGATTAAAACAAAGATAAGACTATGGAAGTATATAAGTTTGGCGGGGCATCGGTAAAGGATGCTGATGCTGTCAGGAATGTGGCTTCGATATTGAAGTCGGAAGTGAAAGAGCCTACCTGTGTGGTGGTTTCGGCGATGGGCAAGACGACCAATGCTTTGGAAGCGGTACTGGATGCTTTTTACCATGGCAAGGAGAACCGGGACGAGCTTCTGAAAGGGGTGCTGGCGACCCATTTGCAGATACTGGCCGGATTGTTTGCCAGCCCGGCGCACCCGGTTTACGGGAAGCTGAAAGCTTTGTTCCTCCGTTTGGCCAATGAATTGGGACGGATTCAGTCGATGCCCTACGACAAGGCTTACGATCAAGTGGTTTCGTTCGGGGAACGGTTTTCCACCTGCATCATATCGGAATATCTGGCCGAAGCCGGAATCGGGAATGTGGAATTGGATGCTTCCCGTATCGTGCTTACCGACGGGCATTTCCGGGAAGGGAAAGTCCTTTGGGAACCGACCACGCAGCGGATAAAGGAGGCGGTGGAAGCCGTTTGGGCGCAAGGCTTGGGCATCGTGTTGACGCAGGGTTTCATCGCTTGCGACGAGGCTGGCGACACGGTGACGCTCGGACGGGAAGGCTCGGACTACTCGGCGGCCATTTTCGCTTATTGCCTGGATGCGGCCAAGATGACGATATGGAAGGATGTGCCGGGTGTTTTGAATGCCGACCCCAAATATTTCTCCAACACGAAGAAGTTGGATTATGTCTCGTATTACGATGCTACCGAGCTGGCTTATTTCGGGGCCAGCATTATCCATCCAAAGACAATCAAGCCGTTGCAAAACAAGAAGATACCTTTGCATGTCCGTTCTTTCATGGATGTGTCGGCGCCGGGCACTTGGGTGGGCTTGGAAGGCGTGCCGGAAAGTCGGATTCCCTCTTTTATATGCAAACGGCCTCAGACGCTGCTGTCAATCTATCCCAAGGACTTCTCTTTTGTGGACGAGACCAACCTGTCTGAAATCTTCCATTGCTTCGTGAAGCACGGGATCAAGGTGAATCTGATGCAGAACTCGGCATTGAGCTTTTCGGTCTGCATCGACCAGAACCGGGGAAATTTGGACGCGGTTCTGGCGGAATTGTCCTCGCGTTACGATTGCCGTTACAATCGGGATTTGGAACTTTTGACCATCCGGCATTATACCCAGGATGTCATAGATCAGATTGTGGGTGGAAAAAAAGTGATGCTGGAGCAGAGGACAAGGCATACGGTGCAGTTTGTTTTGGGGGGCGAGTGATAAGGGTGGATTCCCCGTTCTGTACGTGCTTGATAGGGGCTGCTGTGTTTTTTAGTGTTATCGGATGAGCAAGAAGACTCTCGTATATATTGCTCTGACCATGTTCATGGCCTTGGCAGGATTGATTTCCGTTCAGATTTACTGGACGCGGAGCATTTTTGTCCAAAATGAAGAGTACCTGAAGATGTCTGTCAATGAAGCCATGCAGGAGGTCTCCACTTCGCTGGAGGAACTGGTTCTTTCCGAGCAGATGAACCGGATCCAGAACCATCGTCGGTTGATTAATGAAATCGATTCGGTGAATTGGATTTTGGCGGATTGGCGGCAGCGGTATGCATCGGTTTTGGGCAAGCAAGGAGGGGTGCGTTTGGATGCCGACGGTCGGTATCGGCTTACGGACGATCCGGTAATGCGGGTGGAATGGAGGGATACTGTGGCGGGAGTCCAGTTTTCCGGTAGTTTTGTGCAGGCGGATTATACTTCTGCGCATGGCTTGACTGAAGAACAGAAAGACCGAATCCGGAAAGAATATGATCGTTTAGTGTCGTACCGGGACGATTTGTTGTATGTGTCTCGCGTGATAGACAATTTGTTAAGGGCGTCTTGGAGGGAGACTCCGGAACGTGAGCTGGGGAGGCGGGTCGCACCTCGTTTGATTGATTCCTTGCTGGTTTCTGCTTTGGATGCACGTCAGATTCGAACCAAGGTGGAATGGGGGGTTTTTAGCACCTACAGCGGGAAATTGGTTATTCAGAAGAGCGGGGATTACGGTTTGCAGTTGTTGCAGAGCGGGTTTCATTGCCGTTTGTACCCGCGTCAGCGGACAGAGTATCCTTTTGTGCTTTATTTGTATTTTCCGGAAAGGTTGGAGTTTCTTGTTGCTCAGATTTGGTATCTGATATTGGCTTCGGTTCTGCTTTTCGCGCTGTTGATTTACACATTTTCTTATACGTTGGTGACCATTTGGAAGCAGAAAAAGCTGACGGAGATGAAGAGCGATTTCATCAATCATGTGACACATGAAATCAAGACGCCGGTCAGCACGATAGCCTTGATTTGCGAATCCTTCGATGACCCGGATGTGCATTACGATGAAGAAGGATTGAAGAATGTGTTGCATATCATCCAGCATGAGAACCAGCGTCTTCAGTCTTTGAGCAGCCAGATTATTCAGATTTCCAAGATGGAAAAAGGGGATTATTTCCTGAACAAGACCCGTTTTGGAATGCATCGGGCTATAGAGGAGGCGGTCAACAATACCGGTTTCCAGGTAATGCACAACAACGGTCGGATTGTGACTCGTTTGGAGGCGGAGAACGATGAGGTGTATGGGGACAGGACGCATATCGTGCATATTATTTCCAATCTGATAGACAATGCCAACAAATATTGCGCGGAGAAGCCTTTTATCGAGATTACGACTTCCAATGTGGAAGGAGGATTGCAGATTGATGTCAAGGACAATGGCATTGGCATTGCCAAATCCAATCAGAAGAAGATTTTTGAGAAACTTTACCGGGTTCCTACTGGTAACAAGCATGATGTGAAAGGTTTTGGGCTTGGGCTGAGTTACGTGGCATCAATCATGAGGCAGCATGGAGGAAAGGTCTGGGTGGATAGCGAGTTGAAGCAAGGTTCGGTTTTTCATCTGTTTTTTCCTCAGGGAGACTGAGCGGTAATTGCTATCCTCCATGTTTTTTTCGAGGATTCTTGCCTGGCATTTGTGTATAAAATTATTTTATTGATTTTGTATGTCTTGTAATTATTGACTTCGATAAAATTCTTTTTGGGCGTATTTATAATGGACAGGGGCTTTGCTTTTTAAGCTTCGGCTCGTCGCCCGATTCAAAGTCGTGGAATATTCTTATTTTTGCAAGCTATGAACGAAATGAATGCGTCGGTTTCAATTCTTTTGGCTGAGGACGACCCTAATTTGGGGACTTTCCTGCAAGCTTACCTGACCAGCAAGGGCTATAAGACTTCTTTGTACCGGGATGGCGAGGCAGCATTTGATGCTTTTCGGAAAGGAAACTTCAATTTCTGCATCACCGATATCATGATGCCGGTCAAGGATGGTTTTTCTTTAGCCAAGGACATTCGTAAATTGGATTCGCGGATTCCGATATTGTTTTTGACAGCCAAGACTTTGGAGGCGGATAGGCTCAAAGGTTTCCAGATGGGTGGGGATGATTATTTGACAAAGCCTTTCAGCATGGACGAACTCTTGTTGCGCATTCAGGCCATTTTGAGACGTACCATGGGGGCTGGGATGGAAAAGGAACAGAATGTATTTGTGTTGGGGGATACGCGTTTCGACTTTCTGACCCAGAAGCTGTCGAATGCCGATGGTTCGGTGGTGGTGGATTTGACTAGCCGGGAGTCGGAGTTGCTGAGGCTGCTTTGCATGCACGAGAACGAGGTGGTGGAAAGGAAGGAAGCTTTAGTGAAGGTGTGGAAAAGTGATAATTATTTCAATGCTAGGAGCATGGATGTGTATGTGACCAAGCTTCGCAAAGCCTTGCGGACGGTGGGTAGCTTGGAAATATTGAATGTGCATGGCGTTGGTTTCAAATTGGTAGTGGAAAAGTAATGGGCAAAGCCTTGGCATATTGGTTTGGGAACGGCCGCGAGAGTCGGACGGGAAGTGGCATGGGACTTGCTGCCTGGATAGAACCGTGTATGAAATGCTGCGGTGCTGTCTTGTGCCTGTTGTTCTGCTTATGGCTGACGGTGTCCTGCCGGGAGGAATATTCCCGTTTCGATGAAGGGGAGGTCTATCTGGTCTTTTCTCAGGATACGGTCCGTTTCGATACGGTGTTTACGACGATGCAGAGTGTGACCCAGCGGATTACCGTGCAGAATCCGTCCAAGGATGCCATTTCCATAGATCGGATTTATCTTGCCGGAGGGGGAAACTCCCGTTTCCGGATTAATGTGAGCGGGGACACGTCCCTGATACAGAACGGGGTCGTGATTGGAGGCAAGGATAGTTTGTACATCTTTGTCAATGTGGCGATTGACTACAGGGATCAGAATGCTCCTTTCGAGATACAGGATTATATCAGGTTCGAACTGAACGGGATGCCGGCACAGCAGGTGGTGCTGACGGCTTGGGGGCAGGATGCGCATTATTTGAAATCGGACAGGACAACGACCTTGCCCTACCGGGATCCGGCCGATTGGATGTCAAGCTTAGAGCCGGACAGTGTGCGGTTCTCGTATTTTATATGGAATCCGGAGAATGTGGTGGATGTCCAGAAGCCATACGTGATATACGGGTACTTGACGGTCCCTTCGGGGCAGACGCTTCGTCTTCCGGCGGGCAGCCGTTTCTATTTTGCCCGGAATTCGGGAATCTGGATTCAGTCCGGAGCCCGGTTGCTGGTGGAAGGCACGCTGTCGCAGCCGGTGCTGTTTACCAGTCTGCGTCAGGATGGGGATTACCGGGACATGGCCGGGCAGTGGGGGCGGATTTGGATGGATGGGGAAAGCGGCCCGCACAAGGTGGAATACGCGCTGATACGGAATGCCGAGACGGCTTTGTGGCTGGATTCCTGCGTTCAGATGGAGGGCGGGCTGTATGTGGCCAATACCCGGATTGAGAATATGTCCAAGCATGGCATCCTATCCAAGCAGAACAAGGTAGAGGGGGTGAACCTTTGCATTTCTTCGGCGCAAGTGCCTTTGATGCTGGCCGAGGGAGGAAGCTATGATTTTCGGCATGGCACTTTTGTGAGCCGGTACATGGGGGGCATGGGGGCGTATAGCCAGGCATTGGTGCTGACGAACCACCGCTTGGAGGACGATGAGCAAGGGCCGGTTTTCCCGATTACGAAGGCCGAATTTTCCAATAGTGTTTTCTATGGCAGCAGCAGCCGTCAGGTGGAAATTGACTTAGCGGAGGGCTCCGCTGCGTCCGTACCTTACCGTTTCCATTCCTGCCTGATTTCGATGATGCCGGTTCCGGATACGGCAGATGGGCGTTACAACCATTGCCTTTGGAATCAAGAACCTTTGTTCGTGGATGAGGAAAATTATAATTTTGAGATAGATACCATTGTTTCTCCATTGGTGGGAACAGGGGATTCCGCTTTTGCGACCGGAGCCGCTGCTTCGGATATCAAAGGCGTTTCCCGGGCTGTGCCGCCTTGCATCGGGGCTTACGAGTTCGTGCAGGCTGCTCCGGCAGGTCTGTGGAAATCCTGGCGTCGGGGACGCGATTGAACGTGTTCCTGGAGCCGGCTTGATGGGGGAGCAGCTTGGTGGGATCTGTAACAGCCCGGAGGATGGGCTGCCGTTGCCTCGGGTCGTAGGGCGGCGGTCGTTTCGGGCGGATTAAGAACGAAGAAAAACAAATGCTTATGTCAGAAATAATCAAACAAAGAACCTTGAAAGCGCCCGTGAGCGTGTCGGGCGTCGGCTTGCATACCGGCAAGGTGGCTACCATCACCATCAAGCCGGCTCCGGTCGGCACGTGGTTCGTTTTTAAACGGACAGACCTGCCGGAGCAGCCCGAAATCCGGGCTTTGGCCGAAAACGTAGTGGACACGTCCCGGGGAACGACCTTGGAAGAAAACGGGGCGAGAGTGGCCACAGTGGAGCATGTCTTGTCGGCATTGGCCGGTTTGGAGATAGACAATGCCTTGATTGAGACAGATTCGATGGAAATGCCTATTTTGGACGGAAGCGCCCGCTTGATTACCGATGCGATTCTGGAGGCCGGGATTTGCGAGCAGGAGGCCGAGCGCCGGTATTACCGTTTGCGTGAGCCGATGTCTTTCCGTGACGAGAAGAAAGATGTGGAAATTAAGGTGATGCCTTCCGACAAGCGGGAATTTACGGTCAAAATCGACTATAATTCTGCCGTGATTGTACCCCAGTTCGCCAGTATTGACACGTTCGGGGAAAACTACGCCAAGGAAGTGGCCTGTTGCCGTACCTTCGTATTCTTGCGGGAAATAGAATTCCTGTTTGCCAACAATCTGATTAAAGGCGGGGATTTGGACAATGCCATTGTGTTCGTGGACAGGATGATGGACAAGCCGGAAATGGAACGTTTGGCGAAGATGCTGGGCAAACCGGAAGTGGAGGTGCGTTCGGAAGGCATCCTGAACAACGTGGATCTCTATTTCAAGAACGAGCCGGCTCGGCATAAGATGCTGGACCTGATCGGTGATTTTGCCTTGTTAGGCTGCTACATGAAAGCCTCGACCGATGCGCTCAAACCCGGCCATCAGAGCAATACAGAATTCATTAAACTCATACGTAAACAAATGTTAAAAGAAATGGCACCAGAAGCTTTGCCCGAATTCGACATCACGGCCACGCCGCCTTTCGACATCAATGCCATCCGGAAAATCCTGCCGCACAGGCCTCCGTTCCTGTTGGTTGACAAAATCGTCTATATGGATAAGGATCAAGTGGTGGGTGTCAAGAACGTGACCATGAACGAGCCTTTCTTCACGGGGCATTTTCCCGAAGAACCGGTGATGCCGGGAGTCCTCATTATCGAGGCGATGGCTCAGGTGGGCGGCATTTACATGCTGACCCAGTATCCCGACCCTGAAAATTACCTGACTTACTTCCTGAAGATGGATCAGGTGAAATTCCGCCACAAGGTGGTTCCTGGCGATACGATTATCTTCAAATTGGTTCCGATGTCGCCTTTGCGCCGTGGTCTTTGCAATATGAAAGGCTGGGCTTATGTGGGCAAGCAGTTAGTGGCCGAAGCCGAGCTTCTGGCTCAGCTTTCCCGCAAGCCGGACGCGCCTCCGGTACAAAAATAGGCTGACGCTTTTATCGCATATTTGAAGCGGCCTGAGAGGGCTGAATGGCGGATTTGCTGTTTGACAATTTGGATACAACCGGCTTTGCATTTGCAGGGTCGGTTTTTTATTGCCTTGTCGCTCCTTGTTCCGTATAGGGCTATGTCATAATGGCAGCTTATGGGCGATGGAAGTAGAAATGCGAATCAAGAGGGTAGGAAGACAGGAAGTGAAAGAAAGCCCGGAGAGATACTATTTTTAAGCGTATGGGATTTTTCTTAGGGAAGGGTATGAAAATGTCTTAAAAAGCCTGTTCTTCAAAATGCATAATCGTTCATGTCTATTTATTTTTGTAATCAGTTAACACAATACAAAAGTAAATCTGTATAAATGTTGTAAAATATTACAAATGTAAATACAATAATTATATAAAAACCGCATAAATGAAAGGTTTCTTGCATATGATATAGTATAATATATGTATAATCTGCATTTTGTATGGTTTATCTTTAGTGATTGTTGCAGTTTTGTTCGTTACATTTCAACAAATACAGCCGTTAGTTTCAAAATGCTTTAATAAATTGATTATTATATAAAAAATAAACTTACCTCAAGGTTTTCATAACTAGTTTTGTGGCGTATTCTTGTTTACAAACATAAAAACGATTACTTTTACGGATGAATCGAAGGAAGACAAGGGTTCCTCGTGTTGTTATTTACATTTGTAAATTATGATTAAGAGAATCGAGCTCATTATGCAATCCCAGAATTTAACGGCTTCGCAGTTCGCCGACCGTATCGGCATTCAGCGATCGGGATTGTCGCACATTTTGTCAGGCAGGAATAATCCGAGTTTGGATTTTGTATTGAAAGTTCTGAAAGCTTTTCCGGAGCTGGAACCGGTCTGGCTCTTGCAAGGCAAAGGACCTATGTATGCCAATATGTCGGGTTCGCGTCCTAAGGAGGAAAATCCCGCGGTGGAGGATGCTCCGGTTGCGGAAGGGCATCCAGAAGTTTTGGATTCCAATGTTCCTGAATTGCCTTTTGATGAACCCTTGGCTTCAGGCTTGGCCGGGTCTGCCGTAGGGCAATCTCCTGTTTTCAGTTCCATGGCGGTCGATGATTCAGGCGTGGACAGTGTTTCCGGTTGTTCCTCGGCATCCAAGCCCTTCGGTTTGCCCTTGTCGGATTGCGGGTCGGAAGAAGTAAAAGCGGGCTTGCCGCAGGCGTTGGAGGCAGGCAAAAGGGAGTGCGAGCTTCGAAGCAGGCCGGAGTCGGCTATGAAGGGGCTTCCTCCTGTCGGAAAAAAGCCGTGTTCGGATGTCCGCGTGCAGAGGATAGTGATTTTTTACGAAGATGGTACGTTCGAGGCGTATGCGCCTCGCTGAGAGTATGTATGCGTTTACTTTCTGCGCAGGCTTTTCCGTTTGAGCAGGCAGGATACCGCCTGCAGGAGCAGGTATGCGGAAATGAAGACGACCGCGTTGGTCAGCAAGATAGGAACCCAAGGGAAGGCTACGGGGACACGATCCAGGTAATACACGTGTACGTCCAATCGGATTAGCCCGCTGTATTTTTGCAGCAGGCATAGCGCCAAGGCTATGGCGTTGCCCCAGAGCAAGCCTCGGCCCAAGACCAGGAGGGTCTGTTTGACGAAAATCCGGCGTATCAGGCCGTCCGAAGCGCCCATGGTTCTCAGGATCCATGCGTGAGGCCCTCGTTCTATGATGAGGATAAACAGGATGGAAATCAAGCAAATCAGGCAGACAATGAGCATGATGAGCATTAGGACGAGCACATTGGTGTCGATGAGGGCCAGCCAGTCGAAGATTTCAGGGTATAGCAGGTCGCAAGGGAAGCAGGAATACTCGTAAGGCAGCTGGTTCCCTAAGTTATAGGCCACATCGAAGCGTTTTTCCGGATTCTTCAATTGGATGTCGATGCCTTCGGTTTCGTTTCCTTTCCAGCCGTTGATCTGGCGGATTTGCCCGATGTCGCCGAGCACGTATGTCTCGTCAAAGCTTTCCAATCCGGTGGCGTAGATGCCGGCAATTTGCAAGACTCTGGGTCTTAGTTGGCCTTCGTGTACGAAATAGGCTCGTAGCCTGCTGCCCGTGTCCACTTCCAGAACTTTGGCCAGGCTTTCCGAAACCAGTACTTGGTTTGAAAGTCTTTGGCCGCTGTCTTGGAAACGGGGCATCCTCCCTCTTGTCAGCTTTTCCGCAAAGAAAGAGGTGTCGTAATGGGCGGGCAATCCTTTGAAAAAGACACCGTGGCTTTCGTCCTTGCCTCGAATCAGGGCCCCTTTCTGAGCATAGGGCTGGGCGTTCTGTACCTGCGGGTTGGAAAGGATGAAGTTCTGGAAGCTGCTGTCCCAGACCAAGTAAGTGTTGCCATCGGCTCCGCTCCAATACGGTTGTATGATTACATGGGAGCCGAACCCGAATACTTTCTTGCTGATTTCCTGCTTGAAGCCGACCAGTATGCAGATGGCGACCACCATGACGGCGATGCACAGGCCCATGCTCCAGATTCCCATGCGGAGAATCCTCCGGGTATGCTTCAATGGAGTGGATGTGGCCCATCTTCGGGCTATTAGGCTGGAAACGTTCATCTTGTACAGGCGCGTTTGCATGTCGCGAGATGTAAAAATACACAGAATCCGATAAACAGGGATTCAAGCAAGGCTGATGTTTTTTTTTGTGGATGCTTTGTGTCCCGATATTCCTGTGCGTTTCTTGACTATGGATTGGAGTGGCTATCTTGCCTGGGCTTTTGGCTCGGCTTCGAATTTTGGCGTATCTTCGCGCTTCGAATTTTGACAGAATACAGGATATGGAAAAGGATACAAAAAAGAAAAATGCTTCGGAATCGGCATCCTCTTCTTCACGAACCAAGAAAGGCGCCAGCTGCTCTTTCTGTGGACGGAAGCTGGATCCGTACGAACCGGCAATCAAAGGGGTGGACGGCGCTATCCTCTGTATGAACTGCGGGGAACTGGCTCATCGTTATTTTCTGGATTTGCAGGCGGAATTCGGAGGCGATGCCAAGTCCAATCAGCCAGAGCCGGAGCTTGAACTCAAGAAACCTGAAGAAATCAAGGCTTTTCTGGATCAATACGTGATAGGGCAGGAAGCGGCCAAGAAGATTCTTTCGGTGGCGGTTTACAATCATTACAAGCGCCTCAATTACATGGCTTCGCATAAGGATGGCCAGGATACGGAAATCGAGAAGTCCAATATTATCATGGTCGGGCCTACCGGGACGGGGAAGACCTTGCTTGCCAAGAGCATAGCTCGTCTGTTGAAAGTTCCGTTCTGCATTGCCGATGCCACCGTCCTGACGGAGGCCGGTTATGTGGGGGAAGATGTGGAAACGATCTTGAGCCGTTTGTTGCAGGCGGCCGATTACGATGTGAAGCAGACCGAGAGGGGCATCGTTTTTATCGATGAGATAGACAAGATAGCTCGCAAGAGCAGCAATCCGTCCATCACCCGGGATGTGTCGGGCGAAGGAGTGCAGCAGGCTTTGTTGAAGCTGCTGGAAGGCACGGAGTCCTTGGTTCCCCCTAAGGGAGGCCGCAAGCATCCCAATGCCGACATGGTGAAAATCAATACGCGCAATATCCTGTTTATCGGGAGCGGTTCTTTCGACGGTATCGAACGCCAGATTGCTTCCCGGCTTCGGATGAAGGAAGTGGGGTACCGCAAGAATGAGGATCGGGTCGATGTGTCGGATTCCGACAGTCTGCTGCAATATGTGGCGCCGCAGGATTTGCGGGCGTACGGCTTGATTCCTGAATTGATAGGCCGTTTCCCGGTGCTGACCCATCTGAATGCTTTGGACAAGGATACCTTGCTTAATATATTGACCGAACCCAAGAATGCCTTGGTTCGCCAGTACAAGCAGCTTTTCGCGATGGACGGGGTGGAACTGGAGTTCGAGCCGGAGGTGTACGAATTCATTGTGGACAAGGCCATCGAGTTCAAGCTCGGCGCGCGCGGCCTGCGTAGCATCATGGAAGCGATGATGACCGATCTGATGTACACCTTGCCTTCATTGGGCTTGAAGAGTTTCCGCCTTGACTTGGCCTATGCCAAGGAGCATTTGAGTAAGGGGGTGTTCGACAAGCTTCAGAACAGTTAATCGGCGTGTGATAACGGGCAATCTACTTTGTTGCGAGTTTTGTCCAAGGCAGTCACGTACAAAAGTACGCTCCTGCCTTGGGCTGCAACTCGCGCCGCGTATCTTGCCCGTTATCACACGCCGATTCCGGCGCGAGAGATGATGTTTCTTCGGTCGAATTTATGCCCCCGGTTTCCCTAAAAGTTTGAACATGTTCTTTTTGTAGGCTTCCACGCCGGGCTGGTCGAAAGGATTGACCTCCAAGGTGTATCCACTCAGGCCGCAGGCGAACTCGAAGAAGTAGATAAGCTGGCCGAGGCTGTATTCGTCCAGATGCGGGATTCGGATTCTCAGTACCGGCACGCTTCCCTGTTGCGAGTGGGCCATGCAAGTACCTTCTTCCGCCTTTTCATTCACATACGATACCCGTTTTCCGGCCACGAAGTTCATCTTGTCCAGATCGGCTTCTTCAAAAGGCACGACAAGCTCGGTCTTCTGGCTTTCCATGCTGAGCACGGTTTCGAAGAACAGGCGTTCGCCTTCTTGGATATACTGGCCTAAGGAATGCAGGTCGGTAGTGAAATTGGCGCTGGAGGGGAAAATGCCTTTGCCTTCCTTGCCTTCGCTTTCGCCGAAAAGCTGCTTCCACCATTCCCCGAAATAGAGCAGGCGGGGTTCGAAATTGGTCAGCAATTCCACCTTTTTGCCTTGCTGCATATACAGGTATTGGCGGAAGAGCGTGTATTGGGCGGCTATGTTGCTGGTCCAGTCCAATTTTTCGGTGCAGAGCAGTTTCTGCATGCTTTGGGCGCCTTGAGCCAGTTTCCTGATGTCGATGCCCGACAGGGCCAAGGGGAACAGTCCGACCGGGGTCAGCACCGAATAGCGGCCTCCTACGTTGTCCGGCACGACAAAGGAGGTGTAGCCTTCCTGGTCGGCCAAGGTCTTCAGCGCGCCTTTTTCCTTGTCGGTGATAACCGTGATCCGCTGGCGGGCTTCCTCTTTGCCGTATTTCTTTTCGATATGTTCGCGGACCAAGCGGAAGGCGATGGCCGGCTCAGTGGTCGTCCCAGATTTGGAAATGACGCAGACGGTATAGTCGTAATGGTTCAAGGCAGCAAGCAATTCGCTGTAGTAGTCTTCGCAGAGCTGGTGACCGGCAAAAATGACCCGGGGATAACCCATGATGAATTGGGCCAGCTGGGGTGTCATGCATTCCACTAAGGCTTTGGCGCCCAGGTAAGAGCCTCCGATGCCGATGCAGACCAGGATTTGAGATTTCTTGCGGAAGTCTTCGGCCTTTTCCAGGATGGGAGCCAAAGCCTCCTCGCTGAGCTGTCCAGGCAAATGCAGCCAGCCGAGGAATTCATGTCCTTTGCCGCTTTCCCGGGTCAGGGTTAGGAAGGCTTCTTCCACTTGGGATTGCAATCCGGAGAGTTTTTCCGGTTTCTGGCCGGATTTGACCGCTTCGAGCATTTGCCCGGCTTCCAAGCCGAACTGGAAATCGAGTTTTAAGTTTTCCATAAAATGAGTTTTTTCAAGAGAAGTCATCTTTTGCGCCTTCGGACGGGTTTGCGATGCCAAGGCGGTGGACGATGAATCTTCCAATAGGTTGTATCCTGCAAATTTAAGAAAAGCCTTTCGATTTAATCGCAACCATCCGAAGAATATTTAGGCCTGTATCCCGTCTTTATGTTTCGGGGCTTGTCAATAATACCCGATTGTTGTAATTTTACCCGCTTTTATCAAGAAACCGGCATCAGGGTCTTTACGGGCTTTGAACGGGTACAAGCAAAACGAGGGGAAGGGTGCGTGGAAGCTTGCATTTATAGGAACAGGATGTTTGGAAAACTCAAAGAACGTCGTTGGAGGAAACGTCTCGGGCGGGCGTTGAAAAAGCAGTCGGGCAGCCGGGCTATCGAGCCTTGGGCGCATATCCGCAAAATCGCGGTTTATTGCCACGAGGAGGCGGGGATGGACAAGGCGAAGATTCTTGCCTCGGCGCGGAAGATTGCGCAAGGAAAGGAATTGAGCCTGCTTGTCTATTCGGACAGCAAGGATTTGGCATCCGTGGCGGATTCATGGGGCGGTTTGTGGAAGTCTTGCTGTGTAATAGGCCGCAAGGATTTGCGTTTTTCCTACTTCCCGAAACTCAAGAATCCGGAGGTGGCGGCTTTTTTCCAGGACTCTTACGATTTGCTTTTGGACTTGAGCCCGCAATCCCGGTTTATGGATATTGCGGTATTGGCTTCGGTCAAGGCAGGCTTCAAAGTGGGCAAGTCCAGCGAATGGGGCAAAGAAGTGAACGATTTGAGCCTGGCGTTGAACGATGTCAGGAATCCTTTGGATGAGATTTTGTGTCTGCTGGATGCCTATTTGCCATTCATAGGTTTGGCACAGGATAGGCTTCAGCGGGAAATTCAGCGGGAGATAGGGAGCGATAATGCGAAAAAGAACGGGAAAGGGGCTGTTTCCGGAAAACCGGGCAATCCTATTCCTTCAAAATAGAAAGTATGGAAAACGACAAGCGATTGAGAGGGGTCGGGACCGCGTTGGTGACGCCTTTCACTAAAAAAGGCGATATAGATTTTGAAGCTCTGGAACGGGTGGTTGAGTTCAGCATCGACGGAGGGGTGGATTTCTTGGTGGCGTTGGGAACGACCGGGGAGTCTCCTACTTTGAATTCCGAAGAAAAGAGAGAGGTTTGCGCGGCTGTGGCGCGTTTCAACCGGGGGCGTTTGCCCTTGGTGATGGGAATGGGGGGAAACGATACGGCATCGCTGCTGAAGCAGATCGGGAAAACCGATTTTTCAGGTTATTCCTATATCCTTTCGGTGGCACCCTATTACAATAAGCCGGGGCAGAGGGGGCTGTATGCTCATTTCAAGGCGGTAGCGGAAGCAAGTCCTGTTCCGGTCATCGTCTATAATATCCCCTCTCGGTGCGGTGCCAATATAGAGCCGGAAACCATCGTGAAACTGGCGGAGAGCGTCCCGAATATCGCAGCGGTCAAGGAAGCCTCAGGATTAATCGTTAAAATCAGTGAAATCCTGCGGGATCGTCCGGCGCATTTTTCGGTTCTGTCGGGAGACGATTCGTTGACTTTGCCTTTGGTGGCGATGGGAGCCGACGGGGTCATCAGCACGGCGGCGAACCTGCTGCCCAAGGAGATGTCCCAAATCGTGAGGGGCGTGCAGGAAGGCAATTTGGCCATGGCGCAACAGCTGCATTACCGGATTTCGGAAATATTGAAGCTCTTCTTCGAACAGGGGAATCCTCCGGGAATCAAAGCCGGATTGCATATCCGGGGTCTTTGCGAGAATGTCTTGCGTCTGCCGTTAGTGCCGGTGACACGCAACCTGTATGGACGGATGGAAGCCGAATTGGCAAAATTGTCTTAGAAACTGTTTGGTAACGGGCGATTTTCCCTCTTTTTAGGCGGGGAAATACTATTGCTAAGAGGTTGCTTTCCTTTATACGGTGTGCCGGAACGAGTTGCGCCTTGCGCCAGCTCTTCCGACACACCGTTTTCCTTTATAGCCTTACATGGCGGAGGGAGCGGAGATGCCCAGCAGGTACAATCCTTTTTTCAGGATCAAGCCTGTGTATTGTACCAGTGCCAGACGGAAAGATTTCAGTTTTTCATCGGTTTCGCGCAAAACCGGTGTGTCCTGGTAAAAGCCGTTGAAATCCTTGGCTAAGTCGTACAGGTAGTTGGCAATCAAGGCGGGGCTATAGGTGTTTCCAGCCTGTTTCAGTACGGCAGGATAGCTGGCCAGGTTCTGGATCAGGCTTTTTTCCTTGTCCGAAATCCGAAGCCCGTCGTTATTGAACTCCACCAGTTGTCCTTCCTGAAATCCGCCTTTGCGCAGGAGCGAACAGATTCGGGCGTGGGTGTATTGCAGGAAAGGCCCGGTGTTCCCGTTGAAGTCGATAGATTCCTTGGGGTTGAACAGCATGTTCTTGACGGGATCCACCTTGAGGATGAAGTATTTGAGCGCGCCCATGCCTAAGCGGAAGTACAAATCCTCGCGTTCGGCTTCGTTCAATATGGCGGCATTGGCCTGGGCGTTGGCGGCTGCGGCTTGCCCGGCTGCATTCTCTTCCTTTTTTTTCTGGATTTCCTCGGATGTTTCTTTGGCGGTCTGCATCATTTTGTCCATCAGGTCGTCGGCGTCCACTACCGTGCCTTCCCGCGACTTCATCTTGCCTTCGGGCAGTTCCACCATGCCGTAGGAGAGGTGGGTGATTTTTTCCGCCCAGGGATAGCCTAATTTCCGAAGCACCCGTTTGAGCACGTCAAAATGGTAATTCTGCTCGTTGCCGACCACGTAAATCAGGCTTTCGGCATCGAATTCCTGTTGGCGGAGCCGTGCGGTTCCCAAGTCTTGCGTCATATAGACCGATGTCCCGTCTTTGCGGAGCAGGAGTTTTTCATCCAAGCCTTCGTCCCGGAGGTCGGCCCAGACCGAACCGTCTTCTCTCTTGTACAGGACACCTTTTTCCAGGCCTTCCTGTACCATGCTTTTGCCGAGGAGGTAAGTGTTGGATTCGTAATAAATCTTGTCGAAGTCGATGCCCAAACGGCGGTAAGTGGCATCGAAGCCCTCATAGACCCAGTTGTTCATCTTTTCCCATAAATCCCGGATTTCCTTGTCTCCTTCTTCCCATTTCTTGAGCATCTGCTGGGCTTCCTGCATCAGCGGTGTCCGGCGTTCGGCTTCCTCTTTTTCCATGCCGGGGTTTTCGGACAAGATTTTTTCGGTTTCTTCCTTGAGGTGGTTGCTGAAAATCACATAGTATTTGCCCACCAGGTGGTCGCCTTTCATGCCGCTGCTTTGCGGGGTCTCGCCATCGCCCCAGCGCAGCCAGGCCAGCATCGACTTGCAGATATGGATGCCGCGGTCGTTGACCAGGTTCACTTTCTTGACATTGAAACCGTTGGCTTTCAGGATCTCGGCCACGGACCAGCCCAAGAGATTGTTGCGGATATGTCCTAAGTGCAAGGGCTTGTTGGTATTGGGGGAAGAATACTCTATCACGATGGGTTTGCCATCTCCCGGTTGCTTGTGCGGGTCTTCCCGGCGGGCTGTATCCAGGTATTTAAGCCAGTAGGCATCGGAAATGCTGAGGTTCAGGAAGCCTTTGACCGTGTTGAAGCCGATGATGTCGGCACAGTGTTCTTGCAGGTAGGCACCGATGGTTTTCCCGGTTTCTTCCGGGCTCTTGCGTGCGGCTTTCACAAAGGGGAAAACCACCAATGTGAGGTCTCCCTCGAATTTCTTGTCGGTTTTTTGTATCTGGATGGCAGAAGCCGGGGCTTCGAATCCGAACAGTTCCTTGACTGCTTGCAAACTGAGTTTGCTCAATACGTTTTCTATAGATTCCATATCCTTTGTTTTCTGAATGTCAAGTGGCAACGCGGGTTTCGCGGAGGCGAATCCAATATGCGTCAACCGGCCTCGATGCGAAAGTCCACAAACTGCAAAGATAGCGAAAGTCGAGAGCAGAAGCAAAGCTTGCTTTGATTCTGCCGAGACCAAGCTATCTTCGGCGAAGCCAACGATAGCGAAAGTCGAGAGCAGAAGCAAAAACCCCGATTAAGCCGAGTGCCATGTCAAGCCGGTTTCTTGCTTGAATATGGCCGAGGCGAAGGGGTTTCGGCGTAGCTAACCTTGCTTTGATTCTGCCGAGACCAAGCTATCTTCGGCGCTTGATGGATACGTGGCTTCTCTTTTTCCCAGCCAGCCATACTCCGGAAATGATCAAGGCACCGCCGGCCAGGATAATCCAGGTAATCGGTTCGCCCAAGACGAAATAAGAGGCGATGGCGGTCACGACGGGGGAGAAATAGATATAATTGGTGGCTCGGATCGGGCTGATTTTATGCAATGTGAGATTCCAGAACAGGAAGCAGAGCAAAGAGGCCACCAAACCCAAGTACAGCAGGTTTCCCCAGATTTCCGGCTGACGCAGCAAGGCGAGGTTCTCCGGCTTGGCTTTGCTTATATATAAAGGTAAGATGGTCAGCACGCCGTAGAAAAATACTTTCCGGGTAATCAGTAAATTGTTGTAACGCTGTTCCAGGTCTTTGAGCAGTACCGTGTAAAAAGCCCAGCAGATTGCAGATGCCAGGCAGAGCAAGTCACCCTTAGGGGAAAGCTTTAGGACGAAATGCCCGTTGAGTATGACCAGACTGACACCGACCAAGGCGAGAATCGAGCCAATCAGAAAGTTGCGGGTCCAATCAGACCTCAGGTCTTTGTAGAATAGGCGGAGCAGGAGGGCTGTGATAAGAGGGGCGATGCAGAGAATCAGCGCGATGTTGGTCGTGGCCGTATATTCCAAGGCCGTGTTTTCCGTGTAGAAATAAAGCGAACCTCCCATCATGCCCGCGCAGAGCATCCTCAGTTCGTCCTTCCAATTATCAGCGAACCATTTTTTATGGTAATAGGCCAACATCAGCACATAGGCCATAAGGAATCGGTAAAAGAAGATTTCTTGCGGGCTGAGGCCGTGAAGGAGCAGCACTTTGGTCGCCACGAAAGTGGTGCCCCAGACAGCTACGATGCAGAGTGCCAGAATATGGAAGGCGGCATTGCCGTTCAGGTTCCGTTGAGGTGTCATTTTACCTGTTTCTATGCAAGGATGATAAAAAGTCAGGGCAAAAGTACGGCATATCGTTTAATTTTCTATATTTGCCAGCTTTGCTGACGATGGGGGTGCTCCTCAGCCAGGCTCAAGCGGGGGAAATCGCGGCTTGGCGTTCGGATATAGCATGAGAAAAACTGAAAACATGGAATACCAGAATCTGCTGATTGAACAAAAAGAGGATATCCGGATTATCACGATCCATCGTCCTCAGGATTTGAACGCGCTCAATACCGAACTTCTCTCGGAGCTGGATTGCGCTTTTGCCGATGCTTCCGCTGATGCGGAAACCAAGGTCGTTATCTTGACAGGGGAAGGCAAGTCTTTTGTAGCAGGGGCCGACATTGCCCAGATGTCCGCGATGGATGCTGCCGAGGCCAAGGCTTTCGGCGAGTTCGGCGCGGATGTTTTTCGGCGGATCGAGACCATGGAGAAAGTAGTCATTGCCGCTGTGAACGGCTATGCTTTGGGGGGAGGCTGCGAGTTGGCGATGGCCTGCGATATTCGGCTTGCATCCTCCAAAGCCAAGATTGGCCAGCCGGAAACAGGCTTGGGCATCACCCCGGGCTTCAATGGCACTCAGCGCTTGCCTCGTCTGGTGGGTTTAGGCCGAGCCAAGGAAATCATTCTGGCTGCCGAGACGATAGATGCCATGGAAGCCTATCGGATAGGGCTGTTTAACAAGGTAGTAGAACCCGATCAGTTGATGGATGCCGCCATGGATTTAGCTCGGAAGATTGCTTCCAGAGCCCAGTTGGCCGTCCGTTATTCGAAAGAGGCGATGAATGAGGGTGTAGATGGTGGTTTTGAAGCAGGGATGGCATTGGAAGCCAATCTTTTCGCACTTTGTTTCGCGACCGAAGACCAGAAGGAAGGAATGAAAGCGTTTTTGGAAAAACGTCCGGCCGTGTTCAATGGAAAATAGCTCCATGATGTCGCAGGCTGGTTTTTTCCGATATGATGGGGGAATGAAAAAAGTAGGAATCGGAAGAGGTTATTGAAAATAAAAAATAGGAGATTATATCATGAAAATCTGTGTTGTAGGAACAGGGACGATGGGGCATGGCATTGTGCAAGCCTTTGCTCAGGCCGGTTACGATGTCCTGATGAAAGGTCGTTCCGAAAATTCAATCAACAAAGCCTTGCAGACGATTGACAAGGGTCTGTCTCGTTTAGTGGAAAAAGGCAAGATGGAAGCCGCCAAGAAAGCGGAAATCCAGGCGCATATCACTACGACGATGTCCTACGAAGACTGCAAGGATTACGATATCGTTATCGAAGCCATTGCGGAGGACATGGCGGTCAAGCTGGAAATCTTCAAGGAATTGGATGCGGTTTGCAAGCCGGAGGCCATTCTGGCTACCAATACCTCGTCTTTGTCCATAACCCAGGTGGCCGCAGCGACCAAACGTCCGGGCAAAGTGATCGGGATGCATTTCTTCAATCCGGTGCCGGTGATGAAATTGGTAGAGGTGATCAAAGGCCAGCTGACCGAGCCCGAAGTGCACGATCAGGTAGTAGAACTCTGCAAGGCGATGGGCAAGAACCCGGTCAGCGTGAACGAAGCTCCCGGTTTCGTGGTCAACCGTATCCTGATTCCGATGATTAACGAAGGTATCGGCATCCTGGCCGATGGCGTGGCTTCGCGTGATGAAATCGATGCAGCGATGAAGATGGGGGCTAATCATCCGATGGGGCCGCTCGAACTGGCCGACCTGATTGGTTTGGACGTATGCCTGGCTATCATGGAAGTTCTTTACAATGAATTCGGCGACCCGAAATACCGTCCGCATGTGCTCCTGCGCAAGATGGTTCGTGCCGGTCAGCTGGGACGAAAGACAGGCATCGGGTTCTATGATTACAGAAAATAAGTAACACAGAGATAAAACACTAAAAAAAACAACGAGAAAATGAAAAAAGTTTTGGTAGGCGGCATGATGCTTCTGGCCTTGATTGGGGGCAGATTGAATGCTTCGCCTGTTGGTTTTTCGGAGGCGAAAGCCATAGCACAGGATTTCTATCTGGGGCAGCACAGGTCTCAAGCCAAAGGCCTTCCTGAGTTTGATTGTGTTTACCCGTCCTTGAATACTAAAGGAGGGAATACTCCTTATTATATTTTTAATGTCGGCGACAATCAGGGGTTCGTGATTGTTTCCGGGGATGACAATACCCGCTACTCTGTTTTGGGATATGCGGATAGAGGCCGTTTTGAGATGGAGAACATGCCGCAGAACGTTCGTTCATGGCTGGCATTTTATGAAGAAGGCGTTCGCTATGCATCCCAGTCTCCAAAGAGGGCAGTGAAAGACACTATCGAGCATGAAGCCGTAGTGGAACCATTGTTGGGGACTATTAGCTATAACCAGAGCGCTCCCTATAATAATATGTGTCCGATCGATCCGAATTCAGGGGCGACGACTTATACGGGTTGTGTGGCGACTGCCTTGGCATCGATTGCCAAATATTATGAGTATCCGAGCCAGGGTAAAGGAACCGTGGATTATATTACAGACGCTCTTAAAATCCATGTGACAGGTGATTTGTCTCAGAGTCATTACGATTGGGAAAACATCCTGCCTTCCTATGGTTCCGATTCTATTGAATACACGGAAGCGCAGAAAGATGCTATCGCTTTGCTGATGCGCGATTTTGGCTATGCGGTGACTATGCAGTACACGCCAAGTGCCAGTGGTGCTACATCGGACAATATCATCCGAGGCGTAGTGGATCACATGGGCTTTGATTCCTTGACCAGCGTCAGGAGGCGGGAAAACTTCAATACGCAGGAAGAGTGGGAAGATATGCTTCGATTCGGGATAGATCAAGGTTGCCCGATGTATTATCAGGGATATGGAGAAGGCGGCGGCCATGCTTTTGTATGCGACGGTTATGACAATAAGGGCTATTTCCATATCAACTGGGGCTGGGGCGGTTTCTGCGACGGCTATTTCCTGGTTTATATCATGGATCCGGGAAGCATTGATGGTATCGGGGCCGGTACCGGGGGCGGTTATGCGCAGATGCAGGAAGTGTTGTTTAATTTGGTTCCGCAAGGCGAGTCTTTGTCGGATGATTACTTCCTGACGACATCGGAGAGTATTTCTACGAATCCTCGCTTGGCCGAAGATTCCACGTATGATTTTTCTAAGACATTCCTTGTTCATATGGGAACCCTTACCAATTATACCCGGGCTTCATTTGAAGGGTATCTGGGAGTGGCTCTTTATACGAGGGATGGCGAGTTTGTTTCTTTGATTTCCGATTCCATTCCTGAGGGAGGTTTGGCCTATAATCAGTCTGTGTATTCGGATTCTTCTGTTACAGTGAAGTTCGAGAATGTTGCAGACGGGGAATATGCCATGTGGAAAGTATGCCGATCCAAAGAAGCCGGATCCGCATGGAATCGGATGTATTTGTCTCGGAAATCCGTGAGCGAGTTGAGCTGCATGTATATAACGGTTGCCGATGGCAAGTATGTTGTCGAGCCGGTAGCCGTTGATTTGACTATCAATATCGATAATCCGATAGATAGGAGGCCGACTATGGAGGTATGGAAGGATGGGCTTTTGCTGGCCACCCTCAATATCGATCCCTTGTATCAGGTTCAGTCTTTGGTAAAGGGGGTTTACGATTTGAACTTCTATATGCGAGGATTTGATACGACTTATGTCCATGGGCTGACTGTACAGAATGACACGACGATATCCATCAAGATGAATCAGATTATAGAAGATCCCTATATCCGGTTTTTCCGTTTGAGGTATAATAATTTGAACATGACATGGCTGCCTTGCGATCCGCGTGATGAGATTGACCTTTATCCAGATCAGTATGTTTTGTTTATGGACTCAAAAGTGGTTGATACCGTGGATGCCGATGTGACGGAATATGATTTTACCAATCTTTCGTTGGGGCTGCATGAAGCCGGATTGCAGTCTATTTATCCGGGAGGTGTCTCCAATATTGTGACACGGGAGTTTGAAGTCAAGGAACTTGCAGGCAATGAAGAAATGGAATCTTTGAACTTTGCTTTGGTTCCGAATCCCTCGGTGGATGGACGTTTCCGATTGACTTCGGATGTATCGGCAGAGTATAGCTTGTTTAACTCGATGGGACAGGTCTTGAAGCAGGATTTGATCCAGGCAGGTTCTAATGAATTGGATTTGTCCGGATACGATGGGGGATACTATTATTTGAGGATAACGGCAGGCAATCAGGTTGAAGTGCTGAAAGTTGTCAAATTATAGCAATGGAATTTCTCTTGTAGAAATGGAAAAACCGGTCGCGTTGAAATAGCGGCCGGTTTTTTTTATCCTCCGTAACTGGCTCCGATGATCAGTACCGTGTCGTTTTCATGCAGCATGGCATCGGGCCAGGTTTCTTTAGGTATCACCTTGTTATTGACGGCCACTGCAATGCCTGCCGATGCAGAAAGCTTTTGGCGTGTGAGAAAGTCGGATACGGAGCAAGGATTTTCTATATCGAGGAGTTTGCCGTTCAAGTAGATATTCATTTTTTTATTTTCGGATTTGATGCAGCGGAAGAGGGTCGAATAAATGGTTCACAGGGCCGTTTCCGGATCCAAGACTCATATTGGCCCCCGTTTTGATAGCCATATGCAAATATCGCTTGGCTTGTAGCACGGCTTTGGTAATATTCAATCCGGAAGCCAGGAAAAATGCAATGGCAGCGGAAAGCGTGCATCCAGTACCGTGCAGATTTTTCGTTTTGAGTCGCCCTGCAGAAAATGCGATGGGCTTTTTTTGCCCGTTGAAGATTAACAGGTCTCTCACCGGTCCGTTTGGAGCATGGCCGCCTTTGATTAAAACCGCCTTGGGTTCCCATTTCAGAATTTTTAAAGCAGCATCGTAGCAAGTTCCGATATGGGTAAGGTCGAAGCCGACGAGCTGCTTTGCCTCTGTGAAATTAGGTGTTACTACGGAAGCCAAGGGAAACAGGTGTTTGACCATCTCGTTCATGGCGTCCGTATCGGTGAGGAGGTGTCCTGAAGTGGCTACCATGACAGGGTCTATGACAATGTTCTTGCAGTTGTACTTTTTGAGTATGGATGCCAATGGCTCGGCCGTCTCCGGATCAGGAAGCATGCTGATTTTGATTGCCTGAGGTTTTATGTCTTTGCATACGGCTTCCACTTGTTCGCAGATGTGCTGCGCTTTTACGGGATATACCGCATCAACGCCCAGTGTGTTCTGAACCGTAATGGCGCTGACGGCAGTAGCCGCGTAACCGCCAAGCGCGGAAATGGTTTTGATATCCGCTTGCAGGCCGGCTCCGCCACCGCTGTCGGAACCGGCAACGCTCAATACCCGTATTGGCGACCAGGTTTGCTTTCTTTGTGTGTCGGGGGTAACCTTCATGATAATATTGTTTTTAGAACGTATGTCTTGATATGAAAAAAGGACTGCGGTGTTTCCGCAATCCCTTTTATGGAAATGGTTGTGAACCCGAGGAGATTCGAACTCCTATCGTCAGAACCGGAATCTGAAATTCTATCCATTGAACTACGGGTCCGGAAAATCGGGTTATGCTATTCCTCCGATTCGGAGCGCGAAGATACAAAAAAAATTGGGATAATTCTTCTTTTGGAGTAATTTTGTCTGAATGGATGCCTGGTTTAGGAGGTTGATGCATTGGATAAGCTAGGATATTGACTTTTTAAATAGTTTGGAATGATGAATATGCAAGTGGGAAATTCGGAATCACCTGTTGAGGCAGGCTTAGAGGAAAATATGGAAAAGGAAAATTTCCGATACACGATAGACCGTTTTGCCGATTTGAAAGTGATGCGCTATCAAGTGCCGGGATGGAAGGGCTTGAGTGTCCGTCAGCGACTTTTGTTGTATTATTTGTCGGAGGCGGCCAATTGCGGACGGGATATCCTTTACGCGCAGAATTTCAAATATGGATTATTGGTTAAAAGGGTATTGGAATCCATTTACCGGACTTATTCCGGAAACCGGGATTCTGAAAGCTTCCGTGCTTTCGAGGTCTTTTTGAAACGGGTCTGGTTCAGCAACGGCGTGCATCACCATTATGCGTGCGACAAATTCGAGCCCGGTTTCAGCCGGGATTATTTCATTCACCTGATGGAAGCTTCCGACATGGAGCCTGTCTTGGCTCAGATTGCCGAGCTGCCGGACACCTTGGCATACGAGGAGCACGGAATCTGGCTGACAGGGATAAGGAGCAAAGCGGAACTGGCGGAATTCCTGGTTCCGGTGCTGTTCGACGCGAGCCTGTATGCCAAGCGGATCAATCTGGATCCCGTATTGGGTTTGCTGGAGGCATCCGCCTGCAATTACTATCAAGGCGTGAGCACCAAGGAGGCGGAGGCGTTTTATGCCCATCAGCGTTCCGCCTACGAGCAGGCGCATCCCGAGGCGATCCGGCATCCTCTGTCTTACGGGCTGAACACCCGCCTGGTCAAAGCGGAAGGGAAGCTGGAGGAAAGAGTCTGCCGGGTAGGCGGGTTGTATTCCAAGGCGTTGGAGAAGGTGGTCGAATGTTTGGAGAAAGCGGCGGAAGTGTCTGAAAATGAAAGTCAACGGAAGCACATTCTCAAGTTGGTGGATTATTACCGCAGCGGAAACCTTGCCGAGTGGGATGATTACAGTATTTGCTGGGTGGAAGATACGGATTCCCAGGTTGATTATACGAACGGCTTCATAGAAACATACGGGGATCCGTTGGGTTTGAAGGCCAGCTGGGAGGCTATTGCCGATTTCCGGGACGAGGAAGCGAGCCGCCGGACGGAAATCATTTGCCGGAACGCGCAATGGTTCGAGGACCATTCCCCGGTGGATGCCCGTTTTAAGAAAGCAGAGGTCAAAGGTGTCAGTGCCAAGGTTATCAATGTGGTGCAATTAGGCGGGGATTGCTTTCCGTCATCGCCTATCGGCATCAATCTTCCCAATGCGGACTGGATTCGGCATGAGCATGGCTCCAAGTCGGTAACGATAGAGAATCTGACCGATGCATACGACAAGAGCGCCAAGGAAGGGCCGGGAATGCTATCCGAATTCGCTTTTGACGAAAGCGAAGTGGAAAGGAGCCGGCAGTATTCCACTTTGGGCGGGAACCTGCATACCGATTTGCATGAATGCTTGGGGCATGGCTCTGGGCGGTTGCTGGACGGAGTGGCTTCGGATGCCTTGAAGAACTATGCTTCCACCTTGGAAGAAGCCCGGGCCGATTTGTTCGCGTTGTATTATCTGGCCGACCCCAAGATGGAAGAGCTGGGGCTGGTTTCGACGCCGGAAATTTATAAGTCGGAATACGATTCCTATATTCGTAACGGTCTGATGACCCAATTGGTGCGTATAGAACTGGGCAAGGACATAGAAGAAGCCCATATGCGGAACCGGAGCATGATAGCGCATTGGGTTTATGAGAAAGGCGCTTCGGAACAGGTGATAGAAAAGCATGTCCGGGATGGCAAAACCTATTTCCGGATACGGGATTACGAGGTGCTGCGAGCATTGTTCGCTTCGCTGCTGGCCGAAGTGCAGCGTATCAAGTCGGAAGGGGATTACGAGGCGGGCAAGGCCATGGTGGAACGCTACGGGGTCAAGGTGGATGCCGATTTGCACCGGGAGGTGTTGGAACGCTACAAGAGATTGGGATTGGCCGCTTACGGCGGCTTCGTCAACCCGGAACTGCGTCCGGTTTATGCGGAAGATGGCCGTATCCGGGATGTGGAAATCCGCTATCCGGATGATTTTGCCGCGCAGATGATGGGCTATGCGGACAGGTATTCGTTCTTGCCGATTGCGGAGTAGATGGAAATAGGTGGCCGGCAATGCAATGTCGATAGCCATGGATTGGCCATGGCTGGCCCTGCTTGACTCCCGATTGCCCCGCATTGAAAAAAATCGTATCTTTGTAAGTTGCATTGCAGTCCGGCAGAGCGCATCCGTCGGCTTGCGCGTGAATGCGAAAAAACAAATTAAAAACTTATATCATGTCTATTATCAAACCATTCAAGGGGTTCAGACCTCCTGTTGACATCGTGGAAAAACTGGCAAGCCGTCCTTACGACGTGCTCAATTCGGAAGAAGCCCGCAAGGAAGCTGCCGGCAACCCGCAATCGTTGCTCCATGTAACCAAGGCTGAAATCGACCTGCCCGAAGGCACGGACGAACATTCCCAGGCCGTATATGACAAAGTGGTTGAAAACTACAACAATTTCAAGAAGAACGGTTGGTTGGTACAGGATCCGGAAGAAAAGATTTACGTGTACGCCCAGACGATGGACGGCCGCACCCAATACGGCTTGGTGGCCTGCTGCCATATCGACGACTACTTCAACAACATCATCAAGAAGCACGAGTTGACCCGCAAGGACAAGGAAGAAGACCGTATGATCCATGTCCGCATCACCAACGCCAATGTGGAACCGGTGTTCTTCGCCTATCCGGCCAAGAAGGAAATCGATGAAATCGTGGCCAAGAAAGTGGCCGAAAAGCCGGTTTACGATTTCGTGGCCAAGGAAGACGGCTTCCGTCACCAGTTCTGGATTATCGACGACAAGGCGGTCATCAACCGCTTGGTGGAAATCTTCGACAAGGAAGTTCCCTACCTGTATGTGGCCGACGGTCATCATCGTACTGCCGCCGCTGCCTTGGTGGGCAAGGAAAAACGCGAACACAACCCCAACCATACCGGCAAGGAAGAATACAACTACTTCATGGCGGTTATCTTCCCCGAAAACCAGTTGAAGATTATCGACTACAACCGTGTTGTAAAGGATTTGAACGGTCTGTCCGAAGAAGCCTTCATTGCCAAATTGAAGGAAAACTTCGAGGTAGAAGAAATGGGAGCCGATATTTTCAAGCCGGGCAAGCTGCATGAATTCGGCATGTACCTGGCTGGCAAATGGTACCGTATGCAGGCCAAGCCGGGCACTTACAACGACAACGACCCGATTGGCGTTCTGGATGTGACGATCCTGTCCAACCTGGTATTGGATCAGATTCTGGGCATCAAGGACTTGCGTACCGACAAGAGAATCGATTTCGTAGGCGGTATCCGCGGCCTTGGCGAATTGAAACGTCGTGTGGACAATGGCGAAATGAAAGTGGCTTTTGCCATGTACCCGGTTTCGATGACCCAGTTGATCAACATTGCCGATAGCGGCAATATCATGCCTCCCAAGACAACTTGGTTCGAACCGAAGTTGCGTTCGGGTTTGGTTATCCACGAATTGGCATAGTCAAAGCGATGTGTCATAATGAGCAATCTGCTTCGTTGCTATCGAGACTCGAACTCAGTCACGTACCAAAGTACGCTCCTTCGTTCTCGCTCTCAGCGCCTTGCATCTTACTCACTCTGACACATCGCTAGAGAATGATTTTGGTTTTATTTTGATACATCCTCTTGCATTATTGTTTGCGGAAGGCTGTTTCGTTTCCGCTTCCGAAAGGGGCAGGGAGGGCGGAGCAGCCTTTTTGGTTATGAACAGAAACAGGAAAAGCAATGACAAGGAAAGCATTGTCCGTTGGAGAATTGAAGATAAATGACAGCTGTTGCATTCGTTGCCAGCGTTGCGTGAAGATTTGCCCTGCCGGGATTTTTTACGAGGATAACGGCCGTATCCGTATAAAGAACGAGTCTTCCTGCATTTTTTGCGGCCATTGCGTGGCGGTTTGTCCTAAGGATGCGGTCGAACATGATGCTTTCCCGAACGGTTCGGTGCATCCGTTTTCCTTGGCCGCTTTGCCGAGCCCGGAGCAGCTGATGCTGCTGATCAAGTCCCGGCGCAGCAATCGGGCGTTTTCCGGCAAGGAAATTCCGGAAGAATCCTTGCGGATGATTATGGAAGCGGCAGCGGCAGCGCCTACTGCGCAGAACAGCCGGGATGTGCATTTCGTGCTGGTTCGCAAACCGGAAACCTTGCGTGCCGTGACGGAATACACCTTGGATTCCTTTATGAAAGTGGTCCGGCTTCTGGATAACCCTTTCATGCGGATGTTGCTGGGAAGGAAGCTGGCCGGGGTGTACAAGCTGGTTCCCAAGTTCAAGGAGATGTATCGCCGTTTCCATGCCGGCGAGGGGGACATGATCCTGCGCGATGCCAAAGCGGTTCTGTTCATCTATTCGTCGGAGAAAAGCCGTTTCGGGGCGGCGGACTGCAATTTGGCGTACCAGAATGCCTCCTTGATGGCGGAATCCTTGGGCGTGGCGCAATTCTATACCGGTTTTGTCATGGCGGCTTTGGAACGGGACAAGAAAGGCCGCTTGAATTCTATTTTGGGCTTAAGGAATGTTAAAATCCATGCGGGGATGGCCTTGGCAGTGCCGGAATTTCGTATGGGAAAATATGTCGATCGGAATAATTTTGATTGTATTGAATTGTAGTTGGTTATATGATTTTCTTAAGCCCGCTTCCGAGATGAGGCGGGCAGGATGAGCTTTAGGATTCCATTCATTAATAATTCTTAAAATATCATAATCTTTCTCGAAAAAGTCCCCTATAAGAAAAAAATCCGTATATTTGACAATCTTAAAAATTAAATGTGAACAGAATTTTAACAGGGATGACAGGATGAGAATGTGTTGAGGAATGTTATGTTGACGAGGTTTTGCGTTATTGGTGAGCAAGTTGGGATGGGTGCGTGCAAGATGTTTGTGCTGATTGTAATGCTTTCATTGGCAATGTTTTGATTTCCTGACTTAAAGAAAGGAGGTTATTGGCAAAATTCCACGGGTTTCGTGGAGAGGGGAGTTTTTGTATTTTTTGACATGTAATTTAGGCATCGCATGGCATAAGGATAGGCATTTCCTTGTCGTGTAGTATTAATGATTAGTATTTTATGAAAATTATGGAAAAAGATTACTTTTTGCGGGAAGAAGAAGGCAAGTATCAAGCAACTCATGAAACATTGAAGTTGACAGAAGAACAACGGAGGTTTTTTGAGCGGGATGTAGTGGTTCATTGCAAGCAACTTTTCCGCTATTTGAGTACATTGAGCAGGGATTATGAATTAAGTCGCGACATGGTTCAGGAAACGATGATTGTTGCCCAGCGGTATTATGCGATGGGTCAGGTCAGGAATCGGGAAAATGTGTTAGGCTGGCTTAGGAAGATAGCAAGGAATATCCTGGTGAGTCATTTTAGAAAGCAGGTTCGGATGAATGCGAGATTGGATGCGCACCGTTTCCAGATTTGTGATAATTTAGGATGGATTCTGTTGGACGACAAATTTGTGGAAAATGTTTCCGTGGAGCAGTTTTGTGGGGAAGATGAAACCAAAGAAAGTGTGCGGAAAGCAAAGGTTTTGCAGAATTTGGCTATTCTTTTGCAAATGGGATTCGATGGTCTTTCATTGACGGGAGCAGAACGTTCTTTGCTGTATAGCCGTCATATCCAGTGCAAGTCTTTTAAAGAATTGGCTTTGGATTTGGGGCAGCCTCTGTCAACGGTGATGAGTCGGTACTACGCCTTGATGAAAAGGGTGCAGAAGGAGATTTTGGCTTGGGAGTCGGAAGGTTTCTTGGATAAGAAATTGACGAAAGGAGAATTGTTGCAGATTGCAAAAATTAGGGAATCTAAGATGAAGCAGGCTCGGCGTCCTTTGAAGAGATAGGTAAAATGGATAAAATGGTATCGCTTTTGATGTGGAAGAGAGCGAGATTTCCCGTGTGCAAAGCCTGAAGGACTTCTTTTTATACGAAGCGACCCTGTTAGAATATGTTCTATCAGGGTCGTTTCTGTTATGATAGGAATTTTAGTCGGCTACTGGATCAAGGTGGAATTTAAATGCTGTTTCTTCCATTCATGAGAGTTTAAGATTTTTGTCTTTTTGCGGCTTTAGCTTCCGCCTTTTCCTGCTTAATCAAAGCCTTGACTTGCTTTTCGGCAGCCTTGGTCCGTTTGCGGACGGCTTTCGGGCTGTCGAGGTTTTCATAATCCACGCCTTCAATTTCTTCCTGCGAGCCACCGCCCAAGGCACGGTATAGGGAGATGACCGAGTTCATCCGTTCATATTGGTCGGATACTTGGGAGAGCTGGGCCGAAAGCAAGGATTGCTGGGCGGTCAGGACTTCCAGGTAGGTAGTGCTGCCCAACTGCATCAACTGGGTCGTGAAATCGACGGCCTTTTCCAAGCTGGCGATTTGTTCGGTCCGGTATTGGCATTTGGCCCCGCTGGTCTGGTACTGGAAAAGGGCGTTGCTCACTTCGTTGGCCGCGTTCAGGAGCGTCTGCTTGAAGTTGTTGGCCGCGATTTCCTGGCCGGCTTTAGCTACGCGCAGGTTGGCTCGGTTGGCACCTTGGTTGAAGATGGGGAGTGCCAATGAGGCGACCGCTTGCCATACGAACTTGGCCGGATCCAGGATGGCGGTTCCGGCTGCGTTGGTCCAGTTGCCCGAAGCCGTGATATTGAATCCGGGGAGGAACGCGGCTCTGGCTGCTGCCGTGGAAGCGTAGGCCGACATCAGCTGGGCTTCGGCGGCCATCACGTCAGGCCGGTTCAGGAACATCTGGGAAGGAACGCCTACCGAGAACTGAGCCGGGATTTCCTGGTCTTCAAAGCGGTTGCGGTCTATCGGCTGGCCGGGCATCCCTACGAGGAGAGCCAGGCTGTTTTCCAGTTCGCGGATCTGGCGTTTCAAATCGGGAATACCGGCTCTGACAGCCATGCTGTTGGCTTTGGCCTGTTCGATGGCGGCTTGGTTGTAGGCTGCATAGCTGCCAGCTTCCTTCATTGATTCCATCATCGTGATGGTCTTCTTCCAGTTTTCTACGGTTTGCTCGCTGATTTCGAGTTGTTTGTCGAGCATCAGCAAGGAATAGTAGGCCGAGGCGATGCTGGAGATGATTTGGGTCTGCGCTGAACGGCGGGCTGCATCGCTTTGCAGGAAATCGGCAACCGCGCCTCGTTTGGCGTTCAGCAGCTTGCCGAAGATATCGATTTCCCAGCTGGCGGAGGCCCCGATGCCGAAAGTGTTCTGAGGATCAGCCATGTCGATGATGCCGTTGAAACCTTCCGTCCCGCTGACATTCAGGCTGGGCGTGAAGGAAAGCCTCGCTTTGGCCAGCAGGGCCTGCATCTGCCTTACCTGCAATACGGCATTGCGCAAATCAAAGTTGCTGTCCAATCCTTTCTGAATCAGGTATTGCAGCTTGGGGTCGGGGAACATTTCCTTCCAAGGCATGAAACCCAGGTGGTTGGAATCTTGGATTGTCCCTAAATCGGCCGATGCCAGAGCGAAAGCCGGACCTAACGAGTCTGCATCGGCTTTGACTTCGGCCATGTTGTCCATGCGGTACTGATCCGGGGCTTGGATGTCTTCCGGCCTCTCGTACGATTTGTAGATGCCGCAGGCTGTCAGAAGCCCGGAGGCGGCCACCAGCGCGACGATGTTACGTATGATGTTTGTTTTCATTTGGTTCACTTCATTTTTTCGTTTCCCTCATGAATCAGTGTTCCATGGGGGAGAAGCCGGAAGACGAGTCCGGCTTCTCTGCTGGATTACAGGAAATATTTTGAATCTTCGGTCTCGTTTTCTACGGCCAGCTGGTGGTTGACCAGAGGTTCCCTCTCCGGGCTGGCAGGCTTGAGCGGCTTCACTTTTTCCTGCAAGGTCTGGAAAATCACAAACAATACAGGGACGATGAAAATCTGGCAGATCATCCCGATGAGCATCCCGCCCACGGCACCGGCGCCGATGGTACGGTTCCCGTTGCTACCGGCTCCTGTGGCGAACATCAATGGCAACAGACCGATAATCATGGCTAGAGAGGTCATCAAGATAGGCCGGAAACGGGCAGCAGCCCCGGCCACGGCAGCCCAGGCGATGCTCATGCCATGTTCGCGGCGCTGTACGGCAAACTGGATAATCAGAATCGCGTTCTTGGCCAACAAGCCCACCAGCATGATGAAGGAAATCTGCAGGTAGATATTGTTGCTCAAGCCCATCATACGGGCAAAGATGAAGGTTCCGCAAAGCCCGAAAGGCAAGGACAGCAATACCGCCAGCGGCAGGATGTAGCTTTCGTACTGGATACAGAGCAGGAGGTAAACGAAGAGCAGGCAGACCGCGATGATGATGCCCATCGTGTTGCCCGACTGCTGTTCGTTACGGGTCAGGCCGGAGAACTCGTAACCGTAGCCTTGGGGCAGGGAAGAGGCGGCCACTTCCTTGATGGCATTGATGGCTTCCCCGGAGGAATAACCAACTTTAGGCTGCCCGTTGACCGAGATGGAGGTGAACAGATTGAAGCGGTTGATGTTCTCGGAAGCATAGATTTTCTCGATGCTGACGAATTGGGAAACAGGAACCATCTTCCCGTTGCTGCAACGGACGTAGGCATTGTCCAAGGCTTCTGCATTGAGCGTGTTCTCGGGAGCTGCTTGCAGCATGACGCGGTACAGTTTGCCGAAGGTGTTGAAGTTCGACACATAGATACCGCCGAAATATCCCTGCATCACACCTAAGATGTCCGAAGTCGAAGTTCCGGCTTTCTTGGCTTTGTCCACATCGATATTGACCATGTACTGCGGGAAGTCCGGACGGAAAGACGTGGCCGCATAGGAAATTTCCGGGCGCTTGTTCAGTTCGAGCAAGAAATTTTGGGTCACTTCGTACAGATCTTCCACGCTTCCGCCGGTCTTGTCTTGAATGCTGAATTCAAAACCGTTGGAGGCACTGAATCCGGGAATCATAGGAGGCGAGAAGGTCATGATGCGGGCATCGGAAACGTTGGCCGCCATCAAGGCGTTGATTTTGGCGATAACCCCATCCAAATCCTGTCCTTTGCCGGTTCGTTCTTCCCATGGAATCAAACGGGTGATGATGGAGCCGTAGCAGCTGGCATTCCCGGAGATGAAACCGAACCCGGCAATCATGCTTCGGTGCTCGATTTCCGGAATCGTGCCTAAGAGGCTGTCGATGCGCAGCATGGAGTTGTATGTCTGGTGGAGGGTGGTTGCCGGAGGCAGCGACACGTCCATGATGACAACCCCGTTGTCTTCATTGGGAATCAATCCGGAAGGCGTGGTCTTGAGCAGGAAGAAGAAGCATGCAATCGAGATAGCTACGATTCCCAAAGACATGGCCGGTTTCTTGATGAAGAAGCGAACTCCGTTCTTGTAGCGAGCTGTCGTATTGGTAAAGAATACGTTGAAAGCCGAATGGAAACGTTGGATGAAGTTCTTTTTCTTGAGCGGGTTGTCTTCATGCGGTTTCAGGAACAAGGCGCAAAGGGCCGGAGTCAAGGTCAAGGCATTGACCGCCGAAATCAGGATGGAGATAGCCAGCGTCAGACCGAATTGGCGGAAGAAGATACCGGCGGTTCCTTGGATAAAGGATACCGGGATGAACACGGCTGCCATGACCAAGGTGATGGACACGATGGCTCCGGCGATTTCGCTCATCGCATCGATGGCGGCAGTCTTGGCCGAGCGGTAGTTCTGGTCCAGTTTCGCATGGACCGCTTCGACGACCACGATGGCATCGTCGACCACAATCGCAATGGCCAATACCAAGGCGAACAAGGTCAGCAAGTTCAGCGAGAATCCGATGATGTTGATGAAGAACATCGTACCAATCAAGGCGACAGGAATCGCGATGGCCGGAATCAAGGTGGAGCGGAAATCCTGCAAGAAGATATATACCACCAGGAACACTAAGATGAAAGCTTCAACCAAGGTATGCAAAACCTTGTTGATGGACTCGTACAGGAAGTCGTTGGAGCTTTGCATGACGATGAAATCCATACCGGTAGGGAAGCTGGGACGGAGTTCTTCGATGACCTTGCTGCAGTCCTCGATAACCTGGGTCGCATTACTTCCCGGCAGCTGGTAGATGGCAATCATCGCGCTGGGATGTCCGTCAAGGACAGACCTGATGTTGTAGTTCTGCGGACCTAATTCAATGTCTGCTACGTCTTTCAGTTTGAGTTGGCTTCCATTGGGGAGCGTCCGGATCACAATGTCCTCGTATTCGGTTACGCTTTTCAGACGGCCTTTGTATTTCAAGGTGTACTGGAAGGCTTGGGTCGAATTTTCGCCGAATTTCCCAGGGGCGGCTTCGATATTCTGCTCGTTCAATACAGCGGTGATGTCGGCTGGAACCAAGCTGTTCTTTTTCATATCGTCCGGCCGCAGCCAGATACGCATGGCGTAGTCATGCACCCCGAACGCGCTGGCATCGCCCACGCCCTGTACACGGAGGATTACTGGCAACACATTGATACGCAAGTAGTTTTCGATAAAGGTTTCATCGTATTCATCGTTAGGCGAATAGAAACCAATCATCATCAAGGTACTGGATTGCCGCTTACGGGTGGTGACCCCGGCACGGGTCACTTCGGCCGGCAACAGGCTGGTAGCGGTCGCCACGCGGTTCTGCACGTTTACCGCGGCCATGTCCGGGTCGGTTCCCTGGCGGAAATAGATGTTGATATTGGCACGGCCATCGTTGGAGGCGCTCGACGTCATGTAGTCCATGTTTTCCACCCCGTTGATAGCGTCTTCCAAGGGCGTGATTACACTATTGGTGATGGTCTGGGCATCGGCACCGATATACGTGGTGGATACCTGTACGGTAGGAGGCGCGATGTCGGGATACTGTTCGATAGGCAAGGCAACCAAGCCGATGATACCGAGTATCACGATGATGACCGAAATAACGGTCGACATCACCGGTCTTTCAATGAATTTGTCTAATCTCATTGCTCTTAGCTTGCAAAAGTGGAATTAAAATGCGGCCGACTTATTCGGCTTTGGCGTTTTGGGCATTGTCCCGGGGGGCGATGGTTTGGCCTTCGCGCAAGAAGGTAACTCCATCGGTCACAATCTTCTGGCCTGCTTTGAGCCCGGAGGTGACAACGAAATTGGTTCCGTCGTTGAGGCTCAGCACTTCGATAGGCGTAGCATGGACCGTGTTGCTGTCGCTGACCACGTAGACAAAGCGTTTGGACTGGATTTCGTAGCTGGCCTGCTGCGGGATGACAATGGCATCTTCCACGGTGGTCGGCATCAGCAGCGTGCCGCTGAAACCGCTTTTGATCATCATTTCCGGATTGGGGAAGTCCGCACGGATACGGATGGAGCCGGTTGTGCCGTCGGGAACCCCGCTGACAGTGATGACCCGGCCTTTATAAGGGTAGCGGGACCCGTCAACCAAGTTCAATTCCACTTCCGGGAGCGCAGCGGCAATTTCTTCGGGCGAACCGTACTGACGGCTCAGGGCCAAGGCTTCCCGTTCGCTGATGGAAAAATAGCAGCGCATCTTGGCAACATCGGTTATCGTGGTGAGCGGGTTGGTCGAAGTGCTGCTGACCAGGTTGCCGGGAGAATAAGGAATGATGCCGACCAGGCCGTCTATGGGACTGGTCACCTTGCAGAATTCCAGATTGCGTTCGGCATTGACCAAGGCGGCTTGGCATTGGGCTAAAGCGGCTTTGGCAGAGGAAAGGCTGTTCTGCGCCATTTGCAAATCATTAGCGCTGATAATCTGCTGCTTGAACAATTCGTTTTTGGTGTCGAAAGTCAATTGAGCCGTTTCCACTTGAGCCTTGGCGGCTTCTACATTGGCTCGGGCTACGTTGATTTCCGCTACGACTTGAACGGTATCTATCGTGAAAAGGAGGTCGCCTGCTTTCACATAGTCGCCTTCATTGACGTGCTGTTTGAAAATGTACCCGCTGACCCGGGGGCGTACTTCCACGCTGCCGTTTGCCAGTAAAATGCTGGAATAGGGTTTGGTAAGGACGCATTCCTCCGTTTTCAGTTGGAGGACGTTCCGGGGAGCCGGTGCTTGTCCTGTCTGCTGTTGCTGCTTGCAGGATACAAGGCCGAGGCAAGCGGCCGCGCTGAGGATAAAAATGGTCTTTTTCATATAAGGAAACTTGTTTTTATCGGTTGTTTATTTCTTTTTTGAATTGGATAGGAGAGAGGCCGATTTCAGCCTTGAACATCTTGCCGAAGGTGGATTGGTCAGGATAGTTCAGGATTTTGGCGACTTCCTGTATGCTTTTGTTTTCATTCAGCAGCAGGTGCTTGGCCTTTTCGATAATCAGGATATGCATCCATTGGTTGGTCGAAAGCCCTGTCACCTTTTTCAATATGGTAGCCAGGTACTGGGGCGTTATATCCAAGGCCGAGGAATAGAACGTGATTCGACGCTCTTTTTCCACATTCTCGCGTAGGAGCTGCAGGAATCGGAGTACGATATTTTCCTTGGTGGACGGCTTGACGCCGACTTTGGCAATGGGCAGTTCCTTGCGGTAGTGGTCGTAGATTTCCAAGCAGAAGACCCGGGCTAATTGCGAAGTGATGTGCCGGATAAACGGATTGGGGAAGAATTGGAACTCGGGTTCTTCTTCCGTTTCTTTTGCTTTCAGCATCTCGAAAATCTGGCTCAGGTATTGCAAGGTGGCTTTGGGTAGTCTCAGGGTGGGATGCCTCATGATGTAAAAGTGCAAGTCGAAAGAAGCCGGATTGGCCGGTGCGAACAGGAAGAATTTTGTCGCTACTACGGCATAGGCTTTGAAATCCTTGCTTACTTCCCGGCTCAAAAGGAAAAAGTCTGAATCGATAATCAAGGCATCGCCTGCTTTAAGTTCATATTGTATTGCATCTAAATTGAAACTCGCTTTGCCTTGCAAGCAAATCAGACAACAGGAAGTGTTCCCGCCCCAGATACGGCGGGAAATGGTCATTTTCTGGTCGATAGCCGATGCAAAGAAGCCGTCTTTATTCAAGGTGTCTTCCCAGCTGCCGGCTATTGGAGCCTGGATGTCCGAGATTTCTTTTTTTTGCTTCACTGTATTGGTTTTGGATGGTGGGCTTTGCGATAGGAATTTTGTTTACAGCCTCTCTTTCTTGCCAATGCATTAATTATGCATTGGTTAGGAGGCAAAAGGATAGAAGAATCCCAAATTCAAAGCGTGCAAAGGTAGTAAAAAAAAGAAGTAAGCAGGTCTATTTGCAGACTGAATCGATGAAATTTTGTCTTTAGATGATGAAATAGGGGGATTTCATGCTGTTTTTTTGTATAGAAAATACTTAATCAATGTAAAAAACGGAGAAAAAAAGATTCTTGGAAGTTTGGGCTTTTGTAAAATGTTTTTATTCATTGTATTAGGATTCTTCTGACATGGATAGGAGAATTCACGTGAAAAAAAAATCGTCAAGATGTTACGTTTTTCTGTATTTTTATTATCTTTGCACCCGCTTTCGGTCAGAGATGGTTGGCCAAGCGATTGATGCCCTATGGTGTAATTGGCAACACGTCAGATTCTGGATCTGAAGTCTCCAGGTTCGACCCCTGGTAGGGCAACAGGGAAGCCGCTCGAATCGAGCGGCTTTTTTTTTGTATCCGGGAGCGCCGGGCAAAAAGCTTTATGGCGGGCAGATGCAAGGCGCCATCTTAAACTGCGCTGTCATCGTATAAAAAAAGAGCTTCCAGTCGGAAGCTCTTTTTATCGTTAAGTAAAAATTGTTTTGAACGAGCAGCTACGAGGCGCGCGAAGCGATACGCGAGGGAGTGTACTTTTATGTACATGACCGAGCGGAGAGCAAGCGCAACGCCGCAGATGCCGCCAGAAATCATTTTTACCGCCACATTTCTTCGTCAGAAGGAATAACAATCCGTTCGCACAACGGAGCGATGCGGGTGGTATTGAGCAAGTGCTTGTAGGTGAAGTTTTCGGAGATGGAGTTGTTGCCCCAAGTACCGCAACCCAGCGTATTGGTAACAGCCAGACCGTTTTGGATGGCACCGCCACCGGTGGTGGAGCTGATAGCGTTCACAACAACACGGCTTACGGTCAAGGTTTCACCCGCCATGATGATGTGGCCTTGGTTGTTGGAGTGAACAGCGGCAGTATGGCCGTTGCCTTCCATCTTCAAGTTGGTTTCCAGCATGTCGATGCCTTCTTCGAAGCTGTCGTAGCCGATGCATCCCATAACCGGGCACATCTTTTCCTTGCAGATGCGGTCTGCCTTGCCAGCGCCTACGGCTTCGGCAACGATAACGCGGGTTCCTTCAGGAACGCTGATGCCGGCACGTTCGGCAATGACAGCCGGCGATTGGCCTACAGCGTTACGGTTGATAACGCCCTTTTCATCGAACATGAAGTTCAGCAGTTTTTCCTTGTCGGCTTCGTTCACGAAGTAAGCGCCGTTCTTCTTGAAGGCGGCAAAAACAGCTTCCTTGTCCTTCTTGGGATAAGCGAAGAACTGTTCACCGGAGCAAATGATACCGTTATCGAAAGCACGACCGGTGATGATCATGTTGGCAGCCTTGTCGAAGTCAACATCGGTATCGATGATGACCTGAACGTTGCCGGCACCTACGCCGAACGAAGGCTTTCCGGAAGAGTAGGCGGCCTTAACCATGCCCATACCGCCGGTAGCGATAACGACATCCACGGTCTTCATCAGTTCCTGGGACTTTTCGATGGCCGGTTCTTCCACAACCTGTACCAAGTAATCGGGCACGCCCATCGTCTTGAGCTTTTCCTGGATCAAGTGAACCGTGGTCGAGGAGCAGACTTTCGATTTCGGGTGCGGAGCGATAATGATGGCATTCTTGGTTTTGAGGGCGAACATGATTTTGCTCATAGGCGTAACCACCGGGTTCGTCATAGGAGTGATACCGCAGACAACGCCCACAGGCTTGGCAATCGTGATCATGTCGGTACGTTCGTCGATTTCGAGGATCCCCATCGACTTCTTGCCACGCAAGTTGTACCATACACCCTTCGATTTGTTGCGGCATTTGGCCACTTTGTCTTCGTAAACGCCCATCTTGGTTTCTTCAACGGCCATCTTGGCCAGTTTTTCGGCGTTGTCGAATACTACGCGAGCCGTAGCTTTGACTACAGCATCAACCGTGTTTTGGTTGAAGGTTCTCTCAAAAATGGCTTGGGCTTCCCGTGCCTTAGCCACCATTTCTTGGATTTCCATTGTATTTATGTGTTTTATATTTTTTTCTCGTCTTGGGCTGCCGGAGCGAAACCGGCAAAGAAAGAACCCCGTTTCCGGCCTGCAGGGTCTCGAAAACGGGGGCAAAGGTAGTCAAATAAATGATTCAATTAAAATAATTCGCGATAAACTTCACGAATTTCTTCTTCGCTCAATGGAACATAGTTGTTGTTGAGCAAACGTTGCTGAGTTTCAAGCACATTCTTGGCGAATCCGGCGATTTCTTCTTCCTTCATGCCATAGGTGTGCAGCGGGTTCTTCTTGATCAGCTTGCCCAGCAGTTCGTCCAAAGCATCGTACGGGTCGCCCGTCGTGCCCAAGAGCTGTTGCAAATAAGCGTTCAGTTCCTGGATGCGGCCGTTCGGGTTCTTCTTGTTGTACAGGTGGAAGATAGCCGTGTAGAACTGGTAGTTGGCTTCTCCGTGGGGTACATGGTAGTTGCCGCCCAAGGGGTAGCTCAAGGCATGAACCGCGCCCACGCCGGTGTTCCCGAACGCGATACCGGCAAAGTTGCTGGCCATCAGCATTTCACCCAGGTGTTCGAAACGGTAGTCGGGACCCTTTTCGGCAATGCCCTTGAAGACATTGATGATGATGCGCATGGCTTCCTTGCCGAGGGCTTCGGTATAGGGGTTCGACTTGGGCGAAACGAAGGATTCGGTAGCGTGAACCAAAGCATCGATCGCGCTGCAAGCGTAGAACTTGAACGGCAGGCCCTTCAGCAATTCCGGAACCAGGACGGCATCGTCGGCCACGATGGCATCGTCGGCCAAGCCCATCTTGGTATGCAGGCTTACCAATTCGGCAATCGAGATGTTGGTCACTTCGCTGCCCGTGCCGCAAGTGGTAGGCAGGATAACCAATTGCTTGTCCTTCACGATAGGAATCTTGCGCAGGAAAGCATCGGTCACGTTTTCAACATCCTTCAGCACGAATACCTTGCAGCAGTCGATGACAGTACCGCCGCCCACCGCGATGACACGGTTGTAATTGATATGGTGCACGTCCTTGAGGATGGCGTTCATCATGTTGTCCGAAGGTTCACCCAAACCGTACTTTTCCTGCATGATGAAATGGCAGGGCAGGTTCAGCGCCTTCATGAAAGGTTCGTACAGGAATTCGTTGGTAACGACCAAGTCGTTGGGACCCAGATTGAATTCCTTGGCAAATGATGCAAAATCATCAAATTGGCTCAGACGAGTCTTAAGCTTGAACAGTTGCATGGTATATTAATTTTTAAATCTCTTCTTGTATTCTTCTTCCAGCATCGGACGGAAATCCGGGTGGGCAATCGCGATAAGCCGTTTGGCCCTTTCCTTGAGGCTGGCACCCTTGAGGTGGGCGATCCCGTATTCGGTAACCACATAGTCCACATCATCGCGGGGCGTGGTCACGGCAGCGCCTTGCGAGAGGAAAGGCACGATACGCGATGCCTTTCCATGGGCCGCCGTCGAAGGCATGGCCATGATGGAGCGTCCGCCTTTGGACCAGGAAGCCCCCTTCACATAGTCGAACTGGCCGCCGGTGCCGCTGAACTGTTTCAAACCGATGGTTTCGGAGTTCACCTGGCCGGTCAAATCCACTTCGATGCAGGAATTGATGGAAACCATATTGTCGTTCTGGGCGATGACGCGCGGGTCGTTGACCCAGTCCACAGTACGCATTTCCACATTGGGGTTGTTGTTGGCGAATTCGTAGAGTTCCTTAGTCCCCATCAGGAAGGTAGCGACCATCTTGCCCGGCAGCAGGCTCTTCTTGGCCCCGGTGATGATCCCTTTCTTGGCCAAGTCAACCACGCCGCTGGAGAACATTTCGGTATGGATACCCAGGTCGTGCTTGTCGTCCAGCGACATCAGCACGGCATCGGGAATCGCGCCGATACCTAATTGCAGGGTATCCCCGTCCTTGATCAGGGTGGAGCAGAAGTGGCCGATTTGCTTTTCGATATCGGTAATCTTGGCCGGAGGCAGCACCGCGATCGGGTTGTGGTTTTCCACGATATAGGTGAACTGCGAGATATGCATGAAGTTGTCGCCCGGGATGTACGGCATGTTCTCGTTCATTTCGGCGATGATAATCTTGGAACGGCGGGCGGCCGGCAAGGTATAGTCGCAGGAAATCCCGAAGCTGCAATTCCCGTTTTCATCGGGCAAGGAAACTTGCGCAACGGTCACATCCACCGGGAAATAGCGGTCGAAGAAAGAAGGCACGTCCGAGAAGTGGAGAGGGTAGAAGTCGCCCCGGTCCTCAGCCACGGCCGCGCGGGAGTTGCCTCCTACGAAGTTGGTGACGTGGCGGAAATGCCCTTCGGTTTCCGGCGTCAGGTATTCGCCGTTGTTAATCGTGAACATGTGGAAAATCTTCACGTTGTGGAGACGGTCCATCTGTTTCACCATTTCCAAAGGCACTACGCCCGGCACGCCGGCGGCATGGCCGAACACGATGTTGTCATTGTCTTTGATGGCTTTGACTGCTTCTTCCACAGTCACGAAGTTTCCTTCTTTTTTCCAGTCCATGGGTATGTTTTTTAATTGTTTCCTATATAAATATGTATCGGTTCGCATTTCCTTTTTTTGCCTTGGCGGGCGAACCCAATAAGATGAATCACTCCAGTCGCGTTGGATACGCCGGACTTCCGGATTCAATCTTCGGTTCTTTTTACCCCGAAGTCTAACGACTTATTCGGGTTCAAGCGTCAGGATGCGAACTCATCAGTTTCTTGGCAAAGTCAATCAAGTCCTGGTCCGTCTCGTTGATCAGATAGACCCGGCCGATTTCAGGTATCTCCGCTTTGAGCGCGGCTTCCACCACTTCTTCCAATGTGATTTGGGCGGCAGGGCAGGTTCTGCAAGCCCCTTTGAAAACGAACCCCACATCATGGCCTTTGATTTCCTTTATCTGGATATCACCGCCATGTTCAAACAGGGAAGGCCGGACCCGCTCGTCAATCAAGCGGCGGACCCGGCTTTCAAAATCAGCGTCCATAGAATTATTTCTTGGCAGGTTTAGCCGGCCAGTGATCCTTGGAAACGTCCACTTTGGCAATCTTGCGGGCCAGTTCCTTCTTGGCTTCCAGGTTGCCTTGACGGGCAATCATGATACGCTGGGCTTGCGGCGAACCGGCACCGTGCAAGGATTCGGTACGATAGCCGACAGCAGCCGTACCCAAGCAGAGGTTTTCGATCAAGCGCAATACACGCATGCGGTTTTCGGTCGAAGAACCGGTAGCTCCACGGAAGTATTTTTCAACGTAGGAACCGATTTCGGGCGAACGGAGGTCTTGCTGCGAAGGCATCGTCACCATCAAACCGCCGGCGATATCTTCGGCCAGACGGGCGATTTCGTACGGGAAACGAGTTACGTTCTGCTTGCAGACATTGGCCAGAAGCAGGTCGATCTGGTAGTTGCCGGCCGGCATCTTCACGCCTTCTGCCGAGCAAGCGATACCGCAAGCGTACAAAGTTTCGTTCAAGTGGATCATTTCGATCAGCTTGTCCTTGATGTGGCTAGCCTTGGGCACGCCGTTGTAGTCGGCTGCCAAAGCGGCGGCACCGATCAAAACGTCGCCTACGCCGACTTTGCATCCGCCGTAGGATTGACGGTGGTAACCGGCGAAACGTTCTACCATCATGCCGGCGAACTGGTATTCCTTGCACATGAACACGCGTTCGTTGGGAACGAATACGTTATCGAATACTACCAAGGCTTCGTGACCGCCGAACTGGGAGTTGCCCAAGTCGATTTCGGCATCGGGTTCCATCTTGCGGGTATCGCAGGATTGACGGCCGTAAATCATGAAAACGCCCTTGGCATCGGAAGGAACGGCGAAAGAAACGGCATAGTCCTTGTCTTCTTCCTTCATCGCGATGGTAGGCATTACCAAATGCTCGTGGCTGTTGATCGTACCGGTCTGGTGGGCTTTGGCGCCACGTACCACGATACCGTCGGGACGAACTTCCACGATATGCACGAACAAATCGGGGTCTTCCTGCTGCGAGGGCGAAAGGCTGCGGTCGCCCTTGGGGTCGGTCATCGCGCCGTCAACGGTGAGGTCGTTCTTCTGAACGTACTTCATGTATTCGGTGAAGCGTTTGTGGTAGTCTGTTCCGAGAGCCTGATCCATTTCATAAGTGGTGGACCAGATGGCGTTGAAAGCGTCCATGCCTACGCAGCGTTGGAAGCAGGCAGCGGTCTTCTGACCCATCAGACGTTGCATCTTCACTTTCTTGATCAGGTCGTCGGTGCTTTGATGCAGATGGCAGAAGCGGTTGATTCTTTCTCCGATGAGGGGAGAATAGGCCGTCATCAGGTCTTCGTATTCCTTCTTCTGGGCCAGTTCGTAGGTCATGGCCACCGAATTCAAGGAAGGACGGATGATGGGGTGGTTAACAGGGTCCTTGACACGTTCTCCGAACATATAGACCTTCAGGTCCATTTTCTGGAGGCTTTTGATGTACTCTTCTGCTGTCATCATAGCGCAAAATCGTTTTTAAGGGTTTGTATATTTTTTATGTTTTTTTTCGTTTCGTGGGGCGTTTCCGTCTTTGCGGGCGATGCCTGCCGGAATCGGAACCGGGCTGCAAGGACGCGCATGGCGGAAAAAATAAAACGCCCGAACCGCATTTGATTCTTCGTTCCCGGCCACCCTGTAATAAGGGATGCCTTTCTCAAAGCTGCCGTCCAGACGCCGTCAATCCTAAAACAAAAATGGCCTTCCCTTTATTTCTGCCCGGCAAGGAGTGGAAGGCGGCCATGCTTGCCGGTGAAAATGGCTCTCCTGGGTTTGAGAGCGGTGCAAAGATACTAAACTTTTTTGGATAAACACCCTTTTCAAAGCGGAATTTCAATGCCGATTTTTTTTGTTAAATTTGCCTTTCGGGGAATCTCTGGCGGGTGTTTGGGATGCTGCGGGTCGTGGATGGGCAACCGGGCATCTTGGCTTCTTGCAGGAGGCCCTTTTAGGCAAGGATAATACAAAAATCTATCGATATGGACGAAAAAATCAGGCAGAGGGCCGAGGTATGGACGCGCCCGCCTTATGATGAAGCCACCTGCGAGGCGGTATTGAAGATGATGAAGGAGAATCCGGAAGAATGCGCCGATGCGTTCTACCGGGATCTGGAGTTCGGGACCGGCGGCTTGCGCGGGGTGTTGGGCATCGGGACTAACCGAATGAACCAGTACGTAGTAGCTTTGGCTACTCAAGGTTTTGCCAATTATTTGCAGAAGCAATGCAAGGAAGAAGGCTTGGAAAAGCAAGTGGCTGTTTCTTACGATTGCCGCAACGGGAGCTCGCAATTCGCGTTGACCACGGCCAAGGTATTCGCTGCCAACGGCTTCAAGGTGTACCTGTTTACCGCGATGCGGCCTACGCCGGTCTTGTCGTTTGCTGTCCGTTATTACCATTGCTGCGGCGGTGTCATGGTCACGGCCAGCCATAATCCCAAGGAATACAACGGCTACAAGGCTTACGGAAGCGATGGAGGCCAGCTGGTTTCGCCCCACGACAAGAACGTGATGGCCGAAGTGGCGGCTATTACGAGCTTGGATCAGGTCAGAATGCAGGGAGGCGAAGATCTGATCCGTTATATTGATGAGGAACTGGATAACGCCTATCTGGAAAAAGTAGTGGCTTTGTCGTTGGATCGCGAGGCGGTGGCCAGCAAGAAGGACATGAAAATTGTCTATACGCCTTTGCACGGGACGGGTATGACGATGGTGCCGAGGGCTTTGCGCCGTTGGGGCTTCGACAATGTGGTCTGCGTGCCGGAGCAGATGGTGCCGGACGGCAATTTCAGCACGGTGGCATCGCCCAATCCGGAAGAACGGGCCGCGATGCTGCCGGCTATCGAATTGGCCAAGAGGGAAAAGGCGCAGTTGGTCATTGCTACCGACCCGGATGCCGACCGGGTAGGCGTGGCGATTCCCGATGAAAACGGGGAGTTCATTTTGCTGAATGGGAACCAGACCGGTTCGGTCCTGGTCAGCTATTTGCTCCGTAAATGGAAAGAAAAGGGGCGGATAACGGGCAAGGAGTACATTGTCAAGACCATCGTGACGACTGAATTGTTGAAGAAGATGGCCGAGAAAACCGGGGTGGAGTGCTACGACGTGCTGACCGGTTTCAAATACATTGCCGAGATTATCAAGCGTTTTGAAGGTCAGAAGACTTTTATCGGCGGGGGAGAGGAAAGCTACGGCTATCTGGCCGGGGATTTTGTCCGCGACAAGGATGCGGTCATTGCCTGCTGCCTGATTGCCGAGATGGCTGCCGAGGCGGCTTGCCGCAATGAAAGCTTCATCGATATCCTGTGTTCTTTATATAAGGAGTATGGTTTCTATAAGGAGTCCTTGGTATCGGTCAGCAAGAAAGGCATGGAAGGGGCGGCCGAAATCAAGGCGATGATGGAGCGCTTCCGCCAGAATCCGCCTGTCGAGTTAGGAGGGGAGAAGGTGGTGGAAGTGCGGGATTACCAGAAAGGCTTCGCCGGCCTGCCGTCTTCGGACGTGTTGCAGTTCTTTACCGAAAAAGGCAGTAAAGTGACTGTGCGGCCTTCTGGGACTGAGCCTAAGATCAAGTTCTATTTCGGTTTGTGCTTGCCGTGGGATGCCGGACGTTCGTATGCGGATCAGGACAAAGCCGGTATGGATCGTATCGAGGCTTTCAAGAAAGACCTTGGTTTGTAAAAGGTTTGGCAGGATTTGACTCCCGGACAGGGTTTGAATCGACCTGTCCGGGCTTGTAGGGTGAGACGTTTTGTAAGATTTGTGGGCGGCGTGTCAGAACGGGCAAGATGCAAGGCTGTCGAGGGCGAGGACGCGGGCGCGTACTTTGGTACGTAACCAAGTCCGAGCCTGAAGACAACGCTGCAGGTTGCCCATTATCACACGCCGCTGCTCATTTCTTTCGCGCTCTCAATCCCTGATTGGAGCGTTTCCTGCATGATAGGCCAGAACTGGTAGGTAGTGCGTTCCAGGAAGCGGAAAGAGAGGGAGGCATCCCGTTTTTCCTTGGTCAGAATCTGTTCTTCGGGGTCTATCTTGTTCCAGAAATAAATCATCACGCTCAGGATGACGAATACTTTGCCGAAACTGATGATTAGTCCGCCTAGGCGGTTGAACAGCCCCAAGGATGATCGGTTCGCCCAATGGCTTAGCACCCGTCCTAAGAAATAAAGCCCGATGGCGACTCCGGCGAACATGATGACGAAACAGATGATATTGGCGTATTTCCCTTGAATGGAAAACCATTGGCCTACCAAATGGGAGAAGCGGAGCGAAACGAATACGCCGGCTACCAAGGCCAGCAATGAAAGCACCTCCATCACCAAGCCGTTTTTGGCTCCCTTGATTCCGCACCAGATTAAAGGGACCAAGATGATCAGGTCCAAGAAATTCATCGAAGGCATAGTCATCGGTTTTGTATGGGACTTTTGTATATGGTAATGTGCTGAAAATGTATCTAATTTTGTGTTTTCTTTTCCACTGTTCAGGAGCTTTCAATTTCCGGCGGCTTTCTGGATAATCCTGTGGCTGTGCAGCAATCGTTTGGTCAGCTCGGAAGCTTCCATGAAATGGATGATTTCCGGATTGTCGGTATCGAGGATGCTTTTCCCATTACCCTGCCACCAGAGTTTTCCTTCGTAGATAAAGTTCACCGTATCACCGATTTTTAGCACGGAATTCATATCGTGGGTATTGACCACGGTTGTGATTTGGTATTCCTTGGTGATTTCCGAGATAAGGCTGTCTATCAGTTCCGAAGTCCTGGGATCGAGGCCCGAATTGGGCTCATCGCAAAACAGGTAACGGGGTTCTACGGCAATGGCGCGGGCGATGGCGACCCTTTTGCGCATCCCGCCGCTCAGTTCCGAGGGCCAGAGTTTGCCAGCACCTTTCAGGTCGACTCGTTCGAGGCATTCTTGGGCACGTTTGAGCTTTTCCCGACGGCTTTTCTTGGTGAACATGTCCATCGGGAAAATCACATTGTCTAAAACGCTCATCGAGTCGAATAGAGCTCCGCCTTGAAATACCATCCCGATTTCCCGCCGGATGGCGGTCAGCATTTTCTCGCTGTTCTTTTCAGCATCGGTCTTGTGCAAGGACTGGCTTCCCGCATGGGCTGCGAAGTTCCGGCCGTCGAACAGGATTTCTCCGCTATCGGGAGTCAGCAGGCCTACCATCAACTTCATCAGGACGGTTTTTCCCGAACCGCTTTGCCCGATAATCAGGTTGCAGATGCCCGGTTCCAGTTTCAGATTGATATCGAAGAGGACTTGGCGGTTGCCGAAAAACTTATTGAGATGCCTGACTTCTATCATTGCCGTTTGTGTTTACATCAACAGCTGGGTCAATACCAAGTTGGATAGGATAATCGCGATGCTGCTGTTGACTACCGCCTTGGTGCTGGCTTTGCCCACTTCAATGGCTCCTCCTTGCACGCTGTACCCGTAAAAAGACGATATGCTGCTGATAAAGAATGCAAAAACAATAGTTTTGATGATGGCATAGACTAAGTCGAAATTATGCGGGAATGATTGGAGCCCGTAAATGAATTCGTAGGAAGACATGCCGCCGATGCTGATGCCCACGGCCCAGCCTCCGAACAAGGCCGCCACGATGCTGAGCATGATTAAGATAGGATTGAAAATCAGGCAGGCGATAATCTTGGGCTGGATCAAGTAACTAGCCGAATTCAGTCCCATCACTTCAATGGCATCGATTTGTTCGGTAATCCGCATCGTGCCTAACTGGGAGGCGATGTGCGATCCGATTTTCCCGGCAAGAATCAGTCCGATGATGGTCGGAGCCAATTCCATGACAATGGCTTTCCGGGTGGCGAAGCCTACGGCATAGATGGGAATCCACGGGGAATCCATATTGATTTGGAGCTGTATCGTGATGGCAGCTCCGACGAAAATGGATACCAAAGAAACAATAGGGATGGAGTCGAATCCTAACTGATGTATTTCTTCCACAACCTGTTTCCAGAACAACTTGCGTTTTCCGGGGGGGCTGAAGACTTTTGCCATCAAGAGGAAATATCGGCCTATCGTGCTTATCATGGCTATTAAAGGTTCAACGGGAACTTTCCAACGCCCCGTTTGATGCAAATAGGCTGCAAATGTAGTAAGATTATGCTAACATGGATAGCACGTCCGTTTGTAAATTTTGTTATTTTCGCATTCTTCAAAAACGGGACGCAGGAAAGGATTCCCAATGTCCGAGGAAGTTCCGTCAGAAAAGACGAAAAAAGATGAACAGAAGATACAAACGGCTGTTGTTGGCTATTTTGACAACGGGAGCCATGCTGAGTATGGTTTCGTGCAAATCCGGTTACTATTTCCCTGGCAGCAATGGGAAGCCTCGGAGGTCTGCCAGAGGCTGCGATTGCCCTACATATGTTGAAAACAAGGATGTCCGCGGTTTTACATCACCTGTCTTTCAATTACTTCCACCTGTAGAAGGTAATGAATCCGGGCTTCTTGTCTTGAATGAAGGTCTTGCAGTCGAATAAGAGGTTTCCCTTGTTCCAATATCAGGAACTCTTTTCCGTCAGCCCTTATCATGGTGTGTACGGGCAGTTCCCCTACGATAGCCATTCCCCGGGATAATACGGTTTCGGCATGCTGGAGTTTTTTTTCTTCCTGAAGTTCCTGTAGCATGGAAGCGATTCTCTGGCTTTCCTTTATTTCTGCCTGTTCTGTCTTTTGTTGTTTGATTTTTTGCAGCAGGTATTCTGCTTGGATGCCCATATAAGGAGCCGGAATCACGATGCCTTGGCGGAGAAGGTTCATATAGGTTTTAAAGAAGGCTTTTCTGTCTTTTCCGTAACGATGGCAGGCGTCTTCGAGGCGGCTTTCGAAGTAGGGCGAGGTTTTCATGAAATACTCGTCGATCACATGCAGGATGTCGGCAGGGAAGATGCTGGTGGAGTGGAAAGGCGGGAAAAGTCGCTTGAAGTTCTCTTTCCATTCCCGTCCATGCGGATAGACCTCGTTGCCGTATTCTTTCCGGGTTATCAGATGCGCCCATTCGTGGATCAGGACAAAGAGAAGCGCATAAGGGTTCAAGTCCACTTGCAGGGATATGGTGTGCAGGCTGTCGAAGCCATGAAGGTAGTCGGCTTCGGAACGTGCCTTGTGCTTGGGTGGGCAGTAATAGCCTAATACCCGGCTTTTCCGGGTCGAAAATGCCAAGCGTACCGCATCTTGCTGTAACAGTGCCAGGATTTTGGGTAGGGCGGCACTGATGATGAATGGCTTGAGTGCGGCATCCAGGTCTCGCTCGATTCGTATGGAGGTGTGTTTCGGTCCAGGCATAACAAATGCCAAAGATAGTGAAAGTCGAGAGCAGAAGCAAAGCTTGCTTTGATTCTGCCGAGACGCATCCTATCTTCGATGCGAAGCAATCAAAGATAGTGAAAGTCGAGAGCAGAAGCAAAGCTTGCTTTGATTCTGCCGAGACGCCTCCTATCTTCGGCGACAGCCAACGATAGTGAAAGTCGAGACTACGCCATAAAGATAGATTTGATTTTTCTTATTCCACCGGCATACAAATCGTGATTTATATCTAAATTTGCGCCTTTTAAAGGCTGTGTGGGGAAAGAGGGGATTTCGGAACTTTAGTTACAAGATTATAAGAGAAGGTAAATGAAAGATATTCGTCGTCTGATTTCGTATATGGCTCGGTATCGGGGGCATGTGGCTCTTAATATCTTCTTTAACCTGCTCTATGTCCTCACATCTTTCTTTTCGATAGCCTTGGTGGCACCGTTTGTCTCGGTTTTGTTCGGCTTGGTGGACAATGCCGGGCAACTTCCGGCATTCCGTTTGGATCCGGATGTGCTGATACAGTATGCATATTATTATATAGGACAATTCCAGGTGCGGCATGGCATGATGTCAGGCCTGCTGTTGGTAGCAGCAGCTTTTGTTTTGGCTACTTTGATTTCCAATATTTTCCGGTATATCGCTTTTTATAACCTGGCTTATATCCGGAGCGGTATGCTGCGGGATCTTCGGCAGAATTTCTATGCCCATGTCCTGTATCTTCCATTGAGCTATTTTTCAGAGAAAAAGAAAGGTGATTTGTTGTCCCGGGTCAATATGGACATTCCGGATGTGGAATGGGCCATCGTGGCATCATTGCAAGGCATTATCATGGAACCCCTGTACGTGATCATGTTTGCCGTGGGCTTGTTCGCCTTGGATTACAAGTTGAGTTTGCTGGTGCTGCTGGCTTTTCCGATTATCCTGTATGTGATTGGAAAAGTGGGAAATCGGTTGAAAGCCCGTTCGGAAAAAGTGCAGGCCATGCTTGGACAGATGGTAAGCATGGTGGAAGAAGGCATCAATGGAATCAGGGTAATCAAATCGTTTAACTTGATTGATGTGGTGGGACGTGGCTTTTCGGATTATAATAACCGGTATGTCAGAGCTTTGAATGGGGTGTACCGTAGAAGGGATCTTTCCGGTCCGCTAACGGAGATTCTGCTGGTTGCTGTCACGATGGGCGTTTTGGGTTTTGGCGGGACGAGAGTATTGTCCGGGCAGATGTCTCCGGATTTGTTTGTTTTGTATATTTTATTGCTAATAAAGATTATATCACCGTCGAAACATGTGGTGAACTCGTTTTATAATGTGCAGAAGGGGCGGGCTGCCTTAGGGCGGATTCAGCAGGTATTGGATGAAGTGCCAGGAGAGAAAGAAAGCCCGGAAGCGGTTTCGAAAAAAGAATTCCAGTCAGACATTTGCTACAAAGATGTTTCTTTCCATTACGCGGATTCCGATAATATGGTATTGCAGCATATCAATTTGAAAATAGAGAAAGGCAAGACCTATGCATTGGTTGGAGCTTCCGGGGCAGGGAAGACTACGTTGGTGGATTTGCTGAGCCGGTTTTACGATGTGACGGAAGGCTCCATTTCGATAGATGGTGTCGATATCCGGGGCTTGAAGCTGGCGGATTTGAGGGATTTGGTAGGAACGGTGGGGCAGCATCCTTTCGTATGGCATGACACGGTAGCCAACAACATTCGTTTCGGGATGGAAAATGTTTCGGTGGAGGACGTGATGGATGCAGCCAAGAAAGCAAATGCCCACGATTTCATCATGGCATTGCCGCAAGGATACGATACGGTGCTGGGGGATGCCGGGATGACAGTATCCGGTGGCCAGCGGCAAAGGATTACGATTGCGCGGGCTATATTGAAGAATGCGCCGGTCTTGGTATTGGACGAAGCAACTTCGGCCTTGGATACCGAGTCGGAAGTCTTGGTTCAGGAGGCTCTTTCAAAGTTGATGGAAGGCCGGACCTCGATTGTCATAGCGCATCGGTTAAGCACGATACGAAATGCAGACCATATCATTGTGTTCGAAAAAGGGTGTATTGTGGAAGAAGGAAGCCATCAGGAACTGCTGGCACGGGAAGGCCATTATGCCCATTACGTCAATTTGCAAAACCTATAGCCATGTATAGTGAAATCAGGAATCGGGCTGAGGGCATTTTGCCGGAGCTTGTCAGTATGCGCCGCTATTTGCATCAGCATCCGGAACTTTCCACCGAAGAAATCAATACCGGAAAATATATAGAATCCAGACTGAAGGAATGGGGCATACCTTGCAAAGGTGGCTATTCCGGGACAGGAGTGGTGGGGGTAATCGAAGGCCGGAATCCGGACAAACGTTGCGTGGCTTTGCGGGCGGATATGGACGCTTTGCCGATCCGGGAGGAAACCGGTTTGGAATTTGCTTCGCAGACCCCCGGTGTCATGCACGCTTGCGGGCATGATGTCCATATGGCATGTTTATTGGGCGCGGCCAAGTTGCTCAAAGAAACTTGTCAGGAATGGGAAGGCAGGGTGAAATTGATATTCCAGCCATCGGAAGAGGATTTCCGGGCCGGTGCTCCGGTCATGATTCAGGAAGGGGTGCTGCGCGATCCGGCTCCATCCAAGATTTTCGCTCTGCATGTCTTGCCGGAGATGGATTGCGGCAAGATAGGATACAAGGCCGGTCAGTATATGGCTTCAACCGATGAATTGTATTTGAAAGTGATTGGCAAAGCAGGGCATGGCGCCACCCCTGAATTGACGGTTGACCCGGTTCTGATGTCGGCTCATATCTTGACAGCCTTGCAGCAGATTGTCAGCCGCCAGGCACCTCCCTATATACCGACAGTGCTTTCGTTCGGGAGAATCATCGGGGAGGGGCGGACCAATATCATTCCGGCCGAGGTCAATATTGAAGGGACTATCCGGACTTTTAACGAGGAATGGAGATCCAAGGCGCACGAACGGATCCGGCTTTGCGCGGAAGAGATCGCCAAGGGATTAGGCGGACGGTGCGAACTCAAAGTGGATCATGGCTACCCTTTTGTCTATAACGACGAGGAGGCCACGATGCAGGTCAAGGAGACAGGGATTTGCTTGTTAGGCAAGGAAAATGTGGAAGAATTGCCGTTGAGGATGACAGCCGAGGATTTTGCGTATTATACCCAAAAGATTCCGGGCTGCATGTTCCGTTTGGGAGTGCGACCCAAGGAAGTGGAGAATCCTTCCAGTCTGCACACGTCCACGTTGGCTATCGATGAAGACTGCCTTCCGGTCGGGGTCGCGATGATGGCATTGCTGGGGATTTACGGGAACTGACAGGATCCCCCCTCTTTCTTTATATCCGGGACTTGCAGTCCCTAGCTTTGAGATGCCTAAGTATAGGATTAATTCTCAATGGTGTAATCGATGTCTTCTATATTGCCGTGCGACACTTTTTTGCCTGCTTTCTCTAAGTTTTTCCGGATACGGATCAGGCTGAACAGGTTCGTGATTCCATATACGATAATGCCGATCCCGAACATCCAAAAGATAACATCCTGGGTTTCGAAAGGATTGAAGCAGACAACGATGCCGAGCAGTATCAGCAGGCCTGCTATGATGTATTCGAAAGGATTGGCTCTGACACCCCATTTCCGGACGCTGACCAAAGAGGAAATCTGCCCGATGCCGCATATGATAAGGATGAAACCGAGCAAGATCAGCAGCAAGGCAATGAATGATTTTGGGAAAATCAAAAGGATGATGCCGACAGCCAAGCTCAAGGCTAAGTTGAAATAATTGATGCCGACCGGTTTGCCTCCGTCTTTGGTGAAAATGGTCAGGAATGAGACGATGCCGATAAACAGGATGGTAGCCCCCAGGATGATGACCAATGTTTTGGGAAGCAGATCGGGTGCAATCAGGAATACGACACCGAGAAGAACAGCAATCACGCTTCGGATGATGCCTTTACGGAGATCTAAGGAGGACAGGTAAAAGTTCATTTTCGTTTTTATTTGGTTTTCTACTTGGGCAGTCCTTTTGCTTTTCCTAAGGAAAACCGGTTCGATACTGCAAAAATAAGGGAAGTATGGGTTTTTGACAATTTTTTTAGGTGGGTTCTAAAGATTTTACAGAATATGTATTCCTGCATCTTGTTGCCAAGGGATTCCCGGAATTGCGGATTTTTAAACAGATTCTTACTTTTGCAGCGGTTTTGGCAGCTGGAATGCTTGTCGGAACCCGTTGATAAATAAAGTGACATGTCCGACACAAAAGGTCCTGGTGCCCTGCGGGGGCATATCGCCATTCTGGCGACCAATATCATTTTCGGCCTCAATATTCCGATTTCTAAAATCACGATGCCCGATTATCTCCCTTCGTTGGGGATGGCCTTTTTCAGGACGACCGGGGCCTTGCTCTTTTTCTGGCTGATTTCCTTGTTTGTGAAATGGGAAAAAGTTCCGTTACGGGATTTGGGCGGTCTGGCGCTGGCGGCTATTTTCGGGATTTTGCTCAACCAGATGCTGTTCGTGATGGGCTTGGAGTTTGCTTCTCCGGTAGAGGCAGCTATCGTGGTCACGTTCACGCCTATTTTGACCATGATGCTTTCTGCCTTGTTTTTGCGTGAGCCGATAACATGGCTTAAAGCCGTAGGGGTGTTCCTGGGCTTGAGCGGGGCCGTGCTTATGATTGCCGGAAAATACTGGTTCGGAGGAGCTGAAGGGCAGGCTGGCCAGAACAGCGTTCTGGGGATTGTCTTGTGCGTGGTCAGCGGTCTTTCGTATGCGATTTACCTGACGGCGTTCCGGAATCTGATAGCCAAGTACAAACCTATCACGGTCATGCGCTGGATGTTCCTTTTTTCGGCCGTCTTTTCCGTGCCGTTCTTGCTGAAAACGGTTTTGGCGATTGATTACGCAAGGATTCCGTTGTCCGGATACCTGATGCTGGCATACACGGTATTCGGGGCGACCGGTGTGACTTATCTGTTGATACCCATAGCCCAAAAGAATTTGAGGCCGACCGTACTGAGTGTCTATAATTACGTGCAGCCCATCACGGCTTCGGTGCTTGCCTTGATCCTTGGCCAGGATGGTTACAATTGGATCAAGATTATAGCGACGATCCTTGTGTTTGTCGGTGTGTTTTGCGTGACACGAAGCAAGTCGAGGCAACAGTTGGAGATGGAGGTACATGCGCGGAGAGTCCGGCACTGGCCTCCGGTTCATAAAGCGCGTCAAGGCCATCGGAAATAGGCGCGTTTCGAATGATTTCCGGCAGTCCGTTCCGACCGGCCTTTGGTTCGGCAATTTTGATTACATTTGCGAATTTGATTTTCTGGAAGCCTTGCATGGGTTTCGCCGAGATGAATAAAAACAACCTCATAATATGAAAGAAAATACCGGTAAGTTTATCGTTGACGAATGTCTGACGTATGATGACGTGTTATTGGTTCCAGCCTATTCCGAAGTCCTGCCTCGGGAAGTGGATTTGAGTACCATGTTTTCCCGTCATATCAAACTTAACATCCCGTTTGTGTCTGCCGCCATGGATACGGTGACCAATTCGGCTGTGGCTATCGCCATTGCCCAGGAAGGTGGAATCGGGGTATTGCATAAGAATATGACAATTGACCGTCAGGCCGAGGAGGTCCGTCGAGTGAAGCGGGCCGAGAATGGAATGATCAGCGACCCGATTACGTTGCCGGATACAGCCGTGGTGCAGGATGCTTTGGATCTGATGAAAAACTACCATGTGGGCGGGGTTCCGGTCATAGACAAGAAAGGTATTCTGGTCGGTATTGTCACCAACCGGGATTTGCGCTTTGAAAAGGACTATAAGCGTAGGATCGTGGAAGTGATGACCAAGGAAGTCATTACCGTATCGGGTAAGGTGACGTTCGATAAGGCAGCCGAAATCCTGCAGGAGCACAGGATTGAAAAGTTGCCGGTAGTGGACAAGAACAAGAAGCTGCTGGGATTGATTACCTACAAGGATATCATGAATGTCAAGTCCAAGCCAATCGCTTGCAAGGATGAATCGGGACGTTTGCGGGTCGCTGCCGGTATCGGTATCACGGCCGATATGATGGAAAGGGCGGAAGCCTTGGTTGCCGCCGGTGTCGATGCGATTGTCATAGATACGGCGCACGGGCATTCGCTCAATGTGCTGAAGGCTGCCAAGCGTTTTCGGGAAGCTTTCGGCGACAGGGTGGATTTGGTCGTTGGCAATATTGCCACCGGCGAAGCGGCTGTGGATTTGGCGGAAGCCGGGGTGGATGCGGTCAAGGTCGGCATCGGGCCGGGCTCGATTTGCACGACCCGTATCGTGGCCGGTATCGGTGTGCCTCAGTTGAGCGCGGTCTACAACGTGTCCCAGGCCTTGAAGAAATATGGTCTGCCTTTGATCGCGGATGGAGGTATCCGCTACTCCGGAGATGTGGTCAAGGCCTTGGCTGGAGGGGCTTCGAGCGTGATGGCGGGTTCCTTGTTCGCCGGGACGGAAGAGTCGCCGGGCAGGACAATTATTTATGAAGGTCGTAAATTCAAGACTTATAGAGGTATGGGGTCATTGGAGGCCATGCAGGACGGTTCCAAGGATCGTTACTTCCAGGATATGGAATCCGATATCAAGAAGCTGGTTCCTGAAGGAATTGTCGGACGTGTGCCGTACAAAGGCACTTTGGCGGAAGTCCTTTACCAGTTGGTCGGCGGTTTGCGGGCAGGCATGGGATATACCGGATCCAAGGATATCAAGGCCTTGCAGAAAGCCAAATTCATCAAGATTACGGCTGCTTCGGTCAATGAAGGGCATCCGCATGATATTACGATTACCCAAGAAGCGCCTAATTATTCACCTAGATAAGAGACAGCGTTTTTCCCAAGGGAAGACATTTGTGTAAATAGAAAAAAGATTGTAAATGAAGAAATTTGCATTATACGCAGGCTTGTTGCCATGCGCTTTTGTTTGGAATATGGCAATCGCCCAAGAGCAAAAGGAAGATCCGATTTTGCTTTGTGTCGGGAATGATAGCGTGCCTCTTTCGTCTTTTATGAAAGGGTATTCGCAGAATTTGCTCCAGGATGAGATTGGGCGTTTGGATCGTGAGGAAATGGAGGATTACTTGCAGATGTATATTGATTTCCGGTTGAAAGTGAAGGCTGCTGAAGATGAGGGAGCCGACACGATGCGTTTGTTGCAGAATGAATTGCAGCAGTACCGGATGCAATTGGCTCGACCTTATTTGATGGATACGGTATTGATGCAGGATTTGATTGATGAGGCTTGCCGTAATTTGCATGCTGTGGTCAATTGCAAGCAGATAGTACTCTTGCTTTCCAAGTATGCTTCGCCTGAGGATACATTGGCGGCATATAACCAGTGCATGGATATTCGGAAACAGATTCTGGAAGGGGCTGACTTTTCGGAGATGGCTTTGAAGTATTCGGCAGAGTATGAAAGGTATCGTTCCATGGGACAACCTCTGACATCTACGGGGCTTGAAGGAATGACGGGGTACTTTACAGCTTTTGACATGGATTATCCTTTTGAAAAAGAAGCATTCACTCTTCCATTGGGAACTGTTTCCATGCCGATAAGGACAAGCCAAGGATACGCCTTGGTTATGCCGGTGGATCGTCGTCCATCTTTGGGAAAAATGCGGGCTGCTCATATCCTGGTATCCTATAATCCGCAAGATTCGTTGCTTGATACTCCTGAGAAAATGCATTCCCGCATTCAGGAAGCTTATGATTCCTTGCAAGCAGGCATGAAGTTTTCCGATGTTGTCAAGAAATACTCGACGGACAAGGCCACTTTGGCCTTTGGAGGGGATTTCGGACGTTTCTTTACATCGAATCTGCTGGCTCCGGACGTGATGGCTCATTTGTTGCGTTTGAAGGTTGGGGACTACAGCGAGCCGTTCATGACTCGATTCGGCTGGCATATTTTGTTTCTGACTTACGCGGAGGGGGTTGGCGATTGCAGCGAGGAGTACAATCGGATAGTCCGTTCCATTGATGAGGATCCCGTCCGTTCCGCCTTGCCATTCAGGTCGTTTATCAGAGAGAAGATGTCCGGCTGCAAATATTCGTGGAACAATAAAGTATTGGCGCAAGTACGGTCCTTGTTGCCTGACACATTGCGAAAAGCGGATATTCCGTCTGATTCCATGAGTAATCCGGACTTGTTTTCGAAGACCATATTCGTCTATGAGGGTTCGCCCCGTTCTGCATGGGAGTTCGTTGATTTTCTCAGAAGAGGTCTCTCCGGATATACCACGATTCCCGAAGTGGATGTGTGGTTCGATCAGCGGGTGTCTGAGTTCGAAGTAGCGATAGCTATGCGGTACGAGTTGCTGGGCATGGAAGACAAGTATCCTGAATTTAAGGCCGTGATGGAAGAATACAGGGATGGCGTTTACTTGTTTGATATAAGCAACAGATTTGTGTGGGGTAAGGCGGTGTCCGATAGCGCGGGCCTGGAAAGCTATTACCAGGATCATATCAAAGACTACATGCAGCCCGAAAGAGCACAAGTCTGGATGGTTTGCTTTGATAATCAGGATTTAGCGAAAAACGTCGCCAGATTGCTGGCAAAAGCCGGCAAGAAGCATTGGTCTTCGGCGGATTTGGCATCGGCTTTGGCAAAGAAATTCGAGGAAGATGTCTATTTGGATTCCAATGCCTACGCACGAGGTGAAAACCCGTTTGTGGACCAGGTGGAATGGACAGTCGGGGCACAGAGTTCCGTGTTGACCGATACAATGTCCGGTGGATGCGCTTATGTCCGTGTGGAAAATATTATTGAACCCGTTCCATTTGCATTGGATGATATCCGTGGCAGGGTTGTTGCAGATTACCAGAATTATTTGAATGACGCTTGGGTGAAGGAATTGCGCAGCCGATATAAAGTAACCGTATTCCAAGATGTCTTTGATAGTATTTTCCAGAAATAAATTAGCCCGTCTTTTATGCTTCGGGTTGTTGGGGATGGCTTGTTCTTGTCTCCAGCAACCCGTTTTGCCTATGGATCCAGTGGCAAAGGTCGGTCCGGCATATCTTGAGCGGTCCGAATTGCTGTCTATGCTGCCTCCGGGATTATCCGGATCCGACAGTGCGGAAATGGCGCAGAAACGGATTATGACATGGGTTTCGCATCAGGTCTTGCTGCAAAAAGCCAAGATGAATCTGAATGCGGAGGCGGAAGCGGACATACGCCGTCAAATTGAACAGTATAGGGAGTCATTGATTATCTATTTTTATGAAGAGCAGTTGACGAGGAAGCTGTTGGACACGGTGGTTTCGGATCAGGAAATAGAGGATTATTACAAAGCTAATCCGAACCAGTTCATTTTGAAAAGCGATATCGTCCGGGTTCGTTTTGTTAAATTGCCCAAAACATCGAGGAATGCCTCCGATATAGAAAAGCTGTTGTTTTCCGATTCGTTGGGAGACGGGGAATTGTTCGCATTGTCCGAGTTTTGCATGAAAGAAGCCAGTGACTATTTTTTAGATGGGGATACATGGGTTCTTTTTAACGACTTGTTGCATACGGTTCCTATCCAAGCCTATAATCGGGAGGAATTTCTGAAAGGGAACAGGAATATTACGATAGAGTCGGGAACTTTCTGTTATTATATCGCTATTTTGGATTTCAAAATCCGTGATATGGTTTCGCCTCTTTCTTTCGAAAAGGGACGGATAAAGAACATCATATTGAATGTGCGCAAGAAAGATTTGATGCATAAGCTGGATGTGGATTTGATGCAAGAAGCGGAAACCTCCGGCTTGGTTGAATTTTATTAAGAGAGAGATTATGTTTGTGAACAAGGGAATTGTGACCGGAATCCTATTCTGTGTCTTTTGGTTTTTCGGTACGGATAATGCGGAGGCATCATTGGCGAAAGCCGCCATGCTGCAGGACAGTGTGAATGGTGTAAGTATTCATAAGGATAAGAAAAAGAAGAAGCAGCAAGAGGCTTCTGGAATCCAGATGCCGCTTTTTGGCGACACGATTCCGGATGGGAGGGTGGCTCCGATTGTGGATACCAATCTTTTTTCTGATTCGGAATCCACTGTCATGAATGGGCATGGCCGAAGGATGGACGGGGAGGCAGATAAGGACGACATTTCCCAAGACGGGATGGTCGTCGATGAGATTGTGGCAGTTATTGGAACAAAGATGGTCAAGCTCTCGGATGTGGAGCATTCGGTCGAGAGTATGCGCTTGAGTGGGATGAAAGTTACGGAAAATTCTCGTTGCGAAGCGTTGGAATCATTGATGGTATCGAATTTATACGAATTGCAGGCCGATGAGGATAGTGTGACTGTTTCGGATGCCGAAGTGGAGCAAGAATTGGAGGCGCGTATCCGGTATTTTGTCAATCAGATTGGCTCTCGCGAGAAGTTGGAAGAATTTTATGGGAAATCGATAGTTCAGATAAAGGAAGAATACCGGGAGATGATTCGAGCCAATATCGTGGCGATGAGGATGGAATCCCAGATAACCCAGGATGTCAAGGTGACCCCCAGCGAGGTGCGGCGTTTCTTCAATTCCTTGCCCAAGGACAGCATACCTTTGGTTCCTCTTAAATACGAGTTGCTTTATATAACCCAAAAGCCGATAATCAGTTTGAGCGAGAAGGCGATTGCACGGCAGAGGATTACGGAGATTAGGGAACGAATCGAGAAAGGGGAGCAATTTCGATCGTTAGCCGCCTTGTATTCACAGGATCCCGGTTCGGCCAGGAAAGGTGGTGATTTGGGGTATGGTTCCAGAGGCGATTGGGCCAGCGAGTTCGAGTCGATGGCTTTCGGGTTGCCGGTAGGTGAATTATCTCCGGTTTTTGAAACGCAATACGGCTTCCATATCTTGGAAGTGTTGGATCGCAAGGGAGAGATGGCGCATGTCCGTCATATTCTGATCAGGCCAGAAGCTTCCGATTTGGATTTGATGCGGGCGCAGATGGAATTGGATTCGGTGGCGCAGTTGATAAGGGAAGGGGTTTATACTATCAAGGAAGCAGTTCGTCTTTTCTCGGATGATGCTGGTTTGCAGGGGGATGGCGTGTATCTGAGTCCAATGACACGCAATCCGAGCTACACCTCTGAGGAGTTGGAGCCGATGGTATTCCTTTCTGTCCAGGATTTGGAAGAAGGCCAGGTGACCAATGCTCTGCCCTATAATACGCAAGAAAACCAGCCGGCTTTCCGTTTGTTTTATGTCAAGAAGCGGACACCGCCGCATCGGGCCAATCTGACGACGGATTACGATTTGATTTACGATATGGCTTTGGAAAAAGCGAAGACGGAAGCCATGCAGGAATGGATGTCCAATAAAATCAGCGATACGTATATTCGTTTGATGGATCGGTTCAAGGATTGTAATTTCATGTATAGATGGAGAAGTTTGTAAATCCATATAAGGACGAAGCTGAGGCCTTGCTGGCATTGGGTGAGCGTTACGGTCGGATTCGGGCTGAGATATCCAAGCAGATTATCGGTCAGGACGGGGTGGTGGAATCCATTCTGAACGCCATTTTCAGCCGGGGACATGCTTTGCTGGTCGGTGTGCCGGGGCTGGCAAAGACTTTGTTGGTGCAGACGCTGGCGCAGGTCTTGGATTTGAGCTTCTCCAGAATCCAGTTCACGCCTGACCTGATGCCTTCGGATATTACCGGTTCGGAAATTCTGGATCAGAACCGCCAATACAAATTTCTGCGCGGGCCGGTTTTTGCCCATTTGGTGCTGGCCGATGAAATCAACCGTACTCCGCCCAAGACGCAAGCGGCCTTGCTGGAGGCTATGCAGGAAAAGAAGGTCACGGTAGGCGGCACTACCTATTCGTTGCCGCAGCCTTTTTTCGTATTGGCGACCCAGAACCCGATAGAACAGGAGGGTACTTATCCGTTGCCGGAAGCCCAGTTGGATCGTTTCATGTTCCAGATTCAGCTGGATTACCCGTCTTTTTCCGATGAAATCGCTATTGTCAAGGCCACCACTTTGGATAAGGAGGTGGAGCTGGAAGCCATGATGGGCGAAGCCGAAATAGAATATTTCCAGCATCTGGTGCGCCAGGTCCCCGTGCCGGAGTCTTTGTACGAGTATGTGGTGAAATTGGTGGCTTCGACCCGGCCTGATCGGGCGGATGCGCCGGAAATAACCAAGAAATACGTGTCCTGGGGGGCGGGGCCCCGGGCATCGCAATACCTGATAGTCGGAGCCAAGTGCCATGCGGCTTTGCACGGCAAGTTCAGCCCGGACAAGGAGGACGTGCGGGCAGTGGCCTTGCAGACTTTGCGGCACCGGGTGGTCAAGAATTACAAGGCGGAAGCGGAAGGCTTGGGAATAGATGCGATTCTGAAGGAGTTGCTTTAATCCAAATCGGTCATTAGACTTTTGGCAAGCCGCCCAAAAAAGCGTCATTCTCGGAATGGAAACGGCCTCGGCGCGCCTAATGTTGGGGTTTAAGAAAGCAGCTTGGAAACCTATCTTGTGGAACTCGCTATAAGTTTCTGGAAATTCTGCAAGGAAATATCGCGGCCGCTATCGGTGGGCTGCAAATCGAAGCAATGGGTTTGCATGGAAAGCAAATCGCAGGTGAACAGCCTGTTATCCAAGCACGGGCCGCATCCGGTCAAGGCTTTGATGCATTCGTTGGCCTGAATCGAGGCGATGAAGGAAGGCAGCGTGCCGATGACACCGAGGATTTGCGGTTCCGGCAACGTCTTCGGTTCGGGGAAAAGGCAGCGGTAAGTGGCGCTTCTTGGGTTCAGGTTGAAAACCGATACTTGTCCATGGAAAGCCTCGATGCTGCCATATACATAAGGAATCCCCAATCCCACCGCCAAATCGTTCATCAGGTAGCGGGCTTGGGCATTGTCGCTCCCATCCACGATAATCTGGCAATCATGGCTTATTTCCAACGCATTTTCTTGGTTCAGGAAAGCATTGATTGCCATGACTTCGCAATCCGGATTGAGGTTTTGCAGGCTTTTCCGGGCGCATTCCGCCTTGGGCTGGCCGATTTGCGATGTCCGGTACAGGATCTGGCGTTGCAGATTGCTTTCCGATACCTTGTCGGCATCGACCAATGTCAGTTTGCCTAAACCGGCCGCGCAGAGCAGGGGGGCAATCGTGGAACCCAGGCCGCCTGCGCCGACGAGCAGCACATGGCTCCGGCGCAGTTTCTCCTGGGCTTCGATTCCGAATTCCGGCAGCATCAGCTGCCGTGCATAGCGTTCCATGAAGTTCATCTTAGTGCAGGTCGTACACTTTGTCCCAGTCCTTCCAAACCACCTCATACCCTTGATCCTCAATCATCTTCTTCATTTCCACCGGCGAGCGGTTGTCGTTGGTTTCAAACTGGGCTACTTCGGTATTGGGGTGGGCGTATCCGCCGGGATCGGTCTGCGAACCGGCGCTGATGGAAGTGATTCCCAATGAAATCATATGGTTGCGGAAATCCCGGCTTTCGCGGGTAGTCAGCGACATCTCCACATCATCGTCCAACAGCCGGAACGCCCAAATCATTTGGCAGAACTCCTTGTCCGACACCACATGCTGAGGCTGGAAGCCTTCGCCTTCGTGCGGACGCATGCGCGGGAAAGCCACGCAGTACTTGGATCGCCAGTAGGTCTTCTGCAAATGGCGCAGGTGCATGGCCATGCAGTAGGCTTCGATGCGCCAGTCCTCCAGACCCAGCAACGCCCCCAAGCCGATTTTGTTCACATTGGCCAAGCCCAAGCGGTCCTGAGTGTTCAGCCGCCATTCATAGTTGCGCTTCATGCCGGCAGGATGATAAAAGCGGTACCTTTCCTTGTTGTAGGTCTCCTGATAAACATAGACGGCATGCAGCCCGCTCTTGCGCAGACGTTCGTAATCGGGCGTGTCCATCGGCTGGACTTCGAGCGAAATCTGGGCGAAGTAGGGCGAAATCAGCTGCATGGCATGTTCCAGGTAGTCGATGCCGGCATCCTTGGGCGATTCGCCGGTCAGCAGCAGGATGTGCTCGTATCCCATGTCCTTGAGCACCTTGCATTCTTCCATGATCTGCTCGTCGCTCAGTGTGACCCGGGTGAACTTGTTCTCATGGTTGAAGCCGCAATAGATGCAGTGGTTGGTGCAGGCGTTGCTCAAATAGAGCGGGATATAGAACTGTATCGTCTTGCCGAATTTCTTCTGGGTCGCGGTCCGGCTCAATCCGGCCATCGTCTCCAAGTACGGCCCTTGCAGGGCGGCCGGGCTGACCAAGGCCTTGAAATCTTCCAAATCGATTTCCTCGCCGGGAGTCTGGGCTTTGGCCAAGGCCCTCTCCACGTCGCGGGAGGTCTTGGCATAGATGCTCTTGCCCATTTCCTCCCAATTGTAATCTTTCAGTATTTCCGAAAACAACATTTTCTTGATTTTGTCTTAAGAGGACTTTTTTTGAACTTCAAAATTTTGCGTTCTTCTCGAACGGCGTACCCGTTATCACACGCCGTTATATATCATACTCGTCTAGACAATGCCCCTTGCTCAAATCCTGGCTGATCCGCATCGCGCAGAAATTAGGGCCGCACATGGTGCAGAACCGGGAACCGTCGGCACTGGCCCCTTCGCGGTCGTGGAAGTATTCCATGGCCCGATCCGGGTCGAGCGCCAAGTTGAACTGGTCTTTCCAGCGGAAGTCGTAACGAGCCTTGCTCATCGCGTTGTCGCGGATTTCCGCCCCCGGATGCTGCTTGGCGATGTCGGCCGCATGCGCGGCGATCTTGTAGGAGATGATGCCCACCCGAACGTCTTCTTTTTCCGGCAGGCCGAGGTGTTCCTTCGGGGTCACGTAGCACAGCATGGCCGTCCCGTACCAGCCGATCATGGCCGCTCCGATCGCCGAGGTGATATGGTCGTAGCCCGGCGCGATGTCGGTGACCAAAGGACCGAGGGTGTAGAACGGGGCTTCCTTGCAGTCCTTGAGCTGCTTGTCCATGTTTTCCTTGATTTTGTGCATCGGCACATGGCCGGGTCCTTCGATGAACACTTGCACATTGTGTTCCCATGCCCGTTCCGCCAATTTCCCAATCGTCTCCAGTTCCCCGAACTGGGCCTTGTCGTTGGCATCGTGGATGCTTCCGGGCCGCATCCCGTCGCCTAACGAAAGCCCGGTATCGTACTTGGCCACGATTTCGCAGATTTCATCGAAATGCGTGTAGATGAAGTTCTCCTGCTGGTGATGCTGGCACCATTGGGCCATGATGGAACCGCCCCGGCTCACGATGCCGGTGAGGCGTTTCTTGGCGTAGGGGATGTATTCGAGCAGAACCCCGGCATGGATTGTGAAATAGTCTACCCCTTGCTCGCATTGCTCGATCAGGGTGTCGCGGAAAAGCTCCCAGGTCAGATCCTCGGCCTTGCCGTTCACCTTTTCCAAGGCTTGGTAGATAGGCACGGTTCCCACCGGCACCGGGCAGTTGCGGATAATCCATTCGCGGGTCTCGTGGATGTTGGCGCCTGTGGAGAGGTCCATCAAGGTGTCCCCGCCCCAGCGGCAGCTCCAGACGGCTTTTTCCACTTCTTCCTCGATGCTGGAGGAGGTGGCCGAGTTCCCGATATTGGTGTTGATTTTGGTCAGGAAGTTGCGCCCGATGATCATCGGCTCGCATTCCACATGGTTGATGTTGGCCGGGATCACGGCGCGTCCGGCGGCAATCTCGCTGCGGACGAATTCGGGCGTGATATGGGTCTTGATGCCGGCCGCTTCCGCGTTCTGGTTCTCACGGATGGCCACGTATTCCATCTCTTCGGTGATGATGCCCTGCTTGGCGTAGTACATCTGGCTCAGCTGATGCCCATCCTTGGCCCGCCAAGGCTTGCGGATATGCTCGAAACGCAAGTGGTCCAGGCTCTTGTCGTTGAGACGCTGGTTTCCGTATTCGGAGGTCATGCGCGGCAGCTCCTCGGCATCGCCCCGGCGTTTGATCCAGGAGGAACGGATGTCCTTGAGACCCTTGTGGAGGTCGATTTCCTCTTTCGGGTCGGTATAGACCCCGCTGGTGTCATAGACATAGACCGGGTCGTTGGGCGTATGCACCCGTTTGCCGTCCACGATCTTGACGGTATCGACCAGGTTGATCTTGCGCATGGGCACTTGGATAGGGAAAATCTTTCCGGGCATGTATACTTTCTCCGAACCGGGGAAGGGTCTGCGGGAGATGATTTTTTCTTCGGGCCGGCTGTCGGCTTTTTTCTTTGTGTCTGACATGGCTTTTTGTTTTTCGCGGGACGGGCTGGCGTTGCGTTTGCCATTCCCGTTTCCCGTGTTTTTGATTTGATTTTTGTTCGAACCAAAAGGAGTAAATTCTTTTGGACGCTCTCGTTCGGGGCGAGGATTCGATTTCTATGTTTGTGCGCTTATCTTGCGTTTATCCTAAAAACGAAGTCAGCGGGCTGCTGGCCTGTGCCACGAACGTAGGCTGGGCCGGTTCGGCTTCGAAAGCCATCCGTCCCGCTTCCACGGCTAATTTGAAGGCCTTGGCCATCTGTACCGGGTCGCCTGCGATGGCGGTCGCCGTGTTGAGCATGATCGCATCCGCGCCCATTTCCATCGCTTGCGCGGCATGGGAGGGGAGCCCGATGCCGGCATCGATGATGACCGGCACGTTGCTCTGGCGGATGATGATTTCGAGCATGTCCTTGTTCAGGATGCCCCGGTTGCTGCCGATGGGCGCGGCCAAGGGCATCACGGTGGCAACGCCGGCTTCTTCCAGCAGCTTGCAGAGCACCGGGTCGGCTTGCACGTAAGGCAGCACCACGAAGCCTTGTTTTACTAATTCCTTGGCGGCTTTGAGGGTCTCTACCGGATCGGGCAGCAAGTATTTCGGGTCGGGATGGATCTCTAATTTGACCCAGTTGGTGCCGAGGGCTTCCTTGGCTAATTGGGCGGCCAGGATGGCTTCTTCGGCCGTGCGGGCGCCCGAGGTGTTGGGCAGGAAGGTGACGTTGCAGTTGCGGATATGGACCATCATGTCGTCCTGGGCATCTCCGGTGTCGATACGTTTGAGGGCGGCGGTGACCATTTCGGCCCCGGAGGCTTTGATGGCATCTTCCATCAGCTGGTTGGAGCTGTATTTGCCGGTCCCCATGATGAGCCGGGAGTTGAATTCCTTCCCGGCGATGACTAATTTCTTCATATTGGAATGTCTTTTGTTTTCTTTCGGCTGTCAGCGGCTTGGGCAGTTTTCTTGGCGGCTTTTTATTTCTTCGCCTGCTTTTGCTTTTCGCTGCTTTTACGCTGTGTTCTTATTGTAAGCAAAGGCTTTGGTCGAAGGTGTTTGTCTCCCGATTCCGTGCCTTTCCTGCAAGTCGTTTTATCAAGCCGGTTTTTCGGTCTTAACATAGTACTTGCTGCGTGAATTCCTTGGTTTTGGCTTGCGGGTCTTCAGCCTGGAGTATCGCCGAGCTGATCGCGATACCATGCACCCCGCAATTCATCAAGGCTTTGCAATCTTGCGGCTGCAGCCCGCCTATGGCATAGACCGGCAAATCCAGCTGGTTCTGCCTTGCCTTTTCCATCAGGGAACAGTAGCCTTCGATGCCCAGAACCGGGCTTAGGTTCTCCTTGGTGGTCGTGAAGCGGTACGGGCCGAGGCCGATGTAGTCCCCGCCTTCGGCCTTGATTTTGAGCATGTCTTCCCAGGTGTTGGCCGTGCCTCCGATCAGGTAGTCCGGGCCGAGGATTTTCCGGGCTTCCGCAATCGGCATGTCGGTCTTGCCTAAATGCACCCCGTCGGCTTTGAGGCTTCTGGCAAGTTCCACATGGTCGTCGATGACGAACAGGGCTTTGTACGAGCGGCAGAGTTCCTGCACCCGTATCGCTTCCGGCCGGGCTTCCTCCAGGCTGGCGTGCTTGAGCCGGAACTGGATCCAGCGGATGCCGCAGGAGAGGGCGAGCAGGGCCGATTCGGCCGTCGTGTACCGGCTGTCGGAATGGGTGATGAACTGAATCTTAGGCAGCTTGCTGCTTATCAGGTTCATTGTTTTTATTTTTTTGCTTGCGGTTTGACACTTTGGGGCTTTATGCCGCCGAAGCCGGGACTTGCTTATAGCCATTGGCTGCGGTGTGGCCAAATTTTGCGCAGGGTGCCAAGCCTTGCGGTATTCGGTCGGTTCTTGTAAGGGGAAACGGAAAGAGTAGAAAATCGGAAACCTCCCTTCGGCGGCATTACCCGCATCAGGTTCAATGGGTCTGATCTCAGCCTTTCGGCACCCCTGGTTATTTGATAAGGCTTGCTTTGCAGCGGCTTTTCTGGGTTGATGGATTTCGGCATCGACCGCCTTTGTCTATCGGAAGCCGCAAAGCGCTGCAAAGATAAAATTTTTTGGGAATTTCGGGGCATCTTGCGACCTGCCTGTATCATGTATCCTGCTTCATGTTACGCTTCGACATGACTCGATACGCCATCGGCTAGGCGAGAAGCAAGCTGCATGGCATAAGCGGACAATCTCCCTAAGGTCCAATGACCGATTTTGGTTAAAAAACGTTAAAATCTAGCGGCTTATGGGAAATGTCCTTATTTTTGCCTCGTAAAATCGTACAACTATGGAAAAGGGATCGCGGACAAGGAACTACATCCGCTTCGACTGGGCGATGAAGCGGCTGCTGCGCAACAAGGCCAACTACGGGGTGCTGGAGGGATTTCTTTCGACCCTGTTCGAGCAGAAGGTGCGGATTAACCGGCTTTTGGAGAGCGAGAGCAACCGGGAGACGGAGTACGAGAAGAGCAACCGGGTGGACTTGCTGGCGGAGATGGAAGGGGGGCAGCTGGTGATCATCGAAGTGCAGAACAACACGGAGCTGACGTACTTCCAGCGGATGATCTTTGGGACATCGAAGCTGCTGAGCGAGTACATCAACCGGGGGGAGAATTACGAGAAGGTGCGGAAGGTGTACAGCGTGAACATCGTGTACTTTTCGTTGGGAATGGGGAAAGACTACCTGTATTGTGGGAAGACGGAGTTCAAGGGGCGGAACTTGGGAGACACCTTGGACTTGTCTCCGTTCCAGAAGGAGCGGTTCAAGGTGGATGCGGTGAGCCAGTTGTTCCCGGAGTATTACATTTTGAAGGTGAACGATTTCGACCGGGTGGCCAAGAGCCCGTTGGAGGAGTGGATACATTATCTGAACACGGGGGAGGTTGGGGAGGATGCGACGGCGCCGGGCTTGGCGTTGGTTCGTGAGAAGCTTCGGTTGGAGAAGATGAGCAAGGGGGAATTGGATGCGTATTACAAGCATATAGACAACCTTAACATTCTGCGGGACAACATCACGACCGAGCGGGCGGAGGGTCGTATGGAGGGTCGTATGGAGGGGCGAATGGAAGGCCGTGAGGAAGGGCGCTTGGAGGGCATTGCCGAGGGGATGGAAAAAGGAATCAAGGAGGGTCGAGAAAAGGGACTTGAAGAAGGTCGGGCAGAAGGGCGAGCGGAAGGGCGAGCGGAAGGGCGTAAAGAAGGCCGGGAAGAAGGTCGGGCGGAAGCTATCGCCGATATGGTGCGCAAGATGGAAGCCCAGGGGTTGAATGCTAGCATTATTCAACAGATAACGGGTTTGTCAGAAAAACGATAAATCTAAATTATTGCAGATTTCGACAGGGCAATCGTATCAAAATGGCTTGCAATCATTAACTGTTTGATTCACAATAGATATTGCATCTGCAAGTGTTGCAAGCTAGTGTAAAAGTAATATTGATTATCAATTTATTGTATCTTGATGCGGTTGCCCTGTGATTATGAAGATGCTTTGCAGTCTTTTTCACTCGTTAGTTGAAAGGACAAGAAAGGTTCGTTCTATTTCTTTTTCCAATTCTTTTAAACACTTGTCTTGAATGTAATTCTTCCAGAGCGAACCCAGGAGGGCTGCCCCGCCGAAGCCGTAGTTTTGGAGCAAAGGCAACTTGTCGGCTTCCACCCCGCCCAAGGCGAAGACCTGGCGGTCGATGATGCCTTTTCCCCGGGCTTCAATCAATTCTTCTTCAGAAAAGTGATGGGTGTAGCCTTGCTTGGAAATGCTGTCGAAGATAGGGCTGAGGAAAAGGTAGTCACAATGGCTTTTGTGTTCGATGACTTCTTCCAAGCTATGGCATGACAGGCTGTGTGGCGGTAGAATCTGGCTTGGAACGGCGGATTTGTTCGCGGAATCTTGGGCATTGGCCGGCGTTCCCGTGACCTTGTCTTGCCATGAGGCTGTTTCGGCATCTTTTTCTATTTGCAGGAAGTCTTGCCGGTTGCGCTGGTTCAAGTGGTAGCCCTGCAAGCCATATTCCTTTACCAATTCCAAATGGTCGTGGAGCCGGATTTTGGCGCGGCAGGCGGGACTGAGCTGTTGCAGCAGTTGTTCGGTCCGCTCTTTGTTCCAGCCCGGCTTGCGGAGATGGATAGCCCGGAACGGGTAGCCTGCCATCCGTTCCAAGGCCTCGGCTTCGGAAGGCACTTCTTCCGGCCAGGTGAGGGCTACCAAGGCGAAATCCCGGATTTTGGATTTTATCTGGGTGGGGGGCATCGATTGCTTTGTTTGCACTTATATTTATATTAACGTATAGGTCTGTTACTGTTTTCAATCAATTTCCATAAGCAAAATTAGGCAAAATCGCTTTGCATCGATAAACCCAAATCGGTCATTAGACACGCCGAGTCCGTTTCTGATTAGGAAAATGAGGCATTCGGGCATCTTGCCCGCTTCTGTCCGCATCCTGTTTCTCGCTACGCCTCGACGTAGCCCGCTACGCCTTCGGCTAGGCGAGAAGCATGCTGCATGACACAAGCGGGCAATCTCCCCAAAGTCTAATGACCGATTTGGGATAAAAGGATTATGACGATTTGCCTTTCGGGTCGGGTTTGGAGATAAGCAAAACAGTTTTTAACTTTGTAGGTTGGTATGTTGCCTACATTGTTTCGGGTATGAAACTGTTTCAGGCAGCAGGGCCGCGCCCTTATGGAGGAAACTCTGTAAAAGCAAAGAGGAGAAAAGGCTGTGGGCAGCGGCCGCTTTGTTAATCAAAAAAAATTCAAGACGATATGTTTGAAAGTCTATCCGACAAACTCGACAGGGCCTTCAAGGTGCTCAAAGGTCAGGGGAAAATTACGGAAATCAATGTGGCGGAGACCTTGAAAGAGGTGCGCAAGGCTTTGTTAGACGCGGATGTCAACTATAAGATTGCCAAGCAGTTTACCGATACGGTCAAGGAAAAGGCCATGGGGCAGAACGTGCTGACCGCTGTTTCGCCCAGCCAGATGATGGTCAAGATAGTACACGACGAGCTGACTACCTTGATGGGGAGCCAGGCGGCGGAACTGAACCTGCAGATTAACCCGACGGTGATTCTGATGGCGGGTCTGCAAGGTTCCGGTAAGACGACCCACTCGGCCAAGCTGGCTTATTTCCTGAAGAACAAGAAGAACAAGAAACCGCTGTTGGTGGCGGCCGATGTCTATCGTCCGGCGGCTATCGACCAGTTGGAAACCTTGGGGCAGCAGATCGGCGTGCCGGTGTTCGCCCAGCGCGAGGAAAAAGACCCGGTGAAGATTGCCAGGAACGCGGTTCGCCATGCCAAGGAAAACGCTTTCAATGTGGTGATTGTGGATACCGCCGGCCGTCTTGCCGTGGACGAGGACATGATGCGCGAGATTGGCAATATCAAGGATGAGATCAAACCGCAGGAAACCCTGTTCGTAGTGGACGCGATGACCGGCCAGGATGCGGTCAACACCGCCAAGGCATTCTACGACAAGCTGCATTACGAAGGGGTGATCCTGACCAAGCTGGACGGCGATACCCGGGGCGGGGCCGCGCTGACGATTCGTTCGGTAGTGCAGGTGCCTATCAAGTTTGTCGGGGTGGGCGAGAAGATGGACGCGCTCGACATTTTCTATCCTTCTCGTATGGCCGACCGTATCCTCGGCATGGGGGATATCGTTTCGTTGGTGGAACGCGCCCAGGCTCAGTACGATGAGGAAGAAGCCCGCAAGCTGCAAAAGAAGATAAAGACCAACAGCTTTGATTTCAACGATTTCTATAATCAAATCCAGCAAATCAAGAAGATGGGTAACATGAAGGATTTGATGGGGATGATTCCGGGCCTGGGCAAGGCTTTGCGGGATGTTGAAATCAAGGACGACGCCTTCAAGCCGGTGGAAGCCATGATCCAGTCGATGACTCCTTACGAGCGGGCCAATCCGCAAGTACTGGATGCAGGCCGTCGGAAGAGGATTGCCGCCGGAAGCGGGACCACGATTGCCGAAGTGAACAAGGTCATCAAGCAGTTGGAGGATACCAAGAAGATGATGCGGGCGGTGTCCAAGCCGGGGGTGATGCAGGCGATGCGGAAGATGAAACGCCGCTAATGCCTATTTTCCATTCTGACACGCCAAAAGAAAGAATGCCAAGTAATACCTGTGCCATGCTTTTGTCGGGGCGGGTCAGGGCGTGTCGGTTTTTGAAAAGGATTTTAATAGATAATTAAGTACCAATACCATGCAAATCATAGACGGAAAGGCCATCAGCGCGGATATCAAGAAAGAAATCGCGGCTGAAGTGGCCGGATTAATTGACAAAGGCCAGCGTGCGCCTCACATGGCCGCTATTCTGGTGGGGCATGACGGAGCCAGCGAGACCTATGTGGCCAGCAAGGAAAAGAACTGCCATTCGGTAGGCATCACTTCATCCGTATACCGTTATGAGGAAAATATTTCAGAACAGGCTCTGCTTGAAGTGATTTCGTTCCTGAATCAAGACGAGGAAATAGACGGTTTCATCGTGCAGCTGCCCTTGCCCAAGCATATGAATGTGGACAGGATTATCGCGGCTATCGACCCGGACAAGGATATCGACGGTTTCCATCCGATGAATATGGGAAAACTGGTGTTGGGCGAAGATACTTTCATTCCAGCCACTCCTTACGGAATCATGGAAATGCTGAAGCGATCCGGCATAGAGACCGAAGGCAAGCATTGCGTGGTGCTGGGCAGGAGCAATATCGTCGGGACACCGATGGCTTTGCTGATGAGCCGGAAGAACGCCAACGCCAATGCAACGGTGACTCTTTGTCACAGCCGGACGCAGGACTTGCCGGAAATCACCCGTCAGGCGGATATCCTGATTGCTGCTATCGGGCATCCCGGTTTTGTCAAGGCGGATATGGTCAAGGAAGGGGCCGTTGTCGTGGATGTGGGCATCCATCGTATCGAAGATTCGACAAAGAAAAACGGTTTCCATCTCTGCGGAGATGTGGACTATGCCAATGTGGCGCCCAAATGCAGCGCGATTACTCCGGTGCCGGGCGGCGTCGGACCGATGACCATTGCCGGTTTGCTGATGAACACGATGAAAGCATACCGCAAGCATACAGCAAAGAAATAAGGCTATGACACTGATAAAATCCATCTCCGGGATCCGGGGAACGATAGGAGGCAAGGCGGGCGAAGGCCTCAGTCCGATAGATATTGTAAAGTTTTCCTGCGCGTTTGCTCATTTCCTGCAAAAAAGGAACGCTTGGAAACCGGGAGGTAATCCTTTTCGGATGGTAGTGGGCCGGGACGGTCGGTTGTCAGGTGCGATGGTGGATGATTTGGTGAAAGGGAGCTTGTCTGGGATGGGCGTGGAAGTAATCGAGACCGGTCTTTCGACCACGCCGACTGTGGAAATGGCGGTCAAGAAGCATTCCGCCCAAGGGGGCATCATTATCACGGCCAGCCATAATCCTGTGCAATGGAACGCCCTGAAGCTCCTCAACGAAAAAGGGGAATTTATCGATGCGGCCGAAGGTGCTGAGGTGATTCGTCTTTCGGAGGAAATGGATTTTCCTTTTGCCGAAGTGGAAAATTTGGGTCAAGTAGTCGAGGACTCGGATACGTTGGAATATCATATACAGAAGATTTTGGATTTGCCGTTGGTAGATGCCGAAGCGATTCGCAAGGCCGGCTTGAAAGTGGTCTTGGACGGTATCAATTCCACGGGGAGTTTTGCAGTGCCGGCATTGTTGGATAGACTGGGCGTGCAGGTGCAAGTCATCAACAGCGAGCCGTTAGGACGTTTCGCGCATAATCCGGAGCCTCTTCCGGCGCATTTGACCGATTTGTCGCATACGGTGGCGGAGACACATGCCGATATGGGAATTTCGGTAGACCCGGATGTGGACCGCTTGGCTTTTGTCTGCGAGGACGGCAGCATGTTCGGGGAAGAATATACTTTGGTGGCGGTGGCCGATTATGTGCTGGCGCATACCAAGGGGACTGCGGTGTCCAATCTGTCTTCATCCCGGGCTTTGCGGGATGTGGCGGAAGCGCATGGCTGCGCTTATTTCCCGGCAGCGGTAGGCGAGGTGAACGTGGTTACGAAGATGAAGGAAGTGGATGCCGTGATTGGAGGGGAAGGCAACGGCGGGGTCATTTATCCTCCCTTGCATTACGGTCGTGATGCCTTGGTGGGCATCGCGCTCTTCCTGAGCCATTTCGCACATAAAAGGGCGGAAGACAAGGCTTTCTCGATGACGGCTTTCCGGGCAAGATTCCCGGCTTATTCCATCTCCAAGAACCGGGTGGAGCTCAAGCCGGGGGCGGATGTGGACAAAGTTCTGGCATCGCTCAAGGAACGTTATCGGGATGAGAAGATTAACGAGGAAGACGGGGTGCGTATCGATTTCGAGGCAGCCAAGGAGTGGGTGCAGATAAGGAAGTCCAATACCGAGCCGATCATGCGGGTGTATGCCGAAAGCGTGGATGAAGCGGCGGCTGATGCCTTGGGCAAACGGTTGGTGGCGGAAATAGAGGCTTTGATGCGTTAACCGAGGTTTTGGAAAGCCGTTCAGCGTTTTTGGAAATCAGCGGTCTTTCGAAAAGGGAAAGATGCGCATAAGGGCTTGCTGTTGAAAGAAAATTAAAAACTTTTTATGGATATGAAGACAATTAAAGATGTCAATTTCAAGGACAAGAAAGTCTTGGTCCGCTGCGATTTCAACGTGCCGGTGAAAGAGGGCGTGATTACGGACGACACTCGGATCAGGGAAAGCTTGCCGACGATTGAGAAATTGCTGGCCGACGGGGCTTCGGTGATTCTGATGTCGCATCTGGGACGTCCTGCGGGAACCGGATTCGAAGCCGAATACAGCCTGGCACCGGTGGCGCAGCGCTTGAGCGAGCTGTTGGGACGGAAAGTCCTGTTTTCGAACGATGTGTTCACCGAAGTGACGGTATCGATGGCCCGCGATTTGAAACCAGGAGAGGTACTTTTGTTGGAAAACCTGCGTTTTATCAAAGGGGAAACCAAGGGGGATGAAGGATTTGCTTCTTATTTGGCCTCCTTGGGCAATGTGTATGTGAACGATGCTTTCGGTACCGCTCACCGGGCGCATTCCTCAACGGCGATCATCGCCAAGTTCTTCCCGAACGACAAGTATTTCGGCTTTCTGATGGCTCATGAAATCACCAATCTGGAAAAACTGCTGCATTCGGCCGAACATCCCTATACGGCGGTAATCGGAGGCTCCAAGGTTTCGAGCAAGATTGATGTGCTGAAGAACCTGGCCGACAAGGTGGATGCTTTGTTAGTAGGCGGCGGGATGGCTTTCACTTTCGTCAAGGCTTTGGGTGGCAAGGTGGGCAATTCCTTGGTGGAAGAAGACAAGATTGAACTGGCTAAGGAAATCCTGGAAGTCTATAAGAAGAAAGGTGTCAAGTTTGTTCTGCCCAAGGACAGTTTGTGTGCCAACCGTTTTGATAATGAGGCGGAACGCAAGGTGTTCCCGACCGACGAGATTCCCGATGGCTGGATGGGCATGGATATAGGTCCAGAAGCGGTGGCTGAATTCGAATCGGTGCTGGCTTCGTCCAAATCGGTGCTTTGGAACGGTCCTCTGGGCGTGTTCGAGATGTCCAACTTTAGCGAAGGCACCTTGCAGATTGGTCGTTGCTTGGGCAAGGTGACCGAAAACGGCGGCTATACGGCGGTCGGCGGCGGGGATTCGGTAGCGGCCGTGAACCGTCTGGGGCTGGCCAAGGGCATTTCCTATGTTTCTACCGGCGGCGGGGCGATGTTGGAGTATTTGGAGGGGAAGGTGTTGCCGGGTGTGGCCGCCATCCTGGAATAAGGCATTTCTATCGGCATCTACTTCGTTGCGAGTCGTATTCCAAGTCGGTCATGTACGCAAGTACACTCCCTTCTTGGAATACGGCTCGACGCCTCGTATCTGCCTGATATAAATGCCTTATTGGTATGCAGGTTATTTCATGCCGTTGCTTTGTGCAGTTGGACGCGGTGCGGAAACGTACTTTGGGTACGTGGCCGCACCGCTTTTTTTAACCTCTTTACAGGAAAGATGACCCTGATTACGGATAGCCTCGGCCGGAGCGGTTTTTCTGCGTATTTTTGTCTGTCTTTTAAAGCGGAGAACTCATGGCTACCTTGGAAAAACGGATTTTTGAATTGGATAGCGTGGACAAATACAACGATTTGTTCGGCTTGGAGACATTGCATCCATTGGTGTCGGTAGTGGATTTGCGCAAGGCGGCAAGGAAACCGGACAGTATGCAGATGAATTATGGTCTGTATGCTCTTTACCTGAAATGTACCAAAGCCTGCGCCTTGCGTTACGGACGACGGAATTACGATTACCAGGAAGGGACGATTGTCAGTTTTGCGCCCGGGCAGGTGGTGCAAGTGGATATGATGGACGAGGAACTGCAGCCCGAGGTCTATGGATTGCTTTTCCATCCGGACTTGATACATGGTACCAGTTTAGGAAAGAACATCCGCAGGTACAGTTTCTTTTCCTATTCATCCAACGAGGCTTTGCACCTTTCCGAACAGGAAAAAGGTATTTTTTTAGATGGCCTTCGCCGGATAGAGCTGGAGTTGGAACATGGTAGCGACCGGCTTAGCAAGACATTGATATCAATGAATATAGAACTGTTGCTCAATTATTGCATGAGGTTCTACGAGCGTCAGTTCGTTACCCGGGACGTGCCGGAAAACGATGAGCTGAGCCGGTTCGAGCAATTATTGGACGAATATTTCCAAAGTGGCAAGGCTGAAAGAGATGGATTGCCGTCGGTGCGGTATTTTGCCGATAAGATTTGCTTGTCTCCCAATTATTTCGGGGACATGATCAAGAAAGAGACCGGGAAATCTCCGCAAGAACATATACAGGAAAAGATCATTGATTTGGCCAAGGAGCAAATCATGGGAACTGGTGGAACGATTAGCCAGATTGCCTATTCGTTAGGATTCCAATATCCGCAGCATCTGAGCCGCATGTTCAAGAAAAAAGTGGGATGTACCCCGAACGAATATCGTGTGCGGATTCAAAAGGCGTAGAAGAAGCCATGGAAAAGATTCTGGATCTGGAAACGGTGCATCAATGCAACGGATGCGCGGGGGCAAGCACGATCCATCCTTTGGTGGGCGTTATGGATTTGGCGCAGTTCCCATGGGATGGGAATCAGATCAAATTCGGTTTTTATACCATACTGCTTTTCAAAGGAAGTTGCCGGGATTATAGTTATGGAAGGGAAAGCTGCGATTATTCCAATGCTTCGATGCTTTTCTTTAAGCCGGGTTCTGTATTTTCCTTCAAGCGGGGGTGCATGAAACCTAAAAGCGGAAGCCTTCTTGCCTTTCATTCGGATTTCTTGTACAAGGTGGCATTAGGCCGTCATATTCAGGATTATACGTTTTTTGACTATAAACAGGAAGAATCCTTGCACCTTTCCTGCCGGGAAGAGGCGAAAGTCCGCTGCCTTCTTTCGGAAATCCAGCAGGAATTGCAGCATCCGATAGATGTCTTTACCAAGACTTTGGTGTCCCGGCATATCGAGTTGCTGTTGGATTATTGCCAGCGGTACTACGAGCGTCAGTTCATTACCCGTTCGGAAGCCAAGCAGGCTTTGGCCGGGCAACTGGAGGTTTTGCTGTGGAAATATGTCAAGGAGGGGAGGTTGAAGAACGGCACATTCCCGTCCGTAGCGGATTGCGCTTTGGAATTCGGTTTTTCGGAGGCCTATTTCTTGGATTTGCTCAAGTTTGAAACCGGCCTGGATTTCTATGAATATTTGCAGTCGAGGCGGCTGGAGATGGCCAAGACGCTATTGTTGGCTTCGGAAAACACCCCGGCTTCGGTCACGGAAGATTTGGGTTATCCCAATGTGCAGTATTTCAGCTCGCTGTTTAAAAAACTGACAGGTCTTTCCCCGGTGGAGTACCGGCAAGCCGAACTCAAGGCGTTGTAATCTCGTAGGAAAGTTCGCACAAACCCCTCTCGTCGGATACGGGGATGTGCGAATACGAAGTTGTAGAGGCTTGGAAACGTTCCTTGCCCCCTTTACTTGATGGGGCAACGCAGGATCGATGTCCCTTCCAAAAACGCTTCCAGCTTGTCTCCGATTTTTACGGAGCCGACGCCTGGAGGTGTTCCGGTGAAAATATAGTCTCCCGTCCTGAGTGTGAAGAACTTGGAAACATAGCTGATAATTTCGTCCACTTTGAAGATCATATCGGCCGTATTGCCTTTCTGGCAGGTCTCTCCGTTTTTTTTCATTTCAAAGTGCAATTGATCCGGCCCTTGCGGGAATTCTGCTTTGGGAATGAACTGTCCTATGGCGGCCGAGTTGTCGAAAGCCTTGCAGATTTCCCATGGCAGGCCTTCCTGGCGGCAATGCCTTTGGATGTCCCGGGCGGTAAAATCGAATCCGAGGGTATAGGCATCGTAATAGTCCGGGGCGAACTTGGGGGCGATATTCTTGCCCACCTTGCAGATTCGCAAGACCAGTTCGGTCTCGTAATGCAGTTCCTGGCTGAAATCTGGGATGTAGAACGGCCGGTTCCGGATCAGCAGCGCCGTGTCCGGCTTGCAGAAGAACACCGGCTTTTCCGGCACCTTGGAGCCCAATTCCATGATATGTTCCCGGTAATTTTGTCCTATGCAGATGATTTTCATCGTTTTCTCTGTTTAAAGAAATGTTATATGTGTTACTAAGTTTAGTCGTTCGATATCTCAGCTGTTGTTTCCGTCTTGCTCGCCTTCGAATCAAGAGGGTTCGCGATGTCTCAGCTGAAATTTGGAATGTTGTTTCCGAGAGGCATGTGGAAACCGGTGAGATGCGAGGCGTCGCGAGGAAGAGAAAAGCGGAGCGTACTTTTGTACGTGAGCATTTTCGAATTCTCGCGCAACGAAGCAGATTGCCGGTTTCTACCTGCCGAACTACATGGGAGGATGCGGCGGTCGCTGACTCCTATTCTCCACCCCCTCGTTGAACTTGTAAGTCAATGTGACATACAAGGCCGTGGAGTTCTTGGTTCGGCTCTTGTTGTAATTGGTGAAGCCTTCGCCAACTACCGTGCTGTTCCATTGCTGGGTATGGAACAAGTCGCGGACGCGGAGGCCGACGTTCAGCTTTTTCTTGAAGAAGGATTTGCGCAAGGCGATTTCCCCGATTACATTCTGGTCGAAGCGGGTCTGTCCCCAGTAGGAAGGACCTCGGTAGCGGCAGGTGAACTGCAAGGTGAAGTCCAAGGGCAGGTTCATCGTCGTGTTGAACTGGGCGCTGTAGCTGATGCCTTCCACGGTAGTGGATTCATCTAATTGGTCGTCGGATGTCATGTTCTGATACAGGCTTCCGCTCAGGCTCATCCTCCACCATTTCAGAATCTGCTGTTCCCAGGAAATATCTACCCCGTAGGTGTTGCCCGTGGCATAGTTCATGAAGGTCCGGTTCAGGAGCACCTCGCCCGATGCCGGGTCGGCCGCCTCGAACTGGTATCGGCGGATCAGGTCTTGCATATAACGGTAATAGACCGTCACATAGAAAGACGAGGATTTGAGGAATAGCGAATAGTTGAGTTCCACCGAGTGGATATCCTGCGGCAAAAGGTCCGGATTACCGTAATCGATGGAGGACGGGTAGTTGGAGTAGTCGATATAGGGATCCAAGTTGTGGGGCCGGGGACGGTTCACCCGGCGGCTGTAACTGAGCTGGAGTTCCTGCTTTTCCCCGATTTTGTACGACATGTGTACCGAGGGGTAGAAGCGGAAGCGGGCGTAATCGAAACTGGTATCCCCGCCGTCACGCACGGTATTGGCGGTCATCAGGTCGGCTTCCATCCGGCCTCCCACTTGGAAGGTGAAACGGCCGAAAGTCCCCATCACGTTGGCGTAGATGCCGTGATTGTGTTCCAGGTAGCTGAAGTCGATGGCGGTGTCCTGGTAGGCGTTGAGCCGGGTGTCGTAACGGCTCACGTTCTGCTGCCATTGGATTTTGCCTTGGTAACCTACTTCCAAGGAAATCTTGTCGTTGAACGGATGCAGGTAGTTGAGCTGGATATCCGAATTGAATCCTTTCCGGTTGTTGAGGATGGTCTGGATGGTCTGGGTCGAATCGATGATGCCGTCTCCCAGCGGCGTGATCATCCAGCGGTCGTTGACCGATGTGCCTTTAGGGCGATGGTAATCCAAGGTCACGTCGAAAGTCATGTCTTGCTTGGGTTTGCCGAACTTGTGGATATAGGAAAGCGCGAACTGCCCGTCGTACATCCGGTCGTCGTTCTCGGTATAGGTGCTCATGCTGCGGATCCAGTGTTCGGTTTCGTCCATTGGCGAGAAATGCCGGTCTCCATTGGCATCGAAGAAGCTGAAAGTGCGGTTTTCCGGGTTGCGGTTGAGCCGGTTGTTGCTCCAGGCGTTGAATGTCCCGCTCAGCAGAAGGCTGTTCTTCGGGTCGAAATGCAGGTCCACGCCCAATTGGAACTTGCCGCCGAAGCCTTCCCGTTCCCGGTAGCTCATGCCTTCTTCAACCTGGGTGTTGTCTTCCGGAAAAGCCGGGTTGTCGCCCCGGAAGCTGGTCCTCCTGGATTCGCCGGAGGATTCCCGGTTGCGGTAACTGAGGTCAAGGTTGGTGAAAATGGTCGCTTTCTTCAATCCCCAGCTCAGGTTGGTTCCTAAGCCGTAGCGGTTGGCGGTGGAACCGGAAGCGTACACATTGCCGTTGAAGCCGGTCCGTTGGCGTTCCTTAGTGATGATGTTGACGATGCCGGATGTCCCTTCCGGGTTGTACTTGACCGAAGGGTTGGAAATGATTTCGATGTTGGCGATGTTGTTGGAGGCGATTTGTTCCAGCCCCAATCCGGAGAGGGTGGCCGGACGGCCGTCGATCAGAATCGTCACGTTGTCGCTCCCTTTCATCGATACGTTCCCTTCTTCGTCCACGCTGACCGAAGGCACGTTTTGCAATACGTCCACGGCCGACCCGCCTTCGCTGACCAAAGTCTGTTCCACATTGACCACTTTGCGGTCGAGGCTGTATTCGATGGTGCGTTTCTGGCCGGTGATGGTTACGGTTTCCAATAAGTGGGCTTCGGTGGAGAGGGCTACATTGCCTGCATCGAAAACCGGTTTGGAAGTGCTGAGCCGGACAACAGGACTGGTAAGCGTGGTGTAGCTCATGGCCGAGTAGGTGGCTTGCAGGGGGCGGTTCAACGGCAGATCCCCGATGTCGAATCGGCCATCGATATCCGTGACAGCCCCGCCTTTCATTTCGTTGGTTTCGGTATCCCGGATGATGACATTGACGAATTCCAAAGGCGTATTGGAACCTTTTTCGATGATTCTTCCGGAAAACCGGCCGTTCTGGGCGTTTAGAGGAATGGCAAATAAAAACAAGAGTAGGGCCAAGCTTAGAATTTTGCTGGTCGAATACATTTTGTTTATAAGAAGCATTGGAAATCCAATTAATGTGGGGTTTTGACATCGAGAAAAAGGAACTTTGCATGCAAGAACGCTCCTTTTCCGGCCAAAGGCTCGCAAATATAAGTTACCGGTAAAAATCTTCCAAATTTTTTGAAAAAATGAACTACCTTTACAAATTTATATGAGTCCTTTCTAAGGCCAGGAGAATTGTCGTGGAACCGGTATGCGGTTTTCGGCGTGGAGAGTGGAGAATGGATATCGGGGGATGGTTGTGGCTTTCCTGACGGATAGCGATGTCCTCTTGGTTCAAGAAAGAAATAGAAAAGGACTTGAAAAAGGACACGATATGCCACAGAGGAAACATTCCATCAAATTGCGCAGCAGCAGTTTGAATTTCTTGTTGATATCTATCTCGACTGTCATTCTGGCATTCACATTGATTTTTTCGCAGATTATGGTGAACCGGATGGAGAGGGATGAGCGGGACCGGGTTCGGAATTGGGCTATTACGACCTTGCGTCAGGCGGATATGGCTGTGCGGGCACGCAGCATCTTTGCGATGATGGAAACGGAAGAGCGGCAGTATGCGATGATTTGGTCGTATGTCTATGAGCAGGTTTTTACCACGGATATGTCTTCACAGGACAATTTCGAGTATTTGCGCCGGATTATGACCAGCAACCAGCGTCCGTTCATCTTGGTGGATCCGGACGGGGCTATCCTGGAATCGCACGATCCGGAAGTCGATCCCCGTAAAACTCCTTTTTTTGAAGGAAAGGTGAAGGACGAGTATTCCCAGTATCCGCCGCTTATGGTGGATGCGCAGGGTACTATATACCAATTGTACTTTAAGCCTTCAGAAGTTTTCTTGAGTTTGCGTTCCGTGTTTCGGGATTTGGATAGCTCCTTTGTGCAGGAAACTTTGACCAGTACGGCTTCGGTGCCGGTTTTGATTACCGATGAGAGCCAGGAAACGGTTCTTGCTTATTCGGACGTGGATCCGGAAGTCTTCTATTCGAAGGAATCTGTGCATGACCTGATGCATGAGATGATGGAGGAAAACAGCCCGATTGCGTTGTCTATGCCAGGACTGGATGAACGGGAGCTCTATGTCTTTTACTCATCTTCGGCATTGGTCAAGAATATGCGCTTCTTCCCATTGGCGATTTTGCTGGCTCTGTTGATTGTGATTTTGGGAATCTTGTCGTTGCTCGATTTTGCCAAGAAGATGGAACAGAATCAGGTATGGTGGGGAATGTCGAAAGAAACGGCTCATCAGCTTGGAACGCCCTTGTCTTCGTTGCTTGCTTGGGTTGATTACTATAAACTGAAGGAAGGCGAGCCTATGGATCCGCATGACTTGGCTGAGATAGAAAAAGATGTGAAACGTATAGAATTGGTGACAAACCGTTTTTCCAAAATCGGGTCTGTACCGGAATTGAATTGGGAAAACATTGTCCCCGTGGTGTATAAAGCCATGTTCTATCTCAAGGCAAGGAGTTCGAGCCGGGTGGCGTATTCGGTGAATGTACCTGAAGATGCAGTGATTATGGCTCAATTCAATGAGCCGTTGATAGAGTGGGTCATTGAGAACCTTTGCAAGAATGCGCTTAATGCGATTGAGGACAATGTGGGGGCTATCAGTATCACGATAGAAGAATCCGAGGAACATGTGATTATCGATGTGCATGATACAGGAAAAGGAATGCCGAAAAGCATGTTCACCAAGATTTTCGACCCCGGTTTCACGACAAAGAAAAGAGGCTGGGGGGTCGGTTTGACGTTGTGCAAGCGGATTGTGGAAAAATACCATAAGGGGCGGATTTTTGTCAAGAGTTCGACACTCAAAGTGGGGACTACTTTCCGGGTGATCCTGAACAAGAATGTGAAGATGTAGGATGAGGGATTTGCAAAAGATGGAAAATCCGGGATTGTATATACATATTCCTTTTTGCCGGAGGAAATGCACGTACTGCGCTTTTTATTCGGTAGCCTCTTTCGATAGGAACAAGGAGGATGCCTACCTCCAGGCCTTGGCGGCAGAGGCGGCATGGTTCTCCTCGCATTATTTCCAAGGAAGAAGGGTTTCGTTGGGAAGCTTGTATATAGGAGGAGGTACACCTTCGCTTTTGCCGGTGGGTTTTTATGCCCGCCTGCTGGAACGCTTGGCTGAGGTATTTGATATTTCTTCTTGCCGGGAAGTGACTTTTGAGGCCAATCCGGAACATTTGGAGCCGGATTACCTGCGGGATTTATGGAAGTACACGCCGGTGCGCCGCCTGAGCATAGGAATACAGTCGTTCCGGGATGAGGATTTGCAGAAGCTGAACCGATGCCATACGGGGCAGGAGGCGGAAAAGGCGATTGAAAACGCTCGGCGGGCAGGTTTTTCAAACCTGTCGGCAGATTTGATATACGGCTTATGGGGTGAAGAGGGGGCAGCGCCTTGGGCGGAAAATCTCGCTCGTCTGGCTTCGCTGGATTTGCCGCATTTTTCGGCCTACGCTTTGAGCCTTGAGCCAAAGACTGTTTTATGGAGACGGGTGGAGCAGGGCAAGGCGAAAATGGCTTCGGACGAGGAGATAGAAAGGGAATACCGTTACTTGCAGGCTTTTGCCAAAGAGCATGGCTTTTTGCATTACGAGATTTCCAATCTGGCCAAACCGGGTTTTGAAGCGATTCACAATAGTAATTATTGGAGAAATGTGCCTTATATCGGGCTGGGGGCTTCGGCGCATTCGTACATAGGCGATGAACGTTCCTGGAACACGGGCCGTTTGGGCGACTATCTGCAAGATGCCGTAGGAACGAAAGAGAGGGAGATTCTGGACGAAGCCGACCATTACCATGAGTATGTGATGACGGCATTGCGGACGATCCAAGGGGTGGAGAAAGCCCGGCTGGCCGGATTTCGGGAGGACTTGCAGCGGGAATTCCGCCAGCGGGTGGCCGTGGAGATTTCGGTCGGGAATATCGTGGAAACGGAGATGTCCTATGTGATGGCGGAAGACCGGCGGCTGCTGACGGATTTGGTTGCGGAACATTTCTTTTGAAAGGCTTTGTGCCCGGGACTGATGCCATTGCTTAGGAACTCGGGCGATGGATGGAAACTTGGATTGCTACAAGAAATGCGTTTTGAAAGGAGACGAGGAAATGAAATTGTTTGATGTATGTAAGTTTTTCTTTCTGTGTTTGCTATTGCTATATTGCGGCGATGCCGGGCTTTGCCGGGCGCAGGGAGGCTATGTGGCAAGGGCGGAATTGCCGGTCGTGGAAGGGGACGAGCCGTTTTCGGTTCTGACTTTGGGGCAGTTCGGGCTGGTTGTGGTTATGAAACAGAACGACTTGTATGCCTCCAAGCCTCAGCGGAGCGTGTACTTCTATGACGAGAACCTGCAGCAGCGTTGGGTGGCTCATTTGGAGACCGAAAGCGAATATTCCTTTTTGGGATACCGTCAGGAGCCGGACAGTTTGCGGTTCGTGTTGGCTTCGGTTTACGATGAACCGGATGCGGCTTCGTTCCTGGAAATAGCTTTGTGCTTGGCTGACGGCCGATACAGCAAACGTTACCATGAACTGGCGGCAGAGGATTTCGGGAAAAGCAATATTCTGGATTTCAAGATACAGGATGATGCCTGGCATATCCTGGCCTTGCGGAAGTCCCGGTATATGTACGCTCGCCTGGATCCGGTTTCCGACACCTTGCAGGAAGTCGAGATAGGGACGATGCGTGATTACGACTGGTGCGATATGGCCTTGGATACCTCCCGTGGGTATGCTTATGTGCTGTTCCGGGATTCCAAGTTGCAGGAAGGGTGCTTTGTGATGAAAAAAATCGCCTTCGACAGCTTGGGAATGGAAGAATGGAAAATAGAATCCCCGCGCAAGGATTGGCGTCTGGTCGATGCCCGGATGCGGATGACCGGGGAGGATGCCTTCTTTTTAGGCGGCACTTGGAACTTGGACAGCAAACGGCAGGTGGTATCGACCTACGATCGGGGCACGGAGACGGCCGGCTTGTTCGGCTTATGCTGCAAGCGGAACACGGTGACGAAGTTTTGGGCGCAATCTTATTTGGATTACCCGGCTTTGGATACGTTGCTGAGCAGCGAAGAGTTATATAAAGTAGTGCAAGCCAAGCAAAAAGCGAATGGACGGACCATATTGCCGGATTATCTTTGCGTGCCGAGGCTGACGGATAAGGACGGGCATTTTTGCCTGGCTGGCGAGGTCTATGAGCGGATTATCAACACGACCACCGAGGTGTCATACGATTTTTATGGACGGATGATGCCTTACACGAGGACGGAGTTCGAGGGATTCCGCTATAAGAACGCCTTTTATTCGGTCTTTGACAGCACGGGGGCGAACGTGGCCAATTCGGTTTTCGATATCCAGCACGATGTTTTGTACATGAGCCTTCAGCCTATCGCGTCGGTGGAGATGGACAGCGCCGACCGTATGGTTTACGGATATAATTCGGAGGGAATCGTGTATTACAGAGGCCTGTCGTCTTTAGGCGCCGGTTCGGTGAGGAGCTTCAAGCTGGCCACCGCCTATCCGGGAGACCGCATCTTGAGGACATGGAAGGATGGCATGGCCGAATGGTATCCCGGCTGTTTTATCGCCTACGGGTATCAGCAGTTGCAGAATACGCGGAGAAAGGGGCGGGGACGTCAATGCGTTTTCTATATCAACAAGTTGGTTGTTGATTGACAATGTCCTTGATGGGAGTTAGAGGAGGAGCAGATGGCAAAGGTTTTCCGCTACGCCGAAAATGCCTCCTTCTATATCCAGGCAATGTTCCTGACCGTTATTGTCGATGATTCGGACCTGGCCTTTCTTGAGTGTCGCTACCAGAGGGGCATGGTTTTCCAGCACGGCGAAAGAACCGTCAAGCCCCGGTAGCTGGATCAGTTTAGCTTCGATATTCAGGATTTCCTTGTCCGGATTTTCAATTTTGAATTGCATCCTTTTGTCTATCTAATGGAGTAATCTTCTTTAGGCAACTCCTTCAGCCATGATTTTCTTTGCCTTGTCTATCACGTCTTCCAGCGTGCCCACCATGTGGAAAGCTTGTTCGGGGTACTGGTCCATTTCCCCATCCAGGATGGCCTTGAATCCGGCAATCGTGTCTTCGATCTTGACGAATTTTCCGGGCAAGCCGGTGAAAGCTTCGGACATGAAGAACGGCTGGGAGAGGAATCGCTGGATTTTCCGGGCACGGCTAACCACCAGCTTGTCTTCTTCGCTCAGCTCGTCCATGCCGAGAATCGCGATAATGTCCTGCAGCTCGCTGTTGCGTTGCAGGATGTTCTTTATGCGTTGGGTGGTCTGGTAGTGTTCCTTGCCTACGATGGCCGGACTTAGGATCCGGGAACTTGAAGCCAAGGGATCCACGGCCGGGTAGATGCCTAATTCGGAAATCTTGCGGCTCAGTACCGTGGTGGCATCCAAATGCTCGAAAGTCGTGGAGGGGGCAGGGTCGGTAAGGTCGTCGGCCGGCACGTAAACGGCTTGCACCGATGTGATGGAGCCATGTTTGGTAGAGGTGATCCGTTCCTGCATCAAACCCATTTCGGTAGCCAGCGTGGGCTGGTATCCTACGGCGGAAGGCATACGGCCCAAGAGCGCCGACACCTCCGAACCGGCTTGGGTGAAACGGAAAATATTGTCGATGAAAAACAGGATGTTTCCACCTTGGCCTTCGCTGCCTTTGTCCCGGAAATATTCGGCCAAGGCTAACCCCGACAAGGCTACGCGGGCGCGGGCGCCGGGGGATTCGTTCATTTGCCCGAATACCAGGGTCGCTTGGGATTTCCTGAGTTCTTCATGGTCGATTTTTTCGATGTCCCAGCTCCCGTTTTCCATGCTTTCCTTGAAAGCTTCGCCGTATTTGATGACACCCGACTGGATCATTTCCCGCAGCAGGTCGTTGCCTTCACGGGTGCGTTCCCCCACGCCGGCAAACACGGTTTGGCCGGAATACTGTTTGGCGATGTTGTTGATCATCTCCATGATAAGCACGGTCTTGCCGACACCGGCTCCCCCGAAAAGCCCCACTTTGCCCCCTTTCATATAAGGTTCAATCATGTCGATGGCCTTGATGCCCGTATAAAGTACTTCTTCGGAGGTGTTCAGCTCGTCGAATTGAGGCGGTTTCTGGTGTATGGGACGGCGTTTTTCGCAGCGGACAGGGCCGATGCCGTCGATGGGTTCTCCAATCACATTGAAGAGGCGGCCGTTGATTTCTTCTCCCACGGGCATCGAGATGCCCGATCCGGTAGCCGTTACTTCCATGCCTCGGTAAAGTCCGTCGGTGGAGTCCATCGCGATGGTGCGGACGGTGCGTTCGCCCATGTCCTGCTGGCATTCCAGGACTACTTTCTGCCCGTCGGGCCGTTGGATTTCCAAGGCTTCGTAAATGGTAGGAATCCTTTGGTCTTCTTCGAAATATACATCGACTACGGCGCCGACAATCTGTGCGATTTTTCCTGTGCTGGTCTCCATGCTGTAATTGGCAATTAGGATTATCCTTGCGTGAGCCTCGTCGGGCATTGCCTGGCGGCTCATGAAAGAGGAGTGGGAACGCCCATCCTTCGTTTCTTGCGGCAAGGGTACGCAAAAGTAAGTAATTTTTGAGATTGGAGGAAACCGGAGCGCGGCTATCTGTTCCGGATAGATGAATTGTTGTTTCAATTAATTGATAATCATTTTGAAATGTTCTTTTTGACAGGATATGGGTTTCGGACAGGGCGATAAGGGGTTTGTATCGGAAAAAAGGCTATCTTTGCAATGTTATATCGGCGAGGAAAACTTGGAACGCCTTGGTGTGCTGGGTTTTTCTTTTTTTGCGTTGAGGGGATGGTATCTGCCGGCTTTTACATCCGCTGACGAGCCGCGGACGGCCGCTGCGGAACTCCTGCCGGAGAGGCTGCGTTTTTTTATGGATTGGAAAATAAAAACATTATAAGATATGAGCATTTCAATGAACCCGCACCCCTTGGTGCAGTTTCTTCAGAAGCCAGCTTCTGAATTCACGAAAGAAGACATCCTCCGTTACATCGAGGAAAACCAGATCGAGATGATCAACTTCCGCTACGTGGCGGGAGACGGTCGTTTGAAGACCCTCAACTTCGTGGTCAACGATCTGGATTATGTGAAGACCATCCTCAGCTGCGGCGAACGGGTGGACGGTTCGAGCCTGTTCAAGAACCTGGATGCCGGCGCGAGCGACTTGTACGTGATTCCGCGCTACCGCACCGCTTACCTGAATCCTTTTGCCGAAATCCCCACTTTGGACCTGCTTTGCTCCTATTACGACAAGGACGGGAATCCGTTTGAAAGCGACCCGGCCTACGTGATGCGCCGTGCCGGCGAGGTGATGAAGGAAAAGACCGGTTACGAGTTCTGGTGCATGGGCGAGCTGGAATATTACGTGGTAGGCGAGGAAGATACGCTGTTCCAAGCCGATGACCAGCGCGGTTACCACGAATCCTCGCCTTTCACCAAGTTCGAGGATTTCCGCAAGGAAGCGATGCTGGCCATGGCCTCCTGCGGCTGCCGCATCAAATACGGTCACTCCGAAGTGGGCAATTTCAGCCAGGACGGCAAGAACTACGAGCAGAACGAAGTGGAATTCCTGCCTTGTCCGCTCGAAGATGCTGCCGACCAGTTGATTATCGCCAAGTGGATTCTGCGTACGATGGCCTACCAGCATGGTCTCCTGGTGACCTTCTCGCCGAAGATTACCGTAGGCAAGGCCGGTAGCGGGATGCATATCCATACCGCTATCATGAAGGATGGCCAGAACCAGATGCTCAATGCCGAACACAAGCTTTCGGACGTGGCCAAGACCGCTATCGCCGGTTACCTCGACCTGGCTGCTTCGCTGACCGCTTTCGGCAATACCAATCCTATGTCGTATTTCCGTCTGGTGCCTCATCAGGAAGCGCCTACCAATATCTGCTGGGGCGACCGCAACCGTTCGGCTCTGGTACGTGTGCCGCTGGGCTGGGAAACCACCAAGAACATGGCGGTGGATGCCAACCCGAAGGAAGCCAAGCTGGCCCCGGATTATTCCAACAAGCAGACGGCGGAATTCCGTGCTCCGGACGGTTCGGCCAATATCTACCTGCTGGTGGCCGGTCTCTGCGTGGCGGCCCGTCATGGTTTCGAAATGAAGGACGCCTTGCAGTTCGCTGCCGACAATTATGTGGATGTGAACATCTTCAGTGATGAAAACAAGGAAAAGGCCAAGAAATACCACCAGCTGCCTGTCTGCTGCGAGGATTCGGCCGATTGCCTGCAGGCCCAGCGTGCCGTTTACGAAGAATACGGCGTGTTCAGCAAGAGCCTGATCGACGGCTTGATCAATTCGCTCAAGGATTTCAAGGACAAGGGGCTTCGCGAAGAAGTCGCCAAGAATCCGGCGAAGATGGAAGAGTTGGTTAAGCGTTTCATGCACTGCTAGTTCCTATGAAAAAAAGCCCTATTTCCTTCTGGAGGCAGGGCTTTTTCAGCTTAGTCGAAAGCGGATATTGAGGAAGTGGGTCGGGAGTTGGAGACGGGCGGCTGGAGCACGCTTGTTCCCGATGGGTTCGTAAATAAAATTATTGATAGAGTCATTATGGATTTTTTATTGGATGCGAAAGGCATCGTGAAACGCTACGGGACGCATACGGCGCTGGACCATGTGTCGATTTCCGTTCCGGAAGGCTGTATTTTCGGGCTTTTGGGACCGAACGGGGCCGGTAAGACGACGTTTATCCGGATTATCAACCAGATAACGGCACCTGACGAGGGGGAGGTCCTGCTCAAGGGGAAGAAACTGTCGCGCGAACATATTTACGATGTGGGCTATCTGCCGGAAGAACGGGGACTTTACCGGAACATGAAGGTGGGCGAACAGGCCATGTACCTGGCGCAGCTCAAGGGCTTGAGCCGGATGGAGGCCAGCAAGCGGCTGCACGAGTGGTTCGAGAAGTTCGGTATCGATTCCTGGTGGAACCGCAAGGTGGCCGAGCTTTCCAAGGGGATGCAGCAGAAGATCCAGTTCGTGGTGACGGTGCTGCACAAGCCGAGCCTGCTGATTTTCGACGAGCCTTTCAGCGGCTTCGACCCGATAAACGCGCAGTTGCTCAAGGACGAGATTTTAGAATTGAAGCGGAAGGGGGCCACGATTATTTTTTCGACGCATAATATGGCCTCGGTGGAAGAAATTTGCGATGAAATCGCATTGATTAACAAATCGAAAAAGATTCTGGACGGGAAGGTGGAGGATATCCGCCGCCAGTTCAGCGACAATATTTACCATGTGATGCTGCATTCCTCGCCGGAGAAGATGGAGGAACTCGCTTCGGCGGTGGAGGTCATGGAGAACACGCCTTGCGACGCGCCGGGCCTGTACGCGCTCAAGGTCAAGATGGGCGAGGGGAAAGGAGACGGGAACCGGATGCTGGAGACGCTGATGCGTTACGGGGAGGTGAAGGATTTTTCGGAAAAGCTGCCCAGCATGAACGATATTTTTATTCAAACGGTAAAAAAGGCGGAAAATGAAAAATAATACATGGGTGGTGCTCCAGCGGGAGTACACGACGAGGGTCAAGAAAAAGGGTTTCTTCATCATGACCATCCTGGGCCCGATCCTGCTGGTGGCATTGATGTTCGCGCCGGCTTTGCTGATGCAGATGGGGGACGAGTCCAAGACGTATGCCTTGGTGGATGAAACGGATTTGTACACGGAGGCTTTCGCGGGGGCGGAGGACACCTTCGAGATTGTGGCGGATACGGCTGCGGCCAAGGCGGGGATGCGGGAAGGGAAGTATGCCGGGGCTTTGTGGATTCCGGTGGCGGGAGCCGACTCGAACCGTCAGCGGATGGTACTGTTCTACCAGGAGACCGACCCTTCGATGAGCACGATCGATGAAATAGAATCTTTGGCCGAGAACGAGCTAAGGATGGCCTTGATGAAGAGGGAGAGCGATTTGGATCCAGCTTTGTTCGAGTATATCAATAATGCCAAGGTGGATGTGATTTCGCAGGACATGGTGACGGGCGAGCGTTCTTATACGGAAATCAAGAGCATTGTGGCCTATGTGTTCGGCTTCCTGATTTACGGTTTCGTCTTCATTTACGGAAGCCAGATCATGAGCGGGGTCATCGAGGAGAAGTCGAACCGGATTATCGAGGTGATGATTTCGTCGGTGAAGCCGTTCCAGCTTTTGATGGGTAAGGTGCTGGGGCTGGCTTTCGTGGGCTTGACACAGCTTCTGCTCTGGGGCGTGCTGACTTTGGTGCTGACGATGGTGATAGGGATGTTGGGAGGCGGAGGCAGCATGGAGGCGGCGCAGATGGCCGCTGCCCAGAGTTCGATGCCGGGCATGGGGGCCGCGATGCCGATGACGGAAGTGCAGGCGACGATGGTGGAGATTCAGGCGATTATCGAGTCCTTGCATATCAAGTCCTTGCTTCTGTTCTTCTTGGCTTATTTCCTGGGCGGCTACCTGTTGTACGCATCTTTGTTTGCGGCTATCGGGGCGGCCGTGGAAGACCAGGAGGATACCAACCAGTTCATGTGGCCGGTCACGATTCCGTTGATTCTGGGTATTTTGGTGGTGGCTACGGTCTTGAAGTCGCCTGACGGCCCGCTGGCTTTCTGGACTTCGATCATTCCTTTCACTTCGCCTATCGTGATGATGGCGCGTATCCCGTTCGGGGTGCCGGTCTGGGAATTGGTGCTGTCGCTGGGCTTGCTGGTGTTAGGGTTCATCGGCTCGACTTGGGTGGCAGCGCGGATTTACCGGGTTGGAATCCTGATGTATGGGAAGAAGGGGTCGTATAAGGAGTTGTGGAAGTGGATAAGGTATAAGGAATAAACGCCTTTATGGCGGCATCTGCGGCGTTATGCTCCTCGGCGGCATCCTCACATACATAAGTATGCTCCGGTGCCGCCTTCGTCGCATGCCTTGCATCTGCTCGCCATAAAGACGTTTATTCGGGGGAGGAAGCGAGCATATCTTGTGAATATTGAAAATAAGGTGTCATGGCAAGGATATTGGTGGCGGATGACGACGCGCTGATCCGCAGCAGCCTCCGCGAGATTCTGGAGTATGAGGGCTACGAGGTGGACGAGGCGGTGGACGGATTGCAGGCTTGGGAAATGTTGCAGAAGAACGCTTTCGATGCGGTGTTCTGCGATATCAAGATGCCGGGTCTGGACGGCGTGGAACTGCTGGAGAAGGCAATGTCCCAATGTCCGGTGGCCTTTATCATGATTTCGGGTCACGGGGATATCGACACGGCGGTGGATTGCATCAAGAAAGGAGCCTTCGATTTCATTGCCAAGCCGTTGGAGCTGAACCGTATTTTGGTTTCGCTCAAAAACGCCCTCGATAAGGGGCGGATGGAGAAGCGGACACGGCAGCTGCAACGCCAGGTGGAGTCGAAATACCGGATTGTGGGGAGCAGCGGGCTTTTCGCGGAGGCTTTGGAGATGGCCGACAAGGTGGCCCCGACCGATGCGCGGGTCTTGATCATGGGCCGGAATGGCACGGGAAAGGAATTGGTCGCGCGGAGGATTCATAGGAATAGCCAGGTAGGGGACGGACCCTTTGTGGAGGTGAACTGCGCGGCGATTCCCTCGGAGCTGATTGAGAGCGAGTTGTTCGGGCATGAGAAAGGTTCGTTCACCTCGGCGGTCAAGCAGCGCAAAGGCAGTTTCGAGCAGGCGCAGGACGGCACTATCTTCTTGGATGAAATCGGGGACATGAGCCTTTCGGCGCAAGCCAAGGTGTTACGTGCTTTGCAGGAGAATGTCATCATGCGGGTGGGAGGCGAGAAGCCTATCGAGGTGAACGCGAGGGTGATTGCGGCCACGAACAAGGATTTGGAGGCCGAAATCGCTGCCGGGCGTTTCCGCGAGGACCTCTACCACCGCTTGAGCGTGATTGTGATTCGTGTTCCGGACTTGAAGGACCACAAGGAGGATATTCCGGAACTGGTGCGCTACTTCAACGAGCAGGTTTCGGCCGGGATGAGCCGGCAGCCTCGGGAATTCAGCCCGGAGGCGGTTTCCTTGCTTTGCGCTCAGCCTTGGCCCGGCAATATCCGCCAGCTTCGCAACATTATCGAACGTTTGTTGATTCTCTGTCCCGGACCGATAGGCAAAGAGGAAGTGGAGAGGTACCTATAGTGAAGAGGTGCCTATTATACCTATTTATAGAGGACGAGCAACCTAAAGCTTTTGTGTATTTATATCTGGTCTCAGATTTCAATCCATTGCAGCCCTTCCTGCTTGCGGAGCCAGGTGAGCTGGCGCTTGGCATAGCGGCGGGTATGGGTCTTGATGTCGGTGACGGCCTGTTCCAGCGGAATCTTACCCTCGAAATATTCGAACAGTTCCCGGTAGCCGACTGTCTGCAGGGCGTTCAGATGCGCTTGCGGCCATAGGGCGCGGGCCTCGTCCAGGAGGCCGGCTTCCATCATCAAATCCACTCTCCGGTTGATTCTTTCGTAGAGTTCTTCTTTAGGACGGTTCAGCGCGTAACGCTCTATCCGGAAAGGCCGTTGCTTGCGCGGTCCGGTCCGCAGGGAAGAAAACGGCTTTCCTGTGGTGATGCAGACTTCCAAGGCGCGGCGCAGCCGGACCGAATTGCACAAATCGACTTGTTCGTAAAAGACCGGGTCGAGCCGTTTCAGTTCCTGCTGCAAGGATTCGATGCCTTTTTCGGCCAGTTGCTTCTTCAATGCCTCCCGGAGTTCCGGCGCAGGGTCGGGGAGGTCGTCTATCCCGTGGCACAACGCATTGACATATAGTCCCGAACCACCGGCAAGAATTACGACATCGTGTTTCTTGAACAATTCCTCCAACAAGGCCAGCGCCTCCTGTTCGTAACGGGACACGCTGTAATATTCCTCTATGCTTTTGCAGGCGATGAAATGATGGGGAACGGCGGCCAGCTCTTCCGGGCTGGGCCTTGCCACGCCTATATCAAGTTCCCGGTAAAACTGCCGCGAGTCGGCCGACACGATTTCCGTCCTGTCCGCCAAAGCCCATTCGATGGCCAAGGCTGTTTTCCCGACCGCGGTCGGCCCCTCCAAGACTTTCAGCGTTTTCATGCTTCCTTCTTTTTCGGCTCCGGTTCTTCCGGTTTCTGTTCCGGTGCTTTCTTCTTTTGTTCCGGTGCTACCCGTTTCGGGTCGGGCGCATTCAATCCCAGTTCCGCCCCTAAGCGCAGCATCATTTCCCAGGCCTCCTGCCGGTCGTTGGCAATCACCCCGTCCAGGACGGCATCCTTGAGCTGGTCCTTGATCAGCCCCACTTCCCGGCAGGGCGGAATGGCGAAATAGTCCATGATATCCTGGCCCGAAACCGGAGGCTGGAAATTGCGGATCCGGTCCTTTTCCTCGATTTCTTTCAGCTTGCGTTCCACAATCACGAAATTGTTGCGGTAACGTGCCACCTTTTCCCGGTTCTTGGAGGTGATGTCCGCTCGTGCCAGCGTCATCAGGCTGTCGATATCGTCCCCGGCCTCGAAAAGCAGGCGGCGGACCGCCGAATCGGTGACCACATCCTCGGCCAGGATGATAGGCCGCAGATGCAGTTCCACCATTTTCTGCACAAAACGCATATTCTCGTCCATCGGCATTTTGAAGCGTTTGAAAATGCCCGGGACCATCTTGGCACCGATATATTCATGCGCGTGGAATGTCCAGCCCTTCGGCTCCTCGAAGCGTTTGGTCTTCGGTTTGGCGATATCGTGCAGCAAGGCCGCCCATCGGAGCCAAAGCCCTCCGCCGGCATAGGCCACGTGGTCCAGAACCTCCAATGTATGCTCGAAATTGTCCTTGTGCGCCTTCCCGTTCTTGGTTTCCACGCCCTTGAGCGCGATCATTTCCGGAAAGAACAGATTCAGCAGACCGGCGGCATCCAACAGCTTGAAGCCGTAGGAAGGCTTGGGCGACAGAATCAGCTTGTCCAGTTCTTCCGTGATGCGTTCGGCCGACAGATTCTTGATTTCAGCCGCATTGCGCATAATGGCATCGAAGGTGTCCGGGTCGATGTCGAAATACAGTTGCGAAGCAAATCGGATGGCCCGGAACATCCGCAGCGGGTCTTCGATGAAGCTCTGGTCCGGGTCCCGGTGGCTGCGGACCGTCTGTTTGTCCAAATCCTCCAGCCCGTTGAAAGGGTCGATCAGCTCCCCGTAGCGGCTTCCGTTGAGTGATACCGCCATCGCATTGATACTGAAATCCCTCCGCATCAAGTCGTCTTCCAATGTCCCCGCTTCCACATGGGGCTTGCGCGAGCCCGGCGTGTAGGTCTCTTTCCGCATCCCGACAAATTCGATTTCCGTATCCTCGTATTGGAATTTGCATGTTCCGAACTGCTTGAACTCTTGCAGGTTGGGGACAGAGCCTTCGCGACGGCCGATTTCCTGGCAGACTTCACGGCTGAGACGGATACCGTCGCCCGCCACCGTGCAGTCGATATCCGTGGACGGCCTGTCTATCAGCAAGTCCCGCACATATCCTCCCACCACGTAAACCGGAATCCTTTCCCGGTCGGCCACATCCCGGATTAGCGCGAAAACAGGATGCAGGAGTTTGTCTTTCAGGTTCATTTCTTTTGATATTTTTTTTCGAACCAAAAGGATTAGCGCACCGCAGCCGCTCCTGGGCCCGGCGTCAGGAATACAAAGATAGCGCGAGAAGATGAAACAACGAAAAAACGCTATTGGCAAGATGCCAAAAAATACATAACTTTGCCCTTTGTTCGGACTATGCGGTGTCTTGCGTGGTCCACGTTTTTAACCAAAGAACACCTTCTATAACATGGGTCTTTTTTCTTTCATGAACCGGGAGATTGCCATTGACTTGGGAACAGCCAATACAATCATCATATATAACGATAAAGTCGTTGTGGACGAACCGTCCATCATAGCCATAGAACGCAGTACCGGCAAGGTTCTGGCCGTAGGGAAATATGCCATGATGATGCATGGCAAGACACCGGAGAACATCAAGACGATCCGTCCGATGAAGGACGGGGTGATTGCCGACTTCCAGGCCACCGAAAGCCTGATGCGGGAGCTGATCAAGATGATTCCCGCCCCGAAATCCGTTTTCCCGCCCGCCTTGAAGATGGTCATCTGCATTCCTTCGGGCATTACTGAAGTGGAGGAACGGGCGGTCCGGGATTCGGCTGAACAGGCCGGCGCCCGCGAGGTGCGTCTGATTCACGAGCCTATGGCCGCCGCGATAGGTATCGGCCTTAATGTACTTGAGCCTCATGGCAATATGATTGTGGATATAGGCGGAGGAACCAGTGAGATTGCCGTGATAGCCTTGGGGGGTATTGTCAGCAACAAGTCCATCCGCATTGCCGGGGACGAGTTCAACCAGGATATCAAGGAATACATGCGCAAGCGCCACAATATCAGTATCGGGGACTACACTTCGGAACGAATCAAGATTGAAGTGGGCTCGGCTTTGCCCGAATTGGACAACCCGCCCGAAGATTTTGCCGTGCAAGGACGTGACTTGCTGACCGGTATTCCCAAGGAAATCGTCGTGAACTATGCCGAGATTGCCCAGGCATTGGATCGTTCCATCCTCAAAATTGAGGCGGCGGTGCTCAATGCCTTGGAAATGACGCCGCCGGAATTGTCGGCCGATATCTTCAAGACCGGTATTTACCTTGCCGGTGGAGGCTCTTTGCTGCGCGGGCTCGACAAGCGTATCGCGGCCAAGACCAAGCTGCCGGTGCATCTGGCCGAGGATCCCTTGCGGGCGGTGGCTCGCGGCACGGGCATCGCCTTGAAGAACTTCGACAAGTTCACGTTTTTGATAAAATAAGCCGCGGACTGGATGCGGAGCACGCTCGGCAAGGTGAAATGATGGAGGCTTTGCTCCGTCGAGCTTGCCGGGGGCGATGATAAACGGTTTTGGTGGTGGCGTTTGGCAGGCTGAAAGCTCGATGCTATGGGTTTTCAGCCGGATGGAAGCAGTGGAATAGCTTAGGGCGTGAATCAGATATTGCAGCTACTCAGACGGAATCTCTATATTTTGGTTTTCCTGTTGCTGGAAGCCATAGCCCTTGTTTTGTTCTTCAATAACAACCAACAGCCTTCTTCAAGCCTCTACGAGTTTGGCACGGCTATCAAAGGGCGGTTCCTGTCGATAGGCGGCGATGTGCGGAGCAAGGACGAGCTCAAGGCGGAGAACCTGGAATTACAAAAGGAGAACGCCTGGCTCAGGGCTCAGCTGGAAACATCCAAGCTTCCGCTTCGCCATCAGGAAAAGGCTTTCCGGACCGATTCGGCTTACGCCCAGCGTTATATCTGCCTTTGCACCCGTATCGTGCATTCGACATTGAATCTGTCCAACAACTATTTTATCTTGGATGCCGGCCGGGCCGAAGGCGTGGAGGCTGGCATGGGGGTCATTTCGCCCCGGGGCATCATCGGTATCGTGGACAAGGTTTCCGAGCATTTTTCTTCGGTGCTGACGGTGCTGCACAGCCAGAGTTTGGTGAGCGTGAGCCTGGCTTCGTCCGGATTTTCCGGATCTTTGTCTTGGCCGGGAATCCGTTACGATGAAGCGGTGTTGAGCGATATACCTTCCCATGTGCGGATCCGCATAGGCGAGAAGGTGGTGACTAGCGGCTTGTCGTCAGTGTTCCCTGGCGGCATTCCGGTGGGGTATGTGGAAGAGGTGATTTCTGAACCCGGGGAAGATTTCTATCGGCTCAGGATTCGTTTCAGCGAGGATTACCATGGCGTGGATCAGGTATATATAGTCAAGGATCTCTACAAAGCAGAATTGGAATCATGCAGACAACATCCCTTTGGAGAAATATAATCCGTTTTGTGTTCCTGGTCCTGCTGCAAGGGATCGCGCTGGAGCATATCAGCCTGCCGGGGAACCTGCATTGGATATTGTATCCTGTCTTCGTGGTGCTGCTGCCTTTGCAAACGCCTGCGGTGGCGGTATTGCTGGCCTCTTTCGCGGCCGGTTTCTGCGTGGATTTGCTGTGCGGTGTGCCTGGATTGAATGCGGCAGCGGCTACGCTGGCGGGCTTTGTCCGTATTGTTTATTTCAAGGTCCGGCCTTCCAAGGATGTGCTGCACGACAGCGATTTATCGGGAACACCCTTGCCTTCGAACATGGGATGGGGCGGTTTCCTGTATTATTCCATCTGGATTCTGGTGTTTTTCCATCTGGCTTATTTTTTCCTGGAGGCATTCAGTTTCCGGCATTTTTTCTATACGCTTTACCTGGTATTCGGCAGCTCGCTGTTATGCGTTGTTTCGCTGGTGATTACGGTGACCTGTTTCCGGGCCGGGGGCAATAAGCGGTAAAATGTGTATCTTTGGCTGTCGCCGAAAATGGGATGCGTCTCGGCAATGCAAAACTGAGCAAGCTCCTTTTGCATTGCTCTCGACTTTCACTATCTTTGCTCTTTGATTTCGAAAATTCAACTTGTATGAAACCGAATTACAAGGACATTAAAATCAATGCGGGAGCCGTCAGGGGCAAGGCCGCCGAAAGCGGAAACCCTCTTTGGCAAACGCCTGAACAAATTCCAGTAAAACCATTTTATACCCGGGAAGACCTGCAAGGCATGGAACATTTGGACTATGCGGCCGGTCTTCCGCCGTTTTTGCGCGGGCCGTACAGCACCATGTACACCCAAAGGCCGTGGACGATCCGTCAATACGCCGGCTTTTCCACCGCCGAGGAATCGAATGCCTTTTACCGCCGTAACCTGGCGGCCGGGCAGAAGGGCTTGAGCATCGCCTTCGACCTGGCTACCCACCGGGGCTACGACTCGGACAACGAGCGCGTGGTGGGCGATGTGGGAAAAGCCGGCGTGGCCGTCGATTCCATCCTCGATATGGAAATCCTTTTCGACCAGATACCCTTGGACAAGATGTCGGTCTCGATGACGATGAACGGTGCCGTGCTGCCCATTCTGGCATTCTATATCGTGGCTGCCGAGGAACAAGGCGTGAAGATGGAGCAGCTCAGCGGGACGATTCAGAACGATATCCTGAAGGAATTCATGGTGCGCAACACCTATATCTATCCGCCCAAGCCTTCGATGAAGATTATTGCCGATATCTTCGCGTTCACTTCCAAGAACATGCCCAAGTTCAACTCGATCAGTATTTCCGGTTACCATATCCAGGAGGCCGGGGCGACGGCCGATATCGAGCTGGCCTATACCTTGGCCGACGGTCTGGAGTATATCCGTGCCGGAATCAACGCCGGGATGAGTATCGACGACTTCGCTCCGCGTTTGTCGTTCTTCTGGGGCATCGGCATGAACCATTTCATGGAAATTGCCAAGATGCGGGCCGGGCGTATGCTGTGGGCCAAGCTGGTAAAGCAGTTCAATCCCAAGAATCCCAAGTCGATGAGCCTGCGTACCCATTGCCAGACTTCGGGCTGGTCGCTCACCGAGCAGGATCCTTTCAATAATGTGACTCGTACCTGCATCGAGGCGATGGGGGCCGCGTTGGGGCATACTCAGTCCTTGCATACCAACGCCTTGGACGAGGCTATTGCCCTTCCTACCGACTTTTCGGCCCGGATTGCCCGTAATACCCAGATTTACATTCAGGAAGAAACCAAGATTTGCAAGGAGATAGATCCTTGGGCTGGTTCCTATTACATCGAAACCCTGACCAACGAGCTGGCGCATCGTGCCTGGAAGCTGATACAGGAAGTGGAAAACCTGGGCGGGATGGCCAAGGCGATTGAAACCGGCGTGCCTAAGATGCGTATCGAGGAAGCCGCTGCCCGCAAACAGGCGCGTATCGACTCCCGTATCGACACTATCGTGGGCGTGAACAAGTACCGTCTGGACAAGGAAGCCCCGATCGAGACCTTGGAAGTGGACAATACCAAGGTCCGCGAAGCCCAGATAGCCCGTCTGGCCAAGTTGCGTGCCAACCGTAACCAGGCAGAGGTGGACGCGGCTTTGGATGCCTTGACCCGCTGCGCCGAAACCGGGGAAGGCAATCTGCTGGAACTCTCTATCGATGCGGCCCGCAAACGGGCTTCGCTGGGCGAGATTTCCTCGGCTCTTGAAAAAGTATTTGGCCGTTACAAGGCCGTGATTAGAACAATATCAGGCGTGTATTCATCAGAAGCAAAGAACGATGCCTTGTTCCAGAAGGCGGCGGCGATGGCCGATGCCTTTGCCAAGGCCGAAGGCCGGCGTCCTCGTATCATGCTGGCCAAGATGGGACAGGACGGGCACGACCGGGGGGCGAAAGTGCTGGCTACCGGTTATGCCGATTTAGGATTCGACGTGGATATGGGACCTTTGTTCCAGACTCCGGCCGAGGCTGCCAAGGAAGCCGTTGAAAACGACGTGCATATCGTCGGGGTTTCTTCTTTGGCGGGCGGCCATAAGACGCTGGTTCCCCAGTTGGTCGAAGAACTCAAGAAATTGGGCCGCGAGGATATCCTGGTGGTTGTCGGCGGGGTCATCCCATATCAGGATTACCAGTACCTGTTCGACCACGGGGCTTGCGCGGTGTTCGGGCCGGGGACGGTGATTGCGGATTCGGCGATTAAGATGTTGGAAATCCTAGGCGTAGAGTAAAAAACGAATTTAGAGTAGCATCTACTTCGTTACGAACCTTGTCTTGGCGGGTCACATACCCAAGTATGCTCCCCGTCAAGACAGCGGTTCGATGCCTCGTATCTGCTGCTCTAAATTCGTTTTTTAGGTGTCGTCGGCTCTATCCTGTTCCGACGCTATAAAGTGTGCAAGGGGTCGCATTTAAATAAGCGATGTCGAAAAAGAATCAGGCTTTTTGTGCATGGTTTTAATCGAAAGGTGAAAAACCTTTAATATAATTTGGAATAATATATGGTCTTCTTTTTTCAAACGCCTCGGCAGAATGTGATTGCCGTGGAAGCCGACCACGCTTTTGGTTCGGGCGAAGTGGAAAGATTAGTCTGGCTTTTTGACAAGGCCGTCCTTTTGGATGCCCGTTCCTTGAGCGGCTGGTTTGTGGGCCCGCGCAAGGAGATGATAACCCCTTGGAGCACCAATGCGGTGGAAATCACTCAGAACATGGGCATCCAAGGCATAAGCCGGATTGAGGAATTCTTCCCGGTCGGTGGGGCCGATGCAAGCTATGACAAGATGCTGCAACGGCTCTACAACGGGATTGACGATACCGTGTTCAAGGTGGACAAGCAGCCTGACCCTATCCGTTACATCGAGGATATCGAAGCCTACGACAAGGAAGAAGGCCTGGCTTTGAACCCGGACGAAATCGAATACCTCAAGCAGCTTAGCGCCAAGATCGGCCGTCCGCTCACCGACAGCGAGGTGTTCGGCTTCTCCCAGGTCAATTCCGAGCATTGCCGCCACAAGATTTTCAACGGCGTGTTCATCATCGATGGGGTAGAGCAGGAAAGTTCCCTTTTCAAGCTGATCAAGAAGACCTCGGCCGAGAATCCCAACAAGCTCGTATCGGCCTACAAGGACAACGTGGCCTTTATCGAAGGGCCTGTGGTAGAACAGTTCGCGCCTTCGCAGCCCGATACGGCCAGTTTCTTTGACATTCACGATATCAAGACGGTGATTTCGCTCAAGGCCGAAACGCATAATTTCCCTACTACGGTGGAACCTTTCAACGGGGCGGCTACCGGGACGGGCGGCGAAATCCGCGACCGTTTGGGCGGGGGCAAGGCCAGTCTGCCTTTGGTCGGGACGGCGGTCTATATGACGGCCTATCCGCGTACCGCTTCGGGTCGGGATTGGGAAACTACTTCGATTCCGCCTCGTCCGTGGTTGTACCAGACTCCGGAGGAGATTCTGATCAAGGCATCGAACGGGGCATCCGATTTCGGGAACAAGTTCGGCCAGCCGTTGATTTGCGGTTCGTTGCTTACCTTCGAGCACGGGGAAAACGACAAGAAATACGCTTACGACAAGGTTATCATGCTGGCAGGCGGCGTGGGCTTTGCTAACCAGCGCGATGCGTTGAAAGGCACGCCCGAAGCCGGAGAGAAAGTGGTGGTGCTGGGCGGTGACAACTACCGTATCGGCATGGGGGGCGGCGCGGTTTCCTCGGTAGCTACTGGACAGTACGACAACGCCATCGAGCTCAATGCCGTGCAGCGGGCCAATCCGGAAATGCAGAAGCGGGTCTCGAATGTGATCCGTGCCTTGGCCGAAAGCGACAGCAACCCCATCGTTTCGATTCACGATCATGGTGCCGGCGGCCATCTGAACGCGCTTTCCGAGCTGGTGGAAGCTACCGGGGGCAAGATTGACATGGCGGCTTTGCCGGTGGGCGACCCCACCTTGTCGGCCAAGGAAATCGTGGGCAACGAAAGCCAGGAACGCATGGGAATGGTGATTCGGGAGGAAGATACCGAACGGGTGCGCCGGATTGCCGATCGCGAGCGTTCGCCCATGTATGTGGTCGGAGAGACCACGGGAGACCATCGTTTTGTCTTCGAGCAGGCCGATGGCGTCCGCCCGATTGACTTGGCCATGGAAGACATGTTCGGCAAGACGCCGCGTACATATATGCACGACCATACGGTGGAAGAGCATTATGCCGATGTGGATTACGATGTGAAGGACCTGGATCATTATGCGGAGCAGGTGCTGCAGATAGAGGCGGTGGCTTGCAAGGACTGGCTGACCAACAAGGTGGACCGTTCGGTGACCGGGAAGATTGCTCGTCAGCAGTGCCAGGGGCAGATACAGTTGCCTTTGAGCGATTGCGGCGTGGTGGCGATCGATTACCGCGGGCGTTCCGGTATCGCTACTTCGATAGGCCATGCGCCCCAGGCGGCTTTGATCGACCCGGCGGCGGGTTCGGTCCTGTCGGTGGCAGAGGCTTTGACCAACATCGTCTGGGCTCCTTTGGCCGATGGGCTGAAGAGCGTTTCGCTGAGCGCCAACTGGATGTGGCCTTGCAAGAACGAGGGCGAGGATGCCCGTCTGTACAAGGCGGTCAAGGCTTGCAGCGATTTCGCCTGCGCTTTGGGCATCAATATCCCGACGGGGAAGGACAGCCTTTCGATGACCCAGAAGTACGGGGAAGAGAAGGTCTTTTCGCCGGGCACGGTGATTATCTCGGCCGGAGCAGAAGTGTCCGATGTGCGCCGGGTGGTGTCGCCGGTGATGCAGCCGGTGGCTGGAAGTGCCTTGTATCATATTGATTTTTCGTTCGATGCTTTGAAATTGGGCGGTTCGGCCTTTGCCCAAAGTTTGGGAAAAGTGGGTTCGCAATGCCCGATGGTACAGGATCCGGATTATTTCAAGGAAGCTTTCGCTGCTTTGCAGGAAGCCGTCCGCGAAGGGCTGTTGCTGGCCGGACACGATATTTCGGCAGGCGGCATCCTGACATGCTTGCTGGAAATGTGCTTTGCCAATACCGAGGGCGGCGCCGAAGTGGATTTCGGAGCTTTCCCTGAAAAGGATCTGGTCAAGATTCTCTTTGCCGAGAATCCCGGGGTGGTGGTGCAGACGGCCGAGCCCAACCGGCTGGAAAAGCTGTTGCATAAGGCCGGTGTCGGTTTCTTGAGAATCGGCAAGCCGGTAGCTCAGCGCAGGCTCAGGGTCTTGAAGGATGGCAGGAAGCATGAATTCGATATCGATGCCTTGCGCGACCTTTGGTTCAAGTCCTCGTATCTGCTCGACTGCAAGCAGAGCGGGGAGGATTGCGCCAAGGCTCGTTTCGAGAACTATAAGAAGCAGCCGTTGCAGGTTCGTTTCCCGGCTTCGTTCAAAGGCAAGCTGAGCGCTTACGGCATTTCGGCCGACCGTCGGCAGGCGAGCGGTATCCGTGCGGCGATTATCCGCGAGAAAGGGATCAATGGCGACCGCGAGATGGCCTATTCGCTTTATCTGGCCGGTTTCGACGTGAAGGACGTGCATATGACCGACCTCATCAGCGGGCGCGAGACTTTGGACGATGTGAACATGGTGGTGTATTGCGGCGGTTTCTCCAACAGCGATGTCTTGGGTTCGGCCAAGGGCTGGGCCGGGGCTTTCCTGTACAACGAGAAGGCACGCCAGGCATTGAAGCGTTTCTATGAACGGCCCGATACCTTGTCCTTGGGGATTTGCAACGGATGCCAGCTGATGGTGGAATTGGGATTGCTGACACCCGAGGACGAGCAGAAGCCGCGTATGCTGCATAATGATTCGCATAAGTTCGAGAGCGAGTTCATCTCGCTGGCCATTCCGGAAAACAATTCGGTGATGTTCGGTTCCTTGGCGGGAAGCACGCTCGGCATCTGGGTGGCGCACGGGGAAGGCAAGTTCAGCCTGCCTTATGCGCCTTCGCATTACCATGTCGTGGCGCGTTACGCATACGATGCCTATCCGGCCAACCCGAACGGTTCTCCGGAAGCGATCGCGGGCTTGGTTTCGGCCGATGGCCGTCATTTGGCGATGATGCCGCATCTGGAAAGGGCTATCTTTCCCTGGCAATGCGCCTGGTATCCGGAAGACCGCCGTCTCTGGGACGAAGTGACGCCTTGGATCGAGGCTTTCGTCAATGCCCGGAAGTGGGTGGAAGAGCATCGGGAAGGGAAGTAATATATTGTTTGAGGCGGTGGCCAGTGTGGGCAAAGAAGGCAGATTGCTCGTGGCACACCGCCTTTTTTTTGAAAAAAAATATAAGGAATATGAACCGTCATCTTTTGCTTATCAGCAATTCGACCAATGCGGGCGAAGCCTATCTGGCATGGCCTAAGAAAGACATCGAGGCTTTCTTCAAGAAGTTCAATATCAAGAGGGTGCTTTTCGTGCCTTATGCCGGGGTGGCTTCGGGTTACAATGCCTATGCCGAAAAGGTGGGCAAGGTGTTCGCTGAAATGGGCGTGGCCTTGGATTCCGTGCATGCCTTTGAATTCCCGATTACGGCCGTGCAGCAGGCGGAATGCATCGTAGTGGGGGGTGGGAACACTTTCCATCTGGTAGCCGAGATGCATCGGACCGGTCTGATGGAGGCTATTCGGGAAAAAGTGCTGCAAGGCTGTCCGTACATGGGCTGGAGCGCGGGATCCAACGTGGCTTGCCCTACGATGAAGACCACCAACGATATGCCTATCATCCAACCCGAATCTTTCGATACGCTCAATCTGGTGCCTTTCCAGATTAATCCGCATTATCTTGATGCCAATCCGGCCGGCCATGGTGGCGAGACCCGCGAGGACCGTATCCGCGAGTTCATGGTGGTCAACCCCGATGTCTATGTGGTCGGTTTGCGGGAAGCCACTTCTCTTCTGGTGGAAGGGGACAAGATGGAACTCGTCGGCAGTCGGAACATGCGGTTGTTCAAGGCGGGAGAAGAGGTGAGGGAGGTTAGTCCTGGTGATGTTTCCTTCTTGCTTTAACGTATTTATAGCGGCATCTACTTCGTTTTTAACGCATTTATAGCGGCATCTACTTCGTTGCGCGAGGGATTCAGGCTCGGTCACGTACGAGAGTACGCTCCCTCGCCTTCACCCTCGCGCGCCTCGTATCTGCACGCTATAAATGCGTTAAAGCCTACGTGGCAAGAGAGTTGATGGGATGCATCTACTTCGTTGCGCGAGGGATTCAGGCTCGGTCACGTACGAGAGTACGCTCCCTCGCCTTCACCCTCGCGCGCCTCGTATCTGCACGCTATAAATGCGTTAAAGCCTACGTGGCAAGAGAGTTGATGGGATGCATCTACTTCGTTGCGCGAGGGATTCAGGCTCGGTCACGTACGAGAGTACGCTCCCTCGCCTTCACCCTCGCGCGCCTCGTATCTGCCGTTTACAACGATTTTTGAGAAGGTCGCTCAGAAAAGAGCGACTTTTTTTATCCCAAATCGGTCATTAGATTTTGGGTAGATTGTCCGCTTATGTCATGCAGCATGCTTCTCGCCTAGCCGAAGGCGTAGCGGGCTACGTCGAGGCGTAGCGAGGAGCATGATGCGGACAGAGGCGGGCAAGATGCCCGAAAGCCTCACTTTCCCAATCAAAAACGGACTCGGCGCGTCTAATGACCGATTTGGGTTTATGGGTATAGCGGCTCGATGCCTCGTTGTCTTTTCTTATCTTCGCGGCAGGAAACCTGAATAAATGGCCATCATGAATGCTACCTGTCAAAGAAAAGGGATAGCGATAAAAGCAAGCATTGCCTTGTTAGTCGTCCTGCTGTTAATGCCGTTCTGGGGCTGCAGCGGAAGAAATGTTCAAAAAGCTTCGATTCCAACAACGCCAGAAAGCCCGGTTCAAGGGCAATACGATTCCGGCTACCGGCAGCAAGCCGAGATTTTGACCGGGGCGGAACAGTTTGCACTTTATCTTCCTTTGCTGCAGGGCAAAAGAGTAGGGGTCGTGGCAAACCACACATCGGTCATAGGACGGCGGCATCTGTCAAAATGCCCCAACGCCTTGTCCTGTGCTGATATGGCGGCCTCCTTGACAAGCATTCCTCCAAAAAAAACGGATGCTGCCTCTGCTGTAGTCAAGGAATCAGCATCGCAAACGAGATTTCAGGCTTTTCTCCAGCCGCTCCCTGGCACAGCCGACAGCGCTCTTTACGTGCATCTGGTCGATATGCTGCTTGATTCGGGTATCCGGCTGCAAAAAGTATTTTCACCCGAACACGGGTTCCGGGGACAGGCCGAAGCCGGAGCCAAGGTCAACAGCCAGATTGACAGCAAGACAGGTCTTCCGTTGGTATCGCTCTACGGGAATCACAAGAAGCCGACACCGGAAGACTTGCAGGATATCGACATCCTGCTTTTCGACCTTCAGGACGTAGGGCTTCGCTTCTATACCTATATTTCCACCTTGCATTACGTGATGGAAGCTTGCGCCGAAGCTGGGATTCCGGTCATCGTGCTGGACCGTCCCACCCCCCACGCCGCCTATACTGACGGCCCGGTCTTGGACACGGCCTGCTGCCGGAGTTTTGTCGGGATGCATCCCGTGCCGGTGGTCTATGGCATGACCATAGGCGAATATGCTAGGATGATCCAAGGCGAGCATTGGCTCAAGAACGGGATTGACTGCGATTTGAGCGTGATTCCGATGAAGCATTACAGCCGTCGGACCGAATACGCCTTTCCGGTAGCGCCTTCGCCCAACCTGCGGAGCATGAAAGCCATTTACGCCTATCCTTCGCTCTGCTTCTTTGAAGGAACTCCTGTCAGCTTGGGTCGCGGCACCTGGCAGCCTTTCGAATGTTTCGGCTTCCCCGGATCGCCCGTGGGGGATTATGCTTTCACGCCCGAACCCATCAAGGGTCTGAGCGAGAACCCGCCTTGCAAAGGGCAGGAGTGCAGGGGATTCCGGATACCGGATTCTATCATAGAAAAGATACCGGAGAAAATATGCTGGGATTATCTGATAGAAATGTATGCGGTTTATCCGGAAAAGAAGAAGTTTTTCACCGCCTTTTTCTCCAAATTGGCCGGGACGACCCGCTTGGCCGATGCGGTCTGCGAGGGGATGGAGGAGGAAGAACTCCGGGCTTCCTGGCAGAAAGAACTGGAGGACTTCGAGAAAATCCGCCAGAAATACCTGCTGTATGATTGAATCCCGGTCGGGTCTCCGATGCCAGAAGCCGTTTCGGATTTCGGGATAAAGTCTTGGATATCGTGCTTCTGCCCATGTCTGACGACCGATTAGGTTACTGTTTGAATGGAACTGTATGATTGCCTTTATTCTCACCGCCGGTCTGGGTACGCGACTGAAACCGCTTACCGACCACTGTCCCAAAGCCTTGGTCCCTTATCAAGGCAAACCGCTCTTAGCGCATCTATTGGAGCGGATGCAGGCTTTCGGCATCCGTCATTTCGTGTTGAATCTGCATCATTTTGCCGACAAGCTGCAAGCCTATGCCGCCGATTACGCCAAGGCGCATGGGCTGCAAATCGATTTTTCGGACGAACGCGCCTTGCTGCTCGATACCGGTGGCGCATTGACGCATGCCTTGCCGCTCTTTGACGGAGAGGAACGGATTTTGATTCACAATGTGGATATTTTCAGCGATTTGGATTTGAACGCCTTTGTCCGGGATGCGGAAAGGCTGAATGCCGATGCCTTGCTTTCGGTCCGTCAACGGCAGACTTCCCGTTTTTTGTATGCCGATGCCGACGGCCGGCTTCGGGCTTGGAAGAACCTCAAGAGCGGGGAAACGAAAGGGGCGGCTATTCAAAGTAACTTCAAAGCTTTGGCTTTCAGTGGTATCCATGTCTTGAAAACCTCTTTGATACGGCAATGGACCGCCCAATATGGCAGCAATACGCCTTTTTCGGTCATCGATGCCTATCTGAACGCCATTCCTTTTGCCGACATCCGGCTTCTGGAACAGCAAGGCGGATTCTGGAAAGACATGGGGAAGATGGAGGATTTCAATCTGCCGCTCTTTACTGTATGACTTTTTCCTTGTTGGTTATATCACACGCCACTCCTTGATTCGTCTTGTCTCGCTGGAGAAGCCGACGCCGATTCTGAAGAGTTTTCGCGGGTCGGCGGCAAAGGGCTTGGCATAGCCTTTGTCCTCGATTTGTTTTAAGGCCTCGTCCGCCGTAGCATCCATCTTCAACTCCATGATATAGATGTATTTGTCAGTCTGGACTACAATGTCCATCCGTCCGTTGCTGGTATGCCGTTCCACTTGGGTGTATTGCCCCATGAGTTTACACATCACATACATGGTATTCTGGAAATAGAGCTCGGCATCGCCCACGATTTCGTAATCGGCATCGGCAAAGAAGGCCTCGAAGCGTCTCATCAGGCTTTCGGCATCGCCTTTTTTGAAGTCCTCCACGAATTTTCTGACCGCGAATGGGCCGTTGTACCGCGCGGAAGGCACGAAAATGTTGGCCAAGCCTTGCATGAAGCCGCGTTCCACCTCCTGGTTAGGATAGCCCAAGGTGTATTCCTTCGTCTGCTTGTCATAGGCTTTGATGGTCAGGTAGCCGCTCTGGTAGAGGACGGGGACCGGGTCGGAATCATCGGCGTTGACCCCATTTAAGCAAGAGGCGGGAACCGGGGTCAGACTCAAATCTGCCAAGTCGTACTGGCCGCGTTGCAGGGCCTTGATAACGAAGGTGGGCGTACCGGTCTCGTACCAGTAATCGCCGAATTCCCGGCTCTTGAGGCAGCGGAACAGGCTGAAAGGGTTGTAGATGTCCGGCGTGTCCGGGGCGAAATGGTAACCGTCGTAGTAATCCTTGAGCTGGGCGAAGCATTCCTCTTGGGTCAATTCGTTGGCTTGAGCCAGTTCCTGCACGCTTTGGGTGAAATAATGGTGGAGGTCGGCTTCCGAGATGCCGCAGAGGTCGGCGTAGGTGCGGCTCAGTGAAATGTCTTCCAAGTTGTTGAGACCGCTGAAGATGCTGAGTTTGCCAAACTTGGTAACCCCGGTCAGGAAACCGAAACGGATTTTTCCGTCCTGGCTCTTCATCACGCTGTAGAAGCCTTGCAGGCGGCTGCGGAACGCCTCCCGGAGTGCCTGATTGCCAGCCGAGTCCAGAAGCGGCTTGTCGTATTCGTCAATCAGGATAATGACCGGTTTGCCGGTCTTTTCGTAGGCAGCATCGATGATATTGTAGAATCGGACGCTATCGGTTTTGAAATCATTGGCCAAGCCATAGAGTTTTTCCCATTGGCGCAGGGTGCTTTCCATCTTCTCGTTCAGGACATTTTCATCGGTATAAGTTACCCCGCTCAGATCCAGATGCAGCACCGGGTATTCCGTCCAATCCTTTTCCAATTTCTCGATGGCCAATCCTTTGAATAGTTCCTTTTTCCCTTGGAAATAGGCTTCCATTGTTGAGACCAGGAGGCTCTTGCCGAAGCGGCGCGGGCGGCTCAGGAAATAATATTTGCCGGTAGTGGCAAGCTGATGAATCAAATCGGTCTTGTCCACATAAACGTAACCGCCTTGGCGGATGCTTTCAAAGTTCTGGATTCCAATCGGGTACAGCATGGCGTGATTTTTTGCGTAACAGCGATTTGCTAAGGAAAAGCGCATCATCTTTCGGATGCGAGATTCTTTGTCAACAGACAAAATTAACATTTTTTCGGAATGCCGCCCTTTGCTTCCGGTTTTGTTGCCCGTGATGCCGCATCGAAATGCAAGCTTTCGCTTATTCCATTTTCCACTCCTTGATTCGTCTTGTCTCGCTGGAGAAGCCGACGCCGATTCTGAAGAGTTTTCGCGGGTCGGTGGCAAAGGGCTTGGCGTAGCCTTTGTCCTCGATTTGCTTTAATGCTTCGTCCGCGCTGGCATCCATCTTCAGTTCCATGATATAGATGTATTTGTCAGTCTGGACTACAATGTCCATCCGTCCGTTGCTGGTATGCCGTTCCACTTGGGTGTATTGCCCCATGAGTTTACACATCACATACATGGTGTTTTGGAAATAGAGTTCGGTATCGCCCACAATCTCGTAATCGGCATCGGCAAAGAAGGCCTCGAAGCGTCTCATCAGGCTTTCGGCATCGCCCCTCTCGAAATCCTCCACGAACTTCCGCACATCGAACGGGCTGTTGTACCGCACCGAGGGGACATAAATGTTGGCCAAGCCCTCCATGAAGCCGCGTTCTACCTCCTTGTTCGGGTATTTCAGCGAATACCGTTCCCAGCGTTCATCGTAGCTCTGGATGGTCAGGTAGCCGCTCTGGTAGAGAACGGGGATTGGGTCGGAATCATCGGCATTGACCCCGCCCAAGGCCGAGGCAGGAACGCCTTCCAGGGTCAAATCCTCCAAGTTGAACTTGCCGCTCCGCAGGGCTTTGACCACGAAGGTGGGCGTGCCGGTTTCGTACCAATAATCGCGAAACCGCTGACCGCTGAGGGCATTGAGCAGGCTGAAAGGATTATAGATGTCTTCGGATTCCTCGCAGAAATGGTATCCGTCATAGTAATCTTTCAGCTTGGCGTAGCATTCTTCCTTGCTTATCCCGTTGGCTTCGGCCATTTCATGGACGCTTTCATCAAAATAGGCGTGTAGGTCTTTTTCGGAGATGCCGCAGATGTCCGCGTAACGGAAGTTCATCGAGATGTCGTTGAGGTTGTTGAGGCCGCTGAAGATGCTGGGTTTGCCGAGTTTGGTGATTCCGGTCAGGAAGCCGAAGCGGATTTTTCTGTCGCGGGTCTTCATGACGCTGTAGAAGCCTTGCAGGCGGCTGCGGTAAGCATCCCGGAGCGTTTCGTTGCCGGCCGAGTCCAAAAGCGGCTTGTCATACTCGTCTATCAGGATGGCCACCGGTCTGCCGGTCTTTTCGTAGGCGGTGTCAATGATGGTTTGGAACCGGAGATCGGGTTCGGGATACCGGGTTTGCATGCCGACTGCTTTTTCCCATTGGCACAAATGCACATCCAGAATCATATCCAAATCTTCGGCCTTGTTGTAGGTTTTCCCGCTCAGATCCAAATGCAGCACCGGGTAGTCTGTCCAGTCCTTTTCCAGTTTTTCGATGGCCAAGCCTTGGAACAGTTCCTTTTTCCCTTGGAAATAGGCTTCCATCGTCGAGACCAGAAGGCTCTTCCCGAAGCGGCGCGGGCGGCTCAGGAAATAATACTTGCCGGTGGTGGCGAGCTGATGAATCAAATCGGTCTTGTCCACATAGATGTAGCCTCCTTCGCGGATGCTTTCAAAGTTCTGGATTCCAATCGGGTACAGCATGGCGTGATTTTTTGCGTAACGATGGCTAATGGAAACTGCCCGTTTGCTTAATGCGGGCATCCTTGTCAGCAGACAAAATTAGCATTTTTTCGGAATGCCGCCCTTTGCTTCCGGTTTTGTTGTTCAGGGGAAAAAACGTATCGAAATGCAAACTTTCAAATAGGCAGAAGTCATGGAGGCGGAGAGGATTGGTTTGGAAGATGCTTATTCCATTTTCCACTCCTTGATCTGCCTCGTCTCGCTGGAGAAGCCGACCCCGATTTTGAAAAGTTTGCGAGGGTCGGCGGCAAAGGGTTTGGCATAGCCTTTGTCCTCGATTTGTTTCAAGGCCTCGTCCGCGCTGGCATCCATCTTCAGTTCCATGATGTAGATGTACTTGTCGGTCTGCACCAGAATATCCATCCTGCCGTTGCTGGTATGCCGTTCCACTTGGGTGTATTGTCCCATCAATTTGCACATTACATACATGGTGTTCTGGAAGTAGAGTTCGGCATCGCCCACAATCTCGTAATCGGCATCGGCAAAGAAGGCCTCGAAGCGTCTCATCAGGCTCCCGGCATCGCCCCTCTCGAAATCCTCCACGAACTTCCGCACATCGAACGGGCTGTTGTACCGCACCGAGGGGACATAAATGTTGGCCAAGCCCTCCATGAAGCCGCGTTCTACCTCCTTGTTCGGGTATTTCAGCGAATACCGTTCCCAGCGTTCATCGTAGCTCTGGATGGTCAGGTAGCCGCTCTGGTAGAGGACGGGCACCGGGTCAGAATCATCGGCATTGACCCCGCCCAAGGCGGATACAGGCACTCCTTCCAGCGTCAAATCTTCCAAGTTGAACTTGCCGCTCCGCAGGGCCTTGACCACGAAGGTGGGCGTGCCGGTTTCGTACCAGTAATCGTTGAATTCCTGTTGGTTCAAGGCATTCAGCAGACTGAAAGGATTGTAAATGTCTGGACTGTTTCGGCAGAAATGGTAACCATCGTAGTAGTCTTTCAGCTTGGCGTAGCATTCCTCCTGGGTCAATCCGTTGGCTTCGGCCATTTCCCGGACGCTTTCATCAAAGTAGGCGTGCAGGTCTTTTTCCGAGATGCCGCAGATGTCCGCGTAACGGAAGTTCATCGAGATGTCGTTGAGGTTGTTGAGTCCGCTGAAGATGCTGAGCTTGCCGAGTTTGGTGACCCCGGTGAGGAATCCGAAGCGGAGTTTGCCGTCCTGGCTCTTCATCACGCTGTAGAAGCCTTGCAGGCGGCTGCGGAACGCCTCCCGGAGCGCTTCGTGGCCCGCCGAGTCCAGAAGCGGCTTGTCGTATTCGTCAATCAGAATCACGACGGGCTTGCCGGTCTTTTCATAAGCAGCATCAATGATGTCAGAGAAACGGGAATCGGCCATCGGATAGCGTTTGCGGACCTCAAAATTCGACTCCCAAAGGCTCAGATGCCTGTCCAAGCGGGCATCGAGGTCTTCCATGCTATTGTATTCTTTCCCGCTCAGATCCAAATGCAGCACTGGGTATTCCATCCAGTCTTTTTCCAATTTCTCGATGGCCAAGCCTTTGAACAGTTCCTTCTTTCCTTGAAAATAGGCTTCCATCGTCGAGACCAGAAGACTCTTTCCGAAGCGGCGCGGGCGGCTCAAGATATAATACTTGCCGGTGGTGGCGAGCTGATGAATCAAATCGGTCTTGTCCACATAGATGTAGCCTCCTTCGCGGATGCTTTCAAAGTTCTGGATTCCAATCGGGTACAACATAAATCAAAGCATTTGATTTGTCAACTTCTCAAAAAACGCTCTCGGTTCGCACGGCTGTTGTCAAAGCGCATTCTGTTTTCCACGTAGCCGCAAAATCTTCCGTGCAGTCGCAGACAACGGAAACCGGAAACAAGGCAAACGAACCGGACCGGTCGACACTGCCCCAAGGGACACTTCCTGCACGGCTTCAAAAATAAGCATTTTTCCCCGACAATGACCGCCGCATACCGTACTCCTCCACTTGCCATATTCCGCCCTTAACTGCCTTTGCGGTGTCAAACGCAACGCACACTCCTCAATCACACCGCAGCCGCATCCAGCTTGCCCCGCTTCCGCATGATAGCGATATAGCCCAACGAGATGAAAAGCAGACCCAAGGTGTAGCAGACCTCCGTTCCGAAAGCCACCGCCACCGAGCAGTGGCCGATATAGATGAAAATCCAGCCGTAGAGGAAGTACAGGACCATATTGGCAAACTCGATGAAGAAGCCCGCCTTGGTCCGCCCTCTTCCAAGAATCGTGTTGAACACCACCTGGGCTACCCCCATCAGATAAGTGGCCAGGATAGCCACCAACGAAGGCGCGAGGCTCTCGGCTGCCAGCAGGACATCTTTCGTAAAGATTCCTAAGACCTGCCGGTTGAACGGCAAATACAGCACCACGATGAATGAAACGCAGATCGTGACCAACAGCAGGCATCGTTTCACTACCGTCATGATGTCCCCGGTCCGGCCTTGGCCGCAGAGGTACGAAGTCAGCGTGGCCGTCGTGGAAGCGAAGCCCCAGGTGGGAATCAGGAAAAGCACGTACATGCTCCGCGTGATGTTGGCAATGGCTAAGGCATGTTGCCCTAAAGACTCGATAAAAAGGAAGAAAAGGAAGTAGTTGGCAAACGACAGGAAATATTGGATCATGACCGGGTAGGAGAGTTGCAACAAACTTCCCACCAGCTTGATTTGCAAGGGGAAACGCCGGAAAGGCGAATAGGTCTTGCGGTGGCCGGAGAACCAGGTCAGCAGAATGTACGTCAGCAAGCCGCAAATCTCGGCAATGACCGATGCCAAGGCGGCTCCGGCCATCTCCATGCGCGGGAAACCCCATACGCCGAAGACCAGTACATAGTCGAGCACCACGTTGACCACGCCCATCACCAAGGTAGCGATGGAAATGTTGCGGGTGCGGGCGATGCCGACATAAAAGGCATTGAAGGCCACGCAGGCGAACGCGAAGGGGAAACCATAGACCCGGACGTTCAGATAATCCAGCACGGCCCGGCCGGTATCCTCCGTATGCACCATCGAGAATATCATGCTTTCCCCGAAAAACTGGTACAGAATCCAGCAGAGGAGGGCGGCGGCCAGACAGAACCACAACGCATGCTGGAATATCCGGCCGATAGCGTGCTTCTGGCCTTGCCCCAGACGCCGGGCCATCATGATTTGCGCCCCGACGCCGAATCCGAAAACCGTCATATAGACCACCTGGTAGAAAATCACCGCCAAGGCCGCCGCCCCTAATTGGACTTCGCCCAGGTTTCCCAAGAAAATGGTATCGGCCAAAGAAATCAAGTTCTGCGCCAAGGAACTGAGGATGATAGGGAAAGCAATGCCGAAAATGCGTTTGTAACTGATATCGCTGTTTTGGGGCAGACCGAGGCTTGTTGGCGAGCTCATGGCGAAGAATGATGATTAGTAACAAATTAGGTGGCCGACCTTAGGTCTCATGCGGCATGCCTTGGGTATCACCCAATGACTCTCATAAAGGCGAAATCATGCGCCTGATTTAGGAAACATGCCCCATGAAACCTAAAATCGGGGGCAAAAGTAATTCATAAATCGGTTATTCTGATAATGCCGTTTGGAATGCTGCTTGGGAGATAATGTCACTTACTTCCAGCATAGACAGGCTGAGGTAGAAGGCCTCCGCCAGTTGCAGGTTGCAGCGTATGGCCACGGTTCGCAAAATTGTTTCTTGTTATGGGATTTTGTAGTACTTTTGCAGCGTTTTAAGGGGACGGTTCGGAAAACCGGGATTCGTTCCAATGCCTTCCACAGGCAGGCAATAAAGCTCGTAAACAAGAACTTACTAAATATTTGAAATATGGCTATCAGTAAATTGGACCAGCTGTTCGACCTGGTGAAGGCGAATGGCAAAAAACGCTTGGTGGCTGCTTACGCAGTGGACGACCATACGGTTACCGCTGTCAGCAAAGCCGTTGATTTGGGAATTGTCGATGCTACCTTGGTCGGCGATACCGAGATGATCAAGAAAGTCTGCGAAAACGAACAAATCGACATCAACAAGTTCAAGATCGTACAGGAAAAGGACGACAACAAGGCTGCCCAGATGGCCGTGAAGTTGATCAACGCCGGCGAAGGCGACGTGTTGATGAAAGGCTTGGTCAGCACCGACAAGTACATGCGTGCCATCCTCAACAAGGAAAACGGCCTGATGCCCGGTCCTAAAGCCATGCTGACCCATATCGCCCTCTTGCAAAATCCTTTCTACCACAAGCTTTTGGTAGCCAGCGATATCGCCATCATTCCCGCTCCGGATTTGAAGCAGAAGACAACGATTTGCAACTATTTGATTTCCACCGCACACAGCATTGGCGTGGAAAAACCGAAAGTAGCCGTTCTTGCCGCCACCGAACAGATGTCGGCAGGAATGCAGGCTTGCGTGGATGCCGCGTTGATAGCCAAGATGGCCGACAGAGGCCAGATTAAGGGCGGTTACGTGGACGGTCCTTTGGCATTGGACGTTGCCATCGACCCGGAAGCCTGCCAGATCAAGGGCGTAGGCGGCCCGGTAGCCGGCGATGCCGACTGCTTGCTCTTCCCCAACATCGAATCGGGCAACATCTTCTACAAGATGCATACCAAATTCTGCAAGGGTGAAGTGGCCGCGATGGTAGTAGGAGCCAAGGTCCCCTGCGTTCTGTCTTCGCGTGGCGATACCACCAAGACGAAGTTGAATTCCATTGCGTTGGCGGCTTTGTCCTGCCGTAAATAACAGGTTTTTTGTTTGACCTGAAAGAGGGGAATGGTCATCGAGCCGTTCTCCTCTTTTTTATGGAAGGGTGTCCTTCCTTTCCCTGTCGGGACGGCCTTTTTTGGCGGACGACACCATGGGACGCAAGCGCAGGATGCGCAACTCCTCGAAAGGCATAAGTATATACTTATATTATAATTGTATAGCAACATGGAAAATTTAGGCGTGCTGGCCATCTCGGTCTTCACCTCTCTGTTTGCCATTGTCAATCCTGTGTCCAGTATTCCCATTTTTCTGGACCTGACATCCTCGGCCGACAGACCGACCAAAAAGAGAGTAGCCAAGACCGCAACGGTATCGGCTTTCGTCATCATTCTGACGTTCATTTTTGTCGGGAAATCCATCTTCGATTTCTTGGGCATCACGATACCCGCATTCCGTATCACCGGGGGTGTCCTGTTGTTCTATGTGGGTTTCGAATTGCTTTCGTCAAAGAAGTCTTCGGTTCAAGGCACCGGGCAGTCCCAGGCTTTTGACGAGGGCGTGGCCATTTCGCCATTGGCCATCCCGATCTTGGCTGGTCCGGGCACTATTGTGGCCGCCATGAACTACACCGCCGAGCAAAGCATCATCGGGATGATCATTATCGTGGTTGTGCTGGCTATTGTCATGACAATCACTTATTTGGCTTTTATCTTCAGCGACCGAATCTTCCGTTTCCTCGGCAACAACATCATCATGGTCTTGGGCAAGCTGATGGGTTTGATTGTGGCGATTATGGGGACGAATATGGTGATTGAGGGGATCAAGGGCGCTATTACTGGCGCGTGATGTTTGGCGCGTCAGAAAGGGTCGGTGCAAGCTGCAATCTGCTCTCAAGCAAGACCGCGATCATTTGACGTAAAAGAGTTCGTTCCGCTATCCAAAATGACATCCAGGTCGGATTGTGGATAAGCGGTGGATTTCTTTTGATGAAATCAGGAGCGCCGTACCAGATTAATTCTTAACTTTAGCCCCGTTTTTCGGTGATAGCTTCCAAAGCTCGCTGTGGGACGGTGGCTTCATTCCCTTGGCATCGTCCTTCCCGGAAAAGAAATTTGAATAAATCTGGTTTATGGAAAACAAATTGCAAGCCCTGACCGACAAGCTGTACCAAGACGGCTTGAGCAAAGGAAAAGAAGAAGGCGAACGCCTGTTGCAGGAAGCCAAGGCCCAGGCATCCCGGATTGTGGAATCGGCCCAGGAACAAGCCAAGGAAATCGTTGAAAAAGCCCGGAAGGAAGCCGAAGATCTCAAGAACAACACGCTTACCGAAATAAAAATCACATCCCGCCAGATGATTTCCACCTTGAAAGAAGAAGTGGAAAACCATCTGATGCAGCGCAGTCTGGCTCCGGCTCTGCATTCGGCCATGGAACAGGTCGAATTCGTGCAATTGGTGATTGTCAAGGCTATGGAATGCTTCAAGCCGGCTGAACACAACGGACTGAGTCTTGAATTGCTGCTGCCGGAAGACTACCGCAACCGCTTTGACAAATTTCTGGAAGGCCAGTTGGGCGCGGACCTCAAAGCCGGACTGGAAGTGAAGTTCGACGGAGAGCTCAAAGGCGGATTCAAAATCGTCAACAAGACTGAAGGCTACCAGCTCAGCTTTACCGAAGAGGATTTCATGGCGCTCTTTGAAGAATACGCTCGTCCCCGTATCAAGCAACTGCTTTTCTAAAACCTTCGGTCCATGAGCGGTTATTATCCATACTTGTTGTGCGGGCTTCCGGAACTGAATTTCAACATGAATCCGGACAGCTTTTCTTACCAGGATCTCTACAACCAGATTTTTGAATTGCTTTCCCCTGCAGACCAGAGGCTGGCGGAGCTTTTCCTGGCTTTCCCCCGCAACGAGGAAGTGGCCAAGGCGTACCTGCCCATGCAAGCCGAAGAAGAGGAGAGGGAAGAATTCCTGACGGATTGCCCTTGGCCTGCCTACCAGAAAGAACTCTATCGCCACAATCTGGCCTATTGGCTTGAAGGTGATGAGGAAGCCAGCCTGAGCAAGCGCCCCGAAGAAGAGACGATCCTGATTCTCAAACGGAAACTGGACGAGGCTTTTTACAACTGCATGAGCCGTTACCGAAACAAGTTCGTCCGGCTCTGGTACGACTTCGACTTGACGTTGAAAAACACCCTGGTGGCTTTTGCCGCCCGCAAGCAGCAGCGTCCGGCCGACAAAGAATTCGTATTGCCCAAAGCCTTGGCTCCCAAACCGGAAGAAGAACCCGAAGAGGGCGAACCGGAATTGATTACCTGGATAAAGGAAAACATGGGGCAGGGCGATTTCGGCTTGAAGCTGAGGCTGTCGTACGCAGAGGAACTTTTCGCCGCCTTGGACTCGGAAGATGTCTATGTGCGCGAACGCAAAGTGGACCAGTTCCGCTGGAACATGCTGGATGAAATGATTCTTGGCAAAGATTTCCAGATGGATGTGGTGCTGGCGTATTTGGTCAAGATGCAGATATTGAAACGCTGGCAGGACATGGACGCGGCAGCGGGCCGGCAATACCTGCAAGAAACGGTAGCCAGTCTGAGAAAAGTGAAATTAGGCGAGGACGAGGCGCGAAAACAAAGGGATTATTAGATAGGACACGGAGTTTCCCAAAAGGGAAAACAGCAAAGGCATAAGAAAAGAATTAAATAGACTTTACGGACGGCCCTGCGCCGCCTTAGAATAACGATTATGGAAAAAACGAAAGGCAAAGTTACTGGTATCGTATCCAACTTGGTCATGGTCAAGACCGAGGGACCGGTTGCCCAAAACGAAATCTGTTTCATCAGCCTGAACAACGTGAAGCTGATGGCCGAAGTAATCAAGATCACCGGAGACACCGCTTACGTGCAGGTCTTTGAGAGCACCCGCGGCCTGAAAGTAGGCTGCGAAGTGGAGTTTGAAGGCCAGATGCTGGAAGCCACATTGGGACCGGGCCTGCTGTCGAGCAATTACGACGGCTTGCAGAACAACCTGGCCACGATGGAAGGCGTTTTCCTGAAAAGGGGATGCTACACGGCGGCTTTGGACGATACCAAGAAATGGGACTTCACGCCTTTGGCAAAAGCGGGAGACAAAGTAAGGGCCGGGGACTGGTTAGGCGAGGTCAAGGAAGGATGGCTGCCCCACAAGATCATGGTCCCATTCAAGTTCAAAGGCGAATATACGGTAAAACAGGTCACGTCCGCCGGCAGCTACACCATCAACGAGACGATGGCCGTCCTGACCGATGAAAAAGGCAAGGACCACGAAGTGACAATGGTGCAGAAATGGCCGGTCAAAGTGGCCATTACCAATTACAAGGAAAAACCGAGACCCTTCAAGCTCCTGGAAACCGGGGTGCGGGTCATCGATACATTCAACCCGATTGCCGAAGGCGGTACCGGCTTTATTCCCGGTCCTTTCGGTTCGGGCAAGACCGTCTTGCAGCACGCTATCTCCAAGCAAGCCAACGTGGATGTGATTCTGATGGCCGCCTGCGGGGAGCGTGCCAACGAGGTAGTGGAAATCTTTGCCGAATTCCCCTTGCTGGAAGATCCGCGTACCGGCCGAAGCCTGATGGAACGGACCACGATCATCTGCAATACATCCAATATGCCAGTGGCGGCTCGTGAAGCCTCCGTCTATACGGCCATGACCATCGGGGAATACTACCGGGCGATGGGCTTGAGGGTGCTTTTGCTGGCCGACTCCACTTCCCGCTGGGCGCAGGCTTTGCGCGAAATGAGCAACCGTCTGGAAGAGTTGCCCGGACCGGACGCTTTCCCTATGGACTTGTCCTCCATCATTTCCGGGTTCTACGCCCGGGCCGGATTCGTCTACCTGAACAACGGCGCTACCGGTTCCATCACCTTCATCGGCACGGTTTCACCGGCGGGAGGTAACTTGAAGGAACCGGTGACCGAAGGCACCAAGAAGGCCGCCCGTTGCTTCTACGCCTTGTCCCAGTCCCGCGCCGACAGCAAGCGTTACCCGGCCATCGACCCGATCGACAGTTACTCGAAATATCTGGAATACCCCGAAATCATCGAATTCCTGGGCAAGCAGCTGGGCGAGGAGTGGGTGCCTTTAGTAAACGAAGGCAAGAACTACGTCCTGCGAGGCAAGGAATCCTACGAGCAGATCAATATCCTGGGGGACGACGGGGTGCCGGTATCCTACCACGACCGCTATTGGAAGTCGGAACTGATCGACTTCGTGATTCTCCAGCAGGATGCCTTCGACAAGACCGACAGCCTCTGCCCGATGAACCGCCAGAAATACATGTTCGAGAAAGTGATGTCGATTTGCCACAAGGAATTGGAGTTCGACACCTTTACCGAATGCGTCGATTTCTACAAACAGCTGATTAACTTCTTCCGCCAGATGAACTACTGCCAGTTCCAGGATGAAAAGTTCAAATCCTACGAACAGCAAGTGGATGCCTTGGTGGCCAAACAGGAGGAACAAGGGAAAACCGAAGTAGCTTAGCCGTTTTGACCCCGGTTTCCGCAAGCGTCCCGGCCGGTGCGGGATTCATGCGCAGGCCTTTTTGCGGATGGCGGGACGGCGACACCAATAAACAAGAAGGAATTATGAACAACAAAGCTTTTCAGCGGGTTTACACCCATTTGGATGCGGTAACCAAAGCCACGGTCACGGTTCGGGCGCAAGGTGCCTCTAACGACGAACTGGCCATGGTGGGCGACCGCTTGGCCCAGGTGGTGAAGATAGAAGGTGACAAAGTGACCTTGCAGGTGTTTTCGGGTACCGAAGGCTTGGCTACCAATGTGGAAGTGGCATTTACCGGGCATGTTCCCGGTTTGAAGGTAGGCGAGGACCTGGCCGGGCGTTTCTTCGATGCCTACGGACGGCCTATCGACGGCGGGGCGGAAGTGGAAGGCGAATGGCGTGAAATCGGCGGCCCTTCGGTCAACCCGTTCAAACGTAAGCAGCCATCCCAGCTGATTCCTACCGGCATCGCCGGCATCGACCTGAACAACACTTTGGTTTCGGGGCAGAAGATTCCTTTCTTTGCCGACCCCGACCAGCCCTATAACGAAGTGATGTGTATGGTGGCCTTGCGGGCCAAGGTAGACAAGATTATCCTGGGCGGCATGGGGCTGACCAACGACGACTACCTCTATTTCAAGAAATCGTTCGAGAACGCCGGGGCCTTGGACAAGATCATCTGCTTTGTCAATACCACCGAAGACCCGGCCGTGGAACGCTTGCTGGTGCCGGACATGGCTTTGACCGCCGCCGAATACTTCGCAGTGGACAAGAACGAGAAAGTATTGGTGCTGTTGACTGACATGACCCTGTATGCCGATGCCTTGAGTATCGTCAGCAACCGTATGGACCAGATTCCGTCGAAGGACAGCATGCCCGGTTCGTTGTACTCGGATTTGGCCAAGATTTACGAAAAAGCCGCCGAGCTGCCTTCGGGCGGTTCCATCACGATTCTGGCCGTGACTACCTTGAGCGGCGGGGACATCACCCATGCGGTACCCGACAATACCGGGTATATCACCGAGGGGCAGTTGTTCCTGCGTAACGACAGCGATGTGAACAAGGTTGTCGTGGACCCGTTCCGTTCCTTGTCCCGTCTGAAACAGCTGGTTATCGGCAAGCAGACCCGCGAAGACCATCCGCAGGTGATGAACGCGGCGGTGCGTCTGTACGCGGATGCCGCCAATGCCCGGACCAAGCTGGAAAACGGCTTCGAACTGAGCGACTACGATGAACGAGCTTTGGCGTTCGCCAAAGACTATTCGGCCAACATCCTGGCTATCGACATCAATATCGACACCACCGAGATGCTCGACCGGATCTGGCGGATGTTCGCCAAGTACTTCACGCCCACCGAAGTGGCCATCAAGCAGGAGCTAATGGATAAATACTGGCCTCAAAGCAAATAGGACAGGATATGGCTATCAAGTTTCAATATAACAAGACCGCGCTCAACGAGCTTGACAAGAAACTCAAGGCGCGCACGAGGGCCTTGCCGACTATCAAGAGCAAGGAGTCCGCGTTGCGCCTGGAGGTGAAGAAAGCCAAGGGCGATGCTGAACGGATGGATGCGGAGCTGGAAGCCAAGATGCAGGCTATGGACGGCTTCGCCCGGCTGTTCACCGAATTCAAGCCGGATCTGATCCGGGTGGAAGATGTGCAGCTGGAGACCTACAAGATAGCCGGAGTCCGCATTCCCCGCTTGAAGGAAATTGTTTTCAAGGAAAAGGAGTACCCGCTTTTCAATGCGCCGCTCTGGTACGCGGACGGATTGGGCGTCCTGAAGGAATTGGTCCGTATCGGCATCGAAAGCGAGATATATACCTACAAGATGAACCTTTTGGATGATGCCCGTAAAAAAACGACCCAGAAGGTGAACTTGTATGAGAAAGTGCAAATCCCGGGGTATAACGAAGCCATCCGCAAGATTAAACGCTTTCTTGAGGATGAGGATAATCTGGCCAAATCGGCTCAGAAGATCGTTAAACGCCGTCATGAACAGGAGGCTGGCTTATGATTGTACCTATGACCCGATATTCCGTTCTGGTGTTCCACCGCGATTTTGCCACGTTCATGGAAAAATTGCAGCAGGAAGGCCTGTTGGACATACGCCAGAATGAAGTACATACACCTCAAGCCGATACCGAGTTCTATCCAATCCTGCAACGCATCGAGAAGGTGCAGCGGGCGTTCAAGCTCGAAGCCAAGGAACTGAAGGAATCTAAGGGGCAATTGACAGAAGTATCGGTGGATATGGCAGCTGTCACCGATGGGGAATCCTATCTGGCGAAGGCTGAATCCGCTTTGGCGGACAAGAAAGAACTGACAGCCCGCATCACTGAAAGCAAGGCGGCGCTGAAAAAAGCCGAGGTCTGGGGCGAATTCGACAAGGACAAACTGGCTCGGCTGCAAAAGGAAAGCGGTCTCCGATTGGTTCCGGCTTCGATGTCCGAGAAATATTTCCCGCAAGGGGAGGCTTTGACGGCTTTGCCGGTGGAGGAAATCGGCCGGGAAAGCGGCTCGATCTATTTTGTCTATGTCTGCCCGCTGGAAGAAGCCCAAGGATTGACTGCCGAAAGCCTGTCGGCCATCATGGGGGCTTCGGTGAGCCTTTGCGAATTGCCGTCCCGGACGGCAGCGCAATGGAAAGAAAAAATTCGTCAGGAGGAATTGGATTTGGCTGTCAGTCGTGCCATCATCCGTTTCTTATTGGAACAGCAGGAAATCCTGAAAAGCTATAAGACCGATTTGATGAACCGCTTGGAATACAAGACGGTATCGTTGAACGTTCCGGAAGAAGCCGAAGGCTCGTTGCGCTTCATTGAAGGATTCCTTCCTACGGAAAAATGCGAAGCCTTCGAGGAATTCCTGAACCGGGAAATGGTGGTGTACGAGAGCGTAGCCGCCGAAAAACTGCCCGAAGAGGAAACGCCCAAGATTCCGATCCTGCTCAGGAACAACCGCTTCGCCAAGCTTTTCGAACCGATTACCTTGCTGTTTTCGTTGCCCAACTACCGGGAAATAGACTTGACGCCTATGCTGGCGCCGTTTTTCATGGCCTTTTTCGGTTTCTGTTTCGGGGATGCCGGATACGGCTTGCTGCTGATTGCGATTGGTCTGGTGCTGTCCAAGAAGCTGCCCGCGTCTTACAAGGGATTTGCCTGGCTAGCTTTCTGGTTCGGTGTCTCTACCGTTATCTTCGGAGGATTGTCAGGGACTTTCTTCGGCATCAGCTTAGTGGAAGTCGGAGCCTTGGGAAAGGTTCGCGATTATATCTTCGACAGCAACAAGATGATGACTTTGTCCTTGGTCATCGGAGGAGTGCAGATTCTGTTCGGGATGGTGATGAACGTGTTAAGGATTACCAAGGAGCAAGGGTTCAAATACGCCTTGTCGAAGGTGGGCTGGCTGGCAATTATTGTCTGCGGCGGCCTGCTGGTCGGAGCCCCGATGATGGGAATTACGCTTCCGGCGGCGGCCTGCTATCCCTTGTACGTGCTGGTAGGCATGGGGGCTTTGCTGGCCTTCTTTTACAACAGTCCGGGCAAGAATCCTTTGCTGAATTTGGGTTTGGGTCTGTGGGATACCTATAATACAGCCACCGGTCTTGTGGGCGACTTGCTGTCCTACATCCGTCTGTTCGCGCTGGGATTGACAGGCGGTATCTTAGGGGCTGTATTCAACGAACTGGCAGTCACAGCGGGGACAGGTATCGGCGTGCCGGTAGTGAGCCAATTAATCATGCTGGTCATCCTGCTCTTCGGCCACAGCCTGAATATCGCGCTCTGCGCTTTGGGTTCGGTAGTGCATCCTTTGCGTCTGACTTTTGTGGAATTCTACAAGAACGCAGGCTTCGAAGGGGGGGGAAAACCTTACCGGCCGTTCTCCATCCAGCATTAAGATTTGTTTGGACTGCGTACAAGGCTATGCATGCAACGGATGCAGATTGAATGCAAAGTTTTGAAAGAATAATTAATTGAGTTAAAAATAAATTAAAATCGACAAATTATGGAACCTGTAGTTTTAGCTTACATCGGCATCGCCCTCATGGTAGCCTTGTCCGGTATCGGGAGTGCTTATGGTGTCTCCATCAGTGGTAGCGCCACGCTGGGAGCATTGAAGAAAAAACCGGAGGCTTTGGGATCCTGCATCGCCTTGAGTGCCTTGCCTGCGACCCAGGGTCTGTACGGGTTTGTGGGCTTTTTCTTGACCTATGGCAAGATTACGCCCGAAATCACTTGGTTTCAAGCGGCCGCCGTCTTCGGTGCCGGTCTTGCCTTAGGTTTTGTCGGCTGGCTTTCCGCCCTCCGCCAGGCCAAGATTTGCGCCGATGGTATCAACGGCATCGGCAACGGCCACAACCTCTTCAGCAGCACCATGATTCTGGCCGTGTTCCCGGAATTGTACGCGATTATTGCGTTGTTGGTTACTATTCTTATTGGCGGCACATTGTAAAAATGATTTTTGGCGGCAGCTACTTCGTTGCGCGAGGGTTCGAAAATGCTCACGAAAGGCAGTGCAAACCGAGAGCAGAGGCAAAGCTTGCTTTGGCTCTGCCGAGGTGCAGCCTGCCTTCGCTGCGGAGCAGCAACAAAGTACGCTCCGCTTTTCTCACCCTCGCGGCGCCTCGTATCTGCTCGACAAAAATCATTTTTACCGGGTACTCTGTTAGAGAAATTCCAGAGATTTTGATTTTCGTTGCGCGAGGGGCATTTACCAACCGCTATAGCTACCTCATGCCAAATTTTCCAAAGCCAGGATTCCTAAGCGGTAAGAATCCAAGCCGAATCCGGCGATAGTGCCGATGCAGGCCCGGCCTATCATGGAGGTATGACGGAACTCCTCCCGAGCGGCGATATTGGAAAGATGGATTTCAATGACAGGCATTCCTATCGCTTTGATGGCATCGTGCAAGGCTACCGAGGTATGCGCATAGCCTCCGGCATTGAGCAAGATGGCCCGCTGTTCCCCGCCGCAGGAATGCAGCATATTGATCAGTTCCCCTTCCACGTTCGATTGGAAATAAATGATGTCGTGTTCGGGAAATTGGGCGAAAAGTCGAGGTATAAACTGATCGAAGCTTTCTTTCCCGTAGATGTTGGGTTCTCTAAGGCCGGTCAAGTTCAAATTGGGACCATTGATAATTGCTATTTTCATGACATTGGTTTTGGTCGTTTTCTATTTTTTATAAATCTGCATCCTCTATGAATGCGGCTCTTTCAAAGTTAATCTCCTGTTCATCCCAATTTAAATAGGACAAAAGCTACACCTTCAATGGAGTAGATAAATCCCAATCAACCGGTTCAAGTCCTTCTGAAACCAGAATTTGGTTGGCTTGCGAGAAATGCCGACATCCGAAGAACCCCCTGTGCGCTGAAAGAGGAGAGGGGTGGACAGTCTTGAGTATATGGTGCTTGCTTGTATCTATTAATGCGCTTTTGGCTTGGGCGTAATTGCCCCACAGCAGGAATACCAGCCCCGTCTTATGTTGTGACAAAGCTTGGATTGCCGCATCGGTAAAAGTTTCCCAACCATGCCGCTGGTGGGAACCGGCTTGATGAGCTCTGACGGTCAATGTCGCATTGAGCAGCAAGACCCCTTGCGCCGTCCATTTGCCCAAATGCCCGCTTCGGGGAAAAGGGCAACCCAAATCGGATTGCAATTCCTTGAGGATATTAACCAATGATGGCGGGAACGGGCATCCATCCGGTACGGAAAAACACAGCCCTTCCGCTTGGCCGGGTTCATGATAGGGATCCTGACCGATGATGACGACTTTAACCTTATCGAAAGGAGTGCTATCGAAGGCGTTAAAAATCAATTTCCCCGGAGGATAGACAATATATTGCCGTTTTTCTTCTATCAGAAACGCTTTGAGCTGGGCAAAATATGGCTTGCGGAATTCTTCTCCCATGACATTGAGCCAGCCTGCTTCTATCTTTGGATTGATTTCCATCATAATTTTTTTCTCTTATGGCAAACATTCGCTTCTCTTAGCGCAGCCCGTACCGCTTGCCGAATTTGTATTCAACATAAAAATTCAAAAAACCGAAGGGGTTTTTCTGCTCCATCATCAATGGAATCCGTGTAAAATAACAATCGTATATCAAGCCGATTCCCAATGTATGACTCCGTTCCTGAGATTTTCCGAATTCAAAGTTCAACCCGATTTTGGCATAAATACCCGGATAAGGCCTCATCCCGGACAGTCCTTTCAATATAGGCCCCCGTCCCAAGATATAGGCAATATCCTTGTGCCGCGGATTTTCCGGATCCATACGTTCCAGACGGACATCCTGACCTGCTGTATCGTACAATACGTTAATGTATTGAGGAAAAGCAAAGCCCAATGAAAAACCTCCCCGGTAACTGAGGGAAACCTGCACACCGCCCCAATAGGGTTTCTCGTTCAAGACCCAAAGGCCGCCATAGCCAGCCCGAAGAATACAGAAACTGTTTAGCATCCCGAACTTATATCGCCTGCCTCCGTTATACCAACTCACTCCTTTTGCTTTGGGATTGAGCTGAGTGGCAACTTCGATGTTCCAACCAGAATAATGGACTCGCCCGTTCATCCGTCCTTGTTCATATCCCAGTGTAAAGCCTGCCGTATGAATCTGAGCATAGAAAAATCGCTCCTTTAAATAAACGTATTCCATCGGTGGCACGAAGTCTTCGTAAACAACCACTTGGGCGGAAACGATTCCTCCCCAACCCCCGAAGCCCGTGCATATCACTACCAGCAGCCGAAGCTTTTTCCAGACTTTTGCCCAACATGGGCTGCCCGTCAAAACCGTATGGGAAGCATTCTTTTTCATCAATTAATGCAATCAATAGGGCATAGGTTCCACCTTGTAAGGACTCCTGTAGGCCGGACAAAGATTTCTGGAACTGGAACAGGACGCGCACAAGAACAATCCGGCCAATAAAAGAGTCAAGGCCATCATCCCCTTACGAATAGGTTTCTTTCGATTTGTCATTTTCAGCAATCTTTTTGCAGAACGCAAAGCAGACAAAAATACATCATAATTCTAAATTTGGAAAAAAAATCAGAAATATTCGGGCATAGGCTTTCTTTTCGTATTTTTGTAAACTTTGAGCGTCCTATGCTCGTCTGCCAAAGATAGCATAGGCATAGTGAAAGACAAGAGACATGAAGAAGATTTTCTGGAGCACCGCATTTTTACTCATAGCAAGCTTTGGAATGCAAGGTCTATGCGTTGAAAGCCGGGACATTCAAGATTCGGCACGAAGCCAACTGTCTGTGGAAGACACGACAAAGCATCAAAGCGCATTCAAAGAAGAACTCAGGCAAACCGGCCAGGCTTTGCAGGAAAGTTTCCAAGAGCTGAAAGAAGGCGTAGGGAGTTGGTTCAATGAAAGCATCAAAGTGAACATCTCCGGGGAATATGCCGATATTCAACGGCAAAACAACCAGTTATTTGCCGACATGTTGCGTGAACCTTCGTCATGGAAAAACTATTCCGTCCAAATAAACCAACGGCCTGAATATACCGAAGGGCATTTTTTTACCAACCGGACCAAACCTTCTGCAGATACTACCCCGGGACGGGTCATTCGGTATCTTTCCGTTATCGAACCTCACGGCAAAATAGCATCCCCAATACCTGAAACCTATTATTCAGGAGCTGGAACGGAGGCTGTTTCCCAAATGATTTCCAAACAACAATATTGCGAGATTAAATTCTTTGGGCAAAACATCAAACTCGTGTACGAGCCCTCTCTGAGGGCTATCGGATTGGGGAAAGGGAAAGAGAAACAAATCGCCAAATTCTGGCAATACCTCTCGGACGAGAATCATGCAGCAGTAATTGCCCAACTCTATCAATTCAAAGAGGAACTGAAACTGAACGACTATCAATACTACCAGATGGTCAGGGCGTTTGCCGACCAGATGTTTGCTAAAGGCAAGCATGGAGAGAATCTGGGTTTTACTGTCTTTGTCTTGAACCAGACCGGCTACGACGCCCGATTGGGTAAACTGAAAACAGAAAAGGCCAGCTCGATGGTCATCCTGTTGCCCGTATGGGAAAAAGTTTACGGGATGCCCTGCATCATGATAGGCGAAAATCCATATTACATAGCCGACCTGCAACTGAAATCCAGGGAGATGAAAGAGGCTTCCGTCTCCACTTACTCTAAAGCATTTGCTTCTGCCACGCATCCGGTTTCTATTCAGATAAATCCGGCAGAAATTGGCATCGCGCCTTTATATGGGATGTTTGAAGGATACGTTTATAACGAAAGATTGGCCGAGGCAGAGGCGTCTATGCCGGCCGGTCCCATGACCATTTACTTGAATGCATCTTTCAATGATTTGATGGAAAAGACATTGCAACTCAGGCTCAAACCAGCTTTCGACAGCTTGATTCAGAAAAAGCAGGATGCGGATTTGCGGCAAGAGATTTCGGATGCGGAAAAACAGCAAATGCGGATCTTGCAATTGTCCACATTCATAGACCAGAATTTCAGTTACCAGTCTAAACGCTCGGCCCGGCTTTCGGGATATTACCTGTACCCCGACCTGATGTTCTGGAAAAAAGGCGCAGGCGACATCTGGGATCGTTCAGTATTGTTCTGCCAGATTGCCAATCGGATATTCGATATTCCGACCGTTCTTTTGATATACCCGGATTATGCGATTCCCGCCGTCTGCTTGCCCGTAGACAAGATTCCCGCCAATTCCCCGTTCCGCACCGCGGATTATGTGGAATACAACGGCAAAGCCTACTTCCTGTTAGGCCGGATTCCCAAAGCGGTCGATACTTCGGTGTTCCCGCAACTGTACGTCTGGTAGGCGGGCTTCCCGAAAACAGATGCACGCTCGCCCCGGAAATTTAAAAAACCGGCAGACGAGAATCAGTCTAACGACAAGGCGGCGGCTTTCGGTACAAGTTCCTATTTGTCGAAACAACGGATGTCAAGCTGGTCGAAACGCTTCACCCCATGCAGGTAATGCGCTAGGACAAGGCTCTTGCGATAAATGCCCTGCAAATGCCCGGGATGAGGAATCTGTCCTCGCTTCCGGGTCAGAGCCGGTTTCCATGCCTTGAAATCGGATCGGGCTTTGAACACCGCCTTGAAATCCTCGCCTTGCCCTTTTGCCAGAAACATCAGCGCGGCCAGCAAATCCATCCATTTCCGCTTCCGCATGACCGGCTTTAACGCCTTGTCGGGTAGATTTTTATACAGCAAAGCCATATTGTTGCGGAAATTCAGATACGTCTTCCGAGGAGAACTCTTGGGCAAGGTGCCTCCTCCAATATGGTAAACAACCGATTGAGGATAATACATGATCTTGTATCCCAAGTTCTTCATCCTCCAGCAGAAGTCGATTTCTTCCATGTGAGCGAAAAAATCATCGTCCAGCCCGCCGTGTTCCAGATACAAATCCGCCCGGACAAACAAGGCCGCGCCGGTGGCCCAGAAAAGCTCGCAATCCTGGTCGTATTGCCCGTGGTCCATCTCCACTTGGTCGAACACCCGTCCGCGGCAGAAAGGATAACCCAAATAATCGATAAAACCGCCGGCGGCTCCGGCATACTCGAACTGTTCCCGATGATCGTAGGAGAGGAGCTTCGGCTGAGCCGCCGCCACCATGGGGTCCGCCTTCATCTTGGCAATAACCGGTTCGACCCAACGCGGCGTGACCTCTATATCCGAATTGAGCAGCACGAAAAACCGGGCTTTGACCTGCCGGAGAGCCACATTATAGCCTTTGGCGAACCCCCAGTTTTCCGAATTCCGGATCAACCGGATTTCCGGGTAATTCCGTTGCATGAAATCCACCGAGTCATCGCTCGAATAGTTGTCTGCCACAATTATTTCGGTATCCGGCCCCGGTGTACACTCTATAAGCCGGGGCAAGAACTTCTCCAGAAAAGCCCGGCCGTTCCAATTCAGAATCACCACGGCGGTTTCCACTTCGTAATCCATAACGCGCTCCATGCAATTACCCTCTTTAAGATATAAAAATACAGACCCGTTTCCTCATTTGCAGGTCCGGCACACTGCTGATCCGCCTCATTCGGCGAACCCGCCATGCAAAAGTAAAAGCTTTTGCGTACTTTTGCCAACGCCTGAAAAGAAAAGGTTTCCGGGCACGTAGAAACAGAAAATATGGAAAAAACTATCAAATCGGCACTGATCTCAGTCTTTCACAAGGACGGACTGGAGCAAATCCTTCAGGTCTTGAAGGCAAATCACGTTAAAATCTACTCGACAGGAGGAACTTACGAATTTTTGAAGCAACAAGGCTTAGCGGTGGAAACCGTAGAATCGGTCACGGGATACCCCTCCATCTTAGGAGGACGGGTCAAGACCTTGCATCCGGGCGTGATGGGAGGCATCCTGGGTCGCCGGGAATTGGAAGAAGACCGGCTCACGATGCAGAAATACAAGATTCCTGAAATCGACATGGTGATTGTGGATTTGTATCCTTTCGAAGAGACCCTGGCCTCCGGGGCATCGGATGCCGAAATCATCGAGAAGATTGACATAGGCGGGATTTCCCTGATCCGGGCCGGTGCGAAGAACTTCAACGATGTGTTGATTGTGCCTTCCAAGGAGCATTATGCCGAAGCCGCCGCCATCCTGTCCAAGTCCTGTTCCACCACCTTGGAAGAACGCCGCCGCTTTGCCGCCTACGCCTTCCGCAAAAGCGCCGCTTACGACACGGCCATCGGCAACTACTTCTGCATGACTGTTCCGGGAATGGCCGCTGCCGGATTGAACGAAACCCGGCCTGCGCAAGAGGATAAAAAAGAGGAAAGCCCGAAATTAGGCGGAATCCCGGCCAACGCCACCCCTTTGCGCTATGGTGAGAACCCGCATCAGAAAGGCGCTTTCTACGGTTCGCTCGACAAATGCTTCAAACAGCTGCACGGCAAGGAGATTTCCTACAACAACCTGCTCGATATCGATTCGGCCTTGGCTCTGATGAAGGATTTCGGAACCGAACCGGCTTTCGCTATACTGAAGCACAACAACGCTTGCGGCTTGGCCGTCCGTCCGAGCCTGTTTGAAGCCTATCAGGATGCCTTGGCGGCCGATCCGGTTTCCGCGTTCGGCGGAGTGCTGATTTCGAACCAGCCCATCGACAAAGCTACGGCAGAAGAAATCAACAAGATTTTCCTTGAGGTCCTGCTGGCACCTGCCTACGATGAAGAAGCCCTGAAACTGTTGGAAAGCAAGAAGAACCGCGTCCTGCTGCAATACCACGACTTCAAGATGGGGGATCCTATAATCCGTTCCTGTCTCAACGGGGTGCTTGTCCAAGACCGGGACACGGTGGCCGAGAGCGCTGACATGCTCAAGCCGGTTACCAAGAAACTGGCTACCGAAGCGGAAATCCGCGACATGCTGTTTGCCAACCGTATCGTAAAGCACAGCAAATCGAACGCGATTGTCATTGCCAAGAACCGCCAGATGCTGGCCTCGGGAATAGGGCAGACCTCCCGCGTGGATGCTTTGCAGCAAGCCATTGCCAAAGCCCGCCATTTCGGATTCGACTTGAACGGGGCAGTGGTAGCTTCCGATGCCTATTTCCCCTTTGCCGACTGCGTGGAAATCTCGCACCAGGCAGGCATCACGGCCTTTATCCAGCCCGGCGGCTCGATACGGGACAATCTGTCCATTGAATACTGCGATGCCCATGACCTGGCAATGGTATTCACCGGCATCCGCCATTTCAGGCACTAAAGCTCCGGCCTGTCGGAAACACTGTCTATCCTAAGGTGAATGCAGATGCCCATAAAAGCCGTCTGCAAAAGCGGGCAGTATCCGTCTCCGCGGGCTGACAAACAAATCACATTGCCATCTGAAAACAAGGGGTTGTGAAGAAGAATCTTTATATCGCGGCAGGATGCCTGAGCCTGGTTCTGGGTATCATCGGCATTTTCGTCCCGGTTCTGCCCACAACCCCTTTTTTGCTTCTGACAGCCTGGCTATGGCTGCGTTCCTCGCAAAGACTCTACGACTGGCTGATGAGCCATCCTCATTTGGGGAAATACATCCGGGACTATATGGAAAACAAAGTGATTCCCGCCCGGGTCAAAGCCTACACCCTTATCCTGCTGTGGGCCTCGATGCTGTTCTGCATCTTTTACGTCTTGCCCGGCCGTCTTTGGCTTCAACTCCTGCTGGCACTGATAGCCATCGGGGTTTCCATCCATATCCTTTCGCTACGCAACCGAAAGAGGTAAGCCTTTCTGAATCATTATCAAACAGTATCATCGATTCGCAGGCAATTCGCCGCATCGATTTGCGCAAACCATAGCGCGAACAACTTCTTAAACCCAAATCGGTCATTAGACGCGCCGAGTCCGTTTTTGATTGGGAAAGTGAGGCTTTCGGGCATCTTGCCCGCCTCTGTCCGCATCATGCTCCTCGCTACGCCTCGACGTAGCCCGCTACGCCTTCGGCTAGGCGAGAAGCATGCTGCATGACATAAGCGGACAATCTACCCAAAGTCTAATGACCGATTTGGGTTAAAAAGAAAAAGCCCTTGATAGTATCGTGAATCCTCAAAACTTCAGATTTCACAATTCTACCAAGGACTTCTCAAAAGAGAGAATCCACTTCCATTCAATCACTGCACCGCAACGATGCAAAGACGGATTCCCCTTGCAATCCATTAGTTGATTTCCCAAGTGTCGCCGCTATTGAGCAGGTCATCCATGCACTTGATCTTCGACTCTTTCCTGGCCTTTTCGATCTGGTCTTCCAGCAGCTGGTTGTAGGTGGCTGCCGGAGCTGAACGAATCACACCCATTGCTACCGGAAATTCCGGCAAGTGCATCTTGGCCAGCATCAAATGGATACCCGGATCCTGCGAATACTGGTCATGAACCAGGATATTGCGTTCGGTGATACCGTCCTTGCCGATTTCAACCACTTCCAGACGAGTACCGTTCAAACGGATACCCTTGTTGCGATCCCGGCCGAAAATCATCGGCTTGCCATGTTCCAGAATCAGCTGGTGATCATCGCGAACATCCTTGCCGGTAATGGCCGCATGCGCCTTGTCGTTAAAGATAACGCAGTTGTCCAACACTTCGATAACCGCGCAACCATCGTGCTTGGCCGCTTCACGCATGGCCTGCGACATCAGCTTGATATTGTTGTCCGGCACACGGGCAAAGAAAGTGCCTTGAGAACCGATAACCAATTCCCCCGGATTGAACGGATGCTCGATGGTTCCCATCGGGGATGTCTTGGTGATGGCCCCCATGGGCGAAGTAGGCGAGTACTGCCCCTTGGTCAGACCGTAAATCTGGTTGTTGAACAGGATGATGTTCACGTCCATGTTACGGCGGATGATATGGATGAAATGGTTACCCCCGATAGCCAAGGAGTCCCCGTCGCCCGTGCTGATCCATACGCTCAAGCCGGGATTGGAAATCTTGACCCCGGTCCCGATTGCGTTGGCACGACCGTGGATACCATGGAAACCGTAGGTATTCACATAATAAGGGAAGCGGGAAGAACAGCCGATACCCGAAACATTGACGTATTTTTCCTTCTTGTAACCGATTTCAGGGAAAATGTTTTCCATGGCAGCCAGAATAGCGTGCGAACCGCAACCCGGACACCATTTTACCATTTGGTCGCTGGCAAAATCCTGCTTTGTCAATTCGACCGGTGATTTTTCTATGGCGATTTTCATTTTTTCTCTTGTTTTTGATTGAACCGAACAAAGCCCCGCCGTTCTTCATCGAGCGGCAATGGCTTTTCCGCCAAGTTATTGAGCCAACAGCTGTTTGAAATGATCCACCAGTTCCGTTACCGTGAAAGGCAAACCTTGAATCTTGTTGTACTGCGTCATGTGCAGATGGTCGAACCGGCCACGCAGGTAGTTGACAAACTGCCCTTGGTTCAGCTCGCATACCACAATCTTCTTGTGGCCTTCCAATACATCCAAGGTATTCTTGGGCAACGGCATGATATAATTGAAATGAGCCAAAGCGATGCTCTTGCCTTGTTCCTGAAGAATCTTGACCGCCGTGCTCACCGCACCGTAGGTCCCGCCCCAGCTGACAACCAGCAAGTCGGCATCCTTTTCACCCATCAAAGTCTGTTCCGGAATATCATCGGCCACTTTTTCCACCTTTTCCCGACGCAGACGCGACATCAAGGCGTGGTTCAAAGGATCGGTGGACACATTGCCCGTGATATGTTCTTTTTCCAGACCGCCGATACGGTGACGCAGGCCTTCGGTTCCCGGCAGCGCCCAGCCGCGGACCAAGGTTTCCGGATTGCGGAGGTAGGGCTTGAAATTCGGGTCGTTGGCCGGAACGATAGGCGGGTTGATAGCCGGCATGTCGGCCATCTTCGGAATCCGGAACAACTGGGAACCGTTCCCCAGCGAACCATCCGAAAGCAGGATGCAAGGCGTCATGTGTTCCATCGCCAAGCGAGCCGCCTCGTAAGCGAAATTAAAGCAGTTGGCCGGCGTGGAAGAAGCAATGACAATCAACGGAGCTTCCCCGTTGCGTCCGAACAGCGCCTGGTACAAATCGGACTGTTCCGACTTGGTAGGAAGACCGGTGGAAGGACCTCCACGCTGCACGTCCACGACAACGACAGGCAATTCGGCCATCACCGCCAGACCCAAGGCCTCGCTCATCAACGAAAGTCCGGGACCGGAAGTAGAGGTACAAGCCAGCGAACCGGCAAAGCTGGCCCCGATGGTGGAGCAGATACCGGCAATTTCGTCTTCCGCCTGGAAGGCTTTCGCGCCCAAGTCGCGACGCTTGGTGATTTCCACCAGGATATCGGTAGCCGGCGTGATAGGATAGGATCCGAGGAACAAAGGACGGCCCGATTTTTCAGCTGCCGCCAACAGCCCCCAAGCGGTGGCTACGTTCCCGGTGATATTCCGGTAACGGCCTTTTTCCATCTTGGCAGGCCCTACATGGATAGTGGATTCCACGATTTCGGCCGCTTCGGCATAATTATGCCCGGCTTCCATCACCTTCTTGTTTATGGCGATCATCTGCGGTTTCTTGGCGAACTTGGCTTCGAAGAAATGCACGGTGGTCGTCATATCCCGGTCGAAGATATAATAAATCATCCCCAACGCGAACATGTTGCGGGTCTTCTCGATCGTCTTATGGTCCAAGCCGTCACTTTCCAAAGCCTTGTGCGACAGGGTAGTGATAGGAGCGGGAACCACATTGTACGAAGACAAGCTTCCATCAATCAGAGGATTCGACTTGTAATCGGCTTTCATCAAGGCTTCGTCGGTGAAAGTGTCCGCGTCCACGATAATCGTGGCTCCTTTCTTGGCCCACTTCAGATTCGATTTCAACGAAGCCGGGTTCATGGCCACCAATACATCGCATTGGTCACCTGAAGTGGTGATGGCCGTTGAACCTACATGAACTTGGAAGCCCGAAACCCCGGCGATTGTATTGTGCGGGGCCCTGATTTCGGCTGGATAATCAGGGAATGTGGAAAGGTCGTTGCCCGCCAAGGCAGCGGCGTTGGAGAACAGGGTACCAATCAGCTGCATACCATCTCCGGAGTCGCCGACAAACTTGACTACCACGTCTTGCTTGTCCACATGGGAAATTTTCTTTACCATATAGAGTATATTTTTTCTTGCCAGTTTTGCGTTAAACAACAAAAAAGGGAAAGGCCGGATGTCTGTCTCTTTATGCGTCAAACGTCCTCTGTATCAGCCTTGTCCCGTTATTTTTCTTCTTTTTTTAATGAACCCATCGCCACAGATACGCGCCCGTCCCGGACACGCTCCGTGGAATCATGCACTTCAAGCCTCGCTCGGACAAAAAAAGACACCTTGCCCGATGTCAAGGTGCAGCCCGTCCTCGCGAAATATTTCGCAACGACGGTGCAAGCCGAACGCAGAGCCAAGTCTTGCTTCCTGCTTGAGCTATGCTGAGGCGCCGCCCGTCCTCGCAAAAATATTTTGCAAAGATAGCCAAATTTTCCGTAATAAACGAAGCTTTGAAAAGCGGAATCCCGACGAAGCCGGAACACGAATCCCCCGCAAGCAGCGGCCCATGGGAAAGAGGCCGCTTGCCGCAGAGGAAAAAGGAAAAAGAAGGAATAACCCAAAGGCGGCTGCCGGGCATCAGCCCCAAGCCGCCCTCCGGCTATCGGAACGAGCAAGAATCCCTCACCACGACTCCTTTGGACGGGTCGATGACCAATTGGCCTGGCCCGTACTGTCCGGTGGCATACAAGTACTCCATGCGTTTCAACATATAATGGGTATAATCAGCCGAATACTGTTCCCGGCTCTGCTGCAGCAGGCTGCTGGCATTCAGAAGCTCCGTCATCGTAGCCAAACCCGCCTCGTAGGCATCGTGCTGCATCCGGTAATTCTCCTCGGCCGTCTCAATGGATTCCTTGGAGACCTGAACCTGTTCGTAGTATTCTTCCAACTGGTTGTAATACTGCTGCATTTGCAAAACCAGCATTTCGCCCGTATCGTCCCGGAGGTTCTCGGCTTCCTGCAAGGCCAGCTTTGCCTTCTTCATCTGCAGACCGCCTCCCCACCATTGGCTGATCGGAATGTTGACCGCTGCCGAACCGAACCAGAACGAACGGTCTATCTTTTCCAAGAAATTATGGTAGGCGAAACCGCCGCCGACAACTACCGTGGGCAGATTCTGCCCCAAAGCCAGCCGTTTTTTCAACTTATTGGCTTCCACGTTCTTCTGCAACATCATAAAATTCAGATTCTGGTAAAGCGCCTGTTTATGGTCGGCCTTGCATGAAGAAGGCAAGGGGAGAACCTCCTCCGGCAGCGGCTGGATATAAAAACTGTCCGGCTCCATGCCTATGTACTGGCCTAATAGCATTTTGCTCAAATCGATGCCATTGCGCACCTGAAGCAAGCCGCTGCGCACCTGGTTGGCCTTGAGCTGCACCTGCAAGTAATCGTTGCGGTTCTTGACCCCGACGGCTACCGCCTCGTCCACGTCTTCCAAAAGGCTGCCCAGCAGGCTATCCATGCTCTGGACTGTCTTCTGCTTCTCCTGCAAACCGATAAGCTGGCGGTAGTATTTCTCCACGGTCAGCAGCACCTCGTCATGGCTTTGCTGCAACTGGTAGGTCTTGACCTGTTCCGCTACCCGGTAGAGTTTCTGCGCGTTGGCCAGCTGCCCGCCCAAAAAGACCGGCTGCACCGCCGTCACCGCGCCGCTCAGTCCTTTATCCAAAATGCCCACTTCGGTATTCTTGAGTTCGGTCAAATCCTGTTCCAAAGGTCCCAAGATGCTCTGTTCCAATGAAGCCAGCAGTTCCGGCGGCAGATACTGCCCCAGAAAGCCGGTCAACCCCGGCGCCATCTCGGCCATCGAAGTCGGGATATTGACAAAATCGCCTACCTGGCCGCCCAGAACCCCTTTATTGGCAATGAAACCCACCCCCGTAGCCTGCACGGAAGGAAAGAAATGCGAAATATTGGCTTGGCGGTCCGCCTTGGCCATATCCACTTGCAAGAGAGCATTTTTCATCTTGACATTATGTTGCAAGGCCAATTGCTGGCACTCTTCCAGGCTCAATGGCTTAGGCTGGGCCGAAGCCGGCATAAGGCCGGAAAAGACGAAAAATACAGATAGCGTCAGCATGGTCAAGCTATGAGTGATGGTCTGCCTGCCGAAAGCCATGCCTGACCCGGATCGAGAAGAAGCCTCGGAAACCCGAACGGAGGCAAACCCCGCTTCTGTCGGACAAGCCGCCTCTATCGGCTTCAGCGCAAGCTTCCCGGCTTTTTTATCAACCCGTCTGAAAACCAACCAGTAAGCTACCGGCAAAACGGTCACGACCAAAATCATCGAAATCAGAGAACCGAAACAGATCACCGTACCCATCGGCGACCAAAGCCCGCTGCCGCCCAGAATCATCGGCACAACGCCCATCGAAGCCGCCGCCGAGGTCAGGAAAATGGGCCGCATCCGCCGCTTGGCTGCATGTACGGCCGCTTCATGGACGCTCAAACGCTCTTCCTTCCGGAGCTGCTGGGCATAATCCATCATGATAATGCCATTACGGACCAAGATTCCCATTAGGGACACAAAGCCAAGTATCGCGGTCAAGCTGAAATCCTTGCCCATGATCCAAAGCCCGAAAAAGCCCCCGAAAGCGCAAAGGCTCATCGAAACCAACACCAGCAAAGCCATATTAATCTGCTTGAAATGAAACAGCAGGATAAAGAAGATAATCGCGATGGCAATGAACAGCCCGCTCAGGATCCGAGGCACGTTTTCCTCGTCGATGGCCCGCGACCCTCCGTAGGTGAGGCTCATGCCTTGCGGCAGTTCCATCTTGTCCAACTGCGCCGCTAATGCTTCCGTGCGCTCGTTGATATTATAGCCCCGAGCCACGTCCGCCGAAATGGTCAGTGTCCGGATCCCGTTTTCCCGTACCACGCAGCCTTCGGTCCAATCCGGGCTCACGCTGGCAACTTGGCGGACCGGTACCGGCTGGCCGCCGGGCAACGTGGGCAGAAAGCCGTTTTCCAAATCGGTAAAGCTTTCATCCTTCTCATGTTCCGACCTGATAACCACCTTCATCGGATAGTCGCCATCCCACAGCGTGGTGATAGGCACGCCCTGGCCGGTCTGCAAAGCAATCGTGGTAGCCAACAAAGACTTATTGATACCCAGCCGGTTGGCTTCATCCTTGTTCACATCCACCTGTACGCCGGGCAGCATGCCTTCATACGAAGAACGAATCACGCAAAGGCCTTCGGTATTGTGGAACACATACAGCACGCTGTCGGCCATCCGTTTGAGTTCCGCCAGGTTGTTCCCGTGAAGTTCCACTTCAATCGGGCTGGCCGCCACGCAATAGTCCATCTGCTTGAAACGAATCTGCGCCATCGGGAAATAATCGGTATAGAGATTGGCATACTGATCCAAGACAGCCTCAGTGGCTTCCGGGCCTGTCGTATTGACAATAAATTGCGAGAAACTGCTTCCGCCAAGCTGGGGGGCATAGGTTGCCTGAAAACGGGGCGAACCGCTGCCCACGAACTTGGTCACGGAAACCACTCTCGGGTCGTTAGACAGAATTTGCTCCAGGCTGTCAGCTACTTGCGCGGTCGTTTCCAAGGCCGTCCCTGCCGGAAGGTAAATCTCTACCGCAAACTGGTTACGTTCGGCTGTCGGGAAAAGCCGGTTGGGCAGGAGCGTCATGAGCCCGAAACCCAAGGCCACCGAAAGCACGCCCACGGCCATCGTCCGACCCGGATGCCGGAAACAACGCGCCAGCAGCCATTCATAGCCGGCCTGCACTATATCCAAAAAGGAGCGATGCCTGCGGGTTTTTTCCAATTCTTTCTGCTTCAAACCTTTCCGTATAAACGCATATTGCATGTAGGGCACCAGCAAGACCGCCACCAGAAGCGAGATGCCCAAAGTAATGCTGATAGCCCAGGGGAAAGACAGGATAAAGTCCAAAAATGTGCCTTTGAAGGTGAACAAAAAGGGTATGAAAGTGATACTGATCGCCAAAGTGGCCGAGAGAATGGACTTGAAGAACTCGGTCGCGCTCGATGCCGATGCATGCCAGCGGGAATACCCTTCGTCCAGACGCTCCATATAGCAGTCCACAATGACCACCGAGTTGTCCACAATCATCCCCAACGTAACCAGCAGGGCGGCCAAAGTCACCGTATTCAATTCTATCCCACAGAGATAGAAAAGGCCAAGGCTGATAAAAATCGTAATCGGTATCGTGGATGCCGAAACCATCGCCACCCGCATCGGCATCAGCAAGACCACCACCAGAATCACCGCGCCGATAGCTATCAGCAACTCTTTCAGGAAAGTGGAGACCGATTCGTTGACCACATGGCTTTGGTCGGTCACGCAGAAGAAATGCACGTCTTCCGGCAGCTCTTTCTGGTAGTCGGCAATCACTTTCTTGGCATCCCGTCCCATATCCACGATATTGTAGCCTGGACGGGCTTCAATCGAGAGCATCACGCATTTGGTCCCATTGGACTCTATATAAGAAGGAGGGGACGGATATTCCCGAACGACACGAGCCACATCCTTGAGCCTGACCACATTGCCCATAGGGTCGGCGTAGACGATCTGTTCCTCCAGATCCCGTTCGGCGGCAAAGGAAGCGGCGATATGCACCGGAGCCACCAATTGGCCGTTTTCCACCTTGCCGCTAGCCGAGGTGAAGCCTTGGGAGAACAAACGGGCGGCCAGAGTGGGCATCCCCATGCCGTAACGCGCCAGCTTGGCCTGGTCCAGATAAACCGTGACTTGCTCCTGCTGGGCACCGTAGCGGCTGAGCTTGCTAATGGATTCTATGTTCCTCAGACGGGCCTCCAACTCATCCAAGTATTGCTCCAACTCGCGATAGGTTTTATCCTTTGATTCAATCGTATAGAGAAGCGAAGACGTTTCCCCGAAATCGTCTATCGTCAGCAGGGCCAGCACGCCTTGGGGCAGCTTCATCTTGAACGCTTGCAAGTCTTCCTTGAACTTGGCCCAGAAGTCGTTCTTTTCAATCGTATTGATATCCTCGTCCAGATTGAGCATCATGATGGCCATGCCGTCGCGACAAATCGTGGTGGTCTTCTCCTTGTCCACTTCCTCATAAGAGAACACATAGGATTCCAAGGACTTGGCGATTTGCTCCTCCACCTGTTCCGAACTGGCACCGGGATAAACCGCCACCACCACGCCTTGACGTATCGTGAAGACTGGGAATTCCTGCTTGGGCATCACCACCAAGGAATAAGCCCCGAAAATCATGGCGATAACCACGATGAGGATTATTAATTGACGATGGCGCATTGCCCATTCTATAATTTTCATCCTGAATGTTTTTACAGAGTTATCAAAAGTTTTACTTTGCTACGATTTTGGAACCCTCGCTCACTTTCTGGCTGCCTTCCACAATCAGGAGTTCCCCCTTTTCCAGACCTTGGCTTACCAAAGTACCTTTCTCCGTCAAGCCGCCAACCCGGATCCTTCGCTTGGCAGCCACGCCATCCTGGGCTACCCAGACGAAAGCATGTCCGGCATAGTCAATCTGGATGCAGTTGTTGGGCACTACGATGCCGGAGGGATAGCGGCTGCTATCGGCGATGTCCACCTTGCATACCATGCCCGGCATCAGGGCGTGATCGGGATTCTCTATGGCAATCTTGACATCATAGGTACGGGAAACAGGGTTCGCGCTGATGCCTTTTTCGGTAATCACTCCTTGGAACAGCCGGTTTTGCAGGGCTGGCACTTTGACACTGGCCTCCTGCCCGATCCGCGTCCGGGCTATCTCGTTTTCGGGAACCGGAATCTTGACATCCACCCGGTCGATGCCGAGAATCTTCAAAACCGGCACGCCGGGTACGACGTTCATGCCGGCTTCGATATCTTTGGCGGCCACGATGCCATCTACCGGGGCTTTCAGTGCCGCGTGTTCCAGATTCCGCCGGGCAATGGCTTCCATCGAAAGCGCCTGTTGCCGCTTGGTTTGCACTTCCATCCATTGCAGATCAGTCATGCTGCCTTTCTTGTGCAGGCTTTCATAACGCCGGTAAGCATCCTCAGCTTGCTCCAAGACCGCTTTGGCGGCATCGTAAGCGCTTTGAAGCGATACCGGGTCGAGGCTAGCCAGCAACTGGCCTTGGCGCACGCTTTGCCCGTCCGAAACCAGGACCTGCTGCAGGTTGCCGGCGGTCTGGAAGCTGAGGGGGACGGAGTACCCGGCCTCGACCGTTCCGGAATAGTTCTGTTCGTATTGCACCCGGCTGTCATCGATTTGCATCACTTTGACCGACACCCCGGACGGCATCGGCGACACAATACGGCTTTCCTTGCAGGCAGACAGCAGCAAGGGCAAGCAGAGAATCAGAATTTTCTTGTTGGTATTCATATTTTGCATGTTTTCTATCGAGTTGGCAGGCCTTCATCGTTCCTCGCCGTCAAGCGAAGAAGGGCATGGAGGGCTTCTCCGAACCGCTTTCCAACGGCGTATCGAAACGGCTGCAAAATTCCATAGGAAGGGAAATACCGGCAAGGTCGGTTTTTCGCAAGAAATGGACAGTTTCTTCTTGCACGCTCTTTCGCATCGAAAAATCGCATACCTTTGCAACACTAAACACAAACCACTGATTGCAAGCTATTAAACAATACAAAAGCAGAACCTCAACCTTAAACCCAAATCGGTCATTAGACTTTGGGTAGATTGTCCGCTTATGTCATGCAGCATGCTTCTCGCCTAGCCGAAGGCGTAGCGGGCTACGTCGAGGCGTAGCGAGGAGCAAGATGCGGACAGAAGCGAACAAGATGCACAAAAGCATCCCTCTTCGAAAACAGGAAACACACTCGGCGAGTCTAATGACCGATTTGGGTTAAAACATGCAAAGCAAGAAAATGCAAAAAGAAAAAAAACATACCGAAGTCCTGCCCGGCGGGTTTCCCAACGAAGAAACCGGCTCTGAAATTCCCGAAATCCAGGATTTGGACGTGGACCAGTCCGACTGGGGGCTGATTGAAAAGGAAATCTTCATTGGCCGGAATTTGCGGCAAGTCGTGGAAAAAAGGCCCTCGGCCCAGCGAATGGACATGGTTTTCGTGGCGCTCTGCACACGAGGCTCGGTATTGTTCAAAATAGACGGACAAAGCTTCAAAGCAGGGAGGGGAAGCCTGATTCTGGTTGCACCGGGACGCATGGTGCAGATAGAATACCTCAAGGAAAACAGCAATGGCATCGGTATCGGCATCACCCGGAACTTTCTCAAAAATGCCATAGTGGAATACAGCAACCTATGGAGCCTGATGCTGGAGGCGCAGAAACAACCGCTTGTCCGAATTCTGCCATCCGAGACCAAGCTCATCGAGAATCTGCATACGCAGTTGCTCCAAGCCTCGCACCTTCCGGAACGCCCGTTCAAGTTCGAGATGCTAAGGTCTCTGATGCAGGCGGCCGCCTACCAGATGGCCATGATTGTAAGTTCCTATATGGAAGTCAGGCCGTTGGACAACAATAGGGACTTCAACCTGTATTTTCGCTTCACCCAAGCGGTAGCCCAGAACTACCGCCAATCGCGGAGAGTGGACTTTTATGCCGACAAGCTCTGCGTGACGCCCAAATACCTGAGTGCTTCTGTCAAAGCCGTATCGGGCAAGACGGCCAACCGCTGGATCGACGAATACGTGACCGTGGAAGCCCGCAACCTGCTCCGGGTCTCGACCCATTCCGTCCGACAGGTCTCCGACTACCTCAACTTCCCGGACGCCTCTTTCTTCACCAAGTTCTTCAAGAAAAATACCGGATTGACACCCAGGGAGTTCCGGGAAAAGATGCGTCAGCAGTGATTGACGGTTTTCATGCGTGCAGCTAATTACTACTTCTGCCGGGAGTACTGCAGGATCTCGTCGTGGACGTATTGGAGTTCCACGCCGGCCATCTTGAACATTTCCTCGGATTCGGCTCCGGCATGGTATTTGTATTCGGCCACCACCTTCTTGATGCCGCAGTTGATAATCAGCATCGCGCAGGTGCGGCAGGGGGTCATCGTGCAGTACAAGGTGCTGCCTTCCAAGGCCACGCCCCGGCGAGCCGCCTGGCAGATGGCGTTCTGCTCGGCATGGACCGTCCGGACGCAATGGGTCGTGATGGTCCCGTCCTCGTGCAAAATCTTGCGGAAAAGATGGCCCACCTCGTCGCAGTGGGGCAGGTGGGAGGGCGAACCCACATAGCCCGTCACTAAAATCTGCTTGTCCTTGACAATAACGCAGCCGCTGCGCCCCCGGTTGCAGGTGGCCCGCAAGGCAACGCTATGGCAAAGGTCCATGAAATACTCGTCCCAGGACGGACGCTCGTGCTTGGGCGCGTCGTCCTGCAAGTTTTCCAGGAAACGGTCTATCTCGTGGTGCAGGTCGTCGAAGCTGCCGTTGTTCTCCAAACGGATATCGGCCATCCGCATGCAGGCCTTGAGGTTCTGCTTGTTAGGGTCGGTATTCTCCATTTCCCGCTTCTCGTTGGCCAGAAAAGTCTCGAAATCAATATGGTCGGTTTCCGAACCCCGTTTTTGGATACGCTCGTAACGCAGTTCCGGCTTGGCATCGACCGCTACCAAAACGAAAGAACCTTTCTTGCGCAAGGACTCCACTTCGCCCACCGCCCGTATGCTTTCGATGATGGCATTGCCCCCGTGTTCGGCCGCCTGCTTGTAAAGCTCGTCCACGATATAGGAAGGGGAGTGTTTCTGGCGCAAATCGTTGGCCACGAAGGTCAACGAATCCCGGTTCGGCTCCATGCCCCGACGATGGACTTCCTCCATCAGGAACTGTCGCACCGAAAAGTACGCGAACTGCCGCTGGGTCCTGAGATATTCCACGACCGTGCCCTTGCCTGCACCCAAAGTGCCTGTGATTCCGATGATAAGCATACGTTTGCTGTCTTTATATTGTAAAATTGCTTTTGCTCAAAACGCTTGCTGCAAATTCGCCGGGCCATACGCTACATCCGTGGCTTCCGCCCGACCAAACCCTTACTTGCCCGCTGAAAGCGCCGCATCCGCCTTGCCCGCTACCTGGTTCGCCGTGGAATCGGCCACCGGCGGCGTATAGAACTTGAAGCTCCTGGCCACGCTCTCCATCTGCACCAGCAGGTCGCGTTTGGGCTTGCGGGGAGAATAGAGGTAGGCATCCAGCATGATGGTCCTTTGGTTGGCCGTGTCCACAAAGACGTAGTTCACGAACGGACCGCCCATGAAATCGCCTTCCAATCGCCACAAACCACGAGTTTCGACCGCATACATCCCGTTCAGGTTGATGGTCTTGGAAAAAGGAGCGTATTCCGGGAAACGGGTCTCGGTGGTCATATACGAACCCTCGGCCGGACCGGGCACGTTCTGGCACATCCGGTTCCGCTGAGAAATGATGTTCTCCGGCTCGAACACGTCCAATCCCGTGTAAGGGTATATCGAAAAAATGATTCCCTGGCCGTAATCCTTGCTTTCCTTGCGGATCCAGGCAAAATCGGAACGAGATCCGGCAAAGGCGAATCCATCGGGGAAAATCATCTCGAAACCGTACCAACGGCGAAGCTTCTCCAAGACCTCGATTTCCTCCACGCCTTTGAACGCCCGCTGGATACGCTGGTATTCCTTGGCGTAGATGGCCTGCATCAAGGCTTCCTTGCGCGGAGCGAACAAATCGTAGAATGTCTGACGATCAGGCACCGTGAACTTGACAACCACTTGCGGGAAAGCCCACAGGTCCTGAATCACATCCACTTTCGGCGCATCGGCAGTGTCGAACTCCACAATGAACACGTTGCGGTGGTGCTGGAACATCTCGCTCTCGTTGAAAGCCTTGGGCACGATGTTGACTAAATTGAAATACGGCTCGGGCTGGTTCAATCCCGGCTGCACCCGCATGAACCAATAGCGCAGCGTGTCGCCCACCGGGCCTTCCCATTGTTCTTTCGGGGTCACGACAATGATTTCGCAGGTCTTCCCGCCCGAACCGGGCAGAACCGGCACTTCGTATTTGCAGGAACTGAAAAGCATGGCCAAGAGGGCCAGCAGGAAAAACGATTTTTTCATATCCGGATTTCTATCTTTACCTTAATCTTATTCCATCGTTATGCCATAGCGAAGCCGAAACAAATCCGCTCCATGCGAAGCCCGATTCAACACAGACCCGCATGGCCTGTTACTGAACTGCCGCCAAAGGACATCGTCGCCAAAGGCATCAGGGCTCTATATAAATTAGCAAAGGTAGCAAAGTATTTTGAATTTCCCCTTTTGCGAAAGTTTGCGAAAGAAGCCCCCTTGCCGTACTTTTGCAGCCCGGCGAGGCAGGGCGGGCTTCCGTTTTCCCGACCCTGAACCCTCGCAAGAAAACGAAACGACAAGAATGCCATGGTCAAGTTTGCGATAGTGGGCTGCGGCCATATCGGAAAGCGCCATGCCGAAATGGTATGCCGCAACCCCGAAAGCCGCCTGATAGCCTTATGCGACATAAAGCCCAAGGAAGAGTTGGGAATCGATGCCTATCCGGTACCTTTCTACAAGGATTTGGATGCTATGCTCGATGCCCATCCGGAGATAGAGGTGCTGAATATCTGCGTTCCCAACGCGCTCCATGCCCCGATGGCCTTGAAAGCGATGGAAAAAGGGCGTCATGTGGTAATCGAGAAACCGATGGCACTGCGCAGCGAGAATGCCCGGAAAGTGGTGGAATGCAGCCGTCGCACCGGATGCAAGGTATTCTGCGTGATGCAGAACCGCTATTCGCCGCCTTCAGTCTGGATCAAGTCGGTGGTCGATTCCGGCATCTTAGGGGAAATCGAGATGGTCCAATTAGACTGTTATTGGAATCGGGACGAACGTTATTACCTGCCCGGAGGATGGCATGGTTCGGCCGAAACGGACGGAGGCACCTTGTTCACCCAGTTCAGCCATTTCATCGATATCATGCTCTGGCTTTTCGGCGATATAGAAAACATCAGCGGCCGGTTCAAGGATTATGCCCACCAGAATCTGACCGACTTCGAGGATTCGGGCATGGTGCAGTTCGATTTCAAGCGCGGCGGCATAGGCTGCCTGAACTATTCCACTGCCGTCTATGACAAGAATTTGGAAAGCTCGCTGACCATCGTGGCCCGCAACGGGAGCGTGAAGATAGGAGGGCAGTATATGGACAAAGTGGAATACTGCCATATCAAAGACTATGTGATGCCGGAACTGCCGCCGACCAACCCGGGCAACGACTACGGTGCTTACAAAGGCTCGGCGCAGAACCATCACTATGTAATCCAGAACGTGGTGGACGTATTGGCCGGCAAAGCGCTTATCTCCACGCCGGCCGAAGAAGGCTTGCTGGCCGTGGACGTGATGGAACGCATCTACCAAGTCCGGGGCGAATGGCCCGCCCGCAGGCAATGATATGCGACAAAACGATGGCTGACGATGGTAGAAACCGCCTTCGCCGCCGGAACCGGCGTGTCAGAATGGGCAAGATGCGAAGCCGCCAAGGGTAAGAACGAGGGAGCGTACTTTTGTACGTGACCGAGTTCGCATCCCGCAGGCAATGAAGCAGATTGCCCATTATCACACGCCGGGCTTATTTGCGCCAAAAAGAAGGCGTCACCACCAAAAACACGCTCAACAATTCCAAACGCCCCACATACATTAAGGCCGAGCAGACCCATTTGGCCCCGTCGCTCATCGCGCTCCAGGAAAACATAGGGCCGAAATCCCCGTACCCGGTTCCGACATTGCTCAGGCAGGAGATGCAGCAGCCTGCCGCTTCCAGAAAATCCAAACCGCAGAATACCAATCCCAAGAATCCGATAAAAAAAGTCATCGTAAAGATGGCTGCAAACGCCAGAAGGTTCATTTTGACCGAAGTCCCCACCACCTGGCCGTTAATCCGCAGCGGCAGAATGGCATTGGGATGCAGTATCTTCTTGAGCTCGTTCTTGCATACCTTGTAGATCATGGCCAGCCGGATGGTCTTGAAGCCTCCCGCCGATGAACCCGAAGAGGCCCCAATCCACATCACCGCCAACAAGAATGGTATCAGGCACGGCGCCCATAGCATATAGTCGTCCGAACTGTATCCGGTACTGGTGTACAAGGAAATGACCTGGAAAGCCGCCGAACGGAAAGCCCGCTCCAGCTCATAGCCGGAAGTGAAATGCAAGGACAGGGTGCAGACTAGGGTCACACCTAAGAAAATCATACCGTACCATTTGAATTCCACATCATTGACCAAACGCTTGTACTGTCTTTTCAGCAACAGGAAATACAGCAGGTTGTAATTGACCCCGGCCAGGAACATGAAGATAATCAACACATATTCGATAGCCGGAGATTGGTAGAACATCACGTTGGCCTGACGGGTCGAGAAACCGCCCGTACCAAGGCAGGTGAACGCATGATTGACCGCATCGTACCAATCCATTCCCGCTATCGCGAGCGAAAAGGTGCAACATATCGTCAAAACAAAGTAAATGAACAGAATCCATTTGGAAGTGGTAGCGATACGAGGTTGCAGCTTCCCTTGCAAAGGTCCCAGACTCTGGGCCGCGAACAGCTTGACATTCCCGCTGCTGGTCCCCGGCAGGATCGCTATCGTGAACAAGACGATACCCAAGCCTCCGACCCATTGGGTCAAACTCCGCCAGAACAGCAGGGCGTGAGGGCAGAAATCGATATTGTCCATGATGGTCGCCCCCGTGGAGGTGAAGCCCGACATGGTTTCGAAAAAGGCATTGGCCACCCCTTTGATATGGGAAGTGAACAGGAAGGGGAGCATCCCGACCAGACAGAACAGGATCCAGCTCATGCAGACAATCATGTACCCGTCCCGGCGTCCCATCACGTTCTGCGCCCCCCGTCCCAGGAATTTCAGCAAGGCCCCGATGGCGAAACCAATCAAGGTGGCATACAGGAAAGGCTTCAGGTCGTCTTCCTCGTACAGAAAGGACATAAGGGTACAGAGCAGCAGCAAGCCCGTTTCCACAAAAGCCAGCGTTCCCAGAATCTTCGCTACCAACTTGAAATTCAACATGGCCTTGTCCCTTTAATTGAAATAATGCTCCAGTTTGCGGATATCCATCTCCACGCAGAATACCACCACGCTGTCGCCGCTCTGTATCTGGGTATCGCCGCTCACCAAAATGCCTTCCCCGTTGCGGACAAGCCCCCCGATGGTTGCTCCTTTGGGCAAATCCAGGTCCTTTATCAGCTTCCGGGTCGCCTTCGACTTCTCGGCCGCCACGAATTCCACCACGTCGGCCGCGGAAACGGTCAAGCACTTCAGATTGGACACATCCACATCGAGCATCATCTGGTAGATATGCCCGGCTGCAATAGCCTTCTTATTGATAATGGTACCGATGTCCAAGCTTTCGGCCATCGCCGCATAATCTAGGTTCTCCACAATGGCTGCCGTCTTGCGCACGCCTAAGCGCTTGGCTGCCAGACATGCCAAGATATTGGTCTCCGCGCTCCCGGTCAAAGCGATGAACGCCTGCGTCTTCTTGATGTCCTCATCGATCAGCAAATCCAGATTCCGGCCATCCCCGTGGATGACCATCACATTCTCGTCCACCAAGGTGGTCAGTTTCTTGGCTCTTTCTTCGCTGATTTCAATGATTTTGACATTAAAACGGTCGGAAAGCATCCGCGCCGTCTGCACCGCCACCCGGCCTCCGCCAACAATCATGATGCTATGGATTTCCTCGTAATTGTCCTTGCCGCAAAGATGCTTGATTTCAGGCAGATGCTTCCTCGTACTCATGAAATAGACCAAGTCGCTGTCCTTCAGCATGTCATCCCCGCGGGGAATCAAGGTCTCTTCCCGGCGTTTGATGGCTACCACATGGAATTTCCGCGATTCCAAGCCTAACTCTTTCAGCGGCTTGTTCAACAGTGAGGAAGTGGAACGCACTTTGACACCGATCAGCTCCAAAGCCCCGTCATGGAATTCCCAAGACTGGCGGACCCAGCTCATTTTCATCGAACCGGCTATCTCCTGGGCGGCCAAACGCTCCGGGTAAATCAAGGAGTCGATGCCCATCTTCTTGAAATAGTTCCGGTACAAGGAATCCAGGTATTCCGAGTTGTCGATGCGCGCCACCGTCTTCTTGGCACCGAGAGCATGGGCTATCATGCAAATGGTTAGGTTCCGGCTCTCGTCCGACGTGACCGCGATCAGCAAGTCGCAGGAACCGGCTCCGGCCTCCCTCAGTCCGTCTATGGATGTGGCGGACACATTGATTGTCAGCAAGTCGAAATGGCGGCTGGGTTCCTCCAGACGTGTCTCGTCCTGATCCACCAGCACGATATCATGCTTTTCCCGAGAAAGCAGGTTGGCCAAATGGGTGCCGACCGCACCGGCTCCGGCGATAATGATTCTCATGGCAAATTCCTTTGATTCAAGCCTTGCGGAAACCCCTACGGGAATCCGGCAGGGCAAAAATACACAACTAACTGTTTACCAGATGTTAAGTTTTGTTTTCATATAGCCCGAAAGGCGGGCAAAGTTATATATTTTGCGGCAATATTTGTAACTTCGCGCCCCAAGATGTGAAAACGGCCAATTGGAAAAGCGTTCAATTACCTGAATCGTGACAACAGAAGATTTACTCCAACTCTACGCCCAGGACAGCCGGCTAGCCGACATACGGAAGTACCTGCAAGAAGGGAAAGCCCCGGCCACACTGGCGCTCAAAGGACTGGTCGGTTCAAGCCGTTCCATTGTCTGCCAAGTCCTTTCCGATTTATCGCCCGGAAACCAGCTGTTCATCCTCCGCGACCAGGAAGCCGCCGCCTATTTCTGCAACGATCTGGAAAAGCTCGGCGGGGAAGAACCGGGATACGGGGAAAACAAGCATGTACTGTATTTCCCGGCCTCCTACAAACATCCTTACGATACCGAGAACGTGGACAATGCCAACGTGCTGTCCCGTACCGAAGTCTTAGGACGGCTGCAATCCGTCTCCAAAGGCCTGAAAATCATCACATACCCCGAAGCGCTTTCCGAAAAGGTGGTATCCGTCAAGCAGTTGGCATTAAACACGGTCTGCATCCACCAGGACGAAAGCCTGAGCCAGGATTTCCTGACCGACTTCTTCGACCAATACCATTTCCGCTTGGTGGACTTCGTGGCCGAACCGGGGGAATTCGCCGTGAGAGGTGGCATCATCGATGTGTTTTCCTATTCGGCCGAGCTTCCGTACCGCATCGAGTTCGACGAAGACAAAGTGGTGTCGATCCGCAGTTTCGAAGTCGGGACCCAGCTATCGGTCAAGCGCCATCCGGAAGTGATGATCGTGCCGGACGTGCAGCAATGCGTCAAAGTGGAGCAGCGGGTCAGCTTCTTTTCCTATTTCTCTCCCGAATCCTTGGTGTGGATAGAAGATGCCGATGCCCATCTGCAGAGCATAGGGGCCGCTTTGGAGAAAGCCCGGAGAGCCTACGAACAGCTGGACAAGACCGTTCCCCGGGCCAAACCCGAAGAACTTTACTGCCAGCCGGACGAAATCGAGAAGTTCCTCAAAACGCATATCGTCGTGGAAATCGGCAGCCAGCCCCGCTACCCGAGCACGGTGGAAGCCCGCTTCAACATGCAGCCCCAGCCGGTCTTCAACAAGAAGTTCGAGCTGCTGGCCGATTACATATTGGACGAAGCCGACCACGGGTACCGCCAGCTGATTCTTTCGGAGAACCCCAAACAGCTGCAACGTATCGACCGTGTGTTCTTCGAGCTGTCCAAGCCGGACAGGCCCATCCGCTACATCCCGCTGAACCTTTCGCTCAACGAAGGCTTCGTGGACAAGGACATGAAAATGGCCTGCTTCACCGACCACCAGATTTTCGAGCGGTACCACCGTTTCAGCGTGCAGCCCCGGCGCAAGGACAGCCAGGCGCTGACCATCAAGGAACTCTACAGCCTTAAGCCAGGCGATTATATCATGCACATGGATCACGGCATCGGGCGTTTCGCCGGCTTGCAGAAAGTCATGGTCAACGGCCGGGAACAGGAAGCCATCTGCTTGGTCTATAAGGACAACGACATGCTCCGCCTCAGCATCCACGGCCTGCACAAGATGACCCGCTACACCGGCAAGGAAGGCGTTCCGCCCAGCTTGAACCGCATCGGCAGCAACGCCTGGACCGTGCAGAAGAACAAGGCCAAGCAGAAAGTCAAGGACATAGCCCGCGAACTGATCGACCTCTATGCCAAGCGCAAGGCCAGCAAGGGCTTCGCTTTTTCGGCCGATACCTACCTGCAGCACGAATTGGAGTCTTCTTTCTTCTACGAAGACACGCCCGACCAGCTCAAGGCGTCGAACGACGTGAAACGGGACATGGAGTCGGGCGAGCCCATGGACCGCCTGGTCTGCGGGGACGTGGGCTTCGGCAAGACTGAAGTAGCCGTCCGGGCGGCTTTCAAAGCCGTCTGCGACAGCAAGCAGGTGGCCGTTCTGGTTCCCACTACCATCTTGGCCTACCAGCATTACAAGACCTTCAAGGAGCGTTTGGAGAACTTCCCTTGCCGGGTAGAATACTTGAACCGTTTCCGGACGGCCAAGCAGCAGAAAGAGGTATTGAAAGACGTGGAAGCCGGAAAAGTGGACATCCTGATCGGGACGCACCGGATTCTGAGCAAGGACGTGGTGTTCAAGGATCTGGGGCTTCTGGTCATCGACGAGGAACAGAAATTCGGCGTGGCGATGAAAGAAAAGCTCAAGAAGTTCAAAGTCAATGTGGACACGCTCACCTTGACAGCCACCCCGATTCCGCGCACCCTGCAGTTTTCCCTGATGGGCGCCCGCGACTTGTCGATTATCCAGACACCGCCGCCCAACCGTTACCCGGTCAGCACCGAGGTAAGGCCGTTCAACGAAGAACTTATCCGCGATGCCATCGTCTATGAGCTTTCGCGCCGGGGTCAGGTCTATTTTGTGCATGACCGAATCCAGAACATCATGGAAATTGCCGGATTGGTGCAACGGCTTGTCCCCGATGCCCGTATCGCCATAGGCCACGGGCAGATGGAAGGGGAGAAATTGGAAGAGATTATGCTAGGCTTCATGGAAGGGGCCTACGACATCTTGGTCTGCACCAAAATCGTCGAGAACGGCTTGGATGTGCCCAATGCCAACACGATTATCGTCAACGATGCCCACCGCTACGGTCTGAGCGAGCTGCACCAGCTCCGGGGACGGGTAGGGCGTTCCAACAAAAAGGCATTCTGCTACCTGCTGGCCCCGCCGCCGCACCTGCTCACTCCCGAAGCCAAACGCCGCTTGCGGGCCATCGAGGAATTTTCCGACATCGGCGGCGGCTTCCAAATCGCGATGCGTGACCTCGACATCCGGGGGGCAGGCAATATCTTAGGCGGGGAACAAAGCGGTTTCATTTCCGAAATCGGCTTCGAGATGTACCAGAAAATCCTGGACGAAGCCATCCACGAGCTGCGGCAGGAACGCTTAGCCTCCGGGCAGGAGGTAGTCGATGCCAAGGTGGAAGACCAGGAAGAGGCCTTCTCGGCAGTGGACTGCCAGATAGAAACCGATTTGGAAATCCTGATTCCGGACAATTACGTGTCGAACATTACCGAAAGGCTGTCCTTATATAAGGAACTGGACAGTCTGGACAAAGATGCCGAGCTGGAACGCTTCGCGCAGCAGATGGAAGACCGTTTCGGCCCGATACCCAAGCCGACGGCCGACCTGATCCAGACCATCGCGCTCCGGCGCAACGCCAAGCGCCTTGGTTTCGACAAGGTAAGCCTCAAGCAAGGCAAGATGACCGGAATCTTCGCGGCCCAGAACGAATCGGCCTATTACCAGTCGAAGGTATTCGAAAGCATCTTGGCCTATGTGCAGGAGCATCCGGCCGACTGCCACTTGCAGGAGTTCAAATCCAAATTAGGCATCGTCTTCGATCACATGGACAGCGTGGAGGCGGCAACGCGGCTCTGCGGGAAGTTGCTGCCGGAGCAGAAAAACGAATCAGCTTTGGGCCAAAGACAAATGGGCGATGGCGGAAAGCCCACCCCGGCAGCCACCGTGGCCAAGCCGGAAAGAACCTAAGCCTAAAGACTGAAGCATCAAAGCAACGATATGGAACAAAAAGGCAAGGCTGGCCGAAAAGCGCAAGTGTACGACCCGGTGCGAAGGAAATACGTGGCATTGACTCCGGAGGAACATGTCCGCCAGTTCGTGATCCGGTTCCTGCATACGGAATGCGGCGTGCCCTTGGGGCATATCTCGGTGGAAAACCCCATGCAGCTGTACGAGCGGAATTTCCGGACAGACTTGCAAGTCAGGGACCGGCAAGGGGAAGCCGTCATGGTCATTGAATGCAAACGGCCGGAAATCCCCTTGGACGAAAAAGTCCTGGACCAGGCCATGCGTTATAATTTTGGGGGGCGTGAAAAATTTGTGGCCGTAACCAATGGCATGGAATTTAAATGCTATGCTGCCGGAATGCAAGACGGGAAGCGGATTTGGGTCGAAAAAGACAGGTTTCCTAACTGGTCTGAGTTGACAGAAAACCGCAAATAAAGGCCGTAGAATGCGTTTTGTATGGAAATATTATCTACATTTGCCGCCTGTTTCGCGAAAGCCATCGCAAAAACAGTTTGCTTCCCGCCTGAATCCAGGATAAGGGAATGCTGGGTGATAATCGATTACAAATTTTTAACCAATCTGTCATGAACATTTTTGTGGCTAATTTGAACTTCAAGGTTCGCAGTGAAAATCTGAAGGAAATCTTTTCTGAGTACGGGGAAGTGATTACTGCCCGCATCATCACTGAAAAAGGCTCCCGCCGTTCCAAAGGTTTCGGCTTTGTGGAAATGGCCAACGACGAGGATGCCAAGAAAGCTATCAACGCATTGGACGGTGCCGAATGGGAAGGCCGTACCATTATTGTAAAGGAAGCCCTGCCGCGGGAAAACAATGCACCGGCTGCACAGCCTGAAACTCCCGCTGAAGCATAAGAAAAATCAGCTCAAACGGCTCTGCCGGAGAAAGCAAGCCGGTAAAATCGAATAGAAGCTCCCCCGAAAAATCGAGAGGGAGCTTTTTTCATATCAGGGGTTACCTTTTGCCGTCCATTGCCATAAACCCAAATCGGTCATTAGACGCGCCGAGTCCGTTTTTGATTGGGAAAGTGAGGCTTTCGGGCATCTTGCCCGCCTCTGTCCGCATCATGCTCCTCGCTACGCCTCGACGTAGCCCGCTACGCCTTCGGCTAGGCGAGAAGCATGCTGCATGACATAAGCGGACAATCTACCCAAAGTCTAATGACCGATTTGGGATAAAAGGAAAAGCAAACATACGTTATAACCCAGGCGAAGTTGCTTTCCGGGGCTTTGCCTAAAACTTGAATAGATATGAAGAAACTGATTAAGTGGCTATTGATATTGATAGCCTTGATTATCGTGCTGGTCTTTGCCAATGGCTGTTACTATGTATTCCGGGGGCAGGAGCGGTCGATGGCCAAATTAGAACAGGGCCGGGAACTGAACTTGTACGAATGCTGCAGCATCTATACCATGCATACGGCCATCTGGATGTTCGGACGTTGTGTATCTCCAGAAGCGGCTCGACAAGCATATTTGATGACAAAGGTTCCGCCAAAAGATAAATATAACGTAAATAGTAATGCATTTATAAAACTTCCTAAGGAATCGTTGGAATACAAACTTGCATTTCCAAATGATTTAAAAATCAACATTGATACTATTATGCTGTCAAATGGTGGATTTTGTGATCTTTTAGGAAATAAAGTTCCAGAATCATATGTGAAGAGTTACTACTATGATTGTGAATTTTATGCAACTTATTCCGATATAGTATATAAAGTAGGCAATATTAAGGTTTATGGCACTTTACTGAAATATATTCAAGATAAAGGTTGGTTGCATCCATTTAATATACGCTATTATTGTTTGATGTAACCAACGTCTTTTAATATTTTGTTTTGTTCATCCAATGTCATAGTTGCCGTCATAGGATGTTGAGTTCCACGGAAAAACAGGTCTCTAAGTAAATTGTAATCACCAGAATCGTTTTTCCCGATAGCGGCTTGCGGTTCTGTTGCTGAAAAATTATCCGTGAATTCAATCGTTCCATTAGGATTCATACGCCAGCAATAACTACCAAAACGGAATCTTGATGGTGTATCATACATTCTTTTTTCGGCATCAATTAAAGCTGTTACTATATTCCCGCTATCAGTACCTTTGTAGTTCTTTTTATCCTCAATCCTATTTGTTTGCCGATAAGAAGATTCTTCCATGCCAAGAAAAGCCCCAGGTTGTTTACCTTCATTTTTACACATGCGTACATAATCATCGTATGTAATTGGTTTATCCCCATTAAGGTAAACAATCTGGGCATACATATGTTGCTTTTCGGATTTAGTTGCGCGATTTAAAGCATTAATATTTTGTGCATAATTTGGCAGTTCGCTTATTTGCTTTTCTCCCTTTTCAACAGCATCTGCTAATTCATTGCCCATTTTAGTTCCTTCTTCAATAGCTGTTGTAATTTTTTTTAGAGGTCTATACCATGGAACATTTTGAGCAGCTTCTGATTGACGTCCAAGTTCATATCTTGATAATTGATTCAATGCATGATCCGTATTACCTACAACCGATCCTTTTAATCTATCCCAAGTAGAAATATTTTCGGTTATTTTATCTGATAACGTATTAAACGCCAAATCATAAGCAGCCTGTGTCTTAGGTCCTCAACCACCTTTTGCATCTTCTGGGGTCAAATAGTTATGATCAATCAGATATTTTGTATTTGTGCTACTTGCTGTTTGCTCTTTTTATCGATTTGAACAATAGGAGGTATTCCGGTTAATTCTAAATTATCGTTTATCCGAATGCTATAAGAGTTTTGAAACTAAGAGCATCTTTTTGCCTATGGTTTGTATTGCAGAACAAAATTGTACAAAGATGCATAAGCCTTCTTTTGGCAATCATTTATTTTGCAAGGTGTGTCGGTACAATTCACCAATCATCCGGAAGGCTTCCTCTATCGAGACATGACTGGTATTGACCACCAAGTCGTAATGATGCGGGTCGCCCCATTTCCGTCCCGTATAATATTCGTAATGCGCCATCCGCTTGCGGTTCACCCGCTTGATTTCCGATTCGGCCTTGTCGGCAGGCAGCCCGTATTCCTGCACGCAACGCTGGCGGGCGGCATCCAAACCGGCGCAGCAGAACACCCGGATCAAGCCCGGCTGCCCGTCCAGCACAAAATCGGCGCAACGTCCCACGATAACGCAGTCTTCCTTGGCAGCGGCTTCCTGCACGATTTTGCTCTCGGCCACGAACAGCAACATCGTCCGGTGCCATGCTTTGCTCCACCGTGTTCTTGTTCTGCGCATAGACGCTTTTGAGCCAGAAAGAGGGGATGGACTGCTCGTTTTTCCGGATATAAGCCTCGTCCATGCCGCTTTCCTGCGCGGCCAAATGGATAAATTCCTTATCGTAGAGCCTGATGCCCAACTCCTTGGAAAGCCTTTCGCCCAAAAGATGGCCGCCGCTGCCGAACTCGCGGGCAATGGTGATGACCCGATGCCCGGGATGAAAGTCTTCTACAGGCAGGGAAGCTTGCCCGGCGGGTCTGCCGGTCTTTCCAGAAGGATAGAGGAAGCGGTCGAACACCTTGAACCAAGGACTGATGAAATGGACGATAGGCCCGACAATGATAGCGGTCACCACCGTTCCTTCCCGGACCCCTTGGATTGTCTCCATCACGGCATAGGAGACAATGCAGGAGAGTGCCACCAAGGAACTGTCGAATCCTAATTTGGTATAACCGAAATCGGTACGAAGGCGGCGGGCAATGGCTTTGACAAAGTATTCCCCGGCAGCCATCGCCACATTGGCCTTGACTTCGAGGGCGATGCCGAGCGCCAGGATGACGCAGCCGAGCAGAAGGCTGGCAATCTTGAGCACGTACATCTCTGGCTGAAGCCAGGACAAGGCATTCATCGACACATCGATGAACGAACCGAAAAACAGCGTGGTCGGAATCTGGAGCAGATAGCACACTGTATCGGACTTCAAATCCGCTTTGCGCATGAACGGCAGCTCCAATACCATGAAGCCCAAATTGAGGACAATGGTCCATTGCCCCATCGTCAAGGAAGTGAACATGCTCATCACGTAGGTGATGCTGGTGATAGGCGAGGTGCCTAAGAGGGCGCGGGTAATGAAAGCGATACCGAAAGCGTTAATAGCCAAGGCAATGACAAAAAGGATATAGGCACGCGGATTACGTGTGTTCATGGTTCGGATTGGATAAAAACGTAGTTTAAATTGACAGAGCAAGGAGTCCTCCGAGACGGAATGGGACGGCTTGGTATCGGATGAAATTCCGGACGGCAAAATTCGTCAAATTTTCCAAATTCTTCAAGCGGCATTGCCAGCACGGAAGCATAGAGGCTGACAGGATGCCGGAAAATCATGACAAGGAATTGGCCCGAAGCCGGACATCCCTGCAAAAATGGCAGGATTCCACGCGTGGCACGGTTTATGCTTGAAGCTGGTGTGTCCGCTTGAGGAAAGGGGACGGAAGCCCGGGGCGGGAGGCAATCTCCGGCCTTTGGTTCAAAAAAAATTAAAAAATAAAATTAAAAGGAGATAAATCATGTCAAAACTTGCAATCAAACCCTTAGCAGACCGAGTATTGGTTGAACCTATGGAAGCCGAAGAAAAGACGGCGGCCGGTATCATTATTCCCGACACGGCAAAGGAAAAACCCCAACAAGGCGTGGTTGTCGCTGTTGGCCCGGGCAAAAAGGACGAACCGATGACGGTGAAAGAAGGCGACAAGGTATTGTATGGTAAATATTCGGGTTCCGAATTGAATATCAATGGTTCCCATTATTTAATCATGCGCGAAAGCGATATTTTCGCCATCCTGTAGTTTGTTTCTAAGGGAATCCGTCCCCGTGGCATCGCTTGAAACATCGAGCTTGTAGCGAGAACAAAAGACGGAAATCCGGATGCGCGGGTGCAAGAAGGCAAAAGCCGGTCGGCATCGGGCATCGGAAAACAAAATGGTTTAATATTAAAATTCGATAAAGCAATGGCTGCTAAAGAAATTCTCTTTGATCAAGAAGCAAAGAACCGCCTCAAAAAAGGCGTTGACGCATTATGCGATGCTGTGAAAGTGACCTTGGGTCCTAAAGGCCGCAATGTTATCATAGATAGGAAGTTCGGTGCCCCTCACGTAACCAAGGACGGTGTGAGCGTGGCCAAGGAAGTGGAACTGAAGGATACTGTTGAAAACATGGGTGCCCAGATGGTCAAGGAAGTGGCTTCCAAGACCAACGATTTGGCTGGTGACGGTACCACCACTGCTACGATTCTGGCTCAGGCTATCGTACGCACGGGGCTTAAGAACGTGACCGCCGGCGCCAACCCGATGGATTTGAAACGCGGTATCGACAAGGCTGTTGCCGAAGTGGTTGCCCAAATCAAGAAGATGAGCACCAAAGTGGGCGACAGCACCGAAAAAATCGAACAAGTGGCTACGATTTCGGCTAACAACGACAACAATATCGGGAAGCTGATCGCGGAAGCCATGCGTCAGGTGAAGAAGGAAGGCGTTATCACGATTGAAGAAGCCAAGGGTACCGAAACCAGCGTGAAAGTGGTGGAAGGTATGCAATTCGACCGTGGTTACATTTCCCCGTACTTCGTAACCGATACCGAAAAGATGGAAGCCGTGATGGAAAATCCTTTCGTCCTCTTGTACGACAAGAAGATTTCGGTGATGAAGGATTTCCTGCCTATCCTGGAAAAGACCGTTCAAACCGGCCGTCCGTTGGTAGTGATTGCCGAAGATATCGATGGCGAAGCTTTGGCTACCTTGGTAGTCAACCGCCTGCGTGGTTCGTTGAAGATTGCTGCCGTGAAGGCTCCCGGCTTCGGCGACCGTCGTAAGGAAATGATGGAAGATATCGCCGCTTTGACCGGTGGTACCGTGGTTTCGGAAGAAAAAGGCTTGAAACTGGAAGACATCGACTTGACTTTCCTGGGCCAGGCTGAAAAAATCACAATCGACAAGGAAAACACGACGATTGTGAACGGCAAGGGCCGCAAGGAAGATATTCAGGATCGTGTCAACATGATCAAGGCTCAGCTGGAAAAGACTACTTCGGATTACGACCGTGAAAAACTGCAGGAACGTCTGGCCAAGCTGGCGGGCGGGGTTGCCGTCATCTATGTTGGCGCTGCTTCCGAAGTGGAAATGAAGGAAAAGAAAGACCGCTTCGATGATGCTTTGCACGCTACCCGCGCTGCGGTTGAAGAAGGCATCGTTCCCGGTGGCGGCGTAGCTTACCTGCGTTGCTTGCCCGCTCTGGAAAAGATGAAGGTGGACAACGAAGACGAAAAGGTGGGTGTGGAAATCATCCGTCGCGCCTTGGAAGAACCGCTGCGTCAGATTGTGGAAAACGCCGGCTTGGATGGCTCGGTTATCGTGGACAAGGTTAAGGCCGGCAAGGACGACTTCGGCTTCAACGCCCGCACCGAAACCTACGAAAACCTGCTCAGCACCGGGGTTATCGACCCGGCCAAGGTTACCCGTATCGCTCTTGAAAACGCTGCTTCGATTGCCGGCATGTTGCTGACTACCGAATGCGTATTGGCGGAGATTAAGGAAGATAAGCCGGCGGGGCCGGCTATGCCGAACGGGATGGACGGCATGTACTAAAATCGAAGCGTTCTGAATGGTGTCTGCGTCGTTGCGAGCCTTGCGCAGCTTGGTCACATACCTAAGTATGCTCCCTCGCTGCGCGGCGGCTCGGCGCCTCGCAGTCACGCATCCATAACGCTCCGATTTATACGTAGGGCAGGCCGCGTGCCTTGCAGCTGCGCATTTAGAACGATTTTTGAAAGACCGTCTGGTGGAAACCGGACGGTCTTTTTTTGTACGTGCGGCGGATTAGCTGCGCGGTGGCTCGGCGCCTCGCATACGCATCCGTAAATGGTTACGGTCGTGTCGAGAGATAGACCTCGATCGCGCCTCGGCCGTATTTCGTGACGGAAGCGTCCATGTAGTGGACTCCCGGATAGTCTTTCAGGCGTTTCTCTATTTCGTGTTTCAGGATGCCGTTTCCGACCCCGTGGATGAAGATGATTTTGGAGAGCTTGCGGCCGATAGCCTGGTTGAGGCAGGTCTCGAAGACGGCGACTTGCTTGCTCAGGTAATCCTCTTCCTTGGCACCTTTGAATTCCAAACGGGTATCGAGCAAGCTTTCCACATGCAAGTCCACTTCGGCCACATCCGGCTTGATCATGTAGCGGGCCAAGGGGTTGGATTTGTCTTCCACGACGGGTTTCCCGATGCCGTTTTTCTCCTTTTCGGCCTTCTTCTCGGCCTCTAGGCTCTGATGCACCAAAAGATGGTCGGCTTTGTGGGCTGCCAAGTTCAACATGGGTACCAGCAAGGCTTTCTCCCGCATGAAGACCGGATAGACGTAGTTCTCGGCTTGCCCTATCTTGTTGGCCCGGATTTTGTAATCGTTGCTCGAAGGCAGAAGCCAAGTGGGGCTTTCGTCTTGATAGAAAAGGCATTGCAACAGGCCTTCCGTCCATAAGCCCAAATCTTCCCGCTCGATGCTTTCCACGAAAATCTTGGAATAAGGCGGCACCGAAGCGTAATCCACGCCGTAGAACGATTCCGCGCCTTTGGTGGCCAAGTTATAGACCAAGGTGTAGGGTGTATAGTTGATTACGTAAAATTCCACCGGGCCGCGCAGCATGAACTGTTGGTCGATGGGCACCAAGCCGATATAGACCCCTTCAGGCTGGGGCTGCTTGGAAGTATATCCTCTGGTCAACGCGGAGATCCGGTTGTCATCTTCGGCCTGGGCTTCGTCTTCATGACGCTGGGCTTCCTCCGTGTCGGCATCGCTCAAGGCTTCTTCATGGATGACCGGGAAGCCGTGCTTGGCGTTCTTGCCGGTATCGGCCGCCTGCCGGGCGCGAGCCTCCTCGCGAGGGCTTCCATAGGTGGCCTTGCCTTCGTAAAAAAGGCGTTCGGCAGTGGAAGAGGGCTTCTCTACTTTAATCAAGTCGGTGACCAGGTAAGGCAGTTCGAAGCCGTCGGTCGTGACTCCGACGGTGGAGGGATTGATGATTTTGGTAACGACCCCTTGGCCTTGCTGGTCGATGAATTTTACTTTGTCTCCGATATTGAATTTCATGGCGATGTTGATTTTAGTCCGGCTACTGCAATTTTGGCAGTTTCTCCATTCGCGATGCCGGTATTATCGGAATCGGGGGCGACCCGTTTCCGGCCTGCGAATTTACGGCAAGTTTGGAAAAGAAGAAAGCGGCATGGATTTCGGCCTCCGACTTCGGCTTCGGCTTCAACCTCCGGCCAAGCCGCATGCCGGGAGCATCTTCTTCGTATGTTCCCGTTTTATCGTATCTTCGCGCACCATATACAGATAAGATCACGATGCACATACGTTTTCTTTCATGCAGGCTATTGGCCTTGTTGCTGTTGCCGCTGGCTTTGCTGTCCTGCCAGCGCGACCCGATGGAGGGCGGTTTCAACTTCAGTTTCAGCTTCAGCTTCGAGGGCGAGCCGCTCCGCTACGATTCCATTGTCTATACGATAGCCTCCGGCAACCAAATCCGGGTCAGCAACATCCAATACTTCATTTCGGACGTGGCCTTGGTGGATAATGCCGGAAACCGTCATCGTTTCCAGGATTCGGCCAACCAGATTCATTATATAGATAGCGATATTCCGGCTACTTTGCGTTGGGAAACCGGCGAAGCCTTTGAGACTGGAGTGTACCAGTATATAGAATTCACTTACGGCCTCGATTCCCTGACCAACCGGAACTACATTTTCCGCAATCCGCCCGAAAGCGACATGTTCTGGCCTGAAGCTTTGGGCGGCGGCTACCATTACATGAAGCTGAACGGCTATTGGCGGAATGCCGGGGATACCGTGGCGGATTCCTGGGAGACTTTCGGCTTCCATGCCGGCATCGGGCAGACATGGCAGGGGGAAACCGCCGTGGCCTTTCATCAGAATTACCGTCGTTTGACCGATACGGTGCGGATTTTTCTTACCGAAGGCGAGACCAGGGAACTGACCCTTAACATGGAAGTGGCCGAATGGTTCCGCAATCCCCATGTATGGGATTTCAATGAGTTCGGCGGGACGGTCATGCAGAACCAGGATGCCCAGCAAGTAATCAAGGACAATGCCACGGGAGTGTTTTCGGTGAGGTAAAGGGATTCCCGCTTCAAAAACTGTCCGATAAACTGTAAATTAAGACAACGCTATGCGGCGAATATTTTGGAACCTGTTGGCCTTAGGCTGGATCGTAGCCCTTGCCTCCTGCGGCCAAGGGCAGCCCGAACACGTCTTCGAGCCTTCGTATTTCGATTTGGAAAAGCCTGATTATTTTCCGAGCCAGACCAATGTCCCGGACAACAACCGGCTTTCGAGCCAAGGCGTACGTTTGGGGCGTTATCTTTTTTACGATATCCGGTTGAGCGGCCGTCATGAGGGCGATTCGATGCTCAGTTGCGCGTCCTGCCACCGTCAGGCGCATTCGTTCGAGGCCGGTCTGGACAATCCCCGTTTGGTGGATGGTCGGATGCAGGGCGTTACCGGGGCTTTGACCGCGCATAACATGCTGCCATTGATTAATGTGGCCTACAACACCAAGGCTTTCGGCTGGAACGGTTCCACCCAGTATCCGGCGGAGAACCTGGAGCAGCTGATTCGGAAAACCCTTCTGGATTCGACCGAATTTGCCGGCAATGCCGATTCCATCGTGAAGCGCATCGCATCCATTCCGATGTACCCGCCTTTGTTCGAGGAGGCGTTTGGCAGCGAAATCGTCAGCATGGACCGGATTTGCTTTGCGATAGCCCAATTCGTCCGCACTTTGGTTTCGAGCGATTCCAAATTCGACCGTTATATGCGGGGCGAGGCGCAGCTGACCGCCGAGGAAATGCGCGGCTACGTGCTGTTCACCACCGAGGAAGGCGCCGATTGTTTCCATTGCCACGGAGGCAGCGGGAACGTGCTGTTTTCCATCTACGATATATTGGTCAACGGCTTGGATCCGGAGGAGTTCTTTACCGATGCCCACGACCGCTATTCGGTGACAGGGAACGTGGTGGACAGGGGGGCATACCGGGTGCCGACGCTACGCAATATCGAATTCACCGCGCCCTATATGCACGACGGCCGCTTTTCCACTTTGGACGAGGTGATAGACCAGTATAGCGAGAACGTGTATTATTCGCCTTATATCAGCCCCTTGATGCATCATGTGCAGGATGGCGGCGTGCAGCTCACTGTCGAGGAAAAGGCTTGCCTGAAAGCCTTCTTGCTGACTTTGAGCGATGAAGGATTCCTGAATAATCCGAATTTTTCGAATCCTTTCATGCAGGATACGATTCCGGCATCCGATGTCTCGGCGGAGGAATAAGCCGGGGCGATGCCGGTTTCAAGGCTTATGCGGCAGGGGAGCGGCAAGGTTCGGTTACACGAACCGTGAGCATTTGAGAACTTTGGCGCAGACAGTCAGGGCTGATTGGCGTTTTTAAATTTTACAAACAGTATAGAATGAATTATTTGTCGGTGGAAGGCCTGAGCAAGACCTTCGGCGAGAAGCAGTTGTTCTCCGATTTGGGCTTCGGTCTGGAGAAAGGGGAAAAAGCGGCCCTGGTGGCCAAGAACGGGGCCGGGAAGACCACCTTGCTCAATATCATCACCGGGAAGATACTGCCCGACAGCGGGGAAGTGACGCTGCACAAGGGGATCCGGATGGATTACCTGCCGCAGAACCCGGTCTTTGACCCGGAAGAAAGCATTATGGACTTTGTGTTTTCGGGCGATAGCTTGGCGGTGCAGGCGGCGCGGGAGTACGAAGAGGTGCTTTGGGCGATGGAGAAGAACCTGACGCCCGAACTGCAACATCGCTTGGACGAGGCCACGGCCCGGATGGACCAGTTGCAGGCCTGGGACATCGAGGAAAAAATCAAGGAAGTGCTTTACCGTCTGGAACTGCCCAAAACCGACCAGAAGATGGGCGAGCTTTCCGGCGGGCAGCAGAAGAAAGCCGCCTTGGCAAGGGTGCTGATCGAGGGGGCGGACCTGCTGCTGATGGACGAGCCGACCAACCATTTGGATATGGCCATGACCGAGTGGCTGGAGGATTTCCTTCGCCGCCAGCAGCTTTCGTTGTTGCTCGTGACCCACGACCGGACCTTCCTCGATCATGTCTGCAGCAAGATTCTGGAGATAGACCGGGGCAAGATGTATACCTATAAAGGCAATTACGCCTACTTTATCGAGAAGAAGGCCGAACGGGAGAGCATGGAACGGGCCGAAGTGGAAAAAGCCAGGAACATCTACCGGCGGGAACTGGAGTGGATGCGGCGGATGCCGTCGGCGCGGGGTACCAAGGCCAAGGCGCGCAAGGACGCTTTTGCGGAGGTCAAGGAAAAGGCCATGCGCCGTCTGGACGAGGTTGCGCCGGAACTGAGCGTGCAGAGCAGCCGTTTAGGCGGGAAGATACTGGAGGTCTATAACCTCAGCAAGAGCTACGAGGGTGAGAAGCTGATCGATGATTTCTCCTATATTTTCAAGAAAGGGGAGAAAGTGGGCATCGTGGGGCGCAACGGCATCGGCAAGTCCACCTTGCTGAACCTGCTGACCGGAGCCTTGAAGCCGGATTCGGGCCGCATCATCGTGGGCGATACCGTCAAGTTCGGCTACTACACCCAGGGCGGGCTTCCGGCGCACGAAGACCGGCGGGTCATCGACATCATCAAGGAAGTGGCCGAGGTGGTCCGCATGCAGGACGGCCGCGAAATCTCGGCATCCCAGTTCTTGAATTACTTTCAGTTCGAGCCTACTACCCAGTACAATTATTTCTCCAATTTGAGCGGGGGCGAACGCCGCAGGCTATACCTGATACGGACGCTGATGGCTAATCCCAATTTCCTGATTCTGGACGAGCCGACTAACGACTTGGATGTATATACTTTGATGCTTTTGGAGGATTTCCTGAAGCATTACCAAGGCTGCGTGCTGATTGTGAGCCACGACCGGAGCTTCTTGGACCATATCGCCGACCATCTCTTCGTGTTCGAGGGAGAGGGGAAAATCAAGGACTGGTATGGCACTTACGAGGAATACAGGCAGAAGCAAGCCGAGGAACTGAAGCAAGCCCAGCTTCAAGGCCGGAAGGAAAAGGAAGAAAAACGGGTCGAGAGCAAGATCGAAGCTCGGAAGGAGTCCAAGCCCAAAGCCACATTCAAGCAGAAGAAGGAATACGAGGAAATCAATGCCCGGATACCGGTTCTGGACGAAGAAAAGAAGCAGTTGGAAGCCGCGCTTTCGGGCCAGGAGACCGACCCGGAGAAGATAAACCAGGCATCGGCGCGGATGGCCGAGGTGCTGGCCGAGCTTTCGGCCTTGGAAGACCGCTGGCTGGAACTTTCGGACCTTATCGAAGCTTAGCGGCACGTTCTCACGGGACTCCGTGATTTACACGGGGTTCTGCGATTTCTAAACGATACGACATGGCAAAACAGGAGCAAGCGAGGGGCATGTTCAACCAGATTGCCCCCAAATACGATTTTCTGAACCATCTGCTTTCGTTCCAGATAGACAAGCTGTGGCGGAAGAAAGCCATGCGCTGCTTGACGGAAGCCGACAAGGAGTATGTGCTGGATGTGGCCTGCGGCACGGCCGACTTTTCGATGGCGGCTGTCAGGGCCGGTGCCAAGCAGGTCTTGGGCATGGATATTTCGGAAGAGATGATGAAGATAGGCGAGGCCAAGGTTCGCGAAGCCGGCTTGTCGGAGCGTATCCGTTTCAAGCAAGGGCCTTGCGAGGACTTGGGTGAAGCCGACCGGACTTTCTCGGCGGCCACCGTGGCCTTCGGAGTCCGGAATTTCGAGGACCGGGAAGCCGGGATGCGGGAAATCTGCCGGGTATTGAAACCGGGCGGACGTTTGGTGATTCTGGAATTCTCCTTGCCGAGGCTTTGGCTTATCCGTCAGCTGTACCTCTTTTATTTCGACCGGCTTCTGCCTTTTATAGGGGGCTTGGTGTCGGGCGACAAGGAGGCCTATGCTTATCTGCCCGAAAGCGTCCGGAATTTCCCTTCGCCGGAGGCATTCGCGGAGGTTTTGCGTCAATGCGGCTTCGGGGAGGTGAGGTTCCGCCGTCTGACAATGGGCATCGTGGTCCTGTACGAGGCGGTGAAACCGGCCATGTAAGAAGCGCCGGAGTCAAAACGAAGCCCTGATTCATGATTCGCGCGCGAGGAGCTGAAGCAGCGCAACCAAGTCCGAAAGACTTCTGATTACAGGCAAAGCCCGATGGCGGCCAGGATGCAGAATGCCAAGGTGGAGATAGAGAGGAATTTCAATTGTGGATCCAAGGCCCGGCCTTCTCCTTGGGCAATGCAGTACAAGTGCCGAACGAACAAAGGCAAGGATAAGATATAAAGGAAGTTCCAAAGGGAATCGAAAGTAATGCTCGAATAAATTGTCATCAGCAGCCAGCCTCCGATGATCAGCCCGAAATGGTAGATTTTGGCCTTCTGCAAGCCTAATTTGACGGCAATCGTATGTTTCCCGCAGGCGGCATCGTTCTCCCTGTCCCGCATGTTGTTGACATTGAGCACGCCGGTGATGAAGAATCCCGCCCCGGAGGCCGGCAGCAGGATCAACGGGATTTCGGAAAGCACCGGTCTCATCAGGAAATAAGAGCCGCAGGTGCTGAGCAGGCCGAAGAAGAGGAAAACGAAAACATCGCCCAAGCCCCGGTAGCCGTAGGGCCGGGTTCCTAAAGTGTAGCCCAAAGCGGCCAGAATCGCCAATGTCCCGCCGCAGAGCAGGATATAGCTGTTGGCACAGAACAGGCATCCAAAAGCTTTGTATATCAGTGATATTCCAAAGAAAACGGCTAACAGGCAGAATCCGGCGACCGTGCGTTTGTAATCCTTGACGCTCAATGCACCGGCTTGCAGTGCCCGGGTAGGACCGAGACGGTTCTCGTTGTCGGTGCCGTGCTTCATATCGCCTAAGTCGTTTGCCAGGTTGCTGACAATCTGGAGGCTGAGCGTGGTAAGCAGGGCAAGTCCGAAGACCGGCCAGGAAAAGTTGCCGGAAGGATAGGCTAAAAAGCTGCCTAAGATGATGCCGGAGACCGAAAGGGGGAGCGTGCGAGGGCGCAGGCTTTGGATGCGGTATGCCAGTTTGTTCATTTTGTATCGCTTGCAAAAGGGCGTCCTGACGATAGGTTGCCCTGAGAGGACACGAAGATACGATGAGGAAACGGAATTTCGCAAATTCAGGAGCTTTTTATATCTTCGCAAGATGTTTTATACCAAAGTGAAATATATTGCCTTGATAGTAAGCGTATTGCTGTTGAGCAGCTGCGCTTATCAGAAAGAATACAACCAGGTTGTCAAGCAAGGGACGGTAGAAGACCGTTACAATTTTGCGGTCAAAGCTTACGATAAGCAGGATTACCGGCGGGCAATTTCCTTGTTCGAGGAAATTTTGCCTTTGTTCCGAGGCAAGGACGGTTTGGAGGGCGTGCTGTACAATCTGGCTTATTCCTATTTTTACGACAAGGATTACTTTATGGCATCCTATTATTTCCGTTCGTTGGCGCGGCAGTTCCCTAATAGCGATTACACGGAAGAAGTGACCTACATGTCGGCATACTGCAAGACGTTGGAATCGCCCGATTACCAATTGGATCAGACGGCCACCAAGGAAGCTATCGAACAGTTGCAGCTATATATCAATTATTATCCGGACAGCCGCCGGGTGGAAGAAGCCAGCCGTCTGATTGGCGAGATGCGGCAGAAACTGGCGACCAAGGCCTTTCATATCGCAGGAATGTATTATAAGCGAGGTTTGTACAATGCAGCTTCTATTTCTTACAATAATTTCTTGCGGGAATATCCTGAGTCGCCGGATCGGGAACAAGCCATGTACCTGATGATACGAAGCCGTTACCTTTATGCCAGGAATAGTTTTTCATCCTTGCAGGCGGAACGTTACCAGAAGGTGCTGGAAGCTTATGATTTGTTCATGCGCCTTTATGCTGATTCGCCCTATAGGCCGGATGTGGAGAAGTTGGTCGAGGAAGCCAAGGAACATGTTTTTCATGTCGAATAAACCGGTCGGCCAAGCTTTCGAGTTTGAATGACTTGAATATAAGAGAAGATACGTAAGTAAATATTTCAGTAAAGATGGATTACAAGAAAATCAAAGCCAGTCATGAGGCCATTACCCGCGATCTTTCCCAGTTTGACAAAGAAACGGGTAATATTTACGAAACCGTGGTAATTTTGGGCAAACGTGCCAACCAGATTTCTTCGGCCTTGCGTCAGGAATTGGTTAACAAGATTTCGGAATTCTCGGCCCAGACCGTGAGCGGGGAAGGAATCGACGAGATTTACGAAAACCGGGAACAGATCGAGATCGCCCGCTATTATGAACAATTGTCCAAGCCGAGCCTGATTGCCACGCAGGAATTGCTGGATGGGACGCTTTGCTTCAAACGGCCCGAAAAAGAAGATTCGTTAGAGCAAACGCTCTAATACGGCAGACGAAACAATCCGGACCTTATCCATGCCAGGATCATTGCAAGGGAAAAAAATCCTTCTTGGATTGACAGGGGGTATTGCCGCGTACAAGACCCTTACGCTTATCCGCCTTTTGGTTAAGGGGGGGGCTGAGGTGCGGTGTGTCTGCACGCCTTCGGCTTTGGAGTTTGTAACCTCGTTGTGTTTGGAAACCTTGAGCGGGCATCCTGTGTACTCGGATTTGTTTTCAGGGCGAAACGAGGTCAAGACGGAGCATATCCATTATGCGGACTGGGCGGATCTCTTGGTCGTGGCACCGGCTTCGGCCAATACGATTGCCAAATTCGCCCATGGCATCGCAGACAATGCTTTGACAACACTGTTCAATGCCTTTGACAAGACCGTGGTTATGGCACCGGCCATGAATACGAGGATGTTCCGTCATCCGGCCACGCAGGCGAACTTGGCGCAGCTCAGGGAATGGGGTGTGCGGGTTCTCGCCCCGGCCTCAGGAGATTTGGCTTGCGGAGTTCAAGGGGAAGGCCGTATGCCGGAGCCGGAAATATTGTATGCCTATATCGAATGGACATGCCGGCATCTTTCTGCGGCAAGTCCCTTGGGGATGCCGCAAGAAGCCTCTTTCTATAGAGGGAAAAAGGTCTTGCTGACGGCAGGTCCCACGGTGGAGCCGATAGACCCTGTACGTTACTTGAGCAATCATTCATCGGGATTGATGGGCTGTTGCTTGTCCGATGAGTTAAGCCTGCGAGGCGCCGAGGTCTATCTGGTGACAGGGCCGGCAAAGGTTCGTCCCCGTTTTGAACCGTACCGGTTGATTCCGGTTCAGACGGCAGCCGAGATGTATGATGCGGCGATAAGTCTTTGGCCGGACATGGATATTGCTGTGCTTTCGGCGGCTGTGGCGGATTATACCCCGGCAGAAGTCAGTGAACAGAAAATCAAGAAGGATTCGGGGCAGCTCAGTTTGGAATTGAAGAAGACGCAGGATATTCTGGCTCAGCTGGGAAAGGACAAGCGGCAGGGGCAGTTGCTGGTTGGTTTTGCATTGGAAACGGAGAACGAGGTGGCGAACGCGAAATCCAAACTGGAACGGAAAAATGCCGACATGATTGTGCTCAATAGCCTTCGTAATCCCGGAGCGGGTTTTGCGGTCGGCACCAACCAAGTGACTTTCATTGACCGGCAAGGACGGATCAAAGCCCAGGAACTGAAGTCGAAAGAGGAGGTGGCTTCGGATATCCTCGATTATCTGCCTTCTTTGAGTTAAGGCTAAGAGGCAGCGGATTCTAAAAAATCGAGAAACAGATGCATAAAATAAGGACACGGATCGCAGCATTGATTATCGGCTTCTTTGCAGGCTTGTCTATTTCAAACATCGAAGCCCAGGAACTGAATTGCACCCTCAGTGTGGTATCGACCAAGATTACTTCGGGCGACAAGACGATATTCGACGAGTTGTCGAAGGCGATGAATCAATTCGTCAATAACCGCCGTTGGACAAAGATGCGTTTCCAATCCCAGGAACGGATTCCGTGTTCGATGACAGTGGATATTCAGGAATACAATAGCAGTACCGGGCAAATCAAAGCCTATCTTTCCGTCCAGTTGAGGCGACCCTGCTTCAAATCGACATACTCCAGCACGGTTTTCAATCTGATCGACCGTGATTTTTCGTTCCGCTACATGAAGAACGATCCTCTGAACTATACGGACAATAGCATAGGAACCAATTTGACAGCGACTTTGGCCTTCTATGTTTATATCATTTTGGGAAATTACTTCGATTCGTTCGCCCCGCAAGGCGGAACGGTCTTCTACGCCCAGGCCCAGAATATCGTGATGCAGGCACAGTCTTTTGCCGAAGAAGGCTGGCGTTCCTCGGAACGGAACGATAACAACCGCTATTGGATTGCCGAGAGCTTTACTAATGGTAATTATGCTGGTATCCATGAGGTACTTTACCGTTATTACCGTCTGGGGATGGATATGATGTTCGATGATCCGGCTACGGCTCGTGTCAATATCTTGGATGCCATGACGCAGCTCAACGAGGTCAGCAACCGCAGGACAGGCGGACTGGCAGGGGTAACGATGTTCATGGAATCCCGGGCTGATGAATTGGTCAATATATTCCAACCGGCAGCGCAGGACGAAAGGCAGGAAGCGACCGATTTGTTCATAGACTTGGATCCCGCCCGCATCGATACATACCGTAAGATCATGTCGGGAGCTGGAACGGCAGCCCGTTGAGTCAATCAGTAAGACCGGCTTTTTCGTGGCGGCTTTTGGGACAAGCAAGGTAGCCTATTCGTTAATCCTCTTGGAACGTAGGGAAGATGTTACAGCACTTAAGCATAGAGAATTACGCTCTGATTCGTTCGTTGGATGTGGATTTGGCCGAAGGTTTTTGCGTGATTACAGGGGAAACCGGGGCAGGAAAATCCATTTTGCTTGGAGCTCTAGGCTTGGTATTAGGCCAAAGAGCCGACAGTGCGATATTGTTCGACAAGAGCCGGAAGTGTATCATTGAAGCCCGTTTCAACGTAAAAGGTATGGATTTAGGGCGTTTTTCCGGTGCACCTTCCGGTTCAGACGAATCGGATGCGGACAAGGAGGAAGCCGACTCGTTTTTCGATGTGGAAGATGATACCTTGGTTTTGCGCAGGGAAGTGCTGCCAAGCGGCAAGTCCCGGGCTTTTGTCAACGATACCCCGGTCAATCTTTCCATTCTTAAGGAATTGTCATCTATTCTGATAGACATCCATTCCCAACACCAGACATTGACCTTGAATACCTCGGCATTCCAAATGAAGCTATTGGACAGTTACTTGCCGGATACAGGAATTGCCGCTCGTTACCGGAATGCCTATGACGCCTACCTTCGTTGCAAGCGCGAAGTGGAAGATTTGGAAAACAATTTGATGCAATGGCAGAAGGAGCAGGATTATTGGCGTTTCCTCCTTGAGGAATTGGAAGTTTTCAATCCTAAAGCGGGCGAGCAGGCTGAGATGGAAGAAGCATTGGAACGCTTGACCCATAGGGAATTGTTGCAGGAAACCTTGACGGAAACCGCTTCGGCATTGGATGGGGACGAATATTCGTTGCGTTCCCGCATCGAGTCGGTCGTGCGGAATTTGAAGAAAATCGCATCCTATCACAAAGGGGTGGCGCAGAGTCTGGAACGTTGGGACTCCCTTTTGGTGGAATTGACAGATTTGTCATCGGATATAAGCCGTTGGGCCGAGGATGACGATAGCGACCCGGCCATGAAGGAACACTATGAAGCCCGGTTGGACGAATTATATCGTTTGGAACGCAAACATCATCTGCAAGACGAGGATGGGTTGATAGCGTTGCAGCAGGATCTGAGGCAGAAACTGAGCCGGGCAGAGACATCTTCGGAAACATTGGCTTCGGCCAAGAAAGAATTGGAGGCTTTGGAAAATCGGCTGGAAGCTTTGGCAGAAGAATGGCATCAAGCCCGCATCGCTTCGGCGCGTGTATTGGAAAAGGCTATCGTGGAGGCATTGGGACGTCTGGGCATGGGGCAGTCCCGTTTGGATATCCATTTGGATAAGACAGAGCGTTTCACGGCTTCGGGCATGGATAAGATACAATTCTTGTTCAGTGCCAATGTGGGCGCGGAACCTCGGGAAATAGCCAAGGTGGCTTCGGGTGGCGAGCTATCCAGATTGATGCTGGCTATCAAGTCGGTCATTCACCAGGAAAGTCTCTTAGGCACGATAATTTTCGATGAAATCGATACCGGGGTTTCCGGGCAGATAGCCGGGAAAGTGGCAGCGATGATGAAGGAGATGAGCGCTTGCATGCAGGTGATAGCTATCACGCATTTACCGCAAATCGCCGCTGCCGCTCAAGCGCATTTCTTTGTGTACAAGAGCGTGGAAGGTGGTACGAGCGTGTCGAAGCTGAAACGGCTCGACGAGCAAGAGCATATCCGAAGCATTGCCGGGATGCTCAGCAACGATAAAGTTACCGAGGCTGCATTGAAAGCAGCTCAGGAATTGATAAAGGGTTAGAAGGAGGCTTGATTTTGGAAGATTCGTGGGAAAATTACATGGATGAGGAGTCCAGGCGGCTTTTGAAACGTTACGAGGAAGAACTGGATAACGGGGGACTTGGCTTTTTTGACGTGGATGAATATGTGATTCTTGCCGATTGCCTGACGCTCCGCTCTCAGTTGACAGAGGCGGTGCAATTGATCCGATTGGCCCGCAAGCAATATCCGGAAGCGTCCGAACTCAAGGTAAAGCAAGCCGAATTGTGCGTAGAGAGCGGTTTCTATTCACAGGCGATTGCGCTCCTGCATGAAGTGGAGATTGTAGAGCCTTATCTTTTCGAATTGTATCTTGTAAAGGGGCATGCTTTGAAGCTTATGTCGAAATATGACGAAGCCGAGGCGGCTTTTCGGGAAGCGGAACGAAAAGGAGCGGAGGAGATAGACGTGGACATGGGCTTGGCCGAAGTGAAAGTGGCTCGGGGTGAAAAGGAGAGTGCCTGGCCGTATATCGAAAAAATGATTGGCTACCCGGAAGACAACGTGGAAACCTGCAACCGCTTCATCGATTTGGTCATCAAAGCAGGTCTCTTGCCTCAGGCGATAGAAAGGGCGCAGCAGCTGGCCAAGGAGCATCCATACCAGACACTGTATTGGAAGCTGTTGGCGGAATTGGCCGAAAGCAATGGTTCTTACGGGCGAGCCTTGGACGCCTACGAGTTCGTGCTGGCCATTCAGCCTGAGGACAAGGAAGCCTTGTTGGGCAAGTACCGAACTGTCGCCTATTCCGAGGACAGTCGAAGCCTTTTGCCATTTTATCATCAAATGGAAAAGGAACTGGAAAATATCGAAGACCAGATTCCGCTTTGGTGCCGGATTGCGCAGGAATACGAGATAGAGGAGGATTGGGAACAGGCCATGGTATATTACCGCCGGGTGCTGGATTATCCGGAATCCAGAGCTTACGCCTTGTTCAGAATGGGGGTGATTTTCAATTACCGGCTGGATTTTCCTTCGGCGCTGGCTTGTTTCTTCCAAGTGCTGAACGAACCGGATCTTTTAAAACATGATACAGAGAATCTTTCCAGAGTGTACAGGGGGATAGCGCGCACTTATTACTATATGGGAAATGCCACGGATAATCTGCGTTATAATCGGATTGCCGTGGATTTGGAACCAGACTACCGTTACAGTGCCTATGCCTATGTATTGGATGCCTGCGACTTGGGCGAGATTCCGACCGTTTTGGCATACATAGAGCAGATGCTGGATTCGAAGCCTTGCGGCTGGCTGTATTTCTGCAAGGCTTGCCTGTATTATTACGGAGGAAGGAAAGAAGATTCCTATGCTTGGTTCGCCAAGGCTTTTGCATCCGACCCTATCGTGAGGGAAGATGCGGATGTCCGGATTCCAGACATATATGAGGAAGATGACCGGGTATTGGAATTGAGGAACGAATATTCTCCTGTTTATGCGGAAAACGAGGAACCGCTGGATGGAGAACCCTATATCTATTACGGACCGGATGAAGCCTATTTGCAGCGGATGGGGCTGATTGCGCCGGACGATGATCCCGCTGCGGATTCATCAGAGGACAGCCATGTGTGAGAATGGTGCTTCTTCAAGGAAGCTTTACGGGTTATTGGGGCATCCGTTGGGGCATTCCTTCTCGGCGGCCTATTTCAGGCGCAAGTTCCAGCAAGGACATTTCGGTGAAGCCGTTTATGAGAATTTCGATTTTGCGGACTTGAAACAAGGGGTGGACTGGCTGAAAAAAGCCTGTTGTTTGCAGGGATTCAATGTGACAATTCCGTATAAAAAAGAGATTGTGCCGTATTTGGATGGTCTGTCGGACGAAGCCGCTGCTATCGGCGCGGTCAATGTCGTGGAAGCGGATCCGGGTACGGGGCGTTGGATCGGGCACAATACCGATGCGATCGGTTTTTGGGAAAGTTTCCAAGATTTCTTGCACGGGCTTGATTTGAACCAGGGGGTCAAGGTTTTGATTCTGGGCAATGGAGGTGCTTCGCAAGCCGTGCAGTATGCGCTGGCTCGGCACGGTATTCTTTACGATTTGGTTTGCCGTCCGGGGCATGGCCCGGAAAATTCTTCAAATCCAGCATTTTCGCCTCAGCAGATCTGGGACTACGGATCGCTTCGGGAAGAGGTGGTCAGGAATGAGTTTTCCGTGATTGTCAATACGACATCGTTGGGAATGTTTCCGCATGTGGATGCCGCGCCAAGTGTCCCGTACCAGGCATTGGACGCTTCGCGCTTCGCGTTCGATTTGATTTACAATCCGGAAGAAACTTTGTTCTTGAAGCGATGCCGAGCGCAAGGCGCCCGAATCAGGAACGGTCTGGATATGCTGCATCGTCAGGCGGAGGCAGCATGGCGCATATGGACAGCTTGGGAAATCCCGTAGAGGGGGAGATTCATTTTTCTTCAGCGGAAGGTGCGGACAATTGCAGGATTGCGCTCAATGGCCGGTGATCTGAATAGTCTGCTTTCCATGTATCGAAGCTTTGCACCGCAACATCTCCTTTGCTGAGGATATAGTCGATACGGTAAGATGGGTAAAGCCCTTCATAGGTTTGTCCAAGCCCTTGTCCCTTTTCAACAAAAGCATCCAGGAATCCTTTTCGCTTCAGATAAGCGTACACATACGAGACGGGCTGGTCGTTCAGATCCCCGCATAGGATTTGGCGGGAAGGAACGCGGTCTCCTTCCGAACTCAGCATTACCTGTTGTATCTGGTAAAAGCGTTGCCGGGTGGCTTCTTTCATCTTTTGCAGCATCCGGCTCGCCCCCTGTTTGTAATGTTCGGCATCGGCCACGGGAGATGCCAAAGAGGAAAAGAATTCCTGGTCGGTCCGGTCGAAGCGGTTGGATTGCAAGTGCAGGTTATAGACCCGCAGGGTGTCCTTCCCGATTTTCAAATCCGCATAGACGGCATCGAAGCGGGAAAGGTCTGGAACGCTGCCTTCGCGGAGGATAGGGTATTTGGAATATATGCGGTTTCCATAAAGGAATCCTCGACCGGACGAGAGTTCGGGATTGGTGGAATAAAGGTATCCCGCACGGCGAAGCACGGAAGTGATATCGAATCCCTTTCCTTTGCTTTCATAATATTCCTGGAAACAGAGGATATCCGGCTCTTGCTGGTTCACAAAGGCCATGATCTCGTCTTTGATTTTTCCCGGTCTTTTGTCGGCAATCTGGTAGAAATCAAACATTTGAACATTATAACTCATCAGTTTGATTCTTCCTTCTTTTTTCCATTCCCGAGTTGACGGCTCGCGCTCGCCTTTGAACTGGACTATGTTTTGGAAGTTATTCCAATTGAGCAACAGGCAAGCCAGAAAGAAAAGGCTCCGCTTGCGCAGGAGGCAAAGATTGAAAAGGAACAGGATAGTGCCTACCAGGAAAAGTACGGGGAAAGCGAGTCCGAAAAGGGACGGGACGAAAAAGGTGGCCGGTTTCAGATGGCAGGCAAGGAAAGAAAGTATCAGTCCTACGCCCACCAATGCGGCAGGCAGGAATACAAGCAGCTTGAGGATATGGTTACCGGATTTCTTTTTCTTGCTTTTCATCGGTTTGTCTCTTTGTCGATGTCCGCATGGAATCGGAGCTTCATTGCGCATAACTGCTCTTGCTGAACTTCTCCAGGAACTCTTTTTCAGCCATGGTCAGGCTGTCCTGTCCTTGGGCGGATATCTTTTCAAGCAAGCGCGTGGCTTCTTCCTGTTGAGCCTGCTTGGTTCGGTTGTATTCTTCATCGGTGCAATTCCTGCCTGACAAGTCGATGAATTTGGTTTCCTTCTTTTTGGAAAAGAGTCGTTTGACAAATGCGAACATGGGATTTCCAATGAAATATAGTCTTGAAAAATCACGCTAAGGTACAAAATTCTTACTTTTGCGGATTATGGCAGGCGGGGTGCGCGATGTCATGGAAAAGAAAAGAGCCTTGAATGAGATGAATCGATTACGGACGGAAAGCGGATTAGCGCAAAGAATAGAAGCGTTTTGCCGATTGGGATCTTTCATGCGGAATGCCATGGAAGATTCTGGTTTTCGGGCGGTAGCAGAGAAATCCGAGGCAAAGAATCCTTTGTTCATTGCTTCCAATATAGAAAGGGCGGTACGGACATGGGGGATGGCTTTACAGCAGGATGCCATGCTCGGCTGGCTTGCGCCTTATCTTCCGGATTGGCCGAAGAAGAAAAAACGCATTGCTCTGGTCATGGCTGGAAACATCCCGATAGTAGGATTCCAAGATTATTTGTGCGCCCTGTTGTGCGGGTACGACTTGAAAGTCAAGCTTTCATCCAAGGATCCTTTTTTGCTGCCCTTCCTTCATTCCAAATTGACAGAGCTGGCATCCAGCGACATTCCCGATGTAGCGTTCACTACTTCGGCCGTGAAGGATTTCGATGCCATTATCGCAACCGGCAGCGGGAACACCTTCCGCTATTTTGAATATTATTTCTCTCCTTACCCTCATTTGCTGCGCAGGAATCGCACATCCTGCGCCTTGCTGAGCGGACAGGAAAATGCGGACGAATTGGCCGGTCTGGCTGATGATGCTCTTTCTTATTTCGGACTGGGATGCCGGAACGTTTCCAAGATTTACGTGCCGGAAGGCTATGATTTTGCCGCATTGCTTGATGCCTTGCAGCCTGTGTCGTCAGCCTTGGCCGAGCATTCCGTGTACAAGGATAATTATGATTACCATAAGGCAATCTATATGCTCAACCGTCAAGATTTCCTTGATAATGGATCGGTTTTGCTTTTGCCTTCCACGGCTTTGGCTTCGCCGATGGGAGTTTTGTATTACGAAGTCTATCAGGACAAGGATCGAATCGGAGCAGTATTGTCAGCTCGGGAAGACGAGATTCAATGCGTGGTCGAAGAGGGCAGGATTCCGTTCGGGCAAGTCCAATCGCCGGGCTTGGCCGATTACGCGGACGGGGTGGATATCCTGGATTTTTTGATTCATCTTCCGGGCGAAGCGGGAAAACCTGAAACAACGAGATGATTGTTTGTTTTTGTAATATATTAAAAAACAAGTTTTTAGGTAATGTATTGGAATAAAGTTCACATATTTTTGGGATATATGGAATAAAGTATTACTTTTGCGCCCCTAAAATACAGTTATTTACCATGAAGAAAGATATCCATCCGCAGAATTACCGTTTGGTCGTTTTCAAAGATATGTCGAACGATTACGCATTCTTGTGCAAATCGACCGTGCAAACGAAAGACACTATCCAATGGGAAGATGGCAACGAATACCCCTTGGTCAAGCTGGAAATCTCGAGTGCTTCGCATCCTTTCTTCACCGGAAAGGTGAAGTTGGTCGATACCGCAGGTCGTGTTGACAAGTTTATGAGCAAATACCAGAAACAGCTCGAAAAGAAAAAGGCTGCCAAATAAAAGAGTTTCGGGATTTTGTTTTCCGGGTGTCTCTTGTCCTGTCTTGTTCGCAGCAGGACGAGGGGGTTTCATAGAGGGTGTATAGGAAAGTCTCGTTCAGGGAGAAGCATGTCAGAAGGATGTGTTCGTGCTTCCCAAACGAAAAGGCTTTTTTATACTCCCTTTTTTCGTGTCTTTTAAACTAATTCAGATTATGCAGTATTTGCTTTGCGATGATGCTTCTGTTCGGAAAAACCTGCTTCCGCTCACGTTTACCCGTCCCGTGGCTTTGTTGCGGGTAGGCATCACTACCTTGAGAGAGAAATGGAATCATTGCCTGGGACCGGATGCCGGTTTCTATACGGAAGATTATCTGAGTGCCAAATACGGCATGCGGCGAGACATGAAGCAGGAATGCCTTTGGATCAATGCGTCTTTCATTCCGGACAAGGCGCTTGCGCAGGCCGTCGGCTCGTTGAAGGCCGGGCAGATCCTGATGAAGGAAGGCCGATGGGTGGCTTTCGTTTACGAAGCCTTGTGCCGACCGGATTCGGAAGGACATGCTTCTGATGCTGCTTCCGACAAGCAGGATTCCTGCCTTTTTGGCAGTCCCTTGCCCGGAGAGGCCGGCAAGTTTTCCGGGGACTCCGTGATAGAGTATTCTGGCGAATGCCGTCAGATACGTTACCCATGGGATATCTTCCAGGAAAACAGCCGACAGATTTCTTTGGACATGGAATGGCTGACCGAAGGGCGGACCTCCTGCCGTATAGGGGGGGCGGGCTTGCAATGTTACGGGTCGCATCCTCTTTTTGCGGAAGAAGACGTGGTAGTAGAACATTCATTGATAGATACCACGGAAGGTCCTGTGTATTTAGGGAAGGGAAGCCGCATCATGCCGGGATGCTTGGTCAAAGGGCCTTTGGCCTTGTGCGAAGGCAGCTTGATCAAGATGGGAGCCAAAATCTACGGAGGCAATACGTTCGGGCCATACAGCAAAGTGGCAGGCGAAGTGGAGAATTCGGTTTTTATAGGATATAGCAACAAGGCGCATGACGGGTTTCTGGGCGATGCTGTTCTGGGCGAGTGGTGCAATCTGGGAGCAGGTACCAATTGTTCGAATCTCAAGAATGATTATACGGAAGTCCGGGTATGGAATTATGCCGAAGAACGCTTTATCAAGACAGGCTTGCAGTTCTGTGGCTTGATAATGGGGGATCATTCCAAGAGCGCAATCGGAACCCAGTTCAATACAGGCACGGTGGTAGGGGTGGCTGCGAATGTGTTCGCCGCCGGTTTCCCGAAGAATTACATACCCTCGTTCAGCTGGGGAAAAGAAACGTACCGGGTGGAACGTGCGTTGGAGACGGCCAGGATTGTCTATGGACGGCGTGGCAAGGTATTTGCAGAAGAAGACGCCCGGATATTGAAAACCATACATGAGCAGACGGAATCGAACCGTGTGCGTTTCAACACAAATTGAGAAGATGGCAAAAAAGACAAGCATAGATGAAATTTTGGCAGGCTTTTCCTCGTTAGACGGGGAGGCCGAGTTCATTCCCCTTATCGGAAAAGAAGAAGAGGCGCATTTGCAAAACAGCACGATACCGGAGACCTTGCCGATTCTGCCGGTCCGCAACAATGTGTTGTTTCCGGGAGCGGTGCTGCCCATTTTGCTGACACGTGAAAAAGCGGTCATGTTGGTCAAGGAAGCCAACAAGGGCAAGAAACCTATCGGCGTGGTGGCGCAACAGACCGATGCCAAGGATGATCCGAAGCCGGATGATTTGTATTCGGTAGGGACGATGGCCCATATTATCAAGACGTTGAAAATGCCCGACGGGAGCATGATGGCTATCATCCAAGGGATAAGGCGTATCAGGATTCAGGAGTTTGTAGCGGACGACCCTTACATGCGCGCACATGTCGAGTCGTATGACGATGTGGACGAACAGAAGGACATGCCGGCTCGCAAAGCGATGCTCGGGGCGATTCGCGATTTGTATTCCCAGGTGGTCAAACTGACCAACAAGATGGCGCAGGAATCATTGTTCGCTATCCAGAATATAGACAGCGCGGATTTTCTGGTCTATTACGTGGCGGCGGGATCGGATATGGAGTTGAGGGAAAAGCAGGAACTGCTGGAAAAACGCCGGCTCGAAGAGAGGGCGATGGCCGTCATGGCCGCGCTGAACCGGAGCAAGCAGATGCTGGAGTTGAGGCGGAATATAGAAAACAAGGTGGAAGCCGATATCTCAAAGCAGCAGAAGGAATACTTTCTAACCCAGCAACTCAAGACAATACAGGAAGAGCTCGGTGGCTCGGGCGAGCAGGAAATCCAGGAATTGATAGACAAGGCCAAAGCAAAGCAGTGGGGAAAGGACGTCCAGAAACACTTCGACAAAGAGGTCAAGAAATTGCAGCGGACTCACAGCATGAGTCCGGAATATTCCACTTTGTTCAATTATTTGAACACTTTGGTCGATTTGCCTTGGAACGAATACACCCAGGACAAATATGATTTGGACAAAGCGAAGAAAGTGTTGGACAAAGATCATTTCGGACTGGAGAAAGTAAAGGATCGTATCCTTTCGTATCTGGCGGTGCTCAAGTTGAGAGGCGACATGAAAGCGCCTATTCTATGCTTGGTCGGGCCTCCGGGAGTGGGCAAGACTTCTTTGGGACGATCCATTGCAGCCGCTATGGGACGGAAATATGTGCGCATGTCGTTGGGCGGTTTGCATGACGAAGGCGAAGTCAGAGGTCATCGGAGAACCTATATAGGAGCGATGCCTGGCCGGATTATCCAAGGCATCAAGAAAGCCGGATCATCGAATCCGGTATTCATGCTGGATGAAATCGACAAAATCAGCGGCGCGACGGTAAACGGGGATCCCTCGGCAGCCATGCTGGAGATTCTGGATCCGGAACAGAACAACACTTTTCATGACAATTACCTGGAAGTGGACTACGATTTGTCGCACGTGCTGTTCATTGCCACGGCCAATTCGATTTCTACCATTCATCCGGCCTTGCTCGACCGTATGGAAGTGATTGAAGTGCCCAGTTATGTACAGGCGGAGAAAGTAGAGATAGCTTCGCGGCATCTGTTGCCGCGCCAGCTGAAGGAACACGGCATGAAACCGAAGGATTTGAGCTTTCCTAAGGAAATGCTGTGCTATCTGATAGGGGAATACACGCGTGAAGCAGGCGTGCGCCAATTGGAGAAAAACATAGCAGGCATTGTCCGGGAACGCGCCAAATGCATGGTGTCTGCCGATGAAAAGACAAAAACATCGGGACGTCGGGTCACCAAAGCTTTCATACAGGAAGCATTGGGAGTCCCTCCTTACACGGAATCCGAACGCTTGAAATCGGATATGGTGGGCGTTGTGACTGGCTTGGCGTGGACAAGGGTCGGGGGAGACGTCCTGTTCATAGAAACGGCCTTGTCCCCAGGAAAAGGCGAATTGAGCATAACCGGGAACTTGGGCAATGTGATGCAGGAATCGGCTACCGTGGCATTGGCCTATATCAAATCGCATTCCAAAGAACTGGGTATTCCCGGCAAGAAAGTGGAAGGAAGTTGCGTGCATGTCCATGTGCCGGAAGGCGCTACGCCTAAAGACGGTCCTTCGGCGGGTTTGGCCTTGTTTACAGCGATGGTATCGGCCTTTACCGGTCGGCAGGTGCAATGCGGCCTGGCCATGACCGGGGAGATTTCTCTACGGGGGCAAGTCTTGCCCATCGGCGGTGTCAGGGAGAAGATTCTGGCGGCCAAAAGAGCGGGGATCCAGTGTGTTGTCTTGCCCAAGGATAACAGGCCTCAAGTGGAAGAAATTCCAGCCATGTACACGGAGGGATTGCAAGTATCCTATGTGGAACAGGTCGAGGATATTCTGCCTTTGGCATTGAAACAGGAAAGAGAAAACAAGACTGCTCGTACTCAGAAAAAGCCTTGAGAGAGGTGTGGATGCGATTTGTCCGGAAAAGGAGAGGGACTGTCGTGTTTTTTTACGAAAAAGTTGCAGTCAAGGCTTGCTTGATACAAAAAAATGCTTACCTTAGCGGCGCTTTTTCAGGAACCCCTAGAAAGAGCAAAGAAAGGATGAAGTTTTAACACAAATAAAAAAAAGTAAAATGAAAAAAGTTTTTGCATTTATTTGTGCCATGGGCATCGTAGCCGGTGCTAGTGCACAGGTGAAAGTAGAACGGGCTATGCCGAATCTGTCCGTTGAAAGCGCAGTGGCAAAACAACAGCCTGCTTTACTCCAATCGGCAGAAATCATGAATGCCACCAAGGCGGCTCCCCGGTACGACACCATCGGGGTTTATGCCCAGTACAGCTCTTCTGCTTCATGGGGGTACTTGTGGTTCACGACAGGGCCAGGCGACCCTGTTCAACCGGGTACTTTGTGCCAAGGGCATGAGGTTGTAAGATTTGTGTACGGTTCGTATATGCTTCCTTTCCTCATCGGTGGGGGTGAGGTGGGGTATGTTTACCCGCTTGGCCCTGGGGAATGGTACACCGATATGATGGGCGACTTGACCACTTCTTATGTTACCGGTGCTGCGGGTTATATCGCTGCGGTTCCTCGCGGATCGGATTTGACCAAGGGCAAGGAAATGCCTATGTACTACAAGTTGTATAACAATGAGCAGATTTCGGAACAGGAAGTATTGGCCGACCATGGTGCTTTGCTGGGTGAAGCCACAACCCGCTATGTCCCGGTTACCTATCCTACCGATCCGGATGATTGCTATGTTTCCGATACGGTTTATGTCGGCGATTGGGAACCTGTTGTGTATGAAGGACAGGACAGCCCCCACGACAGCTTGATTTGGTCTGATTTCGAACGTCCTATCGAAGCTGGCGACTATATCTGCGTAGGCGTTGTATTCCCGCACGACAATCCGGAAACCGATACCTTGTGGAATGTTACCATGCTTATGGAACAAACAGGAGCAGTTACTGCCGAATGGTCCCGTGCCGTATATACGGTTATGCAATTCCCCGGACAGCATCTGTGGGTTCTTAAGAATGAAGACGGCGAATCTACAACTCCGGAAGAACGTTTTGAAGGATTCTTGGCTGACGAATCTTCCCAGCCGAACAAAAAATATGCAGTTGTGCCGATGCAAGCTGTAAATTTGGGTGATCCTATTACGTACGAACCTCTGATCATGGTTGCTTTCTGCGATCAGTATGTAAGCAATAGCCCCAATGTAGTGGATCGTTATGTTACTGTTGCTCCCGTTCCTGCTGTTGATTATGTGGACATCACTTCCACGAAGCAAATCAGCCGTGTTGAGATTTATTCGTTGAACGGTGGCATGGTGAAGAGCCAGGTTGTCAATGGCAACGATGTAACCGTAAACGTTAGCAATTTGAATTCCGGTATGTACATTGCCAAGGTTTATACCGATGGCGGTGTTGCTACCAAGAGAATCGTGGTTCGCTAATCATAGCGGAAGATGATAAGAAAAGCGGGGCTTCGGCTCCGCTTTTTTTTTGTTGTGGGGGATGTTGCTTTTGAAAGGATGCTTGCTGGTCTTTAGCAATGATTGGTGGGCGTTTTATGCGGCATTCCGCGATAATAGAGAATCCGGAATAGAGAGCCCGGCTGGAATTTCTTCCGGCCGGGCTCGTTTTCTGTAGATTATACTTTCTTTTTCGCTGTTTAGGTTTGCCAATGCTAGGGATAAGGGTTTATCTTAGTGGGCAAAGTGTTTCTGTGTCAGCTCGAAGCTTTCCTTGATCAGCTGGAAGGTGCGTTCGATGTCGTTGTCCAGACCTACCGAGAAGCGGACCAAGCCTTCGGACAAGCCCATGCCTTTTTGGAATTCTTCGGGGATTTCGCTCGATGTGCTCTTGCCCGAGTTGCTGAACAGGGTCTTGAAATAACCTAGGGAAACCGCCAGGAAGCCTACGCCTTTTTCCTGCATCGTCTCCATCATGAAGTTGGCCTTTTCGGAAGTTTCCAAGTCGATGGCAATCATGCCGCCGAAGCCGAAGCCTTCGTTCATCTGGCGTTTCATCAGTTCGTGGTCGGGATGTTCCGGCATACCGGGGTAGTTGGCTTTCAGCCCGATTTCCGGGAAGCGTTGCGCCAGGTACAAAGCGTTGTGGCTATGCTGTTTCATCCGGATGTGCAGGGTGTAGAGGTTCTTCAGGATGCTGGAAGCACGCAAGGGATCCAATACCGGGCCGAGCAGCATCGAAGTCCCGTCATTGACGCTGATCAAAGCGTTGATGAAGTCGTTCGAAGCGCAAATCGCACCGGCCACGCAGTCGTTCTTGCCGTTGACGAATTTAGTCATCGAATAGACCACGATATCGGCACCTAAACGGGCGGGGGAGAAAATCATCGGGGTGAAAGTGTTGTCCACCACCAGTTTCACATTGTGCCTGTGGGCCATTTCGCTTAATGCCGGGATATCGGCAATGCGCAGCATCGGGTTGTTCATCGTTTCGGTGTAGATGAACTTGGTGTTGGGGCGAATCGCCTTTTCCACTTCTTCGGGTTTGGTGGTGTCGGCAAAGCTGACTTCCACATTGAACTTAGGCAGGTAGTTCTTCAGGAAGGCGAAAGTGCCGCCATAAACAGTCGGGCTGGCTACGATATGATCCCCAGCGCCTACCAATTGCATCATCGCGTTGGTGATGGCGGCCATTCCCGATCCGGTCACCCAGGCGGCTTCCGTGCCTTCCATCGCGGCCAAGGCTTTGGCCAGCTGCATGTTCATGGGATTCCAATGCCGGGAGTAGAGGAAGCATCCTTGGGTTTCACCGTGGAAGGTGCCGGTCATGGTCTCTCCTTTGTGGAAAAGGAAGGTAGCGGAATCGGTAATGGCGGGGTTCACGTCTCCGAATTCTCCGCCATGGAAGCAACCTTGCAAGTTGGTTGCCGGGTCAAATTTCTCTTTTTGCATGGGTATTATGTTTTTTTGTTGGCTTGTCCGGATGCCGTTCTGAACTTTTGCGAGTGTTCTTGCCGGCTTCGTCTTCTGAGGCAGTAAGCGGATGTCCAGCCTTGGATTGCATCTCTTTGAGCCGGTTCAGTTCCTGCAGGTAATTGTCGGCCTCGATGAATTCCAGTTTGGCCGCCGCGCTCTTCATCAGTTTCTCCACTTCGGCAATGCGTTTGGCAATGTCGGCCGGTTTCTTTTCGTAATGCATCACCGGGTCGGCGAAAGCAGGCGCGTTCAGGTCTTCGGAATAAGCTTTCGGGTCTATGCCTCGGGCTTCGTTCATGGCCTGGTTGATGGCCTTGACGATAGGCTGGGGCGTGATATGGTGTTCTTTGTTATAGTTGTCTTGAATCTGGCGGCGGCGATAGGTCTCGTCGATGGTCTGCTGCATGGCCTCGGTGACATGGTCGGCATACATGATGACTAGGCCGTGGACATTCCTTGCCGCTCGGCCTGCCGTCTGGGTCAGGGAACGGGCCGAACGCAGGAAGCCTTCCTTGTCGGCATCCAGAATGGCTACCAAAGAGACTTCGGGCAAATCCAAGCCTTCCCGGAGCAGGTTGACGCCGATCAGCACGTCAATAGCCCCGGCCCGCAGGTCTTGCAGGATTTCCACCCGGTCCAAGGTATCCACTTCCGAATGGATATAAGCGCAGCGGATGCCGGTATTGGCAAAGTACTTGGCTAATTCCTCGGCCATTTTCTTGGTCAGGGTGGTCACTAATACCCGTTCGCCCCGGGCGCAGGTCTTTTCTATCTCGTCTAGGAGGTCGTCCACCTGGTTGGCGGTGGGCCTTACCTGTATTTCGGGATCCAAAAGGCCGGTAGGGCGGATCAGCTGTTCCACGACCACGCCGCCGCTCTGTTCCAGTTCGTAGTCGGCCGGGGTGGCGCTCACATAGATGACTTGCTTGGTCAGGGCTTCATATTCGTCGAATTTGAGCGGACGGTTGTCCAGCGCGGCGGGAAGCCGGAACCCGTATTCCACCAGGTTGACCTTGCGCGAGCGGTCGCCGCCGTACATCGCCCCGATCTGGGGCACGGTCACATGACTCTCGTCGATGACGGTCAGATAGTCGTCCGGGAAATAATCCAGCAGGCAGAAAGGCCGCGTTCCGGCTTCCCGCCCGTCGAAATAGCGGGAATAGTTCTCGATGCCGGAACAGAAGCCCAGTTCCTTGATCATTTCCACATCGTAGGTGACCCTGTCTTCGAGCCGCTTGGCTTCGAGCGGCCGGCCGATTTCGCGGAAATATTCCACCTGCTTGCCTAAGTCGAGTTGTATTTCCTTGATGGCTTGCTGGATACGGCTTGAGGAAGGAACGAACATATTGGCCGGGTAAATCCGGATAGTCTGCAATTCCTCCAATACGGTTCCGGTCAAGGGATCTATCTTGTAGATGCTTTCAATTTCCTCGTCGAAGAAAATAATCCGGTAGGCGTAGTCGTCGTAGGCCACGAAGACATCGATCGTATCGCCTTTGACCCGGAACTTGCCTCGGCTGAATTCCATTTCGTGCCGGGAATAGAGGGACTTGACCAAGCGCAGCATCAGGTCGCGCTGGCTGATTTTCTCGCCTTGGTTGAGGATGATGATGTTCTCGTGGTAGTCGGCCGGGTTTCCTGTACCGTAGATGCAGGAGACCGAGCTGACCACAATCACGTCCCGCCTCCCGGAAAGCAGGCTGGCCAGGGCGCTGAGGCGGAGTTTTTCTATCTCCTCGTTGATGGAAAGGTCTTTTTCTATATAGGTGTTCGAAGCCGGAAGATAGGCTTCGGGCTGGTAATAGTCGTAATAGGAGACGTAGTATTCTACGGCGTTGTGGGGAAAGAACTGCTTGAATTCCCCGAAGAGCTGGGCCGCCAAGGTTTTGTTGTGGCTCAGAATCAATGCCGGGCGTTTGAGCCGGGCTATCGTGTTGGCGATGGTGAAGGTTTTCCCCGAACCGGTCACCCCAAGCAGGACCTGCGCCTTGTCGCCATGCTCTATGCTGGAAACGAGCTTGTCGATGGCCTGGGGCTGGTCGCCGGTGGGTTGGAATTGGGAGGTCAGTTCGAAGTCCATGGTTTTGTATCGCTAAAGATTACAAGGGGCGGCGTGTGATAACGGGCAATCTGGCTTCGTTGCACTCCCTTGGCGGAATCCTCACGTACATAAGTACGCTCCGGTTCGCCTTCGGTCGTGCGCCTTGCATCTTGCCCGTTCTGACACGCCGCCTGCTTTCACTGCGGAGCAGCAACAAGTACGCTCCGGTTCGCCTTCGGTCGTGCGCCTTGCATCTTGCCCGTTCTGACACGCCGCCTGCTCTCGCTGCGGAGCAGCAACAAGTACGCTCCAGTTCGCCTGCGGTCATGCGCCTTGTATCTTGCCCGTCTGATACGCCGCTTTCGGCAGAGGTTGTCAATTTAGCAAACAATGACGGTCGATACAAGCCATGCAAGCTTGCCCGCACTGGAGCGTATTTCCGTACAGAGGATGCGGGACAAGCTTGCAAATGCAGCTGATGCAAAGCATTTTTATTTGTTGCCGAAGTAGGCATCGAAGGCCTTGCAGCGTTCATCCAGCAACGGCAGGTCTTCCATTGGAACCAAGGATACGCAGGCGCGGATACCATCGCGTTCACTGCCGGTGATGCTCAACGAGATGGCGCTGATGCCGAAGTAGAGCAGGTTGTGCAGCAGTTCGTCGCTGCTCATGCCGGGATAGCCCACGGTGAAGTAGAAACCATCGGACAGGTCCTTGTCCACATCCTTGTCGTAAGTCAGGTAGAAGTGGTTGTTGAGGAAGCTCTGTTTCATACGGTGCGCCTTTTCGCCGTAGATGCGGGTTTCGTGCACAAAGTTGAACGAACCGTTGTTGGCAGCTTTCAGCATGGCCAGCAAGGCGTATTGGGGCGAGTGGGAAGTTCCCGAGCTCAGGCAGTAAACCGTGCCGAAAATCATCGTGCGGCCGAACTGGGTCGTGCTATAGAATTCCTTGAAGTCGGGGAAGTCGGTCTGGTAGAGCTTGTCCGAAATCATCATCATCGCGATACGCTGTCCGGCATAGCTGAATGCCTTGGAGCTGGAAACGAAGAGGATATACTTGTCGGTGTATTTGGCCACGGTGGGCTGGAACGGAGGAACGCCCGGCGTGGAGATGTCGTGGCGGAAATCCATGCCGAAGTAGGCCAGGTCTTCCATCACGATGACATTGTACTTCTGGGCCAGTTCGGCAATCGTCTTCAATTCGTCTTCGGTGAAGCAGATCCAGGACGGGTTGTTGGGGTTGGAATAGAAGATGGACGAGATGTTGCCTTTCTTCAGGTAGCTCTCTAACTTTTCGCGCAGTTTCGGCCCGCGGAAGTTATAGACATCGAAGCTTTCGAAGGGAACGCCCAGGACGCGGTGCTGCTGTTTGTGCACGGGGAAACCGGGGTCGATGAACAGGGTGGTGTTCTTGCCTTTCTGGGCGCGGCTTACGGTAAGGAAAGCGGCGAAGCTTCCTTGCATGGATCCCACAGTGGGGATGCAGCCGGCGGGGTTGACGTCGATGTCGAGGAAGTTCTTGGCAAAACGGGAAATTTCCTCTTTCAATTCGGGAAGACCGCCTACTTCAGGATAGAGGGCGGCCACGCCGTTCTTCAAGGCTTCGATTTCGGCTTCCACGCCTACCTTGGCGGCAGGCAGGCCGGGGATGCCCATTTCCATGCGGACGAAACGGGTGCCGGAGGCCTTCTCGATGTCGTTGATCAATTTCTTCACTTCCCGGATGGAGGCTTTGCCCACGCTGGGAAGTCCGTTGGCCTTGATGGCTTCATCCACAATAGCTTTGGGGATAACTGTTTCTTTCATCGTATATCGTATTTTTTGATTTTCAAATTGCTCTGCGGAAATCGGAAGGCTTTAGCCATAGCTTGGCAGGAGGCTTCCAGCGAAAGTTAACCTACAAATTTACGGAAAATCTCTGGAATATCCGCCGAATTGCAGCAGATTAACGCAACAGGATTTGATAATTAGGGAGTTAGAGGAAAAACGCAGAAGTTGGGCAGACAGTTGAAAACCGTCTTAAAGCAGATTAAAGCAAAAGAACGGTTTCCTAATCATTACCCGATGAAAGTGCAGATTTAACAGTCCCTGTTTCATTTTGCGATATTCGCCAAAGCTCATTAGGGCATTTTCTTAACGCAGTGCAAGCACCGCTAAAAATACCCCAATGAGCCAACAAGATTACACCCCTCTGTATACCCACATTTGGCATACAGCATGACCGCCGCAGACGGAAACTAACAAACTAATTTGTCAAACCTGAAAACAAAAAAACAAGCATGGGATATATAAGCATTCAAATCAACAAGGCGAAAGGCTCGGCTGACACGGGCGCATCCGACCACATAGAACGTAAGACCATACCCAAGAACGCATACCCTACACGTACACATCTCAACCGTAAACTGGTGGAGTTTCCTGATGGAGTGTCCGACCGTACCGAAGCGATAAGCCATCGCATCCGTACAGCAGGCATCAAGCGAAAGATAACTCCCGACCAAGTGCGGGCAATCAGAATCGTGCTTTCGGGTACGCACGAGGATATGATGAAATTACAAGACGAGGGCAGACTTGACGAGTGGTGTGATGACAACCTGCAATGGCTGTACCATACCTTCGGCAAGGAAAATACAGTTTCGGCAGTCCTGCACATGGATGAGCACACACCGCACATTCATGCCACGGTCGTACCGATAGTAACAGGAGAGCGCAGGAAAGCCAAGAAAAAGCAGACGGAAGGTAAACGCTCCTACCGCAAGAAAGCCAATACCGTGCGTCTGTGTGCCGATGATGTGCTGACACGTGAGAAGCTGGTAACATATCACGACAGTTATGCAAAAGCAATGGAGAAATATGGCTTGCAACGTGGTGTGCGTGGCTCGGAAGCACGCCATACGACAACCGCCCAATACTACCGTGATTTGAAACGGAAGACGGGTGAACTTGAAGCCAACATGCGGCAGTTACAGACCGAGCAACAACAGGCAGAGCAACAGCTTGACGAGGTAAGGCAGGAAGTCAAGTCGGAGAAACTGGAAGTAGCCAAGACAGAAGCGAAAGCCGCATTCGTGGCAAAGGTCGGTTCTCTTTTCGGTGGTGGTAAGTTGAAAGAGTTTGAACATAGAAATGAAGATTTGCAAAAACGCATACAGGAACTTGAAGAAGAAGCCATACAACGAGAGGAACAACATAGCAAGCAGATACAGGAAATGAAGAATGCTTACGAACGACAATACCGCAAATTGTCGGAATTTACGGATTTTGTCAAACGCTACTTCCCTTATGTGGAAAAGCTGATGCCTACTATCAAGTTTTTGCATGATACTCTGAATTTTAACGATGGGCTAATCAAAAAGCTGTGTATGTTTAAGGATGTCACCATTAAAGTAAATTCTATTCTTCTGAATTCCGACAGCTCTTTAAGACTAATGATTCGGTTTGCTCGCTTAAAGAAACCTCAGATGGAGAATTTGACTTCAAAATAGATGGCGTTTCGCATGTAAGATGGTTTAGACGCAAGAAAGATGAATTTATGGAAGCATTGGGATTACCGACAAAAAGGCAAAACAGAGGTATTAAGTTGTAAATCAAAATAAAGTCCGTGATAGTTGGTCACATATCACGGATTTTTTATACTTTTGCATTAGGATAGGGGCAACTCTTTCCAAGACATACGAGAAAAAAAGAAGAAGCGTTATGCTCCTCTTATACTTGAAAACGTAGGAAATTTTCAAATTGGATACAAGGATGGCATAGTGGTTCTCACGCTATAGCGTGGGCTGCTATTGTTACACCCGTATCCGAGGTTTCCTACGACCTTCAAGTAAGAGTGTGGCATACAGTTCACGCTTCTTTCGTAAGGTTGTTTTACAAAGAAATGTATATATGAAAACAATTTTGTTTTTTATTATGATGTTTGCTTGTTCAAATCTGTTTGGGCAAGCAACTCTGAATAATATTCTTTCAACATATTCAAAAAATATAAAAGTAAACAATGCTCCACATGCTAACAGCTGTATTTATAATACACATCATATGCGAGTTGATAAACAAGGTGAGTTTCTTAATATCGAATATGGGTTCGGGTGGGATGAAAAATATGGATATATAACAACCAATCAACTTAAAATAAATTTATCTACCGTAACCTTTTATACTGGATATTGGTATAAAAGTTTTGGCAAATGGGAACATTACGGAAAGAAAAACCAATTGACTATTGAGGATAAAAATGGAATGGATATATTCGTAACAGGTCAACAAAATTATAATCGAGGTACTAACCAAAATTTAGTTACTTCAATAATTTTCGATTTTGGGACAGAGCCTATTGCTAATCGAGTTTTAAAGGAATTGTTGGCATTGCAAGAAGCATACAAAGGGAAAGACCCTTGGTTACTTCCTGCCACTCCCAAAGATAATATAAATACGGAGAAATCTTCTGATTCATCTACTATATCTGGTAATAAGAATATTATTCCTCAAAATTCTAAAACAAAGCAAGTGAACCCGAAAAAATCAAAATCAGGAAAATATGGAGAATAAGATACTTTATTTTTTAATACTACTTTTATGCCTTTCTTGTAAAGGCTACAAATCAAATGAGGCAAATAACAATCTTCAAAACAGGATTTGTATAAGTTATAGTTGTGATTCTATCATATTTGATAACGTATCAACACCCACACAAGTTGAGTTTAAATTTTTTGCAGCAGATACTTTGCAAGAAACAATAAACCAATCAAAGAGTATTTGTATAATAGACCTTGTGAAGAAAATTAAAAATACCAAGGATTTTGCATTAAAGATGATTGATAATAAACTTGTAGTACCAATTCAAATTGTTATAAAAGAGACTGTTGATACCACTTTATTTTATTCATACACAATAAAAGACCTAAAAAACAATAGTAGTACTATAAAGGGAAATTGTGCCAATTTAGTCAATAAAGAGGATAATCCCGAGAATAAAGTAAACTTACGCAGATGGTTGTATAAACAAAATAAATATTTGCCAGATAGTACATTCGTACAATTTGTTTGCATAATGAATGATTTAAACAAAACAGATAAAAATGTATACATTACAAATGACGAAGTACCTATCTTGAAAAATTTCTCCAATACGAACTATTATGTTAACACAAAAATAAAAGCCGATAAATATGTCTTGTTTGCAGCATCTTCTCAAAAAGAATTAGATGATTTTATAGAAGATGTTATTGCTAATGATTTTGATTTAACAACCGAGTCTATATCAACTCCGATGAAGTGTTATCGCAAATTGGATTCAGATGGTTATAAATGTATTTTTCTTATTGCTATAAATAAGGACTGGACAACGCAAATAGTACCACTCGGACTTGTTGCCATTGACAACGAAGCACCAATGGAACTTTTTAGTGGAGAAAGCGAAACTCCTAATCTCCTTTCATTTTCAGATAATATGATTGTTTATTTACCAGACAATTGTGAACCTATAAATGGTCGTTGTTCGGTATCTATTGCCGATTGGGATGGCAATGGAGCTGAATGCAATGTGAGTTTTAATATTTATTTTTACGGTGATATTTCAAAAGTTGTAATTCACAGAACAGGTGATTTAGCAAAATGGAATAGTAAAAAGGATTTCACATTTGATTTAGAAAACGAAAAGAGTCCTTTCCAAACCAACATAAAGATGCATTTCAGTGATGGGGATAATTTTATTCCTGTAACTATATATGATAAACATGGGAATCATCGTAAAACAAAGATTAAGCAAACAGCTCGCTTTACAAGAGTTCCTTCAAATGATATAAATATTGATAATAACATTAATATTTGGGATTAGGCACATAAGTTTTTAATACAGAAATAAAATCTATGGTTGATTTGGGAAAAACGTATGTTGCAATAAAAAAGCAGGTTGAGGAAATCTCAATAAGATTAATGCGGCACGAGACCAAAAACTTTTGTTTAGCACAAGTCAGTCCTGTGTATTGGCGAATTGTCTCTTATAAAGACACACAAGAAAATGAACATTTTTTTGTTATCGTTCCAAGTATTGCTTTTAATCGTTTTATTTTAGAACGTGAATATTTGCACGTTGTTGAGCAATTTCCTGAATGTTTTGGGAAAAAGGATGATTGGTTAATTGTCAAAGCATTAAAGGAATATGATAAATTAAAATTGGTGAGAGAGTATACAGATGAAGAGTTTCTTGAATATATAACGGGAGAGACAATGGCATATGTATTCAAAGTAGAACAAAGTAGTTCTATTTCTAATCGAATACTTAGACTTGACTTGTGCAGAAGAATTAATAAAAGTAATACATTTCAAGGTGGAATATTTCACGTTCTCAAACATTTTACAGTTAATGGTTATTCAACCTTGTCAAGTAATACAACAGAGTATTGTGTAGAAAATTGGTCTGAGATTTATAAATATGTCATATTAAATTTCTTTGTAGGTACAATAGAAAATGATAATAGAGATAATTATTATGTGGCTAAATCTTATTTAAAAGATGGTCATATATTAAGAGGAGTGTATTACAAAGAGGATGATATTCCTGTTTCATTTATTAGTTCTATACGAATAGATAATTCTTTAAAAAAGCGGTAGAATAAAATTTTATATTACATTTGTAACATCATAAAGTTCCTTGTAAGCAATTTAAGGCAGAACGCAGCAGATGGCACGGTTGCTAAATCGTTACCTCAAAATTGGGTAATCTCCCCAAAGTATTCTATATGAAGTGATAATAATTTTATTCCAGAATTACGGAAAATTTTGAGAAAACAGCCAGAAAAAGGTTTTTGATGCTATGAGATGCTGGAGATAAGTGTAAACCTTTTTCAGGGAAGGTCAATGAGATAGATAAAAAGAATATTTCTGCACTTGTTGAGTGCAAAAGTTTAATAAATTTGCACTTGATGAGTGCAAATTTTGTATATTTGCCACAAATATGGCAAGTATGGAAGATTTGGTTCGGATTTACAAGAAATTGCTTCGCGAAACGGATACCCGTTTTCTTCGTTACCTGTATGATGAAATAGACTGGAAAAACCGCATTGTTGGCATCCGGGGCGCACGCGGGGTGGGCAAGACCACGCTGATGCTGCAACATATCAAGAAGGAATTGAATCCGGAAGAAAGCTTGTATGTCAATGCCGATGACTTGTATTTTAGCAACCATCGCCTGATTGATTTGGCTGAAAGATTGGTGCAACGAGGCATCCGTTATTTCTTCATCGATGAAATCCACAAATACAAGGACTGGTCGCGTGAACTGAAATTGATATATGATTATTACAGCGAATTGAATGTTGTCTTTTCCGGTTCTTCTATATTGGATTTGAACAAAGGAACTTCCGACTTGAGCCGGAGGGCGGTTGTCTATCAGTTGTACGGGCTTTCCTTCCGGGAGTATCTGGCGCTTTTTCATGATGTACGCTTGCCTTCGTTCTCTTTGGACGAAATCCTTGCCGGAGAACCTGAACGGTTGAAGCTGAAAACACCTTTGCTCTTTTTTGAAGACTATCTCAAGCGAGGCTATTACCCATTCGCGCTGATGGACGGCTATTCCGAAAAATTGCGGCAGATTGTCAATCTTACCTTGGAAACCGATATCCCGGTCTTTGCCAATCTGCCGGCATCCATGGGACGGAAATTCAAGCATCTTCTGATGATAATAGCCCAAAGCGTTCCTTTCAAGCCAAATATGAGCAAGATAGCCGAAATGATAGGTGCAGGCCGCAATCTGTTGCCGGAATATTTCCTCTATATCGAGGATGCCGGAATGATTTCCCAATTGCGGGATGAGACCGGAGGCGTACGAGGTTTGGGCAAGGTGGAGAAAGTGTATTTGGATAACCCGAACTTGGTCTATGCGCTTGCGGAAGAGAATGTGAACGTGGGCAATCTGCGCGAGACTTTCTTTCTAAGCCAGATGAAAGTCAGACAGTCGGTTTCCGCTTCTTCGATTTCGGACTTCCAGATAGGGAGGAGAACTTTTGAAATAGGGGGCAAATCCAAGAGCAAAAAGCAAATAGAAAGGGCGGAGGAAGGCTATGTTGTCAAGGACCAGATTGAACTATCCGCCGGTAACGTGTTGCCTTTGTGGTGGTTCGGCTTCAATTACTGATATAACTGATGGGGCGCTATATAGACACCGGCCACAAGGGAATATTTTTCGCTCGGTTACCAGTCGATCTTGTACCAGAAAGTTTCTCTTTTCGTTCTCAGTTTGACGGCCTTGCGTATCGCTTCGGCAATGATGAGGATATGGTAGAGCTTATGCTCTTCGAGCCATTGCAAGGCGTTGGGTTCTTTCTTGGTGGCCTGGCAGAAAATATAGAAGAAGGGGTCGGGGTTGTTCTGCAGCCAGGCGATGGCACCGGGTTCGTCCACCATGCCGTTGGCCAAGACGCCTAATTCGGGATAAGGCCCTTTGAGCAGCCACATCACCGCCTCTTTGTCCCCTTGCAAGCCGTGGGCGAAGGCCGCCCATTCCGGATAGCCATCGTCAAGCAGCTTCTGGAAATGCGGTTCGGAACCGCCCACGGCTTTCTCGAAATCCTTGTAGACTTGGATAGGGTATTGGGTGATATGCATTTAAGTTTCTTTTCGTGTCCTGATTCCTTGCCGTGAACCAAAGGCGTATGCTTGGATTGGATGCCCCAAGCAGTTGTTTGGGGATTGTAAGTGGCTTCGGCCTCGATTCAAATTTTCGCTTGATGTTTCAGCCGTGAATACCACTTCATTGTAAGCGGCCTTGGCCTCGGTTCAAATCTGCCTCAGTGCGTCTAAACGATCTGGATTAAAAAAAGGCCTGCACGGAGGGGAATCCTGCTTTCCGCAGCTCTTCGGCATGCGCTTCCAATTCTTCCTTGGAGAGTTTCTTCAAGGCTTTGGCCGGGGTTTCCCGGTCGAGTCCGTAGAGCATGATGCTGGAGGGTTTGATGCGTTGCAATCGTTGGATGTAGGCTTCCCATTCCGCGCCGGAAGTATTGTCGATAGGCTTTCCATCGTGTTCTCCCCGGAAAAGCAGGGTCTGCATCGTGAAGGGGTGAGGGTAGTTTTCCAAGTTCCGGAGCAACTGGGGGTAATAGCTTTCCGGGTCGTCCTTCACTTCGTAAGAACCTAATTTGAAGCCTTTCTGCAATTGGTTGATCCGGGCGTACATCTGCGGGGTGCCGGCATCGAGCTTGAGCAAGACCTTGGTGCAATGTCCCAGCGCTTCCACGATTTCGGGCCGTCCGATCTGGGTGGCATTGGAGATGACGGTGACCAGCGGCGGGTTCTCCGGGTAGAATTCCCTGGCGCAGGTGGCGGTCATCGGGGCGATTTGCGGGAATTGGGGATGGATGGTGGGTTCGCCATTGCCGGAAAAGGTGATGGAATCGGGGTGGGTGCCTTCGGCTTTGAGCTTCTGCAAAGAGGCTCGAAGCGCTTCTTCTATCTCTTGGAGCGTGGGCAGTTCGGCTGGATCGGCTTCCCAGCGGGTGTCCCAGCCGCATTCGCAATAGACGCAGTCGTAGTTGCAGAGTTTTTCAGTGACGGGCAACAGGTTCACGCCCAGAGAGATGCCGAGGCGGCGACTGTGAATCGGCCCGGTGATGATATGTTTGTGGAAGAATGTCATATTGGTAGTTTTTCAGGGTTCAAAACCGCCGCTAAGTTACGGCAAAAGCCGGAATTCCGGAAGGGGGGCGATGCCGGTTTTGGGGCAAGGCCCAGTTCATGCCGAGGCAGCGGCTTTCCGGCAATTTGGTGACTGCGGTCCGGACAAGGCTGGCTGCAGCGGCTATCGCGGCTGGAGTGCGCTGAATCCTATTGGTTCGCAAAAAAAATCAATAATAAACGAGGAATCCGACCAGGCCGCAGAGCAGTATGCACAGGATGGGGCTGAAGCGTTTCCAGAAGGAGAGGGCGAACACGCCGAGGAAAATGAGGATGCTCACGTAATCGATGAAGTTGTAATGGTTCATCATCATGACGGCCACCGAGGCGATCAGGGCTACCGAAATGAGCTTGAAGCTGTCCACCACGCCGCCCACGACGGGATTGTTGCGGTGCTTGAGCAGGAAGGCCATGACGACCCAGATTACGAAAAGGGAGGGGAGGCAGACGGCGATGCTGGCCAAAAGGGAGCCGGCGATGCCCATGCCGACACTGCCATAGGCATCGAAAGCGGCATTGTAGCCTACGTAAGTGGCGGCGTTGATGCAGATAGGGCCGGGGGTCATCTGGCTGAGGGCCACGATGTCGGCAAACTGCTGATGGTCGATCCAGGCGTGGGACTCCACGACGTCGTGCTGCATCAGCGAGAGCATGGCGTAGCCGCCACCGAAGCCTAAGAGGCCTTGTTTGAAGAAGACCCAGAAGAGTTCAAGAAATACCATGCAGGCCTCCTTTCACTTTGCTCTGGTTCTGTTTATGGATGCCGTACAAGGCGCCTCCGATGCCGGCGGCCAGGATCACATAGACCGGGGACACGCCCAAGGCGCAGACTAAGACGGCGGCGATAATCGGGATATAGAAATTGTACTTGGTCACGCCCGACTTCCTGACCATCTGCAAGGCAGGGGAAAGGATCAGGGCGACCACGCAGGGGCGTATGCCTTTGAAGCAGCTTTCCACCACGGGATTATCCTTGGCGGTCCGAGCAAAAATGGACAGGGCGAGGACAATCAGGATGGAAGGGAGGATGGCGCCGAAGCCTGCCATGACGCTGCCCCAGCGGCCTTTGATGCGGACACCGACGCTGAGGGCGGTATTGACGGCGAAGATGCCGGGCAGGCTCTGCATGACGGCAATCGTCTCCACGAATTCGTCCTCGGCAATCCAGCGTCGGTCTTCCACGATGATTTTCTTGACCAAGGCAAGCATGGCGTACCCGCCTCCGATGGTGAACAGGCCTATCTTGAAGAAGGTCGTGAACAGGGAGAGGTCGGTCGGCGCGGGAATCGAGGCGGCCGTGCCAGGTGCTTTGGCGGGCTTGGATACTTTGGCGGATTTTTCGGACAAGGCTGCGTTCAATTTGCGGTTTGTTTAACGTCTCTTCTTCAATGGGATGCCATAAGCCAGCCCCAGTTCCACTTCCATGGCATGCGGTCCGTGCAGCCGGGTTCCCACCGAGAGGTCTATCTTGAAGCATTCGGTTAGGAAGTAGTCGCCTCCGAAACGGAGCGAGAAGGTGTTTTCGACTTGGCCTTTGCGGGCAGGCGTGCTGCCTTCCGGATCGGCGTAATCGGCGTATGTCCAATCGTGGTCGCCGACAAATTCCCCGTACAGGTTCAGGCGTTCGCCGGGCATCCCGCCCAAGGCCACGCAGTAGAACAGCCCGGTATTGCTTTCTATCGCGTTCCAGTCTGCCCCTACATTATAGACGACCCATAAGTTGTTGAAAGACTGGTCAACGGATAGGGTGGCCGCGGGGATGACACCCCGGGATACTGCATATTGGGAGTGACATCCGGCCGGGAAGTTCAGTTGTCCTATCAACGCGAGGCCGGGTTTGCCGTTGTCGCCTTTGCGCAGGATATTGATTCGGGCTACGAGGTAAAGCGGGTTGAGGCTGACGCCTTTTTGCGACCAGTCTTTAGCCAGGCCTGTACCGATGCCGAGTTCTAAGTTCTGGAGGGGGCTGTAACGCAGCACATAGCCATTGACCAGGTATCCGGTTTCGTCCCAAGGCTTTCCGGTTTGGCCGCTGACATTGGCAAAGGCTTCCACGGAAAGGGTGTGCTGGATCAGGGGGGTACTCCCATAGGCGAAGCCGGGGCGTCCCGGGTTGAAGTTGTACGTATTGTCCGGCTGGGCTTGGGCGGACGATGCGGCAATTGCCAGGAGCAAGAAGAGGGTAAGCCCTCGGAGGAACTTGCCCTGCATGAATGCGGTTTTCATCGTATTCTTTTGGTTGGTATTTGAAGGAGCCTTTTCATCAAAGACTCGTAGTTTCTTGAAAATTCTTGATGGGGTTAGCCAAAGGCGCTCTGTCTTGAACAGGGTCAACTACATTAAAATACAGCAAGTTGACTGTCGGTGCATTGCAAATCAACCTACCGGGCTGTTGCAAGCGATTTTGCTGCGTTTCCCTGTCCCAAGAGGGATGTCAGAACAGCTAAGATGCGAGGCGTCGCGAGGGTGAGAAAAGCGCAGCGTACTTATGTACGTGAGCATTTTCGAACCCTCGCGCAACGAAGCAGATTGGCTGTTTTGACATCCCTCTTATTGGGAGACTTGTTTTTCGGTATTAATCTCCTTCGCCCCTCCCTTGACCATGTTCCTGCCATCTTCCGAGAACGGGTCGCTCACCTTGAAAGCCTTTTCGGCGTAATGCTTGGTGGACATTTCTTCCTCGCTCAGGCCTTTGACGTGCTTGTCGAGGAAATGGAAGAATCGGCGTTGCCAGAGAATACCGTTCTGAGGCTGGAGAACCCAGTGGTTTTCATCGGGATACAGCAGGAGTTCGGCCGGAATGCCGCGCAGGATGGCCGAGTTGAACGCAGCCATGCCTTGGGAAGCCACGATACGGTAGTCGAGTTCCCCATGGATAATCAGGATAGGTGCATCCCATTTTTCTACGAACTTATGCGGGGAGTTGGCGAAGGTGCGCTGCGCCACTTTGTTCGACTTGTCCCAGTACGGGCCGCCCATGTCCCAGTTGGCGAACCAGAATTCCTCGGTTTCGGCGTATTGCTGTTCCATGTTGAACATCCCGTCGTGGGCGATGAAAGCCTTGAAGCGTTTGTCGTGGTTGCCGGCCAGCCAATAGACCGAGAAGGCCCCGTAGCTGGCGCCGACGCAGCCCAGCTGGTCTTTGTTGACGTAAGGTTCCTTGCTGACGGCATCGATGGCGGACAGGTAGTCTTTCATGTTCTGTCCGGGATAGTCGCCGCTGATCTGTTCGAGCCATTCCATGCCGAATCCCGGCACGCCGCGGCGGTTAGGCGCTACGATGATGTAGTCGTTGGCCGCCATGATCTGCGGGTTCCAGCGGTAGCTCCAGAACTGGCTTACCGTGCTTTGCGGGCCGCCTTGGCAGTAAAGCAGGGCGGGATACTGCTTGGTGGAATCGAAATGGGGCGGGTAGATGACCCAGGCGAGCAGCTGCTTGCCGTCGGTGGTCTTGATCCAGCGTCCTTCCACGCGGCCCATTTCCAACTGGTCGAAGATGTCCTGGTTGATGAAGCTGATCTGGGTCTGCTTGTGCAGCATCTCCGGGTCTTCCTGGTTCAGGTCTATCGCGTACAGTTCGTCGGGACGAGAAAGGGATTGCTGGATTCCAATCAGGTTGTTTCCGGACAAGGGATAAACGCCTACATAATCATGAACTCCGGCGGTCAGGCATTGGATGGCATCGGGCGTTCCGGTCATGAACTTGAAGTTCCCGGTAGTCTTGCCCGAAGCTTTGGCGTAGGCGAAGCTCTTGGCTACGTCCAAGCGGTAAATCTGGCTCAAACCATGCCAGTTGCTGGTGAAATAGATCTCTTTGCTGTCCTGGCTCCATTTAAGGCCGGCGGCGTTCTGGTCGAAGCCGTAGGAAGCATCCACTTTCTCGGCGGTCTGCAGGTTGAGCAGGGCAATCCGGTTCTTGTCGGATTCATAACCATCCCTTTCCATGCTTTCCCAAGCCAGGTAGAGGCCGTCCGGGCTGAACACCGGGTTCACATCGTAACCCAGGTTGCCCTTGCTGGCGTTGACGGTCTTGCCGCTTTCCAGATAGTAAACATAGATATCGGTGTTGGTGGATACGGCGTATGCCTTGCCAGTCAGCTTGCGGGAAGTGTAGGCCAGCAGTTTGCCGTCCGGGCTCCAGCTGTATTGCTCGATACCGCCGAAAGGCTTTACGGGCGCTTCGTAAGGCTCATCCTTCAGTACATCGACCGGATGGGTATTCGTGACGGCTTTCAGCTCGGTGTTCAGGTCGGCGCCTTCCAGCTGGCAGATGAAGATATGCGGAATCGACATCACGTAGTGGTCCCAATGGCGGTAGTTCAAATCCTGGAACACCATGCCGCTGGACTTGTCCAAGTCGGGATAGCGGTCCTGCACGTTGGGTTCCACCTGCACTTGACGGATAAAGGCGAGTTGTTTCAGGTCCGGGCTGAAACGGAAGCCTTCCACGCCTCCGGGAATCGATGTGATTTGCACTGGTTTGAGCGAGGAGGAAATGTCGTTGATGTCGCGATCCTGGGCGGTGGCGCTGAAGGCTTTGCCCAGGTCGAGGCCGAAGACCTGCATTCCGTTGTCGGCGGCTGCCATATAGGCTATGGTATGTTCGTTGAGCCAGCAGAGATTGCCTTCCGAACCGGCGGTACGGGTAATCTGGCGCACGTTCTTGCCGTCGATGTCGGAAAGGTAGAGGTCGGAATTGCCCTTGTTTTCGGCTACGCTGTAATAGCGGACCGAATAGGCGATATGTTTCTGGTCGGGGCTGATGGCTACTTCGCCCAAGCGGCCCATGGCCCAGAGGACTTCAGGGGTCAGACGTCCGTCGGTCACTGTTACTTCCTGTTTTCCGATAACGGGGCCTTGGTTGCCTGTCCCTTGCGGGCTGCAGGCGATGCCCGTGGCGGCCACGGCCGAGGCCAAGGCGGCTTTCTTTAAGGCTGAAAAACGCATTTGTCTATGATTTTGTTGATTAATAATCTGTTGTGTTGGGTTTGTCCGGGTTTGTTGCTGCAAGCCCTTGTAGGTGCAGTTCAAGGCTTGCGCTGCAGTAGTTGCAGAAGCGGCCTGGTCATTTTGACTCTTTTCCGTTGGAAGCCGAGGATTCCTGCTGGTTGTAGCGTGTCCGGGTATCCCTGTCGATGATGGAAGAACGTTCGAAGGTCTTTTTCGGGTCGAACAGGTATCGGTAGGTGTAGTGGCGTTGGTGGAAACGGGCGCCGGTGCTTTCTTGCAGCAGCCGCATCTTGGGGTTGAAATCGCCCACCCAGGAGAGCTCTATTTCCTTGTACCAAGGTTTCTTGGCTTTTATCATCTTGTCCATGTGCCAGAACAGCAAGGATTCGATGCCGGCTCGCTGGTACTTGGGCTTGACTCCCATGATGGTGACTCGGGCGCGGGTCATCTTGTGCCGTTTTTTCATCCAAAGGAATCGCAGCTTGTTGATTAGATGGAATTTTCCATGGAATTTCCGGAAAATGGGCGTGGGGTCGGGGAACATCACTTCAAAGGCGATGGGTTCGTTGTCATGATAGGCGAACCAGATCAGCTCCTCGTCAATCAGGCCCTTGCCTTCGTCCAGTTCCTTCTGCATCGTTTCTTTCTGCAAGGGGACGAAGTTTTCATGGAACTGCCAGGCATTATCGTAGATTTCCTTCAAGTCTTTCATGTACTTCCCGGTCTGGCTGTAACGGAAGTGCTCGCAATGGTATTCGGGCTTGGAACGCACCCAGTCGGCCACTTTCCAGAAGCGTTCGGGGAAGGGTTTGGTGTAGTCCAGCATATTGCAGACTTGCTCGAAGTAGAGCTTGAAGCCGTAGTTTTCGAAAAGCTGCTTGTAGTAGGGGGGATTGTAGTTCATTCCCCAGTCGGCGTCTTTGCCGAAGCCTTCCACCAGCAGTCCCCAGAAATTGTCGTTTTCCCCGAAGTTGATCGGCCCGTCCATGGCTTCCATGCCGCGTTCCGAGAGCCATTGCTTGCAGGTGTCGAACAGCAGGTTGGCGGCCTGCTGGTCATCGATGCATTCAAAGAAACCCATGCCGCCGGTGGGTTGCTGGTAGGTGTAGGCTTTGCTGGTATTGATGAAAGCGGCGGTGCGGCCTATGATTTTTCCTTTGTCGTCATATAAAAGGAAGCGGGTGGCCGAACCATGCTCGAAGAACTCGTTCTTGCCAGGGGTGAAGATGTTTTCGACCGTTGTCTCGAAAGGAGCGGAGAAGTGCGGGTCGCCCTTGTAGAGTTCGCGTTGGAACCTGTGCCAGGCCTTGCGTTCGGCTTTTGTGCTTACTTCTTTGATAGTCATGTCAATAGCTTTGGAAGCGCTTGAAAACGGCAAAAATACGCATAAATCGCGGGTTTTGCGTGGTTTTCGCGGAGGTTTTGGCGTTTTCGGGCCTTGGTCGAAGGTGTTTTGGTCAGGATGCTTGCCGTGGCTTCCGGAAAAAGCCGGGATGGCACGAGGTGGTTTGGCAGGGGCAAGTTGGCAATTTCGGGCAAATTGAGTATCCTTGCAGCATAAATCAGGAAAATGATCAGAATCGCCACGATTGTCGGGGCTAGGCCCCAGTTTGTCAAAGCGGCCGTGCTGAGCCGGGCTTTTGCCGCTTGTCCGGATATGGAGGAGTTTCTCATCCATACCGGGCAGCATTACGATTACGGGATGTCGGAAGTCTTTTTCGAGGAGATGGAAATCCCGCATCCTCGTTATAACTTGGGTATCAATGCCCAGTCTAAAGCGGGAGAAAGTCACGCCTCTTTATTGGGGGATATGCTCATAGGGATAGATGCCGTGCTTCGGCAGGAAAAGCCGGACTGGGTGCTGGTCTATGGCGACACGGATTCGACTTTGGCCGGGGCTTTGGCGGCCAATAAGAACGGTATTCCCTTGGTGCATGTGGAGGCAGGCTTGCGTTCGTTCAACACGGCCATGCCGGAGGAGAACAACCGGGTGCTGACCGACCATCTTGCCTCCTTGCTTTTTTGTCCTACCGAGCAGGCTGTGCGGAATTTGGAAAGGGAGAATATCGGGGCATGGAGCAGGAAAGTGTTCCGGACGGGCGATGTGATGCTGGATGCAGCGCTTTATTACGGGGACCGGGCGGATTCCGGTCGTTCGGGTTCCAGCCATCGGGAAGAGGGCGTTTTGCCTTTGCCTCTGCCGGAACGTTTTGTGCTCTGCACGATGCACCGGAATGAAAATACGGGGAATATGGCGGTCTTGAAGGAATTGCTGGGGGCTTTGGAAGAAGTGTCTTTGTCGATGCCGCTGCTGATGCCTTTGCATCCGGGAACCCGGCAGCGGATGATTTCGGTTGGATTCGATTTTGAAAAGACGCATATCCGTTTTTGCGAACCGGTTAGTTACTTGAGGATGCTGCAATTGCTTCGCTCATGCGCCTTTGTGATGACCGATAGCGGCGGCTTGCAGAAAGAGGCTTGTTTCTTCGGGAAATATTGCTTGACCTTGCGGGAGGAAACGGAGTGGGTGGAATTGGTGGAAAAGGGCTTCAATACCTTGGTAGGGCATCGGAAAGAGATGATTACAGGGCAGGCTTTGCGCTTGTGGAAGGAACATCCGCCTGTTTTTCAGACGGATTTGTATGGGAACGGGCATACAGGCGAGGATATTGTCCGGATTATTAGGGAAAATAGTTAGACCGAAAGTAATCGAACCGAGGAAAGTGTCATTGTCGAATTGAAAAAAGACAATAGTCGAACCGAGGAAAATTGAGAAGCTATGGAGTTGACAGGGAGTGCTTTGTCGTATCTGTTGGATTTTTTGTGCGGACGGTCGATGCCGGATTCCGGGGTAGAATACCCTTATCGGGTTTCGGATGGCCAAAGGGAGAGGCTTCGGATTGGTTATGTGGCGGATAAGGATAAATGGGAACATTATGATATCGTCTTTGTCCCTTCCGGATTCTTTGATTCCGAGGATTATGCTTCGGAAGCCTCTTTGCCCACAGGGCCGTTGCCTCGGATCGAGGGCGTGCCTTTTTTGTACGGAGAGGCACGGCTGGAGCGTTTGGATGGATGCCTGGCGGTGTATGCGGATTTGCCGGCTTCGGCCTTTGTGTTGCTGAGCCGTTATGAGGAAATTTGCCGCCCATCGGTCAGGGACGGGCATGGGCGTTTTCCGGGAAAGGAGTCTTTGCTTTACAGGAACGGTCTGATAGAAAGGGCTTTGGTGGACGAATACCGGGATTTGGTCTGGAAATGGGCGGCTGGGCTCGGTTTCCGCTTGCCGGAATGCAGGCCGGGTTTTGGCAAGATTTGGCTGACGCACGATATCGATGCGCCTTTCTATTGCCGAGGCTTGCGGGCGTTTGCGCGTGAAAGTTTGAAGGGCAAGGGTGTAGGGGTGGCTTTGCGCTGGGCTTGCGGTCCGAAGGAGAAAGACCCCTATTATACGTTCGATTTCTTTTGCCGGACCGATAATGCGGTGGCTCGGTCGGCCTCATGCCCGGTTCAAGCGGTTTATTTCTTGAAAGCGGGAGGGACGGCTTCGCAAGACAGGCCTTTTTACAATCTGAAAAGCAGGGATATGCAAGGTCTGATTTCTTTTTTGCGGGCGCAAGGGGCGGTTTTTGGCTTGCATGGGAGTTATTCGTCTGGTAAGGATGGAAAGGGGTGTGTGCAGGAAAAGGCGATGATCGAGGATGCCTTGCAGGAAAAAACGTTCCGGTTCCGGCAGCATTTTTTGCGTTCGTGCGAGCCTTCGGCCTTTGCATGCTTGGAGGAAAACGGCTTGTGGGAGGATTTCACGATGGGTTATGCCGATGTGGCCGGTTTCCGCTTGGGCACGTCCCGGGCAGTACGTTGGATCAATCCGTACACGGGTGAGCTTTCGGAATTGATTTTGCATCCTTTGTTGGTGATGGACAATACGTTGTACCAGTACATGGAAATGGGGTATGAAGAATCGCAAGCCTGTTGCGAGCGTTTGCTTGGGGAAGCATACCGGCACGGGGGCGATGCCTGCCTGCTATGGCATAACAGCTCGGTGGCGGAAGGTCCGTATCCGGCGGCTCCGGTGGATTGGATCAGAAAGCTTTATGCGGATTTGTGCAGAGAATTGAAGTCTTGGCAGAATAAATAAAACAGATAGATGAAGGTATTGTTGGTGTGCGACCAGTTTCCACCGGGTTTCGGCCCTCGGATGGGCTATTTGTGCAAATATCTCAAACGGGAAGGGTGTAGCGTGGATGTGGTGTCCGAATATTACGAAGATACACGTTACCAGTTTCTTTGCGGCAATACTCATGCGGAGAAAACAGTGGCATTTTACCGGAAAGCCTCGGAGGGAGGCGGTAGTAAAGGGGAGTGGATGAAGGTGATGCTGGCGGATTTCCTGTGGGGATACAAGGACAGGCGTATGTACAAGGCGGTTGTGTCCGATTCGGCTTGGAATAATTACGATTTGGTCTTATGTAGCACTTTCCGGACGTTCCCTTTGCCGGCGGCCCGACGTCTTGCCCGGCATTTCGGGGTCCCGTTGGTTGCCGATTTGCGGGATATCGTGGAACAGTACCCGGACAATTCCTATATACTGCACGGGAATGCTTTTGGCAGCGGGTGTCTGTTCCGTTGGATATCGGCTTTGGCGGAGAAGGTGTTTACTGCCCGCATACAGCGGCAGCGGAACAAGGTTTTGCGGAAGGCTGACGCGGTGGTCAGCGTGTCGCCTTGGCATCAGGAATTCCTGAAAAAGTTCAATCAGCGGAGTTTTTTGATTTACAATGGTTATGATCCGGAAGTCTTTTTTCCTGCACCGGTGGCTGACCCGGTGTTCAGAATCACTTACACGGGGCGTTTGATTAGTGCCAATATGCGGAATCCGGATTTGCTATTCGAGGCGGTGGCCCGATTGCGGGATGCCGGCAAGATTCATGCGGAGGATTTCAGGCTTTGCTGGTATGTGGACAAGGATTCGATGCCGGTGGTGCATGCATGGGCCAAGGAATACGCTTTGGAGGAGCTTGTGGAATGCCAAGGTTTTGTGCCTGCGTCCGAAGTTCCTGCGGTGCTGAATCGAAGTTCGCTCTTGCTGCAATTGGCCAATGTGGCGGACGAGAAAGGACCGAAAGGAATCATGACGACCAAGTTTTTCGAGGCTTTGGCGATTGGAAAGCCTTTGTTGCTGGTCCGGCACGACGAGAGCTATTTAGGGGCATTGGTGGAGGAATTGGGCTGTGGTTTGGCGGCAAGGACGGTGGATGAAGTGCTTGCTTTTCTTGAAGCGGAATATGGCAAATGGAAGCAGACGGGCAGCACGCAGCGGGAGGTGAACCGGGAAATCGTAGGGCGATTTTCTCGCAAAGAGCAGGCGTTAAGCTTTTTACGTATTTTTGAGCAGGTAGTGGAGAGTAGGGGAATGGCTCGAAAATAAGCTGAGCATGGTTGCCCTTTGTTAGGGTGGGCTTGCTTTTGTGAGCGATAGAGCGATTGTGCGTCTGGAAAATGAATTATGCGCTGGGAAACTACCGGAATTTGTTTGTGCTGAATGCCCTGTGCGGCATACAAGGATTTTGTATTTTTGCGCGCTTTTTTTGAGTGCTCATTGTCTTGATGTGCCTGTTTTGGGGGGGGGGCTTTGGGCGCAATGTAGAAACCAGAGACAGAGAAACCATGAATCCGACAGACAAGGAGATAGATGTGCAATGGCCTGATATACAGGAGTTGTTTTTGCAGGAATGGTGGTGGGATGCTGTCTGTCCTCCAGCGGAACGTTTGGTATTGGGATTGGATGAAGCGGCTGGTTCTGCCGGAGCGGCTTTCTGGCCTTTGGCTAAAGTGAAGCGTTACGGAGGTTTGTTTTCGGTTCTTTCGATGCCGCCATTGACCCAGCATTCCGGACCTTGGCTTGATAGCAGGGTACGATTCCCGGATTTGCTGGCCTGTCTGCCTCGGTCTGCCAGCCTGAAACTGAACTTAGGTTTTGCATTGAACGAGAAAGAAATCCGTCAGGCGCGTCAGGCGGGTATCCAGGTAAGCGAAGGGGCGACCTATGTGATAAGGGATTGCCGGGATTTGGAAAAGGTGTTTGCTTCGGTAAAACCGGCGCAACAGCGGCAGATTCGGAAAGGGATGCGGAATCTTCACCTGTTGCCGGAAGCCGATGCGGAGATGCTGATAAGCTTGCAGCAGGAGACCTTTGCCCGTCAAGGCCGGAAGTCTCCTTACCCGGAAAAGGTGGTCCGCAGCTTGTGCGAGGCTGCGCAGCGACATAAGGCAGGGCGTTTGGTGGCTTTGGCCGATGCGGATGAAAATGTGATGGCTTGCGGTCTGTTTGTCTGGGATAACAATCGTTGCTACAGTCTTACGCACGGTTTTCATAAGACCGGGCAGAATGTGGGTGCTGGAAGCCTTTTGCAATGGGAAGGCATCCGGATTGCGGCAGAAAAGGGGCTTGTATTTGACTTTGAAGGTTCTAATATAGAATCTATTGCAAGATTTAATTCAAGTTTTGGTGCAATCAAGGAAACGTATTCTCGTTTGGAAAGGTATTCCTGGGGCATGAAAATGTTGGAAAAGGTATCGATTTTATTGAAGGGATAGATTAGGTGACATTTATTAATATATTAAATAGTAATATTTTAGTAATATAAAAAGCATTGATGCGATGAATCCTAAAATTCTGACGACAATCGGGATGCTGATTGTCTCGAACATTTTCATGACTTTTGCGTGGTACGGGCATCTGAAGTTGCAGGAAATGAAAATCAGTACCCACTGGCCTTTGTTCGCGGTTATCCTGTTTTCTTGGGGAATCGCCTTGTTTGAATATACTTTCCAAGTCCCGGCCAACCGGATTGGATTCCAGGGCAACGGCGGGCCGTTCACCTTGGTTCAGCTCAAAGTCTTGCAGGAAGTAATTACTTTGATAGTCTTCACCGTGTTCACTTCGTTCCTGTTCAAAGGCGAAAGCCTGCACTGGAATCATCTGGCGGCATTCTTATGCTTGGTGCTGGCGGTTTATTTCGTATTTAAATAAAGTTGAATGTGCTTTTGGGAAACGGCTGCTTGCCAAATCGCAAGCAGCCGTTTTTTTTGATTTAATTTCAAATGGATTTATTGTTTTATAAGATGAATGTTTTCTTCGGGCCAGTATAGCAGAACTTCGCTTTCATAATAAAAGGTTGTAGTGATTATGTTTTGCTCTACCCATGGCCAAGGCATGGTGCCGGGCTGGGCATTCCCGCTCTTGCTTTCTGCATCTTTTATTTTTTTTGAATATAATCGGCATTATGTTAACCAATGAATATGGATAAGGCAAGACTATCCTCCCTCCATGGATCGGATGCAATAAACCCAAATCGGTCATTAGACTTTGGGGAGATTGCCCGCTTGTGTCATGCAGCATGCTTCTCGCCTAGCCGAAGGCGTAGCGGGCTACGTCGAGGCGTAGCGAGAAACAGGATGCGGACAGAGGCGGGCAAGATGCCCGAAAGCCTCATTTTCCTAACCGAAAACAGCCCCGGCGTGTCTAATGACCGATTTGGGATAAAGCCGAACCTATACTAATAAATGGTTAGTACCATCATGCCGGTTAAACAAAAAAATCGGAATGCTACTGCTCTACAGAAGCACCCCGATTCATGTTTATGAGATTTCAAAAAGTGGCTTGGACTCCTAAGTCGGCTCGCTAAGTTCGGTCTCAGAGTTGGTCACTTGAACACTATTTGAAGTATTCTTTCATCCGTTCAAAGAAGCCGGGTTCTTTCTTGGCATTGTTAGTCTGGAATCCGGGCATCGTCTTCATCTTCTCCAGAAGTTCCTTTTCTTCCTTGTTCAGGTTCGTCGGAACGACAACATTCACGCAGACAATCAAATCCCCTTTGGGCATACCGCGTTGCACCGACGGAAACCCTTGGCCACGAAGCCGCAACAGCTTGCCTGAAGGCGTACCGGGTTCAATCTTGATACGAGCCTTGCCGCCCAAGGTCGGAACTTCCACCGTGGTGCCTAAAGCGGCATCCATATAGCTGATAGGCAACGTATAATGCAGGTTTTGGTGATCTCGTTGGAATTCGGCATGGGGCAATTCCTCAATTAGCACCAACAAATTCCCGTTGATGCCGCCTCTCGGGGCCGCGTTCCCTTTTCCGGCCACCGAAAGCTGCATCCCGTCTTCCACGCCTGCCGGGATATGGATGCTGATCACTTCATCGGCATAAACTACTCCTCGGCCATTGCAGTCCGGGCAGCGGTCGGTAATAATCTTGCCTTCTCCGTGGCAGGTCGGGCAAACGCCCACCTGCTGCATCATCCCTAAGATAGTCTGTTGGGTATGGATTACCCGACCTTCCCCGTGGCAGGTGTCGCAAGTCTTGAATGCCGTGCCGTTCTTGGCGCCTGTGCCGCCGCAGGTCTTGCATGGCACTTCCTTGTGTACCTTGATTTTCTTTTCAACCCCGCTGGCGATTTCTTCCAGGGTCAGTTTCAGCGTGACCCTCAAGTCGGAACCACGTACAGCCCGTTTGGTCCGGCCGCCTTGACGGTTTCCGAAACCGGTAAATCCTCCAAAGTTCCCGAATCCACCGAAGCTCTCGAAAATATCCCCGAACTGGCTGAAGATGTCATCCATGCTCATGCCGGCTCCGCCTCCGAAACCACCGGCACCGCCCACGCCCGCATGGCCGAACTGATCGTAACGTTTCCTCTTGTCCGGGTCGCTCAGCACACCGTAGGCTTCCGCCGCTTCCTTGAACTTCTCTTCGGCCTCCTTGTTTCCCGGATTCCTGTCCGGATGGTATTGCAAGGCCAGTTTGCGGTAGGCTTTCTTTATCTCATCGGGCGTGGCCGTCTTCGCCACCCCCAGCACTTCGTAATAATCTCTTTTATCTGCCATAATCCATCTCCTTTACGCCTATTGACTTTTATACGCTTGTTTGGTATCACGACCACAGCGTTCAATAGCATAATTCTATAAAACACCATTTTGCATATCAGAAAGGGTAAGATGCAAGGCGCTGAGGGGTGAGGACGAAGGAGCGTACTTCTGTACGTGACTGAGTCCGAATTCCCGAATGCAACGCCGCAGATTGCCCTTTATCATATGCAAAATCAGCAGCCGACGACTACCTTGGCGAATCTAATAACCTTATCCTCAATCGCATACCCCTTCTGAACCACATCCAGAACCATTCCTTTTTGGCTTTCATCGGGAGCCGGGATTTGAGCAATGGCTTCGGCCAGTTCCGGGTCGAATGTCTTTCCCATCACTTCGCATTCGGTAACGCCTTTTTGCTTCAAGACATTAATCATCTTGTTGTAAATCAAATTCACGCCTTCAAACAAGGCGTTCTTCTGATCGCCTTTCACCTTCAGGTCTTTTTCCATTTCATCCTCGGCGGCTTTTTCTCCCAAAGCCGCTTCGGTGTCCTGGAATGCCTTGATGGCACGTTCCATGTCATCAATGACAGGAAGTAATGCCAAAACGACATCCGACGATGCCGTCTTGACCATTTCCAGTTTTTCCTTGTTGACCCGTTTCCGGTAGTTGTCAAAGTCGGAATACAGCCGGAGGTATTTGTCGTTCATCTCAGCAATCTGGGCTTTCAGCGTGGCTTCGCTGTCCTTGCCTTCGCTTGCCTTCTCCTGGCTGTCATGTTTATCTTTTTCGGCATCAGCCGAATCCTCCTTTTCCGAAGAGGGACCCTCCACCTTGATGTCTAACTCTTGTTCTTCTTTCTGATCCTGCTTTTGATCAGGATCTTTTTCGCTCTTTTTGCTCATTTTTCAAGATTTTGCCCTATCCTACTTCAAAAAGGATACCGTTCGGCTTTTCCTGTCATAATGGCACACGATAATCGTGGCTCAATGGGTCAAAACCGAGAAGTTATCATGATGGCAGTGGAGTACTCTTTCGCGGCTCATAGCATGATATATAAGGCATTATCTCTTCAAAAACGATAGTTTTAATCATCTTTAAAAAGATAATGCCTTAAATGGTTCACATTGGATTTCTCATTCTGTTTAAATCCACAAAATAGAAATCATTATTCCTAGTGGAAATGATAAGCACATCGTTATCCATATCGCCAAGCAATACGTAGTCGCCTGGAAATACAAGGCGTTTAACGCCGTATTGGTCTACATAATATTCGACAAGAAGGTTGCCGTAATTGGTAATAACCAACTTACAAGTACCCTGTGTTCCAAGAATCCATTCACCATACACGCCTTGGTAGATATGATAGATATCGAATATGCGTATCTGGTCGTACAGTTCTCCTGGCTGCATGCGTTTAGGCTCGTACACTTGCAACGACTGACTGAATGCTGTCATGCATATGAACAGCATCACCATTGCTAACAATAGTTTTTTCATGTTTTTAATTATTTATAATGTTAATTTTATATGGTACTCTTACGCCAGAACAACAAAATCATATCCTTGGAAAAGCTGGATATCAGCCTTGCCAGGAATAACAAACTGTAAATGAATGTATCCAGCCTTTATCTTGAATATATTTGAATAAAGCGCCATATAATTTGATCTTGCCGACATAATAAGTTATATCAGCATAAGTCACTACAAATCTACAATCATATGCTGTTACTATATGCGGCGATTCGCCTACATAATTTCCTAATAAGTCGTAAAATCCAGCAACCATTTCGCATTCTGAAGAGTCGATTTTCAGATTATCGGGAAATGTAAGCTTGTATCTTCGAGAATCTTTCGGAATGCGTACAGGCGCATTGGATATAACTACCTTCGGATGATTTTTTCAACATCAAATACGCTAAATGCGATGCTTCTGGATATCCTGGACGGCCCAGTATCCAGACAGCTAGATGCATGGTATAGATGCTGCAGCATTCATAAAGATTCAGTTCCCTGCCCTGCTCTAATTTGGCCATCGACCGCTCCTGCCCCCGGAACACATAGTAACAGCCATTGGCAAAGACCAGCCCGATAATCAAGGCCATCGATATCAACAGCCACTTAATCAGTTTTTTCATGTCTATTCGAGTTTTAGGCAAAGCCCCGGAAAGCAACTTCGCCCGGGTTATACGATATGTTTGCTTTTCCTTTTATGACAATGAACGGATAAAGGTAACCTTTTTGTGCCTAATTGTATTTATAAGTTGTGTAGTTATTCGTATTCGCCTTTTTTTGATTGTAGAGCATAGCCTGATTGATACATAACCATAGGCATTTCCACTACCCGAAGTCCAAGGGTCGATTGGGGTTTCAACCCCAATCGGCTCCTTGGACGCGCCAAGTCTGCTCCCAAGTCCGGGATGACGCTCTTCGGGCATCTTGCCCGCTTCTGCCTGCATCTTGCATCTCGCTACGCCTCGACGTGGCTCGCCACGCCTTCGGCTAGGCGAGATGCAGTCTGCCTGTCATAAGCGGGCAATCTACCCGAAGTCCAAGGGTCGATTGGGGTTGAATGGGACGGTTTCTTCGGGCCGGATTAATCGGAATTGGGTCCATTTTCCGCTGAAATAGCGGAAGACGAAGACTACGGCCTTGGCCACCCAGTCCACGAACATCCCGAGCCAGATGCCGACTACGCCGCCCTCAAGCACGATACCGAAAAGGTAGGAAAACAGCAGGCGGCAGAAAATCATCGACAGGATGCTGGTCCACATCGGGAAACGTACATCCCCGGCGGCGCGGAATGTGGTCGGCAGCACATAGCAAAGCGGCCAGAACAGGACTGTGAAAAGGGCGTGGAGCCAGACGATTTCCCGTATCCATGCCGAGGTTTGTTCCGGCAGGCCATAGATGCGGAGCGTCAAAGGCAAGGCAGCTACTACCAAAACGCAGCTGGCCAAGAGGCAAAGATAGGTGTAGCCAAGTATTTTCTTGTTGTAGAAGCGGGCTTGGACATAATCCCCGGCGCCTACGCAATGGGCAATCACGACCGGCATCCCGGCCACGATGGCCATGCCCGGCAGGACTTGGAAGAGGATGATTGTCCCGGCCACCGAATTAGCGGCAAGAGCCGATGTGCCCGCTGCCGCCACCATGGCCAATACCAAGACCCTTCCTAAGTAGAACATCCCGTTTTCGAAGCTGTACGGCATTCCCACTTTCAGGATTTTGCCGACAGACCCTCTGTATTCGGTGGAGAAAGCCGAAGATAGGGAATGCAGGCGGGCATCCTGCATGAATGGAATCCTCGCCTTGATTAAGAATGCAATGACCAAGACTGCCGACAGGATTCTGGAAATCAGGGTCGCCCAAGCCGCTCCGGCAACTTCCATATCCAAGGCATAGATGAGAAGCGCATTGCCGCCCACATTGAGCAGGTTCGCCCCTATCATGATTTTCATGGGCAGCACGGTGTTCCTGGCACAACGGAATATGGCGGCTCCGGCACTGTAAACGGCCAAGAATGGCAAAGACAAGGCGGTGATATCTAGGTATATTCCGGCATTCAGTTCCACTTCCGGCGCCAAGTCCCCGAACAGGCGGCCCAGGATGAAGGGTCTGAGCAGGTAGATTCCCCCCGTGGCCAGGACAGACAAAGTTCCGCTCAGCCAGATAAGCTGTACGGACGCATTTCCGGCTTGCCCCTTCATCCCTTTTCCCAAATACTGGCTAGCCACTATCGAACCTCCTATGGCCAAGGCGGAAAAAAGACTGTTGAACAGGGAGATGACAAAATCGATCAACGAAACCCCGGAGATGGCCGCTTCCCCGATGCCGGATACCATCATCGAGTCGGCGATGCCGAGGCTGTATTTGAGGAACTGCTCGGTCATCAGAGGCAGGAACAAGGCCCACAGCATCTTGTCGGTATAGAATCGTGCCTGCAAGCCGGAACAGGATTCTTGTCTTTTGATGCGTTGCTGTGCTGCCATGTCTCTTTGGTTTGGGAATGCCCTGCTGCGAGGGCAGCCGCCTGCAAAGACGTAAAATTACAAAAAGATTGTTTCGTCCCGGCGGTTCGTGCCAAAGGGTGAAAAGCTGAGAATCCAACACGCCATTCTACGGCTTGAATGGGCGTTTTTCGGATATATAGACCATGTTATTTCCTGAATCGACTATTTTTGCAGCCTTGTATCAAGCTGTGCCATGTATAAGAAAAAATGGATTTTCTTGTTGTTCATCTGCTTGCAGATCCTCGTCTCCGGCCCTATTCAGGCAGGAAATGACTATCATTCTCGGGCTCTTCCGTTTCAGATCTGGCAAGGAGACACGGCATTCCATGGCAATGGCAAAGGAGTACCATGCCAAACTGCCCGCATACAAACTAGCAGACGAGACACGGCATTCCGTGGCAATGGCAAGGGAGTATCCGATAGAGCGGCGGCACTTTCGTTCGGAGTAAATGTGCCGGACGCGCTGGGAATGGCTTTTACCGGAGTACCTTTGGTGGTTACCGGGCTTGCCGCAAAGAGCGTGGACGACCGTTTCCGAAGCTTGCGCAACGACTTTATGCCGGAATTCCGCTGTCCGGTGGATGATTACCTGCAATACCTGCCTGCAGCCGTTTTGGTGGGATTGAAGGCTTGTGGCGTGGAAAGCCGAAGTTCCTGGGGGCGTATGCTGGTTTCGGATGCGTTTTCCGCTGCGTTGATGGGCGGCATCGTATTCGCAATAAAAAACACCGCGCAAGTGGAACGTCCCGATGGATCCAATCATCATTCTTTCCCCTCCGGGCATACGGCCACGGCCTTTATGACGGCCACGATGCTGAACAAGGAATACGGTTACAAAAGCCCGTGGGTCGGCATCGGCGCATACAGCGTAGCCACGGCTACCGGCTTGATGCGCATGGCCAACAACAAGCACTGGCTCAGCGATGTGCTAGCAGGTGCCGGGATAGGAATCATCACCACGGAAATAGGCTATCTCTTGGCCGATTTGATTTTCAAAGAGAAAGGCATCAATCACGCCCATGAGGTCAATCATTTTTCCAAAGAACCCTTTTCTGACGCACCTTTCAGGCCTTCTTTTCTCGGGGTTTACCTCGGCCTGGCTTCGATGCCGGGACGCTACCGTTTGCCGGACGGGAAAGCCTTGAAGTTTTTACCTGGCAGTTCGGTTGGTATCGAAGGGGCGTATTTCTTCAATCCCTATATCGGATTTGGCGGCAGTTTCGGCTTGTCGAGCTTGCCCGTGGAGGGAATTGCGCTAAAGAAAGACAATCTAAGCCTGCTTTCGGTTTATTCCGGCGTCCATTTTTCCTATCCCGTCATGGACAGGCTGTTGCTGGGCGGCAATATTTCGATGGGCTATCTGCATTCCGATGCCTTGCGGGTCGAGGAAGGATTCTTCACAAAAAGGAATGGGTTCGCTTTCAGCCCCGCGCTCTCGCTGACATTCCGGGCAAAGGAACACTTGGGAGTGAAACTGTTTGCCCGTTACGAGCTTTTGCCGGACATCATGCCGGAAGGGAATCCTAGCCCCTTTCATCAACTCACTTTCGGCGCAGCGGCTTCCATCCTTTTCCCCGCTTCAAAAAATCCGAAAAAGCAAAAAGTTTCCGCCAAGAGACGGGATATACAGCATCAATCGGCCATCCCCGAAGAATAGCCAAGACTTGATGCGCACTGCCAGAAAGTTTTTTTCGGGCAGGTCGAACCCGCGCATGAAAAAAACGCCTCGGAACAGGAATTGCTTCCCTTTCCAAGGCGTTCGCTGTTTTCCGATGCCTCCGTTTACCGGAACGGCATCTTTCCAGTGTCATGGCGGCGGACAATAAGACCGCAGAAAGTCCTCTCGGCAGTTCTCCGCTAAGGCCCTGTCCGGTCCGCCAATTATAGTTTGAATCAGATTTTCCAGTTGCGGACAAAATCCACCGATTTCTGAATCAGCGGGTACATCACGCTATCGTCTTCCACAAAGGCTACTTCCTTACGGTAAGCGGCCAGGAATTTTTCCAGAATCGGGGAAGTCTTGACCGGACGGCGGAACTCGAAAGCCTGGGCGGCATTGAACAGCTCGATAGCCAGCACGCGCTCGGTATTGTCCATGACGCGGTATGCCTTGGTAGCCGCGTTCGCCCCCATGCTCACATGGTCTTCTTGCCCTTGGGAGGATTCAATCGAATCCACGCTGGCCGGGCAGCACAACTGCTTGCTTTGGCTTACAATCGAAGCGGCGGCGTACTGCGGAATCATGAAGCCGCTGTTCAAGCCCGGCTTCTTGACCAGGAAGCTCGGCAGTTCCCGCTTGCCGGCAATCAGCTGGTAAGTGCGGCGTTCGGAAATATTGCCCAATTCAGCCACGGCGATGCTCAGGAAATCCTGGGTCAAGGCCAAAGGCTGGCCGTGGAAGTTGCCGGCGGAAATAACCAAATCCTTGTCCGGGAAAACCGTCGGGTTGTCGGTCACGGCATTGATTTCCTCAAACGTGATCCGGCTCACGTATTCGATGGCATCTTTCGAAGCCCCGTGAACCTGCGGGATGCAGCGGAACGAATACGGATCCTGCACATGCGTTTTGTGACGCTTAATCATCTCGCTGCCTTCCAGGTATTTGCGGAAAGCCGCAGCAGTATCCACCTGGCCTTGGTGACGGCGTACCTCCTGGATTTCAGGGTAGAACGGCTCGATGCGGCCATCGAAGGCTTCCAACGACAAAGCCCCGATCAAATCGGCCATCTTGCTCAGATGCTGCGCCTTCATCACGTTGTGTACCGCGAACGCGCTCATGAACTGCGTGCCGTTGAGCAAAGCCAAGCCTTCTTTGGATGCCAGTTCCACCGGCTGCCAGCCATGCTTGGCCAGGACTTCCGAAGCCGGGCGTTTTTCCCCGTTTACCCAGACTTCTCCCAAGCCGATCAAAGGCAAGCACATGTGCGCCAACGGAGCCAAGTCGCCCGATGCGCCTAACGAGCCTTGCTGGTAAACCACCGGCAGCACATCGTTGTTGAAGAAATCCACCAAACGCTGGATGGTTACTACCTGCACGCCCGAATTGCCATAGGACAACGACTTTATCTTCATCAGCAGCATCAGCTTCACCACTTCCTGCGGCACCGGTTCGCCTAGGCCGCAAGCGTGCGACATCATCAGGTTCTTCTGCAATTGCGAAAGCTGCGCTTCGGAAATGCTCACATTGCACAGCGAGCCGAAACCGGTCGTGACCCCGTAAATAGGCTCAGGATGGGTCTTGGTCTTCTGATCCAAGTAGTCGCGGCATTTCTGCACGGCCGCAATCACCTCCTTGGAGAGGCTGATTGGCCAATGGCCGTCGATGATTTGTCCGATTTCCTCGAAAGAAAGGTCTTTCAAGGTGATTTCAAATGTCTTTGTTTCCATTATCCTTGTTTTTTCTTATTTGCTACAGCCTTTCTTTCAGCCAGCCCAGCAACGCATCCATCGTCACGCTTTCCTGTTCCCCCGACTTCATGTCCTTGACAACCACCTGCCCCGCCTCGTGTTCCTTCTCGCCCAATACCGCTACGAACGGGATATGCAGGTTGTCGGCATACGCAAACTGCTTCTGCAATTTGGCAGCCGAAGGATAGATTTCCACCGATATGCCCGCCTTGCGCAAGGCCGAAGCCGGGGAGAACGCCCAAGCCTGTTCTTTGGCACCGAAATTGACAAACAGCAGTTGGGTGCCGCTCATCGTGCTTTCCGGGTACAGCTCCAAGTCGTTCAGCACATCATAGATACGGTCTGCCCCGAACGAAATCCCGACACCCGATACGCCCTTCATCCCGAAAACCCCGGTCAGATCGTCGTAACGGCCGCCTCCGCAGATGCTGCCCATCGCCACATCCAAGGCCTTGACCTCGAAGATAGCCCCTGTATAATAGTTCAGCCCCCGTGCCAGGCTCAAATCCAATTCATGCGGCACGGACACTTGCATTTCTTCGAGCAAGCCGAACAAAGTCTTCAGTTCTTCTACCCCTTTTAACCCGGTTTGGCTTTCTTTCAGAAAACTTTCCAGGATGGCGGTCTTTTCGGAAAACGAACCTGTCAAAGTCAGGACAGGCACTAATTTGTCAATGGATGCTGCATCAATTCCCCGTCCTGCCAGTTCTTCCTTGACGGCATCCAAGCCGATTTTGTCCAGCTTGTCAATCGCCACCGTGATATCGGTCATCTTGTCCGCATGACCTACCGCTTCCGCAATCCCGTACAGGATTTTGCGGTTGTTGATCTTGACCATGACCCGGATTCCGAAACGGGCAAAAACTTCTTCCATCATCTGCACCAATTCGGCTTCGTGCAACAGGGAATCCGATCCGATCACATCGGCATCGCATTGGTAAAATTCGCGGTAACGTCCTTTCTGCGGACGGTCGGCCCTCCATACAGGTTGTATCTGGTAACGTTTGAACGGGAAGCAGAGTTCGTTCTGGTGCTGGACCACGAAACGGGCAAAAGGCACGGTCAGGTCGTAACGAAGCCCTTTCTCGCTGATTTTAGGCAGCAATGCCCGGCTCAACGCCTCGGTATCCGCATAATGGCCTTGCCACTGGCCTTGGGCATCGATCAAGCCTGCCTTGTCGGCGAAATTGCCGGAATTGAGAATCTTGAAGAGCAGCTTGTCGCCTTCTTCCCCGTATTTGCCCATCAGAGTGGACAGGTTTTCCATGGCCGGCGTTTCGATAGGCAGGTAGCCGTGCAGGCGATAGACTTCGCGTATGGTTTCAAAGATATAGTTCCTGCGCCGCATCTGTACCGGCGTGAAATCCCGGGTTCCTTTTACCGTGCTTGGTTTCATGAAATTATCTTATTGTATCGTTTGCAAATCTGTCTTTTCGGCATCAAGGCAAGAAATTCTTGTCCCCGCAATGCCACTGTAGCCGTTTTAGTCGAACAGTTCCGGTTCAGGATGCAGCCGGAACGAATGCCGGTGGAAAGGTGTCACGCCCAATCGGGCAATCGCCTGGTAATGGTCCGCTGTCGGATAGCCTTTGTTCTTGGCCCAGCCGTAGCCCGGGTACTGCAAATCCAGTTCTTTCATGCAATCGTCTCGGTAGGTCTTGGCCAGAATCGAAGCCGCTGCAATCGAGAGAAGCTTGCCATCCCCTTTTACGACGCAGGCATGAGGCACTTTTCCGTAGGGCTTGAAGCGGTTCCCGTCCACGGTGATGAATTCCGGTTGCGGGTCCAGTTTTGCCAAAGCCAGATGCATGGCCTTGATCGAGGCGTTCAGGATGTTGATCCGGTCTATCTCCTCGGCTTCGACCCGGGCGACCCCATAGCTCAGCGCATCGTGCAGGATTTCTTCCCGCAAGGCGTAACGCGCTTTCTCGCTCAGTTTCTTGGAATCATCCAAGGCCGCATTCCGGTAATCGGCCGGAAATACGACCGCTGCCGCGAAGACCGGACCTGACAGGCATCCTCTGCCCGCTTCGTCGCATCCGGCTTCTATCCGGAAATCGGAGTATCGTGCCGCCAGCATATCGTTCCTAACGAAAACGGGAAATTACAAATCCTCGCGGCAGACCGGCATCGTCATGCAACGGCATCCTCCGCCTCCGCGTACCAATTCGGAACTTTCCAAGGTATAGACCATCAAGCGGTTTTCGTCCTCGGTCTCCACTTTCCTCTTTCCATCCACCACATCCCAGGCTTCCACCACTTCGAAACCGGCTTTCGACAAGGCCTCGATCGTATGCAGGTTGCGGCCGTAGCCCATGATCTTGCCAGGGGCGAAGGCAAAGAAATTGGCTCCGCTATGCCATTGCTCCCGATCGGGATACATCCCGTAATCATCCCCGCAGAAGATGGGCTCGTAATCGTAGCCGATCTGATGCAAGGCTTCCAACACGTTGTCGCAGACCGTTTCATGCACCACGCCGTTTTCCACTTTGAGCAAGCGGGTAGCATACGCATTCCGGCCTAACAGCAAGGGCTTGTACATCATGCAATGACAGCGGCTCAGGAAGGTGAACACCATGTCCATGTGGATAAAGGATTCCGGATCATGGGGCAGTTCCTGCGTAATCACATAGAAAAGAGAAGATTCCTGACGTTTGATGTTGATGAATGCATCCACCCCGTTGCGGTTGGAACGCGCGCCTTGACCTATCACGAACACGTTGGGCGCGGCTACCAGAAAATCGCCGCCTTCCAGACGGGTTCCTGCCGGTACATGCTCCCAAGGATTGACCCACGCCTGATTGGCAGTGAAGAACGGATGGTATTTATAGATGGTGTCGGTAATCAGGATTTCCACCGAACGGACCTTGGTGGCCATATGGGTCGGCATGGCATGCTGGTTGAAGCAGACCCCGATGTCGCGGGTGAAGTAGAGGTTGTACATCGGATTCATGGCCGTTCCAGGCAGGCCGTCCACCAAGGATTTTCCTAATGTCTTGGCATCCAGGCTTTCCAAATGCCGCAAAGTCTCTTCGGGAACGCCTTGCCCCCGAAGCTTATCCATGATATAGATTTTCGATTCCGGTACTTTTTCCAGTACTTCCTGGAGCAAATCGTCGATGTAGAACGGCTTGCAGACCCCTGAAAGGATGGCTTCCAACTGACGGTATTCCTTCTGCGCCGGTTTCGTGGACAATAAATCGCTATACAAGGCTTCCTTGATGGTGGCCGGGGTCATGTTTTCCAATTCCGGACCCGGCCTGTGCAGAACCACTGCCCGCAACCGGCCTACTTCGGAATTCAAATTCACCTGCAATGTCATATATGATGTTTTCTGTTACGCTCGTAAATGTTTGCTATTCTTCTGAATAATTAACTGTCGTTTCGATACTGTAAGTATCTTTATGCCCCGAATGGGAATCGGTCACAGTAAAAGATGTGATGTATCCGTTCTGGGCGGTATAAGAATAGTCGTGAATCCGGACGCTGGCGTTGCCAATCCCTATGGATAATGCACTGGGCATATTCCGGTTGGTCTGGCCTTGCAAGCCTATGGACCACAGAGGTATGTTTTCCATGAATTCTCTTTCCAAGAGCCATCCGAGCAAATCTATATTCATTCGATTTACCAATGGGGCATCTCCATATTCAAAGGAGTAGGTGAAATTTCCCGAAAGGATGGTTTCGATATTCCCGTCTTTTGTCCAACCGATGTCTAAATGGAAGGATTCCAAGGAAGAATCCCGGGTCCAGTACTTTGTCAATCCGTTGAGGCGGAAATCGGCATCGTAGGTATATTCCATTCTTATTCCGGACGAACTGTCTTCCATCGAAAGGATTCTTCGATTGTCATCTATTGATACGCTAAGATGATGGCTTTCCGAACTTCCGCCAACGCTTTCACCTCCGTATTGCAGAACCTGACGCAATATGGCGATGGAATCAAAGTCCACATAACTGTAAAGGTAATCTTCGGATACATTGGGCGAGTTCGTTCCACCCTCGTTCGAGTTATTCATTTCGATGGCGACTCTTGTTACTCGATTCTGGTTGTCGTATATATAATGGTAGTCCAAGACCGCCTCGGATCCATTCGGATTTTCTGCTGAAGCAGGTAGGAAAATGCGCGTTATTTTGGCAGGCCCCTCTTGTTCGGAATGATCAAAACCTTCGCATCCACTCAGCAATACGGCTCCTGAAAGCAGACAAATACACAAGGAAAAAATCTTCATACAATCTGTTTTTAGAAATTCCGGCTTTGCCCCCAACTTCTTTGTACGGCCACATCTTCCAAACAAGGCTTCGTATTCGAAGAAGGCGAACTGACAAAGCAAAAAGCAAAAATACAGAATTTTCAAAATATTGGCGGTTTTGTTGTCCAAAGCAGGCTCAAAACACGGTTGTAATGAGGTTCTATCTTCTTTATCGATTGATTTTCATGTCGATTTGAAATTTCGTTTTTCGAGCTTTCGTTGAATCTCTATTTACGGATTTTGTACCAGAGACGGTATCTGGATAAAAAAAACGAATGGATTCGCTTTTTCTTTTGTCCGGAAAAAAAAAATCTTTACATTTGCGGCCGCAAAAAATACAAAAACGCCATGAATAATAGCGCAAGAATTGGTATCCAGGTAGGTTTAATTGCCGTTGCCATCGTTTTGGGTGTGATGATTTACCGTAGTATTATGCAACCGGTGCGGTTCGATAAGGAAAAAGGAATGCGTACCGCTGCCTTGGTTCAGCAAATGAAGGACATTCGAGCCGTACAGCAGGCATACAAGGGAGCTTACGGGAGCTATATCAATACGCCGGACAGCTTGATTCTGTTTCTTGAAAGCGGGACTATCCCTTACGTGAAGATGATTGGTACCGTTCCTGATACTTTGACAGAAGAGCAAGCTATCGAGATGGGAATCGTAAGCCGTGAAACCTTTACTGAAAACGCCTACGATTATTTGTTCTTGCAGGCTAACGACCAGAATAAGGACAGAGGCAATGCTTCTCGTTATCAGAACAAGAGTGAATTCTTGAAGAACTTGTTCAAGGTGCCTTTCAATACAAGTGGCAAGACAATCGATATGGAAGCGGGTTATATCGACAAGAGTGGTTACAAAGTACCCGTATTTGAAGCCAAAGTTCCTTTTGAAGACTTGTTGGAAGGAATGGATAACAACCTGCTCCGCAATGAAATCATCAATGCGGAAGCTTACCACAAGTATCCTGGGGTAAAGGTGGGAAGCATGGAAGAAGCCATCACGGAAGGCAATTGGGAATAAAAAAATTACAATATCGATGATACCCCGTCCACTTAGGTTGGCGGGGTATTTTTTTCATGAGTTCAAGGATTGCCGAGGAATTGGAGCAAGTACCAATATGAATGGGATTCGTTGCATAGAAAGGCAGATTAACCCGAATCTGGCCCGTTACAGGGATACGGATTTGCGGATATGTGTTGCTTTGCAGCATTATGCCATGCATATCGGAATTGCTCAGCGAAGCACTCGCCTCCCCTTGGCTTTGGTTTCTTACGAGTTTTCATTGTCCGATGCGTCCTATTTGGACTGCATTCGGGATTTGGTGAAGACGGAAGCCCTGCTTGATCCGGAATTCAATTATGGTCAGCATACCTTCACAGTCCCTGCATCCAAGTCAACGTTGATTCCTTCCAAATTGTACGAATCCCGTCATGCCAAGGATTATCTAAGGTCTTTATATTCTCTCAGGTCGAAGGATTGTGTGACTCAGGAGAGCGAGCCTAATACCAAAAGTCAGATTCTGACAGCTTTCAATAACAATTTCTTCGAAGCCGCCCGGTTGATATTTCCAGCCCCCAAAGAGATTGGGTTCTTGAGCGTGTACGCCTGTTTGATTCGGGAATTGTTCCGTATGTCGAAGACTTTTCGAAGGTATCCGGCACATGCGTTGCTGCATACGAGAGGTCAGGAATTTGATCTTTGCGTCAAGAATGAAGACGGCTTGTTGTTCATCAATACATTCCCCTTGGTCGATGCTAAAGGCTTGCTGTATTATACGCTTTACGCGCTTAATCGGTTAAAGCTGGATTTGGGTTCGCTTGCCCTGTTCCTTTGCGGGAAATCCCCTGCTTTCAATCTGATGGACTTGCTTAGCCCTCATATCGATGCCACGGCCTGGCTGCCTGTTCCGGCTCGGGCAAATATTCCCAAGGAATTGCCCTATGAAAGGTATTTCTTGTGTCTCTAATGGAAGGAATCATGCGTATCATCAGCGGACAATACAAAGGAAGACGTTTTCAAGCTCCTGGAAATCTGCCGGTTCGGCCTACTACGGATGCAGCCAAGGAGAGCTTGTTCAATATCCTTGGCAATCATCTGGAATGGGAAGAACTGGTGGTTCTGGATTTGTTTGCCGGTATAGGGAGCATTTCGTTGGAGTTCATTTCAAGGGGCGCCAAGAGCGTGCATTCGGTGGATATCCATCCCGGATGCATTTCTTTTATTCGCAGCATGGCGCAGAAATTGGATATTGACAATTTGCAGGTCTTCCGCCAGGATGCTTTTTCTTTTCTGGAGAAAAGTCGTTATCCCTATAATTTGATTTTTGCCGACCCTCCGTATCAGATGGATGACATTGTTTCTATTCCTGACAGGGTCTTGAATTCGGAATGCTTGCAATCCGGAGGGATTTTTATTCTGGAGCATTCCGGCAAGTATCATTTTGAAGAGGATTTGCGTTGCATTGAGGAAAGACGGTACGGGAAGGTGCATTTCTCCTTTTTCCGGAAAATGGATTCGTAGTGTTTTTCGTGTCGATGCCAAGCGCAAGCATGGCTGGTTTCGTCTGGAATCGGTTGGTCTAGTGTTATGGATTGATTACTGCTGTACTTTGCTTATTGGCTACATGAGGTACAGCAAGGCGATGCCGCAGACAAGGGCAATCAGGCTTTTGAGGCTTTTGAGCAGGACATATCTCCGGCGGGATTCAGCCAGCAGAAGCAAGGATGTGTGCCCGTCCTGGACAATGGCGTTCGCAAAGAACACGCCGAAAGGGATGGCCGAGGTGAAATAGAGCTGGATGAACAGGTAATGCGGGCCGGATTGCGGAATCCAGCCAATCAGGATGGCGGCCAGCAGCATGAGGCCGATATGGCTCAAGTCGGCCGATACCCACGCGCCCAGGTCGATATGATGTTGCAGGAGGGTAATCAGGTAAAGGGTGCCCAGCGTCCATAAGAAAATGGAAGGGAAATGCTTCTTCAGCAAGTGATTCCATAGATGTTCCTGCAAGAAATGCTCGTTGCTGAATATTACTAAGATCAAGGCGGTCAGGCTCAGCAGCAGGAAAAGCCCGTTCTCGAAATCAAGATGGAATCCATGGGCCGCCTCGTGTCCATGCTCATGCCCTGGAACACCGCCCAGCAGGCTGGCCATATAGAACAAGAGCAGCACAACCAGCAAGGTTCGGGCAAAGGACCAATCCTTGAGTGCCGGCCAGTACCGGTCCGTAGCCGTGGCCCCGTTTTCCTTGTGTGCATGGGGATGATGCCCGTCTCCTTCCTGGTCGGCATCGTGAAGTTCGATATGGCAGGCTTTGGAGCCTAATTGCCAGCGTTCACCTCCTATTTTGTCAACGATCCATCCGAAAAGCATTCCCATGCCGAACAGGATAGCTTCCACTTTCAAGGTAAGCCAGGGTTCGGAGGCCAGCATCCGGAAAGCATCGTCTCCCAGGGCGGTGAACGAAGCGGTTAAGACAGCACCGAAACTCAGCATCCGATGGGCGTAGAGGCTCACGGCCATAAAGCCGCCCACGCAACCGGGAATCAGACCCAAGGCAGCGGCCATCAACAGTTGCAGCCCATGTCGGCCGGCTCCTCTACCCTGCATTTGAGCTATCCAACCGCTATCTTTCTTGCGTCGCATCCGGTAGAGTTCCACGAACTCCATCAGCATCATGACCACCATCACGAAAAATGTGACATGCAGGGTCTCCCAAAGAGGTTCTAGATAAATATGGATCCAACTTTCCCCATGCATGGCTGTAGTATCTTAAAAATAGCGTATTTCACTGAGGTATAAGGCGTGCGCAGGCATCGACGTGCCGGCTTTGCATCGGTCTTTGGCCTCTACGATCCGTTGCAGGTCTTCTAATGAATATCTGCCGTTCCCCACGCTTAGCAAAGTTCCGACCAAGGCTCTGACCATATTGCGCAGGAAGCGGTCGGCCGTGAACACGAACCGCCAGCGAGTGTAATCTATGCGTTCCAAATCCGCCCTTTTCAGATGGCAGAAATTGGTTTTTACCTGGGTATGAAGCTTGGAGAAGGAGGTGAAGTCCCGGTAGCCGCAAAGGCTTTGCCCGGCTTGGCGTATCAGGTCCGCATCGAATGGAAAACGGCAATAATAGCTTGAATTTTCCAAAAAAGGGTCTTTTTCCGTGTGCAGGTAGTAATGGTATGTCCTCTCGGTGGCTGAAAACCGGGCATGAAAATCCGGAGCCACTTCAAAGACCGAATGCACGGCAATGGCTTTGTCGAGCAGGGCGTTGAGCTGGTAAGCCCAGGAGCTCCGTGCGGCCGGCGGGATTTCCTTTTCGCAGTCGAAATGGGCGAAAAAGGAAGAGGCATTGACCCCGGCATCGGTCCGGCCGCAGCCTGTGACTGCGATTTCCTGTTTCAACAACACCGACAAAGCCTCTTCCAAACATGCCTGCACGCTGCGCCCGTTGGGCTGTTTCTGCCAGCCGCAATAAGGCGCTCCGCAATACGACAGATGGATGAAAAAACGCTGCATTCCTATCGGTTGCCTTCCTTGCTTTGCCCCGGTTTGGCAATGGCATCCCGCATCGAGGTATCGGCTTTGATGTTTTCCAAACGGTAATAATCCATGACACCCAGATTGCCTTCACGGAAAGCGGCTGCCAAGGCCAAAGGTACTTCGGCTTCGGCTTCGATTACTTTGGCGCGGGCTTCCTGTGCCTTGGCTTTCATTTCCTGTTCCAAGGCTACCGCCATGGCCCGGCGTTCTTCCGCCTTCGCCTGGGCAATGTTCTTGTCGGCATTGGCCTGATCCATCTGTAGCTGGGCGCCGATGTTCTTGCCCACGTCGATATCGGCAATATCGATGGAAAGAATCTCGAAGGCAGTACCCGAATCGAGGCCTTTCCCCAATACGACACGGGAAATCGAATCCGGGTTTTCCAGAACCTGTTTGTGGCTTAAGGCTGAACCAATCGAAGTGACAATCCCTTCGCCTACACGAGCCAGCACCGTTTCTTCCCCGGCACCGCCCACCAATTGCTTGATATTGGTCCGGACAGTCACTCTCGCCTTGGCAATCAGCTGGATGCCATCCTTGGCCACGGCGGCTACCGGAGGCGTGTTGATTACTTTCGGGTTTACCGACATCTGCACGGCTTCGAATACGTTGCGTCCGGCCAGGTCGATGGCCGTAGCCGTCTTGAAATCCAGGTTCATGTTGGCTTTGTCGGCCGAAATCAAGGCTTGTACGACCAAATTCAGATGGCCTCCTGCCAGATAGTGGGCTTCCAGCTCGTTCCGGTTCAGGTTCAAGCCGGCTTTCTTGGCGGCAATCAGGTTACGGACGATGATTTGAGGGGGAACTTTCCTCCAGCGCATCAGGATGAGCTGGAGCAGCGAGATATTCACGCCCGATACCAAAGCGTTGAACCAAAGCCCTACCGGGATGAAGTAAAAGATAAGCCAGAGCAGGAAGATGCCTACTACAATGATGGCGATGATGATTCCGATTGACATATTTTCTATTTTTTTCAGTTATTCATTCTCGGAAGCAGCGCAGGCTTGCACCCAGATTTTGCTGCCTTCAATCTTGACTACTTTGACCGGGGTCTTCTGGTCTATCAGGTCCAGTACCGACTGGGCTTCATAGAAAGTCCCGTCCACCTCGATGGTCCCCATCGGGGCTAAACGGGAAACGGCAAGGCCTTTCTGCCCTACTTGGAGTTTCTCGGCTTCCACATTCACCTTCCCGTCAAGGGACGTATCCAGTTGCAGCTTTTTCCATGTCTTGCTTCGCAGTAGAAAAATTATCAAGACAATGGAAGCCGCAAGCACGCAGGAAAGCATAATCCATCCGGCCGTGTTCCCATGGGTGGCGAAAGTCTCGTACACCGAGAAGACCAAGGCTCCCAATCCGAGGATGCCGGCCACGCTGGTGCCTGGAAATACGAGGATTTCCAGCGTCAGCAAGATGAAGCCGATTATAATCAGGCAAATAATCAACGTGTAAGACATTCTACCCTTTTTATTTGTATTGAGTTTCCATTTTGTTTCCGCTTGCGTTTCTGTGTGGAAATCCTGCCCGCTCTTTTTCCATCCGGTGCGCCTACCAGCTGCCACCGGCTCCGCCTCCTCCGAAGCTGCCGCCTCCGAAACCGCCGAAAGAGCCGCTTCCATTGGAAAAGCTGCCCCAGGAGCCGCTATGATGTCCTCCGTTCATGGCCGAAGTCAGCAGCCACCAAGTGCCCAGGCCGGATCCGACACCCTCATCGTGCGGGCCCCCGAACCGGTCTCCTCTCCCTTTCCTGCTGGCAGCACTGACAATGCTGACCACCACCACGATGAGAATGAAGGCGACAAAGACCGCGATGATGCCGCCCGATGAAGGCATGTACTCCTTGGCCGAAATTTCTCCTGCAGCCAAAGGCAGTATCACCTTGAGGCCGTTCAAAAGCCCTCCGGCATAGTCATCCTGTTTGAAGAACGGAATCATCTCGTCTTCCACGATCCGCTTGCAGACAGCATCGGGAATGGCTCCTTCCAGCCCGTATCCCACAGCGATATAGGCTTGGCCGTTGCCGTTTTCAGTCTTGGGCTTTATCAGTATGACAATGCCGTTGTCGTATTTCCGGTTCCCTACGCCCCATTGTTCCCCTATCTCGTAGGCGAACTGGGCCGGGTCGTAATTCCCTAAATCGGAAACGGTGACAATCGTGATTTGGTTCGATGTACTGTCGTTGAACGCGCGCAGCAGTCTTTCGAGACCGGCCGCGCTTTGATCCAGGATTCCTGCAAAATCGTTGACCAGTCGGGGCGGATTGGCTGGAGAAGGTATGCCTTGGCTCGATGCCGGAACGGGTGCGAACAGAAGGCCGCACGACATGACTAATCCCATTATCCACCGGCTAATCCTATGATATGCTTGGTGCTGAGGATTTTCCCCGATGGCAGACTTGCGCTGTGTCCTGTTTCCTTTCATGATGGTTGTGTTTTGCCCTAAAGAGATGTTCCGGTTCGCTTACTGTCCGCAGACTACTTCATCCGGCAGTTCGTTTTTATCGTCTTTCCGATGCGGGAATTTATCGTGAAGCAGGTCGCCTACTTGCCGGACGCCTGCCACGATGCCGCCAACCAGATCGTCTTTTCGCAAATGGCTTATTATCAAATCCCGTGTGCCTTCCCAAAATTCAGGGGTAACTTCCTTGTTGATGCCCGCATCGCCGATGATGGCCAGCTTATGGCTTTGCATGGCAATGTAAACCAATACGCCGGTGCGGTCTTTTGTCCGATGGATGCCCATTTCCCGGAAAATCCATGCGGCTCTGTCCAATACGTCTTCCGTGCACAAGCTTTCCACGTAGACCCGGATTTCGCCGGAGGTCTGCTTTTCGGCATCGACTATGGCTTGCTTTATCTGCGATGCCTGTTCGGGGGTGAAGAATTTAGAACGTGCCATGATGACTTATTCTTGCGTGCCAAAATCCACTACCGGAGCGTTTTCAGCCCCGTCGTTGGCTTTGAAGTATCCCTTCTTGTCAAAACCGAACATGCCGGCCACGATATTGCGCGGGAAACGGCGGATGCTCGTGTTGAAAGACTGGACTGTCTGGTTGAACTTCTGGCGTTCCACCGTAATCCGGTTTTCCGTCCCTTCCAGCTGGGCTTGCAAATCCCGGAAATTCTGCGTGGCTTTCAAATCCGGATAACGTTCCACGCTGACTAACAAGCGGCTCAACGAAGAACTCAAGGCATCCTGTGCCTGTTGGTATTTGGCGATATTCTCTTCGGTCAGCTGGCTGGGATCGATTTTCACCTGGGTGGCGGCTGCCCGGGCCGCTACCACTTCCTGCAAGGTGGACTGTTCGAAGTCGGCCGCACCTTTGACTGTATTTACCAGGTTAGGAATCAAATCCATGCGGCGTTGATAGACGTTCTCCACCTGGCTCCATGCCGAAGAAACCGCTTCGTCTTTGGTGACGAGGCCGTTGTACATCTTTACGAACCATACGGCTAAAATGGCCAGGACTGCCACGATGGCAACGATGCAGCCAACATTCTTTTTCATCTCTTTTGCGTTTTTATTGTGATAAATGCATTGCAATTGCCCTGCGGCTTCTCCGTCTTGCAGTGCAAGGGATTCCGGAAGCCGCAAAAACAAGCGAATTTAGCAAATTCCAGCCATACTGCCAAACCGGTTTCGCGCGGTAGCATGGAATGGCTGCCGGGATGGAGTCATTGGAAATTTAATGGACCAAGAAGAAGTCCACCGAGGTGACAACTCTTACCTTTTTGATATAAGGCGTGTTGGGATCCCGGTCGTTAATAGTGAAGAGTCCTTGGCTCGCCCGTTTGATGCCCCCGATCCGGCTGTCGCTGTCGGTGGCGAATTTCTCGGCGGCTTCCCGGGCATTCTTGGTGGCTTCTTCTATCATCGACGGCTTCAGGCTGTTCAGTCCGGTGAACTCGTAGCTCACCTGGTACTGGTAGTCCCCGCTGGCTATCGCTATGCCCTGCTGCAGGAGTTCCCCTTGCTGCAGCATCATTTCCCGGACTTTGTCAACCTGCTTGCTGGTCACGGTAATGACCGAGGTGACATTGTAACGGTAGGGCGAATCCGAGGACCGGTAGCGTTCGGCATCCAGATCGATGACCGCCGGTGCCGCCACCGATATTTCCTGTTCCGAAAGCCCTTTTGATTTCAGGAAAGCCACTACTTTGGCGTTCTTGGCATTGACCGTGCGGTACAAGGCTTGCAAGTCGTTGCCTACTTCCTTGAAATAGACCGGCCATGTCACTTTGTCGGCGGGGACTTCCCGTTCGGACAGTCCGCGCACGCTGACGAAACGGTTCTGTTGGGCATTCTGCCGCATGCCGCTATAGATGAAACTGCCGGCAGCTGCGATTCCGAGGGCAATCAGCAAAGCGGCCCAAAGGATGTTGTTTTTCATAAATGACATATTTTAAATTGATTTCCTGTGGATTCCGATGCCGGGTCGATGCCCGTCGATCCGGATTCAGGAAAGGCGCAAATCTACATTTTTTTTACATTCCTTGCATTTGTTTGAAGAGGGATGCCAGTTGGAAAAAGGCAGCCTTCCGGTCCGGGCTTTGTCCGCATGGGAAAAAAACTTAACTTTATCCGCTTTTTCAAGGCGGGTATTGCAAAAAGGCTTGGCCTGTCTTGTATGCTTAAAACCTTTGAACATGAAGAGACAGAGTCCCGTTTATATCATAGGGCATCGTAATCCCGATACCGATTCCATCTGCTCGGCTATCTGCTACGCCCATCTCAAGGCGGAACTGGGCATGGAAGATGTCATTCCTGCCAGAGCCGGCAAACTCAACAAGGAAAGCATTTTCGCACTGAACTATTTCAAGGCCGCTCCTCCTTTGCTGCTGACCGATGTCTATCCACGGGTGGCGGATGTGACCACCGATTGCATGCTTACGATTCGCGAAACCCAGAATCTGCGCGAGCTGGCGGCGCTGATGCGTAACGATGGGGTCAAATCCATCCCTGTGGTCAACGAGGAGAACGACTTAAAAGGAATTATCACCGTCAGTGACATGGCCAAGCGGTATTTCGAGGATCTGGGGATGCAGAGCTTCATCGATTCGACGGTGAGCCTGCGGGAAATAGCCCATGCGATTGATGCCGAAACGGTGGTGGAAGGCTTGCTGGAAAGAGAATTGGACGGGAATGTGCGTATTGCCGCCGGAAGCTTGCAGACCGTGCAGAACACGGTCAAGGCGGGAGACATCATTCTGGTGGGAGACCGGATCGCCGAACTGATGCTGGCCTGCATCCGCAATGGGGCTTCCTGTTTGATAGTCACTGGTTCAGGCCATATTCCTCCCGAAGTGATCCAAGCGGCGCGGGAACGGAAAACAGCGGTTCTCTCCTGCCCTCACGACACGTATACCTGCGCTCGTTTGATCAACCAGTGCGTGCCGGTTTCCCAAATCATGCAGACCGAAGTAGTCCGGTTCAAGCCGACCGATATGCTGAGCGATATCAAAGGGGTGATGGAAAAGCACAAGCACCGCTATTATCCGGTGGAAGAAAACGGCAAATTGGTGGGCATGGTCAGCAGCGAAGGCGTCATGGTCCCGGAAAAGACCAAAGTGATCTTGGTGGACCACAACGAACGCAGCCAGGCTATCGAAGGCGTGGAGAAAGCCCGGATTCTGGAAATCGTCGACCACCATCGTTTGGGTGGCATCCAGACCAACGAGCCTATCTTCACCCGGCAAGACCCGGTGGGTTGCACTTGTACCATTATCGCCGATATGCATATACACCGCCAGGTGGCCATTCCTCCGCAGATTGCGGGGCTGATGCTTTCGGCCATCATTTCCGACACGGTGCTTTTCAAGTCGCCCACTTGTACCGAACACGACAAGGAAGTGGCGCATTACCTGGCCAAGATTGCCGGCATTGATATAGAGGAATACGGCATGGAGATGCTCAAGGCCGGTACCGACATCGACAATATGAGCGCCGACGAGATTGTCAAGAACGACATGAAGGAATTCCTGATTTCGCATTACCGCATCAGCATCAGCCAATGTTCTGTCATGGACAGGAGGCAGGCCGAAGGCCGCAAGGACGAGATTTTGGCCGCAGCCGAGGAAATGCGCAAGCGGGAAGGCTACGATTTATCCATCATTATGATTACCAATATCATGGAAGAAGCCTCCATCTTGATTTTCTCCGGCGAGCCCAAAAGCCTTGTCGGGGATGCGTTCAAGGTGGATACCAGTGCCCGGATGGTGACGCTGCCGGGGGTGATGTCGCGCAAGAAACAGGTGGTGCCGCCTTTGTCGGAAGCCGCCAAGCTGATATCGGTTTGATTCGGGAAGGTTCTTGGATGTAGGTAAGTGCTTACGTCAATTGTATCAAAGGGCAAAAGATTGATAATCTGCATTATTTTAGGTCGGATTGTATCTGTCTTTTGGTGCAATATTCATTGTGTATCAAATAGTTGGTTATCCCGGGAGGGGTTGATGCGTTTGCATTGGGCAAGTGTTGGGAGTTTTGCGGAATTTCCGGCAGATTCTTATTTTCGCGCCCCGAAAAACAGGAGCTGTTCTTGTTTTTTGTTGTTAAACAGGTGGATTTCAATGGAATCTGTCGCGTTTTGAATCATCGCGACTGGGTTGGGAAAATCGCCTGGCATCTTTGTCAAACTCCTTTTGTCATGGGTAACGAAACGAATCAAAAGCTGAAAGGCTATCTTTTGGGGGCGATAGCCGCGGCTACCTACGGGATGAACCCGCTTTTTGCCAAGCCGTTGTACGAGAACGGATTGAGCATGGATACGGTGCTTTTTTACCGTTACGTGATGGCTGTTCCGGTCATTGCGCTGATGATCAAACTCCGGGGACGAAGCTTCAAGTTGCAGCGCAAGGCTGTTTTCCCTTTGATTGTGATGGGGGTGCTGTTGTCCATTTCTTCCCTGACCTTGTTTTACAGCTATACCTATATGGATGCCGGTCTGGCTTCGACCCTGCTTTTCATCTACCCTGTCTTGGTGGCCGTTATCATGGCTGTGGTATTCAAGGAGAAAATCAGCCGTCAGACCGTCATTTGCATTATCATGGCCTTGGCCGGCATCGTGCTTTTGAGCCGAGGAAGCGATGGAAAAGGTCTCAATCCCATCGGGGTAGCGATTGTGATGGTTTCGTCCGTTACTTACGCCATCTATCTGGTGGCGGTCAATCAATGGAAGGTGCTCAAGGAGATGCCTACCGTGCAGCTGACGTTCTACGCCCTGCTGTTCAGCACGGTGATCTTGTTCGGCAAAACCGGGTTCGGGATGCATTTGCAGCCGATAACCCAATGGTATGAATGGCTTCTGTTGCTTTGTTTGGCCATTTTGCCTACCGTGGTTTCTTTCCTGGCCACGACACAGGCCATTCATTACATAGGGCCGACTCCTACGGCCATTCTCGGCTCGCTCGAACCTTTGACTGCCGTGGTCTTCGGGGTCTTGGTCTTCCACGAGGCGTTCACATCCCGTCTTGTATTGGGGATGCTGCTTATCATCACGGCCGTGACCATCATCGTGTCGAAGGGGAATTTCGCGACGTATCTGCTTAGGTTTCGCAAGTTGTTTCCTAAACTGAAGAAAAAATGAATTAGCGGGGCATCTACTTCGTTGCGAAGCGTGGTGCGGCTTGGTCACGTACCTAAGTACGCTCCCGCGCCGCGCCACACTTCGACGCAGGCCAAGGAGGGAGCATACTCACGTATGTGACCGACTTGGCCAAGGCTCGCAACGAAGTAGATGCCCCCGCTAATTCATTTTACATGGAGGCCGCATTCTTTCTGGGCCGGATCCTCCCACCACCACCTCCCCGCCCTCACGTCCTGGCCGGGAGCTACGGCCCGGGTGCAGGGCTGGCAGCCGATGGAAGGGAAGCCCTTGTCGTGCAAGACATTGTACGGTACGCCTTTTTTCTTGATGTAATCCCAGACTTCTTGTTCGGACCAATCTACCAGCGGATTTATTTTCAGTAAGTTATTTCCTTCGTCCCATTCTACCCGATGTATTTGGCTACGGGTCACCGACTGTTCCTTGCGCAGGCCGCAGACCCAGGCATCCAGCCCGGAAAAGGCCCGGTGCAAGGCTTCGAGCTTGCGGACATGGCAGCAGAGCTTGCGTTGTTCCAGACTTTTGTAGAAAAGATTGATTCCGTTTTCACGGACCATGGCCTCCACTTTGTCGGTGGGCGGGAAAAGCACTTCCATTCTTATATGGTAATGGTCTTCAGTTCTGGCTATCAGCTGATAGGTTTCGGGGAAAAGCCGTCCGGTATCGAGCGTGAAAATCCGCACCTTAGGGTCTATTTCCACCATCATGTCGGTCAATACTTGGTCTTCGGCCCCCAAACTGGAGGACAAAGCCAGACGATCTCCGTATTCCTGCATGAAAAACCGGAGCATTTCCTGGGGCGTGGAAGAGGCGAACTGCTCGTTCCATGCTTCAATCTGCTTTTCTGAAACCTTCATTGTTATTGCTTTTGTCTTGTTTTTACGTTCGTTATGTGTCGAAATGCCTTGCTTCCAGCGGAAGCGGGCAGCACCTCGACACAGCCAAAGATAGCGAAAGTCGAGAGCAGAGGCAAAGCTTGCTTTGACTATGCCGAGACGCATCCTATCTTCGGTGCGAAGCACTCAAAGATAGTGAAAGTCGAGAGCAGAGGCAAAAACCCCGATTAAGCCGAGTGCCATATCAAGCCTGTATCCTCGCTTGAATATGGCCGAGGCGGAGGGGTTTCAGCGTAGCTAAGCTTGCTTTGATTATGCCGAGACGCATCCAAAGCCCCGATTAAGCCGAACGCAAACTGAACTTGTTCGAGTTTGCTGAGGCGGAGGGGCTTCGGCGTAGCCAATCTTCGGCGACAGCCAAAGATACAAAAAACGAAATTATGTACCTTTGCAAATTTGGATTCGGAAAGGCTGCCGCATCTTTTTATTCGTCCGGCATCCAACGGCAATCCGTTGCGGAATAGATGCCGAAGCCCACGACTGCGGAAGTCGCGTCTGGTCAGGCCGCTGTTCGCGGATTCATTTAAAATCGAGAAAGAATGAAAAACACTTTTGCGATACGTTTCCTTCTGCTGATCTTAGGCTTTGGACTTCCCTTGGCATCCTCGGCCATCCGAATCGTATCCTTATCCCCGTCCATTACATACAATCTGCAGCAGATGGGGGCGGATTCCTGCATCGTAGGCCGCACGTCCTTCTGCCCGCTTCCGCAGGAGGGAAATTCGAGCGAAATCGTAGGCAACGTATTGGAAGTGAATCTGGAGAAAATCCTGGCATTGCGGCCCGACATCGTGTTCTGCATGGTGTTCACCCAAGCGCAAGTGCAAGAGCGGTTGAGAGACCTGGGCATCGAAGTGAAGGATTTCAGAACGCCGAAATCCTTTGATGAAATCTGCGAGCAGGCGGTGGAAATAGGCCGTTTGGCCGGGATGGAAACGCAGGCGGAAGCCTTGGTGGAACGGGAACGGGCGGAAGTGGACCGGATTTCGAGAAGGTTCATGGCAAACCAGGGGGGGGCTACGGAAAATGAGATCGGGTTGTCCGGTTCGGAAAACGGGAGGAAACCGAAGGCCGCAAAGGCTTTGAACGGGGCAAGGACATTTTTCCAGATAGGTAGCGATCCGGTGTTTCCGGTCATCGAAGGCACGTTCATGAACCAGTATCTGGAATTCCTTGGCCTCGACAATATCGTGAAGGATTACAAAGGCAACGGCATCAGCCAGGAATACGTGGTGGCGGCTGCCCCGCAAATCATGTTCATCAGCCAGATGTCTGGACTGGGGGCAAAAATAGCCGAGGACTGGAAACGTTTCGGCAATATCCCGGCCGTCCGGGATGGCCATCTGTTTCTAGTAAACGACAATGAAGCCTGCTGCCCGACACCCTTGTTCTTCCGGAAAACCCTCCAATATATGGCCCAATGCCTCGAAAACATCTGTTCCGGGCAGGAGACTGGCCGATAAACCGATACATCATGCAGAACGCAGCTCCGAAATACATTTTCTGGTTAGGAGGCAGTGTCCTTTTGCTTTTGCTTTGCCTGCTGTTGTCGCTTTCCATTGGCGAGATGCCTATCTGGCCTTGGCAATGGTGGGAAACCGATCCGGGCAGCATGGAAAGGACCATTTTGAGCCAGCTCCGTCTGCCTCGGAGCTTGACTGCGCTCTGTATCGGCGGGATGCTCTCCATGTCGGGCAGCATCCTGCAAGGGCTGTTCAAGAACCCATTGGTGGAACCCTATACCTTGGGGATTTCCGGCGGGGCTTCCTTGGGAGTCGCGCTGGCTTTCCTCATAGGGATTGCGCAACAGTGGGGCAGCTTGGGTGTCGGGGGCTTCGCCTTTGCCGGAGCGATTGCCATCAGCTTGATCCTGCTCGCCTATCATCGTCATCGTCCGGGAACCAACAACCTGCTGCTGGCCGGCATCATGCTCAGTATCCTCTGTTCGGCAGCTACCACCCTCTTGCTCAGCCTCTCCACGCCCGAAAACATGACCCAGATCATCTATTGGACCATGGGTTCGCTTTCGCATAGCACGCCGGCACAGGCTCTCTCTCTTTGCGGTTTTGCCATCGCCGGGCTATGTGCGGGCGTACTGCTTTCGCAACGGCTCAACTTGATGAATCTGGGGGAACAGACCGCCCGGCATCTGGGTGTGAACACGGCTGTTTTAGTGCCATGCCTGCTTTTGCTCACGTCTTTGCTGACCGCGGTCTGCGTGGCTACGGCGGGCATTATCGGTTTTGTAGGCTTGGTTGTGCCGCATATCTTACGCCGTTTGGCCGGGAGCGATTACCGCCTGCTGGTACCCTTGTCTTTTATTGGCGGCGGCATATTCTTGGTCCTTTGCGACTTGTTGGCCAGAAGCCTGGTCCATCCGGGGCAATTGCCGGTCGGCGTGGTCTGCGGCATCTTAGGCGGCGGGCTTTTCGTCTATTTGTTGGTCAAACCTCAAAAGAAACAAAATGCTTCAGCTTGAGCACGTATCAGCGGCTTATCCAAGCGGATTCAAGCTGCAGGACATCTGTTTCGAGACCACGGAAGGCCGGATTACGGGAATTATCGGGCCTAACGGTTCGGGCAAGAGCACATTGCTCAAAGCCATTTGCCGGGATGTTCCGGCGCAGGGTTCGGTCAAGGTGCAAGGAAAGGATTTGTGGAGAATGAGCGTGGCCGAGCGAGCCCGGACCGTGGCTATCGTGCCGCAGAATATCGAGAAACTGCCGGTCCCGGTGCTGGAATTTGTCATGATGGGCCGCACTCCTTTCAAGAAATGGCACCAGCTTTCCTATTCGGAAGCGGACAGGGCGTTGGCTCTGGAAAAACTGCGCCAAGTGGGTCTGGCAGGTGATGCCAAGGATGAAAATGCACTGAAACGGACACTGGACCAGCTCAGCGGTGGGGAAAGGCAGCTGGCCGCTATTGCGCGGGCTTTGTGCCAGGAACCGCAATTGCTGCTGTTGGACGAACCGACCGCGAATCTGGACTTGGCGCACCAGGTTTCCGTCTTGCAAGTGGTAGCCAAGGTGGTTTCGGAAACAAGCACGGACGCACTTCTAGTGATACATGATATAAACCTTGCTTCAGCATTTTGTCATAACCTTTTATGTTTGTCTTGCGGAAAGATGGCTGCTGCGGGAGAAACCGATTCCGTACTGGCAAGGGACCTTTTGGAAAAGGTCTATGGAACTGGCCTCTGCATCGGGCAGCATCCCTTGAACGGCAGGCCTTTGGTTCTTCCGCAAATCTGATATCATGATGAAAATACTCTGCGTTTTCTTAGGGGGCGGCATCGGCAGCCTGCTCCGGTACGGGATACAGGAACTATCGCGCAAGCCATTGGCAGATGCGGCATTCCCTTGGGGGACTTTTGGGGTCAACGTGACGGGAAGTTTTCTGATAGGATTGTTCTACGCGCTTTCTTTCCGTTTCCCGATTCCGGACGAATGGCGACTCTTCCTGACCGTAGGGCTTTGCGGAGGTTTTACCACGTTTTCTACTTTCAGCAATGAAGGGCTTCTGTTATTGAGACAAGGTTTTTACGGAATTTTCTTCCTTTATGCTGCAGGCAGCCTGGCGGCCGGATTGTTGGCGGTCTGGGCTGGTCATTGGGCCGGAAGCGCTTTCTCGGGCCAATGATTTCCGTTTAGTGCCTTGGCATGTTTTTGTCCGGGATTTTTGGCTTTTGGCCTTTGGCAGATGTCCTGAATCGACAGACCTGCCAAGTATCTGTATCAATAAAAAAAAGCGGTGTGCCATAATGAGCAATCCGCTGCTTGCATCTTACTCACTCTGACGCACCGTCTGAGAATGATTTCAAATACCGGTTTTGATAAATTCTCTTTTTGTTTGGTATTCAGGTGTTTTTAAGGTGTTTCGCCTATTTGGGCAAACACCCGATTACAGGCTTTCCGAACTGTCGTCCGCGATGGAATCGGCCAAGTCGTTCACATCCGGCGCATTGCGTTCGTCGCCCATGCCTTCCCCGATTTCGTCTTCCGGACTGGCAGCTTCATCCACATCGTCTTCTACATTGTAAGCCAAGTCCACGTCCACATCTACTTTGATCAAGTAGTCGGCTTCATCCGTGTAGAGGCTGACAGCGTAGAACGATTCCCCGTTCGGTTTCGGGTAACGGTTCACATAGTCGGCATAGCCATCCGCATATTTGGCATCGAACAAGGCCCTTACTTCAGGGCTCATCTTTTCGTAACTGATGATGCGGCAGAGTTTTTTCTTGGCAGGCGTTGTCATTTTGTTCTCTTCAGCCTGGGTCGTCTGGGCTTCGCCCGCCTTCTTCTTTGTTGTCATCTTTTAATCAACCAGCTATTTTTCAATTAATTATTATTCGTTTCAATGGTTCTCCACGATATTTTCCCGCTGGAAAACGAGTGCAAAAGAAATAATTTTCATGAAAAGAAAAACAAACTTCGGCAAAAAAATCGGCACAGGCTATGCCAGAAGCTTGCTGGAAAACATTATATGCAACATATACAATAAATTGGTGTTCCGATTCGCAATTCGTCCGCGAAACCGGCAGCGGAAGAGCCACCAAGCCATTGCTTTTGCCTTCTTTTCTCGGATTGGTTCAGCGTATTCAAAACAGACTCAGTTGCTTGACGGAATGTTCCTCGGCATCCGGCAATATCAGGTTCTGAACCCCGACGCCCAAGAGGCGGATGCCCTGATCCTGCCAAGGGAAGCTGTCCCGCATCTGACGGACGGCTTGGTGCAGGCTTTCGAAATTCGATACCGGATACGGGAGGGTGTGGTTGCGGCTCTGGGTCGAGAAATCGTGGTAACGCACCTTGATGACCACGGTCTTGGCCGCTACGCCGTCCCTCTCCAGCAAATGCGCTAGGCGCTTTTCCAAGCGGTAAAGCTCGGTTATCAGGCCGAAGCGGTCGTGGATGTCCTCCGCATAGGTGTTTTCCACGCTATAGGACTTCCGGATTCGCTCCGGCTGCACAGGGCGTTCGTCTATACCCCGCACGATGTCGTAATAATAGGATCCGACCTTGCCGAAGCGGGACATAAGGTAGTTCCGGCTCAGTTTCAGCAGGTCGGCTCCTGTATGCACGCCCATTTCCTTGAATTTCCGGGCGGTCACCTCGCCTACTCCGTAGAATTTCTCTATCGGCAGAGGCAGGATGAAAGCCTCCGCCTGATGGGGCTCGACCACGAAAATCCCGTTCGGTTTCCGGTAGTCCGAAGCCATTTTGGCCAAGAACTTATTGTAGGAAACGCCAGCCGAGGCGGTCAGGCTCGTCTTTTCCCGAATCCGCTTCTTTATCTCCAAGGCAATCAAGGTGGCCGAACGGATGTTCTTTTTGTCGCGGGTCACATCCAGATAGGCTTCGTCCAAGGACAAGGGTTCCACCAAATCGGTGTAGTCCAAGAAGATGGAACGTATCTGCGCCGATACGGCACGGTAGACCTCGAAACGGGCGGGCTGGAAATGCAACTGCGGGCAAAGGCGTTGCGCCTGCAAGGAAGGCATGGCGGAACGGACCCCGAATTTCCGGGCTTCGTAGCTGGCGGCGGCAACCACCGAACGTGCCTCCGCCCGGCCAACCGCCACCGGCTTGCCCCTCAGTTCGGGGAAATCCCGCTGCTCTACCGAGGCGTAGAACGCATCCATATCTATATGTATGATTTTCCGCATCTCCTTGTCCGGCTCGCGCTGGATACCCGCCCGGACTTGAGGCGAAGTTACAAATTCCCCGTGGTACGGAGGTATTCGGTCTCGTAAATCTTGTACTGGGTCTGGGCTTCAATCAAGTCGCTTTCGGCTTGCTGCCATTGCGCATGGGCATCGAGCAGGTCGCCCAGGCTGCACATCTGCAAGTCGTAACGCTGGCGCATGACCCGGAGGCTCTCCTTGGCGTGTTCCACCGAAAGCCGGGCCGTACCGATCAGCATATACCTTCCCGCAAGTTCAAAGCCGCCTGCCGGGCTTCCATTGTCAAGAGGCGTTCGTTCTGTGCCAGGTCCAATTCGGCGTTCCGGACTTCCAATTTGGCTTTTTTCATCTTCTGCGAGCCGGCCCCCCATTCGGTGATGGGAATCCTGACGGCAACCATCGCCAAGGGGATGCTGAAGTCCATTTCGTAGTTGACTGGTATTGTTCCCACGCCGGTGTTTACACTGGTATTCAGGTCGATATTGCCTATGTAAGTATAGCCGAGGGCTAAGCCTGCCGTGGGCAGCATGTCGCCGAGAACCATCTTGGACTGCTGTTTGCGGGCTTCCACCTGCTTTTGCAGCAAAGCCAGTTCCGGACGGTTTTCAATGGAGACTTCGCCCAGTTCGGGAGCCATCGGGTTCAGGATCGTATCGGTCAGGAACACCGCCGTATCCAGGCTGAGCCCGATTTGGCTGCATAGGGCCATGCGGCAGAGTTCCACCCCGCTACGGACTTTTTGCAGCTGGTAACGGATTTTGCTTTGTTTGGCTTTGACTTGCAGCAAATCCTTGTCGGTAGCCATTTGGGCATCGACGGTGCTTTGCAGTTGCTGGCACAGGGTGTCCATCATGGCCGAATAGGCTTCCATCATCCCCACTTTCTTCAGCGTGGCCAGATAGGTCCAATACGCATTATCGGCTTGGGAAAGCACTTCCATCCGGGTCTTGCGTTGGTTCTCCACCGCGCATTTCCAGATCCATGTTTTCCGGCATGTAAAGGGAATGGCAGCTTATCCAGTCTATCCGGTCTTGGAGGTTGTACATGTCCACCGGGATATTGACCAGCACCTGCATCCCGCTCATGTCGATCAGACTGAACAGGGGCGTACCGGCATCCACCATCTCGGAGGGGGAGAAGTTCACGGACTGGATATAGCCGTCTGCTGGAGCGTAAAGGCGGGTGTAGTCCACCTTTTTCTGATTGACCCGTAATTGGATGCCCAACTGTTCCAATCCGGCCAAGGCTTTCTGGTAATCGTTGCCGGAAACGCTTTTGGACTCGTAAAGCTTCCTGAGCCGCCCTACTTCGTCTTGGAGCTGGTCGTATTGGATTTGGGCCGCTTCCACGCCCAGCAAGTAATCCGAATCGTCCAAAGAGGCCAGCAACTGTCCTTTTCGAACAAAATCGCCTTCCTGCACGAGAATGCTTTCAATCTGGCCTGCGGTCTTGAAACCGAGGCTGACTTCATGGGCTTCCTGGACAATGCCGGAAAACGACTTGACTTCTTGCCCGGAAAGAGATTGGGGCTGGATGACACGAACTGTCCTTGGCTGGCCGGTCTGTTTGTGGCTGTCTTGGCAAGCATTCAGCCCAAACAGCAAAGCCATGCCTGTCAACATGCAAATAGCTTTTCTACTGAACATTTCTTGGTATTTTTAATTGTTTCAATCGAGTGGAGCAAAAGTAGAGTGCAGAATGACTCCAAAGTCGCCTCGATGGGTATGGAAATGTCCTTTTGGTTGAATTTTTAAAATTTCTCCTTTTGGCGGGATTCCAAGGCATCGGAAAAGCCGTATTTTTGTTCCGGTCATCGGGAACGACTACGGCCCGAAAAGAAAAACAGTAATATTTACAAGCTTAATTTTGAAGAAGATGTCTAAAGCAAGAAAAGCAATAATGCATTGAAGCCGAAACTGGTTTCGTTCTTCGATATCCAATCCACATCCAATGTATATACCTTGGGGAATTTGATGTTGGTAGCGGACAATATCGATGGTTTGGACGACAAGGAAAGTTATTTCAAAGTCAATCCTTTGGAGAATACGGTTGCTTTGCCTTCCTATATGAGCATATTGTGCAAGCAAGGCAATATGCATATCCGGCTTAACGGCAGGGATTATGACTTCCATCCGAACGATTTCATGGTCATCATGCCCGGGTCTACCGGATTGTGCTTGGAGATGAGCCCTGATTTCAAGTTGGCGGTGGTCATGTTCTCTCCGGAATTCCATTTTGAAAAATTCTATGCCAATTATTCCTACGAATCCATCCAGATGTGGAAATACCTATCGATGGAGGAAAAGCTGACGCTCAAGCCGGAACAAATGGATGAATGCTTGTCGGTCTACCGGATGATGAAACGGAAATTGATGGAACAGGATTTCAAATTGAAGAACGACGTGGTGCTGAGTTACCTGAATATCTTGTTCTGCAATTTCTACCAGTATTTTTCCTTGGCCGGATTATCGGAAATAATCCAATCCGGCAGCAAGAAGGATGTATATAATTACTTCTTCCGTTTCATGACCTTGGTCCGGGAGAATTGCCGCAAGGAAAGGGGCATCGCTTTTTATGCGGATATGCTTTGCCTTACCCCAAAATACCTGTCGCAAGTCATTTACAAGTGTTCCGGCAGCTTTGCATCGGAATGGATTCGGAAAATGGTGATTCTCGAAGCCAAGAGCTTGTTAGACAATAAGAATTTCAGTGTCCAGCAAATCAGCGACATGATGAATTTCCCCAACCCGTCCTTCTTTGGGAAGTATTTCAAGGCGGCCACCGGCCTGACACCGAGGAAATACCGGATGCAGTAACACTGTTGACATTTCGTGGATCGTGTTACACCTTGGTTGGACTGAAAATTGTATTTTTGCTAGACCAATCTGCCATCGGTCATGCCAACAAACCGAACAGGCGTCCTAATTATACTGCAACTATGCCTTTTCAGACCCATGTGGATGTTAAGGAAAAAGAAACAACAAAGGGATCATGAAACGATGCTACCGCTTGGGATTCATTAGCGATGAGGATATTTTCAAGCATGTGCTGGAAACGGTACGGTTGTACAGGACTACTATCAATTTGTCGGAATTCAATGCCAATATTGTCGATCCGATAAAATTGACTTTCGACGCTAAAATATACAGGAAGAACATCCATGAGATTATAGAGTCGGAATGCATACGCCAAATCGACAAGTCCAATAGCAATCATATAGGGTATTTCCACCAAAATTTGTTCCGTTATGCCGGAAATGGATGGGAAGTGCCAGCCAATGGAGTAACAGGCTTTGATGTGCAGAATCCAGGAAAACACATCTATGCCGAATTGAAAAACAAGCATAACACAATGAATGCGGCATCTTCGCAAAAAACATACATGAAGATGCAGTCGCAGATACTGTCCGATGACAAAGCCGTTTGCATGCTCGTGGAAGTGATTGCAAAAGAATCCCAAGACAAAAAGTGGGAGGTGTCGATAGATGGGAAAAAATATGCCCATGAACATATCCGCAGGCTGAGTATGGATAAATTCTATCAAACGGTTTTCGGGGATAAAGACGCTTTTGTCAAATTATGTAAAGCCCTGCCTGTTATTTTGGACGATGCCATAGAGGAAACGGGGCGAAAGGAAGGAGGCAATACGGTCTTTGACGAACTTAGCAGGATTTCACCTGATATTCTGCGAAGTCTGTACCTTTTAGCATTTGAGAAATACGATGGATTCGATAAATTTTAACACCATATCAGCTGACAATTTTGCCAATGTAATGGGCGTTTCAAAAGCCACATTGGAAAAATGGGAAGCTAACGGAACTTTCGTTCCGCACAAGGACAAGCATGGCAAAAAATATTTCTTTATCAAAGAATTGATGCACGTTCCAGAAATAGCCGCCATGGTAAATTCTTCTTGGGACACAGAGATGCATGTGCAGCCCGCAAGGGCATTCCAGTCCATAGAATTGTTTGCCGGAGCTGGAGGCCTTGCCCTCGGGATGGAAAAAGCCGGATTCAAACATGCCATGCTCAATGAGTTTGATCATTTTGCCTGCGAAACGTTGCGTTTGAACCGTCCCGAATGGAACATAGTGGAAGGAGATGTACACAAGATAGATTTCAGGGAATGGAATGGCAGGGTGGATTTTGTTAGCGGAGGTTTCCCCTGCCAGGCTTTTTCGTATGCAGGGAAAGGGGCTGGTTTCGAAGACACGCGAGGCACATTATTCTTTCAATTGGCTCGTGCTGTCAAAGAAATCCAACCCAAAGTATTCTTAGGTGAAAATGTGCGGGGATTAGCCGTCCACGACAACGGCAGAACACTCCAAGTCATCAGGAACACAATTAAAGAGCTGGGATACACCTTAGTAGAGCCTCGTGTACTGAAAGCTATTGGTTACCAAGTGCCACAAAAAAGGGAACGCCTTTTTTTGATTGCCATACGGAATGATTACGCTGAAAAAGCAGTATTCAAATGGCCGGATCCCTATAAAAGAGTGATGACCTTGCGAGATGCTTTCTTTGCAGGAGAACTTTATCCGACGGACGTGCCGGAATCTCCTCATCAAAAGTATCCGGCTCGCAAGCAAAAAATCATGGAAATGATTCCGGAAGGGGGAGATTGGCGGGATTTGCCCGAAATCATTCAAAAAGAATACATGGGCGCCAGTTTCTATTTAGGAGGAGGAAAGACGGGCATGGCTCGGAGGCTTTCCATGGACGAACCCAGCCTTACACTGACTTGCGCTCCCGCGCAAAAGCAGACGGAACGTTGCCATCCCACGGAAACTCGTCCCCTTTCCGTGCGTGAGTATGCAAGAATCCAAACTTTTCCGGACGATTGGGAATTTGCAGGGACTCTCTCTGCGCAATACAAGCAAATCGGCAATGCAGTACCTGTCAATTTAGCATGGGCGGTAGGTCGTTCCGTCATGCGTTTGATGAACCAGATAGAAGAAATCGACCAAAAAGGTTTCTCTGCCGTGGAGAGGAATGTCGAGCAAAATGATTTTGATTCGCATAAAGTAACATATATCCATACAGAGAAAGAATTTACTCAATTGTCTTTGTTTGAGCCTAAAACAATTTACCAGTCAACCGCTTTTGGCTTTGTGCTTTCCATGGCCTGTAACCAAGAAGAACTCCAATGGATTCAATTGCACAGATTTTATATCTACCCCGTAAAAAGACCGTTATCCTCTATTCATAAGAAATTGATTTCTATAAACCACATAGCATTGATAGGAAACAAAACAGGTACAATCTGTTTTGAAGTCAATGGCGGAAAATTTGCGACAAAGAAACAAGTGGATTTATTAGATTATCCTTTCTCCAATATTACAGCTGACGCAAAAACACAATATATCGTTTACGAATTAGGGAAATTGGAGAATTTGGCAAATACCGCTTGCCGCCCTGTCGTTTTTCTTGACCAACAAGCCCCCCTGCATATCAAACAGTCAAACTTTTCAAAACGTACAAGAGCGAATCATGTCGGCAAGCGTATTGATGATTAACGCGCAAGTCTTGATGCCATCTGTATTAGGGCAAGACTATTTCTTGTCATGCAACCGTATTTCATGGCTACGCGAGGCACGTGTCAGCAGTGTGCTCAATGTACGTATGGCCGGACCGAATGCAATTGAATGGCCTGAATTAGATGTGGATCTTGAAATAGAAAGTTTAAAACATCCAGAACGATACCCGTTGGTGATGAAAAATGCTCCGGCTGATAAGACAGAATAATCATATGAATATTTTAACCAAACTACTGCAGCAGAACCGTTCCATACGGCGGTTTATCCAAAATGACCGGATTCCGGTGGAAGCGCTTTTGCGTTGGGTTGGTAACTGCCGTTACTGTGCGTCGGGTCGCAACGCGCAAGCTCTCAAATATGTGGTGGTTCACCAAGAAGAGGAATGCGCCAAAGTGTTCCCGCTCTTGGCCTGGGCCGGCTATCTCAAGGACTGGCTCGGGCCGGCGGAAGGCGAACGCCCGTCAGCTTACCTGATTCAGCTCTTGGACAAGGACATAGCATCGAACTGCCTTTGCGACGACGGCATCCAATTGCAGACGCTCGGACTGTCGGCCTGCGCGGAGGACTATGGTTGCTGCATCATCAAGGCATTCAACAATGCGGAACTCCGGAACTTGCTGCAACTGCCCGGACACTTGCAAATCCTGCATGTCCTGGCCTTGGGTCGCCCTAAAGAAAAGGTGGTGATAGAAGAAATGCAAGGCGGGGATGTAAAATACTGGCGGACGGAGGATGGGGTCCACCATGTACCCAAAAGGCCGGCATCGGAACTGGTCTATCGGGTTTTATGATACTGCCCTGCCTTATGTCCAATGGGGCATTAAGCCCGAAAATCCAAGTTAATCCTATGAAAATGAAATATAATACAGTGCTTTTGCTGGGGCTTGGCATGACGCTCGGCTTAGGCATCGCCAAGGCGGAAAATCCTGCATCGGACTCGGTGGCAGAAGCAGCCAAACGGTCAATGGCATCAGAGACAGCTGAATATCGTTACATTCCTTCCGAGGAGAACTTGCAGGCTCGGGAACATTTCCGCGACCAAAAATTCGGCATCTTCCTGCATTGGGGCCTGTACAGCATGCTGGCGCAGGGCGAATGGTACATGAACCGGGGCATCGACCATGAGGAATACCGCAAGCTGGCCGGGGGCTTCTACCCTTCCCGCTTCGATGCGGCCGAATGGGTGTCGGCCATCAAGGCTTCGGGTGCCAAATACATTTGTTTCACGACCCGGCACCACGAAGGCTTTTCGATGTGGGACACCGAATTTTCGGACTACAATATCGTGGATGCCACGCCTTTCAAGCGGGATGTGCTGAAGGAACTGGCCGAGGAATGCCAGAAGCAGGGAATCGGCTTGCATCTGTATTATTCGCATTTGGACTGGGACCGGGAGGACTATTATCCTTTGGGACGGACAGGCCGTGGCACCGGGCGCGACAGTCACGGGGAATGGGCTACTTATTATGCGTTCATGAACCATCAGATACGGGAATTGCTGACGGAATACGGTCCTATCGGGGCTATCTGGTTCGATGGCTGGTGGGATCACGACCAAGACAGCAATTTCGACTGGCAGCTGCCGGAACAGTACCAAATGGTGCATGAGCTGCAGCCTGCGTGCCTGATCGGGAACAACCATCATCAGGTGCCGTTCGAGGGCGAGGATATCCAGATTTTCGAGCGGGATCTGCCGGGCGAGAACACGGCGGGCTTGTCGGGTCAGGATATCAGTTCCTTGCCGTTGGAGACTTGCCAAACGATGAACGGGATGTGGGGCTACAAGATTGCCGACCAAGACTACAAGGATACGCGGACCTTGATTCATTATCTGGTGCGGGCCGCCGGACGCAATGCCAACCTGCTGCTGAATATCGGCCCGCAGCCTGACGGCGAGCTTCCGGCTTTGGCCTTGGAACGGCTCAAGGAAATCGGGGAATGGATGAAGGTTTACGGGCCTACGCTGTACGGGACGCGGGGCGGCGAAGTGAGCCCGCGGGACTGGGGCGTGATGACGCGCAAAGGCGACAAGCGGTATGTGCATGTATTGGACTTGCCGGACAAGGGGCTTTTTTTGCCGGTGACGGGGATGAAAGTGAAGCGGGCCAAGGAGTTCGCTTCCGGGAAGCCGGTCAAGTTCAAGCAGGACAAGGAGGGGGTGTGGCTGTTGTTCGGGAAGGTGCCGGAAGAGGTTGATTATGTGATAGAGCTGGAAATACAATGAAACGTTCGGAATTCAAGATAGAAGTTTGCGCCAATTCGGTGGAAAGCGTCAAGGCGGCGGTCGAAGCCGGGGCGGATCGGGTGGAACTTTGCGCCGGGATGCCGGAAGGCGGCACGACCCCCTCTTATGGCTGTATCAAACAGGCCTGCATGGTGGAGGGCATCGCCGTGAATGTGATTATCCGTCCCCGGGGCGGGGATTTCCTCTATTCGGCTGAGGAGCAAGCGGTCATGCTGGAGGATATCCGGATAGCCAAACAGTTAGGGGCAGCCGGTATCGTGAGCGGGATGCTGCAAGAAGACGGCCAGGTGGACCGGGCGTTTCTGGAGCAGTGCATAGAGGCCTCTTATCCCCTACCCTTCACCTTTCATCGGGCTTTCGACATGTGCCGGGAACCCTTGGAAGCCTTGGAGGTTTTGGAATCGGCCGGTTGCGCACGGATTTTGAGTTCGGGCATGAAAAATTCGGCTTTGGAAGGGACGGGATTGCTCAAGGAATTGGTCTGTCGGAGTGGAAAGCTGATTGTGATGCCGGGCTGCGGGATCAATGCCGGGAATATCGGCCGCATTGCCCGGGAGACCGGAGCCAAGGAATTTCATCTTTCCGGCCGTAGCCGCATCGAGAGCCGGATGCAGTTCCGCAATCCGGAAGTCTCGATGGGCGGCACCGTCCATATAGAAGAATACGCCCGCGATGCCAGCGACCCGCAAAAGATCCGCCAGGCCATCGAGGCGTTGCTGTAGCTGGAAAAAATACTTCAGCTATTTTCAGTAAAAGGATTCTTCTGGATATTTGCTAGTTGAATTCGGAATTTGTCCAGCCAAGAATTGGACAAATTGAAGCATCGTATCCATTATCAAGAGGCTCGATTATAGTGCAGCAAAAAACTGCACAAATTGTCCAGCCTGAGATTGGACAATGCCGAAGATACTAGCCCTTGCTATTCATGGCAAACTTGTGTCGCAAGACTGATTGCTGCATGGCATTGGATGGTCCGGTTCTATTTGGACTTCTGTGGCAAGATGAATAAATTAGCGGCTGTTTTTGTTGGACATGGGATAATAACCACCTGAAAAATCCGACTGAACTCTAAAATATTTATCATGGAAACCATCTTGTCCCCTGCCCTGCAGGACACCAAAAGAACGCAGAGCCTGAAAAAAATGCCAAGTACCCAAAAATGGCACTGGGGAAAAACGATAGCCTCTTTCCTTCTGGTTCTCTGCACCATGCCTTTGGGTCATGCGCTGATGAAAGTCATGGAATCCAATCTGACCCCCTCGGCCTTGCATCCGGCCGCCTTCGCGATGGGTGCGGCAGGATTAGCTATGGTCATCATCGGTGTCTTTGCCAAAGGCGATACCAAGCAGACCCTTTGGGGGTTGTTCGGCGGGCTTCTCTTTTGGACAGGATGGGTCGAATTCCTGTTTGCATATTACGCAGGCCGATACGGAGTCCATTACGACTTGGTGGGTTCCGGCATTGTCACCACCACGACCGAGTATCTGAACGGCATCGGCATCCAGCATCAAACCTTGATTAACGGCGTCAATGTCAACGACATGCCTGTGTCCGAGCTGAAAGCTCTCACCGGCTCCCGCCCCGAATACCTGATCATGCCTGCCACTTTCGGCATTTGGATGATGTTCACGATATTGTACCTGTTCAATACCCGGTCCGGCTGCTTGGCTTATAATTGGCTGCAAAAAGTATTCTTCGGGAAGAGGCGTCAGGAAATCGTGCCACACAGCATGTCCCGCCACGCTTCCATCACTACCTTTCTGGAGCTGAACGTCATGATGTGGACACTCTACCTGTTGCTGATGTTCTTGTACGATCCGGTTTTCTTGGGCGACAGCCATCCGGTTACGCTCGTTATCGCCATCGGCTGCTTGGTCGGCTCCATCTTCATGTTCCGGCATCAGCTCAAGCTGTCCGGCTGGGGCGCGAACATCCGCATGGGTATCGCCACCGTCATCATTTTCTGGACGTTCATCGAAGTCTTTTCCCGAAACCAACTGCTTGCTGAATTCTGGATCGACCCGATGAACCACAAGGCGGAAATGCTCTGCATCCTGGCTTGCTTCGTAGCTCTTGCCCTGTTTTTCATTATTCGCGCCGCCCGGAAAAAAGCGCAATAAGAAATCGCAATAATCGTACCTTTGCGCCCATGTTTGATGCTTCGATAGGAACCCATGCCCCCGTGCAGGGATTGGACTTCATTGCCATTGATTTTGAAACCGCTACCGGAGGCCGCGCTTCGGTCTGCGAAGCCGGTATCTGCGTGGTGAGGGATGGCCGGATCAAGGAAACCCGTTCCTGGCTGGTTCGTCCCAAGGACAACTACTACCATTGGGGTAATATCAAGATTCATGGAATCCGGCCACAGGATACGGCCCGCTCCCCGGAATTTCCGGCCGTATGGTCCATTATTCTGGGGTACTTGCAGGAAACTCCCGTCTTGGTGGCCCACAATGCGGCTTTCGACATGAGCTGCATCCGGTATTCGTTGGAATATTACGGCTTGGAAAAGCCTGACATAGACTATTACTGTTCCTTGCGGGCCGCCCGTCATCTTTACGATTTCAGCCGCAATTCATTGGATTTCCTCTGCCACCAGTTCGAGATTCCGTTCGGCCATCATCACCGGGCCGGGGACGATGCCGAGATGTGCGCCAAGCTTTTCTTGAAGGAAATCCGCGATGCCGGCTGGTGCGGCCTGGAGGAGATGGACTATTGCCGGGGAAAGCTGTAAAGGCAGATATCCTCCTGATGAGGTAGAAGTATGCCCATCGGAGGTGGTTGGTAGATAACGAAAAAGGATGGAAACGGCAGGCGTTCCATCCTTATTATTTATGTCGTTGCTATTAGTCTTTGAACACACTCTTCCAGCTTTGCATCAAGCAGCGCGAAAATCACGTTCAACAAAGAGGACGCAATGCGTTTGTTCAATGCTCGCTAAACAAAACGAAGTTGATGTTACTTGCCTAGTTTAGTGGCTTTGTTCTGCTTATGGATTTGAACACCTGCCCAAATGGAAGCGATGATGCCTCCAACAATGCAGAGAGAAAACAAAACTATCAGTTCCATGCTATTTCCCTTTCTTTTTAGTTGCCAAGATGAGGAACATGAAACCCGTGAAGAACAAAACAGCTACGGCCACTATCCCTATATAGATAAGAGACCCTGCCTCAAAATCCATCTTCACGAGACCCGCAATAATGAGACCTGCGAAAACTAATTTCCCTAAATCAAGGCAAAGTTTTCCTGACTCCTTTATAATGTCCCTTTTATCTTGTATGTCCATAAAAACAAAGATACTTACAAAAATCGGTATATACAAACAGACTTTTTCGAACCTTATCAGGTTTGATTTTTGATAACTTTTTGATTTCTAGGAGAAATTAAAATTCTGTTAGACGCTATTTTCCTGTAAAAGTGGAGCATATGGGACTCGAACCCACTACCTTTTGATTGCGAACCAAACGCTCTACCAGATGAGCTAATGCCCCGTTTCGCTTGCTTGGCAGTGATAAACAGTTTGTTAACCATTTATCCCTGCTGCAAAGGCGTTGCAAATATACAATTTTAACTAAAACCGCCACCAAAAACAGGGAAATTTTGAAGAATTTCGACTTTGTCGTTTATACGGTAGCGCCTCGGCGATGCAAATCGAACAAGTTCGTTTGCATCGCTCTCGGCTTCTGCGTATATTTGTATCTTAAATGAGCGGGGTTGAGGGCGTTGTTGAGACGTAGTTTTTTGATACTGTGATAAAACAAGCTTCCGGCTTCCGTGCAAGACAAACCTTAAAACATCTTTGTAAATCATGATTCAACGAATTCAATCGGTATTCCTGTTTCTGGCCATGCTGTTGACAGCCAGTTTGTTTTTCGGACCTGTGGTCAGCTTTAATGTCAAAGGGCACGAATACCCGATGAATATGAGCGGGTTTACCGGCGACGGGCAAATTTTCAACGCTACAGCCGGATCGTATTGGTTCCCCATTTTCACCATCGTGGCCGCGCTGGTCATTGTCTTCCTGGCCGTCGCCTTGTTTTCGTACAAGAACCGTCCCCGGCAGATAAAGCTTTGCGCCACCGCCTTCTTCCTCAACATCATCCTGCTTGGACTCCTATTCCTGGGTCCCGATGCCATCGCCTCGAACATTGCTCCGGACATGGCCGATGAAGCCGGAAGAATCGTGAACTACCGCTGGATTTGCTTCCTGCCCTTCGGGTCGCTCATCCTGACCAACATGGCATCGCGAGCCATCAAGAAAGACGAAGCCTTGGTGCGTTCCGCCGACCGGCTCCGCTAAGCCCGTCTCCGGCTGAATGCAAAACATCAGCCCGGCCCGCTTCCAGCGAAAACCCGGCCCATTCCGGTAAAAGGGAAAGTGTCTCATGGAAGACGCTTCGAACCATTGTAAACAGACACAATAACAGAAAACCCGCCATGACCAAAGTAGGCATCTTGTCCGACACCCATGGAGAACTTCTCCCCCAGGTACTCCGTTTCCTGGAGCCCTGCCAGTGCCTGTGGCATGCCGGGGATTTGGGTGGTTTGCCGGTGCTGGATCGTTTGTCCGCCTTCAAGCCCACGCTGGCCGTCTATGGGAATATCGATGACTACCTGGTTCGGCTCAGCCTCCAGGAAAGGCGGATTTTTGAATGCGAAGGATGCAAGATAGCCATGACCCATATCGGCGGCTATCCCGGCCATTACGCGCCCGGCATCCTCCCTTGGCTCGAAGCCGAGAAACCCGACCTTTTCATCAGCGGGCATTCGCATATCCTCAAAGTGATGCCCGACAAGAAGCATGGCTGGATGCATATCAATCCCGGAGCCGCCGGGAACAAAGGCTTCCATGCCCATATCACCGCCGTCCGGCTCGACATAGACGGCAAGAAGCTGTCCAATCTGGAAGTCTTCGACTTGGATCGCACCTGCCTCGGGCACGCCCGCACGATTTGCCCGGATTCGAGGCCGGCAGAACAAGCCGAAAGCAATCCGGCAACCGCCGGACACCATAGCACCACGAGTAATCCACTGAGTTCCTCCCTTAAAAATCAAGCCCATGTACAAGATTGACGAAGCACAAGAGAAAAAAGAGATTTTGAGGCGGTACCGACTCATCTTCAAGTCGTTCAAACGCGAGATAAGCCAAGAGGAACACGATGCGATCCACAAAGCCTTTGTTCTGGCGGTGACCGCGCACGGGCATACCCGCCGAAAATCCGGCGAACCCTATATCTACCATCCTTTGGAAGTGGCTCATATCGTGGTGGAAGACATTGGCTTAGGACCTACCGCCGTGGTCTGTGCCCTGCTGCACGACGTGGTGGAAGACACCGAATACACGCTGACAGATATAGAAAACGGCTTCGGCCCGACCGTGGCCCGCATTGTGGACGGGCTGACCAAAATCGATGCCATTTTCGACCAGAACCAATCGTTCTCGATCCAAGCCGAGAACTTCAAGAAACTGCTCTTCTCGCTTTCGGATGATGTGCGGGTCATCCTGATCAAGCTGGCCGACCGCCTGCACAACATGCGCACGCTCGACTCCATGGCTCGCGACAAGCAACTCAAGATTGCATCCGAGACCATCAACGTCTATGCGCCCCTCGCCCACCGTCTGGGGCTTTTCTCCATCAAGAGCGAGCTGGAAGACCTGGCCATGAAATACACCGAGCCGGACATCTACAGCTTTATCGCCGAGAAAATCAAGCAAAGCGAGCCGGAACGCGAGGATTTGATTAACAACTTCATCGACCCGATTCGCAAGAAATTGGATGCGGAATGCCTCAAGTTCTCGATTTCGGGTCGCGTCAAGTCCATTTGTTCCATTTGGGGCAAGATGAAGAAGAAGGGCATTCCCTTCGAGGAAGTCTATGACCTGTTTGCAATCAGGATCGTGCTGGATTCGCCGGTGGAAAACGAAAAAGCCGACTGCTACCGCGTCTATGCCATCGTCAACAGCCTCTACCGAGCCAACCCTGACCGGCTGCGCGACTGGATCGCGATACCCAAGTCCAACGGCTACGAGGCCCTGCATACCACCGTCATGAGCAGCACGGGACGTTGGATTGAAGTACAAATCCGCTCCAAACGGATGGACGAAATCGCCGAACGGGGCTATGCCGCCCACTGGCGTTACAAGAACGAAGGCATCAACCCCGACGGGGAAACCGGGCTAGACCTCTGGCTGAACAAAATCAAGGAGATGCTGGAGCATTCCGCTTCGGACAATTCGTTGAGTTTCCTGAACGACTTCCGGCAGAACTTTTTCAACGGCGAAATCTACGTCTATACGCCTACCGGCGAGGTCAAGAGCCTGCCGGCGGGTTCCACCGTGCTCGACTTTGCCTTCCATATCCATTCCGAAATCGGTTTCACCGTGATTGGAGCCAAAGTGAACCACAAATTAGTGCCCATCAACCAGAAACTCAAGAACGGCGACCAGGTGGAAATCATCACTTCCAAGACCCAGAAGCCGAACGAGACCTGGCTCGACTATGTGGTTTCCTCCCGCGCCAAGTCCAAGATACGCCAATGGCTGCGTGAGGAACACGCCCGTTACTATAACCAAGGCCGCGATGCCTTGCAGCAGATACTGGCCGCCCTTTCCGTGCCGTTTACCGAAGAGAACATCCGGACGATACAGAATGCCTTCTCGCGCAAGAACAAGTCGGAGCTCTTCTACGACGTGGCCATGCACAAGATAGAGGAAAAGGATATCAAGCCTATCTTCAAACCGCAGGAAGAGAAGCACGAGAACTGGTTCTGGCAGATGTTCCGTCGGGGCGGTTCCAGCAACCAGGCCAAGAACGCGCCGCAGACGCAAAGCAACGCGCTCAACTTGCAGGATGCCATCCAGGCGCAAGTGGAAAACAAGCCCGAAAGCCTCTTGCTGGGCAACGATATCCAAAAGCTCAACTACATCATTCCCGAATGCTGCAACCCGATTCCGGGCGATGACGTGATTGGCATCATCATTCCTAACAAGGGTATCGAAGTACACCGGACCAACTGTCCCAAGGCTATCGAGCTGATGTCCCAGTACGGCAACCGGATTGTCAAGGCCAAATGGAAGAAGAACGAGCGCATCGGATTCCTGACCGGGATTTCGATCAACGGCTTCGACCGCCCGGGCATGGCCAAGGACATATTGGAAAAGGTCAACGACGATTCCCAGATCAATATCCGTTCCATCAACATGAAGTCGGCCGAAGGCGTGTTCGAAGGCCAGATCATGCTTTATATCAACAATACCACTCATTTGCAAGACATGATGGACAGGGTGAACCAAGTGGACGGGGTTGAGAAAGTGAAGCGGATAGACCAAAAAGAGGAATAGCCTTTTTTAAAGAAGACAAACCTTTTCCGCCGGTCCCTTGGCATGTTGATGAATCGGGGGTGGGTTCGGATGAAGGAAACATAGCGTTTGGGAATGCGCGCCAGACGAGATGGTTCCCAACGCGGAAAGCTGGAAGGAAACAAGGCCTTGAGCGATACGATTCCGGAAAAACGGAACCTCCTTCAGGGCGGAAGAGAACAGGATATAAAACTTATTGCGATATGAAAATCTTAGTACTGAATTGCGGAAGCTCCTCGATCAAATACCAGTTGATCGACATGGGCGCGAAAGGCGAAGTCCTGGCCAAGGGCGTAGTCGAGAAAATCGGCCTGCCGGAAGGCGAGCTGACCCACCAAGGCACGGACGGCGAAAAGCACAAGTTTTCCAAGCCGGTGCCCGACCACCAAGTGGGCATCAACTGGGTATTGGAATACTTGGTGCATCCCCAATACGGGGTCATCAAGGACCTCAAGGAAATCGAAGCCGTAGGCCACCGGGTGGTGCATGGCGGTGAAACATTCAAGGACAGCGTCCTGATCAATGAAGAAGTGATGAAGGACCTGGAAGAATGCATTCCTTTGGCGCCGCTCCATAATCCGGCCAATATCAAAGGCATCGAGTCGATGAAAGCCTTGTTGCCGAACGTGCCGCAAGTGGGCGTGTTCGATACTTCCTTCCACCAGACGATGCCCGACTACGCCTATATGTACGCCATTCCGTACAAGTTCTATGCAAACGACAAGATGCGCCGTTACGGCTTCCATGGCACCAGCCATAAATTCGTGTCGCGCAAGGCGGCGGAACTGGCCGGCCTGGACGTGAACCACAGCCGTATCGTTTCCTGCCACCTGGGCAACGGGGCATCGGTGGCTGCCGTGCTCAATGGAAAGAGCGTGGATACCTCGATGGGCTATACGCCGGTGGAAGGCCTGATGATGGGAACCCGTGCCGGGGACTTGGATCTGGGTGCGGCCATCGCTATCATGGAAAAGGAAAACCTGACACCGGAAAAGGCGAATGCCTATTTCAGCAAGCAATGCGGCTTGCAGGGCTTTTCGGGGGTTTCTTCGGATATGCGCGACCTGCACAAGGCGGCTTCCGAGGGCAACAAGCAAGCTGAGACGGCGATTGCGATGTTCTGCTACCGTGTCAAGAAATACGTGGGAGCCTATGCGGCTGCGATGGGCGGCGTGGACTTGATTCTCTTTACCGGCGGCATTGGCGAGAACGACTTCGTAGTGCGTGAAGAAGTCTGCAAAGGTCTGGAATTCATGGGCGTGGCTTTCGATGCCCAAAAGAACAACGGCCTCCGGGGCGTGGATGCGATCCTTTCCAAGCCGGAATCGAAAGTGAAGGTGGCCGTGGTCAGCACCGATGAGGAATTGGTTATCGCCACCGATACGATGAATATTGTAAAAGGAAGATAATCAATCCGTACCCTGCCCTGTGCCGCGGATTCCCGACCGAGTAGGTTCCGTGCTTTGTTTTCAACGGCACAGGGCATTGGAGAGTGTAAAATTTATACAAACCTATTCCTGTTTCGTTTTCGGGCGATGCCGATCCGAAAGGAAAGCGTCCAGGGCTTGATGCCACGGACAGGCCGAAAGAAACAGGGATGCAGAAAAGAAAGATAGACAATGGATTTTGATGTAATCGTGATTGGAAGCGGCCCCGGTGGTTATGTGGCTGCTATCCGTGCTTCCCAGTTAGGGTTCAAGACAGCCGTGGTGGAACGGGCCGAATTAGGCGGGATTTGCCTCAATTGGGGCTGCATCCCGACCAAGGCCCTGCTCAAAAGCGCCCAGGTTTACCAGTATGCCAAACATGCGGCTAATTACGGCCTGAGCATCGAAGGCGAAGTGAAGCCTGATTTCAAGGCGATTGTAGCCCGCAGCCGGGGCGTGGCCGAAACGATGGCCAAAGGAGTGCAGTTCCTGCTGAACAAATACAAGGTGGAAGTCATTGCCGGAGAAGCCAGCCTGAAGCCGGACAAGACCGTGTGCGTGAAGATGAACGAGGACGGGAGCCAGAAGGATTTCACGGCCAAGCATATCATCCTGGCTACGGGCTCCCGCAGCAAGGTGCTTCCCAACCTGTCCCAGGACGGGGTCAAGATTATCGGCTACCGTCAGGCGATGACGCTGCCGGAACAGCCGGAAAGCATGATTGTGGTCGGCTCGGGCGCTATCGGTTCCGAATTCGCGCATTTTTACCAGAGCATCGGCACCAAGGTGACGTTGGTGGAATTCATGCCGAACATCGTGCCGGTGGAAGATGCCGACTCATCGGCCTACCTGAACCGGAGTTTCCGCAAGAACGGCATGAAGGTGATGACGGACGCCTCGGTGGAAAAAGTGGATACGACAGGCGACAAATGCAAGGTCTATATCAAGACCAAGAAAGGCGAAGAAGTGCAGGAATGCGATATCGTGCTTTCGGCGGTCGGCGTTGTGCCCAATTTGGAGGGCTTGGGGCTTGAAGGCTTGGGCGTGCAGATGGAAAGAGGCAAGATTGTGACCGACGAGTTCTGCCGGACCAATGTGGAAGGCATCTACGCTATCGGCGATATCACGCCGGGAGCGGCTTTGGCGCATGTGGCTTCGCGCGAAGCCAAGGTCTGCGTGGAAAAAATCGCGGGCCTGGATCCGGTACCGGTGGATTACAGCAATATCCCGGGCTGCACCTATACTTCGCCCGAAATCGCTTCGGTGGGCATGAGCGAAAAGAAAGCCTTGGAAGCCGGTTACGAACTCAAGGTTGGGAAAATCCCGTTCACCGCATCCGGCAAGGCCACGGCCATGGGGAACCGAGACGGTTTTGTCAAGGTCATTTTCGATGCCAAGACGGGCTTACTCTTGGGATGCCACATGGTGGGCGAAAACGTGACGGAAATGATTGCCGAAGCGGTGATGGTTCGGCAGCAGAAGATTACCGCGCACGATATCATGCATGCCGTTCATCCGCACCCGACCTTGTCGGAGAGCTTTTTGGAGGCGGTGGAGGTGGCATACGGTGAATGCGTTCACTGTTGATTTACTTTTCTTTTCAAAAAGAAAAGTAACAAAAGAAAACTTTCCGGCCCATAAAAAAGGCGGCAACTTTCCTTTCTGAAAGCTAAAGGGCGTTAACTCGCCGACTGCGTCGGCTTCAAACAGAACGCCCTTTTTAACGCTTTCTGAAAGGAAGTTGCTTTTTCGCCTTTTTTATGAGGCCGGGAGGCCAACGCGCAAGGCCAGATTTCTCGTCACGAAGTTGGTTCTCTCCAAAAAGTTTGATTTTCGGGTCGAAGAAGGCTCATGTCTGCTAAACCTGGGTTTGATTTCCGGGTCGAGAGGCAAGTTAATAGATTCGATTTCTGCTAAATCGAGTTAGATTGGGTGTCGAGAAATCAGATAAGACTTATTGGCGGATTTTCGGGTCGAAAGATTGATTTTGCAAATAGGATTTTTTTAAGAATACAAGAATGCAATTTGAAAAAACGAAAATAGAGGGCGTATTGATTATCAAGCCGGATGTATTCAAGGATGAACGGGGTTATTTCATGGAAAGCTATTCCGAGAGGAAGTGGAAAGCGGCCGGATTGGAATACACCTTCGTGCAAGACAATGAATCCATGTCGGCCAAGGGCGTGCTACGGGGGCTGCATTTCCAGAAACCGCCTTTCGCCCAGGACAAGATTGTCCGGGTTATCCGGGGCGCGGTCATGGACGTGGCAGTGGACCTCCGCAAAGGCTCTCCCACTTACGGGCAACATGTCTGCGTGGAACTGACCGAAGAGAACAAATGGCAATTCCTGCTGCCGGCCGGCATGGCGCACGGCTTCGTGACGCGGCAGGACAACACGGTTTTTGCCTATAAGGTCACCGCTCCTTACGCGCCTGAAACCGAAGGCTGCATCCTCTGGAACGACCCCGACTTGGGCATCGACTGGAAATGCGAACATCCCCTTCTTTCGGCCAAAGACCAAAAAGGGGTGTCTTTCAAGGACTTCGACAGCCCGTTTGTATTCTAAGCCGGTTTATTCCGTCCTGATACGTGTCCTGTCAACAAAACACCTCGATTGATTAAAAGGAAGCGGTTCGCTCCAAACAAGCGTTCCGTTTCCTTTTTTTTGTAAATTCGCCCGCCTTAAACCCAATCGGCATTAGACGTGTCGAGGCCGTTTCCACTCCGGGAATGGCGAGCTTCGGGCATAAGCGAACCATCTCCCCAAAGTCTAACGACCAATTTGAGTTAAACCCGAAGTGACCGATGGGGCTTAAAACAATTTGCGGAATGAAATTCAATACCCAACATACCTATATTCTTGGCTTTTTCCTGCTGGCCGCCGTCCTTATGGTGCCGAACCTGCTTCCGGCATCCACGCAAGAACCCGAAAATCCCCCTTTGGGCAGCACCGACCCGGTTTACCACCAGAAATTCTTAGATGGCTACCAAATCATGCCGCCTCCCCTGCCCGACAGCCTTTCCTTTGCCGGGGAACGGGTGCCGTTGGATTTCTATCTCTGCCGTGAACGGCTCGACCGGGAACTGATGGTCAACATCTTCTGGCAATCGAACCAGTTGCTGCTTATCAAACGAGCCAATCGCTATTTCCCGAAAATCGAGGCCATTCTCCAAGAAGAAGGCATCCCCGAAGACTTCAAATACCTCTGCGTGATAGAAAGCGGCATGATGAACGTGGTATCCCCGGCCAAAGCCGCCGGTTTCTGGCAGCTGATGACCGGCACGGCCCGCGATCATGGATTGGAAGTCAATACCTATATAGACGAAAGGTACAATCTGGAAAAGGCCACCCGGGCGGCCTGCGACTACCTGAAGATGCTCTACGAGCGTTTCGGCAGCTGGACGCTGGCGGCGGCCGCCTACAACACCGGGCAGTCGAACATGGATTACCACCTCCGTACCCAAGGAACCAACGACTACTACCAGCTGCATCTGCCCGAAGAGACTTCCCGCTACATGTACCGGATTCTGGCCGAGAAGCTTGTGCTGAGTGAACCGGAAAGATACGGACTAAGCGTTCGCCCGCAGGATCTCTATCCACCCTTGGAAGACCGAAAGATCCCGGTGGATACCACGATACACGACCTCTTCGGCTTTGCCCGCCAGCAGGGCGTCAGCTACCAGATGCTCAAGCTTTACAATCCTTGGATCCGCAGCAACACCCTGCCCGACAAATCCCAGCGGCTGTATTACATTTCCCTGCCGATGGATCATACCTGTAACTGATTTCCGATTTGCTTCCGATTCCAATCGTTGCCATTCGGTATTTGGATTTTCTTCACCGAAGTCTTCTTAAAACGTAAGGCTTACCCTGCAGGGAGGTTCTATTTCCGGATTTCCCGGATTGCTTCCGTCAGGCGGACAAAATCCTCCGGATGCACGTCCCCGATGTTCCCGATACGGAAAGTGTCAGCTTGGGAGATTTTGCCCGGATAAATTACAAAGCCTTTCAGTTTGAGCTTCTGATAGAAATCATGGAAATCGAAATCCTGGGAAGGATAGCGGAAAGAAGTGATGATAGACGATTGCAAGGCATCGGGAAGAAGCGTCTCGAATCCCAAGGCCCGCATTCCGTCTACCAGCGTGTCGTGGTTCTTTTGGTATCGCTGATGCCGGGCTTCGATTCCACCCTCCTCGTCCAATTCCTTCAATGCCTGCTGAAAGCTCGTACCACATGGGTCGGCGAAGTGAAACGCCATTTGCCGTGCCCTTTTTCCATCGTGTCCCATTGGTCGTAAAGGTCCAGCGACAAGGAACGAGCCACCCCTTTGCACTGCGCCAAACGGCTGCGGCGGACAATGACGAAACCGAAGCCCGGCACGCCTTGCACGCATTTATTGGCACTGCTGATCAGGGCATCGATGCCTAAGCGAGCCATATCCAAGGGAATGCCACCGAAGCTGCTCATGGCATCCACAATCAGTATCTTGCCGTGCTTCTTGACCGTAGCGGCAATGGATTCCAACGGATTCAGGATGCCGGTCGTGGTCTCGCAATGCACCACCGCCACATGCGTGGTCTGGGGATTCCGAGAAAGGTACTCGTCAATCGCCTGGGCATCCACCGCTTGGGTCTCTTCAAATTTCATCAGATGCGAATCGATACCGTAATAGGAGGCGATGCTGCCCATACGTTTCCCGTAGGCTCCGTTGGCGGCAATCAAGAGATGGTCTTGAGGTCTGACCAGGCTTCCCAAAGCGGCTTCCACCGAAAAAGTGCCACTGCCTTGCATCAGAACTGTGGTGTATTCTTCCGGCCTGGACGAAGCCAAAGCGGTCAATTCCTTTCGGATCACTTGCACGATGCCCTCGTTGTAATCGGCATCCCAGGTACACCAGTCGCTCATCATGGCCTGCTTCACGCTTTCGGTAGTGGTGAGCGGGCCGGGGGTCAGCAAAAGATAAGGTTTCATATTCTTTTCATTTATACATTGTATATTTGAGTCTACTGTGAGCCTTGCACAGGTACGACCATCCGTTGAACCGAAGCCGGAAAGGCAAAGGGATGCTCCGCAGCCTTGCCATGGCAGGGTTCAAGAGACGGCCTTGGCTACCGGATTCCCTGCTGATCCATCCGCTGGTTGATGCTGTCAATTAGAGCGGGAAGTTCCTGCATGGAATCCACTACATAGTCTGCCCCGGCTGCGTACATCCGGTTGCGGACCTCCAGCATCCTGTGTTTGAGTTCCGGTTCGGGCATCGATTCCACTTCTTCCCGCGTCAGTGCCAACTCGTTGCTGCCCAAAATCACGCCCACGCTCCACACCCCAGCGTTCACCCCTTCCCGGATATCGGCTATCGTGTCGCCGAATTTCAAGACAGAGAATCGTGACGGAATAGCCAAATCGCACATGTTCCTGTATATCATATAGGGAGACGGACGCCCGGCCGGAAGGCAATCCGAGGTGACACAATTATCGATGACATAGCCCTTGGCGGCAGCGGCAGGCATTACCACCTCCATCATCTTGCCGGTGTAACCGGTAGTGGATCCGAACTTGATTCCTTGGGAACGCAGTGCGGAAACCGTCTCCACCACGCCGGGAATCGGCTCCGAATATTTTTCCAAGGTGGAGAACAGCACTTTCTGGAATGCGGCGTAACGGCTCTGCACATCTTCTTCATTAAAATCCCGACCGTACTTGCTGCGGAACGCCTGGCTCACGGCTGGAATCCGGAACAAGGCGCGCACTTCCTCAATCTTGCTCAATCCCATATGGGCACGCACCGAAGCCTCGTCCACCGGCATCCCGATTTCGGCGAAGCTCTCCAGAAAAGCCGCCACCGGCGCAAAGCATCCGTAATCGACCGATGTCCCGGCCCAGTCCATGATGACGCATTCAATTTTTCTCATGACACATTGATAGTTTATTTTCAAGAAATAACAGACAGAATGCAAAAATAGACGGGGCCGCCGAGGATAAAAATGAATAATCCGAAGGTTTTTCTTCATGAAAATTCATAAACCCGACGAGCGACATTCATCCAACTATCCATCATCCGTGAGGGTGCAGAAAGCCGACCCTATAGCCTACCTCGGCGTAGACAATGACGGGGATTGGCATAGCGTGGAGTTGACAGAGAATCCTAAGGGTTTCATCCAAGTTCGGCTCGTCCAATGACCGACTGGACCTCTTAAACGCAATTTCTCCGGCAAATCGGCTACGGGCAACAGAAAATCCCTACATTTACGGTCTCAAAAACATACAGGATGGAAGCGTTGAAACAGGTTTACGAAAGAATCAGTTTCCTGAGAGATAACGGTATAAAGATGAAAGACATTGCCGCCAGGACAGGCTTCAGCCCCAGTGTGCTTTCGGCGCTCTATTCTACCGTGATTCCCGAATACGAAAAGAACCTGCAACAGGGCGAAAACCAGGAGGAAACTTTGGACCATGCCTTGATTTTGGTCAACAACGTATCGCGGAAAAAGCTGATGGCATCCCTGCCCTCCCTGTTGAGCACCTTGGCCGCGATGGATGTCCCCGCCTTGCCGCATAAAGGCTATTTCGGCAATCCTTTCCTCTCGGCCATAGGGCAAGGGATGGCCGCCGCCGTCAAAGGCATAGAACCCTTTTGCGGGACCTATCTGAGTTACAGCATCTCTTCCAATGGGAAAAAACTGAAGATAGAGCCTTACCTGCTGGCGATGGCCGATAACGGGCTTTATGCGGAAGCCTTTCACAACAATGCTTACGGTGCCCAGCATCAAGGTGCGGTGCTTATGAACGGAGCAAGCCATATCTACATCTGTTTCAATGAATTTCAAGACCCTCAGCTTTCGCTTTTCTATATCTGCCTTAAAATCCCGATGTACGACCGGCCGCCGTTCCTGCGCGGGCTATATTTATGCTTGGATTACAATCACAACCCGATAGCCCGGCGCATCCTTTTTGTCCGGCAGTCTTCCTCTACAGACCGGGAATCGTTCCGGAAAATGCAAGGCTTCATGAAGGAGTTCGACCAATTGGATGAGGATGAAAGGAAAATCTACGATTACACCTGTACCGAGGCCGACAGCATCCGGCTCTGCAACATCCCTTCCCCGCAGATGGACTACGGGGATTTGCAGCAGGAAAAGGCAATATTGAGAGAAAATCCGAAATGATGCTTTTTTTCTTGCATTTTTTGCAGGTTTCTTACCAAGAGACCTGCAAAATTGCCCAAAGTTAGTTAAAAAATATTGAAAACAGGTTTTAATCTGCGTTTTGCTTTTTCGGAAAGATCTCAATTCCTTTTCTCGTTTGAAAATGCCATGATGGCATAATTCCCTTTCCAGAGATTATAATAAAGCCCGGCATCTTTATCCATCTTGCTTTTATCTATTGATTTACAGGGTATTTTTTTGATTCTTTACTGCGTGTCCACAGGTTTTTGATTTAGGAAGACGGTCTCTTGGTAAGAAACCTGCATCAAAACCGCACTCAATAATTATAAACCAAAATCTACTATTATGAAAAAGCCTGGTTTTCTCTTTCTTGGCTTAGTGCTTGCAGCAAGCTTGCAAAGTCTTTCCGCACAAAATTCAGAAAATGAACCTTGTTCTACGCCTACCTGGCTCGGGGTGCGCGACATCACCTACGATTCGGCCGGATTTGTGGCTTGGGAACCCGTGCATAAGATTCTCCGCCTGATTGCCGCTGAGGACACGACCACTTACGACTGGGGCACGGCCACTTCCTTTGCCGTTTCCGGGCTGTTGCCTGAAACCGAGTACATTGCCGAAATACGTGCCGTCTGCGCGCCCGGCGATTCCAGCGACTGGGGTGCTACCACTACCTTCACGACCGAGAAAGCCCCCTGTCCTACGCCTACCTGGCTCGGGGTGCGCGACATCACCTACGATTCGGCCGGGTTCGTCACTTTCAGCCCCGAATCCAAGATTCTCCGCCTGATTGCCGCCGAGGACACGACCACTTACGACTGGGGCACGGCCACCTCCTTTGCCGTTTCCGG
>CALUMK010000002.1 GCA_944321735.1 uncultured Bacteroidales bacterium
GCGGGCGAGTATGAAGCCGGTACGGAGGTGAGCGTGGAAGCCACGGCCAACGAGGGTTGGAAGTTCGTGGCCTGGATGTCGGAATCCGATACGGTAAGCAAGGAAGCCGGATACGTTTTCACGATTGTCAGCGACACGGCTTTGACGGCCTTGTTCGCCGAAGAAACCGGCAGCGAAGCTTTGGATGCCGACGCTTGGGCCTGCTATGGGCGCGACGGCCGTATCCTGATTGAGAACTCCGGTGTTCCGGCGGTTTACGAGGTGTTCAGCTTGGAAGGCAAGCTGGTGTCCAAAGGCGAGGGCGCGGCCACGCTCTATGAAGTCCCGGTAGCTGTGGAGGGGGTTTATGTGGTACGTTTCCATAGTGCCGATGGCATAGGGGTAAGGAAAGTGTTCGTGCGTTAGGGGTAGCCAGTTCCGGGGCGGGCTGTTCGCGCGTGACGCGGAGGCCTGCTTCCGGAAAACGGTCTCTGGTAGTCCGATGTTCGGACTCCGGAGCCGGTTCGAATGGCAATCTTTGGCGATGGGTTCATTAAACCCAAATCGGTCATTAGACTTTGGGGAGATTGCCCGCTTGTGTCATGCAGGATGCGGACAGAAGCGGGCAAGATGCCCGAAAGCTTCATTTTCCCAATCGGAAACAGGCCCGGCGAGAGTCTAATGGCCGATTGGGGTTAAAATCAAGAATCAACAAAAAGAAATATGTATTTGAAAACTAAGAAATGGATTATAGGGCTTCCCATATTGCTTTCGGGAAGCCTGTGCGCGATGCCTTCCGGGGCAGGGACGCAAGACGAGGCCTTGCCGTTTTTCCGGATGAACGCGCCTTCGGTATCGGTTCTCAAGGCGGACAGCCTGGAAACGGAGGTGGTGGAATGGTGCCTGCCCGACACGGTGACCACCTGGAGGGAGACAGGTATCTATGAACAGTACGTTTACACTTTGGACAATCGGGGCAATGCCTTGGTGACCGAGTATTTCAATGCCGGTGGCGAGGACTGGATGCCGGTACAGCGCATCGATGCCGTTTTCAACGTCTGGGACGAGATAGACACGACGGTGAATTATGTATGGCAGGGTACGGGCTACGTGCCTACGGCCCGCAAGATTTCCACCTACGACCAGAACGGGAACCGCACGACCCTCCTGAACGAGATTTACGATATGGCCAGCGGGGAGTTCTATGTGGACAACCGTTACACCTACACCTATACGGAGGAAGGCCGCCTGCAGGAGTCCTTGAAGGAGGAACCTGCGAACACGATGCCGGTATCTTGGATGCCGCTTGAAAGACAGCTCTCCACCTACGATGCCGAGGGCAACGAAACGGCCTTCGAGTATTTCCTGTGGGACGGGGCTTCCTGGCGGGAATACCGCTGCCTTTACCGTGAATACGGGAAAAACCTGTTGCTGCGCGAGCTTTGCATGGCAATCCGTGTCGATGGTTCTTACGACAGTGCTTATGAGCAGGTTTACCAATACGATGCCCAAGGGAACAACACGGACTATCTTTACCGGACTTACGACAGCCTGGGCTGGTCCGATGCCGTGCACCGCACGATGACCTATTCGACGACCGGCCAGCTGCTTGAATATGTGAGCGCGATCTGGGACAATGCCATGAACGGCTGGATGAACCAAAGCCGGGAAGTGTATGTCTACGACCAGGCCGGGAACAACGACTCCCTGTATATCTACGCTTGGGAATCTTACGCTTGGAACCAGACCGCCTGCTATGACTACGAGTACGATGCCAACGGGCGTCTGAGTTCGTATGTGCGCGAGGGACTGCGTTACGAGACTATGGAAAGGGACCGTTACGAGTTCGAGCGGGACGAGGACGGAAACGCGGTGTCGGGAACCTGCCTGCGGTATTCCGACACGGCTTGGGTCCCCGTGGGCTTGTATGACTTGCGCCTGACCTACGCGGACGGGTCATTGGCTTTCGGGGCAGGCAATGTGCCTTTGCACCATATCGAAATCAGCTATGCGAGAGGCGAGAAGGAACTCTACGACCCGACATCCGTCCGTCCTGCCTTGGCGGAATGCGAGTTCTCGGTATGGCCTAACCCGGTGCGGGATGTATTGCATGTGCAGCCGGCGGAGGACGGCCTGGCCGAAATCCGGTTGCTGGATGCATCCGGCCGTCTGCTGCAACGGGCGACATGCCGGGGCGGCAGTGTGGAATTCGATATGGAGGGATATTCCGGCTTGGTTTTCGTGCAGCTGAAGCAGGCCGGCGGGATGAGTGTGAAGAAAGTGGTCGTGTTATAGTTTTGATTATTCAGGAATTTGAAAGACTTTCCCGGAAGGTGCTTTGGATTTTTCTTCCGGGAAGGTTGCATAACGTGTAAAAAAAGACAAGAAATGAAGAAATTCACTATTCTTTTGGCAGGCTTGCTCCTTGGCGGGCTTGCCGGTCGGGGGCATTCCCAGGAGCCGAACACGGCGCCGGAGGCTCCGGTTTTGGTCAGCGTGACGGACAAGGTGGTGGTCCTGGACTGGGAAAGCCCGGAACCTGTGTACGGTCTCTTCGATGATTTCGAGAGCCATGAGGCGTTCGCCGTCAATTCGCCCGGGGAAGTGGGGTGGCAATATGTGGACATGGACAACGATGAAACCTACGGGATTGGAGATTACCAATGGAACGGGCGGGGGAACCCTTCGGCCTTCGTGGTATGGAATCCCGACCGGATGATGCCGGTCTATGACGGGCCGCGAGGCGTGGCGCATTCCGGCAAACAGATGCTGGTGTCCTTTGCCACCATCGGCGACCGGCGGAACGACTGGATCATCAGCCCGGATTTGACTTCCTACGGTTTTACCGATACGATTACCTTGGCTTTCTGGGCGGCCACGTTTGATCCCGGTTACGGTTTGGAGCAAATCAGGATAGGGCACTCCACCACCGACATGATGCCTAATTCGTTCATCTGGCAGAACAACGGGGATTCGATAGCCGTGCCGGGCCGTTCCCAGTCTCATCCGGATTTGTATTATTTTGAGTACAAGTTTCCGGCCGATGCCAAGTATGTGGCTATCAATTGCGTGACATATAGCGGGTTCGTGCTTTGCATCGACGATATCGCGATCGGGACCAACAAGCTGATGCCGACCAAGGCGGACCACAACTACCTGCTGGGGTACAATCTCTACCGGGACGATGTCAAGCTGAACAGTTCCTTGATTACGGAAAACGGCTATACCGACGCGGTATCCGATTACGGTTCTTACGAATACTCGTTGGAAGCGGTTTACGAAGACGGGGTTTCGGCGCGTTCCGCCGCGCTGGAAGTGGAAGTCCCCGATATACACCAGCTTCCTTTCGTGGAGAATTTCGACAGCTACGGTTTGGAGGAGAATTTCTGGATACTGGATCCGTCGGGTACGGATTGCTATTGGGATGTGGACTGGATGGACGGAGGCCTGGTGGATCCGGCGGCTACCTGCCGCCCCCGGGTAAGTTTGACCAATTATGATAATTTCTGTCTGATTTCCAAAGAACTGGATGCGACCGGCCTGGATTCGGTCATGTTCAGCTACGATGTGGCGGGGGATTTCTTTGTGCCTACGACCGAACCGATGACGATGGAGTGCCTGAGCGCGGAGGTCTACGATGGCACGCGCTGGCGGACCGTGGCCCAGCATAATTCGTTGGAGGGCAATTTCGGTTACGAGCGTGTCTATTGCGATATTTCCCGGTATGTGGCGGGCAAGAAATTCCAGGTCCGTTTCCGTTGCTGGGGCGAGGATGCCATGCACGTGATAGGCTGGTTCGTCAGCTATGTGAAAGTCTATGAAAAGGCCAAGGCCACGATTGACGGGACGGTGACCACCAACGGAACCGCTGCCCAGGGTGCCACGCTGACTTTCACCAGCCAGGACAACGATGTCTATACGGCGGTTTCGGAAGCAGGCGGGGCATACCACCTGTCGGACGTGGATGCCGGTACGTATGCTTTGCGGGTGGATCTGCCGGGTTCCAACATCTACCGGGACACGATGGAGATAGTCAAGGGAAGCAATACGGTGGATGTGCCTATGGTGAACCCGGAAATCAGCCTGGCGGAGGCTTCCGGTTCGGTCAGCCTTCCGGTCGAGTCCGCTTCGGAGGGCAGCATCGTGTTCAACAACACGGGCGACGGCCCTGCCTTGGCGGGTTTCCGTTTCGAGTATGCCGAGGGCGTTTCCGGTTTGGAACCGGCGATGGAAAACCTCCTTACCTTCCGGCCTTCGGATCTGGCGCAAGCTTCCATCTGCTTCGACGGGGAATATTTCTATATGGGAAACCAAGCCAATGCCAACATCTGGAAATACGACCGGGAAGGGAACTTCATCGAGTCGTTCATGCCTTACCTTCATATCCGGCAGTATTACGCCATGGCGTTCGACGGCTTGTATTTCTATGTGGCCGCCGGGGACAACAATATTTACATCCTGGATTTCTCCCGTCCGGCCGGGGATTGCCTGATCGGGCAGATTGCCACGCCGATCACGGAACTGAAGCATATCTCCTACGATTCCCGGCAGGATGCCTTCTGGTGCGGGACTATGTACAGCCTGGCCTTGATTGGCCGGGACGGTTCGGTCATGAAGCCTGAGACCCAGATCAACGCTACCGTTTCCGGTTCGGCCTACGACCCTTATTTCGCGGACGGGCCTACCTTGTGGGTCATCGACCAGTCGCAAAGGGAGGATATTGCCAATCCTTACGATCAGGCTGTCATCCGCCGCGTGGACTTGGAGACCCTTCAGGTGGCAGAAGACCACGCTTATGGATGCGAACAGCTGCCGGGCTATGTGCATGGGACTCCCTGGGTTTCTACCTGGGGTACGGGTTTGTTCGGCAGCACCGATTACGTGGACGGGCATTTCGTGCTGATGGGCGCGATTGTTTCCGATCCGGGCCTGGCCTTTGTCCTGGACATGTACGAGCTGCCGGGCTGGTTCTCGCTGGACACGATGCGGGTCGAGATTCCGGCCAACGGGAATTATACTTTGGATTACCATGTCAATACAGCGGATTTGCTGGACGGCGACCAGCGTCATGTCAAGGTGACGGCCCGCATGGATCCGGGCCTGGATGTCCTGGAATACGATTTTACTTTGACGGTGGATGGCCATGCGGAGTATGCCAAGCCTTTGGACTTGACGGTGGATGTGGTGGATGATTCGGCGGCTCGTCTGGCTTGGAAAGCCCCGCAAGCGGACAATGCTCCCTTGCGTTACCGGGTGTACCGCAACGGCTTGGTGGTGGATTCCGTGGAAGGCTTGGCCTACGAGGATCCGTATCTGAAGGCGGGCGTTTACGAGTATGCGGTTTCGGCGGTGTACGCGGGAGGCCATGAATCGGCCTTGTCCCGTCCGGTTGAAATCGAGATTCTGGTGGGCGTGGCCTGTTACGCGCCCAAGAATCTGACGGCTGTCAATGTCATGAACCGTGCGGTGGCCCTTTCCTGGCTGGATCCTTCGGCCACGGGGACGGAGCCGGCGGTCCTGCGCTGGGGCAACGGATTCCATGACGATGGCATTTCCTTGTCATCGGGCGGATCCTTTATCGGGGCTGCCCGCTGGGAACCTGCCGATCTGGCCGATTACCGGGAGATGCCCTTGGAATCGGTGAGCTTCTTTGCCGTTTCGGAAGGAACGTATGTGCTGAAGATTTACGAGGACGGGACGTTGGTGCATGAACAACCCATCGAGGATTATGCCATAGGGAATTTCACGGAAGTAGTGCTGGATGAAGAATACATCATCAACGACCGTGTGGAACTGACCGTCGGCATCGAAGCGACGCCTTCGGCTGCCGGTGGCTTGCTCCTTGGAATCGATGCCGGCCCTGCCGTGGACGGCAAAGGCAACGTGGTGTACGTGGAAGGCCTTGGATGGTCCACCTTGCTTGCCTTGGGCGGTTCGGATGCCAATTTCAACATTGAAATGAATCTGGGAGCCAAGGAAAACCCGGGGACGGGCGAGCTGACGGCCGACGGCTTCAATGTGTACCGCAACGGTGTCAAGGTCAATGCAGAGCTTGTCACGGGATTTTCCTATACGGACTCCGTCTCGGTGGCTGGCTTGTATTCCTACAATGTGACGGCGGTCTACGACATTTGCGAGTCGGATTACTCCAACACCGCTATGGCCCGTATTGTGGACATATCCGGGCATTCCGCCCCGGAAGACCTGGATGCCGTGATTGCCATGAACCGTTACGTGAACCTGTTCTGGAACCAGCCGAACACGAATCTGGAAGGGGCCAAGGCCGGGTACGAGCCTTTCGATTACATCCGGGACTTTGACCTGCATTCGACCGGGGAACAGGCCATAGCTACGGACGGGGTCAATATCTACACCTCTTACTGGAACCGGACGGGTGAATTCAACCGCTACGACATGGAAGGCAACTTCATCGAAAGCTTCGTTATCTCCGGTGTCGGTTCCATTTACGATCTGGCTTACGATGGCCGGTATTTCTATGGCGGCAGCAACGATGTGGTCCTGTACTGCCTTGATTTGCAGAACAAGACCTTGGTCAGCTCCATGGATGTGACTGCGCCGGTGCGCCACTGTGCCTATATACCCGAGCTGGACAATGGCAAGGGCGGCTTTGAAATCGGGGACTGGACCACGAGTTATTTCGTCAGCAAGACCGGGGCTTACCTGGACTTGGGTGTGCAAGGTTTGGACGGGGCTTACGGGTCTGCCTACCATGATGGCAAGCTGTTCTTCTTCCAGCAGGGCGAAGGCGGCTATTGCGAGTTGGTGGAATACGATTTCGAGACCTTGGAACCCACGGGCAACCGGACGGATTTGTTCGAGGCCGTGCCTTTGGATCTGGAAGACGATGCACGTGCCGGCGGTTTGGAAGTCTATGCGATGCCCAATGGGACGGTGGCCTTGCTGGCTAATATCCAGCAGTCCGCGCCGCGGGCCAACAAATTGGTCTGGGTGGAAGCCGAACAGAGCGTTTATGTGCAAGGTTTCAATATTTTCCGTGACGGAGAACAACTCAATACGGAAATGCTGCCTAACCGCTCGTTTGCCGACACCTTGGCTAATCCCGGCAGCTATGAATACACGGTAACCGCCGTTTATGTGGACGGGGAAGAAAGCGAGGAAAGCGAGGTCTTGGAAGTGGCGATTGCAAGTCCGGCTCATTGCGAGGCGCCTATCGGTTTGCAGGCCAAGGTGGACAAACGGAATGTCACCTTGACTTGGACTTCGGCATTGGATGCAGCCAAGCAGGGGGACAATATGGAGGCCTATGGGCATTTGGGTTCGATGGGGAACTGGTATTCCGTGGATCTGGACGGGCTGAAGGGCGTAGTTCCCGAAGATTTTGATTTTGAAGGGCGGAACGGACTTGTTACATTCATGGTGGTGGACCAGACACAGATGAATCCGGTTCAGAGCGGCCTGACTTTCTCCGGAAACAAGGCCTTGCTGAGCTTGGCTCCGGCCGATACCTCTGCCGGCAGTTATTTGACTTATGCCAACGACTGGATTATCGGTCCGGCGGCATTGGCGGCTTCGGCCGAGGGGCAGCCTCAGTGCTTCTCCTTCATGGCCAGAGGCTTGGATGTCGGCAAGGCTGAATCGTTCAAGGTGGCATACAGCTTGTCGGACAACAATCCGCAGAATTTCATCTTTGTGTCTTCCACGCCCGAGCAGGTGTACAACCTGTACACGCGCTTTACCTATGAAATCCCGGCAGATGCTAAATATGTGGCTGTCAACTATGTATCTGGTAATGGCTCGGGTTTGTTGCTGGACGATATCTATGTGGGAGCCGAAGGCAATGTGTTCGATGTTCAGGAAGAGGTTCGAGCCGGAGAGACGTTGACCGAGGCCGTGGCCGGGTACTACGTGTACCGTGACGGCGAGCTCCTGACTTCGGAACCGATCCGGTCCAATGCGTATTTTGATGGCAATGTGTCCAATGGGGAACACGCCTATACCGTGAAGGCCTTGTACAACACTTCCTGCGAAAGCGAGCAGAGCGAGGCATGCGTGGTGAACGTGGAATACGAAGGCGTGCAGACGGCTCCGACCAATCTGCAGGCCGATGTGGACGGGAACAACGTGGTTCTTTCCTGGAGCGCTCCCGTTTCTGAAGAGCCTGTGATGCTGACCTATGCCGAGACCGATGTCGCCAGTGCCTTGATGCTTCAGGATGAAGCTACGTATTATGTGGCCTGCAAATGGGAACCGATGGACTTGATGGCGGTTTACGGCAGCGAGTTGCGTTCGGTGGCCGCCATGTTCTACACCCGGCCGATGGGCTTGACCTTGCTGGTTTACCAAGGCGGGGAATTGGTCTACAGCCAGGATGTGCTTGACGATTGCCAGCAAACCTTGGCAGAGTTTTATCTGGATGAGCCATACCGGATTGATTTCAGCAAGGATCTGATGGTCGGTTTCGAGATCGAGGCCGATGCGGGGCAAGGCACGATGATTGTGGATAACGGTCCGGCTGTGCAAGGCAAGGGGGATCTTTATTCCGAGGACGGTGAATACTGGCTTTCCAATTACCAGTACACCGGGAGCAACTGCAACTGGGCCATGATAGCCACATTCTCGATGCCCGTATCGGCAAGCGGGGATCTTAGAGGCTATTTGGTTTACCGTGACGAAGTGGCGCTTGTCAAGGATTTTCTGTCAGAGACTTCTTATATGGACAGGTCTTTGCCTGACGGGACATATGCTTATGTCGTCTCGGCGGTTTATGACGAGGGCCGGGAGATGAGCTCCGATCCGGTGACAGTGACTGTCGGTACGGCCAATGAGACGATGGAGAATGCCGGTGTTTGCATAAGGCCGAATCCTGCTTCGGATTATGTAGTTGTGTCGGGCGAATATTCCCGTATTGAAATATGGAACCTGCAAGGAGCCCTTGTTCTGGAGAGAGAAAGTGCCGGAAACGAGGAATTCGATGTGTCGGATTTGCCTTCGGGTCTGTATATGGTGAAGGTCTTCCTGGCAGAAGGAGAGTTTGCCGTTCATAAATTGTTGATTCGATAGGGGCTTTCAAGAAGAGGGCCGGATCGGTTTCGGTCCGGCTGTCTTGTTGGTTTCATTGGTTTTGGTTGGAAGGGGGTCGCAAGGCCCCCTTTTTCGTATCCGCTCATGAGGGAAGGCGGATATGCTTACTTTTGCAAGTGCATAGAGGGAGGCGCTATGATAGACCATAAGTATAAAGTGTTTTACCAGCTGTGCTTGACACCGAGCACGACCGCGGCGGCCGATATCCTGGGCTTGACCCAGCCTGCCGTGTCCAAGAATGTAAGGGAATTGGAAAAAGAACTGGGGATAACCCTGTTCGGACGAACTCGGAACGGGATGGTGCTGACCGAAGCCGGGCAGGAACTGATGCATGGCATGGAGCCATTGATAGCGCAGGAGCGTTTGCTGCGATATCGTCTGGACCAATGGAGGGGAGTGGACAGGGGCGAGCTGAAAATAGGAGGGAGCACGACGCTTAGCCAGTATGTCTTGCCGGATGCCATTGCCGGCTTTGCCCGGAAATGGCCGGATATTTCCTTGGGCTTGATGAGCGGCAATACCCAGCAGATAGAAGAAATGGTCCTGAATAAAAGCTTGCATGTGGCTTTTATCGAGGGGAATAAGAATAGGAACGACTTGCATTACGAACCCTTTCTCAAAGACGAGCTGGTTTTGGTGGCATCCGCTTCCGGACGATGGCCTGGACGTATGGCAAAGGCGGAGCTGCCATCCGGATGTTTCGTATTCAGGGAGAGGGGCTCTGGTACCTACCATGTGATCCGCAAGAGGCTGGAACAAGAAGGAATCGACATCCGTCGGCTTGCATCGAAAGTCTGTATCGGTTCCACCGAAGCCATCAAACGGTATGTGGCCGGTTCCGATACGCTGGCCTTCTTGTCCCGTTACAGTATCCGGGAGGAATTGGCGCAGGAACGGTTACGAGTGATAGAGGTCGATGGACTTTGCATAGAAAGGATGTTCTATTCCATTCATCTGCAAGGTGAAATCGACCCCTATGCAGCTAGGTTCATGGATTTTTCCCGGAAAATGTTTCAATAGTTTTTCAGGCCTCTTGCCATTTCATAGGAAACGGGCCAACAAGTAGCCGCCGCCTAATAGCCAGATGTAAAGCAGGGCGGCCAGCAAAAACGGCCGGGGACCGGCTTGCTTGAACTTGTCGAAGCTGGTATCGGTGCCGAGGGCGGTCATGGCCATGGTCAGCAGGAAAGTGTCGAAAGAGTTGATGAAGTTCACGCAACTGAGGGGAAGCAGATTCAGGGAATTGAAGCCGATGGCCGCTAAGAACAAGAAAGCGAACCAAGGCACGGTGATTCTGGCTTTCTGCTTGTGCGGCTTTTCTGCAGGTACTGCACTTTCCGTGGGGGCCGGAATGCTTGCGGTGGCTGGCCCGGCTTCGACCAGGTTCGCCTTGCCTGTGATGCCTGTTTGAATCGCCGCCTTGGCTTTCAGTCCCCGTATCGCCTGCCGGCTCGCCCAAAAGGCTAGGACTAGCAAGACCGGCACTAACAATATTACTCGCATCATCTTGACAATGATGGCTGTGTCTTCAACCTCTGCGCCCATGGCGTTCCCGGCCCCCACGACATGGGCCACTTCGTGCAGTGTGGATCCTGTATAAATACCCATCTGATGCTCATCCAGTCCGAGCAGGCCGCTGCGGTACAGGGCCGGATACAGGAACATCGAGATGGTCCCGAAAATGACAACTGTCGAGACGGCGACCGCTGTCTTGTACGCTTTGGGCTTGAGCGTGGCATCCGCCCCCAGCACCGCAGCGGCCCCGCAGATGGCACTCCCTACCGAAGTCAGCAGGGCGGTCTCCTTGTCCATTTTGAGCAGTTTCCCCAGCAGGCAGCCTAAGAGAATGGTTGTTGTGACAATAATCGCATCAATCAGGATGGCAGTTCCTCCGACTTCAACGATATTCTGCAGCGTGAGCCTGAAACCGTAAAGGATGATGCCCAGCCGCAGGATTTGTTTGGAGCAGAATTTGATGCCGGGAACCCATGTCTCCGGCAAGCGGTTGCGGAGGCTGTTGGCATAGAGCATTCCAAGAAGAATCCCTATAATCAGCGGGCTGAATGAAATCTTCTGGAAGAAGGGGAATTGAGCAATGTAGAACGCGGCGCAGGAAAAGAGGGTGATGAGCAGGATACCGTGCAAGGTGTTGCCTTTCTGTTCGCTGAGTTTTACCATGGTGTTGCTTTTTTAGGCGGAGGAAACGCCTGTAATGGTGGTTGTGTGTTGTTTTCTGGCGGCAAAGTACGGGATAAACTTCCGGTTTATAAAATTAAATGTTTTATGATATATAATAAAAAGTTATATAATACTGCCGGGATACAGGGGATGTTTGTCGGGATGAGGCTCTTTTATGGCGTTTTATACGGGTTTTGAGCCGGATGCCGTGGGCTTTAGCGAAGTTTTTTTAAATTTATGCGTTCAAGATTTGGCGGGTTCGAAAATATTTGTACCTTTGCAGTCCCGTTTCGGGAATGGCGCCGTAGCTCAACTGAATAGAGCATCTGACTACGGATCAGAAGGTTGCGGGTTTGAATCCCTCCGGCGTCACAAAGTTTTCATAGTTTTAGTTTTTGTCCCCGTGTGATTCGCTCGCACGGGGCTTTTTTGTATCTTCGCATCCGTAAACATTCTGGAAAATCTCGTTCGCCTTTCAACGAAAAGGAAATGCGGGTCTTTTGCAAGAACGCGGGAAGGCAACACAAACCTTGAATCATGAAGAACGTCAAAGCTGTTTATTTCAGTGGCACGGGGACTACGCAGAGAACCGTTTGCCATATAGCGCGGAAACTGGCGGAGCGTTTGTCGCTGCCTTTTTCGGAGGTGGATTTCACTTTGCCTTCCGGCCGGATGTCGCCTTTGGTCTTCGGCCCGGAAGACATAGTGGTGATGGGTACGCCGGTATATGCCGGGCGGATACCCAATGTCCTGCTCAAATTCTTGCAGACGATGCAGGGGACGGGAGCGGTCGGGATTCCGGTGGTGCTTTACGGGAACCGGAACTACGACGATGCGCTGATTGAACTGCGGGACTTGATGGAGAATGCCGGCATCAGGACGATGGCGGCGGCCGCCTTCATCGGGGAGCATTCTTTTTCGAAAATACTGGCCGCAGGCCGTCCGGACAAGCAAGACGAAGCCAAGATGGATGAATTCGCGGCTCTGGCAGCCGGGAAGATTGCCGAGGCCCATTTGCTGGACCAAGCCGTGCCTTCCGATTTCCCGCATCCTGTCTTTGTGGAAGGCGTGCCTTTCCCTTACCGGGGCTATTATACGCCTCGCGACCGGCATGGCAACGGCATCGACATACGTAAAGTCAAGTCGTTGGTGAACGACAAATGCACCGACTGCAAGACTTGCTCCGATGTCTGCCCGATGGGTTCGATCAGCCGGGATAACGTGCGGGAATATACAGGTATCTGCATCAAATGCGGGGCTTGCATCAAAAAATGCCCGGAAGGAGCCCGTTATTATGTGGATGAAGGCTACTTGTACCATCAGCATGAGCTGGAAGCGATGTACGGGGAACGCAGGGTCGAGCCGGCCTTTTTCCTGCAACCGGGCGGGGCGGAATAGCAGTCTTTCGCCTTCTCGGCATGATGGAATCAGGACGGCGGATATAGGTATGCCATTGGAATCGAAATAAAGAAAAATTTGAAAAGATGCGCAATAGCAAGAATGGGATAAGGCATCTCGGCCTTTTGTTGGTTGGGATGCTATGTTTTTCTTCCTGCCAAAGGGAAGTTACTGAAGTCTATACCTTCACTTTCGATGAGGATTTGTTCATTTCCGGAGGATGGTCTTCGGTGGGGATTACCAGCTCGTTCCTGAATACGGTGGGCTGGAGCGATGTGAAGAAATACGGCAACGAGGCCTATTCGGACAAAAATGCCCGCAAGGCCAATAAGGAAGCCGCCTTGGTGGACTTCGATTATAAGCTGGCCAATTTCGACAGGCGGCTTCCGTCCTTGTACGAGGAGTACCGTCTTGCCGGGGTCGATTCGGCTTCGGGTTCGGTGACATTGCGTCTTACTTGCATGAGCGACGAGGGGCAGATTGTCAAGGAGGCGAGTCGGGAAATCTTTTATGTGGCTCCGGCCGATACCGTCGCGCAATAGCCTCGCCATTGAGTATGCGGATGGCTGAATGCTGGAAAAGCCAAGGATATTTTGTACTTTTACATTCTCATCGGCGGAAAGGATCGACGGGTTGGTGTGAGTTAAAAGAGCCAAGGATGCCGTTGAGTGGCGGAAAGGCTCGACGGTTTGATGCGGATTGAAAGAGTCAAGGATGCCGTGAAAAGAAAAACAGGATTGATAGTATGCTGATAATCGGTATTGCCGGAGGTTCCGGTTCAGGTAAGACCACGGTGGTCAACAAGATTGCGGCCAATTGCGGCAGCAACTCGGTCACGATTATCCCGCAGGATGCCTATTACAAGGATAAGGGTGACTTGCCGGAGGAGGAAAAACGGGCCATCAACTTCGACCATCCCTCTTCCATCGAATTTCCGCTTCTGGTCAAGCATCTGGATATGCTCAAGAAAGGCTTGCCGATAGAGATGCCGGTGTATTCCTATATCACTTGCGCCCGTTCCAAGGAAACGGTGACGGTGTGTCCTACAGATGTGGTTATTGTGGAAGGTATTTTGATCCTGTCTAACCCGCAGCTTCGCAAAAGGTTGGATATTAAGGTTTTTGTGGATGCCGACAGCGACGACCGCTTGATGCGGATTATCTTGCGCGACATTCATGAGCGGAACAGGACTTACGAGCAGGCCTTGAGTCATTACGCGGATTGGGTCAAGCCGATGCATGAACAGTTCATAGAACCGACCAAGCGATATGCCGACATTATCGTGCCTCAGGGCGGGGAAAACGAGAAAGCCATCGGGATTATCAGTTCCCATTTGCATCGGTATATGCAGAAAGCAAAGGAAGAGAAAGGAAAAAATAAGAACTCAAAGCAAAACGCATAAAAGCAAATTCCTATGACAACAGAATCCAAACCCAAGAAAAGGCCCGCTTCCAAGGCATCGGCCAGCAAGAAGGAGGCGGAAAAGACTAATTCCAAACAGGAAAAAGCGGTCAAGGCACTGCGTGTAGCCAAAGACCGTGTAGAGAAAGCCGCCGTGGATGCCAAGAAGAAGGTCAAGGCGGTGAAGGAACAGATTGACACGGAAGAAAACCGCACCAAGGTGAAGGCGGCGGCCCGGCTTTCCCGGATGAAAGCGGGTAAGGCTAAGGACAAGGCGGAGACCTTGCTTCAAAAGGCCAAGGCCAAGGCGGAAGAAGTGGCAGGTCAGATGGAAAAAGCGGCTAAGGGGCATCCTAAGGCCGAGGCGGCTTTGAAACAGGCCAAAAAAGCCAAGGCCAAGGTAGAAGCGGCAGGCGAAAAGTTGAAATCGGTAAAGGAAACCGTAGCGGAGCAAGGAAAGAAGGCACGGAAAGCGACCAAGGAAGCCGTAGGCAAGACGAAATCTACGGTTGACAAGGCAGTGAAGACGGCCAAGAAATTCAAGGATACGGTGGATACGCCGGAAAACCGGGCCAAGGTCAAGGATGCGGCTTATTCGATAGGCAGCAGTTTGAAAGAAGCTGTAAGCGATGTGGTCAAGGAGGTGGCCAAATCGAGGACCGCCAGCAAGGCCAAATCCAAGACAGGCAAGTCTGCGGCGGCCAAACCGGCAAAGCCCAAAGCGACGAAGCCGGTTTCGAAAGCGGCACCGGCCAAGGCGGCAGCCAAGACCACGAAGGCGTCTGCTACCAAGGCCAAGCCCAAGGCGACAAAGGCGACAGCTAAGTCGACAGCAGCCAAGCCGGCTCAAGGAGGGCGTGCGGAGGAAGATGTGACCGAGCTTACGGCCAAGGAGCTGGGGTTGTCTTTCGATGAATACGGGCGGATTTGCCAGCTTCTTGGCCGAAATCCTAATTTTACGGAATTGAGCTTCTACGCTCGGATGTGGAGCGAGGAGGTTTCTTATAAGAATTCGTTTAAATGGCTTAGGGCTTTTCCTGCGGGGGGGGATTCCCTGCGGCCTCAGGAAACGGCAAGTGATGCGCATGGGGTGGATCTTGGGAACGGGGAGGCTTGTGTCTTGAAAGTGGAAGCCGGTCTGTCCGCTTCCGAGGAAGAATCGGAAAAGGAAATCCTGTCCCGTTTGGATATGACGCTCATGGCCGAAGGAGCGCGGCCTGTTCTTTCCTCTGTTTTGCAATCGGAGGGTTTGGAATCGGAAACAAACCGTGTCTTCTGTCGGTTCGAGGGTGATTCTTATCGGCACAATACTGGGTTCAACGGGGAAAAACCGCTTTCCGTGCAGGAGCAAAAGGGGATGCCGTTTCGGGATTTCTTGTCTGTGGGTGTTGTGCCTGCGGGTTTCCGCTTGGAAAAAGAAACTCCCGGAAAGGGGGATTCGTTTTACTTGATTGTCCTGCCCGAAGGTCTTTCCCGGGCCGAGCAATGGCAAATGAGCCGTTCCTTGCTTGAGGACAAGGCTGTGCTTGCATTGACGGCCATCGGCCGTTCGGGTTTGGTCGGCGCGCTTGTCAGGCTTTGCGGTCAGGCCGGCATCGGGGGACGGATTGATTGTTCCCACGATTGGATGGAAGGCAAAGAGGTTTGGGAATCCATGACATCCCGAATACCGGGATGTTATCTTGCTGCGGTTCGCCGGAAAGAGGGAGCGCCGGGTCTGAAAGTTTCGAAAGCGGCGGTGTATCCGATAGGAGAAGCGATTTCCGAGAATTGTTTGCAATGCCTTGAAAAAGAGAAGGTCCGGGTCGATATTCCTGTTTCGAGTCTGGTTGTCGGGCAGGGGACGCCGGTTTACGACCTCAAATACAAGGAAGCCAAGAATTTTGCCCAATGCAAACGTTTCGATATCCATACGGTAAAAGACATCGATTTGGAGGAAGCGGTCGAGGTAGCTCGTTTTCTGGCCAAGGAGACAGGATCCGTTTTCGGAATTTCGGAGGCTTTTCGTGCCGGTTCTGAAAATGCAGAGGAATCCATGGTGTTGACGATGGGCGGTAATGCGGCTTATTTGTTTGCCAATCCCTTGGCTGGTGCCCAAATCGCAGTGGCTGAAGCGGGGCGTATTCTGGTTTGTACCGGTGCCAATCCTCGATGCATAGCGTCCTGTCTGCATTTCGGGACACCCCAGAATCCGGAAGCTTACTGGCAGTTTGTCAGTGCTGTGAAAGGCTTGAAGACGGTTTGCGAGAGCTTGCGGCTGCCAGTGGCCGGGCTTGATTCGCGTTTTGCGAAACCTGCCGATTCCAAGCTTGATACGGGGAATCCGGCGATGGTCGTGGGGATGATTGGCTCTTTGGACAGTGGCAAGCGGCTGAGCCGAGGCTTTGCTCAGAAAGGCCATGCGATATACCTGCTTGGAAAATGCGTGGAAGATATCAATAGTTCGCGTTATCTGTCGGCATACCGCAAGCAAGCTTATTCCCCGGCACCGTATTTTAACCTGGAAGAAGAGTACAAGTTGCAGCGCGTGCTGCTCGATGCGATTGATTCGCATTTGCTGGAGTCGGCTTGTCCGGTAACGGAAGGCGGTTTGTTCATGGCTTTGATCGAAAGCGCCAAGCTCAATAATCTTGGCTTCGATATCATGGTGGATGATTCTTTCCGTCTGGATTCCTACTTGTTCGGGGAAAGCCAGGGCCGTGTCGTGGTGACGATTGATGCCGCGGTGGATACCGAATTCAAGGATTTGATGATGGAGACAAAGACGCCGATGGTGTGCTTGGGAGAAGTGACAGGCGGAGAGATTCTGGTGGACGACTGCGATTTTGGAAAGATAGAAGATTACAAGTAAATTATAACACGCCCTTGAAAGCAACGTGGAATAGAGCCTGGCTGAGGCTGGGTATGTGCAAGTTCTTCTTTTTTGGCATGGCGGCCTGTTTGCTGTTATTGGCAGCAGGCTGTTCTACCAAAAAGAATACGTTTCTGAGCCGAAACTTTCATAATCTGACCTCTTACTACAACGTTTATTGGAACGGGAAGGAAACCTTGCTCGATGCCGATTATCTGCTGCAAGATCAGTCTGTGGACAATTACTTCAACGTGATTCCGGTTTTCAAGTACGGGAATCCGGCAGATACGTCCCTGATAGCCGAGCAGACTAAAAGGATGATAGAGAAGGCTTTAATTACTATTAAGAAGCATTCGATTTCCATTCGGGGCAAGGAATACGTCAAGACGATAGATGATGCCTATATCCTGTTGGGCAAGGGGTTCTTTTATCAGCAAGACTATTCCAAAGCCCGTTCCGTTTTCAATTTCGTGTTGTCCGAATACCCTAAGAATCCGGAAAGGTTCGAGGCGATGTTGTGGATTGCCAGAACCTATATGCGTGAAGGCGAGTACGGCATGGCCTCTTCGTTTATCAGTCAAGTGGAAGCTCAGCCCCAGTCTTCGTTGATGAAAGAGACATTTCGCGATTTGCCTCTGGTTCAGGCTCAGTTCAATATCCAGCAGGAGAAGTACAAGGAGGCTATTCCTTTTTTGCAGCAAGGGTTGCAACGGGCCAAGGATGTGGATATGAAGTCGCGGATTATCTTCATTCTAGGGCAGATTGCACAGAATGACGGGGATAAGGCAAAGGCTGTTAACTATTATCGGGAATGTTTGAAGCTGAATCCTCCTTTGGATTTGGTTTTCAACGCCCGGCTGAATATTGTATTGTGTTCGGAAGGTAATTCCGTGGCCATGCATGATGTGCTGAAGGATTTGCAGAAGATGTTGAAAGATCCCAAGAATGCGGCTTATTTCGGGCGTATCTATTACGTGATGGGAGAGATGGCATTCCGCCAAGGCCGGGAAGAGGATGCTGTAAGGTATATGGATCAGTCTATTGCGGCGAGTCAGGGGGATCCGGCTAGGACATTGTTGGCCGCCAAACGTTTGTCTGCCTATTTTTATGGCAAGAAAGAGTATATCCGTTCACAGCAGTATTATGCGGCGGCGGCCGAGGTGGTGGAAATGGATGATCCTGACTACTATACGATTGTAAGCAGAGCCAAAAATCTGGAAGATTTGACGGGCTATTATACCCAGCTGACAGAAGCGGACACCCTGCGGATAGTGGGTCGGATGGATGAGAAAGATCAGAAGAAGTACGCGGAGCGTAAGGCCAAGGAATACCAAAAGGCGCAAGAAGCAGCTCGTTTGGCTCGGGAGCAATCAGGCGGCACGGACATGTCCACTCCGGGGCGTTCCAATTGGTATTTTTACAATGCGCAGACCAAGAATGCCGGTTTGGCTGAATTTAATCGTTTATGGGGGCGCAGGACATTGGAAGACTTATGGTTTCTGTCCGCCAAGCCGGCGGCGGCCATGCTTCGTCCTCCATCGCAAACGGGGGATGACGAGGAAGTGGCAGAAGCTCCCAAGATTATCACGCAGGCGAATCCTGAGTATTATTTGCAGAATCTGCCTACTACGGATAGCGCATTCGCTCGTTTGGATTCCATCATTGAGCCGGCGCTGTATCATGTGGGCATGGTGTATTCGGATCAGTTGAGCGAGAATGAGGAAGGAAAGAAATACCTGGTTCGTTTGATTGAGGAATTCCCCGCATCGGATTATATTCCATCGGCTTGCGAGACACTTTGCAAGATTTTTCATCAAGAGGGGGATTTGGTTAATTACCAGAAGTATTCCGGTATCCTGGCAAGCCGGTATGCTGGGACGATTCAGGATCAGCGTGTGAATAATCCAAATTATTACAAGGATTTGGAGGCAAATTCCCAGACGGTGGAGTCTTTGTACACGCAGGCGTATAATTGCTTTTTAAGAAATGATTTTCAGGGAGTTTTGGCTATTGTGAACCAAGTAGAGGAAGAATTTCCCATTAATACTTTTCAGGAGCAGTTGTCCTTTTTGAAAACAATGGCGACCGCTCATGTGAAAGGGTATAACGATATGATTCCGATGGCAGATAATTTCATGAAATCCTACCCGGAAAGTGAGCTGAAATCGCGGATGCAGTCTGCATACGATCGGGCTCAGTCGGATTTGAAAAAGAATATCCTGTTTCCCGATTCCGATCCGGTACTGCCGGAGGACATGCCATTGCCTCAATCTTCAAGCGAGTCCTCGTTGGCAGAAGGTTCGGGAAAGACGGACGGCTCTGTCTCGGAGGCTGGGACCGGTCCTTCGGACGAGGGGGAAGCTTCTGTTGTGGCGGATGCATCTCTGGTAGTACAGGATACGATGCCCTCAGAACCCGTTCATGTGGAATATGTACTGCCGAAAAGCGCGGAAAAGCATAGTATTATTATGGTTTGCGACCCCGAGGAGCGGGAACCGGATGTAATGCTTTTGCGCGTGGCAGAGTTTAACAAGCGGCATTACGGTCAAACGGATTTATCGGTAGAAACTGTGCAGGCTGGCGAGAGGTATATGGTCGTTGTCTCTTCGTTCCCGGTTTTGCGTGGGGCAACGAATTATCTGAATATGATAAAGTCGGATGATTATGTTTTAGGCACATTGGAATACAAATTGCTTTTCCTGGCCAATGAGGCCAATGTGGAATTGTTGAAGGAGTATGGGGATTACGAAGGGTACGATGCTTATTACAAGGAAACTTATAATGTGAAGGATTAGGCCTGTGTGCACGTCTTGCTGGGGAATGTAGGGAAGAAAAGCGAGGAATGGCAATGGGAAGAGAGAAAATGGAAGAGAAAAAATTGTTTTTATTGGATGCGATGGCTTTGATTTACAGGGCATATTTTGCTCTGAACAAGAATCCCCGCATCACCTCCAAGGGCGTGAACACTTCGGCGTTCCTGGGGTTCGCCAATGCTTTGCTCGATTTGTTGAAGAAAGAGAAGCCCACCCATCTTGGGGTGGCTTTCGATACGATGGCTCCTACGGCCCGGCATCTGGAGTTTACTGATTACAAGGCAAACCGGGAGAAGATGCCCGAAGACATCTCGGTGGCCATTCCTTATATCAAGAGGCTCTTGCAGGCTTTGAATATCCCGATTCTGTATGCGGAGGGCTATGAGGCCGATGATGTGATTGGAACGCTGAGCAAGAAGGCGGAAAAAGAGGGTTTCAAGGTCTATATGGTGACTCCTGACAAGGATTTCGGGCAATTAGTGGATGAGAATGTGTTGATCTATAAGCCGTCCCGTTCAGGAAACGGGGTGGAAATCATGGGCGTTGCCGAGGTCTGCGCCAAATTCGGCATCGAGCATCCTTGGCAGGTCATCGATATGTTAGGGTTGTGGGGGGACGCATCGGACAATATTCCGGGAGTGCCCGGAGTGGGGGAAGTGACGGCTCGCAAGCTGCTGGCCCGCTTCGGCTCGATGGAGAACCTGTTGGAACATGTGGACGAGGTGGAGAACGAGAAGCTGCGCGAGAAGATTCGTCAGAACGCGGCCCAGGCGAGGGAGTCTAAGATGCTGGCTACGATTATCTTGGATGCTCCGGTTCCATTCGACGAGGAAGGTTTGCGTTTGTCTGCCCCGGATATCAAAGCCGTATCGGAACTTTTAGATGAATTGGAGATGCGTTCGTTTGCTGGCCGCCTGTTGTCCTATTATCGGCTGGAAGCCCCCTTGAGCCAGCAGACAGAAGCGAAGCCAGCAGCAAAGACGGGCAGGAAAAAAGCGGAGGTTCAGGATACAACCTTGGATATGTTTTCCGAGGAGGCGATGATAGAGGAGAAGCCTTTTGTTTGTCTGGATTTGAATGGGGTGGAATATTGGAAGGACGAAGCCGGGTTGAAGGCGGGATTGGAAGACCTTTCGAAGATGTTGGAAGAAGGGGCTGACGAGGGTGGAAAGCCGCGTATGGTGGCCGGTTTTTACCTGATGCCGGTCTCGGCAGCTTCGATACGGCATTCGGCCATCGCCTGCATGGCGTTTTGCGTTTTGGAAAATGCGGCAGAGCCTGTTGTGGGGGAAAATTCGGAAACTGCGGGGATGGGAGAAAAGGTGGTGTCTGCGGCTAAGGTTCGTTTGTGGGCCTATTATATTCCGTCCTGTTTTGCCGGAGCGAGGCCGGAAACGGCTTCGGATGCTCGTTTGGACGAAGCGGGCAGATTCCCGTTGACTTCCGATGAAAAGGAAGTGTTGGCTGCGTTTTTGAGCCGGCATGCCGGAAGCCGGAATTTGGTCTGCCATGATTTGAAGAACCAGATGCATCTGCTGGCGAACCAAGGAATCGAATTGGAATTGCAGGCATTCGACATCATGTTAGCGCATTACCTGATGGATCCGGAAGGCAGCCACGATTTGATGCGCATGACCCGTAATTACCTGCCTTTCTCCTATCAGGATGCGCCTGAGCCGGAACTTTTATCCGCCTTGACGGCATCTTCTGCCGGTTTATTGGAAACAGAGGCTCTCTGGGCCGACCCGGAGAATCCGTTGCGGAGCGAGGCCGTCCGGTATTCGTTGCAGAATGCCAAGGTGGCGTGCCTGTTGCAGGAATGTTTCAAGCCGGAATTAGAGCGTGTGGAGGCAGGGGGCTTGTTCTGGAATGTGGAGATTCCCTTATCGCGGGTGCTGTGCCGGATGGAGCGCGTGGGGGTCAAAATCGATACGGGACGGCTGAAACAATACGGGGATGCCCTTCAGGCTCAGATAAGCCAGGTGGAGAATGAAATATACGGTTTGGCAGGGGAAAAGTTCAATATCGCTTCCCCCAAGCAGTTGGGAGAAGTGCTGTTCGAGAAATTGCAGATTACAGACAAGCCCAAGCATACGCGGACCAAGCAGTTCAGCACGGCCGAGGATGTGTTGCAAAAGCTGACTCACAAGCATCCGATTGTGGAGAAGGTGCTTTTTTACCGCAGCTTGACCAAATTGAAATCCACCTATGTGGATGCGCTGCCTCTGCTGATAGACCCTTGGACGGGTAAGATACATACTACCTACAATCAGGCGGTGACGGCTACCGGGCGTTTGAGTTCGCAGAACCCGAATTTGCAGAATATCCCGGTTCGGACCGATTTGGGTCGGGAAATCCGCAAATGCTTTGTTCCGGAACAGGAAGGCGAGAGCTTGCTTTCGGCCGATTATTCGCAGATAGAATTGCGGATTATCGCCCATCTGAGCGAGGACAAGACCATGTTGCAGGATTTCGGCAAGCATAAGGACGTGCATACGGCCACGGCGGCCAATGTCTTTGGCGTGAAGCCGGAGGAAGTGACGCCGGCCATGCGCCGTCAGGCCAAGACGGTCAATTTCGGCATCATCTACGGCATCTCGGCTTTCGGGCTTGCCGAACGGCTTCAGATTCCGCGCAAGGAGGCGGCGGATTTGATTGAGAGGTACTACCGGAATTACGGCCAGCTGAAGGCCTATATGGAAAAGGTGGTGGCCGATGCCAAGGAAAAAGGTTATGTGGAGACCTTGCTGCACCGTCGGCGTTACCTGAAGGATATCAATTCGGGCAATGCTGTGGTTCGGGCTTACGCCGAGCGCAATGCGGTGAACGCCCCGGTGCAGGGGTCGAGTGCGGATATGATCAAATTGGCCATGATTGCCATCGACCGGCGGATCCGTCAGGAGAAGATGGCTTCGCGGATGATTCTGCAAGTGCATGACGAACTGGTTTTCAACGTGCCGGGTTCGGAAGTGGAAAGACTGGCGGCTTTGGTGGAAAAAGAGATGAAGGAGGCTTTGCCGATGCGGGTGCCGGTGGAGGTGGAGGTGTGTGCGGCGTCCAATTGGCTCGATGCCCATTAGCGGCGTGTGATAATGGGCGATCTGCGGCGTTGCCTTCGGGATTCGGACTCGGTCACGTACTAGAGTACGCTCCCTCGTCCTCACCCTTGGCGGCCTTGCATCTCGCCCATTCTGACACGCCGCTCCGGCGCGCAAGGAGGGTCGGGGAATTCGGATGCTGTCCGTTGCGATGTTGTGGAGGATGCTCGTTCTGACACGTCGCCCCGGCGCGAGGAGGGAGGACGGGCGAGTCGGCTGCCGTTGATTTGAAGCCTCGGATTGCGTGTAAAATGTGAGATAGAATAAAACTTAAAACAAGAACGATGAGTTTCTTTTCGTATATGAGAACGGCCGATTTCTGGAAACAGATAGGCTTGATTATCGTGGCCGGTGTTTTGGTGGTGACGATAGTGATGTGGTCGCTCAAACTGTTCACCCGCCATGGGGAAGAAATAAAAGTGACCGATATCCGGGGCATGAAGATGGATCAGCTGGCTCCTTATACCGAGGAGTTCGGCTTCCAGTTCGTGGTCCGGGATTCGGTTTACAGTCCGGAAATCGAGGCCGGGACCATCATCTCCCAGTCTCCGCTGCCGGGTTCGGTAGTGAAACGGGACCGCACCTTTTATTTGGTGGTGGCCGCTGCCTTGCCGCCTTCGGTACAGATGCCCAACTTGGTGGACCTTTCGATTCGTCAGGCGGCTTCGCTGTTGGAAACCTACGGGCTACAGGTCGGACAGCAGATTCCGGTGCCTTCGATTGCCCACGGGGCGGTTATCCGTCAGTTGTACCAAGGCGAGGAGATAGAGCCGGGCACGCTGATTCGCCGGGGCGAGCTGATTGATTTGGAAGTGGGCGATGGCGGCGGAGAACAGCCTGTAATCCAAGATAGTACCTTGGTGGATTCATTGTCTATGGATGCCGAATATATGGAAGAACCGATGCTGATAGAAGAAAGCGCGGAACCGGATTGGGCGGTTGAAGAACGTTGATGGGCAAAAAAAATGCCTTTCAGCGCATTTCTGAGGAAGTTGAGATAGAGCGAAAAAGGAATTTGGGATTCGGCCGGGGCTGGATTTTGGCGGATTCCTGAAATCAGAAACAAGAATGAAGAAAACAGAAAATAGATGGCCGGAAAGCGAAGAAGCACAGGACGGCATTACGCAGGAGGCTGAAAAGAACGGAGACGGATTTCCCTTGGCTTCGGGGTTAGGGGAAGAAAGGCTTGCGGGCGATGCCGAGGAGCAGAGTGTGGATGACGATGTATGGGAAAACGATGACAATAAGAATGGAAATGAATCTGTTGCGGTAGGCATTGGGGCGGAGGAAGACGAGCCGGAAGACGACGAGGAAGCCCAAGGACTGTACGAGCATTTCAGCGTCAAGGCCGACCCGGGGCAAGCCCCTTTGCGTCTGGACAAGTTCCTGGTGGATCGTTTGCAGAAAACGGCCCGGAACCGGATTCAGAACGCGGCCAAGGCAGGCAATATCTTAGTCAACGGCAAGGCGGAGAAGTCCAATTATAAAGTGAAGCCGGGCGATGTGGTGAGCTTGGTGCTGCCCAATCCGCCCCAGCATGTGGAACTGGCACCGGAAAACATTCCAATCAAGGTGGTCTATGAGGACGAGGATGTCTTGGTGGTGGACAAGGACCCCGGCATGGTGGTTCATCCGGGTTTCGGTAACTTCACCGGCACTTTGGTCAACGCCTTGATGTACCATCTGAAAGGCGAAAAGCCTTATTTGGTACACCGGATTGACAAGGACACTTCCGGCTTGCTGCTCGTGGCCAAGACCGAGGAAGCCCAGACCTATCTGGCGCGGCAGTTCTTCGACCATAGCACCGAGCGTTGCTACCGGGCTTTGGTCTGGGGCAATTTCAGCGAGGACGAAGGCACGATAGAAGGCAATATCGCCCGGAGCGTGCAGGACCGCAAGGTGATGGCTGTCTATCCGGAAGGGGACAAAGGGAAACATGCGGTGACCCACTACAAGGTGCGGGAGCGTTTCGGCTATGTGACTTTGGTGGACTGTGTTCTGGAGACCGGTCGGACGCATCAGATCCGTTGCCACATGAAGTATATCAAGCATCCGTTGTTCAACGATGCCACCTACGGGGGCGACCGGATTCTGAAAGGGACCACTTTTACCAAGTACAAGCAGTTTGTGGAGAACTGTTTCGCGCTGCTGCCTCGCCAGGCCTTGCATGCAGCCACCTTGGGCTTCGACCATCCCCGCACGCATAAGCGGATGCATTTCGAAAGCCCGATGCCGGCGGACATGGAGGCCGTCCTGGAAAAATGGCGGACGTACAGCAAGAGCCGGGAATTCGTGGAAGAAGACCCGGAACTGACCCCCAAGGAACTCCGGGAAAAGGAAAAACTGATGAACTTGAAGAAGTAGGCATGGCCTCGGCCTATCTGTGTATGGTTTCGTGAGTCATGCAGATCAGCTATCTTAGCGCGACAAAGGAAAACAAGAGTGGAATAAAGATAAACATCATGAAACGAGTATTGTTAATTATTGTATTGTCAAGTGTTTATGTTGGTCTGTGTGCACAGAAAACGGAGACTCTTGGGCAGCAAGCGCTTGAGAGTTTTTTGGAGACAAAGACGGAGTTCCAGCAGGAGCGTAAGCAAAGGGTGTGCAACGACACTTTGATTGCCGGGCAGGAAGAGATATACCTGCATTCTCCCGATTGGGAAGAGAAATGGTGGGCATTGAAGCGGATAGCGGGATACGTTTGCCCCGAATCGCAGGAATTCCTGACGAGGGTGGCCTTGCAGGATTCTTCCATGGAGTTCCGCAAACTGGCACTACAGTATTTGGTGTGGGTGGATGCCCGGCAATCGGTTCCTTTGCTGCGGGAAAGGGCTAAAGAAAGCTTGCGTCCTTCGGAAAGAGTCCGCTTAGGCAGGGTGTTGATTGATTTGGGAGATACTACCGGGTATCGTCTTTTGGAGGAGGAGTGCTACCAGGATGCGGATGATGCGCTTTGCGAGGATTGCTTTAATGCCTATTACCTGATGCCGCCCAAATACGCCGTGCCTTTTTACCGTTATGCGCTACGGACGGTCAAGACGGACGGGTGGAAAGTTGCTTGTGCGAGACAGCTGGCCATGATGGGCGATTGCAAGACAGCCATGCCCGTATTTAAGCAGTACATCGGCCATGAGGATGCGGATGTGCGAGGCGGGGTTGCTTTCGGGCTAGGCCTTGTGGAGAGCAAGGAGAGCTTCCGCATGCTGGAAAACATGTTGGCAGACACATCCTTTCCCGTGCGAGATAACGCCCAGCAATCCATACGTTCCATGGAACAGTTCCGGCAATCGAAAGGGAAACGGCTTTGGAAGCGGAAGGCATCTTCGGCATCGCCTACGGCAATGAAGAGCGGTGCAAACGCGTACAATCCCGCTGCTGCGGTGGCGTATGCGGAAAAGTGGTGCGATAGCTATAATCCCGAGTATGTGAATTACTCTGCACAGGGCGGAGATTGTGCGGCTTTCCTTTCCCAATGTTTGAGAGCAGGAGGCTTGGATTTAAGTGCCGGTGCAGACGGCTATGGTCTAGGCGTGCAACGTGACAAGGTTATTGCCAATGTAGAGTTGATGATTCGGCATTTGGCCGACGTGCAGGGGTTCGAGCATGTGATTATGAGCAATAGGGGCCCCGAACCTGCCTTGACCGTTCCGGGAGACCCGACATTGTTTTTCGATGCGAGCAATCGGCATTCGCTCATCTGTGTCGGCGAAGAAGAAGGACACAACCTGTATGATTGCCATTCGGCAACGAGGACATGCCATCTATCTATGGACAAATGGAATCAAGCGGTGACTTATTATTTCCATATAGGGGAGGACGATTACCCGGAACATTGCACCAATTGCACGCACGATGCCGCATTGGGTGAGGAAGACATTGATTGTGGTGGGCCGTGCAATCCTTGCGAGGATGCTCCGGAGACAAGAACCTTATCCTTTCTATTGCCTGGAAAAAGAGAGTATAAAGCGCAGCAGCTTATCCAAACCCGAAATAATATCAGGATGAAAAGAGGTCATTATGAGTTTATGTCGGGAGGCGAGATTGTCTTGAATCCGGGGTTTTCCGTAGAAGAGGGTGTCACGTTTTCTGCCAGCATTGAGCCGAAGACTAACCTAACCCGGCAGTTCCGTCATGTCTGTATGGACTTCCCCGATGTAATAACTCCCAATGGCGATGGCTGGAACGACACATGGATGCCGGGTTTTGTGGGCTGCACCCATGTGAAAGGGCTGATACGGGATTTGGATAACAAGAATGTGTGCGTGATAGATGAGGATATAACACAGGATGGCGTATTGTCTTTGTGGGATGGGCGTAGGAGCGGGGGTGATTTGCTTCCCAACCGTAGCGTATGTGGATTCTGGTTGGAGGTGACTGATTTCAAAGGCGAGGTGCATGATGTCTCTGGCGAGATTTCGGTGCTTTATTGACTTTTCCTTGCAAGGATTTCAAGACGAATTTTGCGGATTCTGTGTACCTTTGGCTTGTTTAATCAAAATCCAATAAACCGATTTGAGTTTAAAATCTCCGTGTGAAGCAGCATGCATAGGCGTAGCATGGAGTCATTTTGAAACATTTTCAGTCATGACGGATAAATACATAGAAGATCAAGGCGGCCATCGGGTGCATTACACGGTCAATTGCTTGAACCGGGGTGCGTTGAAGCCGGTGGTCCTGCTGCATGGATTCACGGAAAGCGTGTTTGTCTGGGATTCGCTTTCGCGTTATCTTTGCGAAAAAGGCTATTGCGTCATTTGCGTGGATTTGGCCGGGCATGGCAAGACCGACAGTGTCGGCAGCACGCATGGCATGGGCTTGCAGGCATTGATAGTCAGAAGCGTGTTCGAGGCCGAAGGTATCCGGAAAGCGGTGGTCATCGGGCATTCGATGGGCGGCTACGTGGCTTGCGAGTTCGCGGCCCGTTATCCGGACTTGCTTTTAGGTTTGGGTCTGTTCCATTCCTCGGCCCAGGCCGACACGGAAGAATCCAAGCAGAACCGGCAGCGGATGGTGGACTTGATAGAGGCCGGAAAGACCTATTTCATCGGGGATTCCACGCCCGATTTGTTCGCGCCCGGAATGGCGGAGCGGTATCCGGAAGCCTTGGAGGCTTTGGTGGCCTCGGCCAAAAGCATGGATCCGATGGCGGTAGCGGCGGCGCAACGGGGCATGATGGAACGTCAGAACCGCTTGGAAATTTACAGTTTGCCGATTCCTTTCCTGTTCATCGTAGGCAAATTGGACAGCCGGGCGAATCTTCCGCAGATGCTGGTGCAGGCTTCGATGCCGCAGCGTTCGCATTTGCTGCTCTTGCCGGTAGGGCATATGGGAATGTTCGAAGCGCCCAAGGCTACGGAAAGTTTCGTGGCAGGTTATTTGGACGGGCTGGATTGGGAATAGGGAAGATGCCTGTCCGCGCCGAGGTGGCAGGGGACTGGGTTTGAAAGGGCGGCTGAGGTGCGCTATCCCTGATAGGTTCGATAAAGGAGCAAAATCTCCCGCGCAAGGAGGAAAACGTATGGGAAACCGCTTTGCCAAAACAGGATTGTTAAGAAATAAACGGAGTAGAAAATACTAAAAATTAAAGTTATGGGCTTGGATCACAAACTTTTTCATGGCAAGACTTTGGCCATTTTGTCGGGTGGTGGCGATACGCCGGCGATTAATTCCAGTATTGAGAGTGTCCGGAATCGGGCTTCGATTCTCGGTTACAAGGTGTATGGTATCCGTCAGGGCTGGAAAGGCCTGCTGGGCGATGGCCAAGTGGTGGATCTGACTTGCCAGCCGTACAATGGGCTTTACGGGGGGACCGCATTGGGTTCGAGCCGTACCAACCCGTTCTCGTCCAAGGAAGGGGAAAACCGGGTGGAACAGATTTTGCGCAATTTGGAACGCTACAAGATTGATGTTCTGGTGACTATTGGAGGCGATGATACCAACGGAGCAGCCAAGAAGCTGTACGAGACGGAAGGGATTCCGGTGATAGGATTCCCTAAGACCATCGATAACGATTTGAGGACGCGCACGATGCATCATTACAACGGCCAGGATATCGAGGCGGTTATCTGTCCTGGATTCCCTTCGGCGGCGCGCACGGTGACCCGTCTGACCAATATGTTGCGTACCACCACCGAGTCGCATAAGCGAGTGATGGTGATGGAGGTGATGGGACGCGATGCGGGCTGGCTGACGGCCACGGCTATGCATGGCGGGGCGGATATGGTTTTGATTCCGGAATGTCCGATGACGGCCGAACGCAAGGAGTTCTTCTTTGAAAGAGTGAAGGAACTGTATATGCGTAACCGCAAGCGTTGCTTGGTGATTGCCGTTTCGGAAGGAACTCGTTGGTATGACGATGAATCCGGCAAGGTGGACGTGGTTTATGCCAGCTCGGAAAAGGACGAATACGGCCATGCCCGTTTCGGAGGCGTGAGCGGGGTAATCGCCAATGAGATTTCCCGCCGTCTCGGTCTGGATGCCCGTTCGCAGATTAGCGGCTACTATGCTCGTGCTGGGGAATGCCGGGAATATGACCGCCGTCTTACTTCCACTTTGGCCGACAAGGTGGTGGACTTGCTGCTTCGTCAGGCTTACGGGCAGATGCCGGTGTTGAACAAGGTGGTTCATTACGATGCGCTGGAAGAGTTCAACACTTCTTCGATCGACATGGGCTCCATCGGAAATATTCCGTTGCCGGATGTGTACTACGACAAGAACACGTTCAGCGTGACCGATGCCTACCGGGATTTCCTGGGTCATGTGATGGAACCGATGAAGATGATGCAGTTTGATTATGATTTTCCGGTGGTTCTTCCTGAAAATAAGTAGAATCTGATTGAAAAAAAGAAGGGCTGCAAGGCGGAGGTCCGTTAACGGGCTTTCCGTTTTGCAGCCTTTTGATAAAAGAAACGGCAAGCCGGGTGCGGCTTGTACGGTTTTCGCCGAGGTGCGATTTTCCCTTTGTGTGGATTTTAAAATATTGAATATGAAAAAGAATTGGATTGCCTCCGTGTTGTTGCTTGGGACATGGATGGCAGGATGCCTGATGGGGTCGGCATCGGCTTCTCCGGCATGGGGAGTTGAAACGCTTCCGGAATCATCGGTGTCGGAACAAAACCAGGAAACGGAGTACCGTTTGGAAAGTTATTTGCAGGCCGGGCCTCTGTCTTTCAGACTGCCGGCATTCCATCAGGAAAAGGACATCAATGGCAAGGCTTTCGACATGGCGGCCTTGTTCGCTTATCCGGCTTTTGAAAAGGAGATGGATCCCTTTTTCCGGGTCAAGGCCGGGGATGTATTGGATTGGAGAGGCTTGGATTACGAATGGAAAGAAGTGGGCGCGGACGAGGATTTGGCTTATGGCGTGAGCGATTCCAATTGGAATGCCTGGGTGCTGACTTCGTTTGCCTTGCGCACGCCGATCTATGACAAGGCTTCGTTGGAGCTGGCTTTCGCACCGGCTTTCGAGCTGTATATGGACGGCAAGAAGGTGATGAGCCAGATGCAGGCGCAGGATACGAACCGGCCTTCTTCGCATAAAGCGGTTCTGAAGCTGGAGCCGGGCTATCATCAGTTCATGCTCAAGGCTTTGTACACTTCGGAAACGGTCGATTCCAAATTGGAGGTGACGGTCAAGGCTTCGGCGGACGTGGCTTTGGGGGCGGAAGTGCAGGAATACTACGACTTGCATCATTACCTGGACGGAGCGGTTGTGGCTGCGCCCCAGCTCTCGGCCAGCGGGAAATACTTCAAACTGGCTTTTACCCAGTCCAATCCGGAAGCGGAAAAGTATGAGACCGTTTACCGGATTTACCGGACTTCGGACGTGAAGGCGGGTTCGTACCTTGAGCCGGTCTGCGAGCTGAGCGGGATTTCGGGCTTGGCCTTTGCCGGCAGGGTGGACAAATACGCTTATATGAAGCGCGAGGGATCGACGGTTCGGATTTATGCCGGGGAACTCGGCCAGCCGGCTTCTTTGATTTACGAGACCAAGGAAAGCCTTTCGGGTTTTGCCTGGGATCCGCAAGGTCGTTATATGATTCTGAGCGTGACCACGCAAGGCAAGCAGCCGGAAAACGGTTTGAAGAATATCATCGACCCGATGGACCAATGGCCTTATTACCGGATGCGGACCACTTTGAGCATGCTGGATCTGGCTTCGGGGACCCGTGTCCCGTTGACTTACGGTTACTTGTCCACCGATTTGATGGATATTTCGTTGGACGGGCGTTACCTCTTGTTCACCACTATAGAAGTGGCCGATACGATGCGTCAGTACACGTACCAGCGGATTTACCGGATGGATTTGGAAAGCTTTGAAACCGAGGAATTGTATGGTTCGTATTTCCAGCATTCGGCTTCGTTCAGCCCGGATGGCAGCCGCTTGCTGGTGATGGGTTCGGAGCGTATCTTTACCGACCCGATGCAGCCGGGCGTTTCCGTGCCTTGCCAGGAGGAAGACTGCTTCATTCCGAACGATTATGATGTGAATGCGTTCATCTACGATATCGCCACGGGGGAAGCCGAGCTGATTTCGGACGATTTTGCGCCCTCTTTCCAGCGGGCGGTCTGGGAATCGACCGGTCAGTACATCTATTTGTATGCCGATGACCGGGATGAGGTGAATCTGTTCTCCTACCGGGTTTCGGATGGGACTTTTGCCCGTGTTCCGGCGCAGGTGCAGGTGGTGAGCGGCATGGATGTCTGCGATAACGGGCTGTTGTATGTGGGTAGCAGCATCGACAAGCCGTCCCGGGCTTATTGGGTCAAGGGAAGCGCGGCCAAGAACGAGTTCGCTTCGTCCAAAGGCTTGAAGAATACTTTCTGCGTGGCTTACCCGCAGCAGGCAGAGATGGAGCAGGTGGCGCAAGGGGCGAACCGGGATTGGTCTTTCCTGAACGCTTTCGGGGATACCATCGAGGCTACGTATTACCTGCCGCCCGATTTCGATGCCATGAAGAAGTATCCTTGCATTGTCTATTATTACGGGGGAACCACGCCTACGCCCAAGGCGATTGCGGTGCGTTATCCCAAGACGGTCTGGGCTTCGGAAGGCTATGTGGTCTTGGTGTTGCAGCCTTCGGGGGCTATCGGCTACGGACGGGAATTCGCGGCTAAGCATGTGAACGATTGGGGCAAGATTGTGGCCGATGAAATCGTGATGGGGGTAAAGCAGTTCTGCCAGGAACATCCGTTTGTGGACGCTTCCCGTCTGGGGTGCATCGGGGCTTCCTACGGGGGCTTTACTACCCAGTTGTTGCAGACGAGGACGGATATCTTCGCGGCGGCGATTTCCCATGCGGGCATCAGTTCCATTTCATCCTACTGGGGCGAGGGCTATTGGGGCTATCTCTACGGCTCTACGGCCAATGCGTTCTCTTTTCCTTGGAACCGCAAGGATATCTTTGTGGACCAGAGTCCTTTGTTCAATGCGGACAAAATCCATACGCCTTTGCTACTGTTGCATGGGACGGCGGATGTGAATGTGCCTATCGGGGAAAGCTACCAGATGTTCAAGGCTTTGCGTCTGTTGGGCCGTCCGGTGGCGATGGTGACGGTGGCCGGTGAGGACCACGGTATTGTGGATTACGCCAAGCGGGTGGATTGGGAGAAGACGATATTGGCGTGGTTCGAGAAGTATTTGAAGGGGAATCCGGCTTGGTGGTCTGATTTATATTAACTTTTCTTCTTTTCTTTTGAAAAGCCCAAAAGAAAAGAAGAAAAGTTGGCAAAAGAAGAAAAGAAAGAGGCTAGAACCAAGCGTTTGCCGATTGCGAACGGATGAGACTGTAGAGAAAGCGTGGTGAAATCCCGTGTTACACGGCGCGCTGGCAACATTCAGGGCACACGGCAAACGCCCTTCGCACGAGGCCGAGATTTCCAACGCGCAAGGCTGGAAGTTCGATGTGAGGGCTGATTTCGAATCTGTGACTGGCGATTCGGCAGGTTGGCAAGCCCTTTTAACCCAAATCGGTCATTGAGTGCGCCGAGTCGTTCTTGACCGGGCAATCTGCTCAAGACCGGTTTGGGTTTAACGCTGCAAATATCCTGTTGGCTGTTCCGGCTTTTTTGCGAAGGTCCTCCAGCGTCCGGGCCGGTTGTCCGTCGCGATGGCCGATGCTCGCCTGCGGCGGGGAACCAAGCGTTTGCCGATTGTAGAAATCGGGTTTCCCGTGGATGGAATGATGTTTTTTTGAGAAAACACTTTGAAAGACAGAATAAGATGAAGATATATACGAGAGGTGGAGACAAGGGAACGACATCGTTGATAGGCGGAAAGCGTGTGGGAAAGAGCGACCCGCAGGTGGAAGTCTATGGGCAGATTGACGAGTTGAATGCGTGGATAGGCTTATTGGTGGCGGAATCTGGCTTCCCTGATGTTTGCCGGTTCTTGACGGATATCCAGCAGGATTTATTCAAGATAGGCGGTTTTTATTCTTTTGATTTTTCGGAGGGCAAGCCGTATCCCTATCATTTTATGGAGGAAGCTTCGGTGGAACGCTTGGAAAAGGAAATCGACCGGATGCAGGCCGGATTGCCGGAGCTGAAAGCCTTTATCCTGCCCGGAGGATGTCCTTTGGCGGCTCGGACACATGTGGCAAGGACGGTCTGCCGCCGGGTGGAACGCTGCATGGATGGTTTTGGCGGCATTCCTGAAGCCGCACAAGTCCAAGGAAGTTTGGCCAAAGCCTACATCAACCGTCTCTCCGACTATCTCTTTGTGCTGGCTCGTTTCTTCCAGCATCAATCCGGCTTGGCCGATGTGCTTTTATAGGCTCGATTTAGCGAAGGAGGGACGAGTTTGGCTGTCGGCAAATATTTTTTGCTAAACTTTTGCGTATTTTGAATTCTTTATAGAATTATTGTGCCATCTTTGCACTGTGAATGTTTTCCCGAACGGATAACCAATAAAAATACTATAAAGATGAAGACAAAAATTTTTGCCCTTTTTCTGGCGGTAGCCGGTTTGTTCATGTTCTCTTCCTGCGAGAAGGAAGTCAGCACCTTGTACACTTTCAAAGTGGATACGTTGAATGTAGTGGAAGACGGCGGTGCCGCTTATAAGACCCATGAGTATCTGACCAGCCCCCGGTATCTGGACTGGGAAGAATCCGAATACATCGACAACGATGCCATGACTTCGGACAAGGCTGCTCAACAGAACGATGATGAGGCTATCCGGGAATTTACCGAGAATTTCTCCCGCTTCAATCTTTCTTCCTTGTACATGTATTACGGGCAGCAAGGTGTCCAGTCGGCAACCGGCTATTTCACCTACACTTTGACGCGCGAGGATGGTCAGGTCTTGCGTTCGGAAAGAGTGGATGTATCATATCCGATAAGATAATACGGCAAGGAAACCTGCTTGTTGTGAGACCGGCCTTGTGCAAATCCGCGCTTGGCCGGTTTTTTGTTTCTCCTCTTATGATGGGCGACACGTTCTGACGTTCATCGGTATTACTTTTGTCCCGTGCCTGCCGATAGGGGTGCAGGCATACAGCAACAGCCCTTGAAGGATGCGTATGGGCAAAGAAACCACGCCTATCGGATGGGAAGCAGTGTGCGGCAGGACAAATCCGGGCGGAAACCTCGGAGGCGTTCCTGCCGAATCGTCTTACGGTTTAGCTGCTGCAAATCCGTAAATTGTAGTATCTTTGCCGAGCCGAAAGCAGGTGAATTCCGGGACAATGACAAGCTTGCAGTTTGTGGCGTCCGCATGGAATCCTTTGCTTAGGCATCGCGGAAACAGGTTTGTCCTGCGGAGGCGGCAGGCGGCGTGCCGGAACGATGGTTTTGGCATGAAGCCGGACATACGGGACACAAAGGAAGTGTCTTAGCATTATTCCTGAGTTACGAATCTGGCACGTTCAACACAGGTAAGGAATAAGCCATTCTTGCGTCTATCGCATAGGCGTGGGCTGTTGCTTATTTATACCTGTGGGCTTGCCAGAGCCTGTAACTTTAGATAAGCTAGCGGTTCCACGCTTTCTTTTTTTTCTCCCGGAATCCTATAACGAACCACGTCATTTGATTAATATTAATAGTGATGAAAACCAAACTATTATTGTTTATTGCCTGTACCTTGTTCTGTGACTATGTTTCAGCGCAAGAGAGAATTTATTTTGAGGAGACCTTTACGAATGGACGCTTGGGGGATATGTGGAACAAGGAAGAGAGCTCGTATATCGATGCTGCCGGCGATCCTGTGTATGTGGTAGATATCAGTCCGATGACCGCGATTGCCGGCTGGGTGTACGACCCGGACGGGAATGTGATTGCGGGCCAGACCGGGCGCGGGGTGGCCACGACCATGCTGGATGGGCAGTACCTGCTTGTGACCAATCCGTTCCAGATGGAAAGCAGCCGGACTCTCAACATGCTGAGCCTTGATTTCGAGTACATGGCATCGACCACGGTGAAAGGGGATGTGCGGAATTTCGGCTTGATGGTGAGGGACACGGCGGTAGGTGTCTGGGATACGGTCTTCACGTTGTTCGAAGCCGATGAAACGCTGGAGACCAGTCTGACGGGGACCGTGGGCATGACTTTGCCGGAGTCCTATACGGGCAAAGTGGTGGAACTGGCCTTGTATTTCACGAACGAGGATTTGACAGAAGCCGGGAATTTGTATTTCGGATTCTTTGTCTCGAACCTGAAATTCGCTGCCTACGAAGCCGAGGCTCTGTTCTCGATGTCGAACCTGTCCCGTCCGTATGCAATCGGCAATCCCGCGACGATGAGAATCCAGGTGGTGAATGAAGGTGCGTTGGCGATAGATTCCATGGATTTCTCGTACCAGTTGGGCGAGGGGGCAGCCAAGACGCTCCATGTGGCAGGCGATATAGCGGCTTTGTCGTCGGCCACCCTGGACTTGCCTTTGGATTTGAGCGAGGCGGAAGCCAACGCGGATTACACCCTGACGCTGCGCTGCACGGCCGTCAACGGGGTGGGCTGTCCGGAGCCGAAGAGCCTGAGCTGGAATTTCACTTATCTGGACACGACGGATGTCGTGCCTTTTGTGCCGGTAGTGGAACATTTCACGGCATCGACCTGTTCTCCGTCCTATGTTGCTGCCAATATGTTAAACCCTATCTATGAGAAAGTGAAAGGGGAAGGCAGGTTGAACATCATCAAGTACCAGATGAACTTTCCGGCAATGGATCCCTATTATATTGCCGACAATGGGGTGAGGGCCAATTATTACGGGGTGGATGCCATTCCGACCATTGTCTATTGCGGGACATCCGCGGTCAGCTATGCGGCCTTGGCCAGCAATATGGAGACATTGCTCGCCGTTGATTACGGCCAGCCGACACCGGTATCCATCGAATGCCTCGAATTCAAGGTGGACACGCTGAACGAGCGCATGTCCGCCCGCCTGGAAGTGCGCTCGGCCATCGATATCCGTTCGGCCAAATTCTTCGCCACCTTGATAGAAGGGACAACGACACGCAACAGGAGAACCAACGGGGAAACGGAGTTCCACTACGTGACGATGTCGCACCTGGCAGGGCCGCGCGGCGAGGATGCTCGTTATACGGCAGGTGAAACGGTTGAATATGAGTATAATATAGATTTGAGCGGCACGCATATTGAAGAAATGACCGATTTGGAACTGGTTTGCTTTGTACAGGATCCGGATGCAGGGGATGTGTTCCAAAGTGCCGGTTTTGCGGATGTGGTTTATGGCGAAGTGGAAGTTCTCAATCCCGAAAATCACATAAAAATCACAATCGCTAATGACACCGTTCACGATGGAGGAACTTACTGGATTAGGAAGATAGTCGATACTGCCGACCTTGCTCTTGACTATCTCGAGATTCCGACTTATCTGACCGTGTCGAATCAGACAAATGCCAATTTGAATTTGCATATAAGCGTCAGCCCCATTGATTTGCCGGTCGGTTCTACCATGCAATTCTGTGCGCTTGGGCAATGCCAAGAGATTCCGGCTGATGTTTCCGGGATTACATTAGCACCTAATCAAGTGCTTGGTGGTAATCCGAATACGGCAGACGAAATCTGTCTACGCTATACTATTCCAACAGCCAATCTCATTGCGGATTCAGCATCGGTGTCCTTGGTGTTCGAAGATTTAACACATGACACAAGCACTTCGTTTATAATTAATTTTGTAACTATTCCTGATAGGGATTCTATTTCGGAAATCTTTATTCCTATCGACGAGGACCATTTCCCTGACGCATTCTTTAGGGGCTACATGACAGAATATGCCGACATGGACGCGGACGGCCAGCTGAGTGAGGAGGAAGTCTCCGGAGTGACCGGCATCGATGTTTCCGGCATGGGCATCCAGGACTTAAAGGGCATCGAATACTTTACCGAATTGGAAAGCCTCGACTGCTCGGACAACGAGCTGACCAGCCTCGATTTGTCTGCCAACGCCAAGCTGCAGATTCTGAAGGCGGAAAGCAACCGTTTGAACATCGCCCTTGACGAACAAAGCCGCTTCGACCTTTCTCAATTGCCTGACTTTGATATAACTAAAGCCTCGGATTGGGAGGGTTGTACCCGCATTGGCAACAGCTTGACTTTCATTCGGCAGGAGGTTTCCTATAGTTATGCCACCGGTTACAATGGGGAAAATGAGGATGTAAGCCTGCAATCGGTAATCTTCCGCCTGATGGCCGACCGTGACCCTTCGGTAGCCAACGAGGCATCGGGCTTGCAGTCCCAAGGCCGGGTCTATGCCAAGGACCACGTGATTTGCACCGAGGGCATCGAGGGCGAAATCAGCATCTACTCGGCTTCCGGTAGCCTGCTTTACCGAGGCTTCGACAAAGAAATCCCCGTCCGCCACAATGGACTTTATCTTGTCCGCTCCGGCTCTCGGACTTGGAAAGTCTTGGTGATGTAAAGGCGGAGTGCTTGATTTCTGTGGTGTGAAGTGGAAAATTGGTTGAAAATTAGTAAATTATCGTGTCTTCACACAGTGTGGCGGCATTTGATTCCGCATGGATTCGCTGAGCTAAACAGGCCGGGTATAGGAGCATGCGTGATAACCGAGTGTTAGCCGGCTTGGTATTGCTGGTGATATTAAAGTATTAAAAATAAATAGAGTATGGAAAAGTACAAAGTGGTGAATCGAAACATCAGATTTGACAGCAGGGAATTATCAAGCCCGTACAGATGCAAGTATGGCGATAAGAACGACTTTGAAATCCTGCGAGTGACCTGTACATACGGATCGGAAACCCGTGTTTACGAGGTAGAATCGAAATACCTTCCAGGTACGGATTCCATTCGTTTCAAGGCTTTTCCGGATGGTGATTCGTTCACAATAGAATGGGGACCGACAGCTATCAGGCCTTATGTCAAGCGGGTACAGTGAATATAAATCTTAAAAAGTAAGCGATATGACATTACACGAAGCTATTCAGGTTGTGCTCCAAAACGGACCTATGACTGCCAGCGAGATTGCTAGCGCGGTCAACAGAAGGCAATTGTATCAACGTAAGGACGGTGCGCCCGTTCCCAGTTCGCAGATTCATGCCCGGATCAAGAATTATCCGCAGTATTTCGAGCGTTTGGGAGACCGATACAAGAACCGGGAATAAGGTGGCATGGCTGCCTTGTTGCCGGACGAGAGGGGGATGTCCGGCCGTTCGCTTAACAGGACGGCCGGACAGATCATCTGTCAGAGTTGTGCAAATTATTAAAATTCAGAAAAATGACGGTAAAAGAACTTTTTGATCAGATTGGAGTCCAGTCGTTCCAATCCGTAAAATGGGGATGTCCTGTTCCGTGCATGGGGCAAGGCATCTATATCGTATCGGGCAGCGCGAAAGCCGATGAGGAAAATGCAAGTCCGGTTGCACCTTTGTTTGATGATGCGATGATTCAACGCTGGATTGACCGTCTGCCTCTTTTCACTTTGGACGGCGTCAAGCCTACGGTGGAAAGTTTGAAAGAACGTCTTTCGGAATTCTGGCATCCGAAAGAAAACGTGCTGTATATCGGTATGACGACCAGTAGTCTGCAGGGACGGGTCAATGACTATTATTATACGCCTATCGGAGCCAAGCGTCCTCATTCCGGAGGGCAATGGATCAAGACCTTGGCAAACTTGGAGCAAATGCATGTCTATTATGCGCCCAGCTCGCAACCAAAGGCGGATGAATATGCTATGCTGGCTTATTTTTTCAACAAGGCTGGAGAGCTTCCCTTTGCCAATTTGGAAGGACCTTATGGCCGGAAGCGGCATGGGATGCAAAAGCAGCGGGGATAGCCAAAACTACCGCCTGTCGTGGCGGGCAGATTCAATATCAAGAAACACCGTTTGTGAGGTTTAGTCGTTTTCCGCGGTGGTCGGCATCATGGATTGTTTTGTCCAACGTAAATCTCAGGCAATTTTCCATTCCTCGATTCGTCGGGTCTGTTTGGAGAATGCCACGCCAATCTTAAAAATCTGCCGCGGGTCGGCGGCAAAGGGCTTGGCATAGGCCTTGTCCTCGATTTGTTTTAATGCCTCGTCCGCCGTAGCATCCATCTTCAACTCCATGATATAAACGTATTTGTCGGTCTGCACCACGATGTCCATTCTTCCGTTGCTGGTATGGCGTTCCACTTGTACATACTGTCCCATCAATTTGCACATGACGTACATGGTGTTCTGGAAGTAGAGTTCGGCATCTCCTGCAATTTCGTAATCAGCATCGGCAAAGAATGCCTCGAAGCGTTTCATCAAGCCTTCGGCATCGCCCTTCTTGAAATCTTCGGCAAACTTCCTTACCGCAAAGGGGCTATTGTACCGGGCGGAAGGCACGTAGATGTTGGCCAAGCCTTGTATGAAGCCGCGTTCCACTTCCTTGTTGGGGTATTTCAGGGAGTATTCCTCTGTCAGTTCATCGTATGATTTGATGGTCAGGTAACCGCTTTGGTAAAGGATGGGCATTGGGTCGGAATCATCGGCGTTGACCCCGGTAAGAGCCGAGGCAGGTACACCGTCTAAGGTCAAATCCTCCAGATTGAACTTGCCGTTGCGCAAGGCCTTAACCACAAAGGTGGGAGTGCCGGTCTCGTACCAGTAGTCCTTGAACCGCTGACTGTCCAAGGCATTGAGCAGGCTGAAAGGATTGTAAATATCGGCGGAGTTTTCGCAGAAATGGTAGCCATCGTAATAGTCCTTGAGTTTGGCGTAGCATTCTTCCTTGCTCAGCCCGTTGGCATCGGCCATTTCCTGCACGCTTTCATCGAAACAGGCATGGAGGTCTTCTTCGGAGATGCCGCAGATGTCCACGTAGCGGTGGTCCATCGAGATGTCCTTGAGGTTGTTGAGCCCGCTGAAAATGCTGAGTTTACCCATCTTGGTGATGCCGGTCAGGAAACCGAAGCGAATCTTGCCATCCTGGCTCTTCATGACGCTGTAAAAGCCTTGCAGTCGACTTCGATAGGCTTCCCTGAGCGGTTCGTTGCCTGCCGAATCCAGGATAGGCTTGTCGTATTCGTCAATCAGAATCACCACCGGTTTCCCGGTCTTCTCGTAGGCGGTATCGATGATGTCCGAAAACCGGGCATCGGCCATCGGATAGCGTTTTGCCGCATCGAAAGACAACTCCCAGAGGCTCAGATGCCTGTCCAAGCGGACATCGAGGTCTTCCATGCTCTTGTATTCCTTCCCGCTCAGATCCAAATGCAACACCGGATATTCTGTCCATTCATTTTCCAACTTCTCAAGCGCCAAGCCCTTGAAAAGATCCTTCTTCCCTTGGAAATAGGCTTCCATGGTCGAAACCAAGAGGCTTTTGCCGAAGCGGCGCGGACGGCCTAAGAAATAGTATCCTCCGTTTTTGGCTATCTGGTGAATCAAATCGGTCTTGTCCACATAGGAGAATCCTCCTTGGCGGAGTTTTTCAAAATTCTGGATTCCAATCGGGTACAGCATATTTGTCGGTTTTTGCTTGGATTATCTTCGCAGGCCGTATCAAGCAAAGTTACTAAATTTTTGGGAGTCTACTCTCGCTGCGGCGCAGCAGATACTACAGGAGTTTTGATTTTACAACTGTTTGACATTCTGACGGAAAAAGCGTTTTCAGCGAGCAGATGCGAGGCGTCGAGCCGCAGCGTAGCGCGGGAGCGTACCCTGTTGCTACTCCGCAGCCGGACAGGTTACGGCTTGGAAAAGTCAACGCAGTTTCTCATACATGGGATTAAACCCAAATCGGTCATTAGACACGCCGTGTCCGTTTCTGATTGGGGAAATGAGGCTTTCGGGCATCTTGCCCGCCTCTGTCCGCATCCTGTTTCTCGCTACGCCTCGACGTAGCCCGCTACGCCTTCGGCTAAGCGAGAAGCATGCTGCATGACACAAGCGGGCAATCTCCCCAAAGTCTAATGACCGATTTGGGTTAAAAGCGTTTTAAGGGGTAAGATGCGAGGCGTCGAGGAGAAAGCCAAGGAGGGAGCATACTTAGGTATGTGACCGACTTGGCTGAGCCTCGCAACGAAGCAGATTGCCTCTTAAAACGCTTTTAATTATTTGGCAGTCTTGCGGAAAGTCAACAACGCCAACCCATTAAAAAACACCGCAAAGCTCAGCGTGGCCCAGAACTGGTCCCAAAGGTCGGCAAAGCCGCTGCCTTTGAGGATGATAAGCCGCATGGCATCGATCAAGTAAGCCGTCGGGTTCAAGTAAGTGATGTACTGCGCCCAGCGCGGCATGCTGCTCACCGGCGTGAAAAGCCCGCCCATCAAAAAGAAAATCAGCAAGAAGAAAAACGCAATGAACATAGCCTGCTGCTGGCTTTTGGACACCGACGAGATAAACAGCCCGAAGCCGATAAACCCCATATTGTAAATCGTCGCGAATACAATCAGCGTCCAGAAACTGCCCTTAGGCACAATGCCGTACAGCAGCCAGGCAATACCCAAACCGAAACAGATAATCACCAGGCCCATGATCCAGAACGGAATCAGCTTGCCCAGGAGGTAATCCACCTTGCGCACCGGGCTCACATTGATTTGCTCCAGCGTGCCTAACTCCCGTTCGCCCGAAATGTTCAGCGCCGCTAGAATCCCGCCCACCAAGGTCAGCAGCAGCGCCAAGATGCCTGGCACCATGTACGTCTTATAGTCCAATCCCGGATTGAAACGGAACACCGGTATCGCCTCGATTTGCGCCGGCAACTCCCTCTGAACCACCGCCACCGGCGACTTCATGGCCAGTTCCTCCCTTTCCCGGATTGAGAAATCCTGGATAATCCCGTTCAGGTAATTCGTCCCGATGCTCGCCTTGGTCCCGTCCACCGCATCAGCCGCCACGAACAGCTGCACCTCTTCCCCCGCGTTCATTTCCCGCTCGAAATTCTCCGGAATTTCCAATATCATGCTGGCCGTTCCCTCTTCGATATGCGTCAAAGCCTCCTGGTAAGTGTCTGTGTGATAAGCAATCTCAAAGTATCCCGACGAGGCGATTTTCTGTTGCAAGGCCCGCGACACGCTGCTTTGGTCATGGTCCACCACCACCATCTGGATGTTCCGGATTTCATACGTGGCCGCATACGGCAGCAGAATCAGCTGGATCAGCGGTAGCGCGATAATCAGCGGCAGCATGATCGGATTGCGCAGCATCTGCTTGAACTCCTTCTCCAGCAAGTATTTCAAAACCCGGTTTCTCCGCATAATTTCATTCATTTTTTTTGCGAACCAATCGCTTTATAACGCACTCCAGTCTCCCGTCTCTTTCTTTCCCGCAGGAACCCGCCTTCACCCGCTCGCCCCGCCCGATTTTGCTTGCGGCAATCTTGTTTCGCGCTTCGTACCGAAACTTCCAATCCAATCATGCGCGGCAATCTTCGTCCGGGCAGCCTTCAAAATATTTTCCCTCGTCCTGCGGCGTGTCAGAACGGGCAAGATGCAAGGCGTCGAGGTGAAGGCCAAGGCGGGAGCATACTTTGGTATGTGACCGACTTGGCTGAACCTCGCAACGCAGCAGATTGCCCGTTATCACACGCCGCGGTCACACGCCGCTACGTCAACCGAACCTTAAACCCCCTCACACTCAACCCCAAAAACAAAATCGCCATCCCCATCAGGATCGTCCATTGCATCCAGATGTAGCCGAATCCCAAGCCCTTGATCATGATGATTCGTCCCATTTCGATGAACCAGCGGGCCGGCAGCAGGTACGACAAGCCTTGCAGCACCGCCGGCATGCTCTCGATGGGGAACATCAGCCCCGACAGCAGCACCGTAGGCAGCATCAGCCCCATCAGCGAGATAATCATCGCGATTTGCTGCGTCTTGGACACCGTCGAGATGAAGATGCCCAGGCAGAGCGAAGTGAAGATATAGGTGATGCTGGCCAGGAAGAACATCAGGAAGCTCCCCCGGATAGGCACGTCAAAGGCGAAAATCGAAAGGAGAATGATGACAAGCAGGTTGAAGATGGAGACCGCGAAGTAGGGGACCGTCTTGGCAAAGATGATGTAGATAGGCTTGGACGGCGCCACCAACAAAGCCTCCATCGTGCCCAGTTCCCTTTCCCGGACAATCGAGACCGAGGTCATCAGCGTGCAAATCAGCATCAGGACCAATCCGATAACCCCCGGCACGAAAGTGTAGGCACTTTTGAGCTGCGGGCTGTACAACATCCTCGTTTCCACCGTGGTGCCGACTACCGGTGCATCGCCCGGATAACGATTCAGCGAATACGCGCCGATGATGTTCTGCAAGTAGCCGTTCACGATGCTGGCTTCATTGGGGTTGCTGGCATCGGTCACCAACTGCACCTTGGTCTTCTGTCCGGCCGCCATGTCGTCGCTGAAATCCGGAGGAATGATCAAGCCTATCTTGATATCTCCTTTCTTGAAAAGCTTTTCCAGTTGCGCCGAAGAAGCCAGCCTCTCCGTCACATGGAAATACGTCCCCGCATCGATTTTGTCAATCAAGCCCCGGCTGTCGGGCGTGTTGGAAAGGTCCACCACCGCCACTTCCGTGTTCTGGATGTCGGTCGTGATGGCGAAACCGAAAATAAGCACCTGCACCACAGGCATCAACAAGATGATCAGCATGGTCGCCTTGTCCCTGAAGATGTGGTAGAACTCTTTTTCCACAAAAGCGAAAAACTGTTTCATAATCTAATCGTCGCTTCTCGTGGCCCGCTGCGCCACCAACGTAAACACTTCCTCCATCGTCTCCACCCCGAAGTGCGTCCGGAGGTTCTTGGGCGTGTCCAGCATCTCGATGCGCCCGTCCACCATCATGCTCACCCGGTTGCAGTATTCGGCCTCGTCCATGTAATGCGTGGTCACGAAGACCGTGATGCCCCGGCTCACCGCCTCGTAAATCAATTCCCAGAACTGCCGCCTCGTCAGCGGATCCACCCCTCCGGTAGGCTCGTCCAAGAACACGATTTCCGGTTCATGGAAAATCGCCACCGAGAACGCTAACTTCTGTTTCCATCCCAATGGCAGCTCGCCCACCATCGTGTTCTTCTCGGCCATGAAGCCCAAACGGTCCAGCATCTGGTCGGTCTTCTTGGCTATCGCCGAATCGCTCATTCCGTAAATGCCTGCAAAGAGCCGGATGTTTTCCCAGACTTTGAGGTCGTTGTAGAGCGCGAACTTCTGGCTCATGTAGCCGATATGCCGCTTGATGTCCTCCTGTTGCGTGGCAATGTCGAAGCCCGCCACCATGCCGCTGCCCGAAGTGGGCCGGTGCAGGCCGCAGAGCATACGGATGGCCGTGGTCTTGCCCGCTCCGTTGGCACCGAGGAAACCGAAGATTTCCCCTTTCTTGACCTCGAAGCTGATATGGTCCACCGCCGTGAAGTCCCCGAACTTCTTGGTCAAGTCTTTCACCTTGATGACATATCCGTCCTGCAAGGCCTGTATCGCCTTGCGTTCGCGAAGCAAACGTTCTCTAATTCCCATGTTCCCCTCCTTGGCTCATCAGTTCCATGAAACAGTCCTCTATGGTCGGCTCGCTTTCCTTGATTTTGATTTCCTCATGCTGGAGCGATGCCAGGTAGGATTCCAATTCCTCCATCCGGATAGTCCCTTCCTTGTAGTAAAAATGGTGGTAGGCACCGAAGGGATAGCAGGCATGGCAGGCCGGGAAATTCCTCAAGTCGCCCAAGAGCCGGAACTTGTCGGCGCTCTTGACCGAAAAGACCTTGAAAGGAAAGGCTTTGCGTATGTTCTCGGGTGTATCGCAGCCCACTACCTTGCCGTTTTGCAGGAAACAGAGCCGCTGGCAGCGCATGGCCTCGTTCATATAAGGCGTGGAAGCGATGACCGTGATGCCTTGGGCTTTCAGTAAATCCAGCATTTCCCAGAACTCCAGGCGTGAGACCGGATCGACGCCGGTAGTCGGCTCGTCCAGCAGCAAGACCTTGGGATTATGGATCAAGGCGCAGCAGAGGGCCAGCTTTTGTTTCATCCCGCCGGAGAGCTTGCCGGCTTTGCGGGTCTTGAACGGCTCCAAGTAACGGTAGATGGGACGGATGTTAGGGTATGACTTCTCGATATCGCTGCCGAAAAGAGTAGCGAAGAATTTGAGGTTTTCCTCCACGCTCAAATCCTGGTAAAGCGAGAACCGCCCCGGCATATAGCCGATAATCTTGCGGATGTCGCGATACTGGCTCACCGTGTCGAAGTCCTCGATATAGGCGCGGCCTTTGTCGGGCAGCATCAGCGATGCCAGAATCCGGAAGAGGGTGGTCTTGCCCGAACCGTCCGGGCCGATGATGCCGAAAAGCTCGCCTCGTCCTATCCGCAAGGAAACCCCGTCCAAAGCCTGGACACGATGATTCCCGTGTCCGAAGCTCTTGCTGACCAATGAAGCGACTACCGAGGTTTCCATAGTTTAGAAATTCACATTGGCGTACATCCCGATCTTCAAATACCCGTCATTCTCCACGGCAATCCTGACCGCATAGACTAAGTTGTCGCGTTCGTCTTGGGTCTGGACCGACTTGGGCGTGAATTCGGCTTGGTCGGAGATATGGCGGATACGGCCCTTGTAAGCTATTTCCTTTCCGTCTCGTTTGGAGAATACTTCCACTTCCTGTCCCAGTTTGAGCGATTCCAACTGGGTGGCCGACAGATAGACGCGGACATACATCTTGTCCAAGTCGGCTACCTTGAGCAAGGGCCGTCCTATGTAAGCCTGTTCCCCGGCTTGGGCGTATTTTTCCAGCACGACCCCTTGCGTAGGCACGCTGATCCGGCATTTATCCAGCATGTCTTCCACTTGCGCCAATTGGATTTCCTGCCCCGTGTAGCGAGGGTCGCCCTTGCGCCGTCCGGAAGGCAGCCCGGCTTCGATCAGTTCTTTCTGCAACGAAAGCTGCACGGTGTCGATCCAGCCCAAGGTCTGGGCGGAATCCACTTTCTGGCCTTCTTCTATCGGGAGGGAGAGTATGAGCCCGTTGCCTTGGGCCGAGAGGGTCATCGTAGTGGCTTCCAAGGTGCCGCCGGCATCGTAAGCGCTTTGGCTGTCCTGGCAGGAAGCCAGAAGTCCGAGGGTGGCGGCCAAGCCTAGTATGGATAATGCAGAATGTTTCATGTTATGGTGTTTTTGGTCGGCAAATTCGAGGCGAAGCCCGATTCCCCGATTCGGTCGGGAACTATGCCAAGCCGCTTCCTTGCTTGGGCATGAACGAGCAGGGACGATGGAAGCGGTTTTCGATTGCTTCGCAACGAAGATACGAAATTTTGAGGAAAACCGCTTTAAACCGGATTGCTTTTGAAGAAATCCACTACTTTTTCCAAGTGGACTCCATGCGAGCCTTTGATCAGGATGCAGCGATGTTCCACCGGGTTCTGCTTAAGGAATTCGATCAGTTCTTCCGTCTTGGAGAACAGTTTGTATCCGGCTTGCTTGGGTGTTTTTGCAAAGCTTCCGCCCACGAGGAAGGCTTCCGGGATTCTTTGGTGCTGGAGCAAATCGAATACTTTTTGATGTTCATCCTTGCTGGCTTTGCCCAATTCGAGCATTTCGCCCAAGATGGCCAGTTTGATCCCTTGCGATGGCAACGAGCTGATGTTTTCAATCGCTGCTTTCATGCTGGAAGGATTGGCATTGTAGGTGTCTGCAATAATCAGGTTGCTGCCGCATTGGATACATTGGGAACGCAGGTTGGTGGGCTGGTATTCCATGATGCCGTCCTGTATTTCCCGGTCATTGAGCCCGAAGTAACGTCCGGCGCAAGCCGCCGCTGCTACATTGTCCAGATTGTAGCCGCCGGTGAGCTTGGTTCGGATTTCGGTCAGGTTCGGAGCCGAACTGGGCCCGTGCAGGCAGCAGAAAAGATGGATTTTGTCTCCTTCCATCGGGGTCATTTGCAGGAACACGTTGTCCTGCGTGCCGTAGCAGAATCGTTCCAAGCCTTCGGATTGGCTCATCAGCAGCGGGTCGGAGGCGTTGACAAAGGCTTTTCCGTGGATACGTTCCAAGAAGCGGTACAGGGCCAGTTTGGTTTCCGCAATCGTGGCGAAGTTGCCGAAACCTTCCAGATGGGCTTCGCCTATGTTGGTGATGATGCCGAAAGTAGGCAGGGCAATGCGGCAAAGCTGGGCTATTTCGCCGGGATGGCTGGCCCCCATTTCGATGATGGCTATTTCGGTATCGGAAGGCATCGAAAGCAGGCTCAGAGGAACGCCGATATGGTTGTTCAGGTTTCCCTCGGTGGCATAGACCCGGTATCGCTGGCTTAGTACGGAGCGGAGCAGTTCCTTGGTCGTGGTCTTGCCGTTGGTGCCGGTAACGCCGATGACAGGAATGATCATGTCTTTCCGGTACAGGACGGCTACCTTTTGCAAGCATTGCAGGCAGTCTTCCACCAAGAATATCTTTTCATCATTTGCATATTTTGGATTGTCCACTACCGCGTAGCAGCAGCCTTTTTCCAAGGCCTCCTTGGCAAAGGTGTTGGCATCGAAATTCTCCCCTTTCAAGGCAAAGAAGATGGAGCCGGGCTGTATCTGGCGGGTGTCGGTACAGACCGATTTACATTTCTTGTACAATTTGTAAATGTCTTCTGCACTGCTTTTTGCTTTCATCGCGACATGTTTTTGTAGCTGTTACCCGTTTGGTGGATGCGCCGTTTCATTGGGAAAGGTGCATTTTCATTCGGGGTTTTAATAAACAAAACTGCTGCCCCCTAAGAATTCCCGCAGAATCGATGTGGGCGGTATTTCCTTTTCTTCGATAGGCAGGAAGTAGGAGAGGAATTTGAGTAGGCGGTGGGCTTCCCCGTAATGTTCCGAGTTTTCAGGGATGGCTCGCAGCAAGGCTTCGGCATCCTGTTTGAGCACGCCTAACTCAAAGAGCAAGGCGGAGTTGAACATCACATCGGCCTGCTCCTGGTAGGGGAAGATATTCTTGTTCTCGCCCCGTCTTACACTGGGCCAGCGGTCCAATGTGGCCAAGGCGGAATTGCCCCGGAACTTGCTGTCGCGGACCATGCGCCGGATGAGGCGGTTGTCGGTGCTGCTGACGGGATTCTGGGTATCGATGCTGATATGGGTCAGGGCCGAGACGAAAATCTTGAAGGTGAACCGGCTGTCCAGATCGGTCAGGGCAGGGTTCAAGCCGTGGATGCCTTCCACGAGCACGATGGTCTTGGGCGATACCCGGATTTTCTTGTCCATCCGGCGGACACCGACCTTGAAATCATAGACAGGCATCTTGATTTCAGTCTCTTTCTGGACATTCAGGATTTGCTGGAGCTGCTGGTTGAAGAATTCCCGGTCAATGGCCTCCAGGCATTCAAAGTCGTAGTCCCCGTTGGCATCCCGGGGGGTCTTTTCCCGATCCACGAAATAGTCGTCCAACGAGATTTCGGCCGTGCTGTAGCCCAATACCTGCAATTGGATCGAGAGCCGTTTGCAGAAGGTGGTCTTGCCCGAGGAGGAAGGCCCGCTGATGAGCACGATGCGGCAATCCGCTTTCTTGGCCACGGCATCGGCGATGCTGGCTATTTTCTTCTCTTGCAAGGCTTCGGAGAGCTTGATCAGGCGGCCTGCCCCTTCCTGTTGCAGAATCCGGTTGAGGTTGCCTACGTAAGGCACGCCCATGATTTCCAGCCAGTCTTTCTGTTCCTGGAAAGTCTTGAAAAGCTTGCTGCCGCCTTGGCAGGCCGCCTTGACCATATCCGACAGGAACCGCTTGGTGTCTTTCCCTACGGTCTCGTTCAGGTCAGGACGGATGGCAATCAGGCCGTTGCCGAAATAGCGGTCGATATGGAAATGCTTGATATAGCCCGTGCTGGGTACTAGGTAGCCGTAGAAATAGTTGGAAACATTACCTATGCTATAGACCGAGGTATAGAGTTCGTTCCGGGTCTGGAAGAGAAGTACTTTTTCGTAGAGTCGGTTCTGTTTGAACACTTCGATGGCCTCGGTGGTGGGAATCTGCCGCCGGGTGATAGGCAGGTCTTCATCGATGATTTCCTGGACCCGTTTCCGGAGTTGAATCACCATGCTCAGGCTGAGCTTTCCTTGGATGCCGATCAGTTCGCAATAGGTTCCCAAGGGCAGGGTGTGCTCCACTTTCAGCGTGCTTTCCGGCCAAAGGTCGCGGGCGGCTTTAAACATGATGAAAATCATCGAACGCATGTACATCGCGTAACCCATCGGGTCGTGGATGTCGATGAATTCCACGGTCTTGGGCTTGAACAGTTCAAAGGAAAGCTCCCGGAGGGAGTTGTTGACCCTGGCTGCCAGGATATCGTCTTCAAGCTGGATATTCTGGTCTTTGGCTATTTCGGCCAAGGTGGTTCCGATGGGGTATTCCTTGCGGATTCCCGTGTTCTTGCAGATGATTTCTATCTTCGACATGATACGTTCAATTTATGTTTTTTAGCCGATTTTCCGGCCTTGGGCTTCTAATAAAGGCCGCAGGTATCGTCCTGTATAGCTTTCCGGACAGGCGGCTATCTCTTCCGGCCTGCCTTCGGCTACGATGCGTCCGCCGGCCGCCCCGCCTTCCGGTCCCATGTCCACGATATGGTCGGCGCATTTGATTACATCCAGATTGTGTTCGATGACCAGGACCGTATTGCCGGCATCCACTAATTTTTGAAGCACATCCAAAAGGATGCGGATATCCTCGAAATGCAAGCCGGTAGTGGGTTCGTCCAAAATGTACAAGGTTCTTCCCGTCTCTTTTTTGGAAAGTTCGGCGGCTAACTTGATACGCTGGGCCTCTCCTCCCGAAAGGGTAGTGGAAGGCTGCCCCAGCGTGATGTATCCCAAGCCTACATCGTTCAAAGTCTTGAGCTTGGAGGCGATGGAAGGAATATTCTCGAAAAATTCCACAGCCTGGGCGATGCTCATGTTCAGCACATCGTTGATGTTCTTTCCCCGGTAGCGGATTTCCAAGGTCTCCCGGTTGTAGCGTTTCCCATTGCATTCCTCGCAGGTCACATACACATCGGGCAGGAAGTTCATCTCGATGGTTTCCACCCCGGCTCCCCCGCATTTCTCGCAGCGTCCTCCTTTCACATTGAACGAGAAGCGCCCGGCCTTGTATCCTCGGATTTTGGAGTCGGGCAGGGAAGCGAAAAGCTGGCGGATTTCATCGAACACCCCCACGTAGGTGACAGGATTGGAGCGCGGGGTGCGTCCGATGGGCGCTTGATCCACTTCTATCACCTTGTCGATGCCGGATAGCCCCTCAAGCCTGTCGAACGGCAGGGGTTCGGGATGGGCGCGGTAGAAATAGGCGCTCAGATAGGGTTGCAGGGTTTGGGTAATCAAGGAAGACTTGCCGCTGCCCGAAACCCCGGTCACGCAGGTGAAGGTATTGAGCGGCAAAGTGAAATTCACATGTTTGAGGTTATGGCCGCAGGCATCGAGCAAGCGGAGCGTATCCCCGTTGCCCGGGCGCCGGCGGGCCGGAATCTCGATTTTCCGGATGCCGTTCAGGTAGTCGGTGGTGATGGATTTCTGCTTCAGGAATTCTTCCGGCCTGCCTTGAGCCACCACGCGCCCGCCTTCCACGCCGGCGCCCGGCCCCATGTCCACGATATAGTCGGCCGCCCGCATCATGTCCTCGTCGTGTTCCACCACGATGACGGTATTGCCCAAGTCCCGCAGCTGTTTAAGGGAAGCAATCAGCCGTTGATTGTCGCGCTGGTGCAGCCCGATGCTGGGTTCGTCCAGGATATACAGCACCCCTACCAATTTGGACCCGATCTGGGTCGCCAGGCGGATACGCTGGGATTCCCCGCCGGATAGACTGGAAGCTTCCCGGTCCAGACTTAAATAACCGATGCCCACGTCCAGCAGGAAACCGATTCGGTTGCGGATTTCCTTCAGGATTTCATGGCCGATTTTCTTTTGGGATTCGTTCAGTTGCGGTTCTACATGGGCGACCCAGTCATGCAGTTCTTCCAGGCTCATGGCCGAGAGTTCGGCTATGTTCTTTCCGGCAATGCGGAAATGCCGCGAAACCTGTTGCAGGCGGGTTCCGTGGCATTCGGAGCAAGTTCGGGCCGTCATGAACTGCATGGCCCATTTCTGGGCGCTGGGCAATCCTTCTTCGTAAAGCCGTTGCAAGTAGGCGTAAATGCCATCGAAGTCGATGTCTATCTTGCGGGTGACACCTAAGGTGGTGTTCTTGAATTCGAAAGTCCTGTGCTCCCCGTTCAGGATCGCGTTCATGCCCTCTTCGCTGATACGTTGGATAGGCGTTTTCAGGTCAAAATCGTAGGCCCGTCCGATCATTTCAATCTGCGACAGGATCCAGCCTTCCCCCAAGAGGTTCTCTTTTCGGTCGTGCAGGTGCTCCGGCTTGATAGGCGCCAGCCCTCCGGCATGGATGCTGAGGCTGGGGGCGGGAATGATTTTATCTATGTCCGGACTGATTTCCACCCCTAATCCGTTGCAGCGCGGGCACGCTCCGTAAGGAGAATTGAAGGAAAACGTGTTCGGTTCGGGATCCGGATAGGAAATGCCCGAGGTGGGACACATCAAAGTCCGGCTGAAATGCCTTGCCTTGCCGCTGGCTTCGTCCAAAATCAGGATTTGTCCCTTGCCCTGTTTCATGGCCGCCTTGACGCTTTGCACCAGGCGGGCGCGGTTCTTGTCGCTCACTTGCAGCTTGTCCACCACCAGTTCGATGTCGTGGGTCTTGTACCGGTCCACGTACATGCCGAAGCTGAGGTCTGTTACCTCGCCGTCCACCCGTACTTTGAGGTATCCTTGCTTGCGGACGTTCTCGAAAAGTTCCCGGTAATGCCCTTTGCGCCCGATTACCAAAGGCGAGAGCACCGAGATTTTCTTTTCATTGTATTCATGCAGAATCAGGTCGATGACCTTTTCTTCGGTATATTTGACCATCTTTTCGCCCGTCACATACGAATAGGCTTCGCCAATGCGGGCAAAGAGCAGTCGCAAGTAGTCGTAGATTTCGGTCACCGTCCCCACAGTGGAACGGGGGTTCTTGTTGGTGGTCTTCTGCTCGATGGCGATGACCGGGCTCAGGCCGTCGATCTTGTCCACGTCAGGCCGCTCCAAGCCCCCGATGAACTGGCGGGCATAGGACGAAAAGGTCTCCATATAGCGTCTCTGTCCTTCGGCGTAAATCGTGTCGAACGCAATCGACGACTTTCCGCTTCCGCTCAAGCCGGTAATCACGATGAGCTTGCCATGGGGCAAGACAAGGTCTATGTTTTGCAGGTTATGGGCACGGGCCCCGTAAACCGAAAGTTTCTGGTTGTCCATATCAGCTTATTTTGGCCCAAAAGTTCTCTTTTCCATTCTTTTTCATTTCCCGGAGCAAGGCTTGGTTCTTGGGCGATGCCAAGGCGGGGTCTTGCTGCAGTATCTCCACGGCCGTATGCCGCGCCGCCCTTACGATATTCTCGTCCTGGGCGATATCGGCGATTTTCAAGGCCAGCAGCCCGCTTTGCTGCGTGCCTTGCAGGTCGCCCGGTCCGCGTAGCCTCAGGTCGGCTTCGGCAATCTTGAAGCCGTCGTTGGTAGCTACCATCGTGTTGATGCGCTCGTTGGCATCCTTGCTGAGCTTGTCGGCGGTCATCAGGATGCAGTACGACTGCTCTGCGCCCCGGCCTACGCGCCCCCGGAGCTGATGCAGCTGCGCCAAGCCGAAGCGTTCGCTGTTCTCAATCACCATCACGCTGGCATTGGGCACATCCACACCTACTTCGATTACGGTTGTAGCCACCATGATCTGGGTCTCTCCCTTTTTGAAGCGTTGCATCTCGAACTCCTTGTCTTCGGCTTTCATCTTGCCGTGGACAATGCTCAGCTGGTAATCCGGTATCGGGAAAGCCCGGCTGATGCTTTCGTATCCGTCCATCAGGTCTTTCAGATCCAAGGTCTCCGACTCCTGAATCAGCGGATAGACCACGTAAATCTGCCGGCCTTTGGCAATCTCTTGCTTCATGAAGGCGAAGAGCTTGAGCCTGTCATGGTCGGTGAGGTGCAGGGTCTTGATGGGTTTTCGGTTCGGCGGCAGCTCGTCGATGACCGAAAGGTCCAAATCCCCGTACAGGGTCATTCCCAGCGTCCGGGGAATGGGCGTGGCCGTCATGACCAGGATATGCGGCGGCACCGAGTTCTTGTTCCAGAGCTTTGCCCGTTGGGCGACCCCGAAGCGGTGTTGCTCGTCAATCACCACCAAGCCCAAGTTCTTGAACACCACATTGTCCTCTAACAAGGCATGGGTGCCAATTAGCAAGTGCAGTTGGCCGTCAGCCAGCATGTTGAGCAGTACCGTCCTGTCTTTTTTCGTGCTCGAACCGGTCAGCAAGGCCACCCGGACCTTCATCGTGTTCAGGTATTTAGAAATGCTGGCGAAATGCTGGCGGGCGAGGATTTCGGTAGGTGCCATCAGGCAGGCCTGGAAGCCGTTGTCCACGGCCAGCAGCATGCTCATCAACGCCACGATGGTCTTTCCGCTGCCCACATCCCCTTGCAAGAGACGGTTCATCTGGAATCCTGTCCGTGTATCGGCCCGGATTTCCTTGACCACTCTTTTCTGGGCTCCGGTGAGTTCAAAGTTAAGGTTGTTTTGGTAAAAATAGTTGAAGTTGTCCCCAACTTTTGTGAACACGAAGCCGGGAGTTTTTCCCCGGTTCATTTTTTGCTTGAGGATATTGAGCTGGAGCAAAAGCAGTTCCTCGAATTTGAGCCTTTGCCGGGCGCAGTCGGCATGGGCCAGGCTCAGCGGGTGATGGACTTGGATGAAGGCTTGTTCGCGCGACATCAGCTGGTATCGGGAAAGGATGTCCTGGCTTAGGATTTCAGGGATGCTGCCTTCGGCCTGCTTGCAGAGATTCTGCGTGATAGCGGCCATTGCCTTGGGCGAAAGTCCCCGGTTCTTCATCGTTTCCGTAGTAGGGTAGAGGGGCTGGATGCCAGCGCTTTGCGGCTGGTCGGGCTTGTTCGGGTCGATGACTTCTATTTCCGGATGGCTGAACTGGAGCTGATGGTTATAGATGCTGGGTTTGCCGAAGATGCTCAGATAGACACCTTGCCGGATTTTGGGTTCGATCCATTTCAAACCGGAGAACCAGGTCAGTTCCACCGTGCCGGTTCCGTCTCCAAACACGGCGGAGAGCCTTTTGCTTTTGCCGAAACCCTTGCTTTCCACTTTGAGGATTTTCCCTTTGACAGCCACATACGATTGGTCGTCCCGGATTTGGCTGATTGTGATGAAGTGGCCTTTGTCGATATAGCGGAATGGGAAATAAGTGAGCAGATCCCCGTAGGTGAAGACATGGGCTTCCTGCCGCAGCGTCTGGGCTTTGGCCGGGCCTACGCCCTTGAGGTATTCTATGTTCTGGCCGAAAAAATCGAACATCCTGTTATACGAAAAGCCGTACAGCCTCAGACGTTAGCGCTGTTGACTGTACGGCGTACCGGGCTTGAGCCCGAAGCGTTTGATATTACACATTCAATCTTAGTAAACCCACAAGTCGTGCTCTATTTCAAACAGCATTTCCTCGATTCGATCCGATTCGCGCAATTGCGTCTTGATATCGGGATAGAAATACTCGACGGTCTGGTTCTGTAGGTTATCTATCTTGTAGATATAGCTTTGGAAATAGCGGTTCCATGCAAAAACATCATCGTACGACTGCCGCATGGCGCTGTTGCGAGGATTGAAGGCTTCTGTCTTGGCAAACAATTCCCGCAAGTGAGGGTAATACAACCAGCAGACATCCTGGATTCCGGTTTCCTTTTGGAGTACCGGCGCGATGCCTATAATCCGGATATCCCGTACGCCTCTTTGTTTGTCGATGAACCATTCTTCTTTTATCCGGTACATTAGGATGTCCTTGGCCGTGTAATAGTTGGTGATTTCATTGCTGGCAACCTCGTTATTCTCGTCAGATTCTGTTCCTTCCAAGGCTTCAAAATCGCCCAGAATATCTGCATCCACGGTTTTTTCGAGCTGGGTCCTGTATTCTTCCATCGTGAACTCTTCCGAGAAAAAATCATCCTTGTACGGAATGATTTCTCCCGATTCGATGCCTTCGAAAATCAGGTTCGTCAGGCTTTTCCTGTCCGGATTCACGGTAGTCTCTGTTGGAAAATACAGGTATTGGTTCATTTTCAACCTTAAATCGATAACCCTCCATACCCGCCATTTGATGAAGACATCGGCTTCTCTGACAGGCACGTAAGGACGAGGCTTCCTGCCTTGTGTGTTGACTTTTTCATAGAACCCGTCTTGGGGAGTGCCTCCGTTCGAGCCGTCCAGGATTTGTCCTCGGACAGGTATTGCGAACAGGATGCCCGCCATCAGCAGGAGTGTTATGACAAAGATTCGTTTCATCGGTGTTAGTTTTTGCAAGGTTTTGCCCCTGGATTAGTCTATGGTGATGGTATAATCGTTCAGTCGTTCTTTCCCGTTCAAGGTTTCAGCCTGGATATCCTGGAAATAGACTTTGTTGCCCGGAGAGCATTGTCTGAAGTTTTCAACCATGTCCTTGGAAAACCGGCTTCCGTTGGATTCCATCACGTAGCCTAGCTGGTTCCCTCTCGAAATTTGTACCTTGAAGGATATGATTCGCAATTTCCCTTTAGGAATCGCTAAATCGAAGTCCGGCATGTCCACAACCAAGCCGCCTTGCGGGTGGGTCAGGAGTGCCAAGGGTACGTTCTGCACGCTGGAGGAAGATAAGCCGTTGAGCTTTGCCGATGGAAGAGGCGTCTCTTTGATGCGGAACTCCTTCGACCCCATTAGCTTTCTGCCTTGGCTGCTATTGGCATAGATGTTGATTTTCACCATTTTGTTTTTATTGGCGCCGGGACGGATATAAATGGAGTCGCTGGCATTGCTACCCGGTTTCTTGCGGATGAGTTTTGCATCCTTGGTGTCCTCCAGTTCGATCACAATATCCTTGTCCGCAACGCCTGCCGCAATGGCGGAAATCGGGTTATTGACCCCCATGTAGAGGACGTTCATCGCATCGGCCGATACGGTTGCCATGGGTTCGCTGACATTGTAGGTGTATTCGAACGGGTAGGATTTGATACCGAAGGTGCTAGGCACATCGATGGTTCCTCGCAGTACTTTTTCCCCTGCGCTGGTGGACGGAATCCTGTAGCGGATGCTGCCGGCCTCGCCTTCGTAAGTTTTCCCGTTGATGGTGGCTGTGATTTTCGAACGGGAATCGAAGGCTGCTACGAAGATGTCGGCTTCGAAATCACTGCCGACAACAGCATTGGATGTAGTGGGAACCACTCTGGCGGAGATGGTATCGAACTTGAAGTCATCTTCGCTTACCGAGGAATAGAGCTGGGATACTACATCCGATTCCGCATTGCGGATATTGGTCTGCAAACGATTCAGCAGGGCTAAGTCTGCTACGATGATGGTGTGCGAGAAATTGAAAGTCTCCCAATCTACCGGTGTGCCGCTGGCATCTTTGTAATCCCCGTCCACTTCCAAGGATTTCAAGGATACTTTGCTGGTATCCTTTCCAAGTGCGTTTAGCAAGAATGTCCTGTATTCGTCTATCTTGTCGTGCAAGATATAGGCTCGGCCGTTTTTGAGAATCTCGCTTCCCAAGAAGAAGTTGGTCGGGATATCGTAATTGTCTTGTTTCCCGAACTCGCTGGGGTGGAGGGTCTTGGCTTCTTCGATGGTCACGCCCTCTGTCTTGGCGACTACTTCGTATTTGGTTTGCTGGATATAGTCGTACAATTCCTGGCTCTTGGCTCTGACTTCCTGAGCCTTTGCCCATTGTTCGGCCACTTTGGTTTCGTTGGCAGCATAGGCTCTTTGGAATACATCGTAAAGAGCCTCGTTCTTTTCCGTATAATTAAGGTTGGTCTTTTCCATGGCATCGTTGACCGTAATGAACGACTTGAGGACTTCGGTCGATACATTCAAGGCCAGCATGGCAGTCAGTACAAGGTACATCATGCCAATCATCTTTTGCCGTGGGGTCTCTTTTGGTGCGCTCATGACTATCCCTTCAACTTTTAATGATTAGGCCTTTGTGGGATTGGCGTTCTGCATGGCAGCCAGCATCTGGCCGTACATCTTGTTCAAAGCGGCTACCTTTTTCGACAGTTCGTCAATTTCCTCACGGTATTTCAGCGAACTTTGCAGCGAACTGCTCAGAGTTTCCATGATTTTGTTCACGTCTTCTTGCAGTTTGGCATTCGATTCGGCTTGCACCTTGGAAGCTTGGATCTGGTCTGTATAAAATTTGTTGAGGGTGCTGATATGTTCGGTCATCTTGCCCATTTCGGCGGCATAGCTTTGGTTTACGCCTGCAATGCTGGTCAAGTTGCTCAGGTTCTGCGTGGTTTTGGTCAAGTTCTCCAATCCGGCACTGAGGTTTTCAAAGACCGCAGGGGTCACATTGGCTTTTGCCAGCATTTCTTCCAGCTTTTCGGAAAGCAGGTTTTCATTGGCCGAAACGCCACTGCCATGGGCATAGTAGGACGGCGCTTCACCTGGAGCGTATTTGCGAGTGCCGTCTTCGTTCTTTTCCAGTGCGGGATAAACCCAGTCCCAGTCATATTCCGGGTGGGGTCTCTCGAAAGCGGAGAAGAAGAAGATGATGGCTTCTGTTCCCATACCTATCATAAGCATGATATTTGCTCCTGGCCAGTGCAGAATCTTGAAGAGGGCGCCGATGATGACGACAGAAGCCCCCCATCCGTACAACATTGCAATGAATTTCTTGTACCCTGGTTTATCGACAAGACGCATCTTTTTTTCTTTGCCTCCCACGATGTGTGTTGGTTGCGTTTCTGATACGTCTCCCTCTTTCTTTTGCTTTGCCATGATTTTTTTAGTTTTTTTTGTTTCAGCAATTTGCCTTCGGGGGTAGAAGGCGATCCTTTTATCCGATTAGGTTTTTAGTACACGTGTGAACTGTTTCCGCCTTGGAAAAGCCCTGTAGATAGCAACGGTTGTACACAACGGAACCCTACGTAGGATTTGCAGGTGTCCTGGTATTCGTAAGACCGGTAGAATACTTTGCAAAGGTCTGCAAAGTCTTTGAACGAGCCGCCACGGAGGACTTTGCGCTTGAGTCCTACACCGTCTTCCGGCTTGGCATTATAGGTATAAACCGGATTGAAGTCGTGGTTGTTGGCAATCGTTTCATCATAGGCATCGATGCACCATTCCGCTACGTTGCCCATCATGTCGTATAGACCATAATCGTTGGGAGCGTAGTGGCCGACAATGCAGGGATAGAGAGCGCCGTCAGCTCCGTAATCCCCGCGTCCGGGCTTGAAGTTGCCCAAGAGGCATCCTTCCGCGTTGCGGGCATAGTTTCCACCCCACGGGTACGGACTGGCATCGATTCCGCCCCGGGCGGCATATTCCCATTGGGCTTCGGTCGGGAGACGGAACTCTTGCGAGGCAGGATAGCCTTTCTGTGCCATGTAATCGTTATACATATTGCTCCGCCATTTGCAGAAGGCTTCGGCCTGTTTCCAGTTTACGCCTACTACGGGGTAATTATCATACCAAGGGCTGCTGAAATAGCCTGTCACCATGGGTTCGTTATACGAATATGCCCAGTCGAAAATCCAGCAAAGCGTGTCAGGGTAGATGTTGACCTTGTGGGTCGTATAGAGGCCGTTTTCACCGGGCAAAGACAAAGACCGGTTTGCAAAAGCTCCGTAATACACGTCTTCTTCCCGCATGTCGTCTTCTATTTCCCCGAACGTCTTCTGCGCGGCCATTCGGAAGTCGCAGGTCGTGTAAACATAATTGAGCTTTGCGATATTGAAGATCTTGCGGTGGGAAAAGCGTTCGTCCAGAGAAATGAACAGGTCGCTTTCATCCAAGGCTTCCCGTACGGCCGGATCATCGTATTTTATCTTGGCGCGCCAGTCGATTTGGGGAGGCAGGTCTTCGTCTTCATTCTCGTTTACGATGAAATAACCTTCGATTTCATTCTCTGCCAAGAGGCTGCGAATCAAGTATTCTTTCACCCATTCCACGAACTGCCTGTACTCGTTGTTTGTGATTTCCGTTTCGTCCATGAAAAAGTCGCTCACAGTCACCGATTTGAAATTGAGCATCTGGTAAGTGGGGTCGAATCCTCCGGATCCGAATACAAAGCTGCCTCCCGGAACATAAGTCATTCCAAAAGGGACTTGTATGTCGGGGGCTTTACGCCCTGAAACGCCGACCAGCTCGCCATTGCCTCCCGTATTGCCGCAGCTTGCTAGGAAGATGCCGGAAAACAGGATCGTGGCCAGGTTTCGTACACCGCACAAATCGATTTTTTTCATTGGTTCAGGGTTATAAGGTTCTTGTTTGACGACCGGCCCCTATAAGTACCGGGCGTTCTTGTATTCTGTATTCACTTTGTCTCCTTCCAGCCCGAAGCAATAGCGGACGAACACCTCGAACGCGCCTCCCATCTTGCTCGCCCGGATGAATCGGGACGCGGTGATATCGTAAGATAGGCCGAGCTGGAACTTTCCTATATGGACGCCACCCAGAATGGATACGGCATCTTGCAACCTGTAGGAGAGCCCTGCCCAGAATTTCTTGTTGAATGTTCCGGTCATCGCAATGCTCCAGTTAAAGGTGCTGAAGTCGGTTTCCAGATAGGTGGAGGGAGTGAATTCTACTTTAGGAAGATCAGGGAATGTAAATGTATAGCCGCCATGCAAGGCAAAAGTCCTCGATGGCTGATAGGCTATTTTCTTCCCTTTATGGGCAATTAGGTTGTTGGCGGCAATGCCTACAAAATAGTTGCCATTCCCTTGCAGGTAGAAACCAATCGACACGTCGCCATACACACCGGTTTCGCTTTCCTGGATGTTGGAGATAATCGGGTCTCCTTCATCGCGGGGGTTGAAGTTCCCGTCCATCCCCAAGGTTTGCACCTGTGCCCGTATCCCCATGCCAATGACCCCAAACGAGGTTTGCAGGTGGTAGGCATAGCCCAATTTCACGTACGTCTGGCGGAAAAGGCTCGCATTGATCGAGGCCACTTCGAGCCCGATGCCTCCTTTGATAGCACGTATCGGCATATGAGCCATGATAAGGGTGCTGTTCGGGGCTGTGATGTTGACGTTTTCCCCCAAGCCCTTGCCTATGCCCAACCATTGCTGGCGATGCAAGGCCGATACGCAAATCCCATTCGACATCCCGGCAAAGCCCGGGTTGTACGAATAGGTGTTGTACATGAACTGAGTGATTTGGTTTCCCTCTTGCTGTGCAGAGACGGGGTTCAATCCCAGCAGAACCAGCAGTCCTCCCATCCATAGGCGGATGTGCCAAGCTTTCCGCTCTCCCCTTTTTAGGGATGCGTCCATGCACTCCTGATTCGTATCTGGTTGGTTCGCTGACATATTTGTTAGTTGTCCTCGTCCGCTCTGCAAAACGTCCCCTATTTTAGGGGGACAAAGGTAGCCATTTTTGGCGCTCTTTTGCAAATTATTTTTGAAAAACTATGCATTCTGTGACGTTTTAGAGCCACACAGGGGGCGTTTTGCCAGTATGTGTTCCCTGTGTGGCCGTCATGGATGCATGTCCGGATTCCGGCAGTAAGGTGCTTACTGGGCGTTGGCCAAGTTGACCAGGTTGATTACGTCCTCGGGATTTTCCAGGTCGGGTTTTTGCTCGTCGATATATTTCTTGATGTAATCGGCGGCTTTGGGAAACATTTTGGCCAAGTTCTTTTTGGATACGGGCAGCAGCTTGGTCCCTTGCATCAGGAATAAGCGAATATCTGTGGTCAGTTCCGCATTGCTGGCAAAGTCGTAGTTGACTGTGGTGAAAGTGGTTTTCCCTGTATAATTGCCGCTTCCGCTTACTCCGCTGGCGCCTGTGAAGCTGGATACGCTCTGGATGGACGAAGTGGAACCGCCAGTGCCGTATGCGCCGACCTTCTTTTCTTCGATGTTCACTTTCTTGGTCATGACCAAGCTGATGTTCCGGTTGTCCCAGATGATTTCCCCGAGGCTGACGCCCATGACGGGTACGAAGGCACGGTCTCCGATTTCAATTAACATGACACTGTTCAGGTCGTCAAGCCTGCGCAAGGTGTCTTCCGGGCTGGTAGGCTTGTCGTTGATAAACAACACTTGGGGTTCGTAGTAGTTGTAGTTGAGCCTGTTTTTGGCAATGGAACCGTCTTTCATGTACACGGTGCCCGGGGTGCAGCGGGGGAAAGCAAAGATGATGCTGTCTTGTTGCTGCTTTGTCAAATCTCCCATCGTGATTTGGGCGGATGCCGGTTTGGTGGCGAGCAACGCCACTAATAGTGCCGGAAGTAAAGCCAGTTTCGCTTTCATATTTGGTAATGTTTAATGTTTTTTTGCCTTTTGTGTTCCGTGCCTTGCGATACCGGACGTCTGCGTTCCAATCAGGTATTCTTAATTGGATACGACAAAACTGCCATTGGAGAGGTAAGTGATGTTGTATTTCAGCAGACTGTATCCTGAAATGGTGGTGCAGAAGCCCGTGAAGATGCTGAATTTTTGGTTGCATTTGCTGACGAACGCGCCTTCGGCAGCATTGTAAGTCACATAGCAATCACTGCTCCGGCAGTCGAAAGGGCAGGCTCGGTCAAAAGCCACGAATTCCTCCTCCATGTCGCCTATGTGATAGACGAAAACCCCCCATACGCCTTCATTTTCGAAAACTTTGTAATTGCCTACGGCGGCCAGCCTGTTGTCCAGGCTGTACGGGTAAACGCTGAAATTGACATAGATGTCTTCCCAAGGGATTTCGCCATAGTCGATGGAATCCCCGCATGATTGGAATCCGAGGAGGAAAATCGCTGTGCCGAACAGGAATCTCAGTTGTTTTATTGTATGCATAGCCCACAAAGTTACGTATTTTTTGAAAATATTGTAATTTAGCCTCGAATTAAGTGTTTGCCATATGGAAGAACTGATAGGATTGCTTCTGGTTTTGCTTTTTGGCGGCATTGAGGCCTGGAATAAAGCCAAGAAGAAAAAGATGAAGGCGGGCTCGAAACAAAGGGCGGAGGCGCACAAGGGGAGCGGATTGCCGGAGGCTTGGCCTGCAGTGCCGATGGAAGTCGCTCCTGTCCCGCAGGAAGTGATGGGCAGTGAGTCCCGGCGAGATGGAGGCGGTGAAGCGGCGCCCTCGTTTGAAGAATTGGACGCGGAACAGCCGGTGTTGTGGGATGTTCCTGTTTCAAGGGATGCCTCATCTGAGGCGCATAAGGCGTCTGCGGCCGGGGACTTGGGCGATTCGACCTCCTTTCTATTGGCAACGCCTGGCTTTGGCAAGGAGTCGCCAATAGGCGGAGCAGGCGTGCAAGAGAAAGTTTCCGAAGATTCTTATGAAGAATCTCGTGATGAGGTTCGGCTTCCCGGTACCGATCTTTCGATGCGGGATGCCGTGATAGCTTCCGTGATAGTGGAACGGAAATATTCGTGAAAGGTTTTGCGGGGTGAATTTGTGCCAGTTTGCCGTGCGTATCGTTTTTTTTCGTATCTTTGCTCCGTGATTTAAAAGGTCACGAATTTTTCATAGATTAATTGTTTTTGAAGTTACGGGATGCGAGTCCCGTAACTTTTTTTGCAACAGGCCCGGCTTGTCCGGCCTTTGTTTTTATAAAGGAGGAACACAGACATGGGAGAAATCAAGTATTACAGCAAGGAAGGCTTGCAGAAGCTCAAGGATGAATTGGAATACCTGACCAAGGTGGAACGTCCCAAGATCTCGCAGCAGATAGCCGAAGCCCGCGACAAGGGCGACTTGTCGGAAAATGCCGAATACGATGCGGCCAAGGAAGCCCAGGGCTTGTGCGAACTCAAGATTTCCAAGTTGCAGATGGAATTGGCGAATGCTCGGATACTGGATGAGTCGAAGATGGATACCAGCAAGGTGCTGCTGCTTTCGACGGTGACCATCAAGAACCTCAAGAACGGGGCCAAAATGAAATACACCTTGGTGCCCGAGAACGAAGCCAACTTGAAAGAAGGCAAGATTTCCATCAGTTCCCCGATAGCCAAGGGCCTGTTGGGCAAGGAAGTGGGAGATAAAGTGGACGTGACGGTGCCTGCCGGAGTGATTCCTTTTGAAATAACCGAAATAACCCGATAAGAAATGGCAAGTATTTTTTCAAAGATTGTGGCAGGCGAGATACCCTGCTATAAAGCGGCTGAAGACGAAAAGCATCTGGCTTTTTTGGATATTGCCCCTGTGGCGAAAGGTCATGTCTTGGTGGTGCCTAAAAAAGAAGTCGATTATATCTTCGATATGGAAGATGCCGAGCTTGCCGAATTGATGGTCTTTGCCAAGAAAGTGGCCAAGGCCTTGATTAAAGTCTGCCCGGCTCCCAAAATAGGGATGTCGGTTATCGGATTGGATGTGCCTCATGCCCATGTGCATCTGATTCCTATTCATGGAGGTACCGATATTGATTTTGGCAAGGAGAAGCTGAAGTTGCCCGAAGAGGAAATGAAGGGCCTTGCCAGTCGGATTCTGGCAGAGTTCGAAAAGTTGTAATTGGTTCCGGTTCTCGAGCAGCGGTGGACTCGGTTTGATACTTGCATAGCGGTGTGCGGCTCTTTTTGACGGCATACCGCTTTTATTTTATTCGTTCAGGATGCGTTGAAAGGAAATCTGTCCATGATGATTTCTTTCGGGGCGTCTTGGCGGCAGTCAGCAGTGCTTTGCCCGTTTTCCCCGCTTTTTCATAGATAGCATCGAACCGGCTGTGGATTCCGTGGCAGATGGCTGCAGCCAAGGCGTCAGTGGCATCCAGATGCTTGGGCTGTTCTCCCTGGATGCCGGATAAGCGCATGGCCATCGCGCAGACTTGTTCCTTGGAAGAACTGCCTTTCCCTGTCAGGGACTGCTTGATTTCCCTTGGAGAGTATTCGTGGACTTTCAGCCCTTTGGACATGGAGGCCGCAATGGCGACTCCTTGCGCCCGGCCCAGTTTGAGTAAGGCTTGGACGTTTTTCCCGTAAAAGGGGCTTTCGATGGAAAGGTATTGGGGGTGGAAGGCATCGATGATATGCAGGACCTCCTCCAGGATGAGTTCCAGCCGTCGTAAAGGATCCGCTTCTTTTCGCAAATCCAAAACCCCCATCTCCAGGCATTCAAAATGCTGGCCGTCGCTTTTTATTACGCTGTGGCCCATCAGACGGGTCCCCGGGTCGATGCCAAGGATGATTTTTTCTTGTCTTTCCATGTTTCAGTAGCCGTTTTCCAGCAAGAACCTGGCTATTTGCAGGTCGAACGGCCGGGTGATTTTGATGTTTTGCGGCAGCCCTTCGCAAAGCCGGATGTCTGTTCCGGAGGATTCCATCAGTGAAGCTTCGTCGGTAAATGACAGGCTTTCCTGTTTTGCGAAAGCCTTTAGCAAGGCGCTTATCCGGAAGCACTGCGGGGTCTGTATGCTGCGGATTCTTTGCCGGTCTATGGCGTGGGATGCGGTTTCGTTTGAACGCTCGCTGTCCATATAGCGGAAACTTTCAGGCGGTGTTATGCAAGGAACCGCGTTCCCGTGTTGCTGGGCGGTCAGCAGGCATTCCTGCAGGAAGTTTCTGTTGACAAAAGGACGGACTCCGTCGTGAATGGCGGCAATGCAATCCGGTTTCGGGTTCGGAATGGCTTTCAGTCCGTTCAAGACTGATTCGGAACGTGTTCTGCCCCCCGGAGCCAGGATGAATTTTTCTTCGGCTTTCAGGTATTGCTGCCGGATTTTTTCCCACGAAGCCATTTGTTCCTGGGGCAGGACGATAACGATAGAAGAGAATAGGCCGGATTGTAAAAAACGCCGGAATGTATGGACCAGGACGGGCTCCGTACCCAGAAGCAGGAACTGTTTTGGTATATCCGTTCCCATCCGGCTGCCGCTTCCTCCGGCCACGAGAACTGCAACGGCCTGGCTTGGCAATCCGGGATTAGAGAATGAGCATGGCATCTCCAAAAGTCAGAAAACGGTACTTCTTTTCGATGGCCTCTTGATAGGCTTTCATGATTAAATCGTAGCCTCCAAAGGCGCAGACTGACATGAAAAGCGAGGACAATGGGGCGTGGAAGTTGCTTATCATGCAGTTCGGTATGTTGAATTCGTAAGGAGGAAAGATGAACTTGTTGGTCCAGCCGTCAAAGGGCTTGAGCTTGCCGGCAAAGGAAACCGAGCTTTCCAGTCCTTTGAGTACCGAAGTCCCCACTGCGCAGATTTTTTTCTTTTCGTCAATGGCGCGGTTGACGATTTGGGTCGTTTCGTCGGGGATATGAAGCTCTTCGGAATCCACCCTGTGTTTTGTCAGGTCTTCCACATCGATTTCCCTTACGTTGCCTAAGCCGCAGTGTATGGTCATGAATGCGGTGTCGATGCCTTTGATTTCCATGCGTTTGAGTAGGGAACGACTGAAGTGCAGCCCGGCAGTGGGCGCCATGACAGCCCCTTCGTTCTTGGCAAAGACGGTCTGGTAGCGTTCTTCGTCTTCGGGTTCTACCTTGCGGACCTCCAGGATATGGTCGGGCAGAGGGGTCGTGCCTAATTTGTAAATCAAAGCTTTGAAGTTTTCGTACGGCCCGTCGTAAAGGAATCGCAATGTCCGTCCCCGGGAAGTGGTATTGTCGATTACTTCTGCCACCAATTCATCGTTTTCACCAAAATAGAGTTTGTTGCCGATGCGGATTTTCCGAGCCGGATCCACATAGACATCCCATAGCAAGGATTCCCGGTTGAGTTCCCGCAACAGAAAGACGGTGATCATGGCGCCGGTCTTTTCTTTTTCGCCCGAAAGCCGGGCCGGAAAGACACGGGTGTCGTTCATGACCATTACGTCCCCTTCGTTGAAGTATTTGATGACGTCTTTGAAGATTTTATGCTCGATTTTCTGTTTTTTCCGGTCAACAACCATCAGTTTGCAGTCATCCCGGTCGGGAGTCGGGTGGGTGGCAATGAGTTCGGATGGTAAATTGTAGTTGAACTGCGACAGTTTCATCTATCCAAGATTTTGAGTTTGTGAAGGGCGACCGGACTTTACAGAGGATTCAACAGAGCAGACCACCCCCAAAAAGGGCGCAAAGATATAAAGAAGCAAATAAAAAATCAAGCTGCGAGGGAATGCCGCTGAAAATCAAGATGAAAATCGAGAAGGAGGCATCCTTCCGGCAAAATGTGTCCGGATTTGCTGCCGGGAGATATTTTTGAGGGGTGTGAGGCCGCTTTTGCCGGATTGGATTCCGGGGTCAGGAGACCGCCTCTCTGCTGCGTGGGGGAAGGAACTCGTCTATGTTTTGGGCATCTTCTACACGGAACTCTCCGATGCGGGTGCGCCGCAGAGCTGAAAGGTAGGCCCCGCAACCCAGGTACTCTCCGAAATCCCGGGCCATGGCACGGATGTAGGTTCCTTTGCTGCATACGATCCGGAAGTCCACTTCGGGCAAGGCGGCCCGGCTTATTTCAAATTCGAGGATTTGAATAGGTTTGGCTTCCAGTTCCAGTTCTTTGGAGGCTCGTGCGTATTGATATGCCCTTTTGCCTTGCACCTTGACTGCGGAAAAGACCGGCGGGATTTGCTGGATTCGGCCCGTGAAATGGGCTGCAGCCTCCCGGAGACGGGCTTCATCGATACCAGCCAAAGAGCCGCCTTCCTCCACCTCGCTTTCCAAGTCGTGGCTTTTGGTCGTGGCTCCCAGTACGAAAGTGCCGGTATATTCCTTTACTTGCGCTTGATAGCTTTCTATTTTCTTGGTGAAGCTGCCGGTGCATACAATCAGCAGTCCCGTGGCCAAAGGGTCGAGCGTGCCGGCATGGCCCGTCTTGACCCTGCGGCCTACGATGCGGTGCGCCCAGTTCCTGACACGGCTCACCACATTGAACGAAGTCCAGCCCAGCGGTTTGTCGATCAGGAAAACCTGCCCTTGTTCCAAGGGGTGCCGGTCTTCAAGTTGCTTGTTCTGTTCCACGGATAGAGACTTTACATGTAAAACCGCAAGAAGTCTGCCTTATCGCGAAGATTTCAGTTCGGCCAGTTCTTTTTCCACTTGCGCCAAACGGTCCACAATGGAATCCAGGTTCTTGAAATGCACGCAGGAACGGCGGAAGATGGCCGGATCCAACGGAGGCGCTCCAATCAGTACCGTGTTTTCCTTGCGGATCGAGCCGGGAACTCCCGTCTGGGCTGCCAGCATGACCCCGTTGGCGATGGTGCTGTGCCCGGCTACGCCGACTTGGCCGCCGAACATGCAGTTTTCGCCTACTTTGGTGGAGCCGGCGATGCCGACTTGGGAAGCCATCACGGTGTTCTTCCCGATGACGACATTGTGCCCGATCTGAATCAGGTTGTCGAGCTTGACCCCTTCTTTGATAACGGTGGACCCCATCGTGGCTTTGTCCACGCAGGTATTGGCACCGATTTCCACATTGTCTTCAAGGATCACGTTCCCGATTTGGGGAATCTTTTCGTAGCTGCCGTTGTTGGGCGCGAAGCCGAAACCGTCCGCGCCGATGACGGCTCCTGCCTGAAGGATGCAAGCCTTTCCGATTTGGGTATGGGGATATACCTTCACTCCGGGGTAAAGGAGGCAGTTCTCTTTCATTTTCACCTGGCTGCCGATATAGCATTGAGGATAAATCTTGCAGCCGTCCCCGATTTCGGCTCCGGAGGCAATTACTGCGAACTCGCCGATATAGACATCCTTGCCGATTTTGGCATCGGGCGCGATATACGCCAATTCCGAGATTCCCGGTTTGGGCGTGGTGTATTCGTTGTAGAAAGCCAGCAGCCGGGCGAAGGCTTCGTAGGAGTTCCCTACCCGGATCAGCGCGGCTTGCACCGGGTGCTCGGGCTTGAAATCGGCATTGACGATAACCGCCGTGGCTTTGGTGTCATATATATAATGGGTGTATTTCGGGTTCGCCAAAAAGGTAAGTCCTCCTTCATGGCCTTCTTCTATCTTGCAGAGGGTGTGGACGGAAGCCTCGGGATTGCCGCCTTCTATCGTCCCGCCGAGAATCTCCGCGATTTTGGAGAGGGTGAATTTGAGCATACTAAATCATTTTAAGGTGGCGACCGGCCGATTCCAGGACAGGGAGGAACTTCGGTGCCACCGCAAATTTCGTAATGATGAAAATTAATACAAAAGTAGCATTTTTTCCATAAGTGAACGAAAAACATTATCTTCGCAATTTGTGCCGTAGTGGCATGAAAACAGATTCGATAATGGATACAAACAGGCAGCAGAAGATAAACAGACTCTTGCAACGAGAGCTGGGTGAGATATTCCGGGTGGAGATGCAACCTTATTTCCCGGGCATTATGATGACGGTCACCTTTATACGGATTACTCCGGATTTATCGGTGGCGCGGGTCAACCTAAGCCTCTTTCCCGACCAGCATAAGGAGGAAACCTTGAAGAAGATCAAGGCGCGGACGGCCGAAATCCGCGGGATTCTCGGGCAGAGGATTCGGAATCAGTTGAGAATCGTGCCTCGTCTGGAGTTTTTCATCGATGATACGCTGGACAGGGTGGAGCGGATTGAAGAACTGTTGAAGCAATAGCCCGGAGAAGGGAGAAAATACTGCCCCTGTGACCTTTATGGGGCTTTGATAAGCCAGAGAGAAAGAACGTGAACCTTCCATTTTTCATAGCAAGACGGTATTTCCGGGCCAAAAAGACCCCTTTGGTGCGCCAGATCGGCCGGGTCGCGGTGCTGAGCATTGCGGTCAGCACCGCGGCGATGGTGCTGATTCTTTCGGTGATGAACGGGATGAACCGTTTTGTGGCCGAACGCTTCTGGGGGGTGGATCCGGATTTGAAGATAGAAGCGGCAAGCGGCAAGTTCTTTGATGAAGGCGATTTGTTGGAACGGGTGCGGAAAGTCGAGGGCGTGATGTCGGCTTCGGCGGTCGTTGAAGACCAGGCGCTGTTGGCTTACGGGGAACAGACCGCCATGGTCAGGCTCAAAGGCGTCGATACGGTTTTCCCTGCGGTCACGGATATCGTGGCGCAGGTTTATTCCGGGCAATACGACTTGTCGTCGATGGATAATGCGGCCTTGGTATTGATGGGCGGCGGGGTGTATAACCAAATGCAGATGCCGCCTGTCAACGGGCAGGCTTGCCGCCTGTACACCGTGGATGCGGACAGGTTGTCCGGGCCGTTTGCCATGCAGCAGGCGGTGTCGTCCTATGCGGTCTATCCTTCGGGCTTGTTCAGTTGCATTCCCGAGTATGACAACCAATACCTGTTTAGCGGATTGGGCTTTGCCCGCAAGGTGTTTGATGCGGGGGGGCGTCTTTCTGCCATAGAAATCAAGTTGGTTCCGGGCTTTTCGGAAAAGGATGTGCAGGAACGGCTTCGCCAGGAAGTGGGGGATGCCTATACCGTTAAAAACCGGATCGAACAGCAGCAGGCCATGTTCCGGAGCATGAAAGCCGAGAAGCTGATTGTGGTGGCTGTTTTCGCTTTTGTGATGCTGATAGCCACCTTCACGATGGTGGCCAACCAGATGTTGCTGATTTACGAGAAGCGCCATGATATAGGAATCCTGTCCAGCATGGGTATGCGGACAGAGCGTTTGCGTTTGCTGTTTTTGCTGCATGGGGGCATGGTCAGTCTGTGGGGGACTTTGGCCGGTGTCGTTGCGGGGAGTTTGCTTACTTTTGGCCAGCAATATTTTGAATGGGTCAAGTTGGGCGGCGGTTCGGGGAATTATATCACCGATGCCTATCCGGTCAGCTGGCAGGCGGGCGATGTCCTGGCCGTGGTGGCGATAGGGCTATGTATCGGCATTCTGGCTTCGGTTTTGCCGTTGAAGCAGGTGTCTTCCTTCGCCGGCAAAATCAAGAGAGACGTGTGATAACGGGATATCGGCGGCCTTGCATCTTACACCTTCTGACACGCCTCCAGAAGGGAAGATGACGGGATATCGGCGGCCTTGCCGTCGGGTCTTTGGGGTGAGCGCGCTTGTTTTGCAATAAAGTTAAAATAAATATAGTGATGAAAGCCAATCATTTGTGTGTGACGAACACCTTGACACGGAAAAAGGAAGCCTTTGAACCTTTGCATGCACCCTTGGTCGGGATGTATGTCTGCGGGCCGACGGTTTACGGCGACCCGCATTTAGGCCATGCCCGTTCGGCGGTTACGTTCGATATCATATTCCGCTACCTGAAGCATCTAGGCTACAAGGTTCGTTACGTGCGCAATATCACCGATGTAGGGCATCTGGAACACGATGCCGACGAGGGGGAAGACAAGATTGCCAAGAAAGCCCGTCTGGAACAGCTCGAACCGATGGAAGTGGCGCAGCATTACGCCAACCGCTACCACGAGTTCATGGACAAGATGGGGGTGCTGAGGCCTTCTATCGAACCCTTGGCCTCGGGGCATATCATCGAGCAGATAGAACTGGTGAAGAAGATTCTGGAAGCCGGTTTCGCTTACGAGGTGAACGGTTCGGTCTATTTCAACGTACCTAAATACAACGAGAAATACCCGTACGGCCAGCTTTCGGGCCGGGTCTTGGACGAGCTTCTGGCCACGACCCGCGACAATCTGGCTTCGCAGGATGAAAAGCACAATCCGGCGGACTTCGCGCTTTGGAAGAAAGCCATGCCGGAACATATTATGCGCTGGCCGTCCCCTTGGGGGGATGGTTTCCCCGGTTGGCATACCGAATGCACGGCCATGTCGCACAAGTATCTGGGGCAGCCTTTCGATATCCACGGAGGAGGCATGGACCTGATGTTCCCGCATCATGAGGCGGAAATCGCGCAGGCGAACGCGGCTTACGGGCATCAGCCCTGCCGTTATTGGTTGCATAACAATATGATTACCATCAACGGCAAGAAGATGGGCAAGTCTTTGGGCAACTTCATCACCTTGGACGAGTTCTTCACCGGGAATCATCCGGCATTGACACAGGCTTACGACCCGATGACGATTCGTTTCTTCATCTTGCAGGCGCATTACCGCAGCACGCTCGATTTCAGCAATGAAGCTTTGCAGTCGGCCGAGAAGGGATTGCAGCGCCTGATGCAGATCAAGCCGGCTTTGGACAAGGTGAAGGCCGTGGCCGGGGAGCAGGTTTCTGAGGGCTTGAAGAAGATAGAAGAAGCTTGCTATGCCGCCATGGACGATGATTTCAATACGCCGGTGGTCATTGCCAACCTGTTCGAACTGGTCAAACTGGCCAATTCGGCATCTGACAATAAGGCAGTCTTTACTCAGGCCGATTTGGAACTGGCAAGGAAATTGTACGAGGATTTCGTGGAAGATATATTGGGATTGTCGTCTTCTGTAGCGGAGGGTGGCAAATCGGCCGAGTGCCTGGAAGGCGTGATGGAAATCCTGTTGGAAATCCGGGCTAAGGCTAAAGCCGATAAGGACTTTGCCACTTCCGATTTGATCCGTGACAAGTTGAAGGCAGTGGGAATCGCGGTGATGGACGGGAAGGACGGCGCCAGCTGGAAACAAGAGTAATAACGCTAAAAAAGAGAAGAAATGATACTGCAAGTAGTTGCCAATAATCCGGCCAATACGGGAATTCCGATGATTTGGCTGATTTTCGGGGCGCTGATGATCCTGAGCTTCATTGTCCAGGCGAGCCTTAAACGAAAATTCAACCGCTATGCCAAAGTGCCGTTGCCATACGGCATGACCGGCAAGGATGTGGCGGAAAAGATGCTTCATGACCACGGCATCAACGATGTGAGCGTGGTCTGCATTCCGGGCATGTTGTCCGACCATTACAACCCGGCAACCAAGACGGTGAACCTTAGCCAAGGGGTCTATAGCGGCAACAGCATTGCTGCCGCTGCGGTGGCGGCTCATGAATGCGGCCATGCCGTGCAGCATGCCACGGCTTATTCCTGGCTCAAGATGCGTTCGGCCTTGGTGCCTTTCGTCAGCTTCAGCGACCGTATCGTGATGTGGATCCTGCTGGCCGGCATCCTGATGGTGCAGTCTTTCCCGCAATTGTTGTTGCTGGGAATCCTGCTTTTCGCTGTCACCACCTTGTTCAGTTTCGTCACCTTGCCGGTTGAAATCAACGCCAGCCAGCGAGCGGTGGCCTGGCTCGACAATGCCGGAATCGCCACGGCCGAAACCCGTCCTATGGCCGTCAGCGCATTGCGGTCGGCCGCTTATACATATGTGATTGCGGCTTTGACTTCGTTGGCGACGTTGTTGTACTATATTTTAATTTACCTCAACAACCGGGAATAAAAGCATTTTGGAGGCGGTCTGCTTCGTTGCGAGCCTTGCGCGGCTTGGTCACGTACAAAGGTACGCTCCCGCGCTTGGCTCAATCGCGTGCCTTGCACTTCATCGCTCAAAATAAGTTTACTGGGTGCGGGGCGGTGTATAGAAGTACGCTCCCGCGCCGCGCGTCGGCTCGGCGTCTCGCATTCCATCCTCCAAAATGCTTTTATTGAAGAACGAGGTGACGGGCTTGGCTCAATCGCGTGCCTTGCACTTCATCGCTCAAAATAAGTTTACTGAGTGCGGGGGTACGCTCCGGAGGGGGTGTGGAATGATTTTGGTTGAAGTGGGGTATCGCCTGCCGATTTATTTTGTATCTTCGCAAGGTTGTAGAAAGACGGTTTGAAGGGAAACGGATTGATTAAGAATAAAATCTAAAATTTATATAATTATGAGCCAGATTGATTGGAAAAGTTTGCCTTTCGGTTATTTCAAGACCGATTACAATGTCCGCGCTTACTACAAGGACGGCAAATGGAGCGATCTCGAAGTTCGCGACGATGAAATGATTAACCTTCACATGGCTGCCACCTGCCTCCATTACGGTCAGGAAGCCTTCGAAGGGATGAAAGCTTTCCGGGGCAAGGACGGCAAGATCCGTTTGTTCCGTCCCGATGAAAACGCCAAACGTTTGGTTCTTTCCGCCAACGGTATCCTGATGCAGCCGGTTCCGACCGACCTCTTCATCGAAGCTTGCAAGAAAGTGGTGAAACTGAACGAAAAATTCGTTCCTCCTTATGGAGAAGGCGCTTCTTTCTACCTCCGTCCGTTGTTGATCGGTTCGGGTGCCGAAGTAGGGGTTAAGCCGGCCAAGGAATACATGTTCATCGTGTTCGGCGGTCCGGTAGGTCCTTATTTCAAGAGCGGTTTCAAGCCCGTTCCCATGCAAATCGTAAAGGACTACGACCGTGTGGCTCCGCTGGGTACAGGTCTGTTCAAGGTGGGCGGCAACTACGCTGCTTCCTTGCGTGCCAGCGAACGTGCTCACGAAGAAGGCTATTCCACCGTGTTATTCCTCGATTCCAAACAACACAAGTACATCGATGAAGCCGGTCCGGCCAACTTCTTCGCCATCAAGGGTAACAAGTACATCACGCCCGATTCCAATTCGATTCTGCGTTCCATCACCAATATGAGCTTGCAGCAGATTGCCGCCGATATGGGTCTGGAAGTAGAACGCCGTCCTATCGAAGAAGAAGAATTGGCTACATTCGACGAAATCGGCGCTTGCGGTACGGCTGCCGTTATCTCGCCCATCAGCAAGATTGTGGATCGTTCTACCGGCAAGGAATACGTGGTAAGCAAGGACGGCCAGCCCGGTCCTATTTCCACCAAGCTGTACCATGCTTTGAAAGCCATCCAGGAAGGGGAAGCCGAAGACAAGCACGGCTGGAACCTGATTCTGGACTAATCCTGGCTCCCAGCACGGCAATGTTCTCTGCCGTTTGAATCTTGACAAGAGAAGAGGTTGCCGAGCATTTATTATAAAAGAGGCCGCTTCCAGCATTCGTTGGAAGCGGCCTCTTTACGTAAAAATCCTTTCTTCTCTTGTTCTCAATAGCAAACAAAGCCTAATTCTTCTTAAACCCAAATCGGTCATTAGACACGCCGGGGCTGTTTTCGGTTAGGAAAATGAGGCTTTCGGGCATCTTGCCCGCTTCTGTCCGCATCCTGTTTCTCGCTACGCCTCGACGTAGCCCGCTACGCCTTCGGCTAGGCGAGAAGCATGCTGCATGACACAAGCGGGCAATCTCCCCAAAGTCTAATGACCGATTTGGGTTAAAGGATTCTATTTCTTCTCCGTTGTACGTTTACTGCAAAGTGATTTGATACAAGAGGAAAGCCCAGATGTCGGACGGCGCGAGTTCAGGGACTAGGAGGAAAGGTTTCTGCCCGCAGCGTCGACCGGATTGTTCCTGCACGTAGGCCGAGATCGCGTAATATCCGGAATCGCCTTCCGTCAGGATAGCCGGAATTCGGCCTTTGAGCAGAGAGGGGCTGGAATGATAGTGTTCGGACCGGAAAGAGGTGCTTTCTTTCGGCAAGGCATTGTTGGCGGTATATGGCTCGATGGCTTCCGAGGTCAGTTCAAGGAGGGACATTGTTCGGGTAGTGGAATCTTCGGTCTGCCTTTGGTTCAATATCGATATTTCCGACAAGGAGGTCTTGGGAGGATTTTCTCGTAGCCTTTGCCAAAATTCCGTTCGGCAAGAATCCGGTGCCGGATCGATGACGGCTGCTTGGAAAAGGTCTCCCCGCCAAAAGACGGATTCTTCAGCCAGTGGATATTCTTGCCCCAAGGCCAGCAAGGCCAGGCGGGAAGGCGTAGAGAAAGAGTTCGCTATAAGATAATTAGCCGAAAAGACGAGGTCACCCGTATTTAACTTGATCGGCTTTTCAACGGTATATTGCTTTACATGCCGCCGTACTTCATCCGGATTGGATAAAAAACGCCGGTAGGCCCATCTCCGTTCCTCTATATTGGCTTTTACCGTGTCCCGGTAGATCCGTCGGCGCAAGGAGTCGGCTTTGGCAAAAAAGAGGCTGCTGTCCTGGATACTGACATGCCGGATTCCTCCTGCCACGGCCAGGATACCTCCTCGATTAAAAAAACTTTCCGGAATCCGGACAGGTTCATGGCTTGTTCGAGGGCAGGGCATCAGTACTACGGGATTGTTCCCGTCCTCCCAGAGCACACCTTGATAGAAAAGATACAAAGGAATTCCGTTTGCCGATAAGCTGTCCCGTCTGATTCCATCCGGCAGCGCAATGCCGAGAGGAGACAAGTATTCCCAGGAAACCGTCTTTTTCCCATCCTCGGTTTCTTCCCTGTCCTTTTTAAGAACCATTCGTATTCCGCTGAGGTATGCTTGCGTGGTTTCCTCCTGTTTCCGTATCCAATAGGTTTTATCTTCTTCCAAACTGTCGCTTTGCAGCCAAAGGAAAAGTTCGCAGAATTTCCATTCAGGCTTGACTTGGAAACGGGAATCCAAAGCATGCGCCAGTATCGAGTAGCTGGGGTAAGGATTCGCTAGACCCGGATGTTTCCATGCCGTTCCGTTTGCCTCCATGCTTGTGTCAGGCAGAAACATCTCGGCGAAATATTTCTTTTTGGCGTAGGGGAATTCCAAGTCTTCGATGCTTTGTTCCTGGCAGGAGCAGAGCAGCAGGAGAGCCAGGACAAATCCGAACCAACGTAGGCGGATATGATGGAAAATGTGCGGCATGTGATTGATTTGAGAATCGGGGAAAGGAACGGTCGGGCAGACTTGAAAAAAAGAGAGTGTGTCGGGCTTTTCTTCGGCACACTCTCCAAGCGGTAGTTCGTTTGGCGAAGCCGTTCAGTTAGCAGACCGGGCTGAATTCAATCAGCAAGGCATGTTTGGGGATGCTGTGGCCTTCTTCCACGCAGATGGACTTGACAATGCCGTCCACAGGGGCCAGCAGCTCGTTGTCCATTTTCATTGCATCCAGAATCAGAACCTTGTCGCCCTTTTTCACCTTGTCGCCCACTTTGACGCAAATCTGGCGGACCGTCCCCGGCATGAAGGCCTCCATATTATAAGGACTCACATGACGGTAAGGCGTCTTGTTCTTGTATTTGATTGAAAGCTCCGTTTCGTACTGTCCTGTAGGCAAATTCAGGCTTTCCATTTTTTCTGTTGTTTCCATTTGAAAATCAATGTGAAGTTAAGTCAAATTGAGAGGTCGAACTTTTTTTTGTTCGAATATAGGAAGTCAGCGTGTTAGAACGGGCAAGATGCGAAGCTGCCAAGGAAGAGGAGGCAGGAGCGTACTTCTGTACGTGACTGCCTCCGAACTCCGCAGGCAATGATGCAGATTGCCCGTTATCACGCGCTGATTTTAAAATGGGGGAAGGCCATGCTTCCGACAAGGCGCCTCCACATGCTTGTTCTTGCTCAATTCCAGCGCACGAGCCACCGCTTGGCGGGTTTCTTGGGGTTCGATGACCGAATCCACATAACCGTAACCCGCAGCCACATACGGGTTGGCGAACTTGGCACTGTATTCGGCTACTTTTTCCTTGCGGGTTTCTTCCGGGTTTTCCGATTCCTTGATTTCCTTGCGGAAAATGATGTTGGCGGCTCCGGCTGAACCCATCACCGCGATTTCTGCCGTAGGCCAAGCAAACACGAAATCGGCATGCAAGTGGTTGGAACACATGGCAATGTATCCGCCGCCGTACGCCTTGCGCAAGATAACGGTAATCTTGGGTACAGTGGCTTCCGAATACGCATACAGGATCTTGGCTCCGTGACGGATTACCCCGGCATGTTCCTGGTCAACCCCCGGCAGGTATCCCGGCAGGTCCACGAAAGTTACCAAAGGAATGTTGAAAGCGTCGCAGTAACGGATAAAGCGGGCGCATTTGTCGGAGCTGTCCACATCCAGAACCCCGGCCATCACTAACGGCTGGTTGGCCACGAAGCCCACCGTCTGCCCGTCGATACGGCCGAAGCCCACCACGATGTTCGGCGCGAAAAGTTCCTGCACTTCGAGAAACTGGGAATCATCGGAGATGGCCTTGATGACATGGCGCACGTCGTAAGGCTTGCGCACGTCGTCCGGGATTATGTTTTCAATCTTGTAGGTTTTCTGCGGAGCCTTAGGCGCCGTTGCTTCGGCCTTTTCACGGTTGTTGCGCGGGATGTAGCTGAGCAGTTCCTTGATTTGCGCAAAGCATTCCTGCTCGGTCTTGGCATAGAAATGCGCGTTCCCTGTGATTTCAGCATGAGTGCGGGCGCCGCCAAGGTCTTCCTGCGAGATTTCTTCGCCCAATACCGACTTGATGACTTCCGGTCCGGTAATGAACATCTTGGAAACCTGGTCGACCACGAATACGAAGTCTGTCAATGCCGGGGAATATACAGCACCGCCTGCGCAAGGGCCTAAGATGACCGAAAGCTGCGGAATCACGCCCGAAGCCTTGGTATTGCGGTAGAAAATTTCCCCGTAACCGGCCAAAGCGCGAACCCCTTCCTGGATACGGGCGCCACCGGAATCGTTGATGCCGATCAGCGGCATCTGCATATTGATGGCGTGATCCATGACCTTGCAGATTTTCATGGCGTGCATGAAACCGAGCGATCCTCCGGTTACCGTGAAATCCTGGGCGTAGATGCAGACCGGGCGGCCGTTTACCGAACCCGTACCGGCAACCACCCCGTCGCCAGCCAAATATTTCTTGTCCATTCCAAAATCCCGTGCCGAATGCTGGATAAAGAGATCCAGCTCCTGAAAAGAACCCGGGTCTAAGATGCTGTCGATTCGTTCACGAGCAGTGAGTTTCCCACTCTCTTTCTGCTTGGCGATGGCTTTTTCTCCACCACCAGCCATGGCCGTCTGCTTGCGTTGTTGCAAGTCGGCGCATTTTTCTTGGTTTGTAGACATTGTGATGAAATTTAGTTACAACAAAGGAACAGAGGCGGGCAAAGGTTCCATTGCCGATGCCGGGCGCTCCGCTTGTCTAATCAACCTACAAAAATAGGTAATCTTGGAATAATATTGAAACACGGATTTATCGGTGTGAAACCCAAAAAAATACAAGACATGGTAACAGTAAAAGTCAAATTTCGCAGTTCCTCGGCTCGGGATGGGATGGGGGCTATTTATTATTCGGTTAGCTGGAAAGACAAGAGGCGGCGGGTGGTGACGGACATACGCCTTTGTGAATGGCAATGGGATGCTGAGAACGAATGTGTGATTCTGCAAGGTGGTGCTACGGACGCGCTGTTGGTGGAGATACAGGATCGGATAGACAAAGATGTCTCTTATCTGGGACGTTTGCTCGGGCAGTGGGACGATGAATCGGTCCGGCTTCCTTTGGAGGAAATGTTGCAGGCATTCAGAAGTCTTTCCCGCCAGAAGACCTTTCTGGATTATTTCCGCTATCAGATTATCCAATTGGAGATCCGTGAGAAATTCGGGACGGCACGGAATTACCAGCGGACATTGAACAGTTTCCGGCAGTTTTTGGGGGAGAAGGATATTCCGCTTGCGGAATGTACGGACGGCCTGGTGCTGTTGTACGATGATTGGCTTTCTTGCAGGAATGTGATGCGAAATACCAAATCGTTTTACATGCGGATTCTTCGTTCCGTTTACAATAAGGCGGTGAAACAAGGCTTGACCAAGCAGCAGTTTCCTTTCAGCGAGGTTTATACGGGAGTGGACCAGACTCGAAAAAGAGCCTTGGAAGAGGAGGCTTTGTTGAGGCTTTCTCGATTGTCTTTGCCTTTTGCTTCTTCGCTTTGTCTGGCCAGGGATATTTTCCTGTTCAGCTATTATACCAGGGGAATGTCATTTGTGGATATCGCCTATTTGAAAAAAGGCGATATCCAAAACGGGATGATACGGTATGTGCGCCGCAAGACGGGACAATCCATGTCGATCCGGATTGAACCGTGTATGCAGGAAATTATCAGTCGCTACGCAGATAGTTGCCGATATACCCCGTATGTGTTTCCTTTTTTGACAGCCGTAGGGGCGGGAGAGGCTTTTCGGCAATACCAATACGCATTGGGTCAGTATAACCGTCATCTGAAGCAGCTGGGGAAGCAGTTGGGCTTGGATCGTCCCTTGTCTTCGTATATGGCCCGGCATTCTTGGGCTACGGTTGCCCAGCGCCATGCGATTCCTTTGGCTGTAATCAGTGCGGGAATGGGGCATGCTTCGGAAAAGACGACACGGATCTATTTGGCGAATCTTGAAAACTCGGTTGTGGATAAGGCAAACAAGGTTTTGTTGGAGGTCTTTGATGCATCGGGTCCGGCCTGTGTTTGAAAACTTGGTATGGCATTATAAGTATATATAGGGGGATTTTTCATATCTTTGCCGCTTCTTGTATGCTTCAAGGCGTGTCTTGGTGCGATTCGCTTGCGTGCGGTTCTTTGCCTCGGCGAAGATGGTGGATGCCAAGGAAAGGTTGTCCTGTTTTTGTGGCAAACGGAGAGTTCGGGTTGCGGTTTGGAGCGTGCAATTAATGGGGGGAAATATGGATTTATGGCTGACCAATATAGTGTTGGCAGGGGTGGTGAGCATGGCTTTCACATGCTTTCTGCTGCCTAAGATACTATTGGTCTCATTCAAAAAGCGGCTTTTTGATCCGGTGGACAGCCGGAAGGTGCATCAAGGCATTGTCCCGCGTCTGGGGGGAATCGCCTTCATGCCTGCTTTGTTTTTTGCCCTTTTGTTGTTGCTTGGTGTCGATACGGCTTTTGGACGGTCGTGGTTGTGGTACGATATCCAGCAAAACATCATCAAGATTTCTTTTGGATGCTGCGCTCTTTTGGTCTTGTATCTGATGGGGATTATTGATGATATGATAGGAGTCCGGTATAAGGTGAAGTTTCTTGTACAAGCGTTGTGCGGGGTCATGCTGGTATCGGCGGGGATGGAAATGGAAAATTTGTGCGGCTTGTTCGGGATTTACTCGATGTGGATGCCAATCAGCGTCATGCTTACCGTGTTAGTGGTGGTTTTCATTGTCAATGCCATTAATTTGATAGACGGTATAGACGGCTTGGCATCGGGATTGAGCATTGTGGCTTTGTCTTATTACGGTTTCGTGTTTATTGCGATAGGGGAATACGCGTTTTCGCTGGTGGCTTTCGCGGTGGTCGGGACGCTTCTTCCTTTCTTCTATTACAATGTATTCGGCAATGTGAACCGTGGCCGGAAAATATTCATGGGGGACACGGGGTCGTTGACGATAGGTTTTATTTTGGCTTTCTGTGCCTTGGATATATTGGATGTGGAAGTGAGCCGGTCGATGCCGGAAACCTTTGGGACTTCGCCGGTAGTATTGGCTTTTGCGCCCTTGCTGGTGCCGTGCATGGATGTAGTCAGGGTGTTTCTTTCCCGAATAAGGAGAGGCGCCAATCCTTTTAAGCCGGACAAGAATCATATACACCACAAACTATTGGCTATAGGATTCAGCCCTCGATGGTCGTTGATTATCATTCTTGTGCTTTCCGGGGTCTTGGCATTGTCCAATATATTGTTGGGAAGGATGCTGGATATCAACATCCTTCTTTGTGGCGATATATTGTTGTACGTGGGTTTTGTCAGTTGGCTTAACTGGAAACGGGGCAGGAAGGAGAAGCAGAAGCGCCAGATCCGTCCGATAGCGGGAGTCGATGCCGGGCAGGCATGAGAGAAATTTGATAAACGGAGATTAAAGATGAAAATTCGAATCTTGATTTTATTTGCGCTGGCAGTATTCCTGTCTTCCTGTGCGACAACCCGAAAAGTGGTTTATTTTCAGGATGTCAGAAATGATACGGTGCAGGAACAGCCGGTTTTGCAGGAAAGCTCGATACGTTTGCAGCCGGATGACAAGGTTTCGATTGTCGTGGCCAGCCAGGAACCGATGCTGAATGCGATGTTCAATCTTCCCATAATCCAGCCTCGTATAGGCGCAAGCCTAACGGAGACTGCTGCATCTCAATCTCAGAATGAAGCCTCTGTTTATACCATTGATCCGGAAGGGAATATCGATTTCCCGGTTCTGGGAAGTCTGCATGTGGCAGGCTTGCGGCGGGACGAGCTTTCTTCGATGATCAAGCATCGGTTGGAAAGCCAGAATCTGTTGCAGAAACCGGTTGTGACGGTTGAATACATGAATCTTGGCTATTCGGTGCTGGGTGAAGTGAATAATCCGGGGCGTTTCCTGATAGACAAAGACCATGTGACGGTGCTGGATGCGTTGAGCATGGCCGGCGATTTGACCATACAGGGGCGGCGTAGCAATATCACGGTGGTTCGACAGGAAGGAAACGTGCAGAAATTCTATCCGATAGACTTGACCTCGGCCAAGAGCGTGTACGGTTCTCCGGCCTATTACCTTCGGCAGAACGATATGGTGTATGTGCAGCCTAATGCGGCCAGGGCTCGGCTTTTCCGTGCTTCGGGCAATACCATGTTGCAGCCTTCGTTCTGGATATCGCTGGCTTCTTTGCTGACGACAGTGGTGTCTTTAGTAGTGATTTCAGCTCCAGCAAATTAAATTGATATGGCAGAAACAAAGTTGACTACGACAACGCATAAGGATGCAGACAATTTCATCACTTTGAGAGATTGTCTGAACTGGTTTGCAGACCGTTGGTCCTGGTTCGTCATCAGTATGGTGATAGCCATGCTGATTGCTGTGCTGTATATTATGAGCAAGGAACCTGTCTATCTCAGGACGGCCAAGCTTCTGCTCAAAGAGACATCCGATGGGAAGTCGGCTGTTTCGGATGTGGGGTCGTTTTCTGATTTGGGGCTTTTCCAAGAAAACACCAATGTCAATAACGAGATAATCGCGTTGCAGTCTCCCTCTTTGATGGAAGAAGTGGTGGAGCGTTTGGGACTGGAGGTATCGTATGCTACGGAGGGGCGTTTTTACAATCCTACTTTGTACGGGACCAATTTGCCGGTGAGGGTTTCTTTTTTGGATATGAGGCGGGACGAATACGCTTCTTTCCGATTGGAATTGAAGCCCGATTCGTCATTTGTTATAAGCAAGGTGGATTGCAATGGGGTGGAAATCAAGCAACCGGAGGAGTTTGCCGCGCGATTGGGCGATACGTTGAACACGCCGATGGGCAGGATTGTCGTGCAGCCAAGCCCGTATAAGAATATGCCGGTCGAAACCTTGCCGTTGGTGGTGTCCCGTTCTACTTTGCGAGGGGCTGCTTCCCGTTATTCGTCCGCTTTGACGGTGGCATTGAACATGGATGAATCGACGGTTGTAGATTTGACGGTGAAGGATGTGTCTGTCCAACGGGCTACCGATATCCTCAATATGCTGATTTCCGTTTATAATGCAAACTGGATCAAGGACAAGAATCAGTTGGCCGTGCATACGTCCATCTTTATTGATGAAAGGTTGCGGGTGATTGAGCAGGAACTTGGCGTGGTTGACGAGGATATATCGAAATACAAGAGCCAGAACCTATTGCCCGATATCCAAGCTACGTATGGGTTATATTTGAGCAAATCGAGCCAGATGGAGGATCAGCTGCTCGCTTTGCAGAACCAGTTGACAATGGCTCGGTATATACAGGAATACTTGCAGGATGAGACAAAGCAGAACCAGCTTTTGCCGGCGATAGGCGGAGAGAACAGCGAGATAGGCGGTCAGGTGGAGAAGTACAACGAACAGCTCTTGCAAAGGAACAACCTGATAGCGGGCGGTGCGTCTCAAAATCCATTGGTACAAAGCCTGGATCGTTCGTTGGCCGAAATGAGGACGGGAATTCTGATGGGAATCGAGAACTGGATAGAAGGATTGCAGATACAGATGCAGAGCTTGCGCGACTATCAGGCAAAATCGGATACCCATATCGCGGCTAACCCGATTCAAGCTAAGCATTTGTTGTCGTATGAGCGTCAACAGAAAGTGAAAGAGTCCTTGTATTTGTATCTTTTGCAAAAACGGGAGGAAAATGAGTTGAGCCAGGCTTTCACTCCATATAATACTCGTGTGATAACGCCTCCCGACGGTGGAGATGTGCCGGAAAGCCCGAACAAGAAGAATATTCTGCTGGTGGCCTTCGTGTTGGGACTTGGTCTTCCTGCATGTCTTATTTTTTTGATGCAGACCATGGATACAAAGGTTCGCAGCAAGAAAGATGTGGAAAACATGTCGATACCGTTTTTGGGAGAGATTCCGGCCGTGGGCGGGAAGAAAAGGCTTTGGCCTTTCGGGCGTCCGAGGAACGCGGCGAATCCCTTGGTGGTGAAAGAGGGATGCCGCGATGCGGCGAACGAGGCATTCCGTGTGTTGCGGACAAATTTCGAATTCGTAGTGGGCAAGGACAAACCATCGTCGGTTGTCATGTTCACGTCCTTATTGATGGACAGCGGCAAGACTTTTATGTCGGTTAATTTGGGGATGAGTTTGGCTATCAAGAAGAAAAAGGTTTTGTTGGTGGATTTGGACTTGCGGAAAGCCGCGTTGAGCGAATTGTTGGATAATCCGAGAATGGGGATTGCCGAATACTTGAACGACTCTAATGTGTCGTTTGAGTCCATTGTCCAAAGAAATGTCCTGCATGATCATCTGGATATAATTCCCGTGGGCGGCCTGCCTCCGAATCCGGCTGAATTGCTTGGTGGCGGTCGCTTGGCAAGCTTGTTGGAGGAGGTTAAAGGCGAGTATGATTTTGTGTTGCTGGACTGCCCTCCGGTTGAAATTGTGGCGGATACAACCATTGTGGCGCCTTTTGCCGATTTGACGCTCTTCGTGGTAAGGGCTGGATTGCTGGATCGTCGGGCTCTTCCGGATATAGAGAACTTGTACATCGAAGGCAAATACAACAGGATGGCGTTAGTGGTCAATGGAGTGGAGCCTTCAGGTGGTTATCATACCTCCCGTTATGGTTACGGCGGTTATGGCTATGGCTATTACGGGTACGAGTCCCGTCCCGACTAAGATAGGGGCAGATGTAAAGACAAACTCAGATGTGGCCGTTTGGAAAACGCTCGACTGGAAGTACGGTGGAATTGTGGAAGGGTTTCACGGATATCCATTCCCATTTATTGCCGGGAGTGGACGATGGGGCGGCTTCTATGCCTGTCACGCTTGCTTTGTTGGAGCAGTATGCGCAAGCGGAAGTAGAGGCCGTGTGCATGACGCCGCATGTCATGGAAGATATTCCGAACACGACGGAGCGTTTGCGTTCTGTGTTCCAAAATGTGTGCGGACAATACCATGGTGGCCTGAAATTGCTTTTGGCTGCGGAATATATGCTGGATTCCTTACTGGAAGAACGCTTGGAATCGCAGGACTTGCTGGCTTTGGGAAGTAATCATTTGCTGGTGGAGTGTTCCGTTTTCCAAGCGCCAAGGAATTTGGAAGCCTTGCTGGATGGGGTTTGCAGGGCTGGGTATTTCCCGGTTCTGGCTCATCCTGAGCGATACATGTATATGGATATGGCGATGTATGGCTGTTTGAAGAAGAACCGGATTCAGTTCCAGTTGAACCTGCCTTCCGTCATCGGTCTGTATGGTACAAAGGTGAGGAAGCGGGCGTTGCGTTTGCTTCGTGAAGGGATGTACGATTACGTGGGAACGGATGTGCATTCGCGGAAGATGTGGGATTTCCTGACGCGGACGGATGAGTTGGGACGAATGGCAGCCCGGTTGCTGCCTTTGATGGAGAACAATAAGAAACTAATGGGATTGAAATAATTAGAATTTGATAGAACGTATGAGACGGTTTTGTATCAATGTAATGAAAGCAATGGGGCAGAAATCTGCTGTCGTTGCGCTTTCTTGCTTGTTGTGCTTTCCGGCTATGGCACAGCAGGATTCTTCTCGGGTGACTGTAGATAAGAATTCCGCGAAAGCGGAAAACCGGGATGCGGAAGGCAAATTCCTGCGAGGCCCGTATTCGGTAGGGAAGGCTTCCGACAATTTCTTTATTTCTGTATCGGGAGGGATTAATATCCTGGAAGGCCCTGCTGATAACGAATCGGGAAAAGGGCGTATCGCTCCGGCTTTGGATGTGAGCTTCGGGAAATGGTTCACGCCTTCGGTCGGCTTGCGGTTAGGGTACTCCGGCTTGTCAGCCAAAGGCTGGTCTGATGTACAGACTCCGTATGCGCCTTCGACAGCGGACGGGCAAAGCCTGTATCCGGAAAAATTCGGTCTGGCCTATGTTCATGGGGATGTGCTTTGGAATATTTCCAATACGATTGGAGGGTACAAGGCTAAGCGTTTTTGGGATTTTGTTCCTTTTGTGAATGCCGGCTGGCTGTACTCTTATGGTTTGAAAGGAGTTGACGCTCACAGCAATGAATTGGGCTTTGGCGTGGGCTTGCTGAATATCATTCGTTTGACAGACCGGGTGGATCTTACTTTGGAAGCCGAGCAGTTGTTCATGCGAAATGAAATAGGCATGATTTCCAATTCCACCAAGAAACTGACGGGTTTGACATCGGTCACCTTGGGGGTATCTGTCAATCTTGGCAAGCTTGGGTTTGAACGGAAACCCGCAGATGCTTTGTTGCTGGAATCCGGGTTGCCGTTGGATGCTTGGGTCGCGCCTGCTGCAAACCGGGATTCCTTGGGTTCGATAGTGCGAGGACCCTATGCGACCAATCGCTTTTGGGATAATACATTTATTGGCGTAGGCGGCGGCATTCATATTTTGGAAAGCGATGGCGATGGGGCAGGTTCTGCCGGAGGACGTGTTTCGCCTGCCTTGGATGTATATGTCGGCAAATGGCTGACACCTTCGTTGGGCTTGCGTTTGGGTTATACCGGACTTAGCGCCCGGGGTTGGTCTATGAGTCCCTCCCCTTACACGGTTTCCGATGCGCAGCCTTATCGTGAACGCTTCGGTCTTTCTTACCTGCACGGGGATATCCTTTGGAATATTTCGAATACTATTGGAGGTTATAAGGAAGATCGTCTTTGGGATTTCATTCCCTATCTTAGTGCAGGCTGGTTGCACTCGTATTCGTTGGAAGGGGCTAAGGCGCATGAAGACGAAGTGGCTGTGGCAGCTGGTTTGATCAACAATATCCGTTTGAGCAAGCGGGTGGATTTGAATTTGGAGATTTCCCAGTTGTTTACCCAGGAGTCTATTGCAAGACCGAATGCGACTGGTTTGCTGGGGATGACTTCCGTTACTTTGGGGGTATCGGTCAACCTTGGCAAGACTTCGTTCGACCGAGTACGGGATTTGCCTGATTTGCCGTTGCCCAAGAAGCCGGTCAAGGAAGAGGAAGTTCCGGCAGGAGGCGTGTTGGCAGAGGATTCGTCCGATACGGCTCCGTGGATTCCGACCAAGGGTTGCACCGATACGGTTGAGATTGTCAAAGAAGTTGAAGTTTTTGCAGGAACCGTTTCCCCGGGCGCTGTCTTCTTTGAAATAGGCCAGACGACCTTGAGTTCACGGGAACTGTTCCATTTGGATTTCTATGTTCGCAATGTCATTGCCTTGGATAAGGACAAGGTGTTCACGCTGACAGGATGCGCTGACAAGGAAACCGGGTATCCGGCACGGAACTACCAGTTGAGCAAGATGCGTGTGGATTACGTGTACAACTTGTTGAAGACCAAATATAATATTCCGGAAAGCCGGTTGATTATCAAGGCGGTTGGAGCAGAGAACAATCGTTTCGACGAGCCGGAGTTGAACCGGGCGGTTATTTTGGAATAAATAGGGTCGCGGGTCGGCAATATTGTCCGGTCGGCTAAGGAATGAGAGGATGCCCAAATAGGAATTTGTATCATTCCCGGGCGGTGTGTCAGAGTGAGTAAGATGCAAGGCCAGATTGCTCCTTATGGCACACCGCCTTTTTTTGAGGGGGAGAATAAACCCAAATCGGTCATTAGACGCGCCGAGTCCGTTTTTGATTGGGAAAGTGAGGCTTTCGGGCATCTTGCCCGCCTCTGTCCGCAGCATGCTCCTCGCTACGCCTCGACGTAGCCCGCTACGCCTTCGGCTAGGCGAGAAGCATGCTGCATGACATAAGCGGACAATCTACCCAAAGTCTAATGACCGATTTGGGATAAAGCATGTGCGATGCTGGGGAGAGGCGGTTTTGCGTGCGTCTTGGCGGAAACCGAGTATATTTACAAGCTTTAACAGGAAGGATGTTTCAAAAGCTGTTTTGGATAATTAAGTATTTTATAACGACTTATCCATTGTCGTTGGTCATCGTTGCATTGGTTTCCTATCTGTCTTTGGCCAAAGTGCCAGAAACAGGGGTCGTGTTTAGTATTCCGTATGCGGACAAGCTGGTGCATTTCGTGATGTATTTTCTTTTGTCTGGGATGCTTTGGCTGGAATTCCTCCGGGTTTCATGCAAGAAGCATACTCCGGTGTGGCATGCTTGGGTAGGGGCTTGTTTGTTTCCGATTTTGTTCAGCGGGCTGATGGAATTGATGCAGTCGTGGTTTACGATGAACCGGGTGGCCAGTTGGAGTGATTTTGGCGCTAATGCTCTGGGGGTGGGACTTGCTTCTTTGGCAGGATGGCGGTTTTATCATTGGATGGAGTCTGTCCAGAAGGAGAAGAGAGGGTGAAATCGGATTGGATGGGAGGAGGATTTTGTCCAGTGATTATCACGTCTGTTTGTTAATCTATTGGTAGTCAGTATTTGTTTTTCTGTTTGACATAACAGGGGCTGTAATGCCGACTTTTGTTGGCAGGCATTTTGCTTGCAGGATAGGGTCTGTTGCCGGTCGGGAATGAATCCGAGGGGGACGTTATGGGGCATGGCGAAGGATTCCTACGTTTTTTTTGATTTGTCTGTCTTTGTAATTGGTTTGAAATCATTTTTTTGCTTGTTGTGAATGCTACGTGTGCAATAGCGCGGGCATGTGATGATTCTATGGGCTTCTTTTTTAGTCCGTCTTTACGGTGACTTTTATTTTTGTTATACCGGGCAGGCTTGTTCAAGGAGTTTCTTGGGCGATGGATAAGTCCGGGAACGAGTAATAACCAAAATCCATGTATTATGAAAACGAGGAGCTTTAATGCAATCAAAGGCTTTTTGGCCTGTTTGTTCTTTCTGCCGGCCGTAGCTTGGTCGCAAGGAGAACTGTATGAAAATTTTAACCGGTCAAGTCTTGTGGACAATTTCCCGCCTTATGGATGGAGGCAAATCGATGCCGATGGGGATGGAGCCGGATGGCTTATTTCGACCGACGGGGTCGATGGCACTATGGCGATGACCTCTTATATATCGACATTCGGGCAACAGTATAAGCCGGATAACTGGATGATAACATCGGCGCTTTCGGTCAAAAGCGAACAGGATACATTCTCTTATTGGGTCGGGTCTTATCTGGCGAGATCCAATTATTTGGAAATTTGGGTTTCGAGAGGCGAGCCTGTTTTGGAGGATTTTACGGAAAGGATTGATTCGGTGACTTTTGACGGGACGGGAGAGACGGATAACCGAGGCTATCAGTCTTATGTCCGTTCTATCGGCCTGAAAGAGTTTGTCGGCGATACGATTTGGGTCGCATTCCGTTATTTGTACAAGCCTGAGCTCCCTAATATAGACAATACTATCGGTATTGCAGTCGATAATGTTTCCGGGCCGGAAGTGGTCCCGATGCAGACGGAAATCGGCGTGGAAGGCGTGTTGGTATCGGATGGGGTTTCGGAGCCTTGCGATATTACCGATCAGCCGGTAACGGTGATCGTAGGGAATTATGGCACGAATGCGGTGTCTTCCTTTACGGTTTCCTGCCAGTCGTACGGATTGATGACCGATACGACGGCTTCGATGTCACCGATCATTACCGAAAGGGTGGAGCGGACTTTGGCGCCGGGCGATACCTTGCATTATACTTTTGAAGAGTCTTTGCCGTTTGGGGATTATTTGAACGGGGTACGTTCCGAGGTCATGGTCCGGGCTTTTATCGGCTTGGAATCTGATGAATATCCGGTCAACGACACGGCTATCATTTCTTTCTATAAGCAGAATTCGTTTAAGCTGCCGATGCAGGTGGGCTTCGAGTCTGATCGGGATGCCGATCCCGATTACCAGTACTGGGACATATCGTATAGGCCCGAAAGCCAAAGCATGGCTCCATTCAGCGTAGGACAGAATCCCAAGTTCGCGTATGAAGGGAACAATTACCTGACTTGCGGGATTTATCCTCCGAGTTCCGGAGCGCCTACCAACGGGGAGGATTGCTTTGCCGCTACCCGTTGTTTATTGCTGGAAGAAGGGATGGACTACAGGGTCGATATGTTTTACGGGTTCAGGAAACTGGCAGAAGATTGGCCGCAGGGGCTGCATTTCCGCTTGATTTTAGGCAAGGATCAGGCCGATTTGATAAATCAGCCTTATACGGTGGTGCTGGATACCTTCTTGCAAAAAAACGGAGAACTGATTACTCCGGAACTGGCAAATTATTCCTTTTTCTCGAGTTCGGATTTTTCAGTTGAGAAGACGGGCACTTATTATATGGGGCTTGTGTTCTACGGGGATTCCTTGGTAAAGGATTACACGGATAGCTGGATGATTTTCGTGGACAATTTTTCGTTGGTGGGCAGCGAGCAGGTTCTGCCTGTCGATTTGAGCTTGGAACAGATGGTGCTCCCCTATGATTGCAATTTGACGGATGCCGAGCCGGTCCAATTCGTAATCCGGAACACTTCGGGCACTGCGGTATCGGATATAAGCGTGTCGTACACGATTAATAACGGGGATGCGGTGCGTGAAACCGTCAAGGATACCGTGCATCCTAATGAATCGTTCGTGTACACGTTTGAACAGCTGGCTGATGTGTCGGATTTCGGCCGTTACCGGGTGGACGGCAATATATCTCACCCCCTGGATTCCAGCCTGGCCAACAATACCTTGACTTCGGTAGCCGTGAATTCGGAACCTCAATCCTTGCCTTATGCGGACGATTTTGAAGAGTATTCCACGCTGCTGGTGTTCGAGGATGAATGGCGGTCTGTGTATCAAACAGGGTACTATACTTGGATGGCCGCATTCGACTATACGGAAGATACGGCTTATGCTTACAACGGGGTCGGTTTCATGGCCGATGCCAATGCCAACGAGCAGTATGTCGGGCAGAACGATTGGGTGCTGAGCAAGTGTTTCAATTTCCAGAAAGATTCTGTTTACGAGATATCTTTCATGTATAGGATCGAGCAGGAAGGAACGGCAAAAGCTTCATTGCATGCATATATCATGGCCGCTTACGATACGGTTTCCAAGCTGATGGATGTGGCTCATTTGCAGGATGTGAGAAATGTGGATTACCAGGAGTGCACGATGCAATTCACAGCCGAAGAGGATTTTGTGGGGCACTTAGGCTTGCATTCGCAGGGCGAGGTGGGTGCTCCCATCCTGATGCTGGATGCTGTCCGGATTGCCAGTCCCAAGGAAGATGCGGCTAATGAATGCTTGGATAATGCGGAATTATCGGTTTATCCCAATCCGGCCAGCGATGTGTTCCATGTCCGAGCTTCTTTCCCTATGTCTTCGGTTTCGGTTTATTCGATTTCCGGTGTCTTGCAGAAGAAGGTGGCGTGTGCTTCGGAAGAATGCACCCTGAATGTGTCGGGATGGGATGACGGAGTCTATCTGGTGGCGGTGGAAGACACCTATGGGAGGATTCATGTTTCGAAATTGGTAATTGGTTTGTAATAATGGTTTGGTTTTAGTTGGGAGCTGCCCCGGATTTATTCCGGGGCAAGCTTTTACATCGTGCAAATCGAAGTGTCATGTGGTTTGATGAAAAGACAATCGGAATAGCAGCCATGCTTTTTCTGTCGGGAGGAATGCTGGCGGCACAGACTTATTTTGAGGAGGATTTCGAGCAGGTTCGATTTGATGGCAAGGCTGGCGATATTCCGGATTCATGGGTTCTCTATAATGATGGGAACCGGGTGGATCAAACGTTTTATTATTGCGATGATGCGTGGAATGTGGTATCCGACAATGGGAATCAAGTGGCTGTATCCCCTTCTTGGTTCACTCATGCCAACGCTTATGCGGATCGCTGGATGGTAAGTCCGGAAGTGGCCTTGCCCGATGGGGCTGAGGCGGTCTTGACCTTTTCTGCCCGTTCCTTTGACAAAGGAGAGAAGGAATCCTATTATGTGTTGTTGTCTTTGCAAGGTGTTGATAAAGATGATTTTATTGATACTTTGCTTTATGTGGATGGCGAAGATGGCAATTGGACAAGAAGGGTGATTGATTTGTCGGCTTATTCGGGAAAGAAGATACGGTTGGCTTTTGTTCAACGTTCGCTGAATCGCTATGCCTTGTATGTGGATGATATCAAGGTGGCGGATTTGCAAAGACCGCAAATCTTGCTGCGGAATCTGTTGTATCCCGATATGGTGGAACCGGGGGCTCCCTTTTCCATTTCCGTACTGGCTGAAGCCGTGATGACCGAAGAAATGCATTCCTGCGTCTTGTCTTATACGATGGATACAGGGATAGCGACGGTGGCAGAGGTTGTTCCGTACGCTAAAGGATACGGCGAGGCTGCTTGGCGGTCGATGACGGTAACTACGGATACTTTGCGTATGGAAAAAATCGGGACAATGCCTTTCCGGGTCTGGGTGTCATCGGTGAACGGGCGGGAAGATATTTTCTCGGACACTTTGTCCGGGTATGTGGAAGTATCGAGCCAAGGTTATTACCCGCGACGGACTTTGCTTGAGGTGTTCTCCAGCTCTACTTGCGGTCCGTGCGCCCAGGCGAATCCGTATCTGAGGGAGGCTTACGAGGCGGTCTTTGCCGGAGCATCGGCTGCCAAGCTTTCCGTCTTGAAATACCAGATGGATATTCCGGCTTCGGGAGATCCTTGCGTGATAACAGAGGGCTTGTACCGGAAGGAACTGTATTCCATATCCGGGATTCCGGCGGTTTTTCTTAATGGGGAGCGCTGTTCGTCTGCATCGGGCTGGACGGATTTTTCTTCGGTCTTGTCCAGTCGGGTGGAATCTGAGTGGAATCGGTTGTCTCCTTTTGAAATCGAGGCTGAAGGCATCCGGGAGGGAAGCTTTTTCCAAGTGGATGTCTCTTTGACCAATGCCGTGGCGTGCGATCCGGTCAAGCTGTACGTGGTCTTGGCAGAGGATTCCATTTGGCATGAAGCCCAAAGCAATGGAGAGACGGAATTTTTCCATGTGGCACGCAAGGTTCTGCCTTCGGCGTATGGGGAGGAGCTGGCTTTGACCAGTTCGGGTACAAGGCAGTTCTCCTATTCGGTGGATCTGGGTTCGGGCAATCCTCGGATTTTCGGCCCGTGGGAAGGCTTGTCCGCGGTGATTTTTGTTCAAGATGCCAATACCTTGGAAATCTTGCAATCCAGAACCATCCGCTTTGAACAGGAAAGTTCCAATGAGGGTGGTTCGGAATCGGTTTTCAATTTCAGGATTGCCCCGAATCCTTGCCGGGATGTTTGCCGGGTGGAATTCAGCATGGCAGAAGCTGCCTGTGTTTCCATGGCAATCGTGGATTTGCAAGGCAGGATTTGTTACCATGAGTCCGGACGGTATGGCGCAGGGACTCATGTCCTGGAACTGCCGGCGGAAAACTTGCGGCAAGGTGTTTATTTGCTGAGATTCAGCATGAATGGAAGGTCGTACATGAAAAAAGTAATAATATGTTAAGCAAAAGGATATTGAGAAATTCCGTATGCCGAAAATGCAGGTCTGTCTATGTGGCATCGGGAATGTTTTTCGCTTTGCTGATGCCTGTTTCGGTATCGCAGGCACAGGAAATGATTTCGGAAGAGGACGCTTATGTTCCAGGGGCATTGTATGTGAAGTTTGCAGACAATGTGGTGAATTACGCCAAGTCTGCCCGGCGGGAGTGTTCGACATCGGTTTTGTTCCCAGTTAAAGCCGATGTGGCGCAATACGGGCTGAAACCAATGGCTTATAGTATGCATATGTTTGATAATGAGTTTCTCGACAATGTGTTCCGTTTGGAGTTCGATAGCGTGTCTCGAACCGAGGCTTTGATACAGGCATTGAAAGCGGATCCCAGGGTGGTGTTTGTGGAGCGTGTCCCTATGCAGCAGTTGCGATGGACGGCTCCTGCTGTCAAATCTGGAGATGGACCGGATGATTATTTTTTTGGCAATATTGATAATATACCGACCTCTTGGCATTGGGATATGATTGGTTTTGATGAAATCTACGGGTATTATCAAGGAGACGAATCGGTGAAAGTGGCCGTGGTGGACAATGCTGTATGGGGAGACCATGAGGACTTGCAGCTGGAGTCATCCAATTTGTATGATGCCGTGATGGGGATTCCGGGTGATGCGAATCCGCCTTCTTATGTGTCGCAGGATCAGCAAGGTTCAGCTATGGCTACCAGTGCGGCTTACGGGTGGTCGCATGGCACGCATTGTGCCGGGGTAGTAGGGGCATTGACGGACAATGGCATAGGTGTGGCTTCTTTGGCCTCAGGGGTCACGGTGATGGGGGTAAAGACGGCCGATGACAATGCCCAGGATATGGTTCGGGCTGTGCAGGGTGTGATATGGGCTGTGGAAAACGGAGCGGATATTGTCAGCATGTCGTATGGCTCGTCTAACTACAGTTCTGTTGAAGAGGCTGTCTATGCGGCCTGTTCGGAAAAAGGCGTGGTGATGATAGCCGCGGCAGGAAACGATGGCAAGGAGCAGTCCAATTACCCGGCATCGTATCCGGGTGTTATTTCCGTGGGGGCGCTGAATAGTGATGGAAGCCGGGCCTCCTTTTCCAATTACGGGCCGGACGTAGATGTGTGGGCGCCTGGGGGATATTTCGTGCAAGGCGATAGTCTTTTTGCTGATGTGATGATATTCAGCACGACTTATTGCATTTCTCAGTACTATGGGGACAAGGAGGCATTTTCTGGCAAGTATTACGATATGATGGCAGGGACTTCGATGGCGACACCGGTCGTTTCTTCGATAGCAGCCTTGGTTTTATCGGTTCATCCGGGTTTGAATGGATACCAGATGGTGGAACTTTTGCGTCCGGCTTCGGGACAGTCTTGCGTTTATGTGCCGGATGTCTTGCGGAAATTGGAAACGGGCGAGGCTTTGCGTGTCAGAAACCTGCAAGCACGCTGGAAAGAGGAGGATTCTATCCTGGAAATGCGTTGGGACGAGCCGGAACAGGCTGGTGTGGTTCGTTATTCCGTTTACAGGAACGGGGAATGGATAGGTACGGCTGGAAGTGCGACCCGTTTTAAGGCCGTATTGGCTGATACGGCCGGTTTTGTCGGGATACGCGCGGTCTATGAGGAAGATTCTTCATTCACGGTTTATGCCAAATTCAGTACTTGGGGTGATGGGGAGGACGAAACGCAAGTGGAATTCCGGGAGGTGGGAAGAGAGATTCGTGTGGATGGAAGTGTGGGTGTGCTTTATGTCCCGGACGGCTTGCCGTTTGACCGGATGGAACTGTTTTCTGTGGATGGGCGTTGCTGCCTGGCAGATAAAGGCAGGACGCAGTATGATGTATCGAGTTTGCCCCACGGCATGTACATAGGTCGGTTGTGGCAAGGGAATGTGTTGTGCGGAGTGTTCAAAGTGGTGTTGTGACAGTTCAGACCTGTTTCAATGCCTCGATGAACTCTTGGTCGGATTCGACTTTCATTTTGCGTTTGATGCGTGTCTTGGCCATGCTGATGGATTGCAGGGAGCGATCCATCAGTATGGCTATTTCTTTGTTGGAAAGATTCAGGCTGAACAAGGCGCAGATGCGTTTCTCGTAAGGGGAGAGCGCGGGGAAGCTTAAAGACAGGCGTGAAAAGAAATCACCGGCTGTTTGCTGGAAGTACAATTCAAATTCCTCCCAATTCCGGTTCATGTCCAGTTCTTCCACCATGTGTTCGGTTTCGTACAGCAGGAGCTTGTCTTTGGCTTGCAAGTTGCCGCTTTTCTTCAGTTGCTGCAGGTTTTCCAGGATGTTGGTGGCAATGTTGCTGATGCGTAGGAACAGCAATGAGTTGGATAGCAGGGTTTGGTTTTTGCTTCCGATTTCCGAGTTGAGGTGCTTTTCAAGCGTAGTGGCTCTTTCCCGGTTTTGGCGGTTGTTTTCTTCCATTTTCTTCAACGTGGCGCGATTGGTCTTTTTGAATCGGAAGAAGCGGCGGTAAAGGATGATGAACCCTGTCGCCGAACCGGCGGATAAAAGGCAGAGCATTCCAATCCATAGGTTACGGTAGCGTACTTTGGCCTGCGCTAGCTCTATTTCTTGTGCTTTTTGCTGGAGCCTGTAGTCTTCCAGGCTGGCTTCCATTTTCTTGAAGTTTTTGGCTTGCTCTTCTTGCCAGAACTCCTTGATAAGGGAATTGTACATGTCGTAATATACGAAAGCCACTTTGTAATCTCCTTGTTCCTTGGCTATTTCGGCAAGCAGCCGGAGGGTCTCGGATTTCATTTGGGTCAATTCATTCTCTTCGAAATACTGCAAGGCGACCTTGGCTTCTTTTTCTGCTTGGTGGAATTGCCGGGCTTGGAACAGGTCGAGTGCATAGTTGTATTGGGAAAAACAGAGGATCCTTTTTTGGTTCTGTTCTGTGGCCAGTCGGATGGCTTCTTTGTAAAACTGGCTGGCTAACTGATGGTTGTTCAGTGCTGAATAGCCTTGTGCCATGTAGTGGAATGAGAGAATCTGCTTTTCTCCGGCATAGGCTTGTTCCATGGCAATCTGGTGGCATTGGGCAAAGTAGGATATGGCCTCTTGGTATTGGTGCAAGTTGAGTTTGACAAGTCCCATGTTGGCTTTGGCTTTGAATAGGTTTTCTGTGTCTCGGGCTTGTTCGAAATACCGGGCGCTGTGCTTGAAATGGGCAAATGCGTCTTCGTAAGCGTTTTTGTGGGCGGCCATGATGCCTCGGCATAGATGTTGTTTGCCTTGGGCGTAAGCGTTGGGGTACAGGCTGTTCATTTTCCGCAGGAGCTCGCTGCAACTGGTGTAGTCGTTGGCCATGATGCTGTAGATGCAACGGTTCGCAAGAGCGTCCGTGTGCAGTTTCTGATAGGCGGCTTTTTCGTCGGGCGGGCAATGTTCGATTCCTTGTTCTGTTTGGAGGAGTATTTCGTTGGTGAGATCGTCCAATTCGTATTGTGCCAGAGAGAAAAGACAGTTGACCTGCCTGTTTTTGAAGAAAATCTCGTGATAGATATCCTTTTGCCGTTGGCAGAAACAGATAGCTTTTTCTATATAGGAGAGTCGTTTGTCAGGGTCGGGCGTTTTGTCTTCGTGGGTCAGGGAAACGAACAGGCTTATGGAATCCGTGGCGGGCAATGCAAGAGGGTGCAGGCAAAAAGATAGAAGGAGAATGCAGGCGAAGCGTTTCATCTGATGCCAATGGCTTTGTAATGAGGTTGTAAGCAGTAAAATGTTTCAATGAGGCAAGCGGTAAGTACAAATTTTGTATCTACTTGAAGGATTTCGGAGGTTTGGGAAACAGGAAGCATCCCGGGATTTTCCCGTAAAGGGATATTCGGGATGCTTCCTGTTCGATTTTGATGCCGAGTTTGTTTTCCGGCAGCCTTGGGTTATTCCACCACCTTGATGTTTTCGCCGCAGTCTTCCACGATTTTCTTGTACCAGAATTCGGGATAGGGCGGCATGTCGGGCATCTCGATGCGGTCAGGACCGTAAGGGGTGGTCTTGAAGTTGCCGTTGGCATCGGTCTTCTTGACATTGCCATCGATGTATTTCACCAAGAGGTATTCGCTCAGTTTCTTCCAATCGTTGAACATGCGTTCGGCTTGGGCATTGGAGAACTGGTTGGCAAAGGCGATCAGCTTGGCAGGATCGGTTTCGTCCTTCATTTTGGCATCGTTCTTGGCCACTTCGGCTTGGAATGAAGTTTCCAGTTCGGATTGCACTTTCTGGATATCGACAATCATGTCGCTGTACCGGCTGTAGGCAAAGTTGGTCACTTGGTTGAACAGCCAGAAAGCGGAAGTGGGCGAATATTGGGCCATGTGGCCGTTGCCTACGCGGAAGCAGAGAGGAATCTCGGTGATGCCGCAGTACATGGGCGCGTAGCAGGTGGAATAGGTGTCGTCCACGCCGAACCAGAGGATGCCGCCGATGGCATCGGGCAGCCAGGAACGGGACTGGGCTACGAACGAGAATCCGGTCTGCTGGGTCGAAGTGGCTCTTTCGTGGATGTATTTCTTACCGTCCACTTCAAAGTCCATGGGACGCCAGCGGTAAGGGCAGGCGAACGGGCCGGCACCGAGGTCTTTGGTCATGTCCATCGAGGTGCCTTCGTAATGGTCGCGCATGAAGGAGAACATGTCGTTGAGCGTGAGCTTGCGGTCGGGCTTGATCCAGAGCGGCATCCGGTTGTCGGGATTTTCGCCCCGTGCGTAATCTTCGTATTGGGCCATTTCGGCGGGGTTGGCTTTCATGAAGCCGGCCCACACGCGGGCTTCGCATCCGCGCAATCCGCTGAAAGTGAGCGGGCAGTAGGTGTCGGCAAAGCTGAAGTCTTCAAACTTGCCTTCATACAGCCCGATGGCCTTGGCGTAGTCCACCACATCGGCCGAGTACATGCATTCCACGGTAGGCAGGTTGTATTTCTTGGCCAGGTCTTTGCTGCTGATAGAGGTCTTGCCGTCGGCAGGCTTGATTTTGGTGATGCGGGCCTGGTTGGCATGGCCGGAGATGTAACCGTCGGGAATCCGGTAGGCTACCCATACGGCACCGGTGTTGCGTTTGGGGTCGATTTTGCCGTTCTTGCCCACGATCTTCTGGCCTTTCCCTACCATTTCCATGATCCAGACTTCGTTGGGGTCTTGGATAGAGAACGATTCCCCGGCGGAGGCATATCCGTAGGTGCTGGTCAGCTCGTGCATGATTTTGATGGCTTCACGCGCGGTCTTGGCACGCTGCAGAGTGATGTAAATCAGGCTTCCATAGTCGATGATGCCGGTGGTGTCAACCAACTGGGGAAGTCCGCCGAAGGTGGTTTCTCCAATGGCAACCTGGTGTTCGTTGATGTTCCCTACCACCGAATAGGTGTGCAGGGCTTGTTTTATTTGGCCTAATTTGCGGCCGGTATCCCATTCGTAAATATCCATCATCGTGCCTTCGGGATAGTCGGCGGCCGGGCGGTAGTACAGCTCGCCATAGAGCACATGGGAGTCGGCGGCGTAACTGATCATGGTTGAGCCGTCTTTTGAGGCTCCCTTGGTAATGAGGAAGTTGGTGCAAGCATGCACGCTTCCGCCGCCTATCAGGGCTGCAAGGCCCAAGGCGAGGAAGGACTTTCTGAACGTGTGTTTCATTGTATGATGATTTGAGTTTTTGATTTGCTTTTTTTGTTATCGGTCAGCTTTGCATCAAAGCCTGCCAGAGAGGGGCAATGACCGTTTGCTTTTCCCCTAAAGGGATAAAAGTAGGCATATTCTATGATTTGGCAAAATTTGATTTTGGAAACTTACCACGAAAATACCCCTGGCAGGTTTGTTTTCTTGAAGAGGGGTCTTTTGGTAATGGTGTGTAAAATAGTTGTTTGTGTTTTGTTTTGCTTTTGTTTGGCTGGCGCGTATCGACCGGGAAGGGGAGGTGGACTGGTAGCGAAATCTTTTTTTGTTGTACATTTGGAACGGCTTACAGTGCATTTGGGATGAAAGAATTCAAACTCGATTTTTCGGATTCGGATTATGTGACAGAAAATGATATCAAGGTGGTCTCCATCCAGGCGCCGGACGTGCCGTCCTATACCTTGGCTCATTTTTTGAACAAGCAACTTTCATGGGAACTTTGTCATACAGGCAAGAATTATTGTCCGGCCACCAATCCGGCTTTTGCCGGGGACTTGTTCAATTATGTCATGGAGGTTGAGCATGTGCAATGCATGTTGTTGTCGAACAAGGATGGTCGGAATTACTGGATAGAGGAAGCCTCGGATGTGGATTACTGGTTGATTCTGATAGGTGCGGGACTTGGCGTGTTTGATGTGGAGGCAGTGGTGGATGCCATTTTGTCGTTACCTTTTGTGTTTTATGCGGGGACTTATGGTTTCCAGCCAAAGAAAAGAGGAAAGAAAACGCAGGTTTTCGGACACTTTCAGGCGTTTTATATGGATATGGACGACCAGAATATGCTTCATTGTTTCGATTGACGGTTTGTTTTGCCGGATTGATGGCGGCGGGGGCTAGCGGCGGATTGGATTTGGGATTGTATTCTTGTTTATTTTTGCGATATGGTTGCTATTCAGAATACCTTGGTTTCGGATGAGGTTTTTACCGAATGTTTTTGTTGCGATTTGCAGAAATGCAAGGGCTGTTGCTGCATAGAGGGGGATGCCGGTGCTCCATTGGAGAAGGAGGAAGTTGCTTTGCTGGCGAAGTATTACCCTTTATATAAGGATTATATGACGCAGGAAGGAAGGGAGGTGGTTGAACGTCCATTGGTATCGGGGAGCATTTTGCCGGATTGGGTGGATGCGAGGGATGCGGCAAATAAGACTTTCTATGAAGTGTTTCCTTTGGATAACAGTCTGTTGACTCCATTGGTCAATCAACGGGATTGTGCCTATCTGACGCCGCCGGATGAGGACGGGATTGTCTATTGCGCGATAGAAAAGGCCTACAGGGATGGGAAAATTCCGTTCCGCAAGCCTGTTTCCTGCGCCTTGTATCCAATCCGGGTCCAGCATTATCCGGAATACGATGCCCTGAATTATTCGCGATGGGATATTTGCCGGGCGGCTGAACGCTTGGGCAAGCGGAAGGGCATCCCCGTTTTCCGTTTTTTGGAAGGCCCGTTGACGGAAGTCTATGGGAAGGAATGGTTTCAAGAGGCGGAAGCGGCGTACAAGGCGATTTTTTCATTACATTTGCAAAAATAAAAAGTAAGAATTTCTTAACAAGGAGTCACGGTTTAAGAAGCAAGGCATGAAAATAGTCGCTTTTTATGGCAAGGCTACCCGTTTGGTGAAGCAAGCGCAATTCGAGGAATTGCTGGATGCGGTGGGAGCTGCGTGGAGTGGACCGGTAAAGGCCGGTTTTTTCTTTGCCAAGGATTTGGCAGAACGCTTGCGGAGGGATTTTCCCGAGTTGGCCGCCCGCTATTTGAAGGGAGATGAAAATGTCTTCGGAGATATTCTTCCTTCGGAAACGGATCTTCTTGTATGTCTTGGCGGAGATGGAACCATGCTGGATACCCTTCCGTTGGTTCAGGATTCCGGGATTCCGGTGTTGGGCATTAACTTCGGCCGTCTGGGTTTTTTGAATGCTATCAATGCGGATCGGATCCAGAGCCTGTTGCAGCCGGGTTTTATCGAACGTTTCCATAAGGAAAGGCGTTTGCTTTTGGAAGTCGGTGATTTTGAATTCCTGAGTCGGGATACAATAACAGTGCCCTCTCAGATGCCGTATGCCTTGAACGAAGCAGCGGTTGTCAAGAGCGAGAACGAATCCTTGGTGTTGCTGGACGTGTTGGTCGATGGGCAGTTCATGAATACTTATTACGGGGATGGCGTGCTGTTTTCTACCCCGACAGGCTCTACCGCTTATTCGTTGAGTTGCGGAGGCCCGATTCTGACGCCTTCGGCTGACAATATACTGATTACGCCAATGGCATCGCATACGTTGACTGTGAGGCCGTTGATTATAGAAGGGTATCAGGAGATAACGGTGAAGGCCAAGGGGACGGAGCATTGTCGATTGCTGCTCGATTCAAAGGTTTACGAGCTGGCCGGACCTTTTTCTTTCAAGATACGCAAGGCGGGTTTCAAGTTCATTACGGTGTATCCGCCGGAGCGGAATTTCTTTGATGCGATACGGGAGAAATTGATGTGGGGGCTTGATATTCGGCATAGGCGTCAATAGAATCACGCCTCGGCCATGCAAAAAGAGCGAGCTCATTTGCATGGCTCTCGGCTTCTGCGTATATTTGCCCGTTTTTGCATGAGTGAACGCATGGACACGCTTGATCGGATGAGACGATTTGGGTTCTTTTTTCTGTTTTTGATGGCGGGGTGGCTTGTTTGCCAGCCTGTCCAGGCTCAACGGTCGGAGATCGGGTTTGGGGTCGGAGGGTCGTTCTATATGGGAGACATTAATCCCAAGAGGGTTTTTTACAAGACCCAGTGGGCGGGTAGCTTGTTCTATCGCTATAATTTCGATACGCGTTTGGCTTTGCGTGCGGGGGTGTCTTACGGGCGTGTCATGGGGGCGGATGCGGATTTTGGAAATATCCGGAATCTTAATTTCAGGAATGATTTGTGGGAGGTGGCGGCCTTGGTTGAGGTCAATTTCTTGGATTTCTTTACGGGAAGTTACCAGCATCGGATCAGTCCCTATCTGGTTCTTGGGGTCGGCATGGTCTATTCGAATCCGCAGGGCCTCTTTGCGGATGGGACTGAGGGGGAACGTTGGGTCGATTTGCGTCCATTGCATACCGAAGGCCAAGGGCTGGAAGGGTATGGGTTGAAGCAATACTCCAGGTTGCATTGCGTGGTGCCAATGGGCTTGGGTTTAAAGGTCAGTGTGTTCCCGTTCATGTCGGTAGGTGTGGAGTGGACTATGCGTTTGGCGTTCACCGATTATTTGGATGATGTGGGGGGAACATACGCCGATCCTGTCGTTTTGGGAGAAAAATATGGGCAGGAATCTGCTTACTTTGCAGATCCATCCGGTCATACCCATCAGGTGGGATCCAGGAGAGGCGACGCCGGAACGTATGATTGGTATTCCTTTGCAATGTTTACCGTTTCATTCCGTTTGCCGGGCAAAGACAGGCTGTGCCCTGCCTATGCTGGTATTGGATTGAAAAAAAAGAGGAGATAATATATAATGAACAGTGCTGTTACCACGTTGCCTGATTCGCTTGAGCCTGGTAAAATTCCAGCTCATGTGGCCATTATTATGGATGGGAACGGCCGTTGGGCTCAGCAGCGGGGACTGCCGCGTCAGCAAGGGCATATGGCCGGGGTCAAATCCGTGCGAAAGATAACGGAGGCTGCTTGTAGGATTGGGATACGGTATTTGACGTTGTATGCGTTTTCCACGGAAAACTGGGGGCGGCCCAAGGAGGAAGTGTCTGCGCTGATGGCTTTGCTGGTGTCTTGCCTTCATGACGAAATGCCTTTGTTCATGGACAATGGGATTCGTCTGCGTGTCATAGGTCAGTCGGATGTATTCCTGCCAGAGGTGCGTTCTGCATTGGATGCGGCATTGGAAAAGACGGCCGGCAATACGCGGATGGATTTGGTGCTGGCGCTTAGCTACAGTTCCCGATGGGAGTTGGTGGAGGCGATAAAATCGATAGCTCGCGAAGCCAAGTCCGGGAGGCTTGATCCGGAATTTGTCGATGCTTCGGTTGTGAACCGGTTTCTGGCCACATCCTTCATGCCGGATCCGGATTTGCTGATACGGACTAGCGGGGAATGCAGAATCAGTAATTTCCTGCTGTGGCAAATGGCCTATTCGGAATTGTATTTTTCTCCGGTATTGTGGCCGGATTTCACGGAGGATATGTTTTATGCGGCGATTTCCGATTTCCAGAAGAGGGATCGACGGTTCGGAAAAGTGTCCAGTTCAAATCAGTCTAAGTAGAATCAAGGGGTGAGAAGTTTTTTTGTCAAATATAAGTTTATATGGCTTGTAATCCTGTGCGGATGGTTGGGAGGCATGGATACATCGGTCTCCCAGGAAGCCATTTCGTATGATGGAGTCCGGGAATATCAGATTGCGGGCATCACGGTGACGGGTATTAGCTATTTGGATGATAATGCGTTGATTCGATTGTCGGGTCTGGCAGTGGGGCAACGGATGCGGATTCCAGGGGATGCAACGGCCAAGGCAATAGATAATTTGTGGAAGCAGGGTCTTTTTGAAAATATTGCCATCCAGGCGACACGAATCGAAGGCGATAGGATTTATCTTAATATCGCGTTGAAAGAACGTCCGCGCCTTTCGTTGATTACTTATGAAGGTCTGCCAAAAAGCGTCATCACGAAGGTGGACGATGAGCTTAAGCTGAAGACGGGTGATATCTTGACCGATTACAAGATAGGCCAGCTTGAGGAATTGGTCAAGAAGGAATTGCTTGATAAGGCATATCTAAATGCTACTGTGGAGGTTATAAAGAAGGCCGACACCTTGGTGGAAAGCGGGATCAACCTGTTGGTCCGGGTTGACAAGAAGGAAAAGGTGAAGATAGCCGAAATTACTTTTGAAGGGAATGATGCGGTGGCGCCGGAATCGGCTAATCTGGATTTTTGGCAAAAAGTCGGCAAGTCTTTTCGCAAAGTCGGCAACAAAGAGAACCTGGCTTTTTCGGACAAGCGTTTGCGCCGGGTAATGAAGAATACAAAGCAAAAAGCGGCTTTGCGGTTTTGGAAGCGTTCCAAGTATGTGCCATCGGCTTTTCAAGAGGATTTGAAATCATTGTCCGAAGCATATAACAAGGAGGGCTTCCGTGATTTCCGGGTGCTTGGGGATTCGTTATATACGATAGACGAGAAGACGATAGGCTTGAAAGTGAAGGTGTACGAGGGAGACCCCTATTATTTTGGCAATATCGATTTTGTGGGAAACGAGAAGTATTCTTCTGCCCAGCTGGCATCGGTCATGAATATCCGGAAAGGGGAGCTGTATAACGAAGAAAAATTCACGACCAATCTGATGATGAATCCGAACGGGGCGGATATCCATTCGCTTTATATGGACAACGGGTATCTGATGTTCCAAGGCGTCCCGGTGGAAACGCGGATTTACGATGATACGGTGGATATCGAGATCCGGATTATGGAAGGGCCTCAGGTTCGATTCAACGAGATTCGGCTGGCGGGAAATACCCGGACGAACGATTATGTGATATTGAGGGAGTTGAGGACGGTGCCCGGGCAATTGTTCAGCCGCACCGAAATCATCAATTCTGTCAATACGATGCGGCAGCTTCGGTATTTCAATGACGAGACGATCAATCCGGTCCCGTTGATCAATTCCGATATGACGACGACCGATTTGGAATACCAGTTCGAGGAAATCGGTTCTGACCAGCTGGAGCTTTCCGGAGGATTCGGCGGTGGAATGGTAGTAGGAACAGTCGGGCTTTCTTTCAACAATTTCTCGTTACGTAACCTGTTCAAGCTGGATCGATGGAAACCTTTGCCTTCGGGCGACGGGCAGCAGCTGAGCATCCGGGCTCAATCGAACGGTACATACTATTGGTCTGTGGCGACTTCTTTCACCGAGCCTTGGTTGGGCGGGAAAAAGCCTTTGGCTTTCAGTCTGTCGTATAATCACTCCATGCAATCCAACGGTTTGTCCAAGAGCGATTCCCGTTACGGGCGTCTGGTTGTGGATGGAGCATCGGTCGGCTTGGGGCAGCGCCTTAAATGGCCTGACGACTTTTTCACGATTTTCCAGTCTCTGACCTACGAGCGTTACCGGATGAAGAACTACGACATGGATAACGGGGTGACGGACGGGGTCAGCAACAATATCCGGTATAATTTCACAATACAGCGGCAGAATCTGGATGCGGCCATGTTCCCGACATCGGGTTCTTCTTTATCTTTGGGTTTCGAATTGACTCCGCCGTACACGGCATTGGGTAGCAAGTTGTATGCAAGTTCCAACCCGGAAGACCATTACCGCTGGCTGGAGTATTATAAGATATCGCTCAAGGCGGGATGGTATTTCAATCCTATTGCCAAGCTGGTGGTTCATGCACGAATCCGTTTGGGATATTTGAGCTATTATACTTCCAAGACAGGATATCCCATTTTTGAACGCTTTTATTTGGGTGGGGATGGTTTGACAGGCTTTGGGCTGGATGGCCGTGAATTGATAGGGATGCGCGGTTATGCCAATAATTCGTTGTCGCCCTCATCCGGCTCTACAGCTTATGACAAGATTACGTTCGAGTTGCGTTACCCGTTCTCGAATTCGCCGGTGGCAACGGTGTATGTGCTGGCTTTCTTCGAGGCTGGTAACAGTTGGGCGCATGCTTCGGACATCAACCCTTTCCAGGTGTACAAGTCGGCTGGTGTCGGGGTTCGGCTTTTCTTGTCGGCGATGGGAATGTTCGGGCTTGATTGGGGCTACGGTTTTGATGAAGTGCCGGGAGACCCGTCGGCAAACGGAAGCCATTTCCACTTTTCAATCAACCAGTCGCTGGACTGGTAGCGATGGCATCGGTTGAGTGAATCTGCCTGAGTTGTTCGGCACGGTATTTGCATGGAAACGGCATCTGGGTTTTGGCCTATGTCAGAACCCAGATGCGTAAAACCTGAAAAAACGATATATATGAAAAAACTTTTGTTGTCAGCCGTTTTGGCTTTGATGCTTGCTTTTTGTGCCCAGGCACAGAAATATGCCTACGTTAACACGGAATACATCTTGCAGAATATTCCGGAATTTGTCAAGGCGCAAGAAGAGATAGACCAGTTGTCTATTGAGTGGCAGACCGAGATTGAGAATCTTTTTGCCGAAATCGATGCTTTGTACAAACAGTTTCAGAATGATGCCCCGCTTTTGACACAGGACATGAAAAATCGTCGGGAAAATGAGATTATCACGAAGGAAAAGGCAGCCAAGGATTTGCAGAAGAAACGTTTCGGGGTGGACGGGGATTTGTTCAAACGCCGCCAGGAGCTGATCCGGCCAATCCAGGACAAGATTTATACAGCTATCGAAAAGCGGGCCAAACAGAAGCAATATACTTTTGTCTTTGACCGTTCGGACAATTCCAATATCATGTATGCCGATCCGCGGAACGATATCAGCAATGATGTTTTGAAGGATATGGGGTACGAGCCTGCGGATTTGGATGATTTGGACAAGTAAGATTTTGTGCTGTACAAGGGAGACCGGTCTGGTACATCGATGCCAGCCGGTCTTTTTTTATTGCTTCCGGTTCGTCCATGCCGGGGCATTGGGGGTATGGGGATTTCGATGGTATTGCTTTGGATGTTCCGGCAAGCCTTATCCGGATTCCTTCGGGGATTCGAGGTTGTGAAACAAGGATTATTTATGTAATTTTGCCCGTTTGTGTGAATTTTAACCGCGATTTAAATTCTCTTAAAAATGAAAAAGATTTTTGCATCAGTATTGGCAGTGGCTTTGTCCTGCTGCGTTTTCCAGTCCGTACAAGCCCAAGGCATGAAGGTGGGGTTTGTCAACACGGCGGATTTGTTGATGAGGATGCCGGCTTCGGATTCGGCGCAACAGGTTTTGCAGGCATATAGCGCGGAAATAGAGGAAAGCTATATGATGATGATGACCGAGTATCAAAACAAGGCCGCGGAATATCAGAATAACCAGAGCCAATGGTCGGATTTGATCAGGCAGACCAAGCAGCAGGAATTGCAGGATATGGGGAGGCGCATCGAGGAATTCGGTCAGCAGAGCCAGGAGGATATGCAACGTAAAACGCAGGAATTGTATGCGCCAATCATTGCAGAAATCACAAAGGTTGTTGAAAAAGTCGCCATCGAAGAAAAGCTGCTTTGCGTTTTTGACAAAGGGGATGTGTCTCTGAGTCTGGTGGGGGCAGGGTTGAATGTCCCTTCTGTTTTTTTCGGGGAAAACGCTGTGGATGTGACTTCTTTGGTGGAGAAGAAATTGGGGTTGCCGAGCGTTCCGGCTCCGCTGAATTAAACGGTTTTCGGAAAGATGAATCGCGCGTTTTGCGTAGGGTTGGCGATGACCCTTTGTATGGCAGGCGGTGGCGTTTTGGATCAGGCAGTGGAAGCAAGGACAAGCGTGGCTGATTCTATCCCGAATCTGTCGGTCAGCAGGCTTGGTTCGGACTCTACAGCCGGGCACTTCCCGCTCATCGACTCTTTGGGTCGAAAGGATTCCATTCAAACGTCTGTTCCTGTAAGGCCGGCATTCAAAATCGGCCATGTGCGGACGATGGAGCTCGCTAACCGTTTGCCGCAAATGGATTCTGTGATTCGTGTCCTTCAGGATTACGGACGAGAGTTGGCAGGCAATCTTAAAGCCATGACGCTTGAGTATAATAAGAAGTATGCCGAATTCCAGGCTGGGGAGGCAAGCTGGTCCGAATTGGTCAAGGAAAACAAGGAACGGGAACTGGAAGAGTTGTGGAAGCGGTTGCAAGACTTTGAGCGGCAGAGCAAGGCGGATTATGCCAAACGGAGCGAAGCCTTGATCAAGCCTTTGACGGAGAAGGTTAAATCTGCCATTGATTCTGTGGCTGCAGAAGGAGGCTTCGCTTATATTCTGGATGCCAGCAACGGTATGTTGTTCCTCGGCCCGGCGGCTGTAGATGTGACCTCTCTTGTGGAGGTCAAGTTGGGCTTGCCCGTACTTCCCTTACCGGCCAAGTCTGTATCTGATGAGAAAAAGACATATTTGAAGACCCAGAAATGAAAAAAGTCATAGTTACAGGAGGTACGGGTTTCATCGGCTCCCATACGGTAGTGGAATTGTTGCAACGAGGCTACGATGTGATAGTGGCTGATGATTTGTCCAATTCCAAGGCTTCCGTAATAGACCGGATTGCCGATATTACCGGGGAGAGGCCGATTCTGGAAGTGGTGGATTTGAGCGACCGGACGGCCTGCCTGCGTTTTTTCAAGATGCATTCCGATGCCGATGCCGTGATTCATTTCGCGGCGGCCAAGGCAGTCGGCGAATCGGTGCTCAATCCCCTGCATTATTACAGGAACAATCTGGATTCGTTGCTCTATGTGCTGGAAGGCATGGAGAAGGCGGGATGCCGTAAATTGGTGTATTCGTCCTCTTGCACGGTCTATGGACAACCGGAACATCTTCCGGTAACAGAGGATACGCCCCGCCAGCCGGCTACTTGCCCTTATGCCAATACCAAGCGGGTCAGCGAGGATATCCTGGCCGATATGGTCCGCGGTTATGAGGTGGGCAAGCAGAAAGGTACGCTTGAGGCGGATTACAAGCCTTGGAAAATTCTGGCTTTGCGTTACTTCAACCCGATTGGCGCGCATCCGTCGGCGCTGATAGGGGAACTGCCCAATGGCGTTCCTAACAACCTGATGCCTTACATTACGCAGACCGCGGCAGGTTTGCGGCCATGCCTGCAGGTATTCGGCGATGATTACAATACGCCCGACGGGACTCCGATTCGGGATTACATCCATGTCTGCGACTTGGCCGATGCCCATGTGGCCGCGATGGAATATATGGACAAGAACGGTTTCGAGGGGATGGATTATTTCAACCTCGGGGCGGGGCACGGCTACTCGGTCTTGGAGGTGATTCAAAGTTTTGAACGTTCCACCGGGCAAAAGCTCAATTACAAGATTGCCGCTCGTCGTGAAGGCGATATCGAGCAGATATGGGCCGATGCCGGCAAGGCGAACCGGCTTCTGGGCTGGGAAGCCAAGCGTACTTTGGATGAAATGACCTTGAGCGCCTGGAAATGGCAGGAAAATTTGTCCAAGAAGATATAGAAAGGCTGATTGCCTCGTATTTGCCTTTTGTGCCGACCCACGGACAGGCGGAGCTGATCGGGGAGCTTGCTTCCTTTATCCTTCAGTTCCGTTCGGACGTGGGTTTTGTATTGAAGGGCTATGCAGGGACGGGGAAGACCTCCGTCATCAGTGCTTTGGTCAAGGCTTTGCCGACCTTGAACATCACGCCGGTCCTGTTGGCGCCCACCGGGCGGGCAGCCAAGGTCCTGTCCAATTATTCCGGGCATCCCGCCTATACGATTCACAAGCAGATTTATTATTCGGAGCCGGACGAGGAGGGCCGGGTCAGTCTCAGCCTGCGGCAGAACAAGGCTCGCAATACCTTGTATATAGTGGATGAGGCTTCGATGCTGGGCGAGGACGATTCATTGCTATTCGATTTCTTCAATTATGTGAAAAGCGGTTATCGTTGCCGGGTCTTGCTTTCGGGCGACGATGCCCAGCTGCCGCCAGTGGGTTCGCCATATAGTCCGGCATTGGATTTGGAATACCTGGCTTCCTGTTTCCCGACGCATTTTTATTCCTATTGCCTGGAAGAAGTGGTGCGTCAGGGGGAAGGCTCGCTGGTTCTGGAGAATGCGACCGCCTTGCGGCAGAAGATTGCGGAGGAGGATGCGTCCTTGCCTTTGTTTGCTATGGATTTCCCGCAGGGCAGAGCGGACTTGGCGCGTTTGCCGGGCGAGGATTTGGAGGATGTGCTGCAAAAGGAGTATGGCAGGAGGGAACGGGAAGATGTGGTGTTTGTCACTCGGTCCAACAAGAGGGCCAATCTGTTCAATAACGAATTGAGGGGACGGATATTCGGGCTGGAGAACGAGTTGGCGGCCGGGGAACTGCTGATGATAGTCAGGAACAATTACTTTTGGTTGCCGCAGGATTCCAAAGCGGGCTTCCTGGCCAACGGGGATATGATAGAGGTCTTGAAAGTGAAACGGAAAGAGGAGGTCTATGGTTTCCATTTTGCCGATATAGAGGTCCGGTTGGTGGATTATCCGGATGAACCGGCTTTGGAATTGAAAGTGTGGATGGAATCCTTGCATGTGGATGCGGCTTCTTTGCCTTACGAGCAGGTGCGGCAGCTGTTCGGGGCGGTGATGGAGGATTACCAGTATCTGCCCACCAAGGCTCAGCGTTTGCAGGCGGTGCGTCAGGACCCCTATTTCAATGCCTTGCAGGTGAAGTATTCCTACGCGCTCACCTGCCATAAGACGCAAGGCGGACAGTGGCCCTGCGTGTTCGTGGATGCCGGCTATCTGAGCGAGGACATGCTGGATTTGGAATATCTGCGTTGGTTATATACGGCTTTGACCCGGACGGTGGAAAGGGCGTATCTGTTGAATTTTCCGGAGCGTTTCTTTTGCGGCGAGTGATAACGAATAATCTGCTTCAGGCACGCCGCCTTGAGCTGGCTTGCTGTTGGGAAGCGCGCTGTCGTGGTGTTTTTCCGCGAGTTGTTGGTGTATCGGGTTCGAGCGATTTTTCTAATTTTGTGAGGCTTCTGCTGAATGTCAGGAGTGTTGATTTAATTGATAATGAATATGGAAACTATGCAAGCTGTATTGCCGCTTTCGGAAACATTGCTGGAAAAGCTGCCCGATCCGACGTATGTGATTGACCGTTCGCGGATGAAACGGAATTTCGCGGTAATCCGGAATGTGATGGACGAGACCGGGGTGGAAATCATCCTGGCTTTGAAGGGATTCTCGATGTGGAGCACATTCCCATTCTTCAAGGAGTCGGGCTTTGTGCAGTCCACGGCCAGTTCGCTTTGCGAGGCGCGTCTGGCTTACGAGGAATTAGGCTGTCCGGCTTATACCTATTCGGCAGCGTATGACGAGAACGAGATGGAAGAGGTGGCACGGATGAGTTCGCATGTGACTTTCAATTCGTTGAACCAGTTCCATCGTTACGAGGCGATGGCTCGTGCGGCCAATCCCTGTATTTCTTTCGGCTTGCGGGTCAATCCGGAATTGCATTCGCATGTGCAGGCTATCTATAACCCTTGTTCGGCCGGTTCCCGTCTGGGGATCATGGCTTGCTACCTGCCCCGGCCGGAGGATATGCCCGAAGGGCTGGAGGGTTTCCATTGCCATGCCTTGTGCGAATCCGATGCCGAAGATACCTGTCATTTGATAGATGCTTTCGAGGCGCATTTTTCTGCCTATCTGCCGAGTCTGAAATGGGTCAATTTCGGCGGTGGCCATTTGATGACCCGCAAGGGCTATGATTTGGAAAAACTCAAGGCCCGTTTGAAGGTGTTCCGCCAGAAATGGCCGCATCTGAAGGTCATTCTTGAACCGGGGGCGGCTTTTGTCTGGGAAACCGGCTTCCTGCTGGGACGGGTGGAGGATATCGTGGACAATGGCGATGTCAGGACGGCGGTCATGAATGTTTCTTTTACCGCCCACATGCCCGATTGCCTGGAGCTGCCTTACATGCCGAAGGTGTACGGGGCTATCCATGCTTCTGCCGAAGGAGCGGAACTGGCTACCGATCCGGCCGAAGGGGAAAAGCGGCTTGGCGATTACACGCACCGCTACCGTCTTGGCGGCAACAGCTGCTTGGCCGGGGACTTCATGGGCGACTGGCTTTTCAAGGACGAGCTTAAGCCGGGGCATCTGCTGCTGTTCAACGACATGGCGCATTATACCTTTGTGAAGACCTGTACTTTCAATGGCTTGCGGCATCCCAGCCTCTGCTTTGTAGACACGGATACGGACGAGGTGTTGTACCGGCGGGATTTCGGCTATGAGGATTTCAAGCGCAAGCTGTCTTAGTCGGCCTGTTGCGTCTTGTCCGTTCTGACGGGTGGCTTCGGCGGCTGGAAGGGCGAGAGGATTTCCCGGAAAGGGTGGCTGAAAAGCTGCTGTTTCCGGGATTTTTTTTGAGGAATTGTCAGGGATGGAGGCTTGGCGGCCCGACTTTCTGTCGGGAGGGGCAGGCTGGCCAGGTTCGGATGTTGAAATCTTGTTGGATAAGTATTTGAATGCACAGTGTTTTGTATTGAAATACATTATTTTATGTTGCTCTTTGATGGGCTGTTGTTTATAATATTCGTGTTGTCCACAAGGCTATCCGAGGCAAAAAAATCTAATTTTGCTGTTCCAATCCCAGCGAAAGGGCTGATAGGGGAAGTTAAGTGTGGGGTGTTGTCTAACTATTTAAAAAAGAAATGGATATGCAACAGGACTTATTCTCTGAAGTACAAACTGCAGAACAGACTGCCGCCACTTCTTACGTCAGCCCGTATGATATAATAAAGGAAGAGAGGAACAAAGTGGAAAAGATCCAAGAGGAAAGCTTGTTCGGGTCGCAACCGGCATCTCCCGTGGACAACGGAACGGTATCTGCAACGGCCCGGGTGGAAGAAAAAGTTGAAAAAGAAGAGGAACGGCCTTTGACGGAATATGCTTCGGAAGAGATTCTGGAGGCGGCTACCGAGTATTTCGGCGGCGATGCGCTGGCTGCTACGGTCTGGATGAACAAATACGCGCTCAAGGACAGCGAGGGCCGTGTCTATGAAAAGACGCCGGACGATATGCACCACCGGATTGCCCGGGAACTGCATCGCATCGAAAGCCGTTACCCTAATCCGGTATCGGAAGAGGAAGCTTTCTCCTTGATGCAGCATTTCCGCTATATCATCCCGCAGGGGAGCCCGATGGCCGGGATTGGGAACAAGTTCCAGATTTCGTCCTTGTCCAACTGTTTCGTAGTGGGCAACCGGGGCAATTCCGATTCCTACGGCGGCATCATGAAGATCGACGAGGAGCAGGTGCAGCTGATGAAGCGCCGCGGCGGCGTGGGGCATGACCTCTCGCATATACGTCCGGCAGGCAGCCCGGTCAAGAACAGCGCGCTGACAAGCACCGGTATCGTGCCTTTCATGGAACGTTACTCCAATTCCACGCGCGAGGTGGCGCAGGACGGCCGCCGCGGCGCGTTGATGTTGAGCATCAGTATCAAGCATCCGGATTCGGAAAAGTTCATCGATGCCAAGATGGAGGAAGGCAAGGTGACGGGAGCCAACGTTTCGGTGAAGCTGACCGATGAATTCATGAAGGCAGTGGTCGAAAACAAGCCTTTCGTGCAGCAATACCCTATCGATTCCGACAAGCCTTGGTTTACTAAGGAAATCGATGCCCGCAAGCTGTGGAACAAGATTATCCACAATGCTTGGAAGTCGGCCGAACCCGGTGTGCTTTTTTGGGATACGATTATCCGCGAGTCGGTGCCGGATTGCTATGCCGACCTGGGATTCCGGACGGTTTCGACCAATCCTTGCGGGGAGATTCCTTTGTGTCCTTACGACAGCTGCCGTTTGCTGGCGCTGAACCTGTATAGTTATGTGGAAAACCCGTTCACGCCTCAGGCTCATTTCAATATGGAACTGTTCCGCAAGCATGTGCGTATTGCCCAGCGGTTCATGGACGATATCATCGACTTGGAACTGGAGCATGTGGATCGGATTCTGGCCAAGGTGGAACAGGATCCCGAGACCGGGGATGTGAAGCGGACCGAAAAGGAACTCTGGCTCAAGATCAAGAACCGGAGTTCGGAAGGTCGTCGTACCGGTTTGGGCATCACGGCCGAAGGGGATATGATGGCGGCGCTCGGCTTGCGTTACGGCAGCGAGGAAGCCATTGCCTTCTCGGTGGAAGTCCACAAGAATCTTGCTTTGGCGGCTTACGCTTCGTCGGTGGAAATGGCGCGCGAGCGTGGGGCTTTCCCGGTGTACGATACGGCTCGCGAGATGCGGAATCCGTTCATCAATCGCTTGAAAGAGGCTGATCCGCAGCTTTATGAAGACATGTCCAAGTACGGTCGTCGGAATATCGCTTTGCTGACGATTGCTCCTACCGGGAGCGTAAGTATCTGTACCCAGACCACTTCGGGTATCGAACCGGCATTCTTGGTGGCTTACAAGCGTCGCCGCAAGGTGAACCCGGGCGACAAGAACGTCAAGGTGTCGTTTGTGGACGAGGTAGGGGATTCTTACGAGGAATACACGGTTTTCCATCCCAAGTTCCTGGATTGGATGCGGATCAACGGCTACAACGTGGAGGATGTGAAGAATTATACCGATCAGCAGTTGCAGGAACTGGTGGCCAAGTCGCCTTATTACAAGAGCACTTCGAACGATATCGACTGGGTGAGCAAGGTGAAGTTGCAGGGCGCGGTGCAGAAATGGGTGGATCACTCCATCAGCGTGACGGTCAATGTGCCCAATAACACCAAGGAGGAACTGGTCAGCAAGATTTACCAGACGGCTTGGGAATGCGGTTGCAAAGGCATGACGATTTACCGCGACGGTTCGCGTGCCGGGGTGCTGGTCTCGACCAAGAAGAAAGAGGAAGCCGGCATTGTGGAACATAAGGCGCCTTCCCGGCCTAAGATTCTGGAAGCGGATGTGGTGCGTTTCCAGAACGACCATGAAAAATGGATTGCCGTAGTGGGCTTGTACGAGGGGCGTCCTTACGAGATTTTCACCGGCTATGCGGAAGATTTCCCGCTTCCGGCTTCGGTTACCAAGGGTTGGGTGGTCCGGGTCAAGGAAGACGAGAACACGCCGGCGCGTTACGACTTCGAGTTCAAGGACAAGGATGGCTACAAGGTGCATTGGGAAGGTCTTTCCCGGACGTTCAATGCGATGTACTGGGATTACGCGATTCTGATTTCGAGCATGTTGCGTTACGGGGCCCCGCTGCCGATGATTATCGATATCATCAGCGGGCTGAAAGTGGGTTCCGACCAGATCAATACTTGGAAGAACGGGGTGGTCCGGGCTTTGAAGAAATATATTCCTGACGGGACGATTGCCGAAAAGACCAAGTGCCCTGAATGCGGGGAACCGGGATTGGTGTACAAGGAGGGGTGTTTGGTGTGTCCGTCTTGCGGTTACTCGAAATGCGGGTGATTTGTGTTTTCTGGCGGCATCTACTTCGTTGCGAAAGGTTCTCCGCTCGGTCACGTACAAAAGTACGCTCCTTCGCGTTTCACCTTTCGGCGCCTTGTATCTGCTCGCCATAAAAGCACAAATAGGAGAGGTGGGACTGATTTGAATATTTTGAAGACGAACAGTTTTGGAGGGAATCTGAAGCTGTTCGTCTTTTTTACGAGGCCGTCCGGGTACGGTTAGTACGATGGCCGTTCTATTTTTCGCTTGCCGATTAGTTTGTTTCTTCGTGTCGGTCGATTTATTTCTCCTCGGCTAGGTCGGTGCAAGATGCTTCGTGGATGTTTAGGACGGGGCGGTTGATGGAAAGGCTGCCGGCTGAGGCTGTCTGGCTGGCAAGAATGCAAGAATCGTTTTTGTGCTGGCTGTTTCAAGAAAAAATGTAAATTTGCAAGTTTGGAGGCGGGTGGTTGGCGTTTGAATGAGAGGATGGGAGAACCGCCGGGAGATTGCAAATTCTAAAAAAGAGACAATATGCAAAGAGACACGCAGATTTTCGACCTGATTCAGCAGGAACGGAAACGTCAGACATCGGGTCTGGAACTGATTGCATCCGAAAACTTCGTATCGGATCAAGTGATGGAAGCCATGGGTTCGGTCATGACCAACAAATATGCCGAAGGTTATCCTGGACACCGCTACTATGGCGGTTGCCAGATTGTCGACCAGAGCGAACAGTTGGCTATTGACCGTTTGAAGAAGCTTTTCGGGGCTGAATACGCCAACGTGCAGCCGCATTCCGGCGCTCAGGCCAACATGGCGGTGTTCATCGCTTGCTTGAAGCCGGGTGATACTTTCATGGGCTTGGATTTGGCCCACGGCGGTCACCTTTCCCACGGTTCTCCCGTGAACTTCTCGGGGATGACCTATCGTCAGGTGGCTTACCGCGTGAGCGAAGAAACCGGTACCATCGACTACGACCAGATGGAAAAGACGGCCTTGGAAGAACGTCCCAAGCTGATTGTGGGCGGTGCTTCGGCTTACTCCCGCGACTGGGATTGGAAACGCATGCGTGAAATCGCCGACAAGATCGGGGCTATCCTGATGGCCGATATCGCGCATCCGGCTGGTCTGATTGCCTGCGGTTTGTTGAACAATCCTTTGGAATATTGCCATATCGTGACCAGTACGACGCACAAGACCTTGCGTGGGCCTCGCGGCGGTATCATCATGATGGGCAAGGACTTTGAAAATCCTTGGGGCTTGAAGACTCCTAAAGGTGTTACCAAGATGATGTCCCAGGTATTGGATTCGGCCGTGTTCCCCGGCGTTCAGGGCGGTCCTCTGGAACATGTCATCGCCGCCAAGGCCGTGGCTTTCGGCGAATGCTTGACCGATGATTACAAGCGTTATATCCAGCAGGTGAAGAAGAATGCCGCTGTGATGAGCCAGGAATTCATGAACCGTGGATACAAGGTGATTAGCGGTGGTACTGACAACCACTTGATGCTGATTGACTTGCGTCCTAAGTTCCCCGAATTGACCGGTAAGGTGGCCGAAAATACCTTGGTTCGCGCCGACATCACGATCAACAAGAACATGGTTCCGTTCGACAGCCGTTCGGCTTTCTCTACCAGCGGTATCCGCGTAGGGGCTCCTGCCGTTACCACCCGTGGCCTGAAGGAAGACGATATGAAGGTGGTTGTTGACTTGATCGACCAGGTTCTCTGCGATGTGAACAACGAAGCCGTTATCGAAAAGGTAAGGAAGACGGTGAACGAGATGATGAGCAACCGTCCTTTGTTCGCTTGGTAATCGGAAATTTTAAAAGGCGGGTTCTGCCAGTCGGCTCGTCTGGTTTCCCCTCGGGCGAACCAGGTTTGCCTTGAAGGGTGGGCTTCAGGCTTGGTTTATGAATGCGCCTTATGCAAAAGAGCCGCTTTGCGTCATGCAAGGCGGCTCTTTCTCGTATTGGATTGCGCTTGCAAAGTCACGTTAAATTTCAAGTCGGGATTCGTAGTCGGTTCATTTTTGTGCTTTTGTAGTTGTTCGATTGGGGAGGTGCAAATCAATATATACGGGCAGGTGGTCGCTGTAGCCGCCCAGGTGCTTGGCCCCGTAGAAAGTGCGGAAGGGTTTGATGCCCATGTAACGTTCGTCGTTTTGGATCAGGAATCCTCGGGCGAACACGAAGGCTCCTCCGTCTTTAATCCACGGCAGGACATGCCGGTTGAGGATGATATGGTCTATCGTGCTCCATTCCTCGCGGAACTTATGGCTGCCGATGGCGTGGCGGGCGAAGCGGGCTTGCCAGGCAGGGGATGCCATCAGGTTCAGGTAAGGCGGGGAGCGGAGCGGGGCAAGGACGCTGTCTTCGGCGGTGGTGTTGAGGTCTCCCATGGCTAGGATGAAAGCGGTGCTGTCTTTGCTGTACAGGCTGTCCATGTGCCGTCGCAAGAGGCGGGCGGCGGCAGCCCGTTTGTGGTTGGTTTCGAGGACACCGCCGTATTTGGACGGAAAGTGGCAGATGAAGAAGTGCAGCGTGATTTTCCTGGGATGGGTAGTTCCCCGGGGCTGGGTTTGGTTTGTTTCAAGGAAAAGGTTTTTGTCTTGCCGGAGTTCCGGTCTTTCCTTGGCCATATGGGCTTGTTGGGCCAAGAGGTCTTCTTTGGCCGGGTATGCCAATGATGGGTTTGCCAATGGTGGGTTCCTCGTTTGGATGTTTCCTGCGATTAATATAGCCCGGACATAAAGGATATCCCTCGTCCGTGCCACGCTGTCCGGAGGAATGACCAAGGCAATCGGGTAGGCGGTGTCAATTCTCAGCAGGTCTTTCCGGTAGAGCAGTGCCACGTCGATTCCTCTTGGATCCGGGCTTTCGAAGTGCACGAAGTCGAAGCCTTTGTAGCGCAAGGGCGTTCCCCGGCAGAGTTCCCTGAGGACACGGGCGTTCTCCACTTCGGCCAGGCCTGTCGCGGCCAACGGGCATTCGGCATCCAACGCGGCAATCACTTTGAAGAGGCGGTTTCTTTTGTTGGCATACTTGGCATGACCCCAGCCTTTGATGCCGGACGGGGTGAAATCCTGGTCGTTCTTGGCCGAATCGTGCCAGCAGTCGAAGAAATTCTCCATATTGTAAAAGGCGATGCGGAAAGCGGAGGTGTCGTCCCTTGCTAGGGTATCAGGGGGTTGTGAGGAACGGCTTGCCGCAGCGGGAGCCGTTGCTTGAGGATGGTGTGGAATGGCATGGCGCGCGTCCTGGATGCCAGGATGGATTTCGGCAGGCTCGCCGGAAGAGAAGTCCGGAATCGCTCCGTAGGGAAGAGCGGCTTGTCCTAAGATGAAAAGCCAGAGGATGAAGCAGAACAGGTACAGCGTTTTCATGCAATATTTTTTGGATTATTGGTTTATTTTCAAAAGGAATGCCCGCAAGGGATAAACCCTTTTGCTTGGGCAAAGTACTATGCTTTTGATTCGAAAAGCCAGCGGATTAACATAAAAAACTTTAAAATTTCGATTTCTTAACATGGGAAATCCGCTGCTTGGATTTTCGATCCGGTTTGCCAAACTTGTCTTTCGGCTGGGATACTTCATTTTGGCCGGGAAAGATTCGGGTTTCCGGCTTTTCCTCATTTTTTCATCGCTTTCGGAGAGGAAATAGCTGGGCAAGCCGTGTTTTTTGCTAACTTCGCGCTTCCTTTCGGGACGAGGCAGGGAAAAGTCCCGGGTTTCATGACGCAGAGGAACTTGCCTCATCGTTTTTCCCTGATTGGTACAAAAAAACTAATTGTTATGCGTTTGATTTTGTCGGTTCTGATTCCGCTTTTCCTTTTGGCTTCCTGCGAGAAGGAAAAGGAAAACATCCAGCTTCCGTTGAATGACCTCTCCGGTGAATATACATTGGTGTATGTGGGCTCGCAAAGCGATGGGAGAGATAGCAATCTGACACAGTATTGCGGTGGGAAATACGAGTTGTGCGTTGCATCCCAGGTGCTACCGGGGCAGTATTCTCCTTATGGTTTAGTGAGCTGTTCGGCGAAGGCGGATAGCTTGCTGCTCGATTTCCAATATCAGCGGCCTATTGTGTTGGACGAGGAGGGGCTGGATACGGTTCTCTGTTACCGGGGCAGCCGGAGGGTGCAGTACGATCCGGCTTGTCATGCGCTTGCCGATTCCTTGCTGGTAGGTATCGGGAATACGGTAAACTGGACCCTGTTTGCGCATAAGGACCATCTGCTCTTGCAGACCGATCGCGGTCCGCGGGGCGATTACCGCTATTTCCGTTTCGAGCCTTCGGGGCGAAGCCGGGATTGAGGAAGGAAGCGACCGTTTCTGAGGACGGCCTTTCCAGTGAGGCTCGCTGGAAATGATTTTTAGGATTTATTAAAATTCAAGAATATGTACGAAGAAAGAGTTGCCTTGGCAGCGGAACTGCATAAGCAGGGTCATAACTGCTGCCAGTCGGTCGTGGCCGCTTTCGGCGACCTCTATGGTTTTACTCGTGAACAGTGCCTCAAGATGTCGGCGGCTTACGGTGGCGGCATCGGCCGTATGAAAGAGACTTGCGGTGCGGCTTTGGGCCTGTTCATGCTGGCCGGTTTGGAAACCGGTTCTGTTCTGCCCCACGATCCGGAGGGACAGAAGAAGACCTATGCTTTGGTGCAGGAATTGGCCAAGGAGTTCATCAAGCGGAACGGGGCTTTGCGTTGCGCCGACTTGCTCGATTTGCCCAAGGCTCCCACGCCGGAAAGCCCGAATCCGGATGCCGACGGCCGGTATTATTTTCTGCCCTGCAACCGCAAGGTGCAGATAGCCGCTGAAATCTGGTGTGAATACTTGGATAAGCTGCGGGCCTGAGAGGATAGCGGATGTTCAGTTTGAAAGTTATCGGGGTGATGGCGACAGGGGTTCTGCTCGGCTGGATCGGCCGGAATCTCTGTCGCTTCGCTTTTTTAGGGAAGACTATTTTCTGCACGGTACTGCTTCTGCTGTTCTGGATGGGCGTGGAAGTGGGGAGCAATCCGTATATCACGCAGAATATAGTCCGTTTGGGTGGGCAATCCTTGCTGCTGTCGGCTGCCGGTACGTTGGGGAGCATTCTATTGGCCAAATGGGTTTATTCCCGTTTCTTTTCCGGTTCTCTCGGAAAGAGGCTCGTCGAAGAAGGCGAATCCGCAGAGGCGCGGAGGAATGGTTCAGTTCCGGAGACAGATGTTAGGAATGATTCCCAAGAGGGCTCGTCTTGGAAGAGCACGCTTCTGACCCTGGGTGCCTTTGTCCTTGGGTGTTTCATCGGCTACGGCGTATCGCTGCCCGAGGGCTTCAAAGAATGGGATATCAGTCTTTATATCCTCTATGCCTTGATGTTTCAGGTGGGATTGAACATAGGAAGCGACCCGAAGATCAAGGAGACTTTGCGGCAGGTTCGGCCTCGTCTGCTGCTGGTGCCCGTGGCTACGTGGACGGGTACTCTGCTTTTCTGTGCCTTGGCCTCTTTCCTGCTCGTTCGATGGAGTCTTTGGGACTGCCTGGCCGTGGGCAGCGGTTTTGCGTATTATTCCTTGTCCTCGATTCTGATTACCGAGCTCAAGAGCGCGAGCCTGGGATTGACCGCCGCCACGGAATTGGGTGTCATCGCCTTGATGGCCAATATCCTTAGGGAAATCATCACGATTGTGGGCGCGCCTTTTTTTGTTAAGTATTTTGGAAAGCTGGCACCGATCTGCGCCGGAGGCGCTACTACAATGGACACCACTTTGCCGGCTGTCACGCAGGCTTGCGGCAAGGAATGGGTGTTCGTTTCGATGTTCCATGCCGTCTTGGTGGATTTGAGCGTGCCCTTTCTGGTTTCGTTCTTTTGTTCTTTGTGACCGTTGGCGGGATTCGGACTCTGGCGGATGCGTTGGCCGAAGCGGATGTTTCACCGGTAAGATGATTGCGATGCGGGTCGGGAAAGATGGGGCGGAAGGGGAAGCCCGCTTATTCGGCTTCCTCAAGAAGGATCCTTTCCTCTTCAAACCGTTTTTGGCATCGGGGTACATCCGATAGGCGTACCGAAAGCCAAAGTCGGCATTCCATGTCGGCTTCCTGCCGCAACACTTGCAGTTGCAATTCCTTGACAAGTCGCATGGCTAGGTTCATCTGTTCGTAGGGAAAACGTGTCAGGAACTGCTTCGTCACGATTTTTTCCGTTTTCTCGGCTTGTTGCAAGGCGTCGGCCGTGGCGGTCTTGTAGGCATTGATCAAGCCGGAAGTGCCTAATTTGATGCCGCCGAAATAACGCACGACCACGACCAATACATTGGTGAGCCCCGCCGAAAGAATCTGCCCGTGGATAGGACGGCCTGCCGTGCCGGAAGGCTCCCCGTCGTCGTTGGCTCGGTATGACTCCTGCCGCGCCCCCAGGATATAGGCGTAGCAATGATGCCGGGCATCGAAATACTCCTTGTGCAAGGCTTCTAGATGGTTTTTGATCTGGTCTTCGTTTTCAACCGGGTAGGCGAAAGCCAGGAATTTGCTGCCCTTTTCCTTGTATAGCCCCTGGGCGGGCGAAGCCAAGGTCAGATAGGTGTCCCGGCAGATTTCTGTTTCGGCCGGTTCTTGGCCTTTTTTCCCCGTGTTCGCCTTTTTTGCCGCCATGCTTTGGTAAATGCCGTATTAAATGAGCCTGTCGGATGCCTTATTCCTATACACGTGTACCCATTCGCTGCCGTATTGGGCGAAGCTGTAGGGCTTGGAAGGCGGGATACGGGGCGCGGCATAGCCACCGCCCAGATCCTTGTCGGAGATGAAGACCCGGATTTCGTCCCAGTGGTCGCCCACGATGAAAGATTGCAGCAATGCCGCGCCTCCTTCCACGATCAGCGAGCCGATTCTTTCCTTCTGCAGTCCCCGCAAGTAGGCGGCTGCCATTTCCGGCCAGGCCGTGGTGACTTTGACGGGAACGATTTTAAGGCTTTCGTTGCCTAATCCCGGCCAGTCGGCCAGGAAACGGTATTCGTCGAAACGGGTGCCGTCCACGAACAGCAGTGTCCGCTGGGTCCGGTCGAAGAAACGCAGCGGCAGTTTGCCGGCCAGTTCGGGTGAAGGCTTGTCGGGCAGGCCGTTTTCCGTCAGATAAGTATGGATGTATTTCAGGATTTTCCCATGCAGGTCGGTGCTGACCCTCAATGGCTGTTTGCCCCGGAACATGCGGGCGTTGAGCCTTGGGTTGTCGGCCAGGATGGTGCCTGTTCCCACCATGATGGCATCTTCTTCGACACGGTAGGCATGGTTGAGCACTTGCAGGCTCTTTCCGGTAATCAGGCAGGGTTTGCCTTGGGAACGGGACAGGTATCCATCGGACGATTGGGCCCATTTGAGGATTACGTACGGGCGGTTTTTGGTGACGTGAGTAAAGAAACGGCGGAAAGTTTCCATGCCTTCCTGTTCCAGGAAATGTTCGTGGACTTCCACCCCGGCTTCGCGCAGCATCTGGATTCCTTTTCCGTTCACTTCCGGATTGGGGTCTCCGCAGCTGACCACGACGCGGGGAATGCCCGTTTCGATGATTTTCTTGGCGCAAGGAGGGGTCTTGCCGTAGTGGGCGCAAGGTTCCAGCGACACGTACAAGGTGCTTTGGCGCAGCAAATCTTCCGGCTTCAGCCCGGTCTGCCTGCATAAGACAGCGACGGTGGCGTTAGGTGTCAGGACCGAGTTTATCGCATTGACTTCGGCATGGGCTTCGCCGTACTGATGATGGAATCCCTCGCCGATAATCCTGTCTTGGTAAACAATGACGCAGCCCACCATGGGATTGGGGCTGACGTAGCCTCTTCCTAAGGCTGCCAGTTCAAACGCCCGGCGCATGAACGTTTCTTGGGGTTGAAAACTTGTCTGCATGAAGCCGATATTTTGCACGGGGGCAAATGTACTGCATTCTATTGATATTTTGTCGGGCTGCGTTCTGTAAAACGTTTTTTTTTATTTGTTTGGATTTTGTCCTGTTTTGTCGTTCAAATAAAATGGATTGTCTGGATGTACGGTTTGAAGAGGAGCGTTGTTGGCGCAATGCAGGGCGAACGCCCGACGGCGTTGTCGAAGATGTACGGCTTGGGCGGATGGATTTTCCATGCTAAGATAGAGTGCTTGCGTTTTATACAATAATTTCATAATTTTGTCGTGGAAGGGTGGATGGTTGTCGAAAAGGAACGGAGGCAATTGTTCCCCGATAAAAAAAATCACATACATTTGCAATGCCGGCAGGCAAGGTCGCAGAATCGTATTGTTTTTTAGGTCGATTTTCCCGAAGAACTTTGATTGCTGGAAGCAAATGATGAAAAGCAGGTACACAGGCGGTTCACTCCGTTTTTTTATTTCTTTTTTCATAGCCGTTCTCTTGGCGAATTTAACCCTCTGTTTTCCTCGGGTGGCCGCCTGTTTTTTCTTTGATGAAACGGGGAACATTTCCTATGGTTCTATGCTTTCTGAAGCACGTTTGAATGCCGGGTCGATGCCTTCCGTCTCAAGAGGCTGTTGGGTAGATTCTCTTTCGGGTCTATCCGTCAGGACATCTGCCCCTGATACGGTTTTGCCGGGAACCCAGAGGAAAACTTCTTCCATTGAGGGAGCCGCGCTGGCAGAAGGATCGTCGGATGAGACATTCTCCGTTCGAGTATGGAGTCTTCAGGATTGCATTGATTATGCCCGGGAGAACAATCTGCAGGTTCTTTCCGCGCGGCTTGACTTGCAGAGTTCCGAAGTCCAGTTGAAGAGTGCCAAGGCTTCCCGTTGGCCATCGCTCAGTTTCAGTTCTTCGCAGGGTTTTACGAGTGGAAACAAGTATAACGACAACGGGGAGTTTGTTACCGAATCCCAATATACCGGTACTTATTCGCTTAGCACGAATATGACATTGTACAATGGAGGCCGGATTCATAACACCATCAAGCAGCAAGAGGTCTTGACCCAGGCTAACAGCCTGTTGGTAGAGAAGGCACGCAACGATATCGAGCTTTCTGTCACGGCGGCGTTTTTGGAGGTCTTGTATGCGATGGAGAGCCTTCAGGCCGATTCGGCAGTGCTGGAAAGTTCCATGGCTCAGCTAAGGCAAGCGGAGGCTCGTTATCGGGCAGGGGCGGTTAGCCAAAGCGAATACGCCCAGATTGCAGCTCAGTATGAAACAGACAATTACAATTATGTGGTATCGGAAGCCAATGTGGAGACCCGCTTGTTGGAGCTGAAGCAGCTGTTGGAACTGGGCTTGGATGAACGGCTGGAAGTGGAAACTCCCGATACGGAGTCCTTTGATCTTTTGCAGGAATTGCCCGGGGTGGGAATCGTTTATGAGGCTGCTTTGTCTTTGATGCCTGAAATCAAGGCGTCCGAGTTGCAGATACAGGCATCAGGTTATGCTGAAAAGGTAGCCAGAGCCGAGATGATCCCCTCCTTGTCGTTCAGCGCGGCGGTGGGAACCGGGTACTATACTTCGGCTCAGTTCGCTTTTTTGAACCAATTGGGGCGAAACCTGAACGAGAACATCAACGTGGGCATTAGCATCCCGATTTATCAAAGGCGGCAGGCAAAGTCCTCGATAGAAACGGCCAAACTCAATACTCGGCAGGCGCAGATTGATTTGCAAAGCACGCAAAAATCCTTGTTGAAGGAGGTGGAGCAGGCTTGGCAGGATGCACGTTCGGCCCAGTCCCGGTATATGGCGGCGGTTCGGAATCATGAAGCTTCCAAGTTGAGTTACGATTTGGCATTGAAAGAGTACGAAGTCGGGGAAAATACGTTTGTGGATGTGTTGAGCGAGAAATCCACTTACTTGGCGGCGGTAGAGGAGATGCTGAAGGCCAAATACCAGACCGTGCTGGCCTTGCGTTTGTTGGCATTCTATATGGGGAGCGAGGCTTGAGTTGTTGGAACGGGAAATCTGCGCATAAGCTTTGAAAAAATAAAATCATGACAAGGAAAAAGAAAACCATATTATGGGTTCTGCTGGCCTTTGCCGTATTGGCTGTGGCGGCTTGGCTTCTTGTTCGTTTTACGGCCGCCAAGCCCGAGGCAGGTATCCTGACCGAGACCCTTTCCCGGGGCGATATGGAGAACAGCGTGACCGCAACGGGAACAGTAGAACCTTTGGAACAGGTGGAAGTGGGAACTCAGGTGTCGGGCATCATTGCCAAGATTTACGTGGATTATAATTCGCAAGTCAAAGAGGGGCAGATTATTGCGGAACTGGACAAGGATGTGCTGGAAACCGAGCTGGCTTCGGCCAAACTTTCAGTGGAGTCGAACAAGAACGAATACGAGTACCAGCAGAAGAACTACAACCGTACCAAGAGCCTGTACGAACAGTCTTTGGTCAGCGAGAGCGAGTACGAGACTGCCGAGTACAACTACAACAAGGCGAAGATAGCCTACCAGCAGGCAGTGGCGCAGGAGGACAAGGCGCGGACAAACTTAGGGTATGCCACGATTTATTCGCCGATTGACGGCGTGGTGATTTCACGCGCCGTAGAGGAAGGGCAGACCGTGGCTTCGAGCTATAGCACGCCGACCTTGTTCACGATTGCCAACGATTTGCGGAAGGTGCAGGTAGTGGCCGATGTGGACGAGGCGGACATAGGCTCGGTGCACGAGGGAGCCGAAGTGTCATTTTCGGTGGATGCCTATCCGGGCGAAATTTTCGAAGGGGAGGTGAACCAGGTGAGGATGGAAGCCATCACGACAAACAATGTGGTGACGTACGAGGTGGTAATCCATGCCGATAACCCGGATTTGAAATTGAAGCCGGGTCTGACGGCCAATATCAGCATCTATTCGATGAGGCGCAGCGGGGTGCTTCGTCTGCCGGTCAAGGCGGTGCGCTTCAAGCCGGAGGGCGATGCCGTTCCGGGAATGAAACCGGAGGGTGCCGGGATTGAAGGGAACATGCCGCCGAAGCCTTCGATGCCGGAGGGTGATTTTCCGGGGTCGATGCCGGATGGACCGATGCCGGAAGGTATCGAATTTCCGAAGCCGGGAGTTGTAGGGAGCAATGTCTCTTTGTCCGGCGAGGAGCAGGAGGTGTTGGTATTCGTATGGAAGAAGGACAGTTCCGGACAAGGAAGACCTGTGCCGCGCAAGGTGAAGATCGGGGTTACCGACCGGATTTATTATGAAGTGATAGAGGGGCTTTCGGAAGGGGATGAAGTTTGCGTGGGAGTGGCTTCGGGAGCAGAGGAAATCATGATGCCGTCTGGAGAAAGGAGTCCGTTCATGCCGGGGCCTCCGGGGCGGAATAACAAAAAGAAGTAGGAGCGATGGAAACGGGCGAGATGAAGTCGGCCTTGCCGGATTTCGGGGCGATTCGGGGCGATTCGGCGGCATTGGGTCGGAAAATTCCGGATTCGGCAAAGAAAATCATCGAGGTAGAGGAATTGCGCCGGGACTTCCAGGTGGGAGACGAGACGGTTCATGCCTTGCGGGGTATCAGTTTCGATATACGGGAAGGGGAGTTTGTGACCATCATGGGAACCAGCGGTTCGGGAAAGAGTACCTTGCTGAATATTTTGGGATGCTTGGATACGCCTACTTCGGGCGAATACCGTTTGGACGGGATTCCGGTCCGCAGCATGGACAAGAACCGCCGGGCGGAGATACGCAACCGGAAGATAGGTTTTGTGTTTCAGTCTTATAATCTGTTGCCAAAGACTACGGCTTTGGAAAATGTGGAACTGCCTTTGCTGTACAATCCGGCGGTGGGTGCCGAAGAACGCAGGCTTCGTTCGTTGGAGGCTTTGCAGAAAGTGGGATTGGCCGACCGGGTGCAGCATCGTTCCAACCAGATGTCGGGCGGGCAGCAGCAGCGGGTGGCCATTGCCAGGGCCTTGGTCAACGACCCGGTGCTGATTCTGGCCGACGAGGCGACTGGCAATCTGGATACGCGGACTTCGTATGAGATTCTGAGCCTGTTCCAGGAATTGCACCAGGCCGGGCGGACTATCGTGTTCGTGACCCATAACCCGGAACTGTCCCGTTTCAGCAGCCGGACTATCGTTTTGCGGGACGGGCATGTCGTCCAGGATTCGCTGAACCGGGATTTGCGTTCGGCCAAGGAGGCCTTGCAGGCCTTGCCGGTGGAGGACGATTAGCTGCGGTGTGTCAGAGCGAGTAAGATGCAAGGCGCTGAGAGCGAGAACGAAGGAGCGTACTTAGGTACGTGAGGAAGCGGGCAACGAAGCCCAACGCGGCAGATGCCGCCTTAAAACCATTTTACAATGAATTGGGGTAATTTAATGCAAATGGCCTTCCGCTCGTTAAAAAACAACAAGTTCCGTTGTTTCCTGACGATGCTGGGCATTATCATCGGGGTGTCCTCGGTCATCACGATGCTGGCTATCGGCCAAGGTTCCAAGCGGAGCATCCAAGCGCAGATTTCCGAGATGGGATCGAACGTGATCATGGTGTTTCCGGGAAACCGCCGGGCGGGCGGGGTAAGGCTTAGCGCGGACGAGATGCAGACCCTCAAATTGCAGGATTACCGTTCCATCGAGGAGAAAGCCACGCTTTTGAGCCATGTCTCGCCTATGGTCAGCAGCAGCGGCCAGTTCATTTACGGAGCCAAGAATACGCCCTCCACGCTTTACGGGGTGTCTCCGGATTATCTGGATATCCGTATGCTGGAAGTGGAACGGGGAGAAATGTTTACCGAGGAGGATATAAATGCCATTGCCAAGGTCTGCGTAGTAGGGCAGACGGTGGTGGATAACTTGTTCGAAGAAGGGGAAGACCCGCTGGGAAAGACGGTGCGTTTCAACGCTACGCCTTTCAAGATTATCGGGGTGTTGAAAGCCAAGGGCTATAACAGTATGGGGCAGGATCAGGACGATTTGGTGCTGGCTCCTTATACTTCGGTGCAGAAACGGATTCTGGCGATTACGTATTTGCGGGGACTGTATGCCAGCGCGGTGGACGAGAAGCAAAGCGAGGAAGCTATAGAGCAGATAGAAGGTATCCTGAGGGAAAATCATCGCTTGCAAGACGGGGTGGAAAACGATTTCGAAGTGCGTTCGCAGGAAGAATTGAGCAATATGCTCAGTTCCACGACCAATCTGCTGACGGTCTTGCTGGCCAGCATTGCGGGGATTTCGCTTTTGGTCGGAGGAATCGGGATTATGAACATCATGTACGTGTCTGTGACAGAGCGGACCAAGGAGATTGGCTTGCGGCTGTCCATCGGCGCCAAGGGGCGGCATATCCTATGGCAGTTTTTGATTGAATCGGTCTTGATCAGTGTCAGCGGGGGAATTGTGGGAGTCCTTTTGGGGGCTTTGGCTTCAATCGCGGTAAAATATATCGCCGGATGGCCTATCTTTGTGCAGCCATGGTCGGTTTTGCTGGCCTTTGCGGTCTGCACTGTCACCGGGGTGTTCTTTGGTTGGTATCCGGCCAAGAAGGCTGCCAACCTCGATCCGATAGAAGCATTGCGTTATGAATGAGTGGTCCTTTTCTCCGGGCAGACGCTACCGGAACATGTTGATACTGATACATGTAGGCGTCTGGGTGATGTTCTTTAGCTGGCCGTTGGTCTTTTCTCATACGGACATCCCTGATTTCCGGCGCTTTTACATGCGTTATCTGATTAGTCCCTTTTTGTGTCTTTGCCTGTTCTATTTCAATTATTTTTTCTTGATACGGCGTTATCTGTTTGCCGGCAAGATGGTGCGGTATTTCTTGATTAACTTGCTGTGTATCGGGGCATCGGTGATGCTGATGCATTTCTGGCAGAAGAATCTGATGGATTTGATTTTTGGCAAACCGGATCCTGTTCCTCCCGGAAGGCCGGGTCCGATAGGATGGCTGTTCCTGTTTTCCAATTTTGTCCGTTTTGTCTTGGTTGTGGGCTTTGCGCTGGCTGTCCGATCCGTGGGACGCCGGTATCGGATGAAGATGGAACGCCAGGCTTTCGAAAAGGAAAAGAACGAAATGGAACTGAACAGCTTGCGGCAGCAATTGCATCCGCACTTCCTGTTCAATACGCTCAATAATATCTATGCGTTGATTTCGATTGACCAGGAAAAGGCCAAGACGGCGGTGCATGATTTGAGCGGCCTTCTGCGGTATGTGTTGAAACAGGGCGAGCAGGATACGGTTTCCTTGTCGGAGGAACTGCATTTCATGAACAGTTATATCGCTTTGATGAGCTTGAGGCTTTCTCCCAATACCCGTTTGGAAGTGGACTTCCCGGCAGAGGACTCGGTTCGGTCATGCCAAGTGCCGCCCTTGTTGTCTCTCAATATCGTGGAGAATGCTTTCAAGTATGGCATGGCTGCAAATAAATCATTGATTCAGATAAGATTGCAGGTGGATAGGGCAAGGAGGCTGATTTGTTTCCATTGCCAGAATACCTTTGTGCATGACGATGGCAGGGAACCTTTCGGTGGAGGAGAACGAACCGAATTGGGCTTGCAGAACCTTTACAAGCGGTTGCATTACATCTATGGGGAAGAATTCCATTTTGAAGTAGGTCCCAAGGGGGATATGTTCGAGGCGGATCTGCTTGTCCCTTGCCGTGTGGGAAGTGGCAATAGAGACTGCTCTAAATGTAACAGATAAGAGAACAGGAGGATACAATGAAATTAAAATGTGTTGTCGTGGATGACGAGCCTTTGGCAATGGAAATGATGGCCGCCTATGTGCGCAAGACGCCTTATCTGCAATTGGAAAAGGTTTTTTCCAACAGTCTGGAGGCATTGGACTTCATCAGGTCCAATGCGGTGGATTTGGCTTTCCTGGATATCCAGATGCCGGATTTGAACGGCTTGGAACTGAGTAGGCTGTTGGCGGGGCTTTCTACGAGAATCGTGTTTGTGACGGCTTACGAACAGTATGCTTTGCAAGGATTCAAGGTGGATGCCTTGGATTATCTGCTCAAGCCGGTCAGCTATGTCGATTTTTTACGGGCGGCCGAAAGGGCGTTGCGATGGTTCGAACTTACGGCGCAGCGGGTTGAAGGCAACGATATGGGGAGGGAAGGCTGCATCGAACTCAAACCGGAAGAAAATCTTGCTGAAGATAAAGGGGCTGTGTACCGGGAAGAGGGACGTTCGGACAGCATCTTTGTCCGGGCCGATTACCGTTGGGTTCGGATTCGTCTGGAAGATATCTTGTTTGTAGAAAGTGTCCGGGATTATGTCAAGATACATCTGGATCCCCAAGGCAAGTCCCGTCAGGATACGCCGGGAGCTCCGTTCTGCGTAATGACCTTGCAGAGCATGAAATCCTTGGAAGAGTGGTTCCCGGCAGAATCCTTTATGCGGGTGCATCGCTCTTTTCTGGTCAATATGGAACAGGTTTCGGCGGTGGAGAAAGGGCGGATTGTTTTTTCTAACGGGGAGAGCGTGCCGGTTTCCGATTCTTACAAGCCGGTGGTGGATGCCGCGATTCAAAAGAAAACACTATCCTGACCTCCTGTGCTATCCGTTTTTCCCATGGGCAATGTCGGTGGCGTGGCCTTTTTTGCGTATCTTCGCAATGCCAACTGCACTAAAGAGAGATTGCTTATGGATGCATGTGCTCGTTTTCGTCTTTTCTTTTGTTTTTTTTGTTGGGCAATTGCCGGTCTTCCTGCTTGGGCGGATCCGGTTAGCCCGCAATCCGCCCGGGAAAAGGCAATGGCTTTTTATCTGAAGCAATCGGTTCCCGGGACAAAAGCCGTGCAGGATTTCCAATTGGTGTATCCGGTGGAGCACGGCCATGCCAAGTCCGAGGGCGGTGCAGGCTGCTATGTTTTCAATGTGCTGCCGGATGCGGGCTTTGTGATTGTATCGGCTGATGACGATTTGCAAAGCATATTGGCTTATTCGTTGACCGGAGGTTTCGAGGCACGAGATATGCCGGAGAATCTTTCCTTTTGGATTCAATCTTATGAAAATCAGGTGAAGGCCTATCAGGAGGCTGTACGGCAAGGACTTTTGCATGCTGTCGAGATGGCTGATACGCTTGGAGCGGCCTCTGTGCCGGTAGTGGCTCCTTTGCTGGAAAACCATCCGGACGGGGCTATCCTGTATGACCAGGGGCTTCCTTATAATGTACTATGCCCCAATCCGGATTCGTTGGAAAAACCGATGGTGACCGGATGCGTGGCTACATCCATGGCGATGATTGCCCGTTATCATGAGTGGCCGGAGCGTTCTTTCGGGTCGGTCGAGTACGAGACGAGGTCGTTGGGGATTCCTATCCGGCATGAATTCGGCGAGAAGGCGTATGATTGGGAGCATATGCTGACAACTTATGCTGATTCGACTGGATATACGGAGGAAGAGGCCGAAGCCGTGGCAACCTTGATGCGGGACATGGGCTATGCTGTCCGGATGGACTATGGTTATGATTTGAGCGGGGCTTTTTCGGACTTCCTGATGCAGGCCTGGGCTTTCCATATGGGGTATTCCAAGAAGATGCGGTTTTTGACGAGGGATTTGTTTGCCGATGCCGATTGGGCGGATGTAGTCCGTGCGGAATTGGACGAGGGTCGTCCTCTGTATTATGCAGGAAACGGGATAGGCGGAGGCCATGCTTTTGTCTGCGATGGTTACGACGATCAAGGCTATTTCCATTTCAATTGGGGCTGGTCCGGCCGGGGAAACGGTTGGTATGCCTTGAATAACTTGGCGCCGACCGATTTGGGGACCGGGGCAGGCTACGGGGAATACAATAATGACCAGACGATAGTCAGTGGTATCAGACCGGCGCAGGAAGGGGAAGAGGCTGATTTGTTCATTGTGAACAACTCGGAGCGATGGCGGTGCCAGGAGGGCCTGTTCGACGCGGAAGATCGGGCGATGGTGAGCCTTGGATGGGCCTCGAATTGCGGGGTCGATACGGTGGATATACGTGTGGGGCTTACTTTCTGGCAGGATTCGGTTCTTTGCAATGCCTATGTGTTTGATTCGGCTTTGCTTCCTCCCATGTATGGGCTGTATGGTAATGTCATAAGCCTCAATCCGTTGTCTTTGTTGGAACCGGGTACTTACCAAATGAAGCTTTCGGTGCAGGAAGTAGGTACGGATGAATGGGTCGATGTGGTGGGCAGTACCCGTTACAAGGTGGATTATACGTTGATAGTGGGAAATGCCTGTTTTTGGGTCGGTTCGTCCGGGATTCCGGAACATATGCCTGTACGCCATTTGGAAGCTACGGTGGAGGAAGACAGGCTTTTGTTGGCATGGTCGGATCCGTGTGTGATGCAGCCGGATTTCTATCGGGTGTATCTGGACGATGTGGTAGCGGCCGAGCCGGATTCCACCTCGGTGCTGTTCACCGGCATGGCTCCGGGACGTTACAAGGTGGAAGTGATGGCGGTGTATGAGGGTGATGTGGAGTCCGATCGGGTCATGAAATATGTGGAAATCAAGGATGTTGCCAACGAACCTTGGGCGGGGGGTGTGTTGCGGGTTTACCCGAATCCGGCTTCGGGAAGTTTTCGCGTGGATGTGCCTGCTGCAGGGCATCTCCGTTTGCTGGATTTGGCCGGGCGGCTTATGCTGGAGCAGGATTTGCCTTCGGCGGGCATTTATACGTTGGAGGTTCAAGGCCAGGTGGCAGGACTGTATTTGCTTGAGTTTTCAGAATCGGGAGGTGCTCGATTGTCGTACCATAAGATTCTGCTGAAATAGAGAGCGTATATCTGCTGAAATAGAGGGCCTATAAGCGTATGGAAATGAATCAAGGAAAATTTTTGTCGTTGCGGAAAGACTATCCTCTTTTTGTCTATCGTAGTTTCGAATATCGGAAGACCCGGAAGGCTTTTTGTCTGTCCTTCCATTTTTCGGTTTGCAATGCCAAAGGGGAAGAGATTCATTCTTTCAGGCCGGATTTGACGTTCCCGATGCGGGATTTCTACCATACCGGGCGGATTCCAAAAGATGAATTGCGCAAGCTGGTGTTCCATTGCGGCATGATGGAACTGATCAGCTATTGGAAATGCGTTTGCAGTCCTTGGGTCAGGATTGAGTGCGGGGAATTGGACGAGGCGCAGATGGGCTGGTTCAAGAAGTTGTATTTCAGTGGGTTGGGCGAGTTTTTCTATTTGAATGGAATTGAGACGTATTTGGATTCTTTCATGCAGATGGAATGTTGCCCGGTGGAGGATGGGCGCTTGCTGTATGCGGCAGAGACGGCATCGGTCTTGAAGAAAGCGGGTTCGGGCAAGACGGCTTCCGTGTCGAAAAGGCCGGGCCTCTGTTTTTCGGACGAGGTCTTGGTGCCGGTAGGCGGGGGCAAGGATTCGGTGGTGACGCTGGAGATATTGAAGAAGCATCATCCGGGAGCCGTGATGCCTATGGTTGTCAATTCCAGAGGGGCGACCCGGACTTGCTGCATGCAGGCGGGCTTCGAGGACGAGGATTGCGTGTTGGTGAACCGGACGATAGACCCGCATCTTTTGGAACTCAATGCCCAAGGTTACCTGAACGGGCATACGCCTTTCTCGGCCATGCTGGCTTTCGTGACGCTTTTGGCATCGGCTTTCACCGGCTACCGGCATATCGCGCTCAGCAATGAGAACAGCGCCAACGAGAGCACGGTACGCGGGGAGAATGTGAACCATCAGTATTCCAAGAGTCTGGAGTTCGAGAACGATTTCCGGGAATACGTGCGGACGTATATCGGAGCCGAATATGATTATTTCAGTTTCCTGCGGCCGTTGAATGAGATCGGCATTGCGCGTTTGTTCGCTTCCATCCCATTGTACCATAGTATTTTCAGGAGCTGCAATGCGGGCAGCAAGACCGATTCCTGGTGCGGGAAATGCCCTAAATGCCTTTTTGCGTTCATTATCCTTTGTCCTTTTTTAGGTATAGGGAAAACGAGCCGGATTTTCGGGAAGAACCTGCTGGATGACAGGGATTTGCAGGGATTCTTGGACGATCTTTGCGGCAAGGCGGCGGTCAAGCCTTTCGAGTGCGTGGGGACGGTGGACGAGGTGAACTGGAGCTTGCGGCAGCTTAGGGCGTACGCTTCGGAAAATGCGTTGCTGCGGTATTATTTCGGCATTCCGGAGGGCGAGGATTCCGGAGGAAATGACAAGCTGCGTCCGGCTGTTCCGGTCGGGGACGCGGATGCCTTGCTGGAGGAATTTTCTTCGGAGAACAATGTGCCGGGAAACTTGTCGGCGGAGTTGCGGGAGGCGGTGGCTGAGGTTCGGTTGCGGCAGGATGCGGCTTCGGAAACCGGGCATCTGATTCGGAATCCGTTGCCGGATACGGTCTGCGAGGCTTTCCGGCCGTTTTTCGAGAAAGCGGGACCGGTGGCTGTCTTGGGCTTTGGCCGGGAAGGGCAAAGTACCTATCGTTTTGTTCGGAAGTTGTTGCCAGCGAAAGAGATATGGGTGATAGACCGCAACGAGGCGGTGCGGCGGCATTTGCTTTTAGCGGAAGACAAGGCGGTGCGTTTTCTGACCGGCGATGCCTATTTGGAAGATTTTGCGGCCAAGATGCGTGCGGGGGCTTTCGGCATCGTGATGAAGACGCCGGGGATTTCGTTGAAGGATTATCCGGATTTGCTGGCCTCGCCCTCGCTGAGTTCGCAAGCGGATTTGTTCCTGCGGGTCTATGCGCCGCAGGTTATCGGCATTACCGGTACCAAGGGCAAAAGCACGACCACGCTGCTGACCTATCATCTGTTGCAGGTGAATCGTCCTTGCCTCTTAGCGGGCAATATGGGCTTGCCGTTCTTTGAAATTCTGGACGAGATTGGGCCCAATACATGGATTGTCTGCGAGTTTTCGGCCCATCAGCTGGAGCAGGTGAAACGGGCGCCGCGTATCGGGGTGCTGCTCAACCTCTACGAGGAGCATCTGGATCATTACCGGAGCTATTTGGATTACCAGCAGGCCAAGATGAATATCGCCGGGCGGGGTGTCGTGGGTGAGGAAGCCGAAGCGAAGGCGGCCGATAGGGTTTGGCCGGAAGATGAGGGGAAAAGGTTTTTGATTTATAATGAGGATGATGGGCTTGTGTGTGAACGGATAGAGGAACGTTTTCCGGAAATGCTTTCCGGGGATTCCTTGGTTTCATTTTTGCCATTTTCCTTGCGAAACAGGGCTGCGTTGTATTTGAACAGGAAGAACCGGGTGGTGGCTTGTTCTAAGGAAAGGAAGCCGAAGGAGGTAGTGTTTGATTTGTCCCAACCGAATCCTTTGATAGGCAAGCATAATGTGCGGAATCTGATGGCGGCTTTGCTGGCGGCGCATGCCACGGGCGTGCCTTACGGGAATCTTGTGGGGCGTATCGCTTCGTTCAAGCCCTTGCCGCACCGTCTGGAGTATGTGGGTTGCGTGGACGGAGTCTATTATTTTGATGATTCCATTTCGACGATTCCGGAGGCTGCCGTGATTGCTGTGGAAAGCCTGATTGGATTGCCTTATGTGAAAGGGGTGGATACCTTGATTCTGGGCGGGTTCGACAGGGGGATTGACTATAGGGAGCTGCAGATGTACTTATGCTTGAAACGTGTGCGGAATGTGGCTTTTACCGGTATGGCAGGGCGGAGGATCCTAAGCAACTTGCTACGTTGGCTGCTTTGGGGAGTGCTTGATGATGAGAAGCGGGCGATGAAGGCCAGGGAGGGGCTCGAAGGGACTGTGCAGAAGCCGGACGGGGAGGTGGTGCTGGAAAACTGTCTTTATTCGGACGATTACCGGAAGATTGTTTCTTGGGCCAAGCGGGTGACGCGGCCGGGCTATGCCTGCGTGTTGTCCCCGGCGGCGGCCAGCTACGACTGTTTCAAGAATTTCGAGGAGCGGGGCGAGGTGTTCAAGCGTTTGGTGCTGAATAAGGAAGCGGGCGAGTGAAGGGAAAGTGAGCGAGAGGTTCGCCGGTTTTGGCTATAGTCGGAGGTTGGGATAGAAAAGCGGTGGCGGGTCTTGGCGAGTCTGTGCCAAAAGTATAATTTTGCAGGCTCGGATTGGGCGAGGGACTGGCGTGCGCTTCCTCCTTTGGGTTCGCATCCCTCCTAAAAAAAGAAATAATTTAATTTTTTGATATACAATGAAAAAAATCATCGAGTGCGTGCCTAACTTCAGCGAAGGCCGCGACATGTCGGTTATCAAGCAGATTACCGATGAAGTGGAAAAGATTGAAGGTGTGAAGCTTCTGGATGTGGATCCGGGGCAGGCGACCAACCGTACCGTGGTCACTTTCGTGGGCGAACCGGATGCGGTGGTGGAAGCTGCGTTCCAGGCTATCAAGAAAGCGGGCCAAATCATTGATATGCGCCAGCATCATGGGGAACATCCTCGTTTCGGGGCTACGGACGTTTGTCCTTTGGTTCCGGTGGCGGGCATCACGATGGAAGAGACTGTGGAATACGCCCGGGCTTTGGCCAAGAGAGTGGGCGAGGAGCTGGGCATCCATGTGTACTGCTACGAAAATGCGGCTTTCGACCCGCGTCGGCGCAACTTGGCTTACTGCCGTGCCGGGGAATACGAAGGCTTGAAGGACAAGATTGCCACGCCCGACGGCAAGCCGGATTTCGGACCGGCCGAGTTCAATGCGTTCTCGGGGGCTACGGCTATCGGGGCGCGTGACTTCTTGGTGGCTATCAACTATAATTTGAACACTACTTCGACCCGGCGGGCCAATGCTATTGCGTTCGATGTCCGCGAAAAGGGCCGTCCGATGCGCGAAGGTGGCAAGGTGACCGGCAAGCCGATGAAGGACGAGAAGGGCAACACGATTATGATTCCGGGTACGTTGAAGGCGACCAAGGCGATTGGCTGGTACATTGAAGAATACGGGATTGCTCAGGTTTCGATGAACATTACCAATATCTCGGTAACGCCGGTGCATGTGGCTTACGAGGAAGTGTTTGCCAAGGCGGCGGCTCGCGGGGTGCGTGTCACGGGGGCTGAAATCGTGGGTTTGGTTCCCAAGAAGTGCCTGATTGATGCCGGTAAGTATTATCTGGCCAAGCAGCAGCGTTCGTTGGGCGTGGACGAAAAGGAAATCATCAAGATTGCCGTCAAGTCGATGGGCTTGGACGATTTGCGTCCGTTCAATCCGGAAGAAAAGGTGATTGAATACGTGATGGAGGCCGACAACGAGCAGAAGAAGCTGGTGGACATGACTTGCACGGGCTTTGCCAACGAGACGGCCAGCGAGTCCCCGGCGCCCGGCGGCGGTTCCATTTCGGCTTACATGGGTTCGTTGGCGGCGGCACTGGGTACGATGGTGGCCAACCTTTCGAGCCACAAGGCCGGTTGGGACGATCGTTGGAAGGAGTTCTCCGACTGGGCTGAAAAGGGTCAGGCGGTCAAGGACGAGCTGTTGCATTTGGTGGACGAGGATACCAATGCGTTCAACAAGATCATGGATGCGTTCGGGATGCCCAAGAAGACCGATGAGGACAAGGCGGCTCGCACGGCGGCTATCCAGGCGGCTACCAAGTATGCTACCGAAGTGCCTTTCCGCACGATGAAGAAGGCTTTCGAGGCTTTTGAAGTGGTTCGGGCGATGGCCGAGGAAGGCAATCCCAATTCGGTTTCGGATGCCGGCGTGGGTGCGCTCTGCGCTCGTTCGGCGGTCTTGGGGGCTTACCTGAATGTCCGTATCAATGCGGCGGGCTTGAAGGATCGCGCTTTTGCGGATTCCATCTTGGCCGAAGCCAAGGCGATTGCCGACAAGGCGGTGGCCGAAGAAAAGGAAATCCTGGATATCGTGAATGCCAAGATTGGATAGTAACGTGTTTATGATACGCCTGATATAGGCGGCCTTGAGGTTTTGATGTCTTGAAGGCTGTCAGATGCGAAAAGTCCCGGCTGCGTTTTGCGGTCGGGACTTTTTTGCAGGGAGAGCAGGTGTGGGATTTTGAGAAATTCTTCAGTTTGGCAGAATTGCCTTTACAGGCGGAAGCCAAAGTTCTGCTTAGTAGTCTATTTCCATAGGAAGGTAGGACTTGGCGCTGAAAGTGCATTCCCGGCCATCGGACAGTCGGACTTCGATTTCCCGGCGGTCTTGTTCCATGGACCAGATGCCGGTCACGTGGGGAAAGTTCTGGCTGATGAAGGCTTGGATGGGTTCGGGAATCAGCGATGCCGGAAGCGGTTTTTGCCGCTGGCTGATTTTCTTCCATCGGCCGTTCCGCCGGAACTCGATGACGGTGCCGTCTTTGAACTGCACCTTGTATTCCACTTCCACGCCATCCACTTCTTTCTTGCCGCTGAGCCAGACAGAGGTCGGGTAATAGGTTTGGAGGAAGCTTTGGGCGCGGCGGGGCAGGCGATCCATCGACACGGCCTTGTCGTATTCTATGCCATCGGCCCAGACGGGGGCAGCGCATAGGGTGGCTATGAGGGCGATGAGGATTGTGCGTTTCATTTCTTGGGTTTTTTAGGCTTTGGTTGGAAGGGGTGAGGCTGGTTTTGCCCGGGGCGGCTCGGCAGTTTGGGGAATCCGAAACCGATGCCGGAGCAGGAACTGCTTGCCGCTTAATCGTCCCAGTCTATCAGCAGGAAGTTCTTCTTGCTGAAGGTGAGCTCCAATCGGTTGGTGAGTTCCACTTCAATTTCGCGGCGGTCTTGGGATATTTCCCTGACACAGAGACCGGGATGGTTCTCGTTGATATACTCTTGGATAGGTGCAGGCACGATATCCATCGGCACGCATCCGGCCTTGTGCTTGATTTCTTTCCATTCCCCGTGGCGGTCAAAGGTGATCTGGATGCCGTCGGTCAAGATTACTTCATATTCTTTCTCCAACCATTCCAAATCCTTGCGGGCCAAGGCGGTCTTGCTGTTGCCGTAATGGGTTTGCAGGAAGACTTGGGCTGGATCTGGCAATTGGTCGCGCAGGATGGGTTTTTCGTAATCGGCCCAAAATGGACTGAGTGCCAGTGCGATGACAATGATGCCGGCGGGGATGCCCAGCCCAAGCAGCCATTTCTTCCACTTGGGCATGGGGTTCTTCTGTGAATTAGTCGTCATATCCGATTAATGTAAGGGTGTTGATGTCGAATTTGAGTTCGATGCCGCTGTTGAGTTCCACTTCGATGTCGCGGCTGTCGCGGTCGATGCTCTTGATGAAAGCGGTGGGCTGGTGTTGTTTTACAAAGGTAAGAATTTGTTGGGGAATTACTTGGTCGGGCAGGGCTTCGTAGGCGCGTTCGATTTTCTTCCATTCCCCGTTGCTGTTGAATTCCACTTCGGTGCGGTCGGTGTAGTAAACTTCGTATTCGCTGCCGAAGAATCCCATTTCTTCGATGGCGTAGGCGAAAGTGAGGTTGGCGAAGTTGGCCTGCAGGAACTGCTGGGCCGTGGCGGGCAGCTTGTCGATCGTGATAGGACGTTCGTCGTTGTCGGCTTTGGCAATGGATAATGCGCTTACGGCAAACAGGGCTGCGAAAAACAGTTTTTTCATGGTTTTAAAAATTTTTAAGGTTAGTAATTTTGAGCTTGGCTTTTGAGTTCCGAGCCTTGCTCGTTGTTTTCACGGTGCAAAGATGGTATGAGATTTTATAGCGAATTCAAAATGTAATTTTACTTTTTCTTTGCGAAAGAAAAAGTAACAAAAAGAAACTTTCGGCCCAGGACAAAAAGAGGCCATAGCGCGCTCTGCGCCTAAAGGGCAAGAACTCGCAAGGCCAAGGAAGTGCCTTGCTCAAACAGCTTGCCCTTTGACGGCTTATCGCTGCTATGGCTAATCTCTTTTTTCCTGAGGCCGAGGGCCACGCGCAGGCCAAAGCTGGAGGCCGGCCCGCAGCTCAAGCAAGCCTGTCTATTAGGCGTAAATCAATGCCACGGCTGAGGCGGATGCCCCTTCCTCGCGGCCTTCGAAGCCCATGTGTTCGGTGGTGGTGGCTTTGATGGAGACTTGCTCGATGCCAAGGCCGAGGACAGAAGCGATACGTTGGCGCATCTGCGGGATATAGGAGGCAATTTTGGGGCGTTGCAGACGAATCGTGGCATCGATATTGCCGATGGCGTAATGGTGCGATGCCAGCAAGTCGGCAGTGCGCTTCAATAATATTGTACTGTCAATGTTCTTGTAGGACGGATCCTTGTCGGGAAAATGCTGTCCTATGTCTCCCAAGGCGGCGGCTCCGAGCAAGGCATCGGCAATCGCGTGCAGCAGCACATCGGCATCGGAATGGCCTAACAGGCCTTGCGTGTGCGGGACTTCAATGCCGCCGAGGATGAGCTTACGGTCGGGAGCGAATGCATGAGCGTCGTAGCCGTAGCCGATTCTGAAATTTGTATTCATTGTCGTGTTGCTTTTTCTTTGGATGTTCTTTTCACTCTTCACTCTGGCATGCCATTGGGGCAATGGCTTTTTTTCAAAAGAAAAAACCGGTCGCATGAAGTCTTGATGCGGCCGGTCTTCTGAGTCTTTCTCCGAGGAGGGAAGATTAATTTTTCCGGTTGAAGTTGAAATTTACTCCAATGCGGAGGGTGTTCTTCAAAGGATTGGACCCCGAAACCTGGGAGGTCGGAATCAGATAAGAGAAGTCGAGGCCGATCATCTTGTAGCGCAGGCCGACACCTAAGGTGAAGTATTGGCGGTTTCCCTTCCATTTGCTTTCGTGGAAATAACCAGCACGGATGGCCAGCAGGTCTCTCCACCACCATTCGGCTCCAAGGCTCCACATGATTTCCTGCATTTCTTCCTTGAAACCGCCGGGAGCGTCGCTAAACGATTGGAAGATGCCTTGCATCACATTGACATCAGGGTCTTGGCCAATCAGGATCGGGCTTCCCAGTGAATCGATGCCGCCCGATAGAGGCGAAGTAGGTACCAGCAATTTGCTTGCTTCCCCGTAGAAGCCGACGCTGTTGTAGTCGTCGATATGCCAATTGAAACCAATCCCTAAGCGTAAGGTGGTCGGCAGAAAGTTTTTGTCTTCATCGCTGGGATTGCTGACATAACTGATTTTGTTTCCGATATTGGTGATGCTCAAACCGGCCATCAAGGTTCCTGTTTGGGCGTTTTTCAAATCGAAATCCTGGTTGTAGTACAATCCGATGTCGGCAGCGCCCGCCAATCCGGCACGGGTGTCATCTCCTTGTACGTATTGCCCCATGGTCAGATTGGAATAGATGAAGCGTCCAGTTACGGCAATCGAAAGCACGTCGATTAATTTGCGGGAATAGCTGAGGTCCACGGAGAATTCGTTGGGGCGGTAAGTAGTTCCGACCTGATCGTATTCGGTGGTAAATGTCACATCTCCCATGGAGAAATACAATAATGAGAAAGCGATGGCGCTACGGTCGTCTTTGAATTTGTAGGCTCCGCTCAAGTAGGCCAGCGACATGTCCGGTACTAAGTTGATGAGCCAGGGGCTATAGGTCAGGCTGAAGCCGAAGTTGTCCTTCATGTACGGGTATTTGGCGGCATTGTAGTGTTGGGCGTTGAGGTCGGCCGTGGTGGCAACACCGATGTCCCCCATCCCTGCCGAGCGGGCATCCGGAGCCATGGATATGAAGGGCACCGCCGTGGAAATGGCATTAGGTGTTTGCCCTAAAACGGAATGATCCCCACTTCCGTCTTGGCCGGGTAAGATTTGCGCTTTTATGCAAGGTTGCAATGCGAATAGTGCGACCAGCAGTAACCAGAGTTTTCTTTGCATTAGCTTATGTTGTTTTAAGGTTGTTTTTGCAGTAAAACCGAACCAAAGCGGGCAAAATTAAGAAAATCCGTAAAATGACAAAACCGCTGTTTGGCTCAAATTTTGTCTTGGGCAAATCTTGGTCGGTTTGCTGTGTTTTCGTATTTTGAATTAAAACAAGGGGTTACGGAATGCGGGTGGAAATTCGGTGAAAACAAGTTCGGAGGAACGGCCTTATTAATCCTTTGCTGTATATCGTATTATGTTTTTCATTGGAAAAATTTCTTTTTTTTCGGAAGCCTGGAGGACGGAATTGTTCTAATAGGGCGTTAGTTTTGCGTCCGCTTTCAGAGGGGTATTCCCGAGGCCGGTTCGGCTTCCTTGGAATACAGGAACGAGATGTTTCGATAACCAAAAAAACATAAATAAGATGAAAAGTTTTATGAGTTTCAGAAAAGTGGCTTTCGGGCTGCTGTTGGGAACTTTGCCGTTGGCAGGTTCCTCTTTGAATGCGGCGGGCGATGCCGGCTTGGGGGCGAAGGTGATTTCGGGCTTTAAGGCGGCAGTATCGGTGGACAAGGGCATGGTGATTGCGACACCGGGCAGCGGCTTCGACACCTTGGCTGTAAGCATTGATTTCAGTGGGGTTTTCGACACGGCGGCTGCCAATGAGTTTGTGGTCGAATTGTCCGACCCTCAGGGTTCGTTTGCCCAGAATACGACCGAGATTGTTCGTTTGACGGAAGCCAAAGATACCGTTTACGGTTGGATTGTGCCATCGACGGTGGCAGACGGGGATTTCTACCGTGTCCATGTACGTTCCACCTTGTTGGATTCGGTTGTCGGGCAGAGCCTGCAATTCCGTGTCCGGAAAGAATACGAAGCGGAAGCTCAGATTCCGAACTCCGGTTTTGAAGTTTGGCAGAACGAAGGCATGGCGGAAGCCGAGCCGCTGGGTTGGCATTCGTTCAAGACCGCAAGCGGTACTTTGTCCAGTATGGGAGGCAGTCAATTGCAGGTATCGTCCGATGTACGGCCTGGATCGGCAGGCAAGTACAGCGCGCAAATAAGATCCAATGTCATCATGGGTGTTCCTGCCAACGGGAATTTGACTACGGGACGGATTAATATGGGCTCGATGACGGCGGCCGATATCACGGGCAACTACAATTTTACCGATTTGACAGATCCTGGGCACGCGATGCCTTTTGCAACGGTTCCCGATTCCTTGACCTTCTGGGTCAAATTTACAATGACCGATAAGCTCTATCAATCTACAGGCTTGATGCAAGGTTTCAATGTGACGGATTCTTCGGATATGTATGCAGCGGTGACAGTGACAATCCATGATGGGGACACGGCATACCAGGATCCGAATGTAGATAGTTTGAAGCAAGGTATGGAAACCCATGTGGTGGCTAAGGCGCAGCAGTTGATTCCCGACAGCAAGGGGGAATGGGTTCGTTACAGCCTGCCTTTCGAACCCGGTATGTCTCAAAATCCCCGGTATATACTGGTATCGGTTACCACTAATATCAATCCTGGCTGCGGGCCTGCGGGCACATTTTCAGGAATGACGGCTACACGTGTGGATACCCTTTGGCTCGATGATATGTTGATGATATATGCTCCGGAAGTGTCTTTGGCAGTAGAGGAACGGGAAATTTCTTTGGGTCGGGAATCCGTCGGTTTCGAGGCGGTTTTGAGCGGAACTATCAACCCATCCAATATCAATGGCTTGGATTCCAATCTGTTGATAGTAGAGGCTGATACTTTGGCCGATTTCTCTTCGGCATCGATCGATACGCTTTATAATCAAAAAGCCGATGCAGGGACGGTGAAGGCCGATTTGGATCTTTCGGACTTGCTTCCCGGCAAGACTTATTACCTGAGGGCAAGGACGACGAATTATGCCGCTGTTTCCGATACGCTGAGCTTGCAGATGCTGGAGGAAAGCATTGAGGTTGAGGTGGTGTACGAGGTGGAAGGTTCGGATGAAGCGGAAATCCGGCTCTATCGGAATGCCGAGGAGGAGAGCCTCTTGTCAGGAAGCTGGGTCGGGATGCACGATTCCTTGACTTTCATAGCTGTTTATCCTGAGAACGAACGATTCCTTGGTTGGTATGAAAACGATACCTTGCAAGGCATGGCAGATACTTTGGTCGTGGGCGATGTGCAGCGGGCCTACCATCTGGTGGCTCGGTTTGAAGCTTCTTTTGCCAACGAAGATGCATCCTTTTTCGATGTCCGGCTGTATCCGAATCCGGCCAAAGAAGAATTGCATGTAGAAGGAGCTGAGCTTGATAGAATCGAGATTTTCAGCTTGACGGGTGTCAAGGTGCTGGAGGCCAGGCTGGACGGTTGTGCCGGGGAAATCCGTTTGCAAGGAATTCCTCGTGGAATGTATCTTTATAAGGTATATGACCGGTTCGGTGCAGTGGTCGCAGGACGTTTGCTGAAAATTTGATAAGTTGATGTTTTTGCGGTGTTCTATGTTCGTGCATCGCTATGTTTTGCCGGATTAAGCGGCAAAGGAGTCCCTCCGGAATAGAGAAACAAAGGTGTATCGCTTCCGGAGGGATTTTTTTTCGGGTCGGGTCTCTGCAAATCCGCGTACATATCCGGAAAAAAACTATCTTTGCAGCCAAATGCCTAAAAAGGACCGTTAATTTTGATGATGATGTCTAAGCATATCTTGAAGACTGCTGTTTGGCTTGGAATCCTTGGCGGGACGGCTATAGGATTGGTCTCTTGCAACAGCGGCAATCTCTACAATGGCAAAAAGTACCAATCGCCTTCCACGGGATGGATGGTGAATGATCCTGCATGGGGTGGTTTCCAAAACAATGAATCTTACGAGCAGCCTGTACCGGCGCGCTTTCAGTTTATTCCTGGCGGGTATTATACGATGGGAATGAATCAGGAAGACCTTAAGTTCGAACATAATAATCCTCCGCGTCCCATGACAGTCAGTTCTTTTTATATGGACGAGGTGGAGACTTCCAATGCGGATTACAAAGAGTATCTTTATTGGTTGCATCGAGTGTATGGGGAAAGCCATCCGGAGATGGTGCGGGCGGCCATGCCGGATCCTTTGGTGTGGAACTCTATTGGGGGGTTCCGGGATCCTATGACTGGGGATTACTTTGAAAATCCGGGGTATAACAACTATCCGGTCGTGGGGGTCTCTTGGATTCAGGCACGGGATTATTGCGTTTGGCGTACGGATCGCTATAACGAATACATCCTATGGGATAACAAGTATTGGGATTTGAGGATAGAGGAACGCGATGGAGGAGGCGAAGCAGGGGATAATATTGCAGAGGGGACTGTCTATGAGTTCAATACGGATTCCTATCTGGCAAAGGGAAATGAATTCATAGGAATCAATGCCATAACGGATATGAGTCCGGGCAAAGTGAATGAATTGCGGGCGATTACCAAGCAGGATGGGATATTGATGGAGAAACTGCGTCTTCCGACGGAAGCTGAATGGGAATACGCTGCTTTGGCATTGGCTGGAAATACCGAAAACGAAAGGCTGAGTGAACGCCGTGTGTATCCGTGGAATGGTAAGCCTTTGCAGGTCAGGGCGTCAGATAAAGATTACAGAGGGATGATGCTGGGCAACTTCACTCGGGGAAAAGGGGATTACATGGGGACGGCTGGTGGATCTTTGGGCTTGAACGATGGGGCTGAATACACGGCTCCGGTGTATTCCTATTATCCCAATGATTTCGGGCTTTTCAATATGGCTGGCAATGTGGCTGAATGGTGCTTGGATGTTTACCGTCCGATGACTTTTGACGATGCCGATGATTTGAACGCATATCGTGGCAATGTGTACGTGTCCGCCAAGGATAGCATGGGAGAATACCAATTGGATGAGTTCGGTCGGATCATATACCATCCTTATACGGATAATCAATTGGCGGGTCGGGACAATTTTACCACATCCGACAATCGGAACTTCGGGGATGGCGATAATAATTCGTTGATAGCGAAATCCGGGAGCGACTCCACGACATCCTTGATGTATGGCGCCAGTACGTTGATTTCGGATAATTCGAGAGTTGTCAAAGGGGGGTCGTGGAAAGACCGTGCTTATTACATGTCTCCGGCCACGCGCCGTTATTTGGAAGAGGATCGGAGTGCGGCATGGATCGGTTTCCGTTGCGTGATGTCTCGTATAGGACCGACCAAGGGAGGGGCTACCGATATAAAAAGAATAGGTTCGCTTCCGCCGAACAACGGGAAGGCGAAATAGGATTTTTCCATGGATGATAGAGGAGGATGTTTCAAAATAAGAATTTGAAATCATTCTCAGGCGGTGCGTCAGAGTGAGTAAGAAGCAACGCAGCAGACTGCTCATTATGACACACCGCATTTTTTTTTGTTTGGAATGGTTGTGAAAGCTAGATTCCCATAGAGCTTTTATTAAAACGCTAATGTCAGGTCTGATAGAATCTTGTGTGAAAAATCGAAAGCGGAGGATAGAACTCTTGGCTCCGGCAGCCAATGCTGATGTGGCTTTTGCCGCTATTCGGGCCGGCGCGGATTCGGTTTATATGGGCGGGCCTGCGTTCGGGGCAAGAGCAAAGGTCGGCAATCCCATGTCTGAGGTGGGGAAAGTGGCTTCGTATGCCCATCGTTACGGCGCTCGTTGTTTCATGACCTTGAACACGCTGGTTTTCGAGAATGAGATGGAGGATGCGTTGCGGATAGCCAGGCAGGCGTACGAATCGGGGGTGGATGCTTTGATTATCCAAGACTTAGGGTTGATTGAGGCAGGTTTGCCTCCCATCGAATTGCACGCCAGTACGCAATGCCATATTGCCACAGCGGAGAAAGCCCGTTTTTTGGAGCAGGCTGGGTTCAAGCGATTGGTTTTAGCCAGGGAACTTTCCGTGCAGGAAATAGCTCGAATTGCATCTTCGGTGGATTGCGAGATAGAATGCTTTGTGCATGGTGCGCTCTGTGTGAGTTATAGCGGCCAATGTTATATGGGCTGCTATCTCAACGGGAGGAGCGGCAATAGGGGCGAATGCTCTCAGGCATGCCGTCTGTCATACGATTTGGTGGATGCCCGGGGGACAATTTTGGAAAAAGAGCGTTATCTGCTTTCCATGAAGGATTTGAATGCCGAGGCTTTCTTGCCGGACTTGTTGCGTGCCGGCGTGACATGCCTGAAGATAGAAGGCCGTTTGAAAGATGCTCAGTACGTGAAGAATGTGACGGCTTATTATCGTCGTAAGCTTGATGAAATCTTTCGAATCGAGGGCGATTGTGTCCCTTTTTCCCAAGGAGAGGTGCGTCCGGGCTTCGAACCTGATTTGGAGAAGGGTTTTCATAGGGCTTACACTTCCTTTAATCTGGATGGGGAACGGAAAAAATGGGTGCTTCCGGAAACGCCCAAGGCGATAGGGGAATACATTGGTTCTGTCTTGGGCTGCAAGGCAGTTTCCCAAGGGTACAGCGGGCTTTGCCTGTATGTTCGTTTGATGCCGGGCGTCTCGTTGCTCCCCGGAGATGGTTTGTGTTATTTTGATAGTGGCAGAGTTTTGAAAGGGAGTGTTTTGGAAAGAGTGGAGTTGAACGCTTCGGGGAAAATGAAAGCCGGGGAGGCTCTGTTGTTTACTTCGTGGTCGGGCAAGGCAGGCGATTTGCCGGCAAAAGGAACTCGTCTGTTTCGTAATCGGGATACAGGCTTTGAAAGGTCGGTGCAAGACGCCTCGTGCGAACGGAAAATAGGTGTCCATTTTGTTTTTGACGCCAAGCAGGAATCTTTCCGGATGCGTAGTGAGGATGGCTTGGAGGTTTCATTTCCAATAGATAAGAGTGTTTTGGAGGAAGCGGCGCAGCCGGCGATGGCCAAGGAAACCTTTGCGCGTCAGTTGGCCAAGTTGGGAGGAACTGCCTACGAGATGAAATCTTTTTCCTACGAGGGTACACCGGTCTATTTCCTTCCCTCCGCAGTATTGAATGATTGCCGGAGGCATCTGGCGGAAAAGATGGATGCTTGCCGGGAACGCTTTTTTGATCCAAGAGAGAATCATTCGCTTTTCCGAGGGCCGGCTTCTGGCAAGCTCTCGTTGGCAGACCCGAAGTCTTTTCCGATTGACGCCTTGCTTCCCATGTACCGTTGGAATGTGGCTAATTCATGGGCGGAGCGGTTTTACCGGAGGCGGGGTGTCGATTTGAGGGTTTCCGCTTTTGAACTGCAAGAGCCGGCCGAGCGTCGTCGCGGCGGGCAGCTTCTGATGGTCTGCAAGCATTGCGTGCGCTATCAGATAGGCCGATGTTTAAAGGACGAAGCCGATAAAACACGGATACAAGATTTGTATTTGTGTCATGGACGGGACAAATTTGCCTTGAGGTTTGATTGCAAGAATTGCCGTATGGAAGTCTGGTCTATCTGAGGCAGAGTCAGGGAAAATGGGAATGAGATTCGGGAGATTCGATTTAAATGTGTTGTCGATGAGAGAAATAAAGTGGAAAACGGCAGGAATGCTCGGGATGTTTATGGTTTTTCTGTGTATGCTGGCCTCCTGCGCCCGTTATGGCGCTGGTCCGACAGGAGGACCGAAAGATTTGGCTCCCCCCGTTTTGCTGTCGGCAATGCCTGCCGAGGGGCATCTGTTGCATGATTTGAACGGGCCTACGGAGATTGCGTTGAATTTTGACGAGTATGTGGTGCTGACAGGGACAGAGAATGTGATTACATCCCCGCCATTGACCAAGGTCGCCTATACCGGGCATTTGAAGCAGGTAAAAGTGGTGATCGAGGATACCTTATTGCCGGATCGGACTTATTCGATTAACTTCAATGATGCCATAGGGGATTTGCACGAATCAACTCCTTTGAGAGGATATACGTATTTTTTTTCGACAGGAGACAAGGTGGATAGCGGTCGGATCGACGGAGTGGTCAAGGACGCCTTTACGCTGGAGAAAGTGGCTGGGGCTTCGGTGATGTTTTACGGGCTGTGTCCGGAAGGATATCCGGTTAGAAAGCAGCCGGATTATGTGGCAGTTACGGATACGGGGGGCTATTTCCAATGCCAATATATGGCGAAAGGCTGTTATTATCTTATCGTGGCCGCAGAAGAAAGCCGGGATTATCAACTGGATCCGACACAGGAAAAGATGGCCTATACTTCGGGATGCTGGAAGACGCAGGATTATCGACCTCCGGTGCTTTTTCAGAAGCGGGCCGGGGTCAAGGAAAGCGACACGGCGATGTGGCGGGTCAACGATTCCCTGTATAGGATGGAACGGGATTATAAGATTCAGTCTGTCCAGAAAGAAGACAGATGCCTGTATATCTATCAGGATAGGCTGGATTCCGTTTTTTTGAAAGAAGCCAAGCTGGACAAGGCCGGAGAGATTACATTGAACTGGTATTATGCGCTTGATCAGGATAGCCTGAGACTGGAATTTCTGCCGGCTTATTCCGATTTTGAGATGGTGCGGCAATGGGAAGCGATGCAGGCGGATTCCAATCGTCAGGAAGATGGGCGGAGAAACCGACGTAACCGTCTGACTGAAGAGGATTTCGAACTTCCGGATCTGACATGGCCTTCTTATTTGCGGTATGCCTATGTGCCGCAGGCGGATCCCTTGGTTTCGAAAGTTTATTTCAATAACTTGGCTTTGGACGCATTGCGGCTTGTTATCCGTTACAAGTCCTTTGCCGATACGGCGGAGCTGATGTCCGCGAGTTCATCCGGGAAAAAGACGGCTCCGGACACGGCCAGTTTCAGATTGTCCATGTCGCCTTCTACTCTGTTTTTTGAGGATAGCATGTTGCTGAGTTTCAATTTTCCGGTAGTAGGGGAGGATTGGAGCAAGGCCAGGGTTTTAGAAATCGCCGTTGACGAGGAAGGCAAAAGGGATACGGTAGAAGTGGCCATTAGCAATACTTGCTTGAAAAAGATTTACCCTAATCGATATTGTTTGGCCTATGCGTGGAAGCCGGGACGGGAATATTCTGTATTTGTGCCTTCGGCTTGTTTTACGGATTATTTCGGGCGTTTGGTGGATACGAGCTTTTCTACGGTTCGGGTTCCTTCTTTGGAAACATACGGCCAGGTCGGCTTGCGTGTGCAGGGCATGGATACCAGTGCCCGCTATCTGATACAGATGGTGGCATCAGGCCAGGATCGCACGGTCATCTTTTCGGATGAGCTTCCGAAGGACGGGCGGATGGACTACCCGTATGTGTCTCCTGGTAATATCAGTTTTGTCTTGATTCGGGATGATAATCGGAATGGCGTATGGGATGGTGGGATTTATTTGGACCGGATTCAACCGGAACGGCGTTGGTTTTTTCCAAAAACCTTGCAAGTGGAGGCGGATTGGCGAATAGAGGAGACTTGGCAGCTGAAGTGAGCGTCAGCAGTCGGCTTAGTCCACCATCAGGTTGCATCCGCGTATGTCGCTATTGTCAAAGCGCCCTAAGACGGAGAAACTGCCGTCGGGATAGAGGCGTCCCAAGTCTTGCGTGGCGATGAATGGGCAGGAGAGCATGTTCCCAAGGTCGATTACATTGATTCCACCGCTTCGTCCTTCTTCTTCCCAGCGGAGCGGATCCTGGCTTTGACGAATCAGGATTTTCATCCAGGGAGGGCATTGGAACCGCATCCCGTCACCAATCGAATAGGCTTGGCTTAGGAGCTCGCACATGCCGTATTCCGAATGGACGGCTTCGATTTGGAAATCGGCGCACAGGATTTGATGCAACTCTTCCTTGGGCATTTCTTTCCGTCTTCCTTTCATTCCGCCGGTTTCGAGGATTACCGTGTGACGGAGCGGCATAGGGCAGTTTTCTGCCATGTCCAGCAATGCGTAGCTGACCCCGAAGAGCATGGTTTTCCGTCCTTGGGATTCAAGGTCTTGCAATTTTCCGGCCAGTTTTTCCCGGTCGTAAAGATAGAAACCGCTTTCGGTTTGCCCGCTCTGTGCAATAAGTCCTTTCATCATGTAGATCAAGGACGAATGCGGCTGTTCCAGATAGTTGGGCAATAAGGCGAGGAATACGTAGTCGGAAGGCTCTCCCCAAAAATACCTGAAAGCCTTGCTGAAACATTGTTCGTATAACGAAATGTCACAGAGGAAATGACGGCTTTGGACGGCACCTTGCGAGGTGGTGCCTGAACTCATGAAATAATCTTGCACGGGCAAGCCTTCCACGGAAATCTTTTGTGTCTTGAACAAATCAATGGGGATGAAGGGAATTTGCCTGTAGTGCGAGATGCTGTCCGGGCGGAATCCCTTGTGAAGATAACCGACAAAGCGTGCATATACGGGGTTGTGTTCCCATTGAAATCGGAAAATGTCCAAAGCCAAGTCGTTGAAGTCCTTTTCAGACTCGATGGTGAATATCCGGGATTTGAGCTTTTCGATTACTGGCTTTGTCAACATTTTTTATAATTTTACAACTTTGTAGCCGTTTTTGCTTGACAGGAAGGTTCCCCTTATGGCACGGGCGGCGGTTAAATAGCTATTTTTGTTTGAAAAACATTTGTTTAGGTGATGTTTTTGCGTCGCGCCGCACGGCTTTTCCGGGTTTCAAAGTTACGAATTCTGCCCGTAATCCTGGCTGTATCGGGCATGGTGGCCTGTGTCGAGCCCATGGAATTTCCTCCTGAACCCTATCTGGAGTTCAGGCAGAATATACTGAGCTGGCAGATCGGATTGACCGGGGATACCACGGAACTGTTGGAGGTGGAATTCTATTTCCAGGACGGGGACGGTGACATCGGCCGTGAGACGGAAGACGAGGTTTTCCCGTATGTGGGGGATTCTTTGTACAATCTGCATTTCCATCTTTTGGAAGTGATGCCTGATAGCACTTTCCGTCAGGTCTATTATACGGACAGCATGGGCATGGATTATCCGGTGGAATATAATTACCATTTGCATTATATCGAGCCTGTCAATGCCAATAATGCCATGAGCGGGACGATTACATGGGTCGTGGATGATTTTCCCAGCACGGCATTCTTCATGCAGGGACGTAGGGTATGTTATAGCATTTACCTTTACGATAGGGCCTTGCATAGGAGCAACACGATTTATACCGATCCAATACAATTGTAAGCGATGCAGCGTTCTACAGTCAACAGGGCTTCGGTCGTTGCGGCCATTTTTATCGTGTTCGTCTGTATTTATTGGATCAGGCTTTTTCAACTTCAGATATTGGATGAACGTTATACGCTCGATGCCCAGTCGAATGCTATTCGGCACAAAGTCCAGTATCCTGGGCGAGGTTTGGTTTTTGATCGGAATGGGGAAATTTTAGTGTACAATGAAGCCGTCTATGATTTGATGGTGGTTCCTGGCCAGGTGGATGTGGATTCTATGGATTGGAACTTTCTGGCCGATTTGCTTGAGATAGATTCTGCCGGAACGAGAGAACGCTACAAGAAAGCCCGTTCGTATTCGCGCTATGCTCCATCGGTTTTCGAGAAGCAGATATCCAAAGAAGTTTACGGGCGTTTGCAGGAATATATGTACCAGTTCCCCGGCTTTTATGTGCAAAGCCGGAGCTTGCGGCGTTATCCCCAGCCGATAGCCGCTCATGTGCTGGGCGATGTGGGAGAAGTCAGTACCGAGGAAATCAAGGCTAATCCGTATTACAAGCCTGGAGATTATATCGGGAAAAACGGATTGGAGAAATATTACGAGGAAGCCCTGCGGGGGCGCAAAGGGGTCAAGGTGGTGATGGTGGATGTGCTGAACCGGGAAAAAGGCAGTTATAAGGATGGGCTGTACGACAGTCTGGCTCAGCCGGGGGAAAGCCTTTTTACTACATTGGATATTGGTTTGCAGGCATATGCGGAAGAATTGATGCACGGCAAGCGCGGAAGCGTGGTGGCGATAGAACCTTCGACAGGCGAAGTGCTGGCATTGGTTTCCGCTCCCTCGTACGATCCTAATCTGCTGGTGGGGCGTATCCGGAGCCGGAATTACGGGGAATTGATAAAAGACCCGCAAAAGCCCTTGTTCAACAGGGCTTTGATGTCGTACTACCCGCCTGGTTCCATTTTCAAGCTGCCGCAGGCCCTGATTGGTTTGCAGGAAGGGGTAATCGGTCCGAATACGGGTTTCGAATGCGACAAGACGTTGATTGGATGTCATGAGCATCCGGATGCCAGGACGCTTGCCGAAGGCGTAAGGATGTCCTGCAATCCTTATTTCTACCAGGTGTTCAAGCGGATTATACAGCAAGGCAAGAATCCCAGTATTTTTGAAGATAGCCGAATCGGTTTGTCCCGATGGGACGAATACATGCATTCCTTTGGTTTGGGTATCAGGTTGGGAATTGATCTTTTGGGAGTGAAAGGCGGTTATATCCCGGATACGGCATTTTATGACCGGTTCTACGGGCGGAAACGTTGGGCGTTCAGCACGATATATTCATTGAGCATCGGTCAGGGGGAAGTGAGTCTGGTGCCCTTGCAAATGGCGAATTTGGCTGCCGTCATGGCCAATAGGGGGTTTTATCTCACCCCGCATCTGGTTCGGGCAGTCGGGAACGATAGCTTGGCGGCAGGGGATACGGTCCGGCATTATGCCTTGGTGGAATCCAAGTATTTCGATCCGGTTGTGCGCGGGATGTACGAGGCGGTTCATTTGCAGAAAGGAACGGCCAGACGGGCAGAGATACCGGATATCGTGGTCTGCGGCAAAACCGGCACTTCGGAAAATCCGCATGGAGAGGATCATGCTGTCTTTATCGGTTTTGCCCCGATGGATCATCCCCGGATAGCCGTGTCGGTGTTCTTGGAAAACAGCGGCTTTGGGGGCACTTGGGCGGCTCCATTGGGCAGTCTTTTGATAGAGAGGTATTTGACAGGCAAGGTGGTGCGGGAAGAATTGGAACGGCAGGTCAAGGAATTCACGATTTTTGAACGGGATGCCGAAGGAAATATAATCGGTCCTCCGGCGCATTAGAAAGAGAGTGAGAAATGGGAACGATAGGCGGTACTTTGAAGAACATGGACAAACCTTTGCTGCTGGTTTACTTTTTATTGGTCGCGGCAGGTTGGTTCAATATCTATTCGGTGGTGTACGATCCGGAAAGCTTTGCGGGCTTCTCATTTGCGACAAGGTATGGCAAACAATTGGTTTTTATTGGCTTTGCGATATTGTTGGCTGCTTTTGTCATGATATCAGACCTCCGGGTTTTTACGCAATTCGCCTATCTTTATTATGGCATTTGCATTTTGTTGTTGCTGGCTGTGTTAGTGGTGGGGACGGAGATTTCCGGCGCCAAGTCGTGGATAAAGATAGGCTCTTTGTCAATCCAGCCGTCGGAATTTGCTAAGGTGGCGACCTGTTTGGCTTTCGCCAAATTTGTCTCGCAACCATCGTTGAACATGAAGCAGCCGCGGAACCAGCTGAGGGGGGCTTTGTGGTTCTTGTTTCCGATGATGTTGATTCTGTTGCAGCCCGATGCGGGATCGGCCTTGGTCTTTCTTTCTTTTGTCTTGCCTTTGTACCGGGAAGGAATGTCCGGCTGGGTTTTGGTGACGGGATTGGTGGCTGTGGCTTTGTTTGTGGCGGCTTTATTAGTGAACAGGTATGTATTGATTGGTTTTATCGCCTTGGTGACCATTTTCTTGATATGGCGCAACAAGAGGTCGGTTAAGAATATAGCTTTGGGAGGTTTGCTTTTTTTGGTTTGTTCCCTGTACACATTGGGCGTGGAATACGCGTTCAATCATCTCAGCGCTCATCAGCAGACTCGAATCAATGTGCTTTTAGGCAAGGAGCAAGATATCCATGGCGCAGGATATAACGTGAACCAGTCGAAGATTGCGATTGGCAGCGGCGGTTTCTGGGGAAAAGGCTATTTGCAGGGGACGCAGACTAAATTCGATTTTGTCCCGGAACAGAGCACCGATTTCATTTTCTGTACGGTCGGGGAAGAATGGGGGTGGGCCGGCTGCACGGTGTTTCTGGGATGTTACCTTTTTCTTTTGCTCCGCCTTGTCAAGCTGGCCGAGAAGCAACGTAGCGATTATGCAAGAGTCTATGGCTATGGAGTTGCCGGCATATTTTTCATGCATCTTTTTGTCAATGTGGGGATGACGATAGGTTTGTTGCCCGTTATTGGCATTCCGTTGCCGTTCTTCAGCTATGGCGGGTCTTCGTTATGGGCTTTTACTTTGTTGTTGTTTATTTTCATCAAGATGGATGCTCGGCAGCGGAATTTGTAGAAGATAAAACACTTTCTTAAATTTGCCCAATCAATGGACGGGGAATTGTAGGAAATTTCTTGGGCCAGAGAGATTTATAAAACAAACTAAATAATGAGAATATGAAAAAAGTTTTCTTATTTGCCGGAATAAGCGCTCTTCTGTTGAGCTCTTGCGGTAACAAGCAAACCCAGCCGAAAGCCGATGACGGTACCGTGATGGGATATGCCCGGATTGAGCTGAAAGCCGATTTGAGCCGGTTTAGTGAAAACGACCGGAAGATGATGGGCTACTTGTGCGATGCAGCCGACATCATGAACGATTTGTTCTGGAAGCAGGCCTTTACAGGAGACAAAGACCAGCTTCTGTCGGCCATCAAGAACGATACCTTGCGCAAGTTCGCCGAAATCAATTACGGGCCATGGGATCGCTTGGATGGCAACAAGCCTTTCCTCAATGGCTATGTGCAAAAACCATTAGGGGCTAATTTCTATCCGGGAGAAATGACTTCCGAAGAGTTCGACGCGCTGAAGGATCCCGACAAGACTTCCCTCTATACGATGATTCGTCGCGATGACAAGGGCAAGCTCCATGTTATCTGGTATCATGACTTTTTCAAGGAAGAAATCACCCAGGCGGCTGCCCTGTTGGATTCGGCTGCTGCCTTGGCTACCGATGCCGGCTTCAAGAATTACCTGACCAAGCGGGCTGAGGCTTTGCGTACCGACCAATATTATGAAAGCGATTTGGCCTGGATGGATGCCAAGACTTCCGATATCGATTTCGTGATCGGACCTATCGAGAACTATGAAGACGCCATGTATGGCTACAAGGCTGCTTACGAGTCGTTCCTGTTGATCAAGGATCCCGAATGGAGCGCGAAGCTGGCCAAGTATTCGGCTTTGTTGCCCGATTTGCAGAAAGAACTTCCGGTGGATGGCAAGTACAAGGCTGAAATGCCGGGTACGGATTCCGATTTGAACGTGTACGATGTGATTCTGTACCGTGGCGATTGCAATGCCGGAGGCAAGACCATTGCCATCAATCTGCCTAACGACGAACGTGTGCATATTCAGAAAGGCACGCGCAAGCTGCAGCTGAAGAATGCGATGCAGGCCAAGTTCGACAAGATCCTGATGCCTATTTCCGAAATCGTCATGAATCCGGAACAGCAGAAGATGGTGGATTTCAACAGCTTCTTTGAAAACGTCACTTTCCATGAAGTGGCACACGGTCTGGGTGTGAAGAATACGATCAACGGTCAAGGAACCGTTCGTTCGGCATTGATGGAAACCTACACGACCATCGAGGAAGCCAAAGCCGACATCATGGGCTTGTATATCGTAGATCAGCTTTACAAGAAGGGCGAGATGAGCGGTACTTCGGTTGAAAACAATTACATCACCTTCTTTGCCGGCATTTTCCGTTCGGTACGTTTTGGTGCAGCCAGCGCGCATGGCAAGGCCAATATGCTTTGCTTCAATTGGATGAAGGACAACGGTGCATTCAGCCGTTCGGAAGATGGCATTTATACCGTGGATTTGGAAAAGATGAAGGCCGCTACGGTATCCATGATGGCTCAAATCCTGAAGTTCCAGGCGGAAGGCGATTACGAAGGCGTTAAGAAGTGGATTGAAGAGAAAAGCGTGATTTCGCCCGAATTGCAGCAGGATTTGGATAGGATTGCTGCTGCGGATATTGCCAAGGATATATACTTTGTTCAAGGCAAATCCGTCCTTGGATTGTAAAACTGGTTTTTAGCGGCATCTACTTCGTTGCGCGAAACTGCCCGCATCCTCACGTACAAAAGTACGCTCCGGTGCGGGCAGCTTCGCGCGCCTCGTATCTGCTCGCTAAAAAGCCAGTTTTACCGGGTAGTGTTATGAGGAAGTGACTGAAGCTTCCTTTCTTGGAAGAAGCGATTTTGTTGGAGTATTCTGACGGGGTCGCTTTTTTTTGTTGGATATTCCTTTCCTTCTCTCTCTTTTTTTTCTCTCTTTCTTCTTCTTCTTCTTCTTCTTCTTTCTATTCTCTCTCTGTTCTTCGTTCTTCTTGTCTTGTTCTTCTTTTCCTCTCGTTTTTGCGGTTTTTGCTTTGTGGTTTTTGTGTTTCTGCGGGGAATTTTTGGGGGGGATAGGGGCTGGTGGACGGGTCTGTTTCCGGGGATTGATTCCTGTTGCGGGGAATTTCGTATTTTTGCCCGCTATGAGTAAGAATGTTGCGGTTATAGGCGGCGGTAGCTGGGCTACGGCGATTGCCAAGATTTTGCTGAACAATCAGGAAGAATTGCATTGGTGGGTTCGGGAACCTGAAATTTTGGAAGGCCTGCGGAGGGAGGGCATCAATCCCATGTATCTTTCGGGGGTGGAATTTCCTATAGAGCGTTTGCATGTCAGCAACGATATCCGTCAAGTGGTCGATGCGGCCGATACCTTGGTGATGGTAGTCCCCGCGGTCTATCTGCCGGGAGCGTTGCAGTGTCTGGAAACAGGGGCATTGCAAGGAAAGGGGATATGTTCGGCCATCAAGGGCATCATTCCTGGACACGACCAAGTGGTCTGCGAGTACCTGCGGGATGCTTTCGGAGTGCCGGAAGAGAATCTGGCAGCTATCAGCGGGCCTTCCCACGCCGAAGAAATCGCATTGAATCGTTTGACTTATCTGACGGCGGCTTCGCGTAATTCTGAATTGGCGGAACATATAGCCCGGCTGTTCTCATGCGAATATGTGCGGACACGTTGCAGCGATGATGTCTACGGGATAGAATACGCGGCGGTGATGAAGAACGTTTACGCGCTGGCGGTCGGCATAGCCAAAGGCTTGGGCTATGGCGATAACTTTGTTTCCGTGCTGGTCAGCAATGCGCTTGAGGAAATGCGGGTCTTTTTGGAAAAAGTACACGATATCAAGAGGAATCTGAATTCGGCATCCTATTTAGGGGATTTGCTGGTGACTTCCTATTCCCAGTTCAGCCGCAACCGGACTTTCGGCAATATGATAGGACAGGGCTATTCGGTCAAGTCGGCGATTTTGGAGATGAAAATGGTGGCCGAGGGTTATTACGCTTCGGGCAGCGTTCACGCCATCAAGCAGAATTTCCAGGTGGCGATGCCGATTTTCGAGGCAGTTCATGCGGTTTTGTATGAAAACTGTAGCCCCAGGCGGGTTTTCCGGCAGTTGGAGGCTTTGTTCTCTTGAATTTTCTTAGACCCTCGATGGAGGGAACTGTGTAGGAATTAGCCATGCGTTTTATGGGGCTGGCCAAGGGTGTGTCCAATGTGAATTTCCGACCGGCATCAGGGAAAATCTGAAGAAATCCAGTATCCATTTGGCGTTGTGTTTAGAAACGCCTATCTTTACAAGCGTTTGTTCACGGAGTATTAATTAAACCCGAATCGGTCATGAGACTTTGGGGAGATTGCCCGCTTGTGTCATGCAGCATGCTTCTGGCCTGGCCGAAGGCGTAGCGGGCTACGTCGAGGCGTAGCGAGGAGCAAGATGCGGACAGAAGCGAACAAGATGCACAAAAGCATCCCTCTTCGAAAACAGGAAACACACTCGGCGAGTCTAATGACCGATTTGGGTTTATAGGCTTTCCATTGCCTGTCCTATGCCTTGTCCGGCGGCTTTGCGGAAAATGTGTATCTTCGCGTTTTATAGGCTTGTTTGTTTAGGGCATTGGAATATGTTCACGATAAAGGAAATTGTCATGCGGGTTAGCAGAAGGAATTTTTGGTGGGCGGCCTTGTTGGGGCTTTTTATGGCGGGGATGCCTGTGACGGCGCAGACTTCTGTGCGGATTTGCCAGATACAAGGGTCGGGGGCGGCATCGCCGCTGGCGGGGGAAGAAGTGCGGACGGAAGGCGTGGTGACGCTGGCTTTGTTCGGGGACGGGCAGCTGGGCGGTTTCTTTATCCAGGACACGCTGGGGGACGGCGATGCCGCCACTTCGGACGGGATTTTCGTCTATGGCCGGGAAGAAGTGCAGGCGGGCGATTATGTGGCGCTGACGGGGACTGTGGCTGAATACGACGGCAAGACGGAACTGACTTCGGTCCGGGACTTGGCGGTCTTGAAGCAAGGCGTAAAGATACCCTATGTCCCGGTCGGCTTCCCTGAAGGGCTTGCCGATAACTACGAGGCGTACGAAGGCATGGCTTTGATGTTCACGAATCCGCTATATCTCAATTCCACTTACGATTTGCGCTATGACGGCAGCCTGGAATTGGGGTCGGAACGCTTGCGGTCGCCTACCGATTATGTAGAACCAGGCAGCGCGGACTACGAGGCTGCCTTGGCATCGAACCGGAAAGACCGGCTAGTGCTGGACGATGGCAGCACTAATCGCAATCCTTCCCCTACGCCTTTTCTGAATCAGGATGGCACTTGCAGGACGGGACAGAAAGTCGATACTTTATATTGCGTGCTGGATGAGGTTGATGGCAGTTACAAGGTCTATGCAGCCGAGGAACTCCGCTGGAAAGGGAACGAGAGGACTGGAACGCCGGACGAAGCGGCTTTGGGCGACTATTCCTTGAAGGTCTGCGGTTACAATCTGGAGATGTTCTTTGCCGACGAGCCTTTGCAGACGGAGCGGATTGTCAAGCTTCTGGATGCCATTGATGCCGATTTGTTCGGCTTGGTTGAAGTGGGCGGCGGTTCGGCTGTCATCACCGCTTTGGTGGAAGCCTTGAACGAGGCCAAAGGCCGCGAGGAATACGATTACATCCGTTGGGCCGGGCATGAGCAGAGCTCCACCTATACGCTCAACCATATCGTGTACCGGAAATCCAAGCTGGAACCCTTCGGTGGTTATTTCATGATCAATTCCGTGAACCCGCTCAACCGTAAACTGGTGCAGGGTTTTCGTGAGATTGCTTCGGGCGAGGCTTTTGTCTATAGCATCAATCATTTCAAGTCCAAGAGCGGAAGCGGGAGCGGGGCCGATGCCGACCAAGGCGATGGCCAAGGGGAATACAACAGCCGCCGCCGTCAGGAGGCATACGCGGTGGTGAACAAGCTGAGCGAGCTCCGATACCATTACGAGACGGACCGGATTTTGGTGATGGGCGACCTCAATTCGTTGTATATGGAAGACCCGATTCGGATTTTCGTGGACAAGGGTTACGAGGACCAGGTGCATCGGTTTGAACCGGACAGCTACACGTATTGCTACGACGGGCAGGTGCAGTTCCTGGATTATTCGTTGGCTTCGGCTGGCATGCAGCCCTATGTGACCGGTGCTACGGTCTGGCATGTGAACGCGGACGAGCCTTCTTTCTTGGACTACGACCGGGATGAAACGCATCAGAGCGGTCCCTACCGGGCTTCGGACCACGACCCGGTCATTGTGGGCTTGAATTTCTCGAATGTGGCCAATGCGTCTGAGCCTTCGGCCTCGGCGATGGAAGTCCGGCTTTGGCCCAATCCGGCATCGGACGCTTTCCATGTGGAAAGTTCCCAAGCGGTGGATTTGAGCGTTTATACCTTGCAAGGCGCGTTGGTGTACCGTTCAGGGCTGGCTTCGGCACGTCATGAAGTGGAGGTGGCGGGTTGGTTGCCGGGCTGCTACGTGGTGGTTGCCCGTAATCAGCAAGGGGGATTGGAAAGGATGAAGTTGACGGTACTGTGATTGCCTTTCATGGATTGGAACGTGGCAAAACCGTCATTGTGCGTTGAAAAATAAAAGAAATATGATAAGAATTACCTCCATCGCCTGCATCGCGGGCTTTGTCGCCGGGGGCTTCGGCTCTTCTTCGGCATCGGATTCCATTCCTGTGAAAGACAGTGCAAGGGAAAATCCTTTCTTGGTATCGTGGGAAAATCAGGCCTACCGGATTCCGCCTTTTTCTTCAATCAAGGAGGAAGATTACCTGCCTGCCTTGCAGAAAGGCATCGAATGCCAGGACCAAGCTATCCAGTCTATTGTCCGCAACAGGGCGGAAGCCACTTTCGAGAACACGGTGCTGGCTTTGGAGAAGAGCGGGGAACTGATTGACAAGGTTTCGGCCGTGCTGTTCAATGTGGCGGCGGCGCATTCGAACGAGAACCTGCGCCAGATTGAAGCTGAGGCCATGCAGATGCTCAGCAGCCAGAGCGACAAGGTGTATATGAACCCTTTCCTTTTCCGCCGGGTAAAACGGCTCAAGGAGCAGGGTTATGTGACCGATCCGGCGCAGAAGAAGCTTTTGGACGACATGTACCGGGACTTCGTGCTGAGCGGGGCAGAGCTTGCGCCTGCGGTTCAGGATTCGCTCAAGGTTGTCAATGCCCGTTTGAGCGAGCTGGGCAGCCGATTTGCGCAGAACCTCTTGCTGGCTACGGCCGATTATACTTTGTATGTGGAGGATGCCAGCCGTTTGGAGGGGCTGCCGGCGGATGCCTTGCAAAGGGCTGCCAGGAAGGCTGAAGCGGCAGGCCGCAAGGGTTATGCGTTCGGGCTGGATAATCCTACGATTATGCCTTTTTTGCAGTACGTGAAGGACGCAGGCCTCCGCAAGGAGATTCTGGATGCCTATGCGGCGCGCTGCCAGGCCGGGAGCAAGTACGACAACAGCCAAATCGTCAAGGAACTGGTTGGATTGCGCCTGAAGAAGGCCCAGTTGCTGGGATTCCCTGATTACGCTTCTTATGTGCTGCAGACCCGGATGGCCAAGGATTCGGAGTCGGTCTATGCGTTGCTGGACGAAATCTGGCCCTATGCCTTGGATCGAGCCAAGGACGAGCTGGCGCAGATGAAGAAGTTCCGCAAGAAGGAGGACGGCCTGAAAGGGGATTTCCTGCCTTCGGATTGGAGGTATTACGCCAACCGGGTCAAGCAGGCCGAATATGCGTTGGATGAGAACGAGCTGAAGCCCTATCTGACGGTGGACAATGTACGCAACGGGATTTTCTACCTCTGCCAACGTTTGTACGGCATCGGTTTCGAGCTTTTGCCCGATGCCGAGACACCCACGCCCAATACTGCGGCTTATTTGTGCAAGGACAAGGATGGCAGCGTGCTGGGAGTCCTCTTCTTGGATATGACGGCTCGTCCCGGCCAGAAGTCGGGCGGAGCCTGGAACACATCCTATGTGGAACAGTCTTACAGCGAGGATGGCAAGCGGCTCACGCCGGTGACCTCGATTGTCTGCAACTTCACGCCTGCTGCCGGCGATGAGCCGGTGATGCTGACCATGGACGAGACCGAGACTTTCTTCCATGAGTTCGGCCATGCCTTGCACTGCCTCTTTTCCGATGTGCCTTACGAGGCATTGAGCAGCGTGCCTCGCGATTTCGTGGAGCTGCCTTCGCAAGTGATGGAGCATTGGGCCTTGCACCCCTTGATGCTCAAGGAATACGCCAAGCATTACAAGACCGGCGAGCCTATGCCGCAGGAATTGGTGGACCGCATCCAGGAAGTGCGGAACTACGGCCAGGGCTTTGCTACCACCGAGCTTTTGGCGGCCGCCTTGCTCGATATGGATTACCATACATTGACCGCCTTTCCCGCCGATTTGGATCCTGAAAAGTTCGAGCAGGCCGAGCTGAACAAGAAACGGGGCTTGATTCCCGAAATCTATCCCCGTTACAAGAGCAATTACTTCTCGCATATCATGGATGGGGGGTACAGTGCCGGCTACTACAGTTATATATGGTCTGAAGTGCTTGATGCCGATGCCTTCGATGCCTATGTAGAAAGCGGGGACATCTTCAACACTAAGATTGCCGAGTCTTTCCGCAACGACATCTTGAAGAACGGCGGCTTGTACGATGCGATGAAGATGTATGTCAAGTTCCGCGGGCATGAGCCGGATCCGAAGGCTCTTTTGCGGAGTCGCGGCTTGATCGGCGAGTGATAACGGATAATCTACGGCGTTGCCATCGGGTCTCGGACTCGGTCACATACTTGAGTATGCTCCCGTCGTCCTCGCCCTCGGCGGCCTCGTATCTTACCCGTTCTGACTCGCCGATTTTCGGCGAAGTGCAAAAAGACGGTTTGATTCCGCTTTCAGTTTGCACAGTCCTTACTCCCTTGGCGGCCTCGTATCTTACCCGTTCGGACTCGCCGCCCGGGGGGGCGGTTGGATGATGGAACCCGCCGGGAGTCCGGTACTTTGGGGGATTCCCTGAGATTCGGATTGGCAAGGAGGGTGTTCGGATTTCGGATTGATTAGATATACCTATTCAGATGATACGTGTAGAGAATGTTTCCAAGAGTTTCGGGCATTTGCAAGTGCTCGACTCGGTGAGTTTGCAAGTGGAGGATGCTTCGGTGGTGAGCATCACGGGGGCCTCCGGAGCCGGGAAGACGACGCTCTTGCAGATTATGGGCAGCTTGGATCGTCCTGATTCGGGCAAGGTCCTGATAGGGGATACCGATATATATGCGTTGTCGTCCAGGCGGCTTTCGGCTTTCCGTAATACCCGTATCGGTTTCGTGTTCCAGTTCCATTACCTTTTGCCGGAGTTCACGGCTTTGGAGAATGTGATGATGCCGGCTTTGATTGGGGGCAAGGAACGCCGGCAGGCGGAAACGGATGCGGCAGACCTGCTGGAATTCCTCGGTTTAGGTTCGCGCATGGGGCATAAGCCTTCCGAACTTTCGGGAGGGGAACAGCAACGGGTGGCGGTGGCCCGGGCTTTGGTCAACCGCCCTGAAGTGGTGTTCGCCGACGAGCCTTCCGGCAATCTGGATACGGCCAATGCCTTGGCCTTGCACAGGCTTTTCTTTGATTTGCGGGATCGTTACCATCAGACATTCGTGATAGTGACCCATAATCCGGAATTGGCCTCGATGTCGGATGCCTGTATCGAGATGAAAGATGGTCGGATTTCAAAAAGATGCTGAAAAAGAGTTGAGAATATAAAAAAATCATGTATCTTTGCGCTCCTTTTTGGCAAAAACTATTGTTTTTGATAAAACTATGATTAACATTACATTACCTGATGGGTCGGTGAAGCAGTACCCCGAAGGGGTTACGGCTCTTGAAGTGGCCAAGGGTTTGAGCGAAGGCTTGGCTCGCAATGTATTGGCTGCAAAAGTGGACGAAGAAGTATGGGACGCCACCCGCCCCATCGATAAGGATTGCCATCTTACCTTGCTTACCTGGCAGGATGAAGACGGGCGTGCTGCGTTCTGGCATTCCACGGCTCACTTGGCTGCAGAGGCTATCGAGCAACTCTATCCCGGTGCCAAGTTCGGTATCGGGCCTCATATCGACACCGGTTTCTATTACGATATCGATTTCGGCGACAATGAGATTTCTTCGGACGATTTCCCGAAAATCGAGGAAAGGGTGATGAAGCTGGCTGCCGAGAAGCAGGCTTTTGTCCGCAAGGATGTCAGCAAAGCCGAGGCTATCAAGTACTTTACCGAAAAGGGGGACGAGTACAAGCTGGATTTGATTAACGATCTGGCCGATGGTACGATTACCTTTTATACCAACGGCACGTTCACCGATTTGTGCCGCGGGCCGCATATCCCGGATACCTCTTTTATCAAGGCGTTCAAGCTGACTTCGATTGCCGGGGCTTATTGGCGCGGGGATGAGAATCGCAAGATGCTGACCCGTATTTACGGGGTTTCCTTCCCCAAGCAGAAAGACCTCAAGGAGTATCTGGAGTTCCTGGAAGAGGCCAAGAAACGCGACCATCGCAAGATTGGCAAGGAAATGGAGCTTTTCACTTTCTCGCCGAAGGTGGGGGCCGGTCTGCCTATTTGGCTGCCTAACGGCACGGCCATGCGCGAACAGCTGGAAAAATTCCTGAAGAAAGTTCAGCGCAAGGCGGGTTATGTGCAGGTAATGTGCCCGCATATCGGGAACGTGGAATTGTACAAGACTTCCGGGCACTACGACAAATACGGCAAGGATTCGTTCCAGCCTATCAATACGCCGGTGGAAGGCGAACAGTTCTTCCTCAAACCGATGAACTGCCCTCACCACTGCGAGGTTTACCGCTCCAAACCGCGTTCGTACAAGGATCTGCCTTTGCGTATCGCCGAGTTCGGCACGGTGTACCGTTATGAGCAGAGCGGGGAATTGCATGGTTTGACGAGGGTTCGCGGCTTTACACAGGACGATGCCCATATCTTCTGTACCGCCGATCAGCTGAAAGCCGAATTTGAATCGGTGATTGATATTATTTTGTTGATTTTCAAGACATTGAATTTCAAAGAATATTCGGCGCAGATTTCGCTTCGAGACAAGGTGGATCACAGCAAGTACATCGGTTCGGACGAGAATTGGGAAAAGGCTGAAAGGGCTATCGTCGAAGCGGCGGCTGAAAAAGGCTTGAACACTTATGTGGAATATGGCGAAGCGGCTTTCTATGGTCCTAAATTGGATTTCATGGTGCGCGATGCCTTGGGTCGCAAATGGCAGTTGGGTACGGTACAGGTGGACTACAACCTGCCCGAACGTTTCGGCTTGGAATACGTAGGTGCCGATAACCAGAAGCACCGTCCCATCATGATCCACCGGGCCCCGTTCGGTTCGATGGAGCGTTTCGTAGCCGTGTTGACGGAAAATACTGCCGGACGTTTCCCCTTATGGCTTACGCCGGTGCAGTTCACGGTACTGCCCATCAGCGAAAAGTACCTGGATTACGCCAAGAAAGTCAAGGAGCTTCTGGAAGACCAGGAACTCAGGGGCAATATCGATGACCGCAGTGAAAAGACGGGTCGCAAAATCCGTGATGCCGAAATGAAGCATATTCCTTATATGTTGGTTGTGGGCGAGAAGGAGGCTGCCGAAGGCACTGTTTCTGTCCGCAAGCATGGCGAAGGAGACTTGGGCAGCATGAAGCTGGAAGACTTCGCCAAACGGGTAACCGAAGAAGTGAAAGAATACAAATAATACAAACAAAACGTAAGGAGGACAGAGCCATAGCTATTCCCAGCAACAGAAATCAGAACCGCGGTTTCCGCGCTCCCGTCAGGAAAGAGGAGGAACATAGGATTAACCGCCGCATTACCGCGCCTGTGGTGCGCGTGGTAGGCGATAATGTGGAACCTGCCATCATGCACTTGAAGGAGGCACTCCGTCTGGCCGAAGACAAAGGCTTGGATTTGGTAGAGATTTCCCCTTCTGCCAATCCTCCGGTTTGCAAGGTGATTGATTACCAGAAGTTCCTTTACGAGCAGAAACGTAAGCAGAAGGAAATCAAGGCGAAGAGTGCTAAAATCGTGGTAAAGGAGATTCGACTTGGACCGCAGACCGATGACCATGATTTTAATTTCAAGTTGAATCATGCCAAGCGTTTCCTCTCCGAAGGTTCGAAGGTGAAGGTGGATGTGTTCTTCCGGGGTCGCACCATTGTCTACAAGGAGCAGGGCGAGGCCATGTTGCTGAAGTTTGCTGAGGCTTTGCTTGAGTTCGGCAAGCCGGAAAGCATGCCGAAACTGGAGGGCAAGCGGATGATGATGATGATTCAGCCGGTCAAGGCTGCGGTCAAGAAAGCGGCGCCAAAGGCGGAAGAGTCCGCGGCAAAGCCTGAGCCGGCCGTCAAGGGCGAGGGCCAGGAATAAAAGCTCTCTGCAAGATTCCCTGCGCATCGGTCTTGTCGCCGATTGGGCATCGCAAGTTGCGGAGAAGGAAAAGAGAAGTTTAACAAACCCATAAATAAAAGTCATGCCAAAAGTAAAGACCAAATCGGCTGCAAAGAAAAGGTTTTCTTTCACCGGAACGGGCAAGATTAAACGTCAGCACGCTTACAAGAGTCACATTTTGACTAAAAAAAGCAAAAAGCGTAAACGTAATCTGACTTACTCGGCAATCGTTCACCCTGCCAATGTGAAGGCAGTGAAGGATATGCTGAATATGTAATCCGCGTTCGTTCATCAAGTCCGCTGTTTCCGGAGGGCGGATTTAAACAAGGCTCTGGAGAAAGTAGTATTAATTGATTATGAGCACAAAAGTCTTCTGAAACAAAGGAGCGCTCATACAAAAAAACACTAAAATGCCAAGATCAGTCAATGTCGTAGCCGCTCGGGCTCGCAGAAAGAAGATCATGAAATTGACCCGCGGCCAATTCGGACGCAGGAAGAATGTCTGGACCGTCGCCAAGAACTCTTGGGAAAAAGGTCTCACTTATGCTTATCGTGACCGTAAGGCCAAAAAGAGAAGCTTCAGGAATTTGTGGATTGTACGTATCAATGCCGGTATCCGTCCTTACGGTATGTCCTATTCCGCTTTCATCGGCAAATTGCATCAGAAACACATCGATTTGAACCGCAAGGTGCTGGCCGATTTGGCAATGAACCATCCCGAAGCCTTCAAGGCCGTTGTAGATAGTGTGAAATAATTAGCAACCCTATAAATATAAGTTACCATGAGCAAACCGGCGTTAATGCAATTTGTTGATACTTTGACAAAAAGCAATGAACTGCCTGCTTTCAAAGCTGGCGACACCATAACTGTAAGTTACAAGATCAAGGAAGGTAACAAGGAACGTATCCAGCAGTTCCAAGGCGTTGTGCTGCAACGCAGCGGGAGCGGTACTACCGCTACTTTCACGGTTCGGAAGATGTCGGGCAACATCGGTGTGGAAAGAATTTTCCCCATCAACTCGCCTTTCATCGAAAAAGTGGAAGTGAACAAGCGCGGGGTTGTCCGTCGCGCCCGTATCTTCTACTTGCGCAAACTTACCGGTAAGAAAGCCCGTATCAAGGAACGTCGTTTCTAATGCGGCTCGTTCCCTTGAAGGGGAGGGCTTGAGAGCCTTTAAAAGGTCTTCCGTCATTGGCGGGAGGCCTTTTTTTGTTTAATTTTGCCGTATCTTCAAATATTTTGGCGATGAAATCAATAGCTTTGCTATGGAAGATAGGCGGCTCATGCATTGCCATGGCTTTTGTCTTGTTTTCGTCTTGTTCGGATGATGCATACGACTTGAAGAATCCGGTAGACAAGACCGTGGAGATAGGCGGCGACAGTCTCTATTTCCCGTTAGGGACAACTCAGATGTTCACGCTCGACAAATTGTTGGGGGAAGGCGCTTTTGAGGGAGTACTGCAATTGAACGAGGACAGCTGTTATGTGCTTCGTCCCAAGCCGGAAGAAACTTCGCTCGCTTTGTCGGCATTGGATTCGAAGCTTTTGCAATTCGAAGCCGTGGAAGCCGAGCAGAATCTGGGGCTTGCTTTCGGTTCGGGGACGGTCGCGATGCTGGATGTCCCGGTGGAATTGGAATTGGTGTTGCCGGATGTGCCATCGGCTGTCCGGTCTTTGCAGTCGGTTCGTTTTCAAGACGCGGCGATGGAGTTGAGTCTGGAATTCCCGTCCTTGCCGGCAGGCATGGAGCTTTCCCTGTTGCATCCTGCCTTGCAATTGCACTTTCCCGAATCATTGGTTTTTGCCGAAGATGCCGGTTTGAGTAGCGGGAATACGCTGTCGATTCAGGCTTTCAATACGACTTCGGGATTTTCTTTGCAGTTGCCGTTGGAATCATTGGAGACATCCGATTTCCCTGTCCGGGATGGTCGGTTGTCGATTCCGTTGACCTTGCGGTTGGGAGGAAGCATTTCAGTGCTTGAAGGGACGGTCGTTTCAGAGATGGTGGAAGCTGTTTTCCATTGTCGTTTGCATCGATTGGAGCCGGAGTCGGCAGAAGGCGTGTTCAGTCCGGATCTGCCTGTATGGAATACGGATTTGGACATGGGCGTGATTCCGGATGCTTTGCAGAATCCGGGGGCGAATTTGGATTTTGAAAGGCCTTACATCTTGGTATCTTTGGACTGCAATGCGGATATTCCGATGAATGCCGATTTGGAATTTGTTCCATGGAGCGAAGATGCCGACTGGTCTTCCTCCCGGCAGCAAGCCCGGATTCACTTGCCCGCCATTTCAGAACGGGTGGATGGGCCATTGGATTTCTATCTTTGCAATAATCCGGATTTGGTACCGGAAGGGGGGATTTTCGTAGAAACCGATGTGCCTGAACTCTTTCGCCATATGCCGGATTTGGTGTTGGTGAATGTCAGGATGGAATCCGATACGACGAGGCTTCATACGTATTCTTTTGTAGATGAGTATCACGCAGATGTGGCAGTGCATATCGATATTCCTGTCGTGTTCGGGGAGGAACTTTTCCTTCCTTTCGGGGATACATTGATGAACAATATTCCGGAATCTTTGTCGGTTTATATGGAGGAGGATGCCTTGGTGATTTACGGAGAGTCTATCAATACTTATCCGATGGACATGGCTATCAGTTTGATGCTGCTGGATGCCGATCACCGGGTATTGCCCCTTGAGACGGGAGAACCTCAGATATTGGATGCCTCGACTGATGGCAAGCCGGTCCGTGTTCCCGTAGAATACAGGATTGTGGATAGCAGGGGGATTTTGGCAGCGTATCCCATGAAATATTTGTATGTGTCTTGCGAGGCTTTGTCCAATGAAGGTGCTGTTGGGTTGCCGGTTCGTCATTCTTCGTTTTTTCAAGCTTTCTTGAAATTGAAGAAGACTGGGGGCATTGCTTTCGACTTGGATGAAATTGGGGCTGAATGATGCAGTTTTCCTATAGAATCGATTGATGATGAAGAGACTGTTTGTTATGCTTGTTTTGGGGACCATGGCATGGGCTTCGGTTCGGTCGCAGTCCCCGGTATCAGGGATCGAGTATTTCCAGCCGGGGTATAGCTACCGTCATTTGCTGAATCCGGCTTTTGTCCCTTTATGCGGTTATGTGGGGATTCCGGTTTTGGGTAATCTCAATGCCAGCGTGGGCAGCAATATGGGACTTTCGACCTTGCTATATCCTTTGTCGGACGGGAGTCTGGGTACTTTCATGCATCCGGAAGTGGATGCCGATGCCTTTATGAAAAAAATCCATAGGCGGAATTATGCGGGCATGGATTTCCAGACAGCTCTGTTGTCTGGAGGATGGTTTATGGGAAAATCCTTTTGGAACGTGAATGTCTCGGTAAGAGGAATGTTGCAGATGGGATTGCCTTACGAGTTTTTTGAATTTGCCAAGAAAGGAATGCAGGGGAATCCTTCGGAATACACGATGGAAAATCTGGAGTTCTCTGCCAGAGCCTATCTGGAGTTAGCTGTTGGTTATGCTCGTCCGATTCACCCGGATATAACGGTTGGCGGTAAGTTCAAGTTCTTGGTGGGGTTGACAGAGATGGAATTTCGTGCGGAACGTGTCGATGCTTATTTGAGTGAAGATGCCTGGAAGGTCAACAGTTCGGCTGATTTCCAGGTATTCGGCCGGTTGATTGATCCGGATTGGCCAGATCGGCAAAGTCTTCCTTATTTGACATTGGGTGATGTGCGGCCGTCTGGATATGGGATAGCGGTGGATATGGGGGCGGAATACCGTCCGTCTTTCCTTCCCGGTCTTCGTTTCTCGCTATCCTTGCTCGATTTGGGTTTTTTGGCGTATCCCGCTCAGGACATAACGCGGTATTCGGCTTCTGGCGAAGTTCAGTATGATGGTCTGGAAGAAATCGGTCCCGGATTGGATGTGGAGGAGGCGATAAAGAATACGTTGGACGATATGTTTTCGATGTTTGATTTTGGGAAGACGGACGTGGAAAAATCGGTTGGCCGGATGTTGAATCCAGTCCTGAACATGGGCGTGGAATATGCTTTATGGAACAATCGTTTTAGTGTCGGGCTGTTGAATACGACAACCTTCCATCACTGCTATACGGAGAATGAATTGTCGGTGGTGGCCAATCTTCGGCCGGTGCGTTGGTTTTCGTTCTCGCTGGCCTATTCGTTCCTTGCCGGTGCGAACGGTCTCGGCTGGGCATTGAATTTCAGTCCGGATGTAGGGCTGAACCTGTTTTTGGCATCCAATTACCTTCCTTTGTCGGTTAGCCCTCAGCTGATTCCTCTCAAGCGGGCTCATGTCGATATACAGTTCGGGTTGGTTGTCCCATTGGGAAGGAACAGGTTGGCCATCGAAGACAAGAATCCTATGGATGTGAATGTTTTTCCATATACTCCGAAAGATTCCTTCGGTGGATGGAAGCAGGCCGGGCAGAAAGGCAAGAAAGTGAAGATAAGATGAGGATGAATACAGGAAAGAATGCGCTACTTCCGGTAGTGGAATGTTTTTATTCGTTGCAGGGCGAAGGCGCTCATGCAGGCTGGCCGGCTTTTTTTATCCGTTTGGCCGGCTGTCGCAATGCTTGCAGCTTTTGCGATACCAAGGAGTCCTGGAGCGAAGAAGGATATCCTCGGCTCAGCCCGGAGGAATTGGCAAAGAAGGTATTGGCGTCAGGAGCGAAGGCCTGCGTATTGACAGGAGGCGAGCCCTTGTTGCACGATTTGACGGCATTGTGCCGCTGTTTGAAGGATGCCGGGATTGATCTTTGGTTGGAGACTTCCGGATCCGAACCTTTGTCCGGGCAGTGGGATTGGGTCTGCCTTTCTCCCAAGAAAGGCATTCCGGTAGATGGCAGCTGTTATGCGGCGGCTTCGGAATTGAAGGTGGTGGTGGAAAGCCCGGCCGATTTCGTTTTTGCCGAAGAACAGGCCGGAAAAGTAGGGGCGCATTGCCTTTGCTATTTGCAGAGCGAATGGAGCGTTTCATCGGATATGTTGCCGGGCATACTTTCCTATATTATGCGGTATCCAGGCTGGAAACTTTCGTTGCAACAGCATAAAATATTGAATGTTAGGTGATTTTTGTCTGCGGACTGCTATGGTGGATTCTGTTTCCCGGCGAGAGATCCGACTCTCGATCTTTTTTGCTAAATTCGCCCCATGATAGTAAGAACCGGTTTTCGACGGACGCTGATATTGCTCCTTCTCTTGGCAAGTTTCTGCTTGAGACTGTACGGCACGCATCAAAAGGCTGCAGAATTGATTGTGGAGCATGTTTCCGGTTATACCTACAAGGCTAAGCTCTATACATATACCTTTACGCAGACCGATGTGGACCGGCCTCAGCTCGAGATTGGCTGGGGAGACGGTACGACCACTATTCTGACCCGTTCCCGGGAAGTGACACTGGATAACGATACGAAGCTGAATTATTATGAAGGGACGCATACGTATGCGGGACCAGGGACTTATACATTGTATATGGAAGACCCCAATCGCAATTCCGGGGTGGTCAATGTGCCCAACAGCGTGTTGACATACATGTATATTTCGACGACGATTACGATAAGCCCTTGGTTGGGGGAGGGCAATAGCAGCCCTGTCACGACAAGAAGCCCGGTGGACGATATGGCCTGCTTGGGACGTCGTTACGAGCATAACCCGGCTGCTTATGACCCAGATGGGGACAGCCTTTCGTATCATTTGATACCGTGCCGGGGCGAAGGAGGAGAATCGATACCCGGTTATACGTATCCAGCTGCGAGCGACACCTTTATGATTGACCCTTATACCGGCACGCTGGTATGGGATGCCCCGATGGCGCAGGGAGAGTACAATGCGGCGATATTGATCGAGGAGTGGCGCAATAAAATCAAGATAGGGGATGTGACCAGAGATATGCAGATTATCGTCCGGGCTTGCGAGAATCTCCCTCCTTCGATAGAATGCGATGAATCCTATTGTGTGACAGCCGGGCAGACTTTGATGTTCCCTGTATGGGTTTTGGATCGAGGACGGAACAGGCTGAAGCTTGAAGTTTCGGGCGAGGTGATGCAAGGAGGCGTCAGAGCCGGTCTCCAGACGGTTTATTCCGGCGAGGATTCGGCATTTTATTTCTTTTATTGGAATACCTCTCTTTCCGATTCCAGGGATAAGGAATATATGCTGTATTTGCGGGCTGAAGACGATGGGGATCCGGCTTTGAGTTCGGTCAAGATTGTCAGAGTGAAAGTAATGGCGCCGCCTTCTGTTTTCGAGGAGCCAAGGATAGAAGAGGATGGGTTTTATCTGACATGGACAGCGAGTGTGAGTCCTCATGCGGCTTCTTACGAGTTGTATCGCCGGGATTGTTACCGGAAAGAGCCTGTTTACGATTCGTGCCAGGTCGGCATAGGGGATGATACTTACCGGCTGGTGGCGGACTTGCCCTTGGATCAACCTTATTATTTCGATTCGGACGTGCTGGAAGGACGGGAGTATTGCTATCGGCTGCTGACCCGTTTCCCGGATGGGGATATGAGCAAGCAGTCGGATCCGGTTTGCTTGCAGTTGCGTAATATACATCCTCTTTTGACCAAGGTCGATGTGCTTTCTACGGATGAAGTGCAAGGACGGATGGCGGTGGAATGGGTTGCGCCGGAGGATTTGGATACATCGCGGGAATGGACTTATAGCCTTTATGCAGGGATTTCTCCCGACAGCCTGTTTTTCGAGGCGTCATTTCCTTTTGCCGAAAGGGTCATATACCAGGATTCCGGTCTGAATACGGTTCGCCATCGTTATTTTTACCGGGTTGCCATGGATTCCGTGCCCGGATTGCAAGCTTCTTCGGTTTATTTGAAGGCGGAAGGTCTGACGCATCGGATCCGGCTTGACTGGGATTTGGAGCATCCCTGGATGAATTACAGGTATGATGTTTATCGTTACGAAGATTCTGTGGGAGGATTTTGTTTGATAGGAAGTTCCGAATCATCCTTTTATGATGATACGGAAGTGAAGGTGGACAAAGAATACCGCTATTATGTGGAAGCGGTAGGAGGCTATGGTTCGCAGGCAATACCTGACACATTGTACAACAGATCGAATATTGCCGGGGCAATGGCTATGGAAGGACTTCCTTGCCAGCCATGGTTGGATTTGGCCAATTCTTCGTGTTCCCCTTTGTCAAATACCTTGGTTTGGGATTTTGACAGTCTTTTCTTGTTTTCGGGGATTGTCGATACGGCTTGGTCTGCAGCGGAAAGGGACGAGTGCGAAGCTTCGGTATCCTATTACGAAGTTTTCCGGAAAAACGCCGTGGACATGGATTACGAGTGGCTGGCCACCGTGGAGGATAAAGAATATGTCGATAACGATCCGGGTTCTTTGTTTTGTTGGTATTATGTGGTGGCAGTCAACGAGTCGGATATGGCAGGGATGCCCAGCAACGAGGTCTTTGCGGACAATTGGGATTGTTTTTCATTTGAATTGCCGGATGTGTTTACTCCCAATGGGGATAGCTATAATGAGACTTGGACTGCTATCGACCCCTTGCATATCGATCACTTCCATGTCAAAGTTGTCAACCGTTGGGGGGTAACGGTCTTTTCTTCTTCGGATCCGGAATTTTCCTGGAATGGGAAGGTCAACAATACGGGAGCGGACTGCCCGGACGGTCCCTATTTTTATGTGGCAGAGTTTGAAGTCCGTGCAGAAGGGAAGACGTTTAAGAAGGTTCAGTCTGGGAGTGTTTCCATTTTGAGATAAACGCATTTATAGCGGCATCTACTTTGTTGCGAGCCTTGTCCAAGTCGGTCACATACGGAAGTATGCTCCCTCCTTGGCCAGCGGCTCGACGCCTCGTAGCTGCTCGCTATAAATGCGTTTCTCATATTGAGCGGCATCTACTTTGTTGCGAGCCTTGTCCAAGTCGGTCACATACTTGAGTATGCTCCCTCCTTGGCCAGCGGCTCGACGCCTCGTAGCTGCTCGCTATAAATGCGTTTCTCATATTGAGCGGCATCTACTTTGTTGCGAGCCTTGTCCGGCAGAGTCCCCTATGGATTTATCAAAAGACCGAATAGATGAAAGGTTCGCTGCTGGCATGTTCTTTGAAGAGAATTAAAAGGACAGCGATAGCCAGGGTAATCAGGAACTGGAGCCAGCGGGGAGATTGGCAGAAAAGGCGTTCTGATTTTCTTTTGAGACGTTCCGGCACAAGAATGACAAGGATGAATGCCAAAAGCAGCAAGGCAAGGCAAACGTGCTGCTGGCAGATAAGAAGCGGCCTTGACCAATCCATGGGGCTGAACAGGCCGAGAAACATCTCGGCTGCGTTCTGCAAGTTGGGCGAGCGGAACAGGATCCAGCTGAGACTCACCAATTGGAATGTTATGAACCATCCAAGGAACCGCCAGAGGCGGGATTTCTCTGCTTGATGCTGCCATCCGGTAGCTTTTTCGAGGCATAATAAAAGACCGTGAATCCCACCCCAGAGCAAGAATCCCATTCCAGCGCCATGCCAGAATCCGGCCACAAGCATGGTGGTCATCAAAGCTATGCCGCAACGTGCCATGCCATGGCGATTGCCTCCGAGTGGAATATAGAGGTAGTCCCGGAACCAGCTGGAGAGCGAGATATGCCAACGTCTCCAGAACGAGGTCAAGGAAGAGGCTTTGTACGGTGTCCGGAAATTCTCGGGAAGCTGGAACCCAAAGAGGGCGGCAATACCGATGGCAATATCGGTATAACCCGAAAAATCGCAATAAATCCGGAAGCTGAACGCATAGACAGCCATCCATTTTTCTATCGGGCTGAATGATTCCGGTTCGGCGAAGACCGGGGCAGAGACATGCAAGGATATATAATCGGCAAATACGATTTTTTTGACCAGTCCCATCAGAATCAGGAAAAGTGCGGAAGAAAATTCCTTGACACTGAGCATATAGTGTTTTTGCAATTGAGGCATGAATTGCCCGGCTCGGACAATAGGGCCGGCAACCAACTGCGGGAAGAAACAAAAGTAGAAGCTGAAATCGCCCAGGTTCTTGGTGGCGTGGATTTGGCCTCGCTTGAGGTCGATGAGATAGCTTATTGCCTGGAAAGTGAAGAAAGACAGTCCAATAGGGGGTATGAGCTTTTCTATGTGGAAAATTCCGTTTTCCATCGGGTTGGATAGGAAGGAAGCGGAAAAATAGTCGATGGCTGGCAGGCCGGTATCGAACAGGGCATTGAAAACCTGTGTGAAGAATGCGCTGTATTTAAAGATGCCAAGGATGATGAGATTGGCCATGATACCGAGTGCCATCCAGTTTTTCTTTTGCTTCTGCGGCGCGGTATCGATTTGGATCCCGATGCCGAAGTTCAGGATGATGGAGAGCAGGAGGATAAAGATGAAATAGCCTCCTGTTTTGTAATAAAAGAAAAAGCTGCAAGCCAGCAGGAATGTGTTGCGGATTTGCGGTTTTTTGTAGCAGAGGCAGAATCCCGCCAGCGTGACTAGCAGGAATAACCAGAAATCCAGGCTGGTGAACAGGAAACTGCTTTGCGTATGGGTCAGGAACTGCAACAAATAATCCATGTCAGTGCGTTTGGGATACGGGATGGGATTTTTCTATGTGTCTGGCTCGTTCTATGCTCATTTCCCGGCGTTCTTGCTGCAAGAATTGACGGTAGGCGTCGAGCAATGCCTTGTAGAAAAGCCGGCCGTTGAGGTTGGTTTTCTCTATGTCGGCCAGATCTGGATTTTTTAGCATTTCTGCTGGATTCCAGAAAATGCAGGCCGTCTGGAAGGCGGTTTCTTTCTGGATTTGAATCAAGTCTGGCGTATCCGATGGGGAATTTGTCGACTTTGGGGATGAATCCTGCGTGGCGATCAAGACTACAGGGGTAGATGGCATCAGGCTTCGGATATAGCTCAGTTCCCGGAGCAAATGGAGCCGGAATGTATGATACGGTTGCCCGGAGTCGTTTTCTGTCCGGGATTGCGCGGTGTCGGACAGTGCAGGCTGATAGAGGATGAGTCCGACATTAGCCAAGAGCATCTGATCGGTTAGGAATCGCCGGTTGTTGACCGAGAAGACCTTGCCTTTGTTCCTGGGCAGGAAAATGTTGTCAACACTGACGCCGACAGTGTCGTTGAAAGCTATGGCATAGAGATTCCGGTTCCGTTTCAGAACTAGTTGGAGAAGTATGTTCTGGGTGTTTTTCGGCAAAGGGTAAGAGAGTCGTTGTTGGCCAGGGCATTTGAGCACGGATGCGGGCAGGATGTTTTCCGGGGAGGATTCCTTGGGGTTTTGTCTGCTGCTGTTGCCGGAGATGGAAATTTTTATGTCTTTCGGCAGTACATCTTCGTGGACAAAAGCTTCCATGCATAAACCGGGATAGTTTTGGAAAACGGGGGGGAGGTCGATTCGAATTTGTCCGATATCTTGGCTATGGGAAGCTGTGGCCAAAGCGTTGAGTGGAGGAGGCCCCAGATAGTAGGTCATGATGCCGAAATTGCCCCGGCGGGTATCGGTTGCAGAGGCGACTTCATGCCAGGTATCGCTTGTCTTTATACGGAAAAGGTCATTCTTTGCTTCCGGATCAAGGCTGGAGGCCGGCTGGGAAAGGGGAATTATGCCGGGGCCGGATCCTCCGAAGTCGGATTGTATCAATTGACGTAGAGTGCCGGAGATTCGATTGTCCGGGGCGTATGCCCCTTCATAACAAAGGATGCGGACAAAGTACGGGCGGTTATTGGCCAGGTTCTCGTTCCAGAAGACAGGATCAGGGTAGCAGTTTTGGATAAGTTGGGCTTGTTCGGGATGGCTGAGCATTAGTAGCTTGGCAAAGAATTGACGCAAAAGGCGTCTTCCGGCGCCGGTCGTATCGTATTGAAATGGGGCCAGGGGGATGTCTTGCAGCCGGGCGGACGAAGGAGCGTGCTCTGGAAAACGGTATATCCGTTGGTAGAGTAGCATCAGGCTGTCCTGCTGCCAGCGTTCATGCAGGCTTTGCTGCACAGGGGCGGGTTGGGTGCCTTCCCAATCGGAAAATCCTTCATGACCAAGCCTTTTCAAGAGGAAATGGGCGGCGGAGAGAACCGCTATCGCGCCGAACAGGAACAGAAGGCTTTTCAGAGGTTTCATGGCAGAGGGCTTGCGTTTTTATTGCTTGTTGACCTGTATTTGGAGGATTTGTCCGGGATAGATGCGGCCTTTGGCATCCAGATTGTTGGTTCGGATGATGTCGTTGACCGTGGATCCCGGGTACATCCGGGATATGGCATAAACCGATTCCCCGCTCCGCACTTTATGCTCGTAAGTGCCGGGAGCTACTGTTTTGGGTTTTGTCTGCTTTTGGCTTTTTTGCGAGGATGGTAGCGCGTTGCTGTAGATGTACAGCAGTTGGTTCGGGTAGATAGTGGAAGATCGCAAATGGTTCAGTTCCATGATATGGGATACCCGGACATGATATTTGGCGGCGATGCCGGACAGGGTCTCGCCTCGTTTGACGCGGTGCTGGAATCGGGCAGGCGTGGGCGGCATGGTGTTGTCATCGTCGGCATAAATGTCTTGGGCGTTCTCCATGAACTTGACTTTGAAGTTGATGGGAAGCCGGATACTGTAATAGTCTGTATTGCCGGGAATCACGTCCATTCGGTACTGCGGGTTGAGGTCGCGCAGGATTTGCACGGGAATATCCAGATGTTCGGCTACGACTTTGAGGTTAAGGTCCTGGCTTACCATCAAGGTGTCGGTCAGGATCGGGGGCTGGGAACGGAGCGGGATGCCATGCTCTTCGTTGTAGTTCATGGCATAAGTAGCGCCAATGAAAGCAGGGACGTAGCCACGGGTCTCTCTGGGGAGGAAGGGGTATATCTGCCAGAAATCCGTTTTGCCTCTGGCTCGACGGATGGCTTTGCGGACATTGCCGGGTCCGCAGTTGTAAGCGGCGATGGCCAAGGTCCAATCTCCAAAACTCTCGTAGAGGTCTTTGAGGTAGCGGGCGGCGGCATGGCTGGCTTTGAAAGGATCCATGCGTTCGTCCACGGCCAGATCGATATCCAGGTCGTACATCTTGCCTGTGCCGTACATGAATTGCCAGCATCCGGAGGCTCCGGCACGGGAAACTGCACGAGGGTTTAGGCCGGATTCAATAATGGCTAGGTATTTGAGTTCTTGAGGCACGCCATTCTGAGCCATGGCCTGTTCAAAAATCGGAAAGTAGTATTGGGATAGGGCCAGCATCACGTCAACTTGCTGGCGGCGTTTGTTGACATAGACTTCGATGTAGTTGCGGACAGTCTGGTTGTAGGAAAGTTTGACCAAAAAGCCTTGGTTCAAACTGTCTATGCGGTTTCGGTAAATCGAGTCGGGACTGTCATAGACGGGAATGTCAAGGGCAAGGTTGTTCCAGGCTTCGATTCGGGTCGAGTCTTTGGGTTGATAACGGTGTCTGGCATCGTAGAATCGCAATTCGTCGGACAGGAAGAACTCGTCGAGCAGCATCTGGCTCAAGCTGTCTTGCGATGTAGGGGCGGCAAACCGTATGAATGTGGCAGAGTCCGTTATGCGGGCGATGGAATCCGGGAGGAATCCGGATTGGACGCTTGTGTCGGGAAGGAGGGTGTCTTGGGCAATGGGCTTTAGGAGGCAGCCTTGCAAAGTGTCGTTTGCGGAAGCCTTTTCCGCGCAGGCTGCCAGGATGGTGTCGCAGGTCGTGTTTTGCTTGAACGGGCGGCTCTTGGATGTGCATAGCCCCTCGTTGATGAATGAAAGGCAGAAAAGCAGAAGGATTCCTATTGTTTTTTGTCGGTGCGTGTTCACCATGGCACTCGGTCTATCAAGGTTTCGGGTGATTTTGTGACTGAAGGCGGATATGTTGTTTCATCGTTTTCCGGCGATGTTTTTTTTGCCGGAAGTCAACGGTTGGTCGGCCAGGTCTTGCGGGCTATTTCTATGTCCTTGTCGGGTCGCAGCAAGGTGGAGACCATGATGAGGCTGTAGGTGTCCTCTTCGTGCAGCATGGCGTTGAGCGTGTCGTCTTGGATGGCGGATAGCCTCTTTTGGAAAATCTGTCGGGCCTCTTCTTCCGCTTCGGCATTGTCAATGGCCCATACCGTGAAATTTTCCATGTCGAAACGGGTCTGCACATAGGTCATGATGGCTATTTCATCGGAATTTCGGATATCGACCTCGTTGGCCAGACCGAAGACATAGGCCGACTCTTCCTCTTCCGAGCAGGAAAGGAAAACGGTGGGAACAAGCAACAATGCGGCTGTGAATATTTTGAGAAGTCTTTTCATCAAACTTGGATTTAAAAAAGCAAAGTTAGAAACTGTTTTGAAATTCTCCAATCCTGCGTTTTGGACATTGTCGTGCATGGATTCAGGTGTATGGCGGGCGTATTCTTAGAATCGGACTTGCTGGAGCTGCCGGAATGCTTCGGGCAAGGCGGCAATGATGTCGCTGGCGGCCATGGATTGTTCCGTGCAGCGGAGGGCGGCGTAGTCCCCGGCCAAGCCGTGCAGGTAGACGGCGGTGTAGGCGGCTTGCCAGACGGAGAGTCCTTGGCCGAGCAGGCTGAGGCAGAGTCCGGTCAGCACGTCCCCGCTTCCGCCGGTGGCCATGCCCGGGTTGCCGGTGGTGTTGAAGAGCATGGCTGGGCCGGGGATTGCGCCGCCCGGGGTACGGATGCCTGCGCTGCCGGGCTGGCTGACGGAGGTATGGGCGCCTTTGAGCACGACAACTGCGCCGTAGCGGTCGGAAAATTCCTGCTGGCGGCGCAGACGTTCCCTGCTGTCGGAGGTTTTTCCGGCCAGGCGTTCGAATTCCTTGGGATGCGGCGTGAGGATGCAGCGGCCTTTGGGCAAGAATTCCAGCAAGGTGGGGTCTTGGGCCAGGAGGTTGAGTCCGTCGGCATCGATGACTAAGGGGCAAGCGGCAAAGCGCAGTACGTTTTTGAGCCATTGAGCGGCTTCGTCCGAAGTGCCGATTCCCGGGCCAATGCCGATGGCCGAATAATGCGCGGTCTTGGCCCAGTCCATTAAACTCGGATCTATGAAAAGGGCTTCCGGCACAGCGGTTTGCAGCACGAGCCGGTTGTCGGCGCAGGAAGCGATGCTGAGCACCCCGCATCCGCTTTTCAAGGCTGCCCGGCCGGCCAAGACGGCCGCCCCGGCCATGCCTGTACTGCCTGCAATCAATAAATCCCGCCCGAAAAGACCCTTGTGCGCGAATTTCGGTCGCTTGGGCAGGTTCCGCGCCGCGTCCCGGTCTTGCAGCAGGTAGGCATCGGCCGGGTTTCCCCGCATGAAATTCTCGTCCAGGCCGATATCCAACAACACGAAGCCGGCCGGGCGGCCTTCGTTTTCCGGCCAAAGGAATGCTTTCTTGGCAAACTGGAACGAGAGGCAGAGGCTGTTTTCCACCACCGGGTTTTCCCTTGGAGTCGGCTTGTCGGCCATCAGTCCCGAGGGGATATCAATCGAGTATTTTTTCCCGCTGCAAGCATTGATAAAGTCTACCACGGCTGCCGTGGCCTCGTCCAAGCGGCCGTCCAATCCGGTGCCGACCAAGGCATCGGTCAAGATATCGTTTTCCCCTGTTTCCGGAAGCCCGTCTTGGCCGAAAATCCGTAACGGCATATTCGTTTCCTGCAACAGCTGCGCGTTCCGTTCCGCATCCGGGCTGTACCGGCCCTCTTTCTTGTCCGGCATCCAGACTTCCACGATGCTGCCTTTTTCGTTCAGCATCCGGGCCAGCGCGAAGCCGTCGCCTCCGTTGTTGCCCCGTCCGCAGAAAATGACGAATTTGGGCTTTCGGCTTGAGGCCGGATCGAAGGCCTCCGGTTCGTTTTCAAACAGGAAATCGAAACAGGCGCGGGCCGCCCTTTCCATCAGCTGCCAGGAACTTATGCCTTGCCTCCGTATCGTCTCGGCATCGGCTTTCCGGATTATATCCACGGGATAGACTGGAATCATCGTTGATTTGTATTTCTAAATACGAAGATAGGTCAATTTTCAATATTCGGAACATTTGCCTTATCTTTGCGCCCCCTATGGCGTGTCCCTGTGGCGGATAGGACGAGGAAATCCTATCGGGTGGCGATGCGGATGGCATAGAAACTTAGTTGATAAAATGAAAAAGATTTTGAAAGCAGGCCTCCTGTTGTTGATGCCTTTATCTTTGTTGTTTACCGCTTGCTCTTCGAAAGAAGGGGCTGAAGAAGAGTCCGACTACGCTTATGGTATCACGAACGAAGCCCAGCTGACTCAGTCGGATGCGCTCTCCATCATGAGCTATGTGGAATCCCGTGTCGATTTGGAGGCGTTCACCATTAGGAGCACCAGCGAGGAAGAAGCCGACGAACGGGCTATTCAGGAGTTCAATTCCCGTTTGACATCCATTAACGATGCGGAATTCGATGCCATGTTCAAGGGTAGCGACTATTATTCCTTGATTTTGAAAGGCGCGGCTGCGGAAGGCGAGGAAAACCCGGAACTGGCTCGCAAGATTTGGCCTACCGACCGGCAATAATGCAGTAGTTGCTTTTGATTCCTAATCCGGTATCTGTCAGTGTGTCATATATGCTTGAGAGATGCCGGTTTTTTGTTTGGCATAACGCTATTGGAAAATAGAATATGATGCAGAAGAATAAATTCAAGGCTTGCTTGTCCTGCGCGCTTCTTTTGGGCAGTTTCTTTTCGTTGTCGTTTTTGCAGGCGCAGACACCTCGTCCGGCCAATCCGGAATCGAACCCAGAAGTAAAGGAATACCCCAAGAACCATCCCGACGTGGTGGACAAGAAGATGGCCGGACTGTTGCAGCTGATCCGCTTCGCATACGTGGAAGAGGTGGACATGGCTCCGATAGTGGAAAAGGGGGTGGTCACGATGCTGGAGGAACTGGATCCCCATTCGGCCTATATCTCGGCCAAGGACTTGCAGAAGATGAACGAGCCCTTGGTGGGCAATTTCGACGGCATCGGCGTTTCGTTCCAGCCCAACAACGACAGCATCGTGATTATCGAGGTGATAGCCGGAGGGCCTTCGTCCAAGGTGGGTCTGCTGGCCGGGGACAAGATCGTGACGATAGACACGATGAGCGCCACCGGCAAGAACGCCAACCGGGATTTCGTATTCAAGCATCTGCGAGGCAAGAAAGGCACCAAGGTGAATGTGGGCATCAAGCGTCAAGGCGAGCCGGAAATTCTGCATTTCGAGATTATCCGGGACAAGATACCAATCAACAGCGTCAATACCTATTTCATGGTTGACAAGGAAAACGGCTATATCATGCTGACGCGCTTTGCCCGTACCAGCGTGGAGGAGGTGCGCGATGCCTTGAAAGATCTTAAATCGCAGGGAATGAAGAACTTGATTTTAGACTTGCGAGGCAATTCGGGAGGCTATCTGGATGTGGCGGTGGATCTGGCCGACGAATTCCTGCCTAAGGACGAGCTGGTTGTCTATATGGAGGGCAAGGCGCAGCCTAAGGAACCTTTCTATGCTACCAAGAACGGTTTCTTCACCAAAGGCCGTGTGGTGGTGATGGTGGACGAGGGCTCGGCATCGGCTTCCGAGATTCTTTCCGGAGCTTTGCAGGATTGGGACAGAGCCATCATAGTGGGGCGGCGAACCTTTGGCAAGGGCTTGGTGCAGAGACCCTTCGGGCTTTCGGACGGATCCAATGTCCGCTTGACGATAGCCCGTTACTACACGCCTTCGGGTCGTTGCATCCAGAAACCTTACAAGGATGGCATGGAAGCCTATTATAAGGATATCATGAACCGTTACCGTCATGGGGAAATGCTCAATCCGGATTCGATCAACCTGCCGGATTCCTTACGTTACCAGACGGCCGGGGGACGGGTTGTTTACGGTGGCGGCGGCATCATGCCCGATGTGTTCGTGGCGGTCGATACCCAGCGGGCCAGCGACTATTATATGGCTTTGCGGGCCAAGAACCTGATGAACCGCTTTGTCCTGGATCGTCTGGATGGTCAGAGGGAGCAATATTTGGCGGAATATCCCGATTTTGAGCATTTCTACGAGAATTTCCGGATGGACGAGGCTTTCATGCAGGAATTCTACGATTACGCAGCCGAACACGGGGTTCCCTATACGAATTTCAAGAAGGCGCAGGCGGGCCAGTTTTTGCAGGAGTTGATTAAGGCCATGCAGTCGGATTCGGCTTTGGACAAGGCCGTATCGTATGAGGATTATATGTCGAGGGTGCTTTGGGCGCAGGATAGCATGCAGTCGTATTTGATGGAAAAGGCCAGGGCGGAGGATGCCCGGCAGAAAGCCTATGCAGCGAAGTCGGACAAGTTCTTGCGGGCGCAGCTCAAGGCCATGTTCGCCAATAATCTTTATGGGGCGGAATACTATTACCAAGTGACCAAGGATGTGGACGATGCCTTTGCCCGTGCGTTGGAAGTGTTGAAGGACAGGAAGTTGTTTGATGAACTCGGCATCCGGTAAGGCGATGTGTCATAATGAGCAATCTGCTTTGTTGCTATCGAGTCTCGAACTCAGTCACGTACCAAAGTACGCTCCTTCGTTCTCGCTCTCAGCGCCTTGCATCTTACTCACTCTGACACACCGCCTGAGATTTGTTTCAAATCCCTATTTTGATACACCCTCATAGGAAGAGACGAAGGCTACGGGCAATCTACTTTGTTGCGGTTTTTAAGAAATTTTATTGATTCAGATGGAAGATACAGGATGGACGGATAGGACGGCCTTGCTGCTGGGCGATGCCAATATGGAAAAATTGCGCTCGGCCTCGGTCTTGGTGATGGGCTTGGGCGGCGTGGGAGCTTATGCGGCCGAGATGCTGGTTCGAGCCGGGATAGGGAAGATATGCATCGTGGACGGGGACGAGGTGAGCTTGACGAACCTGAACCGTCAGCTGCCAGCTTTGCATTCCACCTTGGGGCAGTCCAAAGCCGGGATTCTGAAAGCCCGTTTCCTGGATATCAATCCGGAATTGGAGATAGAGGCGATGGGCGAATATGTCAAGGATCAGCGGATGGTGGAGATTCTGGAAAGCCGGCCTTTCGACTACGTGGTGGATGCGATAGACACGCTTTCGCCCAAGATCTACCTGCTCTACCATTGCGTGAAGCGGAAGATGCGGGTGGTGAGCGCGATGGGGTCGGGCGGCAAGGCGGATCCTTTGCAATTGAAAATCTGCGATATCTCCCAAACTTACCATTGCGCTTTGGCGGACGCCTTGCGCAAACGTCTGCATAAATTGAATATCTATACCGGCATTCAAGCGGTCTTTTCGCCCGAGCCGGTGCCGGCGCATGCGGTTCGCAAGACTTTCGGGGAACGCAACAAGAAGTCGATGGTGGGCACGGTTTCCTATATGCCGCCTCTGGTGGGCTGTCTCTGCGCTTCGGTGGTGATCCGGGAGCTGTGCGGGGAGAGAGTCGTGTCGGACTTGCCGGTGCCGCTTTCGGTCCGCCGCAAGATTGCCGAAGCGGAAAAATTTCCCATAGCGGAAATCGGCGATGGGGCGAGGCCTTTGAAAAGCGGGTCTCCGGATTCGATGTCCGATTGATTATAGGCTTCGTTGCCGTTTGTTCCCGCCTGGGGGCGGGTCGGCTTGCCTGCGGACCGGCAAAGAAAAAAGGGCTTTTTGTAACAGCCTATCGAAAAATGATGTAACTTTGTCCCTGTTTTCCGGTGGGGCAAGGCAGAAGGGTCTATGGAAAACATTTGGAATTGAATAAAATAAATAATCATAACTTAAAACTTACTGCCATGGACGTAAAAAAAATCTTGGCTGATCTGAAGGAAAAACATCCTGACGAACCTTTGTTCCTCCAAGCTGTAGAGGAAGTGTTGTATTCCATCAAGGATTATGTGGAAGCACATCCCAAGTATGAACAACACAAGATTATCGAACGTATGGTTGAACCGGACCGTATCTTCACTTTCCGTGTAGAATGGGTTGACGACAAGGGCGAAATCCAAGTCAACACCGGTTACCGTGTACAATTCAACAACGCGATTGGACCTTACAAAGGCGGTCTGCGTTTCCACCCCTCCGTACGTTTGGATACCCTCAAGTTCCTGGGCTTCGAACAGACATTCAAGAACAGCTTGACCACATTGCCTATGGGCGGTGGCAAGGGTGGTTCCGACTTCAACGCAAAAGGTCGTTCCGACAATGAAATCATGCGTTTCTGCCAGGCTTTCATGATGGAACTCCAGAAATACATCGGACCTGAAACCGACGTTCCCGCTGGCGATATAGGTGTTGGCGGCCGCGAAATCGGTTACATGTACGGCATGTACAAGAAACTGCGTCGTGAAAACACCGGCGTTCTGACCGGCAAGGGTGCTGGCTGGGGTGGTTCCATCCTGCGTCCCGAAGCTACCGGTTTCGGTGCTGTTTACTTCGTAGAACACATGCTGAAGGCTCACAACATGGACATCAAGGGCAAGACCGTAGCCATCTCCGGTTTCGGTAATGTGGCTTGGGGTGCTGTTACCAAAGCTACCCAGCTGGGTGCCAAGGTTGTGACCATTTCCGGTCCTGACGGTTATGTTTACGATCCGGAAGGCTTCAACCAGGAAAAGATCAACTACATGTTGGAACTGCGTGCCAGCAACAACGACGTTGTGGCTCCTTTCGCCGACAAGTTCAAGAGCGCTACTTTCTTCGCTGGCAAGAAGCCTTGGGAACAGAAAGTGGATATCGCCATGCCTTGCGCTACCCAGAACGAACTCCGTCTGGAAGATGCAAAGCAACTGATCGCCAACAAGGTTACCTTGGTTGCCGAAGTTTCGAACATGGGTTGCCATGCTGATGCCGTGAACGAATTCATCAAGACCAAGACCATCTTTGCTCCTGGCAAGGCTGTCAACGCCGGTGGTGTTGCCGTTTCCGGTCTTGAAATGAGCCAGAATGCTGAAAAGCTGCACTGGACAGGTGAAGAAGTTGACCAGAAGCTGCACCAGATCATGTCGAGCATCCACGAAAACTGCATCAAGTACGGTAAGGAAGGCGACTACGTTAACTACGTTAAGGGTGCCAACATTGCCGGCTTTATCAAGGTGGCTGACTCTATGATTGAACAAGGCGTCTGCTAATTTTGGAATGTGATAATGCGTGATTTGCTGCGTTGCGCGCCTTGCATCTCACGCATTCTGACATTCCAAAAGAAAGGGGTTATCTGCGGCGTTGCCTGCGGGTCTCGGACTCGGTCACGAACAGCAGTGCAAGCCGAATGCAGAGACAGAGTTTACTCTGGCTATGCTGAGGCGCAGCCTGCTCTCGCTGCGGAGCAGCAACAAAGTACGCTCCCGTCGTCCTCGCCCTTGGCGGCCTTGCATCTTACCCATTCTAACGCCCCGACTTCAAAAGGGACTGTGTTGGAATCCTGACACAGTCCCTTTTTTTGTATGGTTTCATGTGGTCGTTGCATAGGTTTTAATGCAAGAAAATATTGAAATGGAGGAAGTAGTATCGCGTTCGGTGCAAGAAGATTTGGAGAAGGTTTTCTCGTTTTTTCCGGCTTTGAGCGAGGAGCAGAAGTCGCAGTATGCGCAGCTGTACCCGCTTTATCAGGATTGGAATTCTAAGATTAACTTGATTTCGCGCAAGGATATAGACAATCTGTACATACATCATGTGCTGCACAGTTTGGCCATTGCCAAGGTCTTGAAGTTCGAGCCGGGGGCGAGGGTTCTGGATGTGGGCACCGGAGGCGGTTTCCCTGGGATTCCCTTGTCGGTGATGTTCCCGCAGGCGCAGTTTCATCTGGTGGATTCGATAGGCAAGAAGATTAAGGTGGTGCAGGCGGTAGCCGATGCCTTGGGCTTGCAAAATGTGCAGGCGGAGCAATGCCGGGCCGAGACTTTGACTTCCCGATACGATTTCATTGTGAGCCGGGCGGTGACCCGTTTGCCGGAATTCTACGGTTGGGTCCGCAATTTGGTTTCCAAGGAGCAGCATCATGCCTTGCCTAACGGGATTCTTTATTTGAAAGGGGGCGATGTGCGTGCCGAGACCGCGCCGTTCGGCCGTCGGGTTTATGTTTATGATATTCTGGACTTGTTCGGCGTTCCTAAGCCTCCCAAGCGCCGGCCAGAGGACATGGAAGAAGAGAAGCCGGTGCAGGAACAGGGGCTGGCCGAGTATTTGGAGACGAAGAAAGTGATTTACCTGTCGTTCTGATCAGCTATGCTCAGAGGGTCGTTTTTTGCTGGAAAAAGGACCAAAGAATGAGAGTTTCAAACCTTTTGTTGTAATATTGCACTTGTGCATGTTGTGGTTTGTCAGGGAAGGGCAGTCCTGGGCACGAACAGAGTGGAACATCAAACTTGGACTTATGTTTTCTGCATTGGAACAATTGGATTGGAAAGTTTCGTTGGCCATCAATCATTGGCGTTCGGACGGGGCTGATATTTTCATGGCGTTTATAACGCAGACTTGGCCTTGGATTCCGTTGTATGCAGTCTTGATAGGATTGATTGTCTATTGTTACCGTAAGGAAAATGCTTGGTGGCTGCCGGTCTTGGGCGTGGTGGCTTTGGTCGGCTTGGCCGATTGGACAAGCGTGCATTTCTTCAAGGATGTGATATGCCGTTTTCGTCCGAGCCATACTCCTGAATTAGAAGGTTTGCTCTATCTTCCGGATGGGAAGGGCGGCCTCTACGGTTTCATCTCTTCCCACGCGGCTAATTGTTTTGCGATAGCCGCTTATGTGACCTTTGTCTTGAAAGGGCGTTTCCGTTTCTTCCGATCCGGCATCATGTATTTATGGGCGGTTCTGATTGCCTACAGTCGCGTTTATTTAGGCAAGCATTTCTTCGGGGATGTGCTTTGCGGTGCCATCTGGGGCGTGCTGCTGGCCTTCCTGATGTGGCGGCTTATCCGTTTATTGCTTTCCAGATATTATCCTTCAGTTCTTCAATCCCCTGTCCGCTTACCGAAGAAATAAAGGTGCAGGGCAGGCCTTCGGGCAGATTAGCGCGGACTTCCTTTTCCGTTTTCCGGAGGTCTTCGGCCGGGAGGAGGTCGGTTTTGGTGACCGCTAGGAGCCGCTGCTTGTCTAAGAGTTCAGGATTGTATTTCTGCAGTTCGTTGAGCAAGATATCGTATTGTTCGGCCACGCTTTTCTCGTTTTCTTCCAGGCTCACCATGAACAGCAGCACCGAGTTGCGTTCTATATGCCTTAGGAATCGCAATCCTAAGCCTTTGCCTTCGGCGGCGCCTTCGATGATGCCGGGTATGTCGGCCATCACGAAGGATTGGTTGTCCCGGTAGCGGACGATGCCGAGATTGGGGACTAGGGTCGTGAAGGGGTAATTGGCAATTTCGGGTTTGGCCGCGGAGACTACCGAAAGCAGGGTGGACTTGCCGGCATTGGGGAATCCTACCAAGCCTACATCGGCTAGGATTTTCAGTTCGAGGATTTTCCATCCTTCGATTCCTTCTTCTCCCGGTTGGGCGAACTTGGGGGCCTGCATCGTGGCCGATTTGAAGAAGTCGTTGCCCTTGCCGCCACGTCCGCCTTTCATCAGGATTACTTCTTCCCCGTCCTGGGTCACTTCGGCTTCGATTTCCCCGCTTTCGGCATCGCGGACAACGGTGCCTAAGGGGACTTGTATATAAATGTCCTTTCCGTTGGCGCCGGTTCGCAGGTTCTCGCCCCCGTTCCCGCCGTCTTCGGCAAAGATGTGCTTGGTGTATTTGAGGTGGAGCAAGGTCCAGAGCTGGGCATTGCCTTTGAGGATGATATGGCCTCCGCGACCGCCGTTGCCGCCGTCAGGGCCGCCTTTTGGGTTCTTCTTGCTGCGGAAAAAGTGCATGGAACCGGCGCCGCCTTTGCCCGAGCGGCAGAAAATCTTCACGTAATCGACAAAATTGGATGAGGCCATAGTATGGGTTCGTTTGGTTTGTGGGGCAAGGCGAAAATGGAGGAACGGTTTGGCTTCCGTTACCGATGATTTCCAAAGGAATAATGTCGGCGGCCTTTGCGGCTTCTTAGATGTTCCTTGACTTTTTCGGTTCCTCTTTGGGCAGGGATGCCTGATGTTTTTTTCGCTGTCCCCGATGCAAAAGTATAAAAAGATTTTGGTAGTTAAGAAAATTGTACTATCTTTGCACCCTCTTTCGCGGGAAGCGGGTTCGTAGAGGATCCAAAGGTGGGTCTTTTGAAGAGAATGGCGCGATAGCTCAGTTGGTAGAGCAACGGACTGAAAATCCGTGTGTCACTGGTTCGATTCCAGTTCGTGCCACTTGGAAATGAGGAGGGTAAGTGAAAATCTTGCTCTCCTTTTTTTCGTATCCGCCCTTTCCGTTCGCGTTCGTTTCTCTTGTTCGGCAAGCCCGACTTCTGAACGCTGCATCGTCCGACCCCCGTTTGGCATCGTCCGCTCTTCCGCCTTCGGGTTCTCGTTGGCGGATTCATCGTGAAACCGTCTTGCAGATGGCTGTAAGGCCGTTTTATGCGGTCGAAAGGTCGAACATTCCTCGCTCGGGGCGTTTGTGCCGGATTCGTTTTCAAGTGTCTATCCCTCTTTCCACGAATCTTGCAAGAATCCTTGCCGCCTCCCCGGACTCAAACCGAAAGGTGAACCGGGATTTCCTTGTGTTTTCGAAAGAAATTTTGCAGTTGCGGCTTGAAGAAGTCGATATAAAACTTATATATTTGCAACTTGGTTTAAGGCGGGTGATTGGCGGAGGTAGTGTGATGTCGGACAGACGGGGAAAATAAGACTGTAGGGGATTTATATAAACATGTATGATATGAGATTCAACGCTTTTTTCTTTGCTGCCTTTTTGGCGTTGGCAGTATCCGCCTCTACGGCCGAGGCGCAAAAAACGGTTTATTTTGAAGACGATCTGGCATCGGGTTTTGGGCCGAGCTGGAATCTGGAAGAATCCACGGAAATTGATGCTGCTGGAGCCCCTGCTTATCTGGTGCAATTCAGTCAGCCTGCGATGATGGCGGCCGGGTGGATTTATGATGCTTCCGGGAATTTGATTGGAGATAATTACGGGCGGCCGGTGGCGACTACCTCCTTGGACGGCATCTATACGCTGCTTGCTGTGCCATTTAAATTGGACAGCAATGTTTTGAACGTGGTGAGCTTCGATTATATCATCATGGCCAAGTATGCCAGCCCGGACAGGAGTTTCGGCCTTATGACACGCATCGATGGCGGGCAGTGGGATACTATATGGAGGATGTGGGAAGTTGGAGAATCGATGCCTGAGGATGCCGAAGGCTCTTCGTATGTGTTTTTGCCGGATTCCTGCCAGGGAAAAAACGTGGAACTGGGCTTTTTCTTTGAGACAAAGGCGACAGACAAAGAGGATTATTATGGTTTGTTCATAGGCAATATCCGTTTTGGCGGGTATTATACAACACCTGCCATGTCTTCATCGGTGTCTTTGTCCCGGTTTGATGCCGAAAACTGGGACGGAAAACTTTCGTTGGAATTGCGGAATTCCGGTTCCATCGCGATAGGCGAGGCTTCGTATGCTTATTCGTTCAATGCCGGCGAACCGGTAGGCTTGGGCAATCTGCTTGAGGATTCCTTGATGATAGGGCGGACTGCCGAAGTGGAAATTTCCTTGGAAGGGGAGATTCTGGATGGTCGGAATACGGTGGATTTATGGCCGGTTTCCTTGAACGGGGAAGATTCCTTGGGCAGGGTGGATACGATGCAATGGGTGTTTGTCAACGATTTGGAATCCGCGCCGGCTTATGTCCCGGTCATGGAAGTGTTCTCGGCTTCCTGGTGCCCGCCTTGCAATACGATGAACCGCTATCTGAATTATACATTGCACCAGCTTTACGATACAGGGATGATTACGCCGATCAAGTTCCAGCAGCCTAGCGATCGGTATGCGATTCAAGCCGGTTCGGACAGGTACATGTACTATTATGATATGACGCAAGGCTATGTGCCGGCTCCTATTTACAATGCGGAAGCCAATATCTCCGACTGGTCGGGTTCTTATTGGGGCATGATGGGGCGTTTGGAAGAGGAAGCGGCCGAAGCCAATACGCATAAGGCTTTGGCGAAGATCGAATATGCCAATGTGGAATTGGACAGTACGGCAGGAACGCTGAAGTTTGACGTGAACGTGAGCGCAGTGGCCGGTTTTACCGCCAATCTGCTGCCTTTTGTGACTGAAGGGACCGTATCGAAGCTGAAAGGATCCAATGGCGAAACGGAATTCCATTGGGTGGCCTTGGCCGCAGTGGAAGGCTCTTACGGCAAGGAAGTGTCCTTCATGGGCGACAGCATGATGACTTTCTCTTACGAAGTGGATATGTCGCAGACCTTGGTAGAGGAATATGCCGATCTGGAAATCGTCTGCTTTATCCAAAACAGGGAAACGAGGGAGATTTACCAATCTTCTGCCCATGATATTGTCAAGACTCCGATGAACCTTGAAAAACCGGCTGAACCGGTTGATCCTTCGGCCAATGAAGAAGATGCGATGCCGAGTGTCAAGCTGTATCCCAACCCGGCAGTGGACAATGCCTATGTCTCCGGCTTGGAAAAGGCTGCGGTACAGGTATTCGATTTGACGGGGCGTTTGGTGTATGAAGTCCGTGACGTGGATAATGTGCTTGAACTTCCGGTACGGGATTTGGAAGCCGGAACGTATGTGGTACGTATCGCGCAGGACGGCAAGACGGCAGTCCGCAAGTTGAACGTATTGAAGTAGGCACGATGTTCGGGAGAGAAAAAGAACCGGGAAAACCAATAAAACAATCATAAAAAATAGGAATTGTCATGAAGATGATTAAGAAGTTGGGCGGATTCATGCTTTTGCTTGGCGGAATCTGCTTGGCTGCGCCGGCCATGGGGCAAAAGAAAGTTTATTTTGAGGAAACCTTTACGAATGGGCGCTTGGGGGATATGTGGAACGAGGAAGAGAGCTCGTATATCGATGCCGCCGGCGGGCCCGTGTATCTGGTAGGTGTCAGTGCGACGACCGTGATTGCCGGCTGGGTGTACGACCCGGACGGGAATGTGATTTCGAGCCGGACCGGGGCCGGGGTGGCCACGACCATGCTGGACGGGCAGTATCTGCTCGTGACCAATCCGTTCCAGATGGAAAGCGGCCTCAACATGCTGAGCCTTGATTTCGAGTACCTGGCATCGACCACGGTGAAAGGAGATGTGCGGAATTTCGGCTTGATGGTGAGGGACACGGCGGTAGGTGTCTGGGATACGGTCTTCACGTTGTTCGAAGCTGATGAAACGCTGGAGACCAGTCTGGCGGGAACCTTGGCCATGACTTTGCCGGAATCTTATACGGGCAAAGCGGTGGAACTGGCCTTGTACTTCACGAACGAGGATTTGACAGAAGCCAGGAATCTGTATTTCGGGGTCTTTGTCTCCAATTTGAAGTTTGCTGCCTACGATGCCGACACGGCCTTGTTCTCGATGTCGAACGTGTCCCGTCCGTATGCGAGCGGCAATCCCGCGACGATGAAGATCCAGGTGGTGAATGAAGGCGCGTTGGCGATAGATACCATGGATTTCTCGTACCAGTTGGGCGAGGGGGCAGCCAAGACGATCCGTGTGGCGGGCGATATAGCGGCCTTGTCGTCGACCATCCTGGATGTGCCTTTGGATTTGGGCGAAGTGGAGGCCAACACGGATTACACCCTGAGTCTGAGCTGCACGGCCGTCAACGGGGTGGGCTGTCCGCAGCCGAAGAGCCTGAGCTGGAATTTCACTTATTTGGATACGACGGATGCCGTGCCTTTCGTGCCGGTAGTGGAACATTTCACGGCATCGACCTGTCCTCCGTGCTTTTATGCTGCCAATGCGCTGAACCCTGTCTATGAGAAGGTGAAAGGGGAAGGCAGGCTGAACATCATCAAGTACCAGATGAACTTTCCGGCAATGGATCCCTACTATATTGCCGACAACGGGGTGAGGGCCAATTATTACGGGGTGAATAGCATTCCGACCATTGTCTATTGCGGGACATCCGCGGTCAGCTATGCGGCCTTGGCCAGCAATATGGAGACATTGCTCGCCGTTGATTACGGCCAGCCGACACCGGTATCCATCGAATGCCTCGAATTCAAGGTGGACACGCTGAACGAGCGCATGTCCGCCCGCCTGGAAGTGCGCTCGGCCATCGATATCCGTTCGGCCAAATTCTTCGCCACCTTGATAGAAGGGACAACGACACGCAACAGGAGAACCAACGGGGAAACGGAGTTCCACTACGTGACGATGTCGCACCTGGCAGGGCCGCGCGGCGAGGATGCTCGTTATACGGCAGGTGAAACGGTTGAATATGAGTATAATATAGATTTGAGCGGCACGCATATTGAAGAAATGACCGATTTGGAACTGGTTTGCTTTGTACAGGATCCGGATGCAGGGGATGTGTTCCAGAGTGCCGGTTTCGCGGATGTGGTTTATGGCGAAGTGGAAGAAGAACAGGAACCTGACCCGCAGGCCAATGAAAAGGATATGCTTCCCGAAGTCCGCTTGTATCCTAACCCTGCCAAGGACAATGTCATGCTGAGCGGCTTGGACAATGCTGAAATCCGGATTTTCGATATGGCGGGACGTTTGGTTCGTCAGTATGAAAGTTTGAGCGGTTTGACGGAACTTTCGGTATCCGATCTTCATGCCGGTGTTTACATGCTTCAGATTGAACAGGCTGGCAAGACAGCAGTCCGTCGTTTGAGTATTGCCCGATAGTGGGCTTCGATAGCTTTTCCGCAAAGAAGCATCGTTTCTGTTGCGGTATCGAAATCGGCTACATTGCAGTTGCAGTGTGGCCGATTTTGATTAGAGGGGTAGGGTTCCCCTGTTGGGATAGGGCTTGGATGTGGCTGGGCGTGTCGATGCGCTTGAGAATGCGTATAATTCATTAAATTTGCAGTTTGATATGACAAGTTTTGCCGCTCGCCTATAGGCTTGTTTGCTGGCGGGGCTTGTTGCGATGTTGGATTACGAAAGCAGAAAAACTATGCTGAGCACACAAAAAGTGAAGGATATGTATTATCTCCTCAAGAAGGAGGTGGTACCGGCTCTGGGCTGTACCGAGCCTATCGCGGTGGCTTTGGCGGTGGCCAAGGCAACGGAAACCTGGCGCGAATGCGCAGGCAAGGGGAAAGAGGCTTTGCCCGACAAGCTGAAGATACAGGTCAGCTTGAACATCTATAAGAACGGTATGGGCGTAGGCATTCCGGGTACGGATTTGACCGGGCTTTATATCGCTACGGCCTTGGGGGCTATCGTGGGCGATTCCAAGAAAGCATTGGAAGTGCTGGCCGGTGTTCAGCCTGAACATGTGGAAATGGCTCAGAAGTATGTGGAGGAAGGCCGAGTTACGATTGATATCAAGAAGGATTGCAACAAGGTGTATGCCGAGGCGGTCTGCGAGGGTGCAGGGCATCAGAGCCGGGCTGTCATCGAGGAGGAACACCAGAATATCGTGTGGGTGGAAGCCGATGGCAAGTGCCTGTTTTCCAAACAGGCTGGTGGGGCCGAGGCGCAGGCGGAAGAGGATGCCTACCATATCACGATGGACGAGATTTACGAGTTTGCGAGCACGCAGCCTTTTGAGGCTATCAAGTTCATTATCGAGGCGGCGGGGCTGAATCGCAAGCTGGCCGATTACGGTATCGAGCATAAATCGGGCATGGGCTTGGGGGCAACCTTGTTGGGCTGGATGAAGAAGCACAGCGCGATGAACGAATATACCGATTACGCGATGGCGATGACGGCGGCGGCTTCGGATGCCCGTATGTCGGGGGCTTTGCTGCCGGCGATGAGCAATTCTGGAAGCGGGAACCAGGGGATTACGGCCATGATGCCGATTCTGGCGGTGGCCGAGAAAATCGGTTCGCCGGATGAGAAACTGGCTCGTGCTTTGATTCTGAGCAACCTGACGGCAATCCACATCAAGCATGGCTTCGGACGGCTGTCGGCAGCTTGCGGCTGCGTGGTGGCTTCTACGGGGGCCGCCTGCGGGGTCTGCTACTTGCTTGGCGGCAGCTTGGAACAGGTGAAGTACGCGGTCAAGAACATGATTGGGAACCTGACGGGGATGGTCTGCGACGGGGCTAAGCTGGGTTGCGCGCTGAAAGTGGCTTCCGGTACGAGTGCGGCCATGCAGGCGGCCGTGCTGGCTTTGGACAATATCTATGTGCCGGGTACGAACGGGATTATCGAGGACGATGTGGAAAGGACCATCCGGAATATCGGCTATATTGCCCAGAAGGCGATGAACGAGGCCGACAATGTGATTCTGGACATCATGGTGAACAAGAAGTAAGAATCAACTAAAAGACTTTGGGATATGACAAATTACAAGGAACTCGGTTTGGTGAACAGCCGCGAGCTGTTCAGGAAGGCCATGGAAGGGCATTATGCGATTCCGGCTTTCAATTTCAACAATATGGAGCAGTTGCAGGCCATCGTGTCGGCTTGCGCGGAAACGAAGTCTCCGGTGATTCTGCAGGTGTCGAAGGGCGCTCGCAATTACGCGAACCAGACCTTGCTGCGGTATATGGCGCAAGGGGCGGTGGAATACGCCAAGGAATTGGGCGTGGCGGTGCCTATCGTGTTGCATTTGGACCATGGGGACAGTTTCGAGCTTTGCCAGAGCTGCATCGAATACGGTTTCTCGTCGGTGATGATCGACGGCTCGCATCTGCCGTATGCCGAGAATATCGAGCTGACCAAGAAGGTGGTGGAGTACGCGCACAAGTACGATGTGACGGTAGAAGGGGAACTGGGCGTTCTGGCCGGTATCGAGGATGAGGTGCAGGCCGAACACCATACGTATACGCAACCGGAAGAGGTGGAAGACTTTGTGAAGCATACCGGGGTGGATTCGCTGGCGATTTCCATCGGGACTTCGCACGGGGCCAACAAGTTCAAGCCGGAACAGTGCACGCGGAACGCGGACGGCATCCTGGTGCCGCCTCCTTTGCGTTTCGATATTCTGGAGGAAGTGGAAAAGCGGATTCCGGGATTCCCTATCGTGCTGCATGGTTCCAGCAGCGTGCCGCAGGATTTGGTGGCGACGATCAACAAGTACGGCGGGGCGTTGAAGGATGCGATCGGCATTCCGGAAGAACAGTTGCGCAAGGCGGCCTTTTCGGCGGTCTGCAAGATCAATATCGACAGCGACGGCCGTTTGGCCATGACGGCGGCGGTTCGCGAGGTGCTGGCTACCAAACCGGCCGAGTTCGACCCGCGGAAGTACTTGGGACCGGCTCGCGATTGCTTGCGTGAATTGTACAAGCACAAGATTATCAACGTGCTGGGTAGCAATGACAGGATTTAAGGACAGGAAGAGGCTTTGGCCGTTTTGATTGGCTTTTGTTCTTTTGCAGTCTTTGCCCCTGAATTTGAAAGAGATTTGTCTTATAAAAGAAAACGCCGCAGAAATGCGGCGTTCCCTTCTATAAGAGGATATGTGCGCTTTAGGGTTTATATGTTTCGATATATATGGTATTTATGGATGTACTTCATTGTGATTGATTTCGGATTGTTTTGAAGTTTATGTTTGGGATGAATAAGAAACGGTTTCCTGAAAACTGGCAGGAAGATTACGAGCGGATGCTGCCGACTGCTTTGCGGGCAGCGGGATGGTATATACAAAAGTATTTCAAGGATAAGAACGTAGGATTCCCAGAGTTTCGATGGATACAGACAACTTTGCAAAAGCCTGCATTTCAACATCTATGCTTTGCCTATAGAGGGAATTTGTATAGTGTTTTGATTGAGATAAAAACCCGGAGAGGTATTTTTTTGCTTGAACAAGATAAGCAGAATCAACTGCGGGAATGTCGACAGAATGATTTGATAGCATGTACGATACCGTTGTTAGGCGATGATTTTTCCCCTTTGGTATCAGATGTGCATCTTCTATCTACAGATACGAGGAAACCAATAGAGGTTTCGGAAAAAGCTGAGCAAGTGAAAATGTCCCCGTGGGAAATCCATAGTCTGGGAGTCCAAGTTGTCAGGGATCAATTAGTGCGGGATGGCATGCGGATTCTGAGTTATTGCGATGTGTTGCAGATAGACCCACAGATATGGTTCGAGAAAGCAAATGGCGAGAAATGTTATGTCATGGTGGAGACTTTGGTGGGAACGCTTTCCGAGGATGCTTGTAAAAAATTGAATCAAAATTTTCTGCTGAAGTTCATAGATTATGGAGGATATTATGCGAAAGTGAGAGTAGTAGACCCTGAAAATCCAACTTGTCGGACACTTTTTCGCGATCAATCTTATTTTATAGATTACAGAGGGCTGCAGTACATAGAAAAGAGAGCGGCCAAGGTAGGAACTGAAAATAAGGATATTTTTATTATTCGTGAGTGCTAGTGTAAAAGCCATTCTGTGGGGTAGATACGAGGCGTCGATTTGATGTCCAAGCCGGGAGTGTACTGATGTACATGACCGGCTTGGACGAGAATCGCAACGAAGCAGATGCCCCGCAGAATGCCTTTTACAGTTCCAAATCTCCGTTGATGATTTCCTCCCACGGCAACCCCTCCGGCCCGAGCACTTGCAGGAACGGATCGGGGTCGAACTCTTCCACGTTGAAGACCCCGGGTTTCTTCCAGAGTCCTTTGAGGAACATCATCGAGCCGACGGTGGCCGGAACGCCGGTGGTGTAGCTTACGCCTTGGGTGCCGGTTTCCTTGTAGGCTATCTCGTGGCTGCAGTTGTTGAAGATGTAATAGGTCTTTTCCTTGCCGTCCTTGATGCCTCGGATGCGGCAGCCGATGGAAGTCCAGCCTTTGTAGTTGGCGCCCAGTTCGCCCGGATTGGGCAGGACGGCTTTCAGGAACTGGATGGGTACGATTTTATGCCCTTCGTAGTCGATGGGGTCGATGCGGGCCATGCCGATATCCTGGATTACCCGGAGATGGGTCAGGTATTCCTGGCCGAAGGTCATCCAGAAGCGGGCGCGTTTGAGGGTGGGATAATGTTTTACCAAGGATTCCAGTTCTTCGTGGTACATCAGGTAGGATTCCTTGGGTCCGATATGCGGGTAGTTGAGCGCCTTGTGGACGCTGAGCGGGTCGGTTTCGTGCCACTGGCCGTCTTCCCAGTATTTGCCGCGCTGGGTGATTTCGCGGATGTTGATTTCGGGGTTGAAGTTGGTGGCGAAAGCCTTGCCGTGGTCGCCGGCGTTGCAGTCTACGATATCCAAGTAGCGGATTTCATCGAAATGGTGCTTGGCGGCGTAGGCGGTGAAGACGCTGGTCACGCCCGGGTCGAAGCCGCAGCCGAGGATGGCGGTCAGTCCGGCTTCCTTGAAGCGGTCGTGGTAGGCCCATTGCCAGCTGTACTGGTATTTGGCTTCGTCCAAGGGTTCGTAGTTGGCGGTATCCAGGTAATTGGTCCCGGTGGCTAAGCAGGCATCCATGATATGGAGATCCTGGTAGGGAAGGGCCACATTGATGACCAGTTCGGGTTTGAATTTTTCCATCAGGGCGGTCAGTTCGGGGACGTTGTCGGCATCCACCTTGGCCGATTCCCATTGGGCTTTTTTCAAGCCGCGCTGTTCCAAGGACTTGATGATGGCATCGCATTTGGACTGGGTCCGGGAGGCAATCATTACCTCTGAAAAGATTTCGGGGTGTGAGGCCACTTTGTGGGCGACCACGGTGGCCACTCCACCGGCACCGATAATCATGACTCTGCTCATGGTATTGTGTTTTATGCGAATCTTGGCTCTGGGCCGCGAACCGCGTTGTTAATCAAAGTTTTTTGCTGAAAAAGGAATCGCCGGGACAGGATTCTGCCTCTGCCCGCAGGCGATTTTCCGGCAAATTTAGCTAAATTTCCGCTATGCGGCTGCGCTTTTTCCGTTTGCCGGCTGTTTTGATTTTGTTACATCGGAGGAGAGGATAATGGCCTTTTCAACCCAAAGCCTAATGACCGATTTGGGTTCAAGGGGCGTTTCTTGTTAACGGATATCGATGGCCATGAGTTCGTGGCTGAGTGCCCGGATGCCATTTTGGATTTTTTCTAATTGTTGCTGGCGGGGTTTGTGTACCCCGGCGGCATAGTGCCATAATTGTCGTTCGTTGATTCCGGTTATCCGGCTAAGGGCTGCTTTGGTGAATATGTTGCTGTAGTAGTTGATAAAGGTGGCGGCATCTATTTCATATTTGAGGCAAAATTCTCCTTGCAGTGCAGGGCAGGGGGTGGGGTTGTCTTCCAAATAGAGGCTGACGGCATCTTCCATATTGGATTCGATTTCCCGGATGGTATTGCCTACAGTGAACACTGGGGCATCTTCGATATAGGCGCTTAGATTGTTACCTGCGTGTTCAACAATGACTTTGACGGTTTTCATGGTGTTTTGTTTATTTAAGTCCGGCTTGTTTTAGGAAGCTATTGTATGTGCCTTTTTCTATGCCTTTGGAGGTGTGGTTGGGAACTATGACCGTGCGGTCTCCTTTTACGTATTTGACATGGCTGCCCTTTTGGGATTTCTTGACATAGCCGTTTTGCAAAAGTAGGTCGATGACCTCCTTGACAGATTTGTAGCTCATGCTGGACTGGTTCTGTTTGCAAATATAGTATTTTTATGAATACTTTGAGGGTTGTGTGGGATTTTGCGAACCCCAAAAGCAACGATATGGAAACAAAAAGCTTTGTACATTTGCAGCCGTTGCGCCGGCGAGGGGGGATTGGGCGATAGAGGGTGAGGATGAGAGGGTATGAAGGATGGAGAGCCTGCCGTGATTAGGTGAAAGGAGGGGGCGGGGGCGCTGGATGGGTTCGCAAAAAATAATAGATAGAAGATGAGAATATTAGTTGTGAATGACGATGGGTATTTCGCGCCTGGGATCAGGCATTTGGCCAAGGTGGCATCCAAGTTCGGGGAAGTTTTCGTGGTGGCTCCGGATGCGCCACGTTCGGGCCAGGGCCATGCGGTGACTTTGGTTACGCCGCTGCGTCTGCATGAGCTGGGGACGGAAGAGGGGATTCATTATTATAGTTGCAACGGGACGCCGGCCGATTGCGTGAAGCTGGCGGTCAAGGTGGTCTTTGGCGGGGATCATCCCGATTATCTGTTTTCGGGCATCAATCATGGAAGCAATGCTTCGTCGAATATTGTTTATTCGGGTACGGTGGCCGGGCTGATCGAGGGGGCGTTGGCGGGGGTGCCTTCGGTGGCGTTCTCGCTGATGGATCATTCGTTGCAGGCTGATTTCGAACCTGTTCTGGATTATGTGGAGGAGGTGATCCGCAAATGTATCGAAACGGGGCGCAAGGATATCTGCTGGAGCGTGAACTTTCCCAAGCTGCCCAAGACGGCGCTCAAGGGAATCAAGGTCTGCCGGGTGGCGAAGGCCTATTGGGACGAGGATGCGGTGGAACGGGTGGATCCGGCGGGGCGCAAGTATTATTGGCTGGAGGGGGATTTCATCCGCAAGGACGATGCGCCCGATACCGATTTGGCTTACACCGACCAAGGTTATGTGTCGCTGACGCCGCTGCATTTCGACTGGACGGATTACGCGGAGATGGAACGGCTGAAGGGCTTGTTCTAAAGGCGGGTTCGGTATGCGAAACCCTGATTCATAAAAAAACTGAAAATGGGCAGGGGCGCGATGCGGGCGTGTTGCGTGTCCTTTTGTGTGTTTTGGTTTTATTCTGTATTTTCGCTTTTGAAAATCAAAAGGAAAGGGGACATATGGAGGACAGGGAACTTCGGAACAGGCTTACGTACATGATTTATTGTATCAATGCTTTTGCAAAGCAGTATGGGTTGACCGCCAAGCAGGCTTTTAGTTATTTGTTCCGGTTCAAGGGGATGGCGTTCTTGGATGAATGTTACGAAGCGGAACACCAGCTTTCGTTGCAAGATGTGGTAGATGATTTGTCGATTGTTTGTCGGAGAAATGGGGGGCGGCTATAATGATTACATTGTATCATGGCTCGAATGTCAGAATAGAAAGCATCGACCTTGGCAAATGCAAGCCTTATAAAGATTTTGGGAAAGGGTTTTATTTGACCGATATTGAGGAACAGGCTGTGCAGATGGCTGTTCGCCGGACAAGGATTGCCGGAGTTGGTGTCCCGACGGTGTCTGCCTATCGGTTTGATGAACGGTTTCTTGATGACGCATCTTTGAAAGTCAAGAAGTTTGATTCTCCCAGCAGAGAGTGGGCCTTGTTCGTTTTGGCAAATAGGCAGGGGCGAGAGTTGCCTGCGTATGATCGTGTTGGGGCCGGTAGCTGACGATGGTGTTGTCTTTCAGTTAGAAAGATATTTGCAAGGGATGATAAGTCTGGATGTGCTGGTAGAAGAATTGACGTATCGGAAATTGAACCGACAGTATTTCTTTGGTTCGGAGGCCGCTATCTCTAAATTGAAAAGGTTATGAATGAACGTGTTCAATTTCTGATAGATTCCTTGGTGGGGCATTTGAGTGCGATGGTCATGAAGGGGTATGGGCTTTCGGAGCTGGAGGCTTTGGGCTTGGTTTATAATTCTCAATTGTACGAGAAGATAATGGACTTGGAAACGGGCCTCTATTACCAAAGTGCCATGTATAATTACGAGTTGCTGCGCCACGAAATCGAATTCGGGAAAATTGCCGATTAGACGGGGTGCTTATTCAAATACTTCGGCGGGATTGTCCGGGTTCTGGATCAGTTGCCGGGCGGCGGCTTCGTCTTCGGGGTTCACGAGGACTTTGATGCCTCGGTTTTCGGTGCTGAGGTAAGGGGAGATGACGCCGCCGAGGCTTTCGTCTTTGAGCATGGAGAGGATGCCGTTGGCTTCGAGCATGCCTTTGATGATTTCGGCTTCCATCCGTTGTCCGGAGAATACGGCTACGAGCCGGCTTTGGTCTTGGTTTTTCATGGGTTTAGGCAATTAGGGTGTCTTGTCTTTTTTAATCAGATGGCCGCTTTTCTTCAGAGGGTCGCTTTTCTGCTTTCCTTGCGGGAGAAATTGCGGCTTCCTTTGTTGTGCTTATAAGTCCAAAGGTAATGTTTTTTTCGATGCCGGGTTGTATCCTGCCGTTGGAAAGGGCACTGTCGTGTGGGAACGGTGCAGTTTCTTTGATGCGCAAATGGCAGGCTTATGATGGTGATGCCTGTGATTTGGCAGGATTTCCTGTTATTCTGGCAGAGGCGGGAGCGTGGCACGGACTTTGCGGAAGAGGGGGCTGTCGTCGGTCGAAAGGCCGGAGGTCCGCGAACCACCGAGATGGGAGGCGGGCTGGGGCCGGGCGGGCGACAGGGGGCTGGATGTTGAGTGGGAGAAGCCGGAAGCGGCAGGCAATCTGTGGCTTTTGGTTCGCCCGCAGGGCATCGAAAAAAGCTTCGACAAAGATTGTTTAACCTCGAAAAAATTTTGAATCATGGGAAAAATAATAGGTATCGACCTGGGAACTACTAACTCCTGCGTAGCTGTAATGGAAGGCAGTGAAGCCGTTGTTATCCCTAACAGCGAAGGTCATAGGACAACTCCTTCCGTGGTTGCTTTTGTGGACAACGGGGAACGCAAGGTGGGCGACCCGGCCAAGCGTCAGGCAGTGACCAACCCGCACGGGACGGTTTACTCCATCAAGCGTTTCATGGGGGAAACTTACGATCAGGTGACCAACGAAATCAACCGCGTGCCTTACAAGGTGGAACGCGGCGACAACAATACGCCTCGTGTGCGTGTGGGCGACCGTTCTTACACGCCTCAGGAAATTTCGGCTATCATCTTGCAGAAGATGAAGAAGACGGCCGAGGATTACTTGGGAACGACGGTGACCGAAGCGGTCATCACCGTGCCGGCTTACTTCAGCGACTCGCAGCGTCAGGCTACCAAGGAAGCGGGCGAAATCGCGGGTTTGACGGTAAAACGTATCATCAACGAACCTACGGCGGCCGCTTTGGCTTACGGTTTGGATAAATCGCAGACCGACAAGAAGATTGCGGTATTCGACTTGGGTGGCGGTACTTTCGATATCTCCATCCTGGAACTGGGCGACGGGGTGTTTGAAGTGAAATCGACCAACGGGGATACCCACTTGGGAGGGGATGACTTCGACCAGCGTATCATCGACTGGCTGGCCGATGAGTTCCAGAGCGCGGAAGGCACTGATTTGCGCAAGGACCCGATGGCGTTGCAGCGTCTGAAGGAAGCGGCTGAAAAGGCTAAGATTGAATTGTCCAGCTCGTCAACGGCCGAAATCAACTTGCCTTATATCACGGCGATTGATGGTACGCCCAAGCATTTGGTAAAGCAGTTGAGCCGTGCCAAGTTCGAGCAGATTTGCGATGATTTGATCCAGCGTACGATTGAGCCTTGCCGCAAGGCCTTGGCGGATGCGGGCTTGCAGCCTTCGCAGATTGACGAGGTCATCTTGGTGGGCGGTTCGACCCGTATCCCGAAGGTGCAGGAAGTGGTTCAGAACTACTTTGGCAAGGTGCCTTCGAAGGGCGTGAACCCGGATGAAGTGGTGGCGATGGGTGCCGCGATCCAGGGCGGTGTGCTGACGGGCGAAGTGAAGGATGTGCTGCTGTTGGATGTAACGCCGCTGTCTTTGGGTATTGAAACCTTGGGCGGGGTGTTCACCAAGCTGATTGATGCCAACACGACGATTCCTACTCGCAAGAGCGAGGTGTTCAGCACGGCCAGCGACAACCAGCCTTCGGTTGAAATCCATGTGCTGCAGGGCGAACGTCCTATGGCGAACCAGAACAAGAGCATCGGCCGTTTCCACTTGGATGGTATTCCTGCCGCTCCGCGTGGCGTGCCTCAAATCGAGGTTACGTTCGATATCGATGCCAATGGTATCTTGAATGTTTCGGCCAAGGATAAGGGCACGGGCAAGATGCAGCAGATCCGTATCGAGGCTTCGTCGGGCTTGACCGATGATGAAATCAAGCGGATGAAGGCTGAAGCCGAAGCCAACCGCGATGCGGATATGAAGGCGAAGGAACAGGCCGACAAGGTGAACAATGCCGACGCGATGATTTTCCAGACGGAAAAGCAGTTGAAGGAATACGGCGACAAGATTCCGGCCGACAAGAAGGCTAATATCGAATCGGCTTTGAAGGAACTCAAGGATGCGATGGCTTCCAAGGACTTGGCTCGCATTGATGCGGCTAACACCAAGTTGAACGAGGCTTGGCAGGCGGCTTCGCAGGAAATGTACCAGGCGCAGCAGCAGGCGGGGGCTAACCCGGGAGCTGGCGCAGGTGCCGGGGCTAATGCCGGAGCCGGTGCGGGGACGAACGATGGGGCTGATTATAACCAAACGCAACGGATGAATAATCAAGGTGCTGGCAACAATGGTACGGTTACCGATGTTCCGTTCGAGGAAGTTAAGTAAGGTTTTTGCTGAGTCGTAGTTTCGCAGCGTTTATTCGCTGCGGAGCAGCAACTGAATGGCAAAGTCCCATAGGAAACAGGGCGTGGCTCGATGAGCTGCGCCCTGTTTTGTTTTGGTGGCATCGGATGGGTGGGTTTGTTCTTTCGGATTCTTCGTGCATTTTCCTTCCGCCAAAATCATCTCGGCATGTTAGTTTTATATTTCATATTTGTAAAATGTGTATATTTGCACGTTTCATGTTGGTAAAATGTGATTTTTTGAAAATGTTCGAATAATGGAGATACATAGGGATTGCATGGAGGACTTGCTCCGATGGAAAGAAAGCACGGGAAGGAAGCCTCTGATCATACAAGGGGCGAGGCAGATTGGCAAGACGTGGATCATGCAGAAATTCGGGCAGCTCTACTATGATTATGTGGCTTATTTCAATTTCGATGCTTCTCAGGAACTCTGCCGGGAATTTGAAAATACCAAATCTCCTTCCAGATTGGTGGGAATCTTGGGTTTGTATACCGACCAGCCTGTACTTCCCGGGAAGACTTTGCTGATTTTTGATGAAATCCAGCAAAGCAACAAGGCATTGAATAGCTTGAAATATTTCTGTGAAGAAGCGCCGGAGTACCATGTCATGGCAGCAGGTTCACTTTTGGGCGTTTCATTGTCCTCGGGCGATTCCTTTCCTGTAGGCAAGGTGGAGTTCTTGCAAATGTATCCGCTCTCATTCAGGGAATTCCTCCGGATGGAAAATCCTAAGATGTATGAATTCATGGAAGGCCTTTCTTCCTTGGATTCCTTGCCTGAAATTGTCATGGGGCAGGTTTCGGAGTCTTTCCGGCGTTATGCGGTGTGCGGCGGGATGCCGGCCGCAGTGGCGGCTTTATGCGAAGGGCAGGGATTGGATGCGGTGGAGAAAATACAGCGGGATATCCTGCAATCCTATTCTTTGGATTTTTCCAAGCATGCGCCGGCGGTAGATATACCAAGGATAGCTGCTGTCTGGTCTTCCATCCCTTCCCAGCTGGCTAAGGAGAATCGCAAATTCGTCTATAAGATGGTCAAGGATGGTGCCAGGGCGAGGGAATACGAGTCGGCCTTGCTATGGTTGCAACATGCCGGTTTGATATACCGGGTGTTCTGTGCGGAAAAGCCGGGGCTTCCATTGTCCGCTTATAAAGACATGTCCGCGTTCAAAGTGTATTTGAACGATGTGGGTTTGTTGCGCTCCTTGGCTTCTTTGCCTGCCAAGGTTTATACCGTAGAAAATCCATTATATGCGGAATTCAGAGGGGCGATGGCAGAAAATATGGTATTGCAGGCTTTGGTAAAAGCGTATGGGTCGGAACCTTGCTATTGGGTTTCATCCGGCATGGCGGAGGTTGATTTTTTATTGCAAAGGGAGGATGAGGTTTATCCCATCGAGGTCAAATCAGGATTGAATGTGAATGGGAAAAGTTTAGGCGTGTATATGAAGAAATATGCGCCTAAGCTGGCTTTGCGGTATTCGATGCGCAATTTGAAGATGGATGGAAGCCTATTGAATATCCCCTTGTTTATGGTGGATTGGACGGATAAACTGCTGCGCCTGATGTGAACTTACGATAGGGGAATCAGGACATATTGATAACTTTGCATGTTTTTTACCGGATATGCGGGAATGGGGATGTGGAGATAATCCGTATCTTGCATCAGCGGATGGATTTGAAAAGACGCATGCGGGATTGATTTTCTGGTAATTCGTTAAAATATAAGAAATATGGATGCAAAAGAAGTGGAAGCCAAGGCGGAAAAGGCCATTCAGGATAAAATTGCACCGGCCTTGGAGCGGACTTGTGCGGCTACGGCTCTATTTTACGGAATGGAAGACGGCAAGGCCAAGGTAGGATTGCGGACGCCTTGCGGCAATTGCCCTCGGGCGCATGCCACTATCAAGCAGAGCGTGGAGGTGGCGTTGAGGACGTTGGTGCCGGAGGTGCAAGGGGTTATTCCCTTCTACCTGTAAAAAAAACGCGATTCTGGCGGCATCTGCTTCGTTGCGAAGCTCATCCAGCTCGGCGCAGAAAGTAAAGTTATAGAAGTTTGTGGGGTTACGGGATTAAAGATGAGATGTCTTTGCCTTCGCTGAGCAGTTGGCGGATTTGCGTGGAAGAGATGTCCAAAAGCGGACAGTCGAGTCGGTGGATTTTGTCAGGGAATTGTTGGACGGCAGGGTAGCAGAACCATTCAGCCGGGCTGTGTGGCTTGCTTGTATCGGCAGGATTGGGCGTTTCTGGGTTTGAACCGGCAATGGCTTCATTGGGATTTCGGTTCGCCCGCGGATACACCCAGATATCGCAATCGGCGAGGATCCGGTTGAAGTCTTTCCAGAGGTGGAGACGGGTCAGGTTGTCTTCGCCCATCAGGATTCCGAAACGTTTCCCGGGGTATTGCCGGTGAAGGAAGTCCAAGGTCTGGACGGTATAGGAGGGTTTGGGCAGATGCAGTTCGGCATCGCAGAGTCGGAACGCCGGATAAGGTTCCAAGGCTTTGCGCAGGCGTTCTTCCCGTTCGGATTCAGGCCAAAGGCCATCGATCGCTTTGAAAGGGTTTTGCGGGGAAAGCACGAACCAGACTTCCTTGGCGATATGCTGCGCAATGGCGGCTTGAGCTATTGCGATATGCCCTTTGTGAACCGGGTTGAACGATCCGAAATAGAGGAGGGCATCCAAAGGAAGGCTTGGAGCTGGCATCTTTGAAGTCGGTTTATTGCTGTTGGGTTCGCGTTTTGATTTGGCCTTGATTCGGCATCGTTCAGTTGTCTAAGAATTCCCGGATGGTCCGGCGGGTTTCTTCCACGGCTTTCTCCAAATCGTCGTTGACGATAATTTTGTCGAACTGGGGCGCGTATCCCATTTCTTCTTCGGCTTTCCCGACCCGTTTCTTCAGGCTCTCTTCTGTTTCAGTGCCGCGTTTCAATAATCTGTTTTTGAGTTCCTCTACCGATGGCGGCTGGATGAATACCGCCAAGGCCTTGTCGGGGAATTGGCGTTTGATATTGAGTCCCCCTTTCACGTCCACATCGAAGACCACGTGTTTCCCCAAGGCCCAGATGCGGTCTAATTCGGAAAGCAAAGTCCCGTAGAACTGGTCTTTATAGACTTCTTCCCATTCCAGGAACTTGCCTTGGTCGCGGTAGTTTTTGAATTGTTCTGCCGAAAGGAAGTAGTAGTCCTTGCCGTCGGTTTCGCCAGGCCGCATGGCGCGGGATGTGGCCGATACCGAGAACTGGAGTTCGGGGAACTGCGGCAGGATCTGGTGCACTATAGTGGTCTTTCCCGATCCGGAAGGGGCGGAAAAGATGATGAGTTTGCCTTGCTGGGTCATGCTTCGGGAAATTTTTTGTCCAACAAATCGAATAATGTGATGTAAGCCAAGGATTCAGTATCCCATTGGTATTGTTCTTTCAAGGGATTGATGATGCCTTCCATCTCCTGGCGGGAATCCACGCTGTCTATGGCTTCAATCATTTTGCGATAGTCGTCTATGTTGCCTTTAAAGAGCTTGTTGATGAAGAGGAACTTCTCGTTGAGCCCGATGAGCGATTTGAGCTCTTGAGCTTGACGCCGTTGGACATCGTTGACGGTTTTGTGTGTCTTGAGTTTCTCAAAGAGGCTTTTGAGGTTGCTGACGGGGTGGTTCCCCCGGTTCATGGCTTCAGTCTCCTTGAGTTTGCTGAATATTCCGTTTTGGGAGGATGCCGGCGATGCCGAGGCGGTTTCTTCGTTTGGCGTCTCCCGGCCTTCATGCGGATCGGAATTCCAACGGTTGGCAACGATTCGGGCTACTTTTTCATCGGGCATCGCGGTGGACGAGACGGCCACTTGCGACATGTCCTGCTCCTTGGTGTTGGCCTGTACCATGGCGGTGATTTCCGTCACGTACGATTGGGGGTCTTCGTCGGCGTGGGGCATGAAATCGGAGAGCACTTGGGCATTCGAAAAGGCCGTTTCGGGTTCGTTAGACTCCTGTTCCGGCTCGGTGGCAGTGTGTACGTTTTCAAGGGAAGATTGCTGGAACTCGTCTTCTGCAAAAGGCAGTTCGGGCGTTTTGTTTTGCGGTTCAGACGTTTGGATTTGGGGTTCAATCGGGGTCTCTGGGCATTGCTCCGTGGTTTCGGGTTCGGTTGCAGGCATGCTGGACGGTTTGTCTGTATCGTCCGGCATGGCGTTTTCTATCTTCGTTTGGCTTTCCTGCGGGAGACTTGCTGAATGGGCATCTTCTGCATATTCTGCGTCTGTTGCCTCTGTTGCGGCCGGTTCGGCAGGAGGGGCCGTTTGGGAATCGGCATGGATTTCGGATAGGACTTCGGGGTCAGTGGGTGTGGATTCTGCTTCTTGCGTGTGCAGCATTTCTTCTGCTTGTTTCAGTCCTTCCAATTCTTGCCGGAGTTTTTCTGCTTTCTGTTGATGCGAACAGTCTGCTGGGGAAAATTCGGCCAGTTCGATTTGGCAAACGATTTTGTACAAGTTGCGCACATCGCTTTTGAGAAGGTCCATGTTGAGTTGCGTCATGGCGGTACCGTTGGTCACGATTTCTTCGGCACGAAGCATGACATTATCCAAGGCTTCTATCAGATTGTTTTGTAAAACAGTGTTTTGCATTGGCAATGAAAACTAATTTACCTTTTGCAAAATAATTGTAAATTCGCGTTCGCTCGCCATTCTGGCGGGAATTTTCTAAACAATTGAACGTTAACAGGAAGATGCATTTTGAAGGTTCGGAATGGATGAACGGTCCTCGGGGCGGCATCGAGGTGATTTGCGGGTCGATGTTTTCTGGAAAGACGGAGGAACTGATCCGGCGCTTGAAGCGGGCGAGGTTCGCGCATCAGAAGGTGGAGATTTACAAGCCGGCCATTGACACGCGCTACGATGTGGTCAGGGTGGTTTCGCACGATTCCACGGCGGTGGATTCGGTGCCGGTGCAGACGGCTTCGGAGATTCTGCTGAACTTGGGCGATGCCGAGGTGGTGGCCATCGACGAGGCGCAGTTTTTCGGACCGGAAATCGTGGAGGTCTGCACGGGCTTGGCGGCTGAGGGCAGGCGGGTCATCGTGGCGGGTCTGGACATGGATTTCGAGGGGAGGCCTTTCGGCCCGATGCCGGCATTGATGGCGGTGGCCGAGTCGGTGACCAAGGTGCATGCAGTCTGCGTGCGTTGCGGCAACCCGGCGCAGTTCTCCCACCGTCTGTCGGCCAGCAAGGACTTGGTCCAGTTGGGCGAGACCGATACTTACGAGCCGCTTTGCCGTCACTGCTATCTGGAGGCGGTACGGAAAGAAGATAAGTCTAATGTGTAATCGTTTTGTATTCAATGATTTGTCGTTGGTGGAATTCCGGGCCGGCGAATAGTCCAAGCGGTTTATTCATCGTTTGGCACTGCTGTTCCGAAAGGTTCTATGAAGAAGGCTGCATGTCTCTTCTTGCCAGCGGCAATAGGAGTCTTGCGACAAGGCTTTTTTTGTCATCAACCCTCATCTTGTCCCTGCCTTTATGTCTGATTTCCGAAGCAAGGTCGCTTTTGCGTCCGGCAATGTATTTCTGTATTTTCCCGTTTATGGCTGCCTCTATACGGAAATCGTGGCGTGAATTTTCCAGAATGCGTACATCCGATACGCTTAAGCCGTCTTCGGTTTCGTATGGCTCAACAACAGTAGGATGGTAATGGTTCATTGTATCCTTGAAAGGAGACCGTACCAGTCCGGAAAGGAAACGTTCGATACGGTCTTTCCAATAGTCGTCAATTAGATATCTCGATGCATGTTCGTAAAAGTGACTGATGGCCGTGTTCACTTCTTCGATTATCTTGCGTGCATTCTTGATGCCGTTTTGCTTGGCAAATAGTATGAGTTCAGTCTCTGTGATGTCCTCTGTCTTTCCCATGACACTCATGCTGTGGATGTTCTCGTAAGCTGTTCCGTCAAGGTTGGTCGAAAATGTCACATCGTAAGCCGGAGAGATATGCCATTTTCCATCCATATCCATCATAAACGAAAAGTTCTTGGTGTGGTCATCCACGTTTCCGCCTAAGACATTGAATACCATTCTTCGATAGAGTTCAGACAGCTCGTTTGCCGGAAGATTCAGTATTCTGCCTGTCTCGAACATGTCATCATAGCTGCCGGCATCAGGATTCATGGCAGCCAATGTCTGTGTATGCATCTTTATGCCTTCGGGACGGTCATACCGTTCTGTGAGGAAATGATATTTTCCATCGATATGGATCAGCTGGGAAGGCATCATGTTGATACCGGCTTCTTGTGCCATGTCGTAATATGCCATTTCCATCTGTGTAAACGGGAAATCATCTCCTTCCGCAAATTTAAGGATGTAATATTTGTATCCTTCCGGCAATTGTACCTGCCCGGACCTGATGTCGTGCGTCTCTTCATTTATTGCGATAATGGCTTTCGGATGCTGTCCTCCGGCGGAAGTGCCGACTTCGTATAAGCTTTGAAGATTCAGATTCTCGTTGTTGCGGATAAAGATTTCCTCCCTCTCATCGAAGATTTTCTGTGCAAGCCTGTACAGGCTGTCTATCTGAATGGACTTTGGTGAATCCAGTCCGGATACGGATGGAACAAACTCCAAGGCCCCCATTCCGCGTCTTCCTATGAATGCGAGCTTGTCTACGGGGGTGAGCCGTTGCTTCGGAAGGTGATTCTGGGCGGCCCAATGCTCGAAAACCTTGTTGCCCCAATGATCCGGCAATGAATCTGCAAGAAACGGAGGCAGGCCTTGATACGGTTTTTCCTTGTTGCCAACTATCGGGAATCCGTTTCCGGCTGCACTTCGTATCGAAGCTGTCAGCGGCGCTATATCTCTTCCCTTTCTGACAAAATCAGGATTGTAGTTGAAAACGGCTCTTTTGCCGCGTTCGTCCCAATACAGCTTTCCGACCTCATTTCCCCATAGCATTACGCTGAGTATGTTGCCTTCCATGTCTTATCCTTTTAGGTTTGTTTCTAAGCAATTTTTCCATCGCATACGCTGATACGGGAATTTCAGGAAGCAGTTCGTTTGCTTGTTCCAGGCAGCCTACAATGCGCAGCAATGCAAGAAAATTGCCCATATTGATGTTATATGATTTTCCGTTCTCGAACTGCCGGAGGGTGATGAGACTCACACCGGCTTTCTCTGCCGCCTCTTGTTGCGTCAGCCTGTTTGCCAAGCGGTATTCTTTAAATCTTTGTCCTAATGCTGAAATGATTTCAGGATTGGACATGGCCGAGGTTATGTGGTTTGTCATTGCGTTACAAAGGTAATAAAATTAACTGTTATGTGAAAATAAACCTATAATAGTTAATTTGTTTACTATTATAATTCATTGGATTTATGTGGTTGGTGTGCCGGTACGGCATCAAAGGGGTTTTATTCGGGGCATATGGTCTGCACGATATAAAACCAAGACAATTGAAATTAACTGAAATTTGAGAGAAAGGACGGGCATTGGCGCATCGAAATGCTTTTCTTTCTATCTTTACAGAAAATGCATGGATGACTTTCAATAGGCTGTTTCGTTGCATTTTCAGATTGCTCGTTTCTATTAAATAGGGCATTTATGTCTTGGGGTAAAAAACTTTTTCCACTGCCTGATGGCCGGATTGTCGAGGCGCGGATGCCGGTCATCGTGTCGGCGAGCCGGAGGACGGATATCCCGGCCTTCTATGCGGATTGGTTTTTCGACCGCTTGGAGAAAGGCTATTCCCTTTGGACGAACCCGTTCAACAAACAGGAATCTTATGTGTCTTACCGGAACACGCGCTTCATTGTGTTCTGGTCGAAGAATCCCCGGCCATTGGCAGGCAAGCTGCCGGTTCTGGCAAGCAAGCGGATTGGCTGCTATATCCAATATACGTTGAACGATTACGAAAGGGAAGGCTTGGAACCTAATGTGCCGCCTTTGGCCGAACGCATCGAGACCTTCCGGCTTTTGTCGGCTCGTTTGGGCAAGGAAGCCGTGATATGGCGGTTCGACCCTTTGCTGCTGACCGAAGACTTGTCGATAGACGGCCTGTTGCAGAAAGTGGAAAGGATTGGCGATCGGTTGCAAGGCTATACGGAAAAATTAGTGTTCAGCTATGCCGATGTCGAGGCATACCGGAAAGTGAGGGCCAATTTGCAAAGAGGCGGCGTTGCCTATCGGGAATGGACCGAGTTGCAGATGGAAGAATTTGCTTCCCGGCTTTCGGCATTGAACCGGCGCAAGGGCTGGGGCTTCACTTTGGCTACTTGCGGGGAGAAAATCAGCTTGGAGCACTTCGGCATCGTCCATAATGCTTGCATAGACGGGGATTTGATACGGCATCTGGCAGGAGAATCCCCGGCCTTGATGAAAGCCATGGGCGTGCAATCGGAGAATGTTGTCCAGCAGGGAGATTTGTTCGCAGCAGAGGATGTCTTGCCGCCGGAAGCCACCTTGCCTCCACGGCCTTGTTTCAAAAAGGTTTATCGGAAAGACCCTGGCCAGCGCAAGGCTTGCGGCTGCATGGAGTCCAAAGACATAGGCGAGTACGATACTTGCCCGCATCTTTGCCTCTATTGCTATGCCAACGCCAACCCGCAGAAGGCCTTGGCCAATTGGGAGAAGCATAAGCAGAGGCCTTTCGCTGAGACGATTACAGGGAAGTGAAAAAAGAATGTAAAAATCCGGAATGGAAACCGTGAAGCTGTTTTATTATTGAGTAAGAAAATTATTTTGCTGTTCCATAATCACGACGCGAAGCCGAAGCCGAACCGGAGTTTGCTTATTGGAAAAAAGTGATTTAGAGAGATGGGATGCGAGGCATCGGAACGAAAGAGAGCCGGGGAGCGTACTTGTGTACGTGACCCGGCTCTCTGAGTTTCGTAACGAAGCAGACCGCTCTCTAAATCACTTTTTTACCAGATGTGGGCTCGCTTGGTGGCCTCCAACCACATCCCATCCCCCTCTTCAATGCCAAACGCTTCCAAGAAAGCGTCCACATGCGGCAGCGTGCCGTTTACCCGCCATTTGCCAAGCGAGTGAACGTCGAGCATCGTGAGGCGTTCAATTTCTTGGTCGCGGATGTTGCTGGCCCAAAGCGTGGCGTAAGACAAGAAGAAGCGCTGGGCTGGCGTGAAACCGTCGATTTCGCCTACCGGGTTTTCTTTCAAAGCCTTTTGCAGGGCCGCATAGGAAATATTCAGACCGCCGTTGTCAGCGATGTTTTCGCCCAAGGTCAGTTCCCCATTGGCATGGATGCCAGGCAGAACCTCGATTTTGTTGAAGTGGTCAACCAGCAATTGGGCGCGAGCCTCGAAGTTCTTGGCATCTTCGGCCGTCCACCAATCGTTCAGGTTGCCTTCCTTGTCGTAGAGACGGCCCTTGTCGTCAAAGCCGTGGGTCAGTTCGTGGGCGATAACTACGCCGATGCCGCCGTAATTGATGGCATCATCGCCGGTGGCATAGAAGAAAGGAGGTTGCAGGATACCAGCCGGGAAGCAAATCTCATTGGTGGTAGGATTGTAGTAGGCATTGACCGTCTGCGGGGTCATGTGCCATTCGCTGCGATCCACCGGTTTGTCCAATTTGGAAAGCATGTATTGGGTTTCGAAAGCGGCATAGCGTTTCACATTGGCCCAGTAGGAATCGTCCTTGATTTCCAGGCCTGAGAAGTCGCGCCATTTGTCGGGATAGCCTACTTTTACCAAGATGGCATCCAATTTTTCCTGCCCTTTGGCCTTGGTCTCATCGCTCATCCAGGTATTGGCCGCCATGCGTTCGCCCATGGCAAGACGGACGTTTTCAACCAATTTCAAGATACGTTCCTTGGCGGCGGCCGGGAAATACTTCTCTACATACATCTTGCCTACCGGTTCGCCCAGGATGCCGTTCACCGAACTTACGCTGCGTTTCCAGCGGGGTTTCATTTCCGTCTGTCCCGACATGGTGCGTCCGTAGAAGTCGAAATTGGCTTCCACAAAGGCATCGCTCAGATAGGAAGAGGCGCTGCTAATCAGGTTCCATTCGTAGTAGGCTTTGATATCATCCAAGTCGGCTTTGGCGAACAATTGCGCCATGCCTTTCATGAAGTCCATCTGGCCTGCCGAAAGTTCTTTTACTTCATGGTTGGGAGAAATGGCTTTGATATAGGATTTCCAGTCGAATCCGGGGATCTTTTTTTGCAGTTCGTCCACGCTCATTTTGTTGTAGGACAGGTGCGGGTCACGCAATGACACCTTGTCCATCTGCAATTTTGCCAGAGCCGTTTCCATCTTCAGGACCTGTTCCATCTTGGCTTTGGCTTCGTTTTCCGAAAAGCCGCAAAGCTGGAACATGCGTTGTACGTGAGCTTTGTAGGCATCCAGGATGGGCTTGTGCTCTTCTTTCAGATAGTAGTCCCTGTCAGGAAGCCCGGTACCGGCTTGGTAAAGTTGAAAGAGGTTGGCCGTGCTGTTGCCAGGGTCGGAGCTGACATAGAAAGCGAAGAACGGGCTGGAAGTGGTCAGGTGCATCTGGACCAGCATGTCGAATGCGTCCTTTTTGTCTTTCATGCCGGCAATCGCGGCCAAGTCTTCCTTGATGGGGCTGTATCCGTCGGCGTTCAGCTTGGTCGAGTCCATGGCCACATTGAACAAAGTCCCTATTTTGAGCGCATCGCCGCTTTCATTGGCGGTATTGGCTGCCAGGCCTTCAATCAGCGTGCGAAGCTGCTCCTGGTTGTCTTCGGCCAGTTTGTCGAATGAGCCGTAACGGGAATATTCCCCTGTCAGCGGATGGGCTTTCATCCAGCCCCCGCAGGCATACTGGTAGAAATCGGTTTTAGGATTGACCGAAGTGTCTAAATTGGCCAAATCCAGAGTCTGAGGCTTTGAATCCACGTTTGAGTTTGATTTGCAAGATGTTCCAATAATGGCCAACGCCACTAAAGGAACAAAGATGACTTTTTTCATATACCTTTGATTTTTAGTGATTTTTTTAATTGTCCGTTATTGGTTTTGGTTGTTTGGTTTTTCATGTTTTTCGCTTATGGGATGCTGTTTTCTGCGCATCCCGGTATGGTTGTGTGTGGTTGCAATTGCTTTTGCTTGGAGCTATTGGAATAAAAGCCCGACGCCGATATTCACGTATTGATAGGGTCTTAAGGCCTCTCCTCGATACCTGTATTCGTTGAGGGATATTCCGTATTTGGCAAAGATATTGAAGCCAAGAGGAATTTTCTTGCCCAAAGTGAGTTGCACTCCAACCGTCGGCGCGAGTCCGAAGTTCCAAGACTTGTCACGCAAAGCCATGTCCAGGAAAATAACCTCCTGCCTCGTGTAAACGGCGCCTGCGCCAATCCCGATGTAGGGATGGATGATTCCTCGGGCAAGGATGGTGTACTTAATCGTGGCCATGACCGGTATGTCATACAGCTTGTTATAGGTGGAAGCTGTGATTATCGAGCCTGGAGCCAGTTCGAAAGAGGATCTTGCTTTGTTTTCGTAAAGTTGGTGAAAGCCGACATCGATGCCTAAGGACCAGTGTTTGGTGATATTGAAATCGACCCAGAGGGAAGCTCCTCGCGGGGAAAACATATTGGCGAATTTGGAATACTTGCCTAGAGTGGTGGACACATCCCAGTTGATTCCGCCTTTTATGTCGATGGCTCGGACCGGGGCTGTTGCGCATCCCAGTACGATAAGCATGATGAAAATTATCCGTTTCATCTTAGTCTTGTTTTAGCTGCTTCCGGTTTAATGTAGCTCGACTTGTATGGGCTGAAAAGGAGCACATTGGGTCTGATTGAAACATTCTTTTATCGTGTTCCTGATTTCGGTTTCGCTTCGATTGTATCCGGTAAGCCCTTTGATGACAGCATTCCATACTACATTCATGACTTGTTTGCCTTCATGATTGGTGTATTTGTGCAAGGCGTCCCCCATTTGTATCGAATAGGTCTGAGTTGTATATGCGCTGGAGACATAGTACGGCGAGTAGTAATACGAATAATAGGGGTAATAGTAATATCCCCAGCCCCAGGGGTCGTATCCTCCCCAATACCCCGGGTCGTATGATATGGAAATGTTGGTTTCGGTGATTTCCATCATGGTCAGCCGTAGGTCAGCCTGGTTCTTGTCAGAGGCCAATTCGTATCCGGCATCTTCCATGCATTCGATGATTTGGTCATGGATTAGCCGGGAACGGGCGTTTTGCGTGATAGAAACCTTGTCATCTTCGATAACTCCCAGCGAATCGCTGATATAGAATGTTTTGTATTGTGTGAAGTTGGTGTCGGGCTCATAATAAGTCCAGGATACCAGCTGGGCGGTGTTGTCTCCTTCCATGCCAGGATATTCATCACAAGAATGTATGACCAAAGTTGTCATTGATAGGAAAATGGCGATGGAAATCCGGCAGAGTTTTTGCTGTTTTGACATGTCCGGTACAGGTTATATATGATTTCTAACGGGCGAAAGTACAAAAAAAGTCTGAATTTGCCTGTTTCTGACCTGATAGACGATGCCATGGACAGGATTTTTCATGTGCCTTGACTCCGGTGTCCATGCAAAGGGTGCGGTTGGCTTAGGCTTCGATATCCTTTTCGAGTGTCTTGGAAGATTCCGCTGTCCAAAGCAAGGAGGTATCCGATACCGATTCGAGTTGCACATGCCGGTTGGCGACGCAAAGTCTGGCATGGTTTGCCGGATTCCGGGCTTTGAAGATGTTCCATAGCAGGAACGCCTTTTCCAAACCGTCCCCGCAACCGAAATTCCAGACTTCATCGGGTTGGGCCAAGCGATTCCCGGCATAGATGGATTCATGCGGCATTTGTTCCACTTTCCGGACCACTTCTTCCCAGGCAAGTCCGTCCGATTCCCGGATGCAGACCGGGTTGCGTTCCAGTGCGGCTTTGACGAAAGGCGTCCAATCGGTATGATCCATGTCCCTGTATGCATACAGGCTTAGAATGGCCAATGGATGCTTCTCTTCCAAGGCTTTTTGGTGCAGGTAGGTTGAGATTTCTTCCCGGCTCTGGTTCGGATGGATATCTAGAAGCGGGGCGGGGACAAAGTCTTTTTCAGAGGCATTCGGCAGGCGAGGCTCGGTTTTCAGGAATTGTTGTAATTCATTGAACATCTTTTGCCTGTTGGGGCATTCACGGCATTGCTCCTTGCCCATGAAGTATGCGGCATATTCGTCGAGCCTGGTATGGGGATGCGTATTCAGGTATTCCTCGATTTCGTTGATTATCATTTTGTCCCCGATGGGAGCCAAGGCGAAGTCCTGGCTGTTCATTTCCTCGATCAGGGCTTGACGACTCTCGTTATCGAAGCGGTTCTTGCTGGAACGCTGGGTGTTGAAGATGCTTTCCAAGGGGATGTAGCATTCTTTTCCATTGCGTATGTGCTTGTATTGGAAACATTTCCAGTAGCATTCCCGGCTGTAGAGGAAATTGGCGAAGTATTCGAAGCTGAGCTCGGCTTCCAGAAAAGCGCGGAACTTGTCTTTGAAGAACGCAAAACGTTCCGGATCAATGGTGGCTTTCTTGTAGAAGGTGTGCATGCAGCCGCTCAAGTGTGAGACAATGGTGATTCGTTCGTGTTCGATGGAGCGTCGGGCTTTGGCCGAAAGTTCGGTGCCGTTGTACCACATGTTCTTGGTTACGATACGGCGGTTGTTGGTCATGAAACCGTCTTTCTCGGCAATGAAATTCTGCGAGTGCAAAGGCGTGCCGATCATGAAGATGTCCTTGAGCGGAATCTGCCCAACGATAAATAAGGCGGCTACGTACAAGGCGGCCAATGAGACGCATTCCCCGGCTCCACAGCTGTAGCCTTCCTTGCGCTTGAAGGCCATCATGGCTTCGACTGTTTCCGTTTTCCAGTAAGGAATCACCTCGGTATTGTACTTGTCCAAGCCGAAATGGCGGCGGATGTCCACGTCGTAGTAATATTTGTCGCCTTCGTAGCCGAACAGCGCGTTGGACTGTGCTAAGGCTTTAGGGTCGATGAAGTCTTTGAAACGGTTGATTTCCTTTTCTTTGGTGGTGAGCCCCCAGGTTTCCAAGTCCAGGTTGAACACGAAGTGGTCCATGATGTACTGCTTGACCCGGTTAATCTTGTAGCTGAACGACTTCTTTCCGATATTCTTGAACCAAGGATCTTCTTTCCATTTCCAGATTTCCGGCGACATGATGTTGGCCAAGACCAGCGAGTACATCAAGTCGGGGAAGATGAAGATTTCCATGTCCGAAAGGCTCGATGCCGAGGAATACATTTCCATTTCCTTTGGAGTGGCAGGCGAGATGGGGACTTTTTTTTCTTGAGTTTCTATGGTTTTCATGGTGTCGGTTTGCGGTTGGGCTCTCAAAATAGGATTTCGGTTTCCTTGGGACTGTTTATTGCATGTCCCTCAGGGAAGTATGAAGCTTAGTTGCGAAGGATCCCCTGCTTGAGCAGACACTTCCAGGCAGGCGGGAATACCCATGTACAGCGTGTGGTTGTGCGGAATGTGCCCGGCAGGGAAACCGTAGCAGACCGGGTAGGTCTTGCCTTCGGTGTAACGGGAAATGATTTCCCAGACGTTTCTCATATAGGGGTTCGCCCCTTTTTTGATAAGGGTGAAGGTGCCCACAATGAGACCGGCCGGATTTTCGAACCATCCTCCTCTGGCCAAGTTGAGCAGCATTCTGTCTATATGGTAATCGTATTCATCCAGATCTTCAATGAAGAGGATCTTGCCGCTGGGGTCAATGTCGGTAGGTGTTCCTCGCAGACTGTAAAGGATGGACAGGTTTCCTCCGATAAGCGGGGCTGTGACGATGCCGGGTCTGTTGAGGAACTGGTTTCGGAATCGGTAAATCAGTCCTTCACCGAATAAAGCGGCATGAAGCGTGCCGGTGGAGGCCAACGCGTCCTCGCTGCTGCTTGATGGGTAGGTTTGCGGCATGGTGGAGTGAATGCTGGCAATATGCAGGTTCTGTTGCAAGTGTGAATGGAAAACCGTGATATCGCTAAAACCGACGATCCATTTCGGATTAAGGCGGAAGCGGCTAAAATCCAACTGGTCAATGATACGTGCCGAACCATATCCTCCGCGTGTGCAGATGATGGCTTTGATCTCCGGGTTGTCCAGCGCCCGTTGGAAGTCTGCGGCTCGTTCTTGGTCGCTTCCGGCAAAAGTGCCGCAATGTTTGAGCGCGTGCAGCCCTGTTTCGTATTTTAATCCCCAGCTTTCTATCAAGCGGATACCTCGTTCCAGGCAGGCTGTCGTGATGCAACCGGCCGGGGAGACAAAAGCGACTTTCTGGCCTTTCTGCAAAAAGGGTGGGATGGTATTCATGGCATTTGCACGCATTGTTGGGAACTCGACTGCAAAACTACGCATATTTTCCGGGCTTTTTGCTTATCTTCGCTTGATTAAAGATTGTAACTATGAGCCAGGAATTATATATAGGCCTCTTCGGAAGGCGGAACCAAGGCAAAAGCAGCCTGATTAACCTTCTTGCCGGGCAGCAGGTATCCATTGTGTCCGAGAATCCGGGCACGACCACCGACCCGGTCAAGAAGTCTTGCGAACTGTTCGGCATAGGCAAATGCGTGTTTATCGACACGGCCGGATTCGACGATGCCGGCGAAGTGGGGCGGAAACGGGTAGAGAAGACCAAGGATATGGTTCTGCGGATGGATGCGGGAATCCTGCTGGTTTCAGCTAATACTTTCACCGAAGAAGACAAGTCTTTTGCCAATTATTTGCAGGAGGCCGGTGTGCCATTTTTGATTGTGCATAATAAATCGGATGCAACTCCTTTGTCCGCTACATTCAAACAAATGTTGCAGAAATTGTACCCGGCTTGTACGGTCTTGGATTTCAGTATCAAGGAGGCTTTATTGATGGCCGCTTCCGTGGAATGTCCCTATCTGCCGATATCCGAGGCATTGAAGAATCTGCTGGATCGGTACGGTTTGGTGCATAAACCGGTTATGGCATTGGAAGGTATTGTCCGTCAAGGTGATGTTGTGGTTTTGGTGTGTCCGGTCGATGCCGAAGCGCCGAAGGAACGTTTGATTTTGCCGCAGGTGATGATGGCGAGGCAATGCCTGGATTTGCATGCGATGCCGTTTTTATGCCAGGTGGAAGAATTGCCTGCGGTTTTATCAAGATTGAAGGCGAATCCTGCTTTGGTGATTACCGATAGCCAGGCATTCAAGCAAGTGGCGCAGCTTTTGCCGCCGGATATCCCCTTGACCAGTTTCAGTATCTGCCTGGCTCGGCAGAAAGGGCATTTTGACGATTATATCCGGGGAAGCGAGGCCTTTTCGCGTTTGCAGGACGGCGACAGGATTCTGATGTTGGAATCGTGTACGCATCAAGTCAATTGCCATGATATAGGCCGGTCCAAGTTGCCGGCAGCCTTGAAGAAAGCCGTGGGCAAAGATTTGTCTTTTAGCTATGTGTCAGGCTTGGATCCGCTTCCTTCCGCATTGGACGTTTTTGCTATGGCCATCCAATGCGGCGGATGCATGGTTAGCGAGCGTCAGCTATCCGTCCGTGTCGGGCAGCTGCTCAAAACTGGGCTTCCCGTCTGCAATTACGGAATGACGCTTGCTTGGGCTAACGGGATTTTTGATCGTGCCGTGCAGCCGTTTGTGCAGGATGCTTGTTAGGGTTTCTTGTTATTGCAAGTCTTCTTGCTGTATTGTGAGGTTAAAAGCCTCTGATTGATTTTGTTGCATCGGTCTCTCTCATGAACTCCCCTTTGATGGAAAACATCAGGTCGCGGACTTGGGCTTTCTTTCCCCTGCCTTTTTTCATGACAGCCCTGTAGCCTTGGTTCCGGTAAGTGTATTCGTAATAGAGTTCCTTGAGCTTGAGGCCCGGGGCCAATGTATCGACAGCCCCTCGGATGCCGGCCGGGCAGTATTCCAAAGGGATTTCGGTTTCGGTGCAGTAATAAGCTCCGTTGCGGTAGACTACTTTTCGCTGGTCGCCATCGGTGGAATAATAACCAATGACATAAGTGTTCCGGCCTTCTTTGAGCTGGTACCAGTCAACTTCCGCTGTGCCGGAATTCCGGTTGCGGAAATGGCGGAGGATGTTGTCGGAGGGGAGCTCTATCTTGACGGGTTCTGCCTTCGGCGTTTCTTGTTTCTTGTCTTGTGCGGATGCGCATTGCAACGAGGCCATTGTTACGGACAATGCCAAGATCCATGATTTTGTATTCATAGCATTGAATTTAATACTTGTCTATTCGTTTTCCTTTGCCGGTTCGAATTTCCGGTTTTTCCGCCTTTCCTTGCGGTCGGCTTTCTTTTGCTCCGGATTCAAATCCTGCTGGATGTATTTTTCGGTGTTTTCCGTAGCTTGCCGGCCGAGGTATTCCCGGTAGGTTTCACGCAAGGTTTCTTCTTTGGTGAGTCCTGGGCGGGCCTGTATCGAATCCGACAAATGCTTCTTGACCATCTTTTCCTGCTTGCGCAGCTGTTCCTTGGTCAAGGCCTCTTCCGGCAGTTCCTCGTTCCAGCCGCCGCCTAAGGCTTTGTAGAGGTCAACCAAGGCCAAGTACTCGTGGCATACGCTCTGTACTAATTCCAGCTGGGCATCGAAATACTGACGCTGGGCATCCAATACGTCCATGTAGCCGATGACCCCGTTGAGGTATTGCAGTTCGGCCAGTTCGGCGTATTTGCTGGCCGCCTCCTGGAGGTTGACTAAAAGGGAGGAGGTCTGCGTGACTTTGTTATAGACCACCATCGCGTCGTTGACTTCCTTGAAAGCGGTCAGCACCGTTTTCTCGTAGGCGGCCTTTTGCTGCATGTATTTTTCGATAGAGGCCTTGTACCGGTTCTGGTTACGTCCCCAGTGGAGCAAAGGTACTAAGAAATTGACGATAGGGTAGGCGTAGGGCGATTGGAATATATGCGCCCATGAATCGGTGTTGGCTTCGAAACCCACGTTGGTGTTGATTCGGAACGAAGGGAAGCGGGAAGCGAAATAGAAGCCGGCATTGGCCATGGCTTCGTGCAGTTCGGTCCGGGCTTGCCGTATATCCGGCCGGCGGAGCAGGAGGTCGGAGGGAAGCCCTACCGGGATATCGATCAGGAACTGGCTGCGCATCCGGGTCTGGGAGCGTTCCACGCTGGAGGGGAATTCCCCGGCCAGCAACGAGATTTCATGTTCCTTGAGCGCGATTTGACGTTCGATTTCAGGAACCAGGGTGGCGGCACTGGCGTATTCCACAATGGCTTGGCGATAAGGGATTTCCGAAGTGAGGCCGCCTGCGAAACGCAATTCAGCCTTTTCCCGGCTTTCCTGGCGGGTCTCCATGGTCCGGCGTACGATTTCCAGTTGCTGGTCGAGCGAGAGCAATTCGAAATAAGCGGTCGCCACTTGGGCAATCAGGCTCATCTGCAAGGCTCGCTGGCCTTCAATCGAGGACAGGTAGCGGTCGCGGGCTTCTTTCGATTCCCAGATGGAAGCACCGAAGAGGTTGAATTCCCAGCCTATCGTGGCTTTCAATCCCGGTTCCGGGCCGGGATCTTTCGGCAGGCCGTAATAGTTCAGGATCTCGTTCCGTTTGCCAATCCACAAATCCACGGTGGGGAAGTTTTCGGCTATAGCCCCGCGGCTGCTGTAGCGCAGTTCCCTGATTTTGGAAATGGCAGCCTGCATGTCCTTGTTGTTGTCCAAGGTCTTACGGATCAGGCTTTGCAGTATGGTGTCGGTATAGATTTCCCACCATTGCATATCCGCCAATGCCAGCGAATCCAATACCGTCTCGTCCCGCAGGATATGGGCGGGGAGCTCTGTGTCCGGTGCCGGGCAGTACTTCTGCATGGAGCAGGAAGAAAGAACGAGCATTCCTGCTACCAGCGCAATGATGCTATGTTTTGATTTTAGAATGTTCATGCGTTGCAGTTCCTTTCAAAAGCTGGGTTCGATACTTAGGCTTGGCTGCCTGCGCTTGCAGGAGCAGTGGCGTAGGTCTGTTTCTTCTTCCTTTTCATTTTGAGGCGGTAGATCCAGACAAAGAAATAGGGAACGAAGAGGATGCCGACCAGAATGGCGGTCATCATGCCGAAGAATACCCCTGTACTGATATCCCGGCGGGCTTCCGAACCTGGACCCGATGCGAAAATCAGCGGCAACAGTCCTAAAATGAAGGCCATCGAAGTCATGATGATGGGTCGGAAACGCAGCTGGGCCGCCTTGAGCGCAGCCGGGACGATATCCAGACCGGCTGCCACTTCGTCTTTGGCGAATTCCACAATCAGAATGGCATTCTTGGCTACCAGACCGATTAGCATGACCAAGCCGATTTGGAAATAGACGTTGTTTTCCATGCCGCAAAGCACGATGCCCAAGTAGGCACCGAACACCCCGATAGGCAAGGAAAGAATCACCGCGATAGGAATCGACCAGCTTTCATATTGGGCAGCCAAGAACAGGAACACGAACAGGAAAGCCAGCCCGAGCACGAAGCCAGTCTTGCCGCTGGAATGCTGTTCCTGATAGGATAATCCGCTCCATTCCACGCCGATGCCCGGAGGCAGTACTTGCTCTACCGTTTCTTCCAGAATCCGCATCACATCGCCGGTACTGTATCCGTGGGCGGCTTCGGCCTGTACCGTGGCCGAATAGAACATGTTGAACCTTTTGATGGTACCCGGTCCGGTGGTGTAATAGCTGGAGCCTAAGTTGGAAATAGGGATCATCGCGCCCGATGAACCGCGTACAAAGAACAGGTTCAGGTTGTCGCGATGCGCCCGGAACGGGGCTTCGGCTTGCATGTACACACGGTATACGCGGTTGAACATATTGAAGTCGTTGATGTAATACGAACCGGTAAATGTTTTCAGCGTGGAGAAGATATCGGAATTGGGCACGCCGAGGATTTTGGCCCGGTCTCGATCCACATCGAAGTACAACTGGGGAATATTGCCTTGCATAGCGGCCGAAATGCTGCTCATCTCCTTGCGCTGGGAGGCCACCATCAGGAAAGTGTCCACGGCGGCTTGCAGTTGCTCGTAAGTGGTGCTTCCGCGGGCTTCCAGCACCATTTCGACCCCTCCGGAAGAACCCAGGCCGGGAATGACGGGCGGGGTAATCAGGTAAACCTTGCTTTCGGGATAGCTTTCGAACTCTTTTCGCACTTCCTCCATCGTCTTTTCGATGTCGGTCTGCTGGCGTTCGTCCCAAGGCTTGAGGATGACGGTCAGCTGGCTTCGCGACTGGCTCGTTCCCAGACGGGGACTGCTCCCGGTCACGTTCAGCACGTCTTCCACATCGGGATGCTGCATCAGGTAGGCCATCGCCCGGTCGGTCACTTTCCGGGTGCGTTCAATGGTCGTGCCTTCGGGCAGTTCGAATTCCACGGTGAAATAACCCTGGTCTTCCTGCGACATGAAGCTGGTAGGCGCAATCTTGTTCATCGCCCAGATGCCGATCAGGACTAAAAGGAATGCGCAGAACATACGGCGGGAATGCGCCAAGGTGTAACGGATGCCGCCTTGATACTTATTGGAGCCGACTTCAAGGAATTGGTTGATTTTCCGGAAAATCCATGGCTTTTTCTTATGAACGTCATCCGGACGGAGAATCAGGGAGCACATGACCGGGCTCAACGTCAGGGCCACGATGGTCGAAATGATAACCGAAACGGCAATCGTGATGGTAAATTGCCGGAACAATTGTCCGGTGATACCGCTCAGGAAGCTTACCGGCACGAATACGGCGCACAAAACCAAGGACATCGCAATCAAGGCGCTGCTCAGGCCGTTCATGGCTTTCTTGGTGGCCTCGTAAGGCGAAAGCCCTTCCTGGTGCATGATACGGTCCACGTTTTCCACTACCACGATGGCATCGTCCACCACGATCCCGATGGCCAGAATCAAGCCCAACAAGGTCATCGTGTTCAAGGAGAAGCCGAAGGCCAGCATGACCCCGAAGGTACCAATCAAGGAGATAGGCACGGCCACGATAGGAATGATGGTGGCTCGCCAGTTCTGCAAAGTGAGGAATACCACTAAGATAACCAAGAACAAGGCTTCAAACAAGGCTTTGAACACGTGATGGATGGAGTCGGAAATATAGGTGGTCATATCGAACGGGATCCGGTAGGTGATTCCGTCGGGAAAGCTTTGGCTGATTTCTTCCATTGCATTCTTGACGTTTTCCGCTACTTCCATCGCGTTGGCTCCCGGCAAGGTGCTGATTTCAAGCACAGCGGCATTGCCTCCGTTGATACCGCTTTCGGTATTGTAGGAAGAGGCTTCGAGCGAGACCCTCGCCACATCCCGCAGACGGATCAGCCCGCCTTCGGATTCGGCCCTGACGACGATTTCTTCAAATTCTTCCACGGACGAAAGGCGGCCTTGGGCGGTGATGGGAATCGTGATGTCCAGTCCTTCCATCGGGGCTTGTCCCAAGACCCCGGCGGCCGATTCCCGGTTCTGGTCCCGGATGGCATCTTGTATGTCTTTGACGGTTAGTCCGAAATTGGCTAATTTGTCGGGCTGTACCCAGATTTGCATGGCATAGTAACGGCTGCCCACATTCCTTACCCGGCCTACGCCCGGAACCCGTCGGAGCAAGTCCAATACGTTGAGGGTGGCGTAGTTGCTGAGGTAAATCTCATCGAATTTGGGGTCGCTCGAAAGCAGGGTCACGGTCAGCAGCTTGTTGGAAGCCTGCTTTTCTACTTCCAAGCCGTTAGTCACCACTTCGGCCGGCAGACGGGATTCGGCCAATTTGACACGGTTTTGGATTTCTACAGCAGCCAGGTCGGGGTCGGTGCTGATATCGAAAGTGATGATGGCCGAGAAGCTGCCGTTGTTGGTGCTGGTCGATTCCATGTAAAGCATTCCCGGCGTGCCGTTGAGTTCCTGTTCGATAGGGGTGGCTACCGCCTGGGTCACGGTCTCGGAGTTGGCCCCGGGATAGGAGGCCGACACGCGGACCGAGGGAGGAACGATTTGCGGGTATTGGTCGATGGGCAACAAGACCAGTCCGATAATCCCGACAATCAGGATCAGGATGGAGATTACCATCGAGAAGACCGGCCTGTCGATGAAAAAATCTGCTTTCATGCCTTAATCCAGATTAGGGTTAGAATCTTGTTGGATGCCTTGCGCGGCCATGGTCCCGGGTATCATTCCCGAATCCCTGCCGGCGTCTTTGAAGGGAGGACGGAGCGAATCGGCATCCTTCTTTCGGCAGCTGTCGCTGGAAACCTGCGTGCTGTCAGACAGTATCCTTGTGCTTGTATCCGTCGGGCTGCTGGCGGGAAGCGTTTCTACCGAAGTACTGTCTCCCGGTACGGGCACGAGCTGGACCTTGGTGCCGTGGACCAGCTTGTGGTATCCTTCCACGATGATTTGTTCATCGGCGGCCAGACCGCGTTCCACGATGACCGAGTTGCCGATTTCAGGGCCTAATTCGATGAATCGCTGTTCGCAGACGCTGTCGGGGCGGACAACGAAGATATAGGCACCGCCCTTGTCGATAATCAAGGCCTTCTGGGGAACCACGATGGCGTTTTCACGTACATCCAGCAGGAGCTTCACCCGGGTAATCTGGCCGGGAAGCAGGATATGGTCGGGGTTGGGAATCGCGGCGCGGACCGTAAAAGTCCCCGTCTGGGGATCCACTTGCGGGTCGGCAAAATCGACCAGACCGCTGTACGGATATACCGTGTTATCTACCAGTGTGATAGTAATGAAAGGATTCCATTTCCGGTCGTCTACCTTCTGGCCTAGGTTCACATTCCGTTCCTTGCTTCTCAGGTAGTCGAGCCCGGTCATGCTGAAATCCACTTGGACGGTATCGCTCTTGACCACGGTGGCTAGCAAGGACTTGCCGCCGGGTCCTACCAACGTCCCTATATCCACGCTCCTTTCGCTGATATATCCGGAAATGGGGGAACGTACCGAAGTGTAACCCAAGGCGATTTCGGCCTGGGTCAGGTTGGCTTCGCTCATCTGCACTTCGGCAATCGCGCTCTCGTAGGCGGCAATCGCATTGTCCAGGTCCAACTGGCTGGCTGCATCCTGTTCATACAGGGGCTGGATACGGTTCAAGTCCCGTTCGGCTTTCTGCGCCAAGGCTTTGTTCTTGCTCAGCGAGGCTTTGGCACCTTCCACGCGGGCTTGGTAGACTTTGGGGTCGATGACGAACAGCAACTGGTCCTTCTTGACATAGGTACCTTCTTCGAACAGCATGCTTTCCAGGTAGCCTTCCACGCGAGCGCGGATTTCCACGAATTGCTGTGCCCGGATTCGTCCCACGTACTCGCCATAGAGTTCCATGTCTTTGACTTCCACGGGCTGGGCGGAGACGATGGGTAGCTGGACAGGTTCGGGTTCGGGCTTAAGGAGAAACCAGAGTCCTACGCCGATAGCGGCCAGTACCACAAGGATGATAATCCAGTGCTTGAACTGCAGTTGTTTTATTTTCCCGAAGAACCGGGAAAGGGCGTTTTTCGCTGCACGGCCTTTTTCCAAGGCCTTGGTTCCGTATTGCATGAGTTTGTCGCTATCTACTTGCATGGCACGTTTATAATGTTTGCAAATAAGGGGATGCCCAAGAGTCAGGCTCCCGTGAAAGAACAGATGTGATGGATTGGGGCGGATAGGGAAAAGAGTTTACGTTGATAAACAGGTCTTTCCATTTTGGTTGCCCCTTGCATTGGTGGGCAAAAATAAGAAAAGTTTCGGATATTCGATGCCGGGGGCTTCCTGTCGGATTCCCGGTCTTTTTTTATCTTCGCGTGCCGGAATCGGAAGAAGCGACAGGTTCATTGTTGTGGCCTAAGGCGGTGTTTGGGATTGGACTTGGGCCGGTTGTTTTGCGCCCTGTTGCCGTTCTGGCATTTTAATATGTTTGCTATGAGCCGTTTGACATTTTTAGGGACAGGGACTTCGCAAGGCGTGCCTATTATCGGTTGCCATTGCCCGGTCTGCCAATCTTCTGATAGTCATGATAAGAGATTGCGGACTTCGGCTTTGGTAAGCACGGAGCAGGTTCAAGTGGTCATCGATGCCGGGCCGGATTTCCGCTACCAGATGCTGCGGGCCGGGGTGGAGAACGTGGATGCGATTCTGCTGACTCATCCCCACAGGGATCATGTGGGCGGCTTGGACGATGTGCGGCCTTTCAACTATTACCAAAAGCATCCGATGCCGGTTTACGGGAACGCGATTACGCTGAAGGCCTTGCGGACCACGATTCCGTATGCTTTTGCCGAGCACCGCTATCCGGGAGCGCCCGAGTTTGCGCTCTACGAAGTGGATGACAAGCCTTTCCGGGTCGGAGACTTGGAAATCCTGCCTTTCGAGGTGATGCATTACAAATTGCCTATTACGGCCTATCGTATGGGCGATTTGGTCTATATTACCGACGCCAAATTCATCAGCCGGAGTTCGGTGGAGAAGATTAAGGGGTGCAAGACTTTGGTGGTGAATGCTTTGCGAAAAGAGCCGCATCTTTCGCATTTTAGTCTGAGCGATGCCTTGGCCTTGATAGAGGAGGTGAAGCCGGAACGGGCTTATCTGACCCATATCGGCCATACGATGGGGTATGCGGCGATTTCGGCGGAACTGCCGGCCGGGGTGGCGATGGCCTACGACGGGCTGGCGATAGACTTTTGAGGACAGGACTGCTTAAGCGCAAGTGCGAAGAGCCTTGTACGTTAGTTTTTTGCGGACGGGTCTTTTGAATCTGCAAGCCGCGTTCGTCCTTGGAGGATTGACCGCAATGCGAGGCCGACCCAAAGCGTGAATTTTGACTTTGATTTATAGAAACGCCATAAAAATACAGTCATGCAGGCATATTTGGATCTTTTGCGGACCATTTTGGAAAAAGGTACCGACAAGCACGACCGGACCGGTGTCGGGACCCGGAGCTATTTCGGCTATCAGATGCGTTTCGATTTGGCCGACGGCTTTCCGTTGGTCACGACCAAGAAACTGCATTTGCGTTCGATCATCTATGAATTGCTTTGGATGCTCAAAGGCGATACCAATATTCAATATTTGCACGACCATAAGGTGACTATCTGGGACGAATGGGCCGATGCCCAAGGCGACTTGGGACCGGTCTATGGCAAGCAGTGGCGGGACTGGGTATCTCCCGACGGGCGGCATATCGACCAGATAAAGAATGTGGTGGAGCAAATCAAACATAATCCCGATTCCCGCCGCCTGATTGTGACGGCCTGGAATCCGGCCGATGTGGACAGCATGGCCTTGCCGCCCTGCCACGCCTTTTTCCAGTTTTATGTGGCGCAAGGGAGGCTTTCCTGCCAGCTCTACCAGCGCAGCGCCGACTGTTTCCTCGGTGTGCCGTTCAATATCGCTTCCTACGCTTTGCTCACTTCGATGATGGCGCAGGTCTGCGGCTTGCAGCCGGGCGTGTTCGTGCATTCCTTGGGCGATGCCCATATCTACCATAACCATATCGATCAGGTCAAGTTGCAGCTTTCGCGCGAGCCTTACCCGCTGCCCCGCCTGGTACTGAATCCGGAGGTTAAGGATTTGTTTTCGTTTGATTACGAGGATATAAAGATTGAGGACTACCAATGCCATCCGCATATCAAAGGCGATGTGGCGGTCTGAGGATTGGTTTCAGGCAGGCATGCATTTGCGGCGATGCATGGCAAGTCTTACATTTTGACGCATTTTTGGGTTAAGTCGTAATGGTATTCGACTGAAAATCTGTTGGTTTTGTTTTACTTGCCGTTGAATTGTATGGACAAAAGAATGTCCGTTTTTCTGTTTTAGTGTTTGGGTTGATTTTTTGGGGGGATGGGGCTATTCCTATTGCGGTCGGATGGGGCTGGAAGCCGAGCCGGTTTGCGTAAGCGGTACGATTTTTGTCGTTTTCTTGCTTTGGTATGGGAAGAGTCTGTCGAAGCCTATTTTGTCGAAGCCTACCGGGATCGGATTCGTCTTGTACAGCCTGTAGCTGGGGGCTTTTCAATGTGGAAATAGGCTTGATATTTTAGGCTGTCTTGTTTACTTTTGTACAGGAAATCATGGAGACAATGTTCTTGCTTTCCGTTGGAAATTTATAAGAGAGGGAAATTATGCTGACATTAGAAGAATGCAAGCGACAATTGGCAGAATTCAAACAGTTATCAGGAAAGAAGTATGGGATTCGCAAAATTGGCATTTTCGGTTCTGTGGCGAGAAACGAACAAAATGAGGGCAGTGATATCGACATTTTGGTGGAGTTGGAAGAACCAAGATTATCTTTGATGTATGATTTGCAAGTGCGTTTATCTGGAATGTTTCAATGTTCTGTCGATTTAGTGAGATATAGAGATTCTTTGCGTTCTTCTTTCAAAGAGCAGATTAGAAAGGAGACTATTTATGTGTGAGTTGAAGTTTGATAGGATTAGAGATAAGCTGTTTCAAATTCGGGAATCTGTGGAATTGATAGTAGAAAGGGTTGGCGAGATTGCTGAACCGGCAGATTTTTTTGACGACTCCCAAAGGTGTATTCGTGTTCGATGCTTGTGTGTTGCGGTTGCAGGTCATAGGTGAGAATGTCAAGAAAATATTGGATGAATCGGAGAATCCTTTGGAGAAATATCATGAAATTCCTTGGCGGGCGATAGTCTCTTTGCGGAATATAATTTCGCATGAATATGCCAACGTGGATGAAGAAATCGTCTTTCAGGTGATTAAAGAGGATTTGCCGAAATTGAAAGCTGTGGTTGATGCGTTGCTGTGTATAAATTGAAAGAAAAGATATGAAAAAAATCGCGTTGATTACCGGAGCTACCTCCGGAATAGGCCAGGCGATAGCCCGCAGGTTGGCCAAGGAAGGTTATGATTTGATTATCACCGGCCGTCGTGCCGAGAAATTGGAAGCCGTGGCCAAGGAACTTTCGGCCGAAGCCAAGGTGTTGCCGTTGGTCTTCGATGTCCGTCATCTGGACGAGGTGCAGAAGAACCTGGGCAATCTGCCGGAAGAATGGAGAAACATCGATGTGTTGGTCAACAATGCCGGTCTTGCCGCCGGTTTGGAGCCTTTGCAGGAAGGCTTGATTGATGATTGGGAACGGATGATCGATACCAATGTGAAGGGTTTGCTCTATGTGAGCCGGACTATCCTGCCGGGAATGATTGCCCGCAAGAAAGGCCATGTGTTCAATTTGGGTTCGATTGCCGGGAAAGAGACCTATCTGAACGGCAATGTGTACTGCGCTAGCAAACATGCGGTGGATTCCTTGAGCCGTTCGATGCGGATGGAGTGCTTGCCCTACAACATCAAGGTGACGCAGATCTGTCCCGGTGCGGTCGAAACCGAGTTCTCGATGGTGCGTTTCCATGGTGACCAGCAGCGGGCTGACAATGTGTATAAAGGCTTTACGCCCTTGAAAGGGGAGGACATTGCTGATTTGGTAGCCTATTGTGTGAACCTGCCGGCGCATGTCTGCCTGAACGATATCGTGGTGATGCCTACGGCGCAAGCTAATTCAGGCCTGTTCCATAAGGTGCTGTAAGCTATTGTCTTTTAGGAGATTCGGTCGGCTCGACCGAGGAGAAGAGGCGAAAAATCCTCACGAAAAAAGGGAGAAAGAAAAGCGGGAAGCTGGAGCGTCAAAAAAGCAAGCATGTCTGAGCGCAGGCGCAGCCAAGCGAGTTCTTGCTTTTAGCGGAATTACCTGCTTGTCGTTGGATGCCGCCGGCTCGACCGAGGAGAAGAGGCGAAAAATCCTCACGAAAAAAGGGAGAAAGAAAAGCGGGAAGCTGGAGCGT
>CALUMK010000003.1 GCA_944321735.1 uncultured Bacteroidales bacterium
TGGTACTGCGTCTAAAGCGTGGGAGAGTAGGTCGTCGCCGCCCACAGAGGGCGACCATCCGGTCGCCCTTTTTTTTTTATTCGATAGTGTAGTCTGTTTTGATGCACCCTTTTTTTTATTCTGAATATTATGGCAATAGTAAGGAAAGTAAAGGATATGCAGCCGCAGATTGCGGAAAACGTGTTTTTGGCGGAAAATGCTACGGTATTGGGTGATGTGAGGATAGGAAAAGATTCCAGTATCTGGTATGGAGCCATATTGCGGGGCGATGTGGGTTCCATCACGATTGGCGAACGGAGCAATATCCAGGACGGGGTGGTGATTCATGCCACGCAAGGAGAGTCTGTAACCATTATCGGCAACGATGTTTCCGTAGGCCATAATGCCGTGGTGCATGGCGCTAAGATTGGCAATGATGTGCTGATTGGCATGGGGGCTGTGGTGATGGACAATGCCATTGTTCCCGATGGTACTGTTGTTGCCGCCGGGGCGGTAGTTTTGGCCAATTCCGTGCTGGAACCGGGGATTTACGCTGGTGTCCCTGCCAAGAAAGTCAAGACCGGTTCAGATCAAATCACGAAGATGATACATGAAAATGCCGGCCACTACCAGACTTATACGACTTGGTACGAATAAGGCTTACTCCTCTTCGTCTTTCTCTGTCTCCTTTTCCGGATGCTTCGTGACTAACAGCTTATCGACCCGTTCCCCGTCCATATCCACGATTTCAAAATCCAGGTTTTTATAGGAGAACGTGTCGCCGGTCTGGGGAATCCGGCCCACCAGCAACATGGCAAGCCCGCTCAATGTGTTGAAATCTTCTTCTTTGAGGTCGTCATATTCCGTGATGCCCATTTCGTCCATGAAGTCGTCCAGGTTCATCGAAGCATCGACCAACATTGAACCGTCTTTGCGGACTGTGATTTCTTCTTCCGTGTTCTCGTTTTCTTCCAAGATATCCCCGAAGATGCTTTCGCTCAGGTCGTGCAGCGTCACGATTCCCTCCGTGTAACCGTATTCATTGACAACCACCCCGAATTTCTTCTTGTTCTGCTTGAAGAGTTCCAACACCTTGTTGGCTGGCAAGCTTTCCGGAATGTACAGTGCCGGCTGCGCGATGCTCCGCAAGTCGAAGTCGGCGTCGCTCTTGGACTGCATCAGGAAAATGTCCTTGACCGAGACCACTCCGACGATGCTGTCTTTATTCTGATCCACTAAAAGGTATTTGCTGAAATTGCTTTCCCCTATGGTTTTGAAGACAGTAGCCTTGCTGTCGTTGGTGTGCAGGACTACGATATCCGGACGGCTGGTCATCAGCTCGTTGGCTCGTTTGTCGGAGAACCGGAAAACGTCCTTGAGCATCTCGCTCTCATCCTGGTCAAGGACTCCGGCTTCCGAACTCTGATGCAGGATCAGTTTGAGCTCCTCTTCTGTAATGGATTGTTTCTGCGAGGTGGAAATCCCCAACAGCTTATTGATCCCTTTTGTGGAAGCACTCAGGATGAATACGAAAGGCTTGGCGATTTTGCTGAGGAACTGGATGAAACGGCAGAAGCTGCAGGCGTATTTTTCCGGATTGGCCAGCCCTATGGATTTAGGAACCAATTCCCCAATCACAATCGACAAGTACGTGATGAAAGCCACGGTCAGCACCATCGCCAGTTCGTCCGCGTAGGGCTGCAGCCAGGAAATGTGGTCGAACAGTTTGGCTACTTGGTTGGCAATCGTGACCCCGCCGAAAGCACCGGAGATGATTCCGATCAAAGTAATCCCGATTTGTATCGTGGAAAGGTATTTTTCAGTGTCTTCCAATTGTTTGATAACCAATTTGGCCGCCTTGTTGCCTTTGGCCTGCATGTTTTCCAGTCGGCTTCGGCTCGAAGAAACCAAGGCGATTTCGTACATGGCGAAAAGGCCGTTCATCAATAAGAGAAGTATAAGAATCAGAAATTCCATGTTTTAAATTTGTCTTTTGGTTTTAAAGCAGGCTGTGTCTTAAAGGAAGCCTGAATTTTTTTTCTTTTACAAGATTAGGAACCCATCGGAAGTAGCGAGCTCCAGTTGCGGAAAGAACCCTTGGCGCTCGACCTCGGCTTCTGCCGCTGGAAGAACAGCTTCATCTACATCCGTCGGCTCATCTTATCGGTTTGCTGGAAATGCCGTTGCATCTTGATTCTTTCGTGCCGCGAATAAAGGCGGCTCAGGAAAGGAAGCGCCCGCATGAACGGGTAGGCCATCGCGAACAGTTTGGACGGATATACCTTGTATCGGCCTTTGCGGATGCCTTTGAATACCGCCTGTGCCACTTTTTCTGGCTTTTGACGCAGAAAAGGCAGCAGCGGGCATTCCTCCTGCGCGGCTTTGCAGAAAAAATCCGTCTTGGTGGCAACCGGATAGACCCGCATCAGCCGCAGCCAAGCCGGTTTCTCGTAGTCATAAGTCTTCAAGAAACCGTCCAAGGCCGATTTGGTGCTGCAATAGAGCGCGTAATACGGCAGCGGTACCATTGCGACTGCCGAAATGGTGCTGACAAACAGTCTCCTCCGAAATTCCGGATTAGGATTCGTCTTGAGGTCGGTAAAGGCCTGCAAGGCATATATTTGTCCTATTGTGTTGGTTTCAAATATCTTGTGGATATGCTTCCAATAGGCATCGCCCGAAAGTCCTGATTCCTGCAAGCATTCCCGGTACGCAAAACCGGCGTTGGCAATGCAGACATCGATGCCTCCCCACTGTTCTTTGGCATACAGGAAACAACGGTCGATTTCTTCAGGCAAGGAAAAATCGGCTTGGAACGGGAAGATTACGCCCGTTTTCGATGGGATGGCCTCGGTATGCCGCGCTATGGCTAAGATCCGGTTCGTGCCGTCTTGAGCAAGAAGCTTGGTCAGATGCCATCCTATGCCGGATGAGGCTCCGGTCAAGAGGATGCGTAAATGAGAAGTTTCCATGTCAGAGACCGAGTTCTTGCTTGATGAGGATCACGGAAATGCGTCCTTTGGGATAACTTTTTTCGGTGATCAGCCAGGAATTGCAGATGCGGTCGGGACTTTGGCAGTCCATGCAGGTTCCTGTCTTGATGCAAGGTGTATGGAATCCGCTGTGTCTGGCCGCGTTCTTGGGAGCTGCAATGGTCCGGATCCGGTTCATCGCCGCTTCGATATCCGGGACAATCTTGTTGATTCCTACGAAAATGACTACGTTTTCCGGGCCGAAATTGATGCCTCCGATTCGGTTGCCAATCATATCGAGGTTGACCAATTGCCCTTTCTGGGTCAAAGCGTTGGTTCCAGTCAGGAACAAGTCGGCCAGCAGGGCCTGTTTGCGCCAGTATATCTTTTGCGTCTGGCTGAAAGAGGCATCGAATGTAAGGATAGGAACTTTATCCGACTGTTTTCCCAGCTCTTCCAATACACCGGTGGCCCGCATGGTCATCGAGTCACCCCATGTATAGGTCCGTACTTGGAGGGTAGGAAGTATCTTTTCGAAAAAAATCCGATTCGCCTTTTGGGGGCTTTCGGCCAAATAAGCGTTGAACTTATTCTTTTGCAGTGCTTGGAGTGTGCTCTCTATAAGAGGGTCTTCCATGAAGGCTTGAAATAGGTTAAACAAATGAAGAGGCAGGCTTGGAATAGCGTATTCTCGCGAACCTAAAATGTCCGCTTGCTCTTCAGGATTCTTTTGCAAAAATAGCAGTTGGGCGGCAAACTTCCAAACCCTGTTCTGTGAGCGGGGAATCAAATTGCACGGAATCTTTTCCAATGCGGTTAGTTGCAGCTTTGTTGATTGAAGAAGAAAACAGATTTTTCCAGAAAATAAAAAATGCAGGTTTCTTAAAGAGAAACATGCAGTAGCTTTTGGGGGAAAGTGAAAGCCTTGTAAGACAAAGAAAACGGAGGAAACCGAGTGGATTGAATCTGCTCGGTTTTTTTTGTTTTTGTGGCAATCTGGGTCGGAACAAAGAAAAATAGTACTTTTACAAATTCGTGAGATGGATTTAGCAGGAGGCAAGTTGGCAGTTTCGTGAGCCGGACAAGCGGATATATGCAATAGTATTATGGTACTGAATTATATTTGGATAGCATTCTTTTTGATTGCCTTTGCGGTGGCAGTGGCAACATTCGCTTTCACAGGGGATGCCGGGGTGTTCAAGAGCATTATCGATGCTACTTTTTCGGCAGCGGAGATGGCCGTGATGGATATTGCTTTGCCTTTGGTCGGGGTGATGACCCTTTGGCTCGGTTTGATGAACATTGGGGAAAAAGCCGGGGCTATCCGTTTCCTGTCGAAAATCGTAGGGCCTTTTTTCCATAAGCTTTTCCCGGAAATTCCGGTCAATCATCCGGCGACAGGCCAGCTGTTGCTCAATTTTTCGGCTAATATGTTAGGATTGGACAATGCGGCTACTCCTATCGGTTTGAAAGCCATGAGCAGCATGCAGGAACTGAATGCCAAGAAAGATACGGCCAGCAACGCCCAAATCATGTTTCTGGTCATTAATACATCCGGCCTTACGATTATTCCCATATCCATTCTGGCGCAACGGGCCATCCTTGGGGCGGCCAATCCTACCGATGTGTTCGTGCCCATCCTGATAGCCACCTACTGCTCCACCTTGGGCGGCATTATTTATGTGTCGATTCGGCAGAAAATCAATTTGTTCAACAAGACTGTCATGCTATGGATCGGAGGTTTGACCGCCGCCATTGCCGGTCTGATGCTTTATTGCATGTCGCTGGAGCCAGAGGAGCTGGCCCGTTTTTCGTCTCTGATAGGAAACGGTCTGTTGCTGCTGATTATCACGGCTTTTATAGCAGGGGGGCTTTACAAAAGAATCAATGTGTACGATGCCTTTATCGAAGGAGCCAAGGAGGGATTCACGACTATTATCAAGATAATCCCTTATCTGATAGCCATGTTGGTGGGAATTGCCGTGTTCCGGGCTTCGGGGGCGATGGGGTATCTGATTGACGGGCTTGCGTGGTGCTTCAGTTCGATAGGGCTGAATACCGATTTTGTGGGGGCATTGCCCACGGCTTTTATGAAGCCTTTGAGCGGAAGCGGCGCCAGGGCGATGATGGTGGAAGCCATGGCGACCTACGGCGCGGACAGCTTCGTGGGGCGTCTCTCCTGCCTTTTCCAAGGAGCGGCTGATACTACGTTTTATATCATTGCATTGTATTTCGGATCCGTGGGTATCCGCAAGACCCGTTATGCCATTCAGGCCGGTTTGATAGCCGATTTGATTGGAGTCGTTGCCGCTATTTTGGTGGCTTATGTGTTCTTTCATTGAGAAGGCTGCTGGCAGACTGGGTTAACCGATTGTTTTGATGAATCATGGAGATGAGTTTCGCCGTGTTTGTCCCGGCGGAGGGGGGTGAAGTTGTTTTAAATGGAGGGGGATGCCTTGGAAAGATAGGTTTCGATAGGCATCGGCCATTATAAAAAGAAGAGAATGAGAAAACTGCTTTTTATCTTGTTGTCAGCGTGCTTGCTGACGTATGTGCAGGCTCAGACGCCTACCGGATTCGGTACGGTCTTGGTGGAATCGTCCAATTCTGATTATGAGTCTTTGCCGGTCATCAATCTGCGGAGTTCCGATTACCTGACGGTCAGTTTCGATGATTTGCTGGACAGGGACATGGCCTTGCGCTACCGGGTGATCCACCTCAATACCGACGGCACGCTCTCCCCTTTGCGGGAAATCGAGTATATGGATGGGATTAACAAGACCGATATCACCAATACGAACCTTTCGTTCAACACCCGAACCAATTATGTGCATTACGAATTCCGTTTCCCGGAGGGGAGGCGTAACGTGAAGGTGTCGGGGGCTTTCTGTTTCGAGGTTTTCGAGGCTTCGGATCCCGACAATGTGATGTTGCGCATTCCGTTCATGGTCTGCGAGCCTTCGGTTTTGGTGGATGTGGACGTGAAGGTTCCCCGGAGGGTGGAATGGAGGATGTCGCGTCAGGAACTGGCTGTGGTGGTGGATGCCAGCGAGTGTCCCTACCAGATTCTGCAAGCGGATAGGACATTGAAGGTCTTTGCCCAGCAAAACCAGAACACGACCACGATTCGTCAGCTGCCGATGCTGTTCCAGGTGGGTTCGCGCTACGAGTACCGGGACAAGGACGAGATGGTGTTCGACGGTCTGAGCGAGTTCCGGAACTTCGATATCCGTCCGGTGGAGCATTCGGGCTGGGGCGTGGAGACGACCTATATCCTGCGGGACCGCTGGAACGCTTTGCTCTTGAAGCAGAAAAGCCGGGAGTACAAGCCTTATATACAGGATGACGATATCAACGGGAATTATGCTGTCAAGGCCGAGCGTATGGACAATTCGGCTATTGAAGCCGAGTATGTGGATGTCCGTTTCCTGCTGGAAGATGTGGAACCGGTGGAAGGCCGGGATATCTATGTCGTGGGTAAGTTCAATAACTGGGAATGCACCGAAACCAACAAAATGGTCTATTATCCGGACATGCAGCTCTATTCGGTCACCTTGCCGCTCAAACAGGGCTTCTACGATTATATGTATGCCTGCGTGGAGAATGGCAAGCTGGATATGCCGCGTTTGGAAGGAAACAATCAGGAAACGGAGAACGACTATTTCGTTTATGTGTTCTACCGAGAGCCGGGGGGAAGGTATGATAAGTTGCTGGGGGTGGTCAAGGCCAACAGCCGGGATATTTAGCGGAGTGTGATAACGGGCAATCTACGGCGTTGTTGGGTGAAAATTAGAAGACAGGGATGTTAGAGAGGCGGAAATGAGGGGAAAAGTATTGATTGTAGGATAATTGACAATGGAAGAAGTCGTAAGGAAGTATTTTGAAGAATGGAAAGGGGAGAAACCGGCAGAGATGGGCTTGTTGCCGGCATCGGGTTCGCATAGGAAGTATTACAGGATTGGCTATTCCGAAGGCTCTGTATTAGGGGTTTATAATGAGAGCGAAGAGGAAAATGCGGCATACATTTCCTTTACTCGCCAGTTTCGGCAGGAAGGTCTGCTTGTGCCGGAACTTTGCCATGTCTGCAAGGACAAGAGGGTCTATTTTGTAGAGGATTTGGGCGATACAACTTTGTTTTCCCTGTTGCCCCATGGAGAAGCTTATCCTGGAATCCGTCAGGAAGACGGGAGTTTCAGTCCGCTTTTTGAACTTTACTGCCAAGTGTTGCGAGCCCTTTTGGATTTCCAGACGGCAGGCGGGCCGGCAGGTTTGGATTACAGCCATGTCTATCCGGTAGAGGCTTTCGACCGCGAGGCGATGCTTTGGGATTTGAACCATTTCAAATATTTCTTTCTGAAATTGAGCGGGATGGGGTTTTCCGAATCCGCCTTGCAGCAGGATTTTGAACGTTTGGCCGATTTGCTGGCACCGGAAACGACCCATTATTTCATGTACCGGGATTTCCAGTCGCGCAACATCATGCTCAAGGACGGACATGCCTGGTTCATCGACTTTCAGGGTGGCCGCAAAGGGCCATTGGCTTACGATGTGGCTTCGTTGCTGTTCGATGCCAAGGCGAACCTTCCGGAGGAATGGCGTTCGGCCTTGCTGGACTATTATATCGAGGAGGCTTCGTTGCGTATAGATACTTTCGATGCCGAGATGTTCCGTACTTCGTTTTCCGCTTGCGTGCTGATGCGGATCCTGCAAGCGATGGGGACATACGGTTTGCGAGGGCTTTACGAGCGCAAATCCTTGTTCTTGAAAAGCATACCTTTTGCGATTCGAAATTTGTCCCGCCTGGTGGACAAGGGACTGCTGCCATATTCCTTGCCGGAAATAGAACGTCTGATCCGGGTGTTGCGCGATTCGCATTGGGCTTCTTTCGACAAGCCTTTTTCGAGCCGGTTGAAATTGAAGGTGGGCAGTTTTTCCTATAAGAAAGGCTTGCCGGCGGCGGAAGACGAGCATGGTGGCGGCTTTGTGTTCGATTGCCGTTTCCTGCCCAATCCGGGTCGGGAGGAAGCCTACAAAGACTTGACAGGCCGCAGCCCGGAAGTGAGGGCCTTTTTGGCGTTATATCCGGAAGTGTCGGAGTTTCTGCAAAATTGTTTGCAAATGGTGCGTCCGGCAGTTCTGAAGTACATTGAACGGGATTTCGAGAGCCTTAGCCTGATGTTCGGCTGTACCGGCGGCCAGCACCGTTCGGTCTATTGCGCCGAGGCGATGGCTCGTTTGCTGAAGGAGAATTTTGATGTGCAAGTGGAACTCCGGCATTGGGTACATCCGGAATAAGCGGCCGGCATCAAAGCAAACTCGCTCGAAAGTGGAATAGGTTTCGTTTGCCGAGATCCGAGGCGGTTTTTATAGGAAGTTTGCAAGGACTTGATTTTTGAACTAATTTTGCAACTTTCTGCTGCATGTCGTGGTAGCGGCAGGCGCAGATACCGGATTATTCAAATAGAAAACAGGAAAACAATGGATAATACATCAGTGCATAACCCGCAGAAAGAGAATTTCGATTTATTGGACAGCATTATCGGTTTCTTCCGTTGGATCAAACGAGGATTGAAAGCTTTTTTTGTCAAAGGCATAGGACACGGATCGGTTTGGCTGCTCAATGTCCATATCCGGTATTTTTACATCTTCTTGGTTTTGTTATTGGGTTTGGGAACGTGGGCTTATTTGGAGAAAGATACCGAACCTGAACGCACGGAATACATAGGAACGGCATTCGTGTATTGCAATGGTTTCGATAATTTCACCTTGGATCAAGCCGTATTGAAGCTGGATTTGGCCATTCGGACAGGCGGGCTGCCTTATTTGATGGAAAATCTGGGCCTGAGTGCCAAGGAATGCCGTTTGCTGAAATCCTTGACAGTGGGCATCGGTGTCGATACCGATAACGACGGGATTCCCAATTCGATAAAATACGAAAAGAAATTCGAAGCCGACAAATACGAAAAAGGGGAAGTTCTGGAAAAGAAGAAAGAAGGCGAAATCATGGAACGTTACCCCAAGGCTCAGAAAATAGCGGACATGGCGGTGCTGGAGCTCAAGACCAAGGCCGTTAACAAGGAAACTTTCGACAAACTGGCGCAAGCCATTCTCGATTATTTGAACAATCTGCCGGACTTGCAGCGGATGTACAAGGTGTATGCGGCCAATTTGGAATATACGCTGGCTGCTTACAATACGCAGATTATGATGCTGGACAGCCTGCAATCCATCGAGTATCTGGAAAACTCCCGCAAGCAGAAAATGGCTTATGGCCGGGATTTGTACATGACGGCCATGCTGACAACCAATCGGGAAATATCGGTGGACGATGTGGAACGGCTTTCTTCTCCGACTACCTTCTATTATGGAGAAATCCTGACTCTGGTACAGGAAAGGAACGAGTTGCAAGCCCGGTTCGAGATGGCGGATTGCCCGGTGTCCACGCTTTCCACCTTTGTGCCCACTCGGCATCGTTTGCCGGATTACTGGTATATCTGGCCTATTGTCATCGCTGTAGCTGGGACGGGCTTGATTGGCGGCTGCATCGACAACCGCAGGAAGATAGGTGCTTATCTAAAGGAACAGCACAAAATTCGCTAAGGATAGTTTATATTCGGCGGAAAGGCGTTTCAATCCCTTTTTATGGGTATTGGAACGCCTTTTTTTATTTGGCCGCCTTTCCTCTTGTTGGAATCGCGGCTTTGCGGGAATTTCTCAGTTGACCACATGGATAGGATGTCCGGCGTAAAAGGCTTTGACGTTTTCGGCGGCTGTTTTCATCATGTCCAACAGGGTTTCTTCGGTATTGCCGCCGATATGGGGGGAAAGCACGACATTGTTCATGCTGTAGAGGGCTTCCGTGATATGAGGTTCGTTCTCGTACACATCCAGGGCGGCTCCGGCGAGCCGGCCTTCTTGCAGGCAGGCGGCCAAGGCTTTTTCGTCCACGACCGGTCCGCGGGAAGTGTTGATCAGGACCGCGTCCTTTTTCATCAGGTTCAGCTCTTTTTCCCCGATTAGGTGGTGCGTCTGTTCGTTGAGCGGCACATGCAGGCTCACGATGTCGGCTTTTTGCAGCAGTTCTTGCAGGCTGAGCCGTTGATAGCCGGGGACTTCGGTGCGCGGGTTGTAGTAAACCACTTGCATCCGGAAAGGTTGTGCCATTTCGGCCAAACGCCGGCCGATTTTCCCCATGCCCACGATACCGAGGAGTTTTCCGTCCAGGCTTCTTGAGGTCAGTTGACGGTACTTCCACAAGGCTTCCTTTTCGGTCCGGATCCGGTGGTTGGTCTCGGCCGTGCGCCGCATCAGCCCCAGCATCAGGCTCATCGCGATTTCGGCGGTAGACTGGGTCACCGAATCCGGGGTATTGCAGACAGTGATGCCTTTCTGCCGGGCGTAATGGATGTCCACATTGTTGAATCCGGCGCCTAAGTTGCAGATGAGTTTCAGCTTGGGGGCTTTGTCTATCAATTGGTTCGATACCGGGAAGAGGCTGGCGATGACCAGGATTTCCACATCCCGGATTTTTTCGTCCATGTCCCGTACCGAATAAATGGGCTTGCCTTCGGCGAAGCAGACATCTAAGCCTTGGGGCATATCGTGGAAAGTTTCATGGTAGTAGTCGGTATTGACGAGGATTTTCATTTGTACAGGTTTTGACGGTGAGCGTTTTGTCGGGTGGCCGGTTCTTCGGTTTTGAAAGGTTGGCCGCCGTCATTCAAGAAGCTAAGATAGCAAGTTTATGGGTAATATGGGCAAAATCCTGCGGTCTGCCATTTCCTGTTGGAGAGGGTAAGTTTGTCGGTAATCTGGCCCTTGATGGGGTCTGGAATGGATTTTTTTGTACTTTTATGCGGTAGCAGAGGGCTGTTTTAGGGGTAGGAGGGCGAGGCGGGATGGGCTGAGCGGGGAAAGGCTGGTGGATGGATTTGTTTTGTGGATGAGGCGTTTGGCTGCGGTGCGCTACTCTTTTTTGGTTCGAAAAATCATCATTGAAAATGAAGAAATATTTACGGATTCTGATGTTGGCGGCGGTGTGCATGGCCGCTTATTCTTGTGATTACAAGCCTTTTTTCTCGGACAGGGCGCAATGGGAGGAAACGGAGGCGGCTTTCGCTCGGAAGAAGGAGTTTTTTGCGGACGGGCGTTTCTTTTCGGTCTTTGACGAGGCGGAGATGAACTGTGAAGAAAGGGAGGCGATGATGTTCTTGTATGCCTATATGCCGCTGAGCGATATAACGGATTATGAGGGAGAGTTTTACTTGGGAAATGTGCGGATGGCGTTCAAGGTCTGGAGGGAGATGCCGTGGGGCAAGGACGTGCCGGAGAAGGAGTTCCGGCATTTCGTGCTGCCGATCAGGGTCAACAATGAGAATCTGGATTCGAGCCGCTGGGTGTTTTATGATGAATTGGCCAAGAGGGTGAAAGGTTTGTCGATGTACGATGCCGTTCTGGAGGTGAACCACTGGTGCCATGAAAAGGCTATTTATACGCCGAGCGATGCGCGGACTTCCTCGCCTTTGGCGACGGTGAAGACGGCTTACGGGCGTTGCGGCGAGGAATCGACTTTCTTGGTGGCAGCCTTGCGTTCGGTGGGCATTCCGGCCCGTCAGGTCTATACGCCGCGTTGGGCACATACCGATGACAACCATGCCTGGGTGGAAGCCTATGTGGACGGGCAGTGGCATTTCTTAGGGGCTTGCGAGCCGGAACCGGTCTTGGATCTGGCTTGGTTCAACGACCCGGTGGCGCGGGGGATGCTGATGCACACCAAGGTCTTCGGGCTGTATCCGGGGCCGGAGGAAATCATGCAGGTGACACCTTGCTATACGGAAATCAATGTGATTGATACTTACGCGGAGGCGGCACAGGTTCGGGTTCGGGTGTTAGACAGGGATGGCGAGCCTGTGGCGGGGATTCCGGTGGAATTCAAGCTCTACAATTACGCGGAATTTTATACGGTGGCCACCAAGACGAGCGACGAGGCGGGCATGGCTTCGCTTTCGGCCGGCAAAGGGGATATGTTGGTCTGGGCGGCGAAGGAGGGCCTTTTCGGCTTCCGCAAGGTGTCTTTCGGCAAGGATTCGGTGGTGGATTTGGTGCTGGAACACAAGGTGGGCGATGAATTTTCGGTGCAGATGGACATAGTGCCGCCGGTAGAAAAGAGCAATCCGGTGAAAGTGAGCGCGGAACAGAGGGCGGAGAACAACCGGAGGCTGTTAGTGGAGGATAGTATCCGTCATCTTTATGTAGCTACGTTTTATACGGCGGAACGGGCGGCGGCGCGTTGCTTGGAACTGGGTGTGGATACGGCGGCTTTCGTGCCGGTCTTGGTGGGCAGCCGGGGAAACCATGCGGAAATAGACGCTTTCATGGAAGGTGTCGAGCCGGGCAGGCGGGCGGAAGCGGTGGCATTCCTGCGGGCGTTGAGCGAGAAGGATTGGCGGGATGCGTCTTGCAGCGTGTTAAGGGCGCATTTCGATTTTCGTTTTCCGTGTTGGGCGGAAGCGGGGGAAAAGGATGGAAGTGCCGGTGCTGATGTTGCTGCTGGTGTCGGTGTCGGTGTCGGTGCCGGTGCCGGTGGCGAAAAGGCTTTGGCAGCCGGGATGCGGCGGTATTCGGACGAGACCTATCTTCGCTATGTGATGAACCCGCGCGTGGAATACGAGATGCTGACGCCTTACAAACAGTATTTTGCGGAAGTCTGGCCGGAGGAGCAGCGGGCGGAATGGGCGCTTGACCCCTCTGCGCTCTTGCGATGGATGGCGGACAGTATCCGGATTGAGAACGACTTGAACTTGCAGGCGATGCCGATGTCGCCCCAAGGGGTGTATGAGGCGAGGGTGGCCGATTTGCGGAGCTACAAGATATTTCTGGTGAGTGTGTTGCGGAGCATGGGCGTGGCCGCGCAGCTGCACCCGGTAACAAATGAGGTTTTATGTGCGGAGGAAGAAGGGGATTGGAAACTTGTTTGGACTTATGATATGGAAGGAACGGTAGGGCCGGCGGGTCTTTGGGGCTTGGATTACAATGTTTCTCCCAATCTGCCCGACCCTCGTTATTACTCTCACTTCACTTTGTCCTATTACAAAGATGGCCGGTGGGAACTTCAGACTTATCCGGAGGAAGGAAGTTCTTGGAAGTCCCTCTTTGCCGAATCTCGGGTGATGCGGGATGGATATTACCTTTTGGTGAGCGGAACGCGTCTTGCGGATGGTTCAGTATTGGCAAACCTTTCCTTTTTACCGGTGACGAAGCGTAAGCCAGGGCGTGCGGATTTGGTGATGCGGGATGACCCCTCGGCCATCAAGGTGATAGGTTCGTTCAATTCGGAAAACAAGTATTTTGATTTGGAAAGCCGATCGGTGAAGAGTGTCTTGGAAACGACGGGCCGGGGTTATTTCGCGCTGGCCGTTTTGGGGGCCGGGGAAGAGCCGACCAACCATGCATTGCGGGATTTGGCCCGCTTGGCATCGGATTTGGAAGCCTGGGGACGGACGTTGCTCTTGCTTTTCCCGGACGAGGCGGCCTATCAGTCGTATTTGAAGCATCCCATAGATGGACTTCCGTCTACAGTCCGCTTCGGCATCGACCAGGATGGCGTGATTGAAAAGGAATTGGCAACGAATCTGCGGTTGTCGGAGGGTAAACGGCCGGTGTTCGTGGTGGGGGATACTTTCAACCGGGTGGTCTATGCGAGCCAGGGCTACAATACGTCCTTGGGGACGATGTTGGAGAGGTTGGTTCGTGAATTGTAGCGGCTGTCCGGTGCCTATTCCGGTACCGGCTTGCTTCAGGCAGGTTCTATGGGTAGGTCGAGGTATAAGTCGAGGTATAGGTCGAGGCGATTTTTGCCGGACGAGCTAAATTTTAAAACTCGGATTAGAGAGGGGCTGGCCTCCATTTTATGGCTGGCTGTGAATCTTTGAAGGATTATGAACTTTGTGAATATGAATGCGTTGAAAGTCTTTTTCTTGTCAGCGATGGGGACTTTTGCGGCCTTGACGGCCGATTTGCAGGCGGGGAATCCGGTTTTGCTGCCGGAGAGGACGGGGACGGCTGTTGTCGGAATGGAAGAACCTATCGACGATGATTGCCGGTGCGAGGGTATCCCCTTGTATGGCAAGGTCAAGGTAGTGGAAGCCTTTGCCGATTTCAAGGTGAAGATTGTCGGTTCGTTCCCAGATTTGAAAGTGAAGACCGTCTCGGCTTTTGCCGACGAATGCGGGGAATGGCAGTTCGTGGAGAGCTTCCCTGACTTTACCGTTCAGTTTGTAGCGAGTTTCCCCGACTTTACGATACAGTTCGTGGAAAATTTCCCGGGGCTTTGAGTGGTTCCATTACGAATGGCAACATCGGACAGGAGGGTTTGTAAATTAGTTGTTATTGTTTGCTTCGGCCTCGGTTGTCAAGGCGGTGAGCAGCAGGCCGAGGGCTTGGATGCTGGCGCGTTCTATATTGCGCTCGCGGTCGGAAGAGAAACGGCAGAGCTTGGTAAGGCAGGTTCGGGGCGTGGCGACTGCGATCCAGACGGTGCCGACCGACTTCTGGGGCGTGCCGCCGCCGGGCCCGGCGATGCCGGAGGTGGCAATGGCGTAGTCGGTGCCGAACTTGCGGCGGGCGGACTGCGCCATCTCGATGACGGTTTCCTCGCTGACCGCGCCCTGTTGCCGGAGCGTATCCGACTGTACGTCTAAAATGCTTTCCTTGATTTCGTTGCTGTAGGCAATCACGCTTCCTTTGTAGTAATCCGAGCTGCCGGGCACGGCGGTGATCAGATGCGCTAGGTATCCGCCGGTGCAGCTTTCGGCCGTGCTGAGGCTGCGGCCCTGTCCGCGCAGGAGGCTGCCGATATGGGCGGCGAGGCTGTCCGATTGCGGGCCGCCGGGTATTATATATTGGTATCGGTTGGATTGCAGGCAGCTTTCCAAGCGTCCGGCCTGGGTCTCCAGCGCGGGCAGGGCCGCAGCTTTGGCGGTCAGCCGCAATTTGACATAACCCGGAGAGGGAAGGTAGGCCAGACCCATCTTTTCCGGCAATTGGTTCTCGAAAGCTTCCAATTTCTCGGCCAAGGCCGATTCGGCTACATTGTAGACGATGAACATCCGGTAGGCCATCGCGATTTGGGGGAAACGCTGGTGCAGGCGCGGCATCACTTCCTCGTCCATCAGGCATTCCATTTCGAAAGGCACGCCCGGCAGTGAAATGGCCTGCTTGCCGTTTTGGCTGAACCACATCCCTGCGGCTGTCCCTTTGCGGTTGGGCAGTATCTCGGCCTTGCGCGGCAAAAGCGCCTGGTCTCGGTTTAGTCGGTTCATCGGGGCTTGGCGGTGGGCCAAGAGGCTTTCAATATGCCGGTAGGTTTGGTCGTCAAAAACCAGTTCGTCGTCGAAATAATCGCAGAGGACTTTCTTGGTGATGTCGTCCTTGGTGGGACCTAAGCCGCCGGTGATGAAAAGGAGGTCGGCCTCTGACAGGAGATTATCCAGCGTCTGGCGGATGGCATCGCCCTGGTCGGGAACGCTCTGCATACGGCAGGTTTCTATGCCGGATTCGCTCAAAAGACGGGCTATATAGATGCTGTTGGTATCGGTGATTTGCCCCATCAGGATCTCGTCCCCGATGGTCAGGATGGCTGCTTTCATAATGAATGTAAGTATGATAGATTCGGTATCCGGATTTGTTCGATTCCGTTCGGTTGCAGGCTTGAGCCTTTGGCAGGATACGGTTGCAGCCGGGCTGCCGGTTCTTTGAAGCCGCAAAGTTACTAAATACTGTTATACGCCGATGTCTCTGCTCGGTTTTGGTCGGTTTCGCCTTAGTTTTACTCTTTTTGGAAAAATCCTTACATTTGCTGGTTTGGGAGAACGCGGGGACGGGCAAAACAAAACAAGAAACGATATGAAGAAGATTCTACTATTGGCCGTCTTAGGCTCATTCTTGGCTATGGTATCCTGCAATAGTTCAGGCAATTCAAACCGAAAATCCAAAGGAGGGCTTCAAGGGGAAGTGAACATTTCAGGGGCGTTCGCGCTCTACCCGATGACCCTTTTGTGGGCCGAAGAATTTCAGGAAGCCAATCCCGGCGTCACCGTCAATGTATCCGGCGGCGGGGCAGGAAAGGGCATGACCGATGCCTTGAACAATATGGTGGATTTCGGGATGATTTCGCGTGAAATCAAGCCGGCCGAAGTGGAAATGGGCGCATGGTTCATCGCTGTGGCTCGCGATGCAGTGGTTCCCACAATCAATCCGCAAAACCCGATTTATACCGAAGTGCAGAAACGGGGCATGACCCGGGATCAGCTCTACAAGATTTTCGTGACCCGCGAGATTACCAAGTGGAATCAGGTTTATCCGGGTCTGGCCGGGATGCCGGATGTGGATATCAATGTTTATACCCGTTCGGATGCCTGCGGGGCGGCTGAGACCTTTGCCGAATACTTCGGCAAGCATCAGGAAGACTTGCAGGGAACGGGAGTCAATGGCGACCCGGGAATGGCCAATGCCGTTATCAAAGACCGGTATGGCATCGGCTACAACAACTTGGGCTTTGGTTATGACTTGGAAAGCCGCAAGCCGGTGCAAGGCTTGGGCATCCTGCCTTTGGATATAGACAGCAACGGCACGTTGGATGCGGAAGAAAACTTCTATGCCACGGTGGATGGTTTGTCGGATGCTATCAAGAACAATGTCTATCCCGCGCCGCCGGCCCGCAACCTCTATTTCGCTTGCAAAGGCGTGCCAAGCAATCCGGCCGCCAAGGCGTTTTTGGAATACATCCTGTCCAAGGGTCAGGCTCTGACCGAAATGGGCGGCTATGTGGCGCTTCCTTCTTCGATATTGGATGAACAGCTGCGGAAATTGGGCGGCTTTCCGGAATCAGGAGCGGCAACGGCTTCCCGGACTGAGGATCATCAAACGGCTTCCCAAACGGCCGAAGTGGCGGAATAACGAAGATTTGCGTGGCAGCGCGGGCGGTTCCCTTTTTCGGGAAGGTTGTCGGCACTGTCTTTTAAACAGGATTGTATGAATATCTCCAATCATAGACGGACAAGGGACAGGGTGATTACGGTTCTGACTTATTTGGCTATGACCTTTGTCCTCCTTCTGCCGTTTGCCTTGTTTATCGGCTTGGCAGCCAAGTCCGAGCTTTTGTTCCGGGACAATTCGTTGGGACAATTGCTTTTCTCTTCGCAATGGCGGCCCAGTTCGGGCGAGTTCGGTTTCAAGCCGTTTATTGTCGGTTCGCTTTATGTCACCTTGATTGCCATGCTGATTTCAGCACCGATTTGTTTCTTGTCGGCCATCCATATTACGCAATACGCCCCTCGGAAAGCGGCCAAGATCGTAGTCACAGCTATCGATATCCTGGCCGGGATTCCATCGGTGGTCTATGGGGTGTGGGGCATGGTATTCGTGGTGCCTTGGTTAGGCCGGATTGCCGCGAGCTTGGGAATCCAATCCAACGGTTACAGCATTCTTGCCGGGGGAGTCGTGTTGTCTATCATGGTGATTCCCTTTATCTTGAATATTCTGATGGAAATATATCGGACTATTCCCAAGGAATTGACCGAGGTGTCGCTTTCGCTGGGGGCGACCCGTTGGGAGACGATACGTGATGTGCTGAACCGCAAGGCTTTGCCGGGTATTTTGGCGGCTTTCGGCTTCGGCTTCGCCCGGGCTTTCGGGGAAACGATGGCGGTGCTGATGGTGGTGGGCAATGTGGTGATGATTCCTTCGGGCTTGTTCGACCCGGGCTATCCTTTGCCGGCTTTGATTGCCAACAGCTTCGGGGAATTGGGTTCGATTCCGGAAATCGAGAGCGCCTTGATGTTCGCCGCCCTGATCCTGTTGGTGGTGGTCTTGGTATTCAACGCTACCTTGCGCTGGCTGATTATCCGAGTAGAAAAATATTAGGAAATGGAACAGAGAAGTCTCGCAGAAGTAAGGGCTTTGGTCAAGAGCCATGAGAAGCCTGCCCGAACCGGACGCAAGTTGGGAGAAGAGATTTTCTTCCGTTCGTTGATGAACATTGCTTCGGTCTTGATTGTCGGGGTGATGGGGGTGATTTTGGTATCTATCTTTTATAAAGGGATTTCCACTTTCAGTTGGAGCATGCTTACCGAGGATATGGGTTCGGGATTTTACCTGAACCGGGGAGGGGGCATCAAGAACGCGATTGTGGGGTCTTTATATTTGTCGCTGAGTGCCACTTTGTTGGCTTTGGTCGTAGGTTTGGCTTGCGCCCTTTGCATGAATGTGTATATGGTCAAGTTCCCTAAGTTGCTGAATACGGCACGTTTCCTGTTGGATCTGATCTGGGGCGTGCCTTCTATCATCTACGGGGCTTTCGGTTTTTCGCTGATGGTGTTCTTCGGGGTGAAGACTTCGCTTTTGGCGGGGATTATCACGGTGGCGCTGTTCATTTTGCCTATCATGATCCGGGCTATCGACGAGGTGATGAAGACGGTGCCGACCGGGCTTTCGGAGAGCGTGCTCTCGATGGGTTCGACCCGCTCGGAACTTTCGTACAAGGTCTATGTGCGCCAATGTTTTCCGGGCATCGTGACGGCGGTGCTGCTGGCTTTCGGCCGGGCGGTGGGCGATGCGGCTTCGGTCTTGTATGTGACGGGCGAGAATTCAAAGACGCCGACCAGCCTTTTGGACAATGCCACGACTTTGCCGGTGGCCATTTACAATCAGATCAATTCGCCTTACGCGGCGACGCAGGACAAGGCTTACGCTTCGGCTTTTGTCCTGACTTTGATAATTTTGCTAATCAGTCTGCTTTCGCGATATATTTCAAAGCGTTATCAGAAGTACCGTATTTATTGATTTTGCCATGGATACACAAGCGATGGATGCCAAGATGGGGGCGGGCGGAAGTGCCAAGCCGTTCGAAGGGGAAGGAATCATACGGGTGGATAATCTGAACCTGTATGCGGGAAAGACGCATATCTTGAAGAATGTCAATATAGAGATTCCGAAGAACAAGTTGACAGTGATTCTGGGGCCGTCGGGTTGCGGCAAGACTACCTTGCTCAAGTGCATGAACCGTCTTACCGACTTGACACCGGACATCAAGGTGAGCGGGAATATTTATATACGGGATCAGCATACCGGGGAATTGCCGGTTTTCGGGGCTAAGACGGATATCGTGGCTTTGCGGCGGAAGATGGGGCTGTTGTCGCAGCGTCCGTTCCCCTTACCGATGAATATCTACAACAACATTGCCTACGGATTGAAGCTTCGCGGCAAATATACCCGGGCGGAGCTGAACGACCTGGTGGAGTATTATCTGCGGCAAGTCAACCTCTGGGAGGAGGTCAAGGATCGTCTGCGTTCGCCGGCGGTGCGGCTCTCGATAGGGCAGCAGCAGCGGCTTTGCCTGGCTCGCGGGCTTGCCGTCAACCCGGATATCATTCTGGCGGACGAGCCCACTTCGGCGCTCGACCCGGTCAGCAGCGAGGCTATCGAGAAACAGTTTGCCGCCTTGTCGAAGGATTTTACCTTGGTGATGGTGACCCATGTCCTGCGGCAAGCCCGCCGTATTGCCGACTACGTGATTTTCATGTATCTCGGCGAGGTTATCGAGATGCGGCCGGCGCAGGAGTTTTTTGAGGATCCGAGGGAGGAGCAGACGAAGAAGTATCTTTCTGGCGCCTTCAATTAAAAAATCATTCGGAGCGCGATCTGCTGCGTTACGCGAGGGATTTGAAAATGCTCACGTACAAAAGTACGCTCCGCTTTTCTCACCCTCGCGATGCCTTGCATCTCATCGCTCCGGATGATTTTTTGAGTTACAATTGTGTTTCCGTTTTCTCCGCTTCGGTTCGGCGCCTCGTATCTGCTCGATATAAAACCTTTTTAAGACGGTCGCAGAGAGGCTTTCCTCACCCTCGCGGTGCCTTGTATCTTATCGTTCGGCGCGCATCGGATTATGAAGAAAATCCTCGTATGCCATCCGGATGCCGTCCGCCAGTTCGGTCTTGTACGTCCAGCCAAGCGCTGTGGCCTTCGACACGTCTAGAAGTTTGCGCGGCGTGCCGTTTGGTTTGCTGGTATCCCAAAGGATTTCGCCTTTGTAGCCTACAATCTTGGCGACAAGTTCCGATAATTCCTTGATGGAGATTTCTTTGCCCGTTCCGGCATTGACCGTTTCGTTGCCGCTGTAATGGTTCATCAGAAACACGCAGAGGTTGGCCAAATCATCCACATAGAGGAATTCCCGTAAGGGTGAACCGTCTCCCCAGCAGGTTACAGACGGCAGGTTCTGCTCCTTGGCTTCATGGAAACGGCGGATCAGGGCTGGCAGCACGTGGCTGTGGGTGGGGTGGTAGTTGTCGTTCGGCCCGTAGAGGTTGGTGGGCATCACGCTGATATAGTCGGTGCCGTATTGACGATTCAGAAACTCGCAGTACTTGAGCCCGGAAATCTTGGCCAAGGCGTAGGCTTCGTTGGTCTTTTCCAGTTCGGAAGTCAGCAGGCAGCTTTCTTTCATCGGCTGGGGCGCCATGCGGGGGTAGATGCAGGACGAGCCGAGGAATTCCAGTTTCTTGCAGCCGTTCTGCCAGGCCGAATGAATCACGTTCATTTCCAAAATCATGTTCTCGTACATGAAATCGGCAAGCGCGCTCTGGTTTGCCACGATGCCGCCTACCTTGGCCGCGGCCAAGAAAACGTATTCGGGCTTTTCTTCGGCGAAGAATTTTTCCACTGCTTCCTGGCGGCACAGATCCAGTTCTTTATGGGTTCGGGTAATAATATTGGTATAGCCTTGGCGTTGAAGTTCGCGGAGGATGGCCGAGCCTACCATGCCCCGGTGTCCGGCCACATATATTTTTGAAGTCTTTTCCATCTTTGAAGTCTTTTGCTAAAGGGATTTACGAGGTGTTTTCAGCATCGTTTCGTTTCCTGCGGATGCTCGGCATCGCTATCCGGTTTACTTTACGATGCCTTTTTCCAGGTATTCGGCCAGGTTGGTCCGGATGTGCTCGCTGGCTTTTTCCACGGCTACCTTGGCCATGTCGGCATCCGCCATGATTTTGACCAATTGCTCGAAAGTGGTCTTGGTGGGATTCCAGCCTAATTCGCGTTTGGCCTTGCTCGGGTCTCCCCATAGGTTGACCACGTCGGTGGGACGGTAAAAATCGGGTGAAACTTCCACTATGACGCGGCCTGTGGCCTTGTCGATACCCTTTTCATCCTCGCCTTCGCCTTGGAATTCCAATTCGATACCCACATAGTGGAAAGCCAGTTGGCAGAACTCGCGCACCGAGTGCTGTTCACCGGTAGCGATTACGAAGTCTTCCGGCTTGTTGTTCTGCAAGATAAGCCACATGCATTCCACGTAATCCTTGGCATAACCCCAGTCTCGCAGCGAGGAAAGGTTTCCCAAGTAAAGCTTGTCCTGTTTGCCTTGGGCAATCCGGGAGGCGGCCAAGGTGATCTTGCGGGTCACGAAGGTTTCGCCCCGGCGTTCGGATTCGTGGTTGAACAGGATGCCTGAGCAGCAGAACATGCCGTAGGCTTCGCGGTACTCTTTGACAATCCAGTAACCGTAGAGTTTAGCTACGGCATAAGGACTATATGGGTGGAAAGGAGTATTTTCGTTCTGAGGTACTTCCTCTACTTTTCCATACAGTTCGGATGTCGAAGCCTGGTAAATCCGGCAGGTCTTGGCTAAGCCGCAAAGCCGTACCGCTTCCAGTACCCGGAGTACCCCGGTGGCATCCACATCGGCGGTGAATTCGGGCGAATCGAACGACACCTGCACATGGCTTTGGGCAGCCAGATTGTAAACTTCGTCAGGTCTTACTTTCATGATGACCTGCATGATGCTCATCGAGTCTCCGAGGTCGGCATAATGCAGGTGGAAATGCGGCCTGCCCTCTAAGTGGGCAATCCGTTCCCGGAAATCGACCGACGAACGCCGTATCGTCCCGTGGACATCGTATCCTTTATCTAGTAGGAATTCGGCCAAAAACGAACCGTCTTGACCCGTGATTCCGGTAATCAAAGCTGTCTTCATGGTTTGTATTTGAATTATTTCAGGGGCAATTGAAAGTAGGCTATTCTTGTTTTGCTGCATGGCAGCAAAGGTTGCAAAGATAGCGAAAGTCGAGAGCAGAGCCAAGCCGCTCCCTTGCTTGAGCTATGCCGAGGCCAAGCTATCTTCGATGCAAAGCAATCAAGGATAGGAATAAATATGCTTTACCTGTATGGCAAGGCGTTTTTCATTCAATGGAATAGCTGCTGGTTGGTTCAATTTTCTTCTATTCTTTGGATTTCATCCATCGTTAATTCAGTGGTCTGGGCGATGGCATCCGAAGTTGTGCCTAAGTATTTAAGGTTGCAGGCGATTTTGAGCCGCTTTTCTTGTTGACCTTTTGCTCTTCCTTCGTCCTTCTTTTTTTCAGAACCGGTCAATTTCTTGGATGGATAGGCCGGTAATTTGGGCTATCTTTTTCGTCTCGATGCCTATCTCCTTCATCGCTTTGGCATTGCGCATCTTTTCTTCCTCAATCCCTTTCTCGATTCCCCTCTCGATTCCTTCGGCCAGGCCTTCCGCGCGTCCTTCCTGCTTCCCATTGAAGTGTCCTTCCTCGTAGCCGCTGGTCACCGTGTCGTGCAGCCGGGCCATGTCGTCCAAGTGCTGGTAATAGGCATTCCTTTCGGCCTCGCTCATTCGGTCGATGCGCAGCAGCTCGCGAACCTTGTCCAATCCCGGGGCGGAGGCGTTCTCGGGCAGCGTCCCCGTCTTGAAATAGTAAATCCATTCTTCGATGGGGCTTTTGGCCACCTTATCGAAGTCGTTGACTTTGAGGATATAGTATTCTGGGAAGAGCTGGCTGACGGTATCGATCTCGAACTTTTCCTTCTGGAAAGGATTCAATTCCAAAATGTCCCCGTTGTGGATGCCACGGAACTCGGTCTTGCCGTGATAGACGTAGTCGGTACCCTTTCCCAAGGCGAAATAGACGATGTTGACGCTATAGACCTTGCTGACGTGTTCGTAGTTCTCGCCTTTGTTGATGTAATCGCATAGCACTTTGGATGTGCCGAAGATCATGCGTTGGAAATAGGCGGTCTCGGTGTTGTTCTGGACCTCGATGATGACCTTTGCCTTGTCGTCCATCAACGCCAATAGATCCACGCGATTGGCCTTGTCGTCCTCTCGTTCGCGGTTGCCCTCGCTTTCCAAGAGGCCTTGGATTTTGACGGTTTTGCCAAAGAGGGAGGAGAGGAAGCCTTCCAGGACATCGAAATTGGCCTTGTTGCGCAGCAGGCGCTTCATCGCCCAGTCAAAACGGATGTAGTTTTCGGTTTTCTTTTCCATGGCGTTGCGTTTTTTCAGAGTTTTTCGATTTCCTCGATGGAGAGACCGGTGATATCGGCAATGTCATTCACAGGGTAGCCTTTATCTTTCATCGTTTTGGCATTGCGTATCTTTTCTTTCTCAATCCCTTTCTCGATTCCTTCGGCCAGCCCTTCTGCGCGTCCTTCCTGTTTCCCGTCAAAGCGTCCTTCCTCGTAGCCGCTGGTTACCGTGTCATGCAACCGGGCCATATCGTACAGGTGATACTCGTAAGCTTTCCGCTCGGCCTCGCTCATTCGGTCGATGCGCAGCAGCTCGCGAACCTTGTCCAATCCCGGGGCGGAGGCGTTCTCGGGCAGCGTCCCCGTCTTGAAATAATAGATCCATTCCTCGATGGGGCTTTTGGCCACCTTGTCGAAGTCGTTGACCTTGAGGATATAGTATTCCGGGAAGAGCTGGCTGACGGTATCGACCTCGAACTTTTCCTTCTGGAAGGGGTTCAGCTGCAGGATGTCCCCGTTGTGGATGCCGCGGAACTCGGTCTTGCCGTGATAGACGTAGTCGGAGCCTTTGCCGAGGGCAAAATAGACGATATTGACGCTATAGACCTTGCTGACATGCTCGTAGTTCTGTCCTTTGTTGATGTAATCGCACAGGACCTTGGAGGTGCCGAAGATCATGCGCTGGAAGTAGGCGGTCTCGGTGTTGTTCTGGACCTCGATGATGACCTTTGCCTTGTCGTCCATCAACGCCAATAGATCCACGCGATTGGCCTTGTCGTCCTCTCGTTCGCGGTTGCCCTCGCTTTCCAAGAGGCCTTGGATTTTGACGGTTTTGCCAAAGAGGGAGGAGAGGAAGCCTTCCAGGACATCGAAATTGGCCTTGTTGCGCAGCAGGCGCTTCATCGCCCAGTCGAAGCGGATGTAGTTTTCGGTTCTCTTTTCCATGGCGGTGCGGTTTTCAGAGTTTTTCGATTTCCTCGATGGAGAGGCCGGTGATGTCGGCAATGTCATTCACGGGGTAGCCTTTGGCTTTCATCGTTTTGGCATTGCGTAATTTCTCTTTTTCAATGCCTTCTTCGATGCCTTCCTTTTTCCCGTCGAAGTGCCCTTCTTCGTAGCCGCTGGTCACCGTGTCGTGCAGCCGAGCCATGTCGTCCAAGTGCTGGTAATAGGCATTCCGTTCGGCCTCGCTCATTCGGTCGATGCGCAGCAGCTCGCGAACCTTGTCCAATCCCGGGGCGGAGGCGTTCTCGGGCAGCGTCCCCGTCTTGAAATAATAAATCCATTCCTCGATGGGGCTTTTGGCCACCTTGTCGAAGTCGTTGACCTTGAGGATATAGTATTCGGGGAAGAGCTGGCTGACGGTATCGACCTCGAATTTTTCCTTCTGGAAAGGATTCAATTCCAAAATATCCCCATTGTGGATGCCGCGGAACTCGGTCTTGCCGTGATAAACGTAGTCGGTACCCTTTCCCAAGGCGAAATAGACGATGTTGACGCTATAGACCTTGCTGACGTGTTCGTAGTTCTCGCCTTTGTTGATGTAATCGCATAGCACTTTGGATGTGCCGAAGATCATGCGTTGGAAATAGGCGGTCTCGGTGTTGTTCTGGACCTCGATGATGACCTTTTCCTTGGTGTCCATCAGGGCGAGCAAATCCACGCGGTTGGCCTTGTCGTCCTCTCGTTCGCGGTTGCCCTCGCTTTCCAAGAGGCCTTGGATTTTGACGGTTTTGCCAAAGAGGGAGGAGAGGAAGCCTTCCAGGACATCGAAATTGGCCTTGTTGCGCAGCAGGCGCTTCATCGCCCAGTCAAAACGGATGTAGTTTTCGGTTCTCTTTTCCATGGCGGTGCGGGTTTGCGTGAATAATACGGCTTCTGTGCTTTTCAGCCAATCCTATGCAGAGGCAGCTTCGAACCGGGTTGAACGCGGGTACGAACCCGAGGGTTCTCCGAAGCCGACTTCAACATCGATTCGAGGCAAAAGTAAGTACAAAATTCATAACCCGCTAATTTTTAACAATTTTTAACGACCGGATTTTTCACGAAGTTGTTGCTCCCTTCAAAATTTGGAGCGCCTTCTTCTCCCTTGTTTGGCAGATTTGTATTGAAACGCTAGTCTCGATTCCTATTTATGTCCCCAGAGAGGGTTGAATCAGGGTTTATGTCAACGGCAATGGATGAATCGGGATTGATGTCGTATTTGGCCATAAGCGCGGATAGGAATAGAGGAGCGTTATGCAAGAAAGGAAAACGATAATATGTGGGATTCCTGCTTGAGGAACTTATGCGTTGATTTTGAATTTGCTTCTCAAGATTTCGTATATCTTGTACGGGTAGCGCAAGGAAAGCAGGAACATATTGGAATAGACTCCGTTGGCACGCATGGCACGCAGATGATCCTTCATAATCTGGATGTGGCTCTTGATGCCTGATGTGGAGGCTCCTCCGGCACGCATGGTTACAAAGTCCATTGGGATATACCGGATGCGGATTCTGTTCACAAATATCAGCCGCAGCAGGTTCTCAAAATCGGCTGCCACCTTGTACGACAAGTCAAACCCGCCGTATTGCTCGTATACCGTCCGCCGGCTATAGAAGGAAGGGTGGGCAGGTATCAGTCCGAGACGCATCAAGCTGCGCTTGAACAGTCGGGACGAATAATATCGGGTGCAAGTATCTAAATCATTATCGTGTACATAGTGGATGTCTCCATAGACCGCATCGATTTCCGGGTCTTCCAGGGCAGAAGCCACCCGTTCCAGCACATTATCCTTTGTATAAAAATCATCCGAGTTCAATATTCCGACAACATCGCCGGTGGCCATCAAGATACCCTTGTTCATCGCATCGTAGATACCCTTGTCAGGCTCGCTGATGTAGCGCAAGCGGGTGCCGAACTTGCCCTGATACCTCTTGACAATCTCCATGGTGTCGTCTTTCGACCCGCCATCAATGACAAGGTATTCAAAATCCTGATGCGTCTGCGCCAAGACACTTTCCATCGTGTCCTTGATGGTGGCACTGCTGTTGAATGTGGCGGTGATGACGGAGATTTTCACTGTTCAGCTATTTTTCGATTCCTGATTTTTATGGCAGGATTCCCTTGATAGATAGTGTATGAATCCAAATCTTTTGTGGCCACGGATCCTGCGCTTAACACGGCATGGGAATGCACTGTTACTCCAGGGCAAACCACGGATTGCGCACCTATCCAGCCGCCATCTTCTAACGTGATTTCGCCAATCATCAAGTCGAAAGATGTTTTCTTGTAGTTGTGATTGCCGCAAAGCAACATAGCCCCCTGGCTGATGCACACGTTGCTCCCTATCTTAACTTTGGCAAGATTGTCTATCCATACGTTTTCGCCAATCCAAGTGTAATTCCCGACCTCCAACATCCACGGGTATTTTATATTGACGCAAGGCTTGATGTTCACGCCGATGCCTATCTTTGCCCCGAACGCACGCAGAACCCGCACCTTCAACCCCGATGTCGGCAGCCAGGAATTCTTCATCACCAAGACGTTGATGAAGTACCAAAGTGTTCGTTTCCATGCCGCTCCCGGCTGATACCAAGAATTGCCGTAACGTGATAAATCAGTATTCATATACAAAATCTGGCTTTGTTCCGCTAGTTAGTATCCATTTATACAAACATTGCATTTGTGTGGCGACTTTCGGTGCGGAATATTTTTCATATACCAACGTTCTTCCTTTTTCTCCCTTCTTGATCAATTCATTTGTTGGCATATCTATAACTTCTTGCATCACTTGGGCGATGTTTTCAGGAGTGCGGTCAATCCACCAGCCGCATCCGGTAGTGTTCAGTTCTTCCCAAGGCGTGCCAAGGCTGGCCATTACAGGTGTGCCCACGGACAATGCCTCTGTGACAATCATGCCGAAATTCTCAAAGTCGCTCGGCACAAACAGGCAGGATAATTGTGCCAATTGTTCATATTTTTCACGACCCGATACAAAACCCTTGAATTTTACATTCTTCAATCCAAGCCGATAGACCTCATTATTTAAAAATTGCTCGTATGCATCATCACCTTTACCCATTATTATTAACTCGCAATCTTGCGGACGGGGTAGTTTCGCTATTCCATACAGTAGGTTTTCAACCTTCTTTACAGGGTGCAGTCGCCCAAGGAACCCAAACTTCCTCAAGTGGCTGCACCTCAGAAAAGTCTGTTTTGTGGTTGTCATTTCATCCAAATAGTCAGGCAAATTGGCCGGATTAGGTATGATAGCAATAGCTCCTTTGTACCCGAAATTGCGCACATGCTCCATTTCGGCTTTGCAAGTGACATGCAGGCAATCGGCTCGGTCAATGTCTTTGCGGAAGCACAGTTGGATCAATGGCCATTTTTTCCAGTACGAACGATGAATCGCATCCGGATAAAGCATTCCGTGAGGCGTAATGATATAAGGCTTGCGCCTGTGCCGTGCTATCGAACAGGTAATGTGGTTGCAGTACATCCACAACCCGTTCGTATGGTATAAGTCATAGTTATGATTTTTGAGATATTGAGTAATGCCTTTTGAGTACTGGTAAGGCGTAACTGCATCATTGGGCAATGCGTTAATCCATTCTTCGCCCTTGCCCATCAATTTGTCCGATGGATTCCTGATTTGCAAGGTCAGCAAGTCTAGGGGAAACCCGATATTATGCATTGCCGTAATCAGATCGTATGTGCAAGTGGCTATGCCGCCATACAATGCACCAAATCCAGCGATGGTCTGTAAGGCTTTCATGTTGCGAAATGGATTTTATGCTTTTGAGCAAGGTCCTGTTGCAAAAGGAGTATCTTTTCCCTTTTGCAACATATCGATAAGGATTAGTAGTCTTTCAGCAGCAACTCGTGGATTCCACATCTTCTGCATTAGGGCAACAGAGTTTTGTCGCATTTTTTGCCATTCTTGCGGATTATCGAGCAGATGCTCCACTTTCTCGCACAGTGAATCCAATGCCATCATGTCAGGTTTACCAAAGGTACTTGAAGTGTGCGGACTCTTGAATAAAAATCCTGTTTCCCCGTCCTTGATCAGATAGGGTGAACTGCCTATGGCATTGCTTGCCACCAACACACAACCATTGGCCATGCTCTCATTTGCCACCGCACCCCAACCTTCGTTTCGATCGCTTGTGAAGAGGAATATTTTGTGCTTTCTCATATCTGATAATAGCTCCTCATTAGGTTTGACACCCATAAAACGGACTACGTCCTCCACATCCAGTTCTTTTGCAAGTTGTTTCGTCTGTTCCTTATACGCTCCATTCCCATACATGTCAAGCACAAAACGATATCCTTTTTCTTTAAGCCGTTGAGCCATCAATATAGGTAGTTCCGGATGTTTCCACATCAAATATCTAGAACACCACATAAGTGGTGTGATATTTGATGTGGAATTATCACGACATATCTCAAAATCAATTCTATCTACTCGTGTAAAATACCCCCATTTGTAGCAACGCCCGCGGTAAGTGAACAATTTATATTGGTCGCCTGCCGCAAATGCGCTGCAACAAAGTTTGTATATAGGCTTCTTGTCCCATCTGCCTATGTGATAAGCAAGAAACATTTTCAGAATGGCAGGCGAAAACAAATTGATAAATCCACGTTTCAACCATCGCTCGCTCATGTCGAAAGACAATAATCTCAGCTTCATCCTCTCTTTCTGAAAAGGCAAAGCCTGTACCCCTGAGAATACACAACATTCTGCTGTAACAGCCAATTCCATAGCCTTACTGTAATCTGCATCCGATTGCCAAGCCCTCAAATAATAAGGCCTATCTCCATAATCGTGCGTATCACCTTTGCGATGTTCCGCCTGCAAATTGGCAAGCTCTACAAAGCAATAGCTGTGCCCGGTCTGTTCCCACAGTTCATCAGCCACATTGGCTTGATGGTTATTGAGGATAAGAGAATAAAAGACAAGTTTCATTAAGCTTCGTTTCGTTCAGTATTTTCTATTTTTTCCATAGTATCGTTCCACACTTTCACGCTGAACATTCTACTTACTAATTCTCCTTGATTGGCATACGTTAACAAAACGTCAGTAGGCAAATCAATTATTCTTTTTATATCATTGAGGAATTCACCTTTAATAGAATTTACTATAAAGTATTTCAATCCTTTTAATTGTGGATATTCAATGGTAGAAATAATAATACGATTGTGGTGCAAAGCTTCCATGATCTTCGATGGAAAATTGCATTGGTTTTCGGGCATTTGCGGATTACGTGTGCTTAGCTGAAAAGTGATACTATGCAGCAGTTCTAAGTAATCCTTAAACGACAGTTGCCCATGCCAGTGAATGTTACTGTAAGTGTTTGCATACTTTTGCAATAGTTCCTCGTTCCCTTTACTCCCTGTAATGTGTAAGTCACAATCTGGCAGTTTAGAAAAGACCTCTAAGACAGTAGAAAGCATAGCTATTTCTTCGGAAAGTACGCCCGACAAAAGAAAACTCTTCTTTATTATTTTGATTTCGGAATACTTTTCACTAGTATAGGAAACAACACCAGGGAGTATTACGGAGTTCTTTTTGCAGAATAACTCTGAATCAGCCAGACAGATACGGCCATGTGCCCAATTAATCAGCCTTAGATAGAGTTGATTCAATCCGAAACCTTTATTTACAGGTGTAAAGTCGAGAACAATTACATTGAGCTGCACCGATGGTTTGAACCATTTTAAAAGCAAAAACAATAGGGCGTTAAGTGTATTTAGATTATAGAACCATACCGAGGCATCTTTGGGTATCTTTCGTAAAATGGTAACTTGTTCTTTGAACGTAGCAAATTTCTGCCACATACCACTTTTCTCACGCCATTTATCATAGATTAATTCGAAACGTTTGTCTTCAAATGCTTCTTGTCGCATTTTACCGCCCACATATAACGGCATCCCGCTATACACCTTATCAAAAGTATTGCCGCTCATCAAATTAAAAGAGAAATTACATGCGGCAAATGACAATCCATACTGAGCTATCAAATGCTCAGGCAGAACGCAAGTCCAAAATATCCGATATTTCATAAAATTTTCACTCTTAACAATCGGTTAATACCATCTTTGGCATATTTCAACAAGACGAGAACAATCACAAGGAAAGCGTATTTCAGTATTGGGCTTATTGCAAAGAAATGGTTCATGTACATAATCGTAACCTGCGAAAAGGCAACCACGATATAAGTTTCTTGTCCTACTTTCTGCAATAACAAGGCGCACCATTTTATATGTCGCTCTATCCATACAGATAATCGAAAAATCATCAAAGTTCCGGCCATAGCCCCTATGGTCAGCGGGATGACAGGGGTAATATGGTTCCAAGCCAAATCAAGATGCCAGAAATGACTAACCATAACTGTTACCATAAACAACAATGCAATGTCCCAATAATGATTCTCTGCTTCAATCCATTTTTGAATATGTTTCAATTCATTTCCTATGAGCACTAAAAAAGTTGCGTATGGCACAGTGGATAATGTCCATGGCAGTGAAACTTGGTAACAACTTAAATAACTTCCCAATAAGAAGATACTGATCATAAAACCACATCGGAGATATACATTTTTAGTAAAACTTATGAGCATAGTTAAAATGGAAGAGAGGTAAAGTACTGGGATAAACCACAACGCATAACCTTCCCAACCATTTAATATTAAATGAGAAAAAACCATCTTCCCAATAAGATATAACGCGAATGACACTATTATAGAATAAGTAATGAATGGAAGCATTATTGTGCGAGCCTTATGCTGAATATAGCCTAACGGGCTGTATTTCACATAACTTTCTGTAAATCCTGACGCTATAAAAAACAAGGGCATATGAAAAGCATATATAAAACTTGATATTGCATTAGATATGGACGTATGCCCCACCACCATCAAAATGATGGTTATACCTTTGGCTATGTCAAGCCATAGTTTACGATGATTCTGCATTATTATTGATTACTTGTATCTAACCGCCCAAATAATCTTTTATAGAATAGAGCGAAAAGAATTAGCAACTCATAATTAGGAATATTGTCAGTAATAGCTGATGCCATTACTGATTCATAGAATATTTTCAGAACTACGATAAAAATACAAAAATTAATCAAGTTTAGTCTCCCCAAACAGCAAAGGGCAAGATGTTCCCCGAAAAGTGCAATTAGAAAGATAAAAATAAGATTTCCCCAATACCCAAAATCCAAGTAGGAACGAGTATAAAAACAAACAACAGAAGAAGACATTTTTGTTTGATTCAAATGTCCCCTAAAATTAAGATATTTTTTCGACAATGACCCTGACAAATTTTTGCCATAATCTAATTGGAATGTTTCAGGAGGATAATACCTCATTAAATATTCGGTACACAACATACCTTCTGTCACGTATGCAAATTTATCTATAATATTTTCTTTGCTCTTGCCAACGCCTCCTGCACGTAGCATCGCTATTATCCCAACGAACGACAATAATCCTATAAATGATATAATTAAAGCCCTTTTCTCAAAAGATTCCAATAGATGCCTAGATTCTGATCTAAGCGAAAGGCCTCTTCCTATGATAAAAGCCCCAAAGAAGAATATGATAAAATATAATATAAAGAGGCGCCCTCCTGTGGCCATTTGGGTAGGAGCATACAAGATAAAAACAGTCAATACTTTTTTCAAATCCAAGTATTCAAAACCTGTTTTCAGTCCGCTTAATGCAATATAGAAATTCGCAAGCATTTGTACATAAGCAGTTAGCTTAAAAACAATTCCTGCAAAAGACCAACTTGATGACATCATCATGGCATTAGCGGCTAATCGGTAATCCATCATGCTGTCAAATCCGACGGTACTTAACATGATTACTATTCTTAATAACCCACCCCAAAAATTTAGCCATAAGACCCATTTATATTTTTGAAGGATGTTATCTATAAAGTCCATGCTCATTTCAAGATTTACTCCACGTCTTGATGATCTGTTGAAATAATGCGCTATTGCAAAACCTGCCAAAACAACAATAGTAATATACACCACATAAGTATCCATGTAACGGAAATTATAGTACTCTTTCAGGAAGAGATTTTCCCCATATCCGCCTAAGATAGCTGCCGTATAAAAATAGGCTCCTCCCCACATAAAAGAAAAAATCACAGAAGGATATAATATTTTTTCTTTGCGGAACTTAATGTAAGCGTAAAGCCACATTGCTAAGCCACAAATTATAAAATTAATCATAAATCAATTATCTGTATTTAATTCTTTATAAATACTCTTCAAAGCTGCTGCATTCTTCTCCCTGTCATGTCGTAAAAGAGCAATCTCACGTTCTTTGGTCGACAATTCTTTAAAATCATTTATGGAAAACAGCCTTATTACTATCTGCGCCAACATCTCATATTCCTCGTAGCGATAAAAGTGACCTGTCTGTCCATCAGTCAGCAACGTAGGTGTGCCGCCACAGTAACTTGCCACTACTGGTGTGCCCAGTATTTGCGCTTCACACAATGAGTTAGGCGAGTTTTCTATAGCGCTGGGCAACACATATACATTCGCATCAAGAAACTGCTGTTTCATCTGCGTTTCCGAAAGAGAGCCTAAGAAACGCACATGTTCCTGTAAATGCAACCGCTTCACCAAACGTCGCAGATACAGATGATAACCTTGAAAACGTAACAGATCTTTCAACTTGTTGCTCATCACGCTACTACCGCAAAAGTTGACTACTGTATCGGGATATTGTTGCAGGATAATGGGCAATGCGTTCAAAACTTGGTGTGCTCCTTTCAACGCAGAACCACTATTGCTTACGAAAATGGTGTGCTTTTTGCATCGGTCGTAATTCCATAGCGGTTTTTCATAGAACGAATCTCTCAATGTTTCATTCATAAAATGATAACGCAGATTGGGATTTATAGTTATTACATGAGCTTGATCCCATTGTGTACGCCCTATGATGTCGGTAACATGTGTAAGGACATAATGTTCACATTCGGCGCGAAGTTTAAAGCTTCGTTTTGCATTGAGTAAGAATGTACCCCGGTAGAAGTCGAGCAAAGTGATGTTAGTCCATTTGTCCCACAAAGAAAGTCCGCCGTCAGCATACCGCATATATGGTCCGGCAAGCCCTTGGATGTTTGCTACCACTCGCGTACCATCTTCATTTGCCATGCATACAGCCTTGGCTAGCGAATGTTCCGTTCCATGGATGTGTATCAGGTCTGGGGAAAAATTCCGTATGGCCTGCCTGCAAGCCTCAATCTGTTTCTTCGATGTCCTGTCTATACTCGCTGTTGGAATGAGATAATAAGTAACTCCCTCAATATCATACCGCTCATAATTCCTGCCATATGAATAAACCATCACTCCAAGCCGAACTTCAGGCATTTCCTTCAGCATGGCTTTTGCTGAGGAATACATCCAACCACAATGTGCTGGTACAGCCTCTCCCAAATTCTTGCACAACGGAGGGAATTTAACCAATGACACCCAAAGAACTTTCATTGTGATATTGTAGTTGTTGATACAAACTCCTTGCAACGGCGTTTCAGTTCGTTTGCAAGGCTTCTCCATGTATCTTTATTAGATGGATGGTTTGACGGTGTAATAGGCAGTGCCACATCGAATTGTGGTATTAACGTGCCGTTGTTTATTTTAACGATGTTGAACAAATCGCTCAATCCTCCTAATCTGCACTTGCTCTCTTCAATGTCATTTCCTCTCTCCAAGTAAATGACGGGAGTTTCCAATCCAAGGCATGGCAATGCACAATGAATGCGCGATGTAATGACCAACTTCGCTTTAGCATACATTTCGACAAGGCGTTTGGCCTCGGCAAGGCGCTCGGTATCGGTCTTGAAATGCACTTTGTAGTACATACTTTCCTGGTTCACATAAATTGATTTCATAATGAGTTCACGTCCAAACACGCGCAAATACTCTTTGTAGAATAGTGCTGTCTTTATGGCTCCTTTCACAAAATTCCGGCCATTGTGCAGATGTAGTTGCTTTGTAGTGAATAATTTAAGTATATCGAAGGGATGCATAAGCATTATGCAAATAGCCTTGAGGATTTGTTTCATACCAAGGTGTCCATTGAAAATGGGGTCAACGATGTAGGTTTTCCCATCTTTTTTGGCGGAATGGTATTTTTCGCCAAGGGTCAAAGTCATGCATCCCGAGAAATAGGCTTCTACACCGTTGTTTTTCAGCAAAGCCATTGTGTTAAGGTCACGGCAACCAATTGGTTGATACTTTTTCAAGTATGAGATGCTTTCTGCCGAGAGTAATTCCTTTTTCACCCCACTGTTCAGATGGAAAGCCACAAACAATGGGTCAATCAAACCAGATGGCGGCCAATTCTGCGGCAAGTGCATATACCATCCGTTCATTATCACTTTGCATGGCTCCCCGTCGTAGTCTTTTAATTCCTCGTCCCGGTCGATGAAACCATCTACATGTGGGAGAAATTGCGCCGAAGCAAGAGCTTGCACGTAATCTCCTATATTTACTCCCGATATATTAGGAAATTTGGAAACAGCCAATAACTTGTATTTCATACTCAACAATTTATCTTATAAAATTATTTAATAGCATGGTTCAGCACCTTACCATACACTTTCAATATCTTTGCACCATAATTTTCAATCGAAAAATTCTCACGAGCAAACTGTTGGGCATATAGGATAATGTCTTGATGGTCGGCCTGAGTAGCTTTTTGCATTGTAGCCACACAACCGTCCATATTGTTAAACAGAAACCCGGTCTTACCATCAAACACGAAGTCCTTAGTACCGCCCGAATTGCGGCCGATGACCAAGCAGCCATAGAACATGGCTTCGACGGAAACACGTCCCAAACCTTCGTTCTCGGAACACATCAGAAATGCCGTTGCACAGCTCATGTATTCTTTCACTTTGTCGGTACGTCCAAGAAACTCTACTGCATCTGATATGCCTGTGTTTGACACGATTTGGTTCAATTTAACCATATACTTGGGATGTGCTTCACCGATAATTTTCAGTTTATACCCTTTAGTAGCCAATCCTGACTTGGCAAAAGCAGAAATGGCAAAGCTGCAACCTTTCTGTTCAGTCAGGAAACCAGCACAAAACAAGAAGTATTTTTCCTTGGGCATTACGAGGCAAATGTCGTCCATACTTCGCACGGCATCCGATATGACATAAGCATTCTTGCTATCTAATGGGACATAGTGCTCGAGTACAGTTTGGGTTATGCCTATCACAGCGTCGGTGTGCTTCACCAAGTGACGATACTTATCCCATCCCCTTAGTGGCATCCACCCAAAAGCTAAGTCCATAAACCCTCGTAAATGCCACACACATTTAGCATCCAAAGCCTGTGCTATGTCGCAGCCCACTGACATAACCGTGTTATTGATATGCACGATATCTATCTTCTTGCCCTTTAATATTTGTGCAACAGTTTCGGCACATTTACGATTCTTCCTATAGAACATCAAGTGGTTAGGGATATATTTAAGGGCATATTTTATATATTGGTGTAGCTTAACAGGTTTGCTAACCAAGTCTTCCTTAAAGTCGCACACAATACATTCCACTCCATTACTTGTGAAATAGTCATATACGCATCCCTTGGTTTGAACCATAACAATAGGATTGACATATTCTCGGACTGAACGTATCAAGTCCATCAAGGAATAAGTGGCTCCGTCAAAGTTCTTAGAGGCAAATGTTACATATAATACATTTATCATCTTATTTATCTGATTTTATTGCTTTGTTTCCGATAGTAAATTCCACCACTTTTCGGCAACTTTCTCTTGTGAAAACCGTTGTGACGATACTATAGCTTGCCTTGCCATGCGTTGCCTTTCCGCATCATTTCGCATTAGGTCGAGCATACGATTTATGTATACATCCACATTACCCTCCTTGACCACAACTCCGTCCTGACCATTGGTGATAATCTCACGCAAGGAAGCGTAAGTGTCGAATGCTATGGGTACTACACCCATCTGCTGCGCTTCGGTGAGCGTCAATCCCCACGACTCGCTCCGAGATGTCATCATAAAGAGCGAAGCCTCTTTATAATATGGTAGAGGATTCTGATGCCCTTCGAAAGTCACATTGGGGATTTTTCCGTTTTCTATCATTCGTTGATACATTGGCATATCCTTGCCTGTACCCACAATTTTCAACTGCCACCCATTTGCATCTGTGTGCTTTTTTACATTTGCCCATATTTTCAGAGCTAATGAGAGCCGTTTGTGAACTTCCTCTATTCGTGAAACAATGAGTATAACAGGCTTTTTCTCCGCAATCTCATTTATTGGAAAAAACTCATTAAAAGACAGACTGTTGGGGATAATCAAAAACTTTTTGTTGTCATTAAACCGACCGAACTGTTGGTACGCTTCGATAAACCCTTTACTAAGCAGCACCACGCTGTGCGCATTGAAGTAAGCCTCACGATAAGTTCTCCGCAAAGTTTCCACGTATTTATGTTTGGAATATGGATAGAACACTAAATCGAACAACCATTTACATTTTCTGCGCAAAGACATCTTCTCATGCCTTTTAGCCCAATGTTCACGTAGCGACATGTACAACGTTTCAGCCCCTGGTTCGTAATGATGGGCAAGTATGACTTTACATCCTGTCCCGGTTGCCGCTAGGCATAGAAGTTTCACATGAATAAAGATTCCTTGGTCAATGATATAATCAATGCGGTTATTTACAATTATCTTGCGTAATGTTTCTGCATCTTGTTGATAGTCACGCCCTGCCTGCCATTGAAACTCCGCCACAAAGCAATTTTCTCGTTCTGTATGTTCTTCAGCTTCATACAGAGAAAAACAGCGGCAACCATACAGCTGGGTCAACGCGGAAGCTAAAGATACAGTAGTCCGTTCAGTTCCCCCCCTTGTAGCATACACCTTCCCATGTGTATAAAACAGAATGTTCATAAATATTTCAGCATTTTGAGTTTGAATGGGCAGGCATTCAGTAGCAGCCGCAAATCAATGGAGCCATGCACCCATTTTGTGATTTCTTTGTTGATAGCATCCATGGGTATTTCTACCCCATGAATGGAAATGGGTTTTTCTCTGTCACGATGTATAGACATAAAAAAATCATGGAACTTGAAATGCCCTCCGATTAGTGGTTTGCCAAATTCAATCCATACATTCGGCACATGGTATGCTTCTGCTAAGATAAGTCCATGAAGCGATGACGATAGAATAGATTTGCACTCACACACTTGATCAATAATGTCGTGCCAATGGGTGTATTCCCCCAAGTTGATAATCCGTGCATCTGCGCATTCACTGATGCGTTTTCCATTGAGGCACAAATTAGCAACAAACGCTTGATTGGAAACATGGGATATGATGCCGTACTTATAACGTTTTTGTTTGTCGGGCTGGTAGTAGAGTGGAATCAGCAAAGCCGGGTCACCATAAATTTCAGGGCATTCCACCCCCTCATCAAGCAATTTCTCTCGTGTGAGAGGCCCACGTACTGCATGAACTTTCCTCGGCTTTACCCTCAAAGGTTTGCTTCCATCTATAATGCCAGCTCCCCACACGTCGGTATGGGAACGGCAAAGCATATCAATAGTAGAACCGATTACCAAATAGTTCCGAAGTTTTAATCTGAATGCCAGGGAAGTGCGATTGAAAAGCACCAACGGACGCCTAACTATTTCTCGCAAGAAATAATAGTTGATGTCATCCCCCCAGTTTTCATGTTTCACTCGTTTATCACCATCATAATACACAAATGCATTAATGATGATCGGGCGAAATAACAATTTAAGGTGTTCAGAAATTACAATTGCAAGTTTACTCATGGGGGCGATGCCTTAAATTGGTAATTTTCTCCCGTAATAATTGTCGCTCAGAAGCATTTATGCCTGTTGTTAAAATGGCCGTGCCTGTAAAAGCCAGTGTCAAAACAATTATTATCGCTGTTTTCAATATTCCTCCGTTGGGCGTGACGCAGAATAATATTACAGAAGTACAAGCGGCGAGAAAAAAGACTGAGCCAACTGGTAAAAGTACCTTGCGTGCATACGATGCAAAAGAGAACGATACCATCCGGCCTACAATTACAATCCGCGAGATAAGTGCCATCACGGCAACAATCAAATGAACAATGAAAACCATTTCTGGATTTCCGCCTAATTTGAGCGCTACGTATGCTATCGGAAGTATGAGGAGCATGAGTCCACCAACAACACTTTGGTAAATTTTTACACGTCCAACTGCTTGTGAGGAGATCATCAAAGGATTGGACAAAGCGTCTATAAGCAGGATGCATAGCATCAACCGGGTAAACCAAACCGTGTGGTCGGGTACTATTTTCAGCCATAACGTCAGAATCGTTTGCGTCTCTACCATAATAGGCAATGCGATAAGCAATAATAAAAAGAAAGAATACTTACTGCTTGCGAAGATGAGTGAATGCATACGGTGCAAGTCGCCAACGGCATAACTCTTGGTGATTTGCGGATTCAATGCCATCTGGAAATTACTTACAAACCCTGTTACCACTCCTTGAATCGTAACCGAAATTGCACGGGCTGCGTTTACTGCAGGGCCAAAGAATATATTCAAAAGTACGTTTAAACCTTGGGTATAAAATACGCCGGCAATGTTTCCAAATAAACTCCAGCCTGCGATATTGGTCATCTCCCGGAACAATTTTTTGTTAAATATCAATTTTACTCGTGTTTCAGCAAAGTGACGTTTGCAGTATATGCCATATATCAATCTGTCAAGAAGTGAAATGCCAAAAAGCAAGGCTGCATAGAATATCAGTTTATCAGATGAAATTATTTTGAGCAATAATACTGTTATGAGCTTTAGTATTGTATCAAGAATCGAGATGTATGCGAATGCCGACATCTTTTCATGGGCAATTATCGCCGCATTGTAGGGAATCGAAACAATGGATACGAACATCGTCAATATGGAAAACTGATAAACCCAAATAGCCGCTGAAAATCTTTCTTCTGGGATAACCAATTTGTTACAAACGAACCAAAGCCCAACTGTTTCAGCTGCAATAACAATTAATGCCGCAATGGCAATATGAATGATAGCAGCGGTTGAGAATGTGGTTATTTGCCTTTCCCTGTTTCCACGCGCAAGCTCGAATGTGATAAAACGTTGTGTTGCTGTTGCCATGGCTCCATTCAAGAATGAAAAAAAAGCCACAAAGCCTCCCACTACATTGTAGATGCCATAATCTTCTACTCCAAGCGTATTTAATACAATTCTACTGGTGTACAATCCTACGCAGAGGATAAAAATCATTCTCAAATATAGGATGAGAGTATTTTTAGCTATCCGCTTATTTGAAGATGTAGAATCCGGCATGAAATGATTATTAGTATAGTTATTTTGATTTCTCTCCTATGATAACGCCCAATCCTAATTTTCTGACCGATACGGTCAATAAAATAGAAAGTGTTAGGCTTGTGACAAATACTGCTATGGATAGCAGGTATGGGTTGATTTGATAAGGGGCTGCTATAAATTCCAGCCAATAAATAATCATGGCATGGAACAAATAGATTCCAAATGAATTTGGTGCTATCCACTGATACAGTTTAGTCTCTTCTATTTTTATTGTTCGCACGGAGAGGAGGTAGAATATCGCAACGCCTATAATTGCATTGAATAATTTTAGCATATTGGAGGGGATAAAATCTGGCATTACCATATTAAATCCTAATCCGCATAAGGCTGCCATAACAACATATTTGAATACTGGCTTATAAATCGTGAATAAGTACCCCAAAGTAAACCAAATGAGATATTCCTCTACATTTCTAATCTGGAAGTACGTAATGTTCATGGGGAAACTATAGATTAGCAGGGCTAATATGCTTGTTGTCCATATTGGTATATGTAATTTATTGCATATCTTGCGCAGTACGAAGAATACAAGAAATAGCAAGAACAATGTCATTACGAACCACAAGTGCCTTGGGTCTAAGGCAAGAATGAAACCATCAATAAAGTAATGTACAGGATCACGAAATCCCAGCAGAACCATTGTGGGGTAAACCATAAATAGTCCAAATGCAAAAAATGGAAGAAGCAATCTTTTGGCTTTGTTCTTAAACAGTTGCATAAATGTCATTGGTTTCTGCTTCACCTCCAATTGATAAGAGAATATACAGCCACTGGCAAAGAAGAACAAAGGCATGTGGAAAGAATAAATAATGTCTTTCACTAAATTCAACGTAGTAGATGGCAGATTGGGAGTAATTATCGACATTGGCGAATAGCTGAAAGTTACATGCCCCAACACGACCAACAGAATACCATAAAATTTTAAGATACTAACATCTTTCATACGATGTAGTTCGTTTCAAAAGTGGCAATACAACTCAATTAACAGAATTCGATTTGTTCATGTAGGCATATATGCGATAGCCTCGGAATATTTGATATCATTGCCTCTATAAATTGAGGCATCAAAATTTGCCTATATGACATTTGATTTGTAAACGCTCAATTTAGGGCGTCCTCTTTTGAAAGGGCACTAAGCAGTGCCCTAAACTGAGTTGTGTTAAAAAATCGTTTTAAGAATTACATAGTTTGTGGCCAAGGCGATTTTGGGAGGGACAATGATGCCTAAAGTCCCCTTCAAGATGTTTTCTATTTTTTCTTCGCCATGAAGAAGAGGAGCATGTCTATATATCTCGGATAAGTTTTAGCTTGCTCAAACTCACGCATTTTCTCATTGACTTTTTCTTTAGATAAATGGCTAATCACACGAACCAAGGCATCAACGTCCCTTTTTCTGTCTTCTTTCAAGAAATGACAGTTAAGGTTTAAGACATTGATGACTTCCATCGCGTCCTTTACATCTCCGCTCAAATTCGCTTCATGATTCAGATAGTCAGCCCAACTATTGTAATCCCCATTGGGAATGATTTCTCCAAGGATGTTGTACCTGAAAAATGAAGAACAATTTTCTTCTTGGATAAAGCCACGAATCAGCTTGTCTTCCTTCGCTTCCCCACAATGGCGTTTCTCCCGTTCTTTCTTTTTAAGCCCACGTGAGTCTATGCAACAGGCATACAAATTGGAATAATCCATTTGCTTCTCAAAATCACCATGCCCTCCGTATTCCGGTATCAAGTGTTCATTATGACTACCCCCAACCTTATTGCCTTGAAAATGATCCAGTCGCTGCTGACAATAACAGCAAACATGATGTTGCTCCGCCCTAAGCACTTCGTTTAACTCCGCCTTCTTGTCAAAGTCATTATACACAAGATTTTGCCCTGCTTGATGACGCAGTTTCTTCCAACTCGTCATAGACTCAGGCTCGTTTCCCTTCTTGATATACCGCATAGCAAGCCTCTTTCCTTAAAAGAAGCTGAGCATCATGTCAGCACGTTGCAACTCCGTATGGTTTTGCCCCAATTGACGCTCAAGTTGTTCCCGTAACGACAAAGCAGGCAGTTCTTTCCCCATCCCTTTTTCTATCAAGAGAAAATATTCAGTCAGCGCACGCTTAATGTCATCATCCATCTCGGACGTTCCCATCTCGTTGAGGATATAATTCGCGTCCTTTCCTGTCTGCAAAGGGAAGTCGTAAATCTGATTGTCCTTAATGGTGAAAATTTTCCCGTCCCGTAACGAGCCAATCACCAAAGGCGCATGCGTAGTCACGATAAACTGAATGTGGGGGAATGCGGCCTGCAAGTCTTTCACCACCCGCTTTTGCCATGCGGGATGAAGGTGCAAATCTATTTCGTCTATCAAGACAACGCCAGAAGTAAGCAAGGCGGCTTCCTTGCCCAAATGCGGATTGAGCAGATAGCAGCGGAACGCCATCTCCATCACCAAAGCCAACATGGATCGCACTCCATCGGAGAGGAGATGGAACGGCATACCCTGATGTGTGTCGTGCTGGATAAGCAAGAGTTCCTGATGCTTGATGTCAAACATCAAGTCATCGCAGTCAATGCATTTCTTCACTGCCTCATTCACCGCTTGCAGAATGACGGAAGGAGTGTCATGCTGCAAAGCGGACAATGTTTCCGTATAATACAGGTCGAGGAAGAACTTGATGTTGGTCAATGGATCCAAGGCGTTATAATATCCGCGCAAGCGACTGCCGTCTGGCTCCACCCCGACATCTTTCTTCTCTTTCTTAAATCGGTCTGTCGAATAATAAGCCACCAAGGGGATATTATGAATCTCCTTATGTTTGCGTATTGCCTCTTGCATACGTACAGAAGCCTCTTTCATCTCTTTCGCGTTGGCGGAACGTGTCGCTCCGCCCTTAGTGGTCAAAGAACGTTCCCACTCTATCTCTACCGTACGAGAAGCCCCATCCGCAGAAAAATCCTCTATCATGCCTTTCGAAGAAATGACCACGGGATATTGCTGCTCCAACCTTGACAAGCGCACATCGTCTTGCGAAATACCCGGACTCGCTATCTTGTCTTTGTATTTATCCACACCCAAAAACAAAGACCCTATAGCTATACGCAGGGCTTCCAGTGCCGAAGACTTTCCTGTGCCATTGATTCCCACAAAGATATTGAAGCGGGGATGGAACTCTATATCCACGTCCTCGTAACAACGGAAATTCTTTAAATGTATCTGGTTGATATGCATATCGCAGCTTCTATGTGGTATATATGCAAAAGTAAGAAAAAATCTGCCCCCCTGTTCTTTTCATTGATTGCACATAATATCAAGATGCAGATTCACTTCATTCCCGTCTGCGTCTTTATGGCATGGCAACGTCAATCCCGCCGGAAGATATCCCTCGTATACACCTTATTTATTATATCATCCAGACAAGCATCATACCGATTAGCAATAATCGCCTGGCTTTGTTCCTTGAATGCCTGCAAATTATTCACCACTCGGCTGCCGAAGAACGTGCTGCCATCCTCCAAAGTGGGTTCATAGATAATGACTTCCGCTCCTTTGGCCTTGATGCGCTTCATCACGCCCTGAATGCTGCTTTGCCGGAAATTATCACTGTTGGACTTCATGGTCAACCGATAAACGCCTATGACACACTTTTTTTCCTCGGCAGGGTTGAAGTCGCCCCGGTTATAATAATCATAGTATCCTGCCATGCGGAGCACCCGGTCGGCAATGAAATCCTTACGGGTACGGTTGCTGTCCACAATGGCCTGTATCAAGTTTTCAGGGACGTCCGCGTAATTGGCGAGCAACTGTTTGGTGTCTTTAGGCAGGCAATAGCCGCCATATCCGAATGAAGGGTTGTTGTATTGTGTTCCAATGCGAGGATCAAGACATACGCCATTGATAATAGCCTTGGAATCCAATCCCTTTATTTCGGCGTATGTATCTAACTCATTGAAATAAGACACGCGCAGAGCCAAGTACGTATTTGCAAAGAGTTTCACGGCTTCGGCTTCGGTCAGTCCCATGAACAGCGTGTCAATATCTTGCTTGATAGCCCCCTCTTGCAGCAAGGAGGCGAAAACATGCGCTGCCTCGTCTAAACGATTGTCTCCTTCAGGGCGGCCTACGATGATACGGCTAGGGTAAAGGTTGTCATACAGTGCCTTGCTTTCGCGAAGGAATTCCGGAGAGAAGATGACGTTCTCCGTATTCAGTTTCTTGCGTACACTTTCGGTGTATCCTACGGGTATGGTACTTTTAATGACCATGATGGCATTCGGGTTGACATTCTTCACCATCTCGATTACTTCCTCTACATGGCTTGTGTCAAAATAATTCTTGAGCGGGTCATAGTTGGTGGGAGTGGCAATCACCACAAAATCAGCATCGGCGTACGCCGTGGCACCATCCAACGTGGCTGTCAATTTCAAGGGCTTTTCTGCCAGATACTTCTCAATGTATTCGTCTTGGATGGGAGATGTCCGCTGGTTGAGCAATTTTACTTTTTCGGGAATTACATCCACGGCTGTCACTTGGTGATGTTGTGCCAAGAGCGTAGCGATGGAAAGCCCGACATAGCCGGTACCGGCTACGGCAATCTTGATTTCTTTCTTATCTTGCATTTGACTAAGTGGTTGTCGGTTGATTTCCTGTTTGTCAATTATTTGTGTTCCAAAAGCGGCGATTCCCGTTCCTTGGCTTCCGGATGTTGGGGCAACTGTTAAAGGACATGGCTGCTTGGTTCTATCTTCCAATCCGTTATGTTCCGTTTTTCGGTATCGAAATTGATGCCCACCTTGACTACGGGCAGTTTGCCGAGCGCGAAGCGGCTGGCATAGTCCCGGCTGTCGATCTGGCTCATGGCGGCATCGGCATCCTTGTTCATCTTCAGCTCGATCAGGTAGAGGGTCTTAGGCGTGCGCAACACGATGTCGATGCGGCCTTTGGCGGTCCGAACCTCCACATCCGCATAAGCCCCTAACAGGCTGAAAATGATATAGAGCACTTGTTGGTAATGGCCTTCGTAATCGGTATTGTCGCAATAGGGTATCGTGGATAGGAACGTTTGGATTTCCTGCAGGCAGTTCTCCATGTCGTCTTTTTGCAAGGCGCGTGCCATGGCGATAATAGCCATCGAAGTCTGCCGGGTGTCGGCGGTCAGGTAATACGGAATCAAGCTCCGCATCAGTCCCAAGCGGACTTCCTTGTTGGGGATACCCAAAGTGTATATCGGGAAGTCGGTATCTCCCTTTTTTATGGTGACATATCCGCTCTGGTACAGCAAGGGAATAATGCTGGTCATCCTTTCCGTCGGGGCATCGAAATCTTCCGCTATGGCTTCCATCGGCTGTCCTAATTTGCTGGGGGGCATTTCGAATTTTTGGAGCATTTCAAGCAGGAAGGTCGGTGTGCCGCTGCCGAACCAGAAGGAGTCTGTCTTGCCCTCGCTGAATGCTCTGAGCAGGCTGTAGGGATTGTATATGTCCGGCGAAGGCCAGCAGAAGTGGTAGCCGTCGTACATTTCCTTGAGCTTGGCAATGGCCTCGTCTGGGCTGATGCCCAGCTTTTGGGCCAGGATGTCGATGTCGGGCTGCATCTGGTCGAGCATTTCATCCTGGCTGATACCGCAGAGGGCGGCGTAGTCGGGATGCATGCTGATGTTGGAGATGTTGTTCAGCTCGCTGAAGATGCTCAGCTGGGAGAACTTGGTGATGCCGGTGAGGAAGACGAAGCGCAGGTAGGGGTCGCAAGCCTTCAAGGGGCTGTAGAAGTTCCGCATCACGTCGCGCAGTATGGGAAGGTTTGTTTCTTCATGCACCACGTCCAGGAGAGGGGCATCGTATTCATCGATTAGCACCACTACCTGTTTCCCGGTTTGCCTGTAGGCCTGTTGGATCAGGCGGGTCAGCCTGTTGTTGAGACCGCGCAATTCCTGTGTCAGGGCATATTGGCTTTCATAAGCTTGCAGCTGGAAGTCAATCATGCTTTCAAGCTGCTCCTTGTCAACGTGCTTGGCCAGGCTCATGTCGAAGTGCAGCACGGGGTATTGTTCCCATTCGGTCTCCAAATTCTCGATGGCCAAGCCGGAGAAGAGATCCTTCCTGCCTTCAAAATAGCTGTGCAAGGTGGAGACCAACAGCGACTTGCCGAAACGGCGCGGACGGCTCAGGAACATATAATTGCTGTCCGAGTGGGTCATGCGATAGACATATTCTGTCTTGTCGATATAGAGGAAATTGTTTTCCCGTAGAATTGAAAATGTCTGTTTTCCTACCGGGTACCGTCTTTTCGCTGTCGCTTCCATTTTTTTATTTTGAATTTGGTTCTATCTTCCAATTCGTTATGTTCCGTTTTTCGGTATCGAAATGGATGCCCACCTTGACCACGGGCAGTTTGCCGAGCGCGAAGCGGCTGGCATAGTCCCGGCTGTCGATCTGGCTCATGGCGGCATCGGCATCCTTGTTCATCTTCAGCTCGATCAAGTAGAGGGTCTTAGGCGTGCGCAGCACGATGTCGATGCGGCCTTGGCGGGTTCGGCTTTCAATGTCAACTTCAAAGCCGAGCATAGCAAAGATGGCGCAGAGAAGTTGCTGGTAATGCCCCTCGTAGTGCGTGTTTTCGCTGTAAGGCAGGCTGCCTAACAAGGTCTGGAGTAGCTCCAGAGCCGTATTCATGTCCTCTTGCCGCAAGGCCACGCTCATTTTGGCGGCGGTAGTGTTGGCTTGCGGGCCGGATGCTTGCAGGTAATAGGTCACGATGTTGCGCATCAGGCCGGTGCGGATTTCCTGGTTGGGAATGTTGAGCTGGTACAGGCCCGAATCTTTGTCGTAGCCTTTTACGGTAAGGTATCCGCTTTGGTAGAGCAAAGGCGTGATGTTGGTCAGGTTCTCAGTGGGGGAATCGAAATCGCTTTTCAGTACTTCTTGATTGGAGACCAACTGCGTCGGGGATATGTTGAATTTGTGCAATAGCTTGATTAGATGGGTGGGGGTGGCCGTTTCAAACCAGAAGGCATCTAATTGGCCCTCGCTGAATGCCCTGAGCAGGCTGTAGGGATTGTATATGTCCGGCGAAGGCCAGCAGAAGTGGTAACCGTCGTACATTTCCTTGAGCTTGGCAATGGCCTCGTCGGGGCTGATGCCCAGCTTTGGGGCCAGGATGTCGATGTCGGGCTGCATCTGGTCAAGCATTTCATCCTGGCTGATACCGCAGAGGGCGGCGTAGTCGGGATGCATGCTGATGTTGGAGATGTTGTTCAGCTCGCTGAAGATGCTCAGCTGGGAGAACTTGGTGATGCCGGTGAGGAAGACGAAGCGCAGGTAGGGGTCGCAAGCCTTCAAGGGGCTGTAGAAGTTCCGCATCACGTCGCGCAGTATGGGAAGGTTTGTTTCTTCATGCACCACGTCCAGGAGAGGGGCATCGTATTCATCGATTAGCACCACTACCTGTTTCCCGGTTTGCCTGTAGGCGTGTTGTATGAGGTTTTTGAGCCGGGTATTGGCTTTTGGGGAATCGGCAGCAAGGCCGAATTGCCTTTCGTGGTCGGCCAACTGGCTGGAAAGCATGTCTTCCAAATCCTCTTTGAGCATGTGCTTGGCCAGGCTCATGTCGAAGTGCAGCACGGGGTATTGTTCCCATTCGGTTTCTAACTTCTCGATGGCCAAGCCGGAGAAAAGATCCTTCCTGCCTTCAAAATAGCTGTGCAAGGTGGAGATTAACAGCGATTTGCCGAAACGGCGCGGACGGCTCAGGAAATTGTACTTGGCATCAGCATGAGTGAGGCGATAGATGAGGTCTGTCTTGTCTATATACAAGTACCCGTTTTTCCTGAGTTCGGCAAAATTCTGCCTGCCTACCGGGTACCGTCTTTTCGCTGTCGCTTCCATTTTTACGCTATAAAGTTTTTGCTTTTAAGCAATTGTATCCTGTTATTTCCGGATTTTCAGATGGCGTGGCTCTCCCGATTTAATCCAAATACTGCTGCGTCCGTTCCACTTCCTCCACCACTTTGAGCAAGTATTGGCCGTAAGGGTTCTTCAGCATGGGTTGGGCCAGCTGCCGCATCTTTTCGGCGGAAATCCAGCCTTTGCGGAAAGCGATTCCTTCAAGGCACGCTACTTTCAAGCCCTGGCGCTTTTCGATGACTTCCACATACGTACTGGCTTCGGCCAAGGAGTCGTGCGTGCCGGTGTCTAACCAGGCAAATCCGCGGCCTAAGGTCTTTACCTTGAGTTCCTTGTCTTCCAAAAAACGTTGGTTTACCGTTGTGATTTCCAATTCCCCACGGGCGGAAGGCTTGATGTTCTTGGCTACATCCACCACCTTATTCGGGTAAAAGTAGAGCCCCACTACCGCGTAGTTCGACTTGGGCTTGGCCGGTTTTTCCTCGATGCTCAGGCAGTTGCCCTCTTTATCGAATTCGGCCACGCCGTAGCGTTCAGGGTCGCTGACCCAGTATCCGAAAACAGTGGCCTTGTGTTCCTCCTCGGCGGCGCGGACGGCATCTTTGAGCATGACTGTGAAACTGTTGCCATGGAATATATTATCCCCCAATACCAGGCAGACCGAATCGTCCCCGATGAACTTTTCCCCGATGATAAAGGCTTGTGCCAGGCCATCGGGCGAGGGCTGTTCGGCATATTCGAAATGCACCCCGAAATCGTTGCCGTCGCCTAACAGCCGTTGGAAGCCAGGCAAATCTTGCGGCGTGGAGATGATCAGGATTTCCCGTATGCCGGCTAACATCAGCACCGAGATGGGGTAGTAAACCATCGGTTTGTCGTAGATGGGCAGCAGCTGCTTGCTGACGCCTTTGGTAATCGGGTAAAGACGGGTTCCTGAACCGCCTGCCAAGACAATACCTTTCATTTTTTATTGATTTTAAGTGCGTTGGTTTGTTGTTGGGATGACACGGATTCGATTTCCTTGAGACCGCCTTTTGAATCGGGATCCAATCCGGCCGGATTCTGGCAAATTGCATCTGCAATGCTTCGGTCGGGTTCGGGCAGCCCGTTGTTTGGGCGGCTCGGACGCCTTATCTTCCTTTGTACATTTCCTCGTAGTACTTCTGGTAGTCGCCGCTGGTCACATTGTCCATCCATTCCTGGTTGTCCAAGTACCATTGAACGGTCTTTTCGATGCCTTCCTCGAATTGCAGCGAGGGTTCCCAGCCGAGTTCCGTGTGCAGTTTGCTGGAATCGATCGCGTAGCGCATGTCGTGTCCTTTGCGGTCGGTCACGTAGGTAATCAAGTCCAGCGAATGGCCCTCGGGATTGCCCAAGAGACGATCCACGGTCTTGATGATGACCTTGATGATGTCGATGTTCTTCCATTCGTTGAAGCCGCCGATATTGTAGGTGTCGGCAATCCGGCCTTTGTGGAAGATGAGGTCGATGGCACGGGCATGGTCCTCTACGTAAAGCCAGTCGCGCACGTTTTCTCCTTTGCCGTAGACCGGAAGGGGCTTTTTGTGTCGTATATTATTGATGAACAGTGGGATTAGTTTTTCCGGAAATTGGTACGGACCGTAGTTGTTGGAGCAGTTGGTCACTACGGTCGGCATTCCGTAGGTGTCGTGGAAAGCCCGTACGAAGTGGTCGCTCGAAGCCTTGCTGGCCGAATAGGGGCTGTGCGGGTTGTATTTGGTGGTTTCTTCAAAGAAATCGTCCCCATAGACCCGGTGTGCGCTGTGTTCCGACTTGATGCCTTCGGGGTGGGTCAGTTCCAGCGCCCCATAGACTTCGTCGGTGGAGATGTGGTAGAAACGTTTGCCTTCGTATCGCTCGGGCTGGGCTTCCCAGTAGAGCTTGGCAGCTTGCAGCAGGCTCAATGTGCCCATCACGTTGGTTCTGGCAAAGGTGAACGGGTCTTTGATGCTGCGGTCCACATGGCTTTCGGCGGCCAAATGGATGATGCCGTCCACATGGAATTTTTCCATCAGCTGGCAGATGGTCTCGAAATCGCAGATGTCGGCCTTCACAAAGGAGTAGTTCGGCTTGTTTTCGATGTCTTTCAGGTTGGCCAAGTTTCCGGCATAGGTCAATTTGTCCACGTTGATGATGTGGTAGTCGGGGTACTTGTTGACAAACAGCCGGACTACGTGCGATCCGATGAACCCGGCACCGCCGGTGATGATGATGTTCCTTTTGTATTCCATGTTGTAATCGGGCTTTTTCTTGTTTTGTATTTGATTGTATTTTTGTTTGTTGTCTTTGATTAATTGGATGTATTCCGGTTCTACTTCCACGCCTACCGACAATATGCCGGGCAACTCTATTAAGAGGCGTTTTGTTTTCGAGCCTCGAATGGAGAGCAACCTGCCTTCGTATCCGTTCAGCGGTCCTCCGATAATCCGGATCATCTGGCCGCATTGCGCCGCGCTCAATTCGCCTGGCAGGTAGAACCGGGGCGTGTCGGAGGCTTCCACTGCACCGATGAAACGCTGCATGTCCTTGTCCTTGACCACCATGGGCTGGCAGTAAGCGCCTCGAACATAACGGTATTGCAGGGTCGGGGTACGTTCCACGATGGGATCCAAGATGCTGCGGGTGGCATGGGCAAAGAGCAAATCCCGGACAAAAGGCTTCTCTTCCCGGATTTGCGCGCCCCGGCGGGTGGCGATTCGCCAGCGCATGGGTGTGAAGACTTCGATATGGGCCTCTGCCAGTTGTTTGTATGCGGGCAGTTTGGCATTGGCTCTTTTCAAATCCCGCATCACGAACCATTGGGGCGTTTCTTCCTGCGGTTTTTGCTCGGCTGGGAAAAGGATCGGCTGAGAGGTCGTGTGCATCTTTTTACCGGGATTCAAGCATCAGCGATACGGTGCGTTTGAGGCATTATGTGTTTTGTGCCATCCGGGGAAGGCTCGTTTTTGAAAAGACAATACTTCTAATCCTGGCTGGATGTGTATAAAGCTGCAATCCAGTCAGTTAAATGGTTGTTTGTAAGAAGTTGCACTTTTTCCCCCCTTGTCATAGCGGCTTTCTCGTCCTTGAGGGCAAACCGTTGGTTTGTTCCCCAAGGCCAAAGGATTTTTAGCTTTAAATTATGACTTTACGTAGTGCGTTTATTTGTTTTTTGATTGGTAATCAAATTGATGTTATCAAGTGCTTCGTGCTAAAAACGTAGTCTTCCCGACAAATCAAAATGGCTTCCTAAAGCGTACATTTGGCAAAGGTAAGCAAAACTCTCGATGCTTGTGCAATATTTTCAAGGATATTTTTTGAGGTTAGAAGGACGTGAGTTCCCTTTTCTGGATGCTTGCATGGGCTTTTTCGAAAATCGGCGCATTTCATAGGCGGGCATCGACATCTTCTCTCGGCAGTACCCCTTTCACATCGTAGACCACGCCTTCGGACGGCTTTCTTAGGAATTTTCGTACCTCTATGCCTTGGAATGCCGAGTGTGCCACGCCGAGAATGACGGCGTCGTATCGCCCGTGCAGTCTTTCCAAGTCTGAGCCTTGAATCCGGATGCCGTATTCTTCCTCCACCTTCAACGGGTCGGCCCAGGGGTCGAAGACTGTGATGCGGGATGTGTATTCGTGCAGCGTGTGGTAGATATCCACGATTTTGGTGTTTCGGATGTCCGGGCAATTTTCCTTGAAGGTGACTCCGAGAATCAGAATCTCCGCGTCTTTGACCCTTACTCCTTTGAGGTTCATGGATTTGATGGTCTGGTTTGCCACATAGTCGCCCATGCCGTCGTTGAGGCGTCGCGCCGAGAACATGATGCGGGGCAGCACGCCATAGACTTGGGCTTTTTGGATCAGGTAATATGGATCCACGCTGATGCAATGTCCGCCTACCAGCCCCGGGTTGAGCTTGATGAAGTTCCATTTGGACGAGGCTGCTTCGAGGACATCGTGGGTGTCGATGCCCATCGCATTGAAGATTTTGGCCAGCTCGTTCATGAAGGCGATATTGACATCTCGTTGGGCGTTTTCTATGATTTTGGAGGCTTCGGCAACCCGGATGGAGGGGGCTTTATGGGTGCCGTTGACCAGTACCGAGCGGTAAACGCTGTCGATGAGATCGGCTGTCTCTTCTGTGGATCCGGAAGTTACTTTCTTGATTTTCTCGACCGTATGTTCCTTGTCTCCCGGGTTGATGCGTTCGGGGCTGTACCCTGCAAAGAAGTCCTGGTTGAAACGTAAGCCGGAGACATTTTCGATGACCGGCAGGCATTCCTCCTCGGTGACGCCGGGATATACGGTGGATTCATAGACTACGATATCGCCGGCCGAGATGACTTTTCCCACACTTTCGCTCGCGGCTCTGAGCGGTCTCAGGTCGGGGCGGTTGTTCTCATCCACGGGCGAAGGGACGGCCACCACGTAGAAGTTGCAGTTTCGGATTTCTTCGAGGGAAGAAGTACAGCGGAGACCGGCATCCAATGCTTTTTGCAGGAGCGGGTCTTCCACTTCCAAGGTGCTGTCGTGGCCGTGCATCAAGTCTTCTACCCTGGATCTGTCCAAGTCGTAGCCTATGGTCGGGTAGCGGGTCGAGAACAGCCTGGCCAGTGGCAGTCCCACGTAGCCCAGGCCGATGACGGCGATTCGCAGGTTATTGAGGGTTGGAATGCTCGGAGTGTGCTTGTTTGGCATGGCGATGTTTTTGTGTGCCGCTTCTTGTTCGGGATAGCTTCTTGCCTGTGGCAAGGTGGATCGCCTGGTCTTGCTGGCGGCAGTAAATTTGCAAAGGTAACATTATTTCGGCCATGTCTGAGCCTGTTTCCAGCTTTGCCTGGAACTTCGCGCCCCCCCCTTGCTTAGCGGTTTTTCCGGTAGAGCCGTCCTTGGTATGTGTCCCGTTCTTCCAAGCGTTTCTCTATCATTTGCAGCACTCTGTCGGCGCGAACCATGCCGAATGTGGGGCCGGCCTGAAAACGGGGCGGGGCCTCTCCGGAGAATCGTTCCATGCAGATGTCGGGAGAGAGCCGTTCCAGGAAATCAATCACAAAGTCCACATACTCGGTCAATTCAAAAAAGCGGAACAAATCGGGATTCAATGTATATTCTTTTTCCAAAGCCGTGCCTTTGATGATTTGCAGCTGGTGCAGCTTGAGGGTGCGCATGGGGAGCGTGGAGAGGATTTCGGCTTGCATCAGGTCTTCTTCCCGGCTTTGCGAAGGCAATCCGAGGATAAGATGTGTCCCGGTGGAAATCCCTCTTTCATCGGCTGAGGCAAAAGCGCGGCGGGCGCATTCGAAATCATGACCCCGGTTCATCCATTGCAGGCTTTTGTCGTAGCAGCTTTCGATACCCATTTCAAGATGCACGATGCAGCGTTCCGAAAGCTTGGCCAAGTAGTCCAGGATTTCTTCGTTGACGCAATCCGGCCGGGTACCGATGGCAATGCCCGCTACGTCCGGTACGTTCAAGGCCTCTTCGTAGCGGGCTTTCAGTACGTCCAATGGCGCGTAGGTATTGGAAAATGCTTGGAAATAAGCAATGTATTTCAGGCTTTTCCTGTACCGCCAGGCGTGAAACGACTTGCCTTCCTCCAGTTGGATTCGAATCGGTTTGCCGGGTTCGCAATAGGAGGGGTTAAAGGCTGAGTTGTTGCAGAACACGCATCCGCCCCGGCCTTTGCTTCCGTCCCGGTTCGGGCAGCTGAAACCCGCATTGACCGAAAGTTTTTGCAAGCGTGTTCCGAAGCGGCAACGCAAGAAGTCGCTGTATGCATTGAACCTGCGGTTGTTGCCCCAATGGAAGAGAGGACTGGCCGCCACTTTGGTTCTGAACATGCCTGTTTCTTTGGATCCAGAGGTAATCCCGCTTTCGTTTGCAGTAGAGTCTATCTCGTTAAATTCCTCAGTCATTGTGCCGTTTCAGGTGCTTTGACAGATTGAACAGCGTGGGTTTATAGCTGATCATGATGTAGCCGAAATGCGCGAATTTGCTGTTTCCGGGCATGATTTCATTCATGATTTCGAAAGAGTCGGTAGGCGTATGCAGGGCATATCCGGCTTCTAAGCTGAGATCGGATCGGATTTTGTATTTATAGATCAGCGAACCTTCGAATCCGAGATCATGGGAGTTGTATGCCGTTGCGGTCTGTCCCCAGGCATCAGTAATTGTAATGTCGGGCGAAGCCACCGTCCAGAAATACCTCCCGGTCAGTTCCAGGCTGTGCTTTGGGGCAGGACGGTAAATGATGCTGAGCAGGGGCTGATGCAGGCCGCCAAGGCAGCTGCTGGTGGCGCCCGGATTGAAAAAGTCCATGATGCCTAAGAAAGAATGGGTGCTGCCGAGGAATTTGCTGAAGCCTCGCTTGTTTTCAAAGTCTTCTACCATCCAGTCGCCGGAAACGAAATCGTAGCCCAATTGCAGTTCCAGTTTTGGCAATGCATTGTATTTCATTTTAAACGATGCCAGTCCACTGGTGACATGTTGGCCGGTGTTGAGCTTGCCGAACTGCCCGTATCCGTATATCAAAGCGGAGACGGGGCTGCCTTTGAACAGCTCCAGATATAGTCCGACGGTGGATCTGCCATAGATTTTGTCGGGATTGTAAGTATAGTCGTCCGTTTCGGAATCCCAGGACTTTTCTTCTTGAAAATCGGTCACCGACAGCAATCCAAGTCGAAAATCCGGCGTGAACTGATGGGAGATATAACCTATCAACAAGTATTTGAAATAGTTGTCAAGGCCGTAGGGGTTCAGGAAATAACTGTCGCTTGTGTTGGAAAAAGATGCGCCCAAGTCTACTTTTGTTTTCTTGTCCTGGCTTCGGAAGTTGAATACCAATGCATCGTGCGTTTTGGGGCATTCATCCCAGGAAGAATAGGAAAGATAGCGTCCGTCTTCGTATTGCAGGGGCATCCGTCCTATTTTGAATCCGAATCCCTTGCCTATGTCCATATGGAAATAGGCTTGGGAAACCCCGAGCCCTTGGCTATGGACACCGTTTGTCTCGCCCCAGATTCGTCCGTCTTCAATCTGCACGAAAAAGCCTAACGGCCCTTTTTGGAAATCGAAATTCAGGCGGGTGCGTTGCCCCACAAAGAAACTCCCTTGTTGATCGAGCGCGAGCAACTGCTTGTAACCATGCGAGTAGACGCCTCGTTCGCGGATTTCGGCAGAGATGATGAAACGGGTGTCTTCCGCCTGGGCATGATTTTCTTTTGCGGAAGGAGTGTCTTTATCGGATGCCTGTGCGGCCAACAAAAAGCTGCTGGCGCAAAGGCAGAGGGAAAACGTTAGGGTGAATTGTTTCAGTTTCATGAATTTTGTTTTATCGGTTCGTGCAATAGGTCGGACTTGCCAGCATCTGTTTCTTGACGAGAGGGGAGTTCCGTATGCGAATCGCAAAAAAAAGCACTTGTTATCGCGAGTGAGGCGGTATCAAGTGCTTTCATGAATGCGGATAGGGAAAATTATTCGGCGTCAACGATTTCTATGTCGAAAACCAGGGTGGAATAGGCCGGAAGGTCCGGGCCCATGTCACGGCTTCCATAAGCGAGCGCAAACGGGATGATAACCGTTGCCTTGCCGCCTTTTTTCATCATGACCAAGGCTTCATCGAAGCCAGGGATCATCTGGCCGACTCCGGCTGCTACTTCCATGGGTTCGTAAGGGCGTTGCGGATTATAGACATTGTTTTCTTTGGCAATCGATTCGATATTGGTGTCGAACAATTTGCCATTGAGCAGTTTCCCAACGTAGTTGACTTTTACGATTTGTCCTTGAGTAATGGTCTTTCCTGATCCTTTTTTGTTGGAAATGAAGTAAATGCCGCTTTCTTCCGGGGCGACTGTGATGCTGTTGTCCTTGAGGTATTGGGCAATGGCAGCCTGTTCTGTTTCAAGAGCGGCAGCTTCCTTGGCGGCTTCTTCCTGTTCCAGTTCTTCCTGGGTATAGAGTTTGTCGACTTTCACCGTGTAGACCATGAAATCTTTGACTTCCGCGGGGAGTCCGCCCATGTATTTTGCCAGTGAATCCACGGGTACGTAGAACGAAGCGCTGTCGCCTTCGGAAAGCATGAGCAAGCCTTCATTCAAATCCCCCGGATAGATGGATGCCTGGATTTGGAAGATGGGCATGGACTCATCGACCGAAAAGAGGACATTGCCTTGAGAGGAAAGCGTGAGCTTTCCTTTGACGATGTCCCCTGTTTGGGCTTGGCGGCCAGTCCCTTTCACATGAATCTCATATTCAAGTCCATTCGCTGTTTTCGGTTTTTTGTTGCCACACGCATTGAGTGTGAGCAGGGAGGCTGCCATGCAGACTCCCATGATGAATGCTTTTTTCATTTTATTGTTTTTTCGCGTTTTGTCTTTGCCTGTTTCGGGCTGATCCTTTCGGCATGGCTTGTGTCCCAGTCTTGTGCGGCTCTCGGCCTTTGGCAGCCCGGCTTCACGGGGCGTAAAAGTACAAAAATTTTTGTTCGGCCGGCTTTCGATTTTTCGTACGGAACATCTCTCCCTTGGCTTGTCTGCGCGACGAGCTTTGGAATGCTTTCTGCGCTGGATGCCAAGCTTGGTCAGAGGATTTTTATGTCGTAGAGCAGGCTCGCTCCTGGGGGAACTTGTGCTCCATCGCCTGAAAATCCATGTCCCAGAAGGGACGGGATGAGGATTTTGGCGCAATCGCCCCGATGCATCAGCAACAAGGCTTCGTCCAGTCCGGATTCTATGTCCGAATAGCCGACCTGTATGGTTTTAGGGCCGTTTTCCTTGGACGACTCGATGATTTGCCCATTGAGCAATTGAAGATAGTATTCCATCTGGATGACATCGCCTTGGGCGATCATGGGATCTTTGTTCGATGCGGTTGAACGGTAAATGTAATACCATACGCCGCGAGGGGTTTCTTGCATCGGCCAGCCGCTACGCTTCACGAAGGCTTCTATGCTTTCGCTTTCTCGTTGTGCGGCCAGCCGTTGTGCTTCTATGAGGGGTTCGGAAGGGGGTGTTTGCGGATTCCGAGGCAGGCTTTCCACCGTGATTTCGCGGCAAGATCCTAATAGGCAGAGGCCGGAAAGGATAGCTGCCGACAGAAACATCCGTTGCCTCGGCAGGATGCTGTGGCTGAAAAGAGTAAAGGGAGTTTTTCTTTTCATCGTGGAGCGTTTGGTGGCTTGGCGGAAAGGAACTTTATTGATCCTGTTCCTGTTCCGGTGGCACGCAGCCCGGGTTGTAGCCGGTTTTCTTAAGCTTTTCCACTGCCGGCCGGATGGAATTTTGGTAGAATGCAGGCAAGGCGGCTTCGAACTTGGCCAAGGTGGCTTCCAGGCTTTCGTAGCTGGTGCCTCCCGAGGCGTTCTTGTGCCCGCCTCCGCCAAAGTTTTCCTTGGCGAAGATGTTCACGTCGATATCCCCTTGGGATCGGAACGACATCCGGATCCGGTTGTTGCGTTGGGTGAAGAAAGCGGCAAAATAAACCCCGGCTATGCTGAGCCCGTAGTTGACGATGCCTTCGGTATCGCCGGCCTGGTAGTTGTATTTCTGCATGTCGGCATCGCTCAGATACATGTAGGCGGTGTTGTATTCCGGCTTCACGATCAGGCGGTCTCCGAGGCAGCAGCCCAAGAGGCGCATCCGGCTTTCGGAAAAGTTGTCGAAGATGTTCTGGTGTACTTTTACGGTGTCCAAGCCTCTGGAAATCAGGTCGGCAATGGCTTCGAATATTTCCTTGTGCCGACAGGAGTAGCTAAAGGAGCCGGTGTCGGTGCTGATACCGGCGTAGAGGCAGTTGCTGACATGGGAGTCGATGAGGTCCGGGTTCAGCTCGGCATGGATGACCCGGTAGAGAAGTTCGCAGGTGGAAGAGACCGTGGTATCGGAATAGGCTATGTCGAAATCCTGCCATTCCGGTTCCAGATGGTGGTCGATCATGATGCGCACGCAGTCTTTCTCTTTCAGCACCGGCGCCATGCTCTCTGTCCGGCTCACCCGGTTGAAATCCATGACAAACAGCAGGTCGCAGCCTTGCATCACGGTCTTTATCTCGTCAGGATGGTCCTGGTAGTTGATGGAGCTTTGTTGCAGATCCATCCAGGCTAAGTTCTGGGCAAAGTGGTTCGGATAAATCACTTTGGCGTTCTTGCCGATGTTGAGCAGGTATTGGTACAGGGCTTGGGTGGCGCCTACCGCGTCCCCGTCCGGGTTGTTATGCCCGACGATGGCGATATTGGAAGCCCTGTCTATGGCTTCTTGAAGGTTCTGGCAGCGTCCGTTGGGATTGGTGAATACCTGGCAGCTGGGGCTTCCGGCTAAGCTGCGGAAGGGGCTGCCGGTGGCTCCTGACAGATTGGCCTTGGTCTCTTCTTTCTTGTTTTCCACTGTGTTATGATTCGTTGTTGTACTGTTTCTTTTCCCCGGCCTCCTTTTACATCATGCCGGAATCGGGTTCGTTTCCGGCAAAAGGGTTCCCTTTACCGAAAATATTGATGCTGTTGGCTGATTCTCCGAGGCTTTGGTGTATTTTTTTGACGGCCTGTTTCCGGAAAGGGTCGGTTTCGTTCATCGAGGCCATCAGATAAAGCAGTTTGGCGTAGTCTTGCAGCGATTCCACGGTGTTGCAGACTTGTATCTGTTTCTGTTCGCTTAAAATAGGCTCTACGTCGGCACGGCGGACCATCGCGCCCCGCTGGGTGATGTCAAGGCAGAATACAATATCGGTCTTGCTGCAATGATCCATCGCGGTGGTACATGCCAGAATGTTGACTACCGGCAGGTTGAGCTGGAAAATAGGGATTTTGTTCCGCTGGGCCAAGTACTGGTAGGCCAACGAAAGGCTGCGGTCGTTGCCTTGGCGCAGGTTAATCAGTTTGGGCAGGAAAAAGTCGGCGAAGCTGTATCCATCGGTTATTTTCTTGCCAATCTTGAACTTGCATGTATTGAAAAAGAAATTGTTGAGCAGGACCACATTCTGCTGGAGGTTGTCCTGCGAAGCCAGAAGCAGCCAGCAGTCTCCGTAAAGCTGGTTGAACAGGTCGCGGACGCTTTCCCATTTGAGGTCCGGATAGAAAGCCGATGAGAGGAAGTAAAAGCCTTGCATCAGGTCGGGATTCTCCTCTTTCTTCCATTCCCCGAGATGTTTGCAGGCAGTCTCTAAGCGCAGTTCCCGAATCAGCCCCTCGATTCGATTCTGCCACAAAGGCGTGGCTTTCAAATCCATGGCATCCTGCAAATAGGGCAAAGCCTCGTCCCCCAACGCAAAAAGAGCATTCTTTATGCCTTGGTAGAGTTCCGGGTCGCTTTCGTCAAGCATGCTGACCAAAGCGTGGATATTGGCTTGTTCGTTGGCTTGTTTCATGTTTTTTCTTGTTCGAACCTATCGGCTTCGGGCTCCCGGCCTCGCTTCGGACACCTGCACCCTAATCGGTACGGCCCGCACCACCCCGTTTCAGGCCGTAAGACGCTCCAATACCGTCTGTATCAAGCGTTCCACCTGCGGTTTGTAATCCTCGCTGAAGTCCTTGTTCACTCGATTTGCCACCAGGACGCAGGCCGTCAGGCAGTTGTGCCCGAGTCCACGACCCAGGCCGTACAGCGCCGAGGTCTCCATCTCCATATTGACCACTTTTTCTCCCTTGTATTCAAAGCTTTCCAGAAGGGCGTTCTGGTCGGGGAAGCTCAGCGGGAGCCGCACTACTCGGCCTTGGGGCGCAAAGAAGCCTGGGGCGGTGGCGGTTATGCCTTGGTGCATGTCAAAGGCGATTTTCTGCATCAGCTCGTCCGAACACCTTATTATATAAGGATGGGCGAAACGGGAGGGCAGCTGCATGTGCTTGTCGAAGGCCGCCATCATCTCTTTTTCGTACAAGGATTCGGGAATGCCGTAATAGTTGAGAAGCCCGTCCAGCCCCAATCCGTAACGGGAGGCGCAGAAAGTGTTGATTTTGTATTCGGCCTGAAAGCTGCCGCTGGTGCCGATGCGGATGAGGTTCAAGGCGGTGTGTTCGCTCTTGCGGCGGCGTTCCTTGAGGTCCACATTGACCAAGGCGTCCAGTTCGTTGATGACAATGTCGATATTGTCGGTGCCCATGCCGGTGGAAAGCGCTGTGACCGGTTTGCCGTTCAGCCTGCCGGTATGGGTCAGCAGTTCCCGATTCTGGACCTTGTAGTCGATGTGGTCGAAGTATTTGGAGACGGTGGGAACCCGTCCGGGATCGCCGACCAAGATGATGTTATGAGCCAACTGTTCCGGCTGCAGGTGCAGGTGGTAAATGCTGCCATCGGCGTTGAGCGGCATTTCGGAAGCTTCAATGATAGATTCCATCGTTCGCGGTTTTAATAGAGAGGTGGAAAGCCGTAAAAAGTATTGCTTCCCGATTCTCTATGGAATAAACTGCGAATATAGCGAAAGTTGGGCGCATAGCCAAGAACATCTTTCTTGTGCCATGCTTTTGCTATGTGCTGCCAAGCCTGCTTTGCCTGGTCTGTATCGGGGTGAATCTGTCTTATTTCCCGAGCGAGTCCAGGTATCCTAGCCATTCCTCTGCCTTCTGTCCCCGCAGCACCCGTGGGAACTTGTTCTGGGCGCCTTCCTTGCCTTGCATCCGCATATAGTCGTAAAAGACTTGCAGCGGCAGGACTTCCACGCTCACTTCCCGGATGGCTTCCAGTCGTTCGGTCTTGTAGTCGTCGTTGAGTTCCTTGAGGTAGTTGTCGATTTTTTCGGCGGCCACCTTGGGGTCTATGGGCTTTTCGCAGCCTATGTACCATTTGTGGCCGAACATCCCGTTGCTCTTGATGCCGATGACGGTGTACTCCAGGATGCCGTTGTTCTCCGATTCGCCCAGCATCCGGATGGCTTGGTTCATGTTGTCCACCGAAAGATGCTCGCCGCAAATGCTCAGGAAGGATTTGGTCCGTCCGGTGATGATGATTTCGTTTCGGGATTTGTCCACGAGCTTCACCGTGTCGCCGATCAGGTACCTCCAGGCTCCCGAGCAGGTGGAAATCAGGATCGCGTATTCCTTGTTTTCTTCTATCTGGTCTATGAAGAGGGTTTCGGGGTTCTCCACCATGCTGCCGTCTTCGGGGTTGAAGTTGGCATCGTTGAAAGGGACGAACTCGAAGAAGATGCCGTTGTCCAGGACCAATTCCATCGCGTTGGTGTCGGGTCGGGTCTGCAAGGCGAGGAAGCCTTCCGAGGCCAGATAGGTTTCCATATACGCCAGCGGACGGGCCAGCAGCTTCTCGAAGCTTTTGCGGTATGGGTCGAAAGAGACTCCGCCATGCACGAAAATCCGCAGGTTGGGCCAGATGTCGTGGATGGTCTGGAGGTGGTAGCGTTCTATGATTTTCTGGAACAGAATCTGGAACCAGGCGGGCACGCCCACGATGGCGGCGATGTCCCATTCGGGGGCTTTCTGGACGATTTCCTCTATCTTGGTCTGCCAGTCGCGTTCTTTGGAAATTTTCTTGCCGGGGCGGTAGAAGCGGTCGAACCAGAGGGGCAGGTTCCCGGTGGTGATGCCGGAAAGGTCGCCGGCGTAGTAAGTGCCGTTGTATTGGAGCTGGGTGCTTCCGCCCAGCATCAGGGCTTCCTTTTCATAGAGTTCGTTGGGGAAGCCGTATTTGACCAAGGAGAAAATCTCCCGGATGCTGGTCTTGCGGATGGTGCGGACCATGTCACCCGATACGGGGATGTATTTGCTGGTGGCTCCTGAGGTTCCGGAACTGAGGGCGAAGTACTTGATTTTGCCGGGCCAGGATACGAAAGTCTCTCCTTCCAGGCAGCGATGCCACCATTGGTTGAACATTTTGTCGTAGTCGAAGGCGGGGACGGTGCGGGCGAATTCCTCGCGCAGCCGGGGGCTTTTGAGCAGGCGTTTGAAATCGTATTTCTGTCCGAAAGCCGTGTCGGCGGCCTTGGTGAGCAGCTTTTTCAACTCGCGATCCTGGGCCTTGGCCGGGTCTTTGCGGGGAAAGAGCTTTTGCCATGCAGCGGCATTGGTGTTCCTCAGTTCCAAGGCTTTCTTGAGTATGGATCCTACCACGGGGCGTTTGCCTGTGGTTTGACGGAGCCTGGCCCGGCGGCTTGGAGATACGTGTTGCCCGATTTGTTCGATTGGGCGCTTGTCTGTCTGGCTTGGAGCCGGCAAATGGGAATCGGTTGACATAGGATTAGGTGTTGGTTCTTTGCAAACGAGGCAAGCAGGCAACGCTTTTGGCTATTTGCGGTAATGATGGTTCGTTCGGCTAAAAGGTTTGACAGCTGTTTGCGGTTCGGTTTGCAAAGGAACAAAAGTAAGGTAAAATTGAAAATTATCATGGATTGTCAGTGAAAATCGTTTTGAAAGAATGGAAAACAGTTCTTTTGGATGAATTGGCATGTGTTTCCTATGAATGGGAGGGCAGAGAGAATAGGGGCTTGTCTCCGGCTGGGAAGGAGAGAGGCCTGAGTGGATAGGGAATCCGGTTAGGGGTATTTTTTTATTGTTTGTAATCAGTGTGTTATGTGAAAAGTGAAGATTTTTCTAAAAATTTTTTGCCAAAAAGTTTGCAGATATCAAAAACGGTAGTATCTTTGCAGCCTCGTAAGTCAAGGAGGTGATACGAAAAGCGCCTCTCCAAGACGAAGGGAGTTTAGCTCAGTTGGTTCAGAGCGTCTGCCTTACAAGCAGAGGGTCGGGGGTTCGAATCCCTCAACTCCCACAAGCTAAAAGCTTCAGATTCAAAGCCTCGGATTCCTCCGGGGCTTTTTTTGTTTTGGTTCTTGAATGCGTGTTTGCCTGCATTTGCATGCAAAATGTTTTGTCTATGTTCCACCAAAGAATGCAGGTATGGAAACATTCGGCAGCAACGTTCCGCATCCCGACCGGAAGAACGGGGCCGGGACGGCAAGATTAGCTGTGGCATTCAATTGGATTCCGGCTATCATCGGCATAGCGTTGATTGCTGCCGAAGTTCTGATTGTCAATCTGATGTTGACGATGTCAGCGCATTGAGGGTGGCTCAAAAGTCGCTGTCTTTTGGAAAGAAACCCGCAGAATCCATTCTGGCAGGATTCCTCGATAAGGAAAACGGCTTTTGGGTTGCCCTCACTTCAAATATTTTCTGAAAAAGGCTTCGATTTTGTCAAACGGAATGATGTCCGTCCGGTCATATAAATCGGTATGGCTCGCATCGGGAATAATCAGTAGTTCCTTGTTGTCCCCTTTCAATTTGCCGAAAGCCTCCTGTGAAGCCGGAAGCGAATAGGCTTTTTCCCCATGCACGACAAGCACGGCGGAACGGATTTCGTCTGCATGGTCGAGCAGGGAGAAAGTGAGGAAAGGCAGGTCGGCTATCTTTTCCCAGCCTCCGTTGGAGTTCACCGAACGGGGATGGAAACCGCGCGGAGTCTTGTAGTAATCCCGGTAATCCTTCATAAAGCCGGGCGCATCGTCGGGCAGATTGGCCGGTACGCCGCCGCTGCGTTCGTTGGTTCGTCCGGCAAGGAGATCGGCGGTGCGCTGTTCGTTGAGTTGCCTGCGCATTTCATACCTCTGCTCCTTGTCGTAAGGGTCGAACGCTCCCATCGTGGATGAAACGGTGGCTTTGATGCGGGTATCCTGCACGGCGGCATTGATGCTGATGCCTCCGAAGCCGCAGATGCCCAGAATGCCTATACGCTCTCTGTCAACCTCCGGCTGGAGCAAGAAGAAATCCACCGCCGCACTGTAATCTTCGGTATAGATTTCACCCGATGATATGTAACGGGGCTGCCCGCCGCTTTCCCCACTGAATGAAGGATCGAAAGCAAGGGTGATGAACCCGCGTTCGGCAAGGGTCTGGGCATACAGTCCCGATGCCTGTTCCTTTACCGCCCCGTAAGGGCCGCAGACGGCTATCGCAGGCAGTTTTCCTGCATGGTTCTTGGGTGTGTACAAGTCGCCGACCAAGCGGATGCCGTAGCGGTTGGTGAAGCTGACTTTCTTATGGTTCACTTTGTCACTGAGGGCAAATGTCTTGTCCCATTCGGGAGTGTCGATGTATTTCGTTTCCATGTGGCTTGGGGTATTTTTGATTTGTCTTGGTTCCATTGCCTTATATGCTCCTTGATGATTATTCATGGATTTTATGCAATCCGATGCCTTTCACCGTTGCCAAATCCATATCGTCATAAATCGGGCTTTTCCCGGTGTCCAGTCCGGCAATAACTTCCATTTCCTGGTTCGTTAATGTGAAATCAAAGATGGAAAAGTTCTCCATCATCCGTTCCTTATGCACTGTCTTGGGGATGACCACCACATTGCGCTGGTTCAGCCAGCGGAGAACGACTTGTCCTACCGTCCGTCCGTGCTTGTTCGCGATGGTTTTCAACACCGGATTGTTCCAGATGTCATTCTGCCCCTCGGCAAACGGAGCCCAAGCTTCATGCTGGATGGCTTCTTTCTGCAAGAACGCATTGGCGGCTTGCTGTTGGAAAAACGGGTGCGTTTCAAGTTGGTTCACCGCAGGCTTTATTTCATTATGTAGGAAAAGATCTTGCAGGCGTTCATTGGAGAAGCTTGTTAGGCCGATGGCGCGGATAAGTCCTTCTTTATAAAGCCGCTCACATGCTCTCCACGCCGCATAATAGTTGCCGTAGGGTTTGTGCAGCAGGTAGAGGTCGATATAATCAAGTCCGAGCAGTTTCAATGACTTGTCAAAGGCACGGAGTGCGTCCTCGTATTCATAGTCTTGTACCCATAGTTTGGTAGTGATGAAAAAATCCTCGCGCTTGATGCCGCTCTGCCGGATGGCATTGCCCACTTGCTCCTCGTTGAAATAAGAAGCGGCCGTGTCGAACATCCGATAACCCGCTTCGATGGCATCGCTTACGACACGTTCCGTTTCATCCGCTGGAATCTGATAGACGCCGAATCCGATGGACGGCATCATCACCCCATTGTTCAATCTTGCATCTTTCATATACTCAGAGTTTTAATTTTGATGCAAAATTACAGCCTGTCTGTTGTTCCGTTATTGCATAATTGGAGGCAATATTTTCACTATTCGTGGTTTCTGCGTATTTTTACGGACAAACATATTCAGCTTGTCAGAGAATGGAAGATACGAAATTCGACGGTATTGTTTTTGCCGATACATGGCAGGGAATTAGTACTTTGCAGGATGCGGGGAGGGTGATTCATATCCTTTGCAGAAAGGGCAATATGGGATTTGCTTTCCAGGACACCCATTATAACATTTCTTCCGGGGATTATGTCATTCTGCCTAATGCGACACTTGCTTCGGACTTCTCCGCCTCAGATGATTTCCAAGGCATCTTGATGAACCTTTCGGAATCCTTCGTTACTTCGATTGCCATCCGCAGCAATTATGGCATCATAGGGCATCTATCTCTTTTGCGGAATCCGGTCATGAAATTGTCCGAACGGGACTTCCGGATATGCGAGGAGGCTTTGCAGTATCTGCGGATGCGCATGGAAGACGAGAAGCACTTTTTCCGCGAAGAATTATTGGGCAGCCTGCTGACCGCGCATATTCTTGACCTGTACGACATTCACGCCCGCAGTCACAGGGACTTGCAAGTGTCGGAGCGTATCACCTCCTTGTTACGAGCTTTCATAGAATTGCTGTATAACGGTGAATATATCCGGAACAGGGATTTTGAATTTTATGCTTCGCGTCTCTGCATCACGCCCCACTATCTGTCGGAAATATGCAAAAAGATAAGCGGGAAACCTGCCTCATACTGGATTGACCGCTTCACCATGCAGGAAATCACCCGTCTGCTCCGGCAAAAGGAACTTTCGCTGACCGAAATCGCGGAGCGGATGAATTTCTCTTCCGTGTCTTATTTCAGCCGGTATATCCAGAAACGGTTAGGCGTTAGTCCTACTGAATACAGGAACAGTCTTTTTAAAAATATCGAAAAATGAGAAAGGTCAGCAGAGAAATGCCCGCCGAATGGGTTCTGGAGGTCATGCGTAAGGCTCCGTACATCGCGGTAAGTTTCATCCGGAGGACGGTTCCGCCTACGGTCTTCCGCTGCCGCTGCCGCTGTCGCTGGCATCGGCGGAGGACGGGCGGGTATGGTATTTCCACTGGTTGATTCCTCTCATATTGCAGCAGGCTGAATTGAATTTTGGGGCCGTAAAGGTGTGAAAAATTTTCTCTTGGAAAGATTATCCGTATATTTACAAACTAAAAGCATGGGTGATATGAAAAAATTCATTTGTTTGTTGATTTCTGCGTTTCTGTTCTGCTTTTGCAGTACTCAAAATAGGGCAGATGATTCATCCTGTTACAACATGAATATTGATTCAGTCAAGGGTGTCAATCCGATTCTTTGGGAGGCAAATACACAGCATTCTGATTACGTTTTCTCGTTAGATTCAATTGAAGGTCAGGGATATTGTCTGAGCATCAAATCTCCGGATGAAAAGAAAAGCTATTTCGGTTCTTGGTCAAATACCATTTCGGAACGTTTTGATGGAAGGAAGCTGACGCTTTCGGGATACATCAAAACCGAAGCGGTCAATAACGGTTATGCCGGAATTTGGATTCGTGTCGATCCCGATGTTTCGTTCGCAAACATGAATAGGAATGGCGTTAAGGGAGATTCTGACTGGAAAAGATACGAGCTCACAGTCCCGTACAGTCAGTCAGCCGAGCAAATTGTTTTCGGAGGAATGCTTATCGGGGATGGCCAGGCATGGTTTGACAATTTTTCAATATCCATAGACGGGGTTCCGCTCTGTCAACTTAACGGAAGGGCCGTCAACACTCCGGAACAAAGTGATTCTGTCTTTCACGGACTGCTTCTGCATGGCGAGCCTTCTGATTTACAGGTGATGCGCTTATTCGATTTATGCAAACTCTGGGGCGCAATGAAATACACTCACCCCGATGTCATGAATGGAGACATAGCCGTTGACGTGGAGTTGGCAAAGATTTTACCTGCCGTAATAAATGCAGACAATGAGGATTCCATACCGGTTCTTCTGAGAAAGTGGTGTAAAACCGATAATATTCCAGGTGCTGATAACAGCGTGGCTCCCGAATGGGCTTACTCCAATACATCAACTTATGTCAAAGACCTCATAAACAGTTTCTGGTCTGCTGATTTCTCGAGAGAATCCCGTTACATCCGCCTGGAACGCAATAGCGTACCGAATTTTCAGCATGAAAAGAAATACGAAGACATGTCCTTCCCGTCACAGTCGTTGCAGCTCTTGAGTCTGTTTAGGTTCTGGAATGCCGTGCAGTATTATTATCCAAACATCGGGAGTATTCCCAACTGGGATGATGTTCTGAAAGAGTATATTCCGATATTCATGAACGTAAAATCCAAACAGGAGTACATATCGTCATTAAACAGGCTTTCACATGAAATATTTGACGGGCACAGCCAGGTGTATGCGGAGAGCGATCCTTACAGGATGCTGTACGGAGCAAAGAAAGCGGATTTGAAGGCTAAGTTTATCGACGGTCAGTTATATGTATCAAGTGTCGGTGAAAATGTTTATGGAATAGCTCCGGGAGACAGGGTGATTTCCATCAATGGACAAAGCGTAAGCGAAATATTTGGCCAGAGGCAGGATTTGACAACAGCCGCAAACCAAGGCGCAATCAAGCTTAGAATCAGTGAAGAAATCTTCAGGACAGATGGAGACTCTCTGACCATTGTCTTGCAGTCAACAGACAATAGTGCGCTGAAAGAAAGAACCATACCGACATTCAACACTATGCCGGCTACATCAGAGACAACATCCGACACATGCTATAAAGAGATAGACGGAGTCGGGTATATCGATGTTGGGAATCTGAGGAAGGAATACCTTGGATTCTTATGGAATTCAATAAAAATGACAAAGGCACTTATAATCGACCTGAGACCGTACCCGAATGAGTATATTCTGTACAGATTGGGTGATATGCTCGCTGACGGCACTTGCAGATTTGCGAAAATCCGCCAGTTACGAACTGTCAGACCCCGTGATTTTGAGATAATCGATGCGGAGCCTTTAAGAGGCAGCAGATTATCCTGTTACAAAAATCCTGTTTACGTGATAATCGATGAAAGCACATTCAGTCAGTCAGAATATACCGCACTGGCTCTTACGTCATTGCCCAATGCAAAGTCCGTAGGCAGACAGACCTCAGGAACAGACGGGGACATATCGACAATATGGTTGCCGGGAGGTGTATTGACAGGGTTCAGCGGAGTATCCGTATTGAACAGTGATGGAAATCCCACATATCGTGTCGGTCTGATTCCTGATATAGAGATACAAAGCACAGTCGATGAATTAAAAGACGGGACCGATGCCATATTGAATCATGTGCTTAAACTGATAGAATAGAAAATAGGTATAAATGATAAAAACATGAAAGTACTTTTAATCAACGAAAGCCCGAGAAACAACGGAACACATTCACGGCCCTGAAGGAAGTGGCCGGGACCCTTGAGGCGGAGGGTGTGGAAACTGAGATTGTGCCGATAGGGGCGAAGGCCGTGCAGGGCTGCACTCTCGGCCGCAGCATAGCCTGGGTGCTGAAAGGTCTTAAGACTCAGCCCCTGCCCGGGAAAGAACCCTCCGTCAAGACCAATTTCGTTCGATAGTCAGTTGGTGGCGGAATCCGTAAAATGCGTACAGACCTCAGTAAATCAGATACAGGGGGCTGTTGTTTGGGGGAATATCTTTGTGCTGTAAAAAAACAAGTGTATGAATATGGCGAAATCATTTATCCGGAGACTCCTTCTCGCAGGGGTGATTATCACAGCTGTCAATACAAACTCAGTTATTGCACAAGAAAATACAGGATTTATGGAAGAAAAACTCAACCTCACCCAGGAATGGGACAAGACATTCCCTCTGAGCGACAAGGTGATCCACAGCAAGATCACCTTCCACAACCGCTACGGCGTGACACTTGCCGCAGACCTCTACATTCCCAAGAATACGGATGGCAGCAAGTTGCCCGCAATAGCCGTCAGCGGTCCTTTCGGAGCCGTGAAGGAGCAGGCCTCCGGGCTGTATGCGCAGGAACTTGCTAAGCGCGGCTTCCTTACGATAGCCTTCGACCCCTCGTTCACGGGCGAGAGCGGCGGTCAGCCTCGCTATGTGGCATCGCCCGACATTAATACCGAGGATTTCTGCGCGGCAGTGGACTACCTTTCGACCCGTAACGACGTGGATCCGGAGCGGATAGGTATCCTCGGCATCTGCGGTTGGGGTGGTATGGCGGTCAATGCGGCGGCCATCGACACGCGCATCAAGGCTACCGTTGCCGCCACGATGTACGACATGAGCCGTGTCACGGCCAATGGCTATTTCGATGCCGCTGACAATACCGACGCACGCCACGAACTGCGCTGCCAGCTGAACACCCAGCGCACAACGGATTACCGTAAAGGCGCGTATGAGCTCGCCGGTGGTCTGCCCGATGGGGTAGCTGACGATGCCCCGCAGTACGTGAAGGACTATTTCGCCTATTACAAGACGGAGCGCGGATACCACAAGCGTTCGCTCAACTCCAATGGCGGCTGGAACAAGACTTCGGCGCTTTCGTTCCTGAATATGCCGATTTTGTCATACGCAGGCGAAATCCGCAGCGCCGTCCTGCTTGTCCACGGAGAGAAAGCCCATTCTCGCTATTTCAGCGAGGATACCTATAAGAAACTGGCTGGCGACAACAAGGAACTGCTGATCGTTCCCGATGCCAACCATACCGACCTGTATGACAATTTCGAAAAGATACCGTTCGACAAGATTGAAGTTTTTTTCCGTGCGTATTTGAAATAATCCTTTATTGTGCGGCATGGCGAAGCATTCGCCATACCGCATCTTGGCGTCTTTTGCCCTTTTCACGTTTTGTCGCATTTGCATGCGAAGTGTTTATACAATGTTTCGCCAGGGAGAGCGCGCATAGGGAAAGGATTATTTCGTATCTTCGCTGTTTCAAACATCTAAGACGGAAACAGTTTGTACGCAGTCTGGCACACGATAATAGAAGGATTTGTTGCAGGTCTGACTTTGAGCTTGATGTTCGGGCCTGCCTTTTTCACGCTGATACAGACCAGCTTGGAAAGGGGGTTCCGTCCGGCATTCCGTTTGGCGTTCGGCATTTTCCTGAGCGATTCGCTTTTGGTGGCCATTTCCTTCTTAGGGGCCTCCCGTTTGTTTTCCGACCCGGCCGCCAGCAAGATTATCGGGGTGGTAGGGGGGATTATCTTGGTTCTGATTGGGATTTACACGTTCCGGAAAAAGGTGCAGCTTCAAAAAGTCATGGAAAACCATGGGGAGGAAATCCGGATGCCCTCGCATTGGAAGTACTTCTTCAAAGGTTTTTTTACCAATATGGCCAATCCGGCCACTTGGATTTTCTGGTTCGTTTCGGTCGGGACGATTTCGGCCAAATATACCACCGAAGCCGGGGAAGTGGTGCATTTTCGGGTGATACTGTTTTTTCTGATGACCTTGGGTACGGTTTTCGCGATGGATACCTTGAAGTCGTTTGTGGCGCATAGGATCAAGAAATTCATCAATGCCCGGACCGTGGGCATTGTGAACAAGGTAGTTGGGGTGCTGCTGGTGCTGTTTGGCATTTATCTGTTGGTGAGCAGTTTCGTTCCTCTCAGTTTGGATGAGGTGACGGGGAAACTGATGTTCCAATAGTTTTCGGGCGGTTTGGGCGCTTTGCGGCTCGGTAATAGTTTTTGCGGACATGGACTTGGGGATGAATACGTTGGGATTATCCTCGGTCTTGTCGGGATGGGAACTGCCAAAAGTCAGAAATTTTGTGTTTTTTTGCGGTCGCGAATGCCCAAGCGGTCAAGGATGCCGGGAACCCTGCGAGGAAATCGACAGGAAGGCTTCTTTGTGGATTTTGGTTCGTTTGGATTCGCACGATTGGAAGGAAAAGAAAACGATAAACTAAAATAACGATGGAAAAAGTAAAGTGTCTTATCATTGGATCCGGTCCTGCCGGCTATACGGCAGCCATTTATGCGGCTCGCGCCGACCTCAAACCTGTGTTGTACGAAGGAATGCAGCCTGGCGGCCAGCTGACGATTACCACCGAAGTCGATAACTTCCCCGGTTATCCGGAAGGGGTGATGGGACCGGCTTTGATGCAGGACTTGCGCAAGCAGGCTTTGCGTTTCAATACCGATGTCCGCCCCGGGCTGATTTCGGAAGTGGATTTCTCCAAGCGTCCTTTCCATATCAAGACCGATGACGGCAAGGAAATCGAAGCCTTGACAGTGATTGTGGCTACCGGTGCGACAGCTAATTGGCTGGGTCTGGATTCGGAAAAGAAATACAACGGCCAGGGGGTTTCGGCTTGCGCCACTTGCGACGGTTTCTTCTACCGCAACCAGGATGTGGCGGTAGTTGGCGGCGGCGATACGGCTTGCGAAGAGGCTTGCTATCTGGCCGGGTTGTGCAGCAAGGTCTATATGATTGTGCGCCGCGACCAGCTCCGGGCTTCCAAGGCGATGCAGGACCGCGTGCTCAACAATCCCAAGATTGAAATCCTGTGGAACCATGTGACCAAGGAAATCGTAGGGGATGAAGACGGTGTGAACGGGGCTATCCTGACCAATGTGAAGACGGGCGAGGAAAAGAAAATCGAATTGACGGGTTTCTTCGTGGCAATTGGCCATACGCCTAACACCAAGCTGTTCAAAGGGCAGCTGGAGTTGCACGAAACCGGCCATATCAAGACCAAGCCGGGTACGACCCAGACTTCGGTGGAAGGGGTGTTCGCGGCGGGCGATGTTCAGGACTTGCATTACCGTCAGGCTATTACCTCCGCCGGTACGGGCTGCATGGCGGCTATCGAGGCCGAACGTTTCCTGACCGACCATAACGAGAAATAAATAGGAATTAAAGGGTGCATGGCAAAGGCACGGGGGCACGCATGTGCTGCTCGCGATGTCGGCCATGCGCCTTTTCTGTTTCCGGAACGCCGTGATGCACAGGATTCACAGGAGTGTTCTGCAATGAATGGAGTTTTTTAATCAAAAGACAATGAAAAAGACTTTTGCAGTGGTTTTGTCGGGTTGCGGGGTGTTTGATGGTTCGGAAATCGGCGAAGCCATGATGACGCTTTTGGCGATAGAGGAAGCTGGTTGCGCTTACCAGATGTTCGCACCGGACAAGAAGCAGATGCATGTTGTGAACCATTTGACCGGCCAGCCGATGGCGGAGGATCGTAATGTCCTGACCGAATCGGCTCGGATTGCAAGGGGCAATGTCAAGGATTTGAAGACCTACGACCCGGCGGCTTTCGACGGCTTGCTGTTTCCCGGTGGTTTCGGGGCGGGCAAGAACCTCAGCACCTTTGCCGTCGATGGTGCTTCGATGACGGTGGATGCCGATGTGGAAGCAGCGATTCGCAAGACGATGGCTGCCGGCAAGCCTATCGGGGCCATGTGCATTGCTCCGGTCATCCTAGGCCGTTTGATTCCGGGTGTGAAGGTGACGGTCGGCCACGACAAGGGAACTGACGAGGCATTGAAGGCTATGGGTGCCTGCCCGGTGGATGTGTTCGGGCCGGAAGTGGTCTATGACGAAGCGCATAATGTCTATACTACGCCCTGTTATATGCTGACGGACGCCACTTTGGGCGTGGTGGCGGCTTGCTGCCGGAACCTGATGGCCGAGATTTTGGCCAGGTAGTTCAGCCTTATGGCCAAGGGGTATCATGATGGGCGATTCATTCTTTCTGCTGTGTTGCTGCCTTCCTGAGGCGCGTCTTTTATAAACACACGGGTGAGGCTCAGTTTGCCAGTTCGTAATAGCCGCCGGGGCAGGAGCGGACAAGCCCGGCCAGTTCCAGACGGAGCAGGCAGGAGAGCAGGTCGGGCAGTGCCAATCCGGTGTGCTGCAACAGATAGTCGGTCGAGGCCGGGTTTTCGGATTTCAGTCTTTCGAGGATAGTCGATTGTTCCAAGTCGGGTTGGAATCCGGGAAGTCCGGCGTGGCCGTAGGGGTCAGTCTGTCCGGTTTTGTTGCCTTTGACAAGTCTGCATGTATCGTCCAGTCCCATTTCCCGGCGGATATCTTTGGCTTCTTGGAAAAGCCGTGCTCTTCCCGTCTTGATCAAGTAATTGCAACCTTCATAATAATAGTCTTTGTTCCGTCCCGGCACGGCGAAGAGGCTTCTTTGGTAGGAATCCGCGGCATAGGCGGTATGCATCGCGCCCCCTTTCATTGAAGCTTCGGCTACAAGGGTCACTTCTGCCATTCCGGCAATGATTCGGTTGCGGCGAGGGAACAGTCCGGATTTGATTTGGGTATGAAGGGGCATTTCCGAGAGGATCGCTCCTCCTTGATCTATGATTTTTTTTGCTAATCCGTGGTTTTCTTCCGGATATACTCTTTCTAAGCCATGCGCCAGCACGGCATAAGTGGGCAGGCCGGATTCCAGGCTGCTTTGGTGTGCCTGAGTGTCGATGCCTATAGCCAATCCGCTGACGGTAAAAATGTTCTGTCCTGCAAGGCCTTCCACGGCCAAACGGCTTTGTTCCTTGCCGTAGGTGCTGGCCCGGCGCGTGCCGACCACAGCCAGTCCTTGTTTGCCATTGACGTGCATAGTGCCTCGGTAGTAGAGAGCCAAGGGAGCATCGGAACAGCAGCGCAAGCTTATAGGGTAGTCGGCATCTTCCGGACAGATTATCCGTATGCCGTTTTGCCGACTTAGTTGCAGCTCTTTTTCGGCCCGGCGCAAAGCGGCGGTTCGGACTTTCTCCAAGTTGTCGCAGAATCTTGGCTTGAGTCCGGCATCTCGGCAGTCTTGGACGGTGGCTTTGAAGAATGCCGCAGCCGAACCGAAAAATTCCAGCAGGGCATTGGCCGAGCGGATGCCGATTCCTTTCAGGAACGATAAGGCGAGGTCTTCTATTTGCATATTCGGATTCCTTTTGGCTGTTTTGCTTGTCTTGGTTTGCGTTTCTGTTGTACTCCGTTCTTTCTAACCGTTGTGCATCGCTTTTTAGGGGTTTGTTGTGGGCTTTTCGCTCGTGTGCTGCGCTTTGCGGCCCGGCTTGCATTGTCGTTGCCCCAAAACTTAATGACCAGATTGGGGTTGAATCTGCGCTTTGTCGAATCGGTGCGTCTGGTCGAGGCAAAAATAAAGGAGGCTGTTGCGCCTCCTTCGTTATTTAACCAAAAGAATCTTAAAATTAAGAAGATTTAAGAAAGACTTGCCGGTCTCATTCCTTTTCTATGGATTAGTTTCCTTTCCGGCAAAGAATCAGTCTGGCAGGATTTGTCCGCATGGGGGATGGCTCTTGATGGAGAGATTCCTTTCATGGCCGGTCTCTCGTCCGCGATGGGACGGGAATCCGTATCGAATGTTTTCAGGTTCTTACCATAATTGGTCGCTCATCTGCTGGAACGGGATGCTTTTGTCGGGAACTATCTTGATGGCGCCGGAATAACGGATGTCGCTTCGCATGGAACTGTACAGGTAGAATGATACGTATCCGTCTTTGTCGATGCGCAGTTCCACTTCCAAGGTCTCGCCTACTTGGTAGAGCTTGAAGTTGACTTCGTAGCCTTTCCGGGTCGTATCCACGTGATAGTCGGTGACAGGTGCATCTACTTCGACCACCAAGGGATGGTCGATGGACAGGTTGGGGGCACTGTATCGACCCCAGTAGGGCAGTCCGGCTTCCACATGCCCGTCACGGACTAACATCAGCCAGGTATGCCGTAGGTTGATGATGCCCATAGGGAGGAAAAGCCGGTCGATTTCGATGGCGAAGGTCTTCTCGGCCAAGATTTCAGGAATCCAGGCTTTGTCTTCAATTTTTTTCCGCTTTTTGGTTTGTTTTTCGTCCCTGTCCTTTTGGGATTTTTCTATTTGATTTACTTTGTTTTTTGTGGAATCGGTCTGAAAGCTTGTGTTCGGCATTGTTTCGGCTGATGCCGATTTGGGGACGAATGTGATGAGGGCCGTGAAGGCGATGATTGGCAATATTTTTTTCATGTTGTTATTTTTTTCTCTTGGAACTGCACTGTTTGACGAGTTCCAAGAGCATAGTTTAGTAAAATTCGTTAGCAACTATAATCCATCGTGCAAAAACTATGCCAATTTAAATGTTTATTTTTGCGGACTTCCGTGAGCGGCATCCGGCTGTTCCTTCGATGCCAATGGGAAGAGGAACCGTCAATTCGAAAGAGGATTGAACTCGGGACGGTTTCTATTTGTTCAATCCGCAGAATCAAATGCGTATGCTCGAAAGTTTGGCAAAGACGGATGAATACTTCATGCGGGCAGCGCTCAAGCAGGCCGAACTCGCTTTTTCGGCGGACGAAGTGCCTGTGGGCGCGGTAGTTGTATGGAGGGATCGAATCTTGAGCCGGGCCTGCAACTATACCGAGAAATTGGTGGATGTGACGGCTCATGCCGAGATGCAGGCCATTACGGCGGCTTCCCAGGCTTTGGGAGGCAAATACTTGAATGATTGCACGCTGTATGTTACTTTGGAACCTTGCGTGATGTGCGCCGGGGCTTTGTTCTGGGCGCAAATCGGCAAGGTGGTCTATGGGGCGTCCGATCCGAAACGAGGCTATAGCCGTGTGGGAGTGAATCTGTTGCATCCTAAAACGGAAGTGGTGGGAGGCGTGCTGGCCGAGCAATGCACCGGTTTGATTAAGGAATTTTTTCAACGAAAGCGTTAAAAAGGAGGCGTGCATGGATAAAAAATTGGACATTCCTTATCAGGAATACGATGATGAAATGCAGTTGGCATCGGAAGACCGGGAGCTGCTGCGCCGGGCAGACGAGATGGTGGATAAGGCCTATGCTCCTTATTCCGGTTTCCGGGTCGGAGCCGCTCTCCGCTTGGAAGACGGGACGATAGTTACGGGTAGCAATCAGGAAAATGCGGCTTATCCTTCAGGGCTTTGCGCCGAGCGGGTCGCTGTCTTTTCGGCTTCGGCCAATTATCCGGACAAGGCTATCGAGGCTTTGGCCATCACGGCTAATTCCAAACAGGCCGTGAATCATCCGGTAGCTCCTTGCGGGGCATGCCGCCAGGCCATTTTGGAATACGAACATAAGTTCAAGCATCCCATCCGGGTGATCCTGCGGGGAACAACCGGCAAGATTGTCGTTCTGGACAGCATACAGAGCTTGTTGCCATTCCAGTTCACCAAGGACGATATGGTTTTGTAGTTTGAACTGTCGGGAATTGGGTGCATTTTTCAGCTTGCCGGTGTGTTGTCGGATTTCGGATTCGACTACTGCCGGTAGTGCAGGCTGGGTTTTATTGACACCGCACGATATTGTTGGGAAGAAAATGAAAAGCGAAGAGGAAATCAGGGCCGACTTCTGGACGCAGAAGGTCAACTGGCTCAAGAATGTGCTCAGGTACGGAGCTCCGGCTTTCAGCCTGGACGAATTGTATCAGGCTCTTTTGCAAGGAGGCTGGACGTCGGATCAAGTGGCTCGGACCACGACCCGCAGTTTCTTCGGCACGCCATGTCCGACCTTGCAGATGAGCCTTTGCAAGGAAAACGATGTCTATGTGATTCAGAATCCGGGCATCGGGACGATGGAGCTGACGATTCAGGAGTGCAAGGAGCCGGTTTCGTTGACCGGAGCCTCGGTGGCTTCGGTGGTATCGATGTTGCAGACCTATTGCAGTCATTACGGCCGCTACAAGGATGCCTTGGATTCGTTGGTGGACGTGGTGGGGCAGGCGGCCAAGGAGGAGGCCAAACGGCAGAAATTGAAGAGGCTGGCGCTATCGGGCATCCATATGATGCTTCCGGCTTTGTTCAAGGATAGCCCGTACCATCATTATTTGAAAGAAGGCGAAACCGAGGCGGTGCTCTGCATCCGTTTGAACGTGGGCAAGACCTTGGAAATCAGTTTGCCTTATGTTAATTTCCAGACAGTGCTGCCCAAGGTACACCAAACGGTGGCGCATATGGAGAAGTCGTTGCAGGAGTGCCCTTTGCCGGTCAATCTGTCGGATACCGATTATTGGAGCGGTGAAGGTTTTTTTGTGGCAGGAAGCCCTAATAAATAAAGAATAATGGCAGTCAGTATCAATACGAAAGAGTTGGAGGAACTGCTCCGGACCGTGCCTTATACCCAGAATGTGATGCTGGTGGGGCGGCATGGCATCGGCAAGTCGCAGATTCTGGAACGCTATTTCAGCACGCAGGGGCAGAAGGTGGTTTCTTTGTTCCTCGGCCAGATGAGCGACCCCGGGGACTTGATAGGTATCCCGCATAAGAACGAGAAGACGGGAAAGACGGAATTCATGCCGCCTTATTGGTTTCCGTTGGACGGGCATCCTATCGTCTTGTTTTTGGATGAGTTGAACCGGGCGCGGCCGGAAATCCTGCAGACTATCATGGATTTGGCTTTGAACAAGAAGCTGGCGGGGCGTTCGCTGCCGGAGGGCAGCCGTATCATTTCGGCGGTCAACGAGGGCGACGAGTACCAGCTTACCGACTTGGATCCGGCGCTGGTGTCGCGTTTCAATGTCTATTATTTCCAGCCGACGGTGGCCGAATGGGTGGCTTGGGCCAGAAGCAAAGGCTTGGATGGCCGGGTCGTCGGTTTCATTGAGAACCATGAGGATTATCTGGACGGGGAAATGCTGCGGATTCTGGATCCGGGATTGGAGAAGCTGCCCGACCGCCGGGCTTGGGAACGTGTCTCGGAAGTGATGGTACGTACCGCTACGCCTACGGATACCACCAAGAAGATTGTGGCGGGCATCGTGGGAGCCAAGGCGGCAGCGCGTTTTTTCGAGAGCATTTCGGAAGAGCGGGTCTTGAGCGCGCAGGAAGTCTTACGCGATTTCGAGGCGGTCAGAGAGCAGGCTTCGCATTACCGGGTGGCGGAATTGGCGGTCTTGAACGAAAGCCTTTTCCGTTACCTGGATCAGTTGCCCGAAGCCGATTTTGCCGGTACGGTGGCCGGAAACCTGTTGGCCTACGTGTCTTGGCTGGTCGATAAGGGTTACCGGGAAGCCATGGCGCAGTTCTGCAATGTCTTCGAGAGCGCCCAGTATTCCCATGCCAATTTCCTGATTCTGCAGGCGGCGCCGGAGGTGTATTCTAGGATTAGCGATTTCATCTCCAACTTATAGGTTGGCGGGTGATAACGGGCAATCTGCTTCGTTGCGAGCCTTGTCTGGCTCGGTCACGTACTCAAGTACGCTCCCTCGCCATCCGCGGCTCGACGCCTCGCATCTTGCCCGTTATCACCCGCCAACGCCGACGCGCCGGACGGCTTCGATTATTATTGAACAAAGTCAGAGTGGGTTCGATTGGATTTTGCGTTCGCGGAAGATTCTATGTAGATGTCGATAGTGTGATGTCTGAATTGATTATTTGAGTTTTGAGGCTTGATCTGATGATTTGCGGGTTGGCTTTTCGTCCCGCGGGTCGGGACGGCGTGTGAGCAGGGGCAAGATGCAAGGCACGCGAGGGTGAGAAAAGCGGAGCGTACTTTGGTACGTGAGCATTTTCGAATCCCTCGCGTAACGCCGCAGATTGCCCCTGCTCACACGCCGTCAAGGAAGCAGGAGCGACTATTAGGGAACGAAGAAACCCAACCATGCCGCTCAAAAAAAGCCCGGTTGTTGAAGACCCAGAGAATCTTGGTTCGGATGTTCTTCTTGAGCCGGGGCAGGGCCGCGAAACCGTCCGTGCAGATGATAAGCCCGTCGTAATCCCCGTCCTGGCAGGCGTAATCCATCACCGCCTGGTAGTTGGTCCCGGCTCGGCCCAAGACGGCCACTTCCTTCATGGCCCGTTTCAGGCTGAGGGGTTCGCCCTTGATATCTGAATCGAATTGAATCACATCGATTTTCTCTATCCCGTATTTGAAAAAGCGGTTCACCATGCCAAAGAACTGCCGCAGACTTTCAGAAGGCACCGAGCCGCTTACGTCCACGGCAACCAAGAGCCGCGTGGAGAACTGGTGGCGGCTGCCCATGTTGTCGAAGCCGTAGCGGCGGCTGGGACGCATCCGGGTCAGTTGGCGGCGGCTTGAAATCAGCGAGCCACGGAAACCGTTCAGGATCCGGCTGGCATCCACTTTGGTCTGGGTGGAGGCTACGATCATCTCTTTCATCCGCCCTTTGAGGCTGCCCCAGGCTTGGGTCTGCTCGGCCACTTCCACCATCCGGTTGATTTCTTCCTGCATCAGCTGGTCTTCGTCCCAGAGTTCGGCGGCTTGCCCGGCCTTCTCCTGCATCTGTTGCAGGGCGGTCATCTTCTTCTCCGGTTCGTTTTCCCCTTTGCCGCCTCCGGTCGGGGTGCTCTGCTTGGCGGAAGTCGAAGCCGTGTCGCCTTCTTTCAGTCCCTTGGGGCTTTTGGTGTTCTCGTTGGGTGAACCGGCCCCGCCGGAGCGGCCTTCCTCGTCATCCACGTGTCCTTCTTCCTGCCGGTCTTGCTGTGCATCTTGGTTCTCCGATTCCTGTTCGCCCGCTCCGGCGTGCTCGTCGCTCATGCCGGAATAGGATTGGCCCAATGGCAACAGGCAGCGGTAGTATTCTTCGAAAGCGGCCGCGTATCCGGGAAAAGTGATGCCTTGGAAGTCGTCCCGGCAGAAAATCCTGACCTTGGGCTTGTAATGGTCTTGGAGCACCAAGTCGCTGGCCCAGTAGCAGACATCCTTGCGGACGGGCTGGGGCTGGCGTTGGTAGGGATGCTTGAGCAGGATGCGGATCATTTCCAGTCGCAGATACTCTTCCAACTGGAGCTGCTCCAATTCGGCCACCCTGGCCGGGTTGTATTCGATCCGGCCTTTGCCGCAGCGCAGTACCGTCCGGCTGTTTTGCTCCTCGGTTCTCAACGCGCATAGCTTGTGGCTGCAATAGACATTGAACAGCAGAGGCTCGGTCAGGAACCAGTTTTCGGCAATATGGCGGAATCTTTCTTCCATGCAGGTGGTTTTGAGTGCTTTTCCCGTTTCGGAGGCCGATGCCGAGCCTTTCAGCGGAATCTTTCTTCCATGCAGATGGCTTTGAACGCTTTTCCCGTTTCAGAGGCGATGCCAAGCCTTTCAGCGGAATCTTTCTTCCATGCAGATGGCTTTGAACGCTTTTCCCGTTTCAGAGGCGATACCGAGCCTTTCAGCGGAATCTTTCTTCCGTTCAGATGGGCTTTGAACGCATCTGCCTTTTGGGAAGCCGATGCCAGGCCGTTTGGCGACCTGCTTGTGGCTGCGGTTGGCGATGGCTCGGTTTCCGGATTGAAAAGCAGCGCGAAAGTAATGAAATTGCCCGATTGTTGATAAATCGGGGACGGGCGGGCGCTTCCGGGGCTTGCAGAAACCGGCATTTGCAGTAATTTCGCAAACTGTGTAAATTTGCCTTGTTGGATGTTAAAAGCAAGGTTTCCAATTTTTTTGCCGCTTCTTCAGGAGGAGTTGAGGTAGTCTGCTTTTGGCATCGGACTACATTCACTCCATCGAACCGGAGCGGGAATTTCTGTTGAGGAAGACCGATTTTGGCATCGAACGCTTTTGTTGCGACCTTTTAGGCATCGCATGTTTGATAGGCGCGGCGCGGGCGTGAACGCAAATAAAGACTTGATCGCAAAAAGACATCCGATGAAAAGTATTTGCCAAATCTACAAGATAGGGAACGGCCCTTCCAGCAGCCATACGATGGGACCCATGCGAGCCGCTACGGTCTTCAAGAGAAGATATCCGGATGCCGACCGTTATTCGGTGAGCCTTTACGGAAGCCTGGCTGCCACGGGCAAGGGACACCTTACCAACGAGACCTTGATGCATGTGATGGGCGAGGACAAGCTGACGATTCTCGAATACCCGGGGATTTTTCTTCCGGAGCATCCTAATGGGATGATTTTTCAAGCCTATAATGCCGAGAACGAGACGATTGGGGATTGGACGGTGTTCAGCGTGGGGGGCGGAGATATTCGCGAGAAGGGGTCGAACGAGATTTTCCTGGAAGAGGGCAGTCCTTATTCGAACGAGGAAATCTACGAGTTGCATACGATGAGTGATATCCTGCATTGGTGTCGCAAGAACGGGCGGACGTTGTGGGAATATGTGGATTTGCATGAGAAGCCGGGCTATTTGGAATATTTGCACGAGGTGTGGGAGGAAATGAAGCAGAGCGTGCAGAACGGCTTGGTGCATGAGGGGATGCTGCCGGGCGGCTTGCACCTGCAGCGCAAGGCGGCGCAGTACCATATCAAGGCGCAGGGCTATGACAAGTCTTTGCGCAACCGAGGGTATGTGTTCAGTTATGCGTTGGCGGTGGCCGAGGAGAACGCGGCGGGAGGCCGGATCGTGACGGCGCCTACCTGCGGCTCGGCGGCGGTATTGCCGGCTGTGATGTATCATTGCGTCAAGAATTACGGTATTGCCGAGGAGAGGGTGATCCGGGGGCTTGCCACGGCAGGGCTGATTGCCAATATTGTAAAGACAAACGCTTCGATTTCAGGGGCCGAGGTGGGATGCCAAGGCGAAATCGGAGTGGCTTGCGCCATTGCCAGCGGTGCGGCCAACCAGATTTTCGGCGGGACCACTTACCAGATTGAATATGCGGCTGAAATGGGCTTGGAACACCATCTTGGCATGACCTGCGACCCTATGTGCGGATTGGTGCAGATACCTTGCATCGAGCGTTGTGCTTTTGCGGCGGTGCGGGCCTTGGATGCCAATACCTATGCGAGCCTGTCGGATGGGCGGCATCGGGTGAGCTTCGACGAGGTGGTGGCGGTGATGAAGCAGACGGGGCATGATTTGCCGAGTTTGTATAAGGAGACGAGTATGGGGGGGTTGGCGTTGATGAATTCGGAATACTAGGTGGCGGGTGATAACGGGAAATCTGCTTCATTGCCAAGGGTTCAGGCTTGGTCACGTACCTAAGTACGCTCCCGCGCCTTCACCCTTGGCGGCTTTGCATCTTGCCCGTTCTGACCCGCCACCGGGGAGTGTGGTTAGCGCATTGCAGCCTGGCGGTTCTGCCGCTCCGCTTTTAATATCGCAAGGCTCAGTGGGTGCGGATTGGATTTTGATGATAGGATGTCCGGCGATGCGGAAGTGCAGCCAGATGTTAAAAGGATAGCTTATGGACGATGATTTTTGCTTGCTGCCGGAGGATTTGTCGGAATATATAGAGGAACATACTTCGCCGGTGGAAGCCTTGCTTTCGGCTTTGGACCGGGATACGCATGTCAACGTGCTATGCCCCAGGATGCTGTCGGGGGCTTATCAAGGCAAGCTGCTGGAGTTCCTGAGCCGGATGATTGCGCCGGAAAGGATTCTGGAAGTAGGGACCTATACCGGTTATTCGGCCATTTGCCTGGCCAAGGGCTTGAAGCCGGGGGGGCGTCTGCTGACGATAGAACATAATCCGGAACTGGAGGAGCGTATCCGGGCGTATCTGGGAAAGGCGGGCTTGTCGGATATGGTGGAACTGCGGATAGGCGAGGCGGCGGAACTGCTGCCGGAATTGCCCGAAGCGGGTTTCGACTTGGTGTTTCTGGATGCTGACAAGGCGCATTACGCGGAGTATTACCCGTTGTTGAAGCGGGTGCTGAAGCCGGGTGGCTGGCTGTTGATAGACAATGTGCTGTGGAACGGCAAGGTGTGGTCGGCCGATGCCAAGGACAAGGATACAAGGGCTGTGCGCGATTTGAACCGCATGGTGCTGGAAGACCCGGAAGTGGAAAACGTGTTGTTGCCGGTCCGGGATGGAATCAACATCGTGAGGAAATTGTAGGCTGCTTGACTATTATTTTGGGGATTTCCTGCGGGAAGCGGGGCCGTGGATACCGGTTCGCCCGTTCGGATTCCCAAGGACGTATATTTTGGAATCGGGATTACTATGAAAACGAAACAGGAAAGGACTGGGAAGAAGTCTCTGTCCGGGCTTTCCGCAAAAACGGAAGCCAAACAGCAAGATGTCATGGCAGGGCTGCCTTCGGTGCAGGGCGTGCTGGATTTCCTGCGGCTTTTGTCGAGGAACAACGACCGCGACTGGTTTACCGAAAACAAGGCTTTGTATTTGGAAAACAAGGCCAAGGTGGAGAACCTGATCGCTTGGCTTGTGCCTAAGATGCAGGCGTTCGACAAGGAACTGAGGTTCGTTGACCCCAAGAAATGCCTGTACCGGATTTACCGGGATATCCGTTTTTCGCCCGATAAACGGCCTTATAAGGACTATATGGGCATCGGTATCTCCCGGCAGGGACGGCATGGGATGTGCTCGGGTTATTATATTCATCTCCAGCCGGGAGAATGCATCTGCGGGGCAGGTGTTTACGGCCTTGAACCGGAAAAGCTCAAGAAGGTGCGCGACGGGATTTATTTCCAGTCGGCCCGTCTGCGGCAGATTCTCGATGCGCCGGCAGTGCGCAAATTGTACGGGGGGGCGATGGCCGAATCGGCGAGGATGAAAGTGCCGCCTAAGGGCTACGACAAGAATTTCCCGGACATAGACTTGTTGAAGTACCATTACTATTTTCTGGAACGTCCGATACCGGATGCCGAAGTGGAGTCGCCGGATTTCGCTTGGCATCTGCTGGAGAGTTTGGAAGCCGCTTCGGAATTCAACCGTTTTCTGAACGAGGCTTTGGATTTCTGACAGGATCCCCTACGCTGTTTTCCCGCTGTTCACGGTCTGTCCGAGGATTGCGTTCGGCGGTATTCACAATCTGTGGCGATAGCCTGTCCGGTTTCACCGGGGGAAGGCTCGTTTCCGGCAAGCCCGGACCTTGCTACCTGTTTATGGAAGCCTTTAACAAACTTTAGGAAAGTTTAAGCTATTTTAAGGAATAGAAGATGTACCTTTGGGGCATCAAAAGAGAAAGGAAGACTTATGGCAAAGAAAGACGAAAAAGAAGAAGGCAAGCCTTCTGTGGCTAACGAGAAGCTCAAAGCGCTCCAGTTGACGCTTGACAAGATAGAGAAATCCTACGGCAAAGGAGCCGTCATGAAGCTGGGGGACAACCCGGCGATTGAAAACATAGACGTGATTTCCACCGGTTCTATCGGCGTGGATAACGCGCTCGGGGTGGGCGGTTTTCCCAAAGGACGTATCATCGAGATTTACGGTCCGGAGTCTTCAGGTAAGACCACCTTGGCCATCCACGCCATTGCCGAAGCGCAGAAGAAAGGCGGGATTGCGGCTTTCATCGATGCCGAACACGCCTTCGACCCGGCTTATGCCCAGAAATTGGGGGTCAATACCAATGATTTGTTGGTGGCTCAGCCCGACAATGGGGAACAGGCGCTGGAAATCGCAGACAACCTGATCCGTTCGGGGGCGATCGATATCATCGTCATAGACTCGGTGGCCGCTTTGACACCCCGTAGCGAAATCGAGGGCGAGATGGGCGATTCCAAAGTGGGCTTGCATGCCCGTCTGATGTCGCAGGCATTGCGGAAACTGACTTCGACCATCAGCAAGACCGGTTGCTGCTGCATCTTCATCAACCAGCTACGCGAGAAAATCGGGGTCATGTTCGGCAATCCCGAAACGACTACGGGAGGTAATGCCTTGAAGTTCTATGCTTCGGTTCGTATCGATATCCGCCGGATTTCTTCCATCAAGGACGGGGACAATGTGATTGGGAACCGTGTCAAGGTCAAGGTGGTCAAGAACAAGGTTTCTCCTCCATTCCGTCAGGCTGAATTCGACTTGCTCTACGGGCAAGGGATTTCCAAAATCGGCGAAATCATCGATTTGGGCGTGGATTTGGGCGTGCTCAAGAAGAGCGGTTCCTGGTTCAGCTATAACGATACCAAGCTCGGTCAAGGCCGGGATGCGGTCAAGCAGCTGCTGCAGGATAATCCGGAATTGAGCGAGGAACTGGAATCCAAGGTTCGGGAAATGCTCAGGCACAAGGATGAAGAGGGTAAGCCGGGTGCGGTTGCCGCGGCACCGGAAGCGGAGTAGTCCGAGGCCGGTTCATCCTGAGCGCATACTGGGCTTTTTTGCCGGTGTGCGATGGAAGGAGTTCCTTGAATTGCTTATAGGTTTGTCAAAAATGGATTTTGTATGTGGTGGACAGTGCTTTTGCTGACAGTGGTCTTGGTGGCTTTGTGCGTGGCAGGTTTGGCTGTCAAGATTCTGTTCAAGAAGAACGGGCAGTTTTCGCATCGTTGCGCGATGTCGGAATTGGGAGAAGGGCATCGTTGCGGCAATTGCTCTTCCACGGGGCGGCATGAGGACTGTCCTAATTTCCAGTTGCATCATGGGGATACGGCCAGCCGGGCCGCCAAGGCTTTGGAGTTGGCCAAGGACGGGTTGTGAGAAAGGCATGATGCCGAATAGGCGGTAATTTCGATTACGGCCCTGCAAATCGAGGCCTTTTGAGGCTTTTGCCAGGGCAGGATTTCGAATGGACAGAAACTTCGATTACGGCAGGAAGTCTTGGGATTGCGGCAGAAATCCTTTGAAGTTGTGAATCCTGAGGCTTCCTTTTTGCTGCAGCTTAATATTGAAATGACAATGAAAACAAAGAAAGCGTCTATACTTTTGTTCCGTCGCGATTTGCTGGCCAAGGTCTCCTTGCTGGAGCAGGAAGAAATCTCCTATTTGAAAGACCGGGCGGAAGATGGCAAGGATTTTTGCTATATCCCAGTGCCGGAAGCCCGTTTCATCGTGCTTTGGCCGAAGGATGCCGATACCATGCCGCAAGGCGAGCTGTTGGAAAAGATCAGGGTTACAGCATCCCGGATATTGGACAAGATGAGGGACGAGAAGATCTTCAAGACTACGGTAGTGGATCATTCCTGGCAATCGGCCGAAGGGGTCTCTGCTTTTATGGAAGGCTTGTATCTGGGGGCTTATCGGTTTGATACGTTCAAGAAAGAAAAGAAGGAGAAATTCAGCTTCAATCTGGAATCCGACACCCTCGATGCCAAGGCTTTGGGGCGGATAGAAGATGTCTGCAAGGAAGTGAACCGCAGCAAATACCTGATTGATTTGCCTTTTTCGGCTCTCAATGCAAAGCAATTGGGCGAATGGGCCGAAAAAGATGCCGAAGACTTGGGTATCAAAGTGGAGGTCTGGCCGTATGCCAAGATAGAGAAAGCGGGCATGGGCGGTCTTTTGGGCGTGAACCAAGGGAGCGTGGACAAGGCTACCTTTACGGAGATGCGTTACAAACCGGCCAAAGCGGTCAATAAGAAGCCGATAGTATTGGTTGGCAAGGGCATTGTGTTCGATGCCGGAGGGATGAACATCAAGACCGGTTCGTATATGGACGATATGAAGACGGATATGGCCGGAGCGGCTTTAGCCATGGGCATTATCCGGGCGGCTGCCCGCCTGCGTCTGCCATTGTACATCGTGGCTCTCTTGCCGGCTACCGACAACCGTCTCAACGGCAATGCCTTGGTTTGCGGGGATGTGATTACGATGTACGACGGTACGACGGTCGAGATTACCAATACCGATGCGGAGGGCAGGCTTTTGCTGGCCGATGCGGTCGCGTACGCCACCGCCGAGTATTCTCCGATGTTGACGGTTTCGATGGCAACCCTGACCGGAGCGGCTTCTCGTGCCTTGGGTTCGCAGGGAATAGCGGCCATGCAACAGGGCGCGGATCAATATGTCGATGCCTTGCTTCAAAGCGGGGAGAGGGTCCATGAGCGGCTTTGTTTCTTCCCGATGTGGAAAGAATACGACAAGGAGCTGGATTCGGATGTGGCCGATATAAAGAACTGCGGGAACGGTCCTGCCGGGATGATCACGGCGGCCAAATTCGTGCAGTATTTTGCCAAAGAGACGCCCTTTCTGCATTTGGATGTGGCCGGGGTTGAGTTCCTGCATAAGAAGGATGCTTATCGCGGGCCGGGAGCAACTGCTTTCGGGATTCGTATGGTGCTGGATTTCTTGCAAAAGCTTTGCTAACAAGTGAGTTGCGTCTGGGATTCTGTTTGCCTTCTTGGTTTTTGGAAGAGGATATCGTAGGGAGAGGGGAATTCCGCTTCCCGGCTTGAAAGATTTCTGTGGAAAGAATCCGTTTGGGGTTCTGGGCGGTAATGTGAGGATGTTTTTGACGTGGGTACAGTTGATATTGAAAGAGATGACAATGGAAAAAGAAATGCATAAAGGGGGCGGTCGATCGGAGTTCCGGGGAACAAGGCCGCAAAAAACTGAAAAGGAAGAACGTTTGCGGATAGGAATCACTCCAGGAGAAGGATCGGATTTCGATTACGAGATTTTGGCTCGTTTGTTTGCCGATACTTCGGCTTTTGAAACAGCTTTGCCTTTTGTTTACGGTTCGGCAAGGAAACTGATGGAAGCTGCCCGCCGGATCGGGATAAATGAAGCTAATCCGTTAGTCCAGCATAATATTGTTGATGTCAAAGGCCGGCGTGTGCAGGTGGTGGAGCCTGAACGCCCGGAAGATGCGTCTGAAAGGGATATCTATTCCATTTTTCAAGAGGTGGTGGCTGATTTGAAAGGCGGGCATCTTCGAGCCTTGGTATCTATGCCCATCAATGAAGGTAATGTTCGTCAGAAATATCCGGATTTCAAGAACCAAGCCGTTTCCGTGGCTTCGGCATTTCCGGGTAATCCGTTCAGGATGTTGTTGTGCGAGAATCTTCGTCTGAGTTTTTTGACAACCGTTAGGCGGGAGGATTCCGAATCCTATCTTTCCAATCAACGTATAGAGCAGCGGATTCGGGATTTGTACCGGACCCTGCAGATGGATTTCTCAATCACGACACCTCGTATTGCGGTTTTGGGGATGAACAAGGATTTGCAATCGGACCGTATTACATTGCCAGGAACTCAGCGAATTATGCCTGTGGTTAATTCCTTGTTTGAGAGCGGAATGCCTGTTTTCGGCCCGTTTCCTGCCAGAGCCTTTCTGGCCAGTCAGGATATAAGGGCTTTCGATGCCGTGCTTTGCATGTATAAGGAGCAGATGGAGATGTTTGTGGAAAACTGCCGTCGGGAGGATATGTGTTATTTTACGGCTTCTCTTCCTGTGATTCATATAGAAACGATGCCTGTTGGCGATGATTTGGATGAGGCTTTCCGCTCTTTGTTCCGTGCTGTTTGCTTGGCGATGGACATGGATGCGGCTCGTCAGCAGAATCGTTTGCTGAATGAAAATCCTCTTAGGTACGCAAACTACCGTTCGAGCCGTCGGGATGGAAGGGACGATGATGTTTCGGAGAGAATGCTGGCGGAAGACCAGTGACATGAATTTCAAAAGAAACAGTAGGGGGCTTGGTTCACTTTCCGGTTTGCGTTGGATTGTGGCCAGGCCTTTTTCCTAATAAGGAGGGTAAGATGCAGATTGCTTCGTTTACATTGAAGTCTATCGTGGAAGCCACGCATGGACGTTGTCGTCAAGCTGGAGGCTGGATTGTGGCGGGGGATCAATCCTTGGATAAGCGGGTCGATCAGGTAATCACGGATAGCCGTAATTTCGAGGTGGTGCATTCGGCCTTGTTCGTGGCATTGAAAAGCCGGAAGAACGATGGGCATCGTTATGTGCGGCAAATGTACGAGGCGGGGGTTCGGTGTTTCTTGGTAAGCCAGTCCCTTCCTGAGTCCAGTGCCATGCCGGATGCGTTTTTCATTGAAGTGGAGGACACCTTGACTGCTTTGCAGGAATGGGCGGCCTGGCATCGTTCCCGCTTTTCTGTTCCGGTCGTCGGGATTACGGGGAGCAACGGCAAAACCATAGTGAAAGAATGGCTTTCATTCTTGCTGGGCTTCGACAAGCATATTGTCCGTAGCCCCAAAAGCTTCAATTCCCAGATAGGAGTTCCTTTGTCGGTACTTCAGATGGACGCTGCCGATGACATGGGGCTTTTTGAGGCGGGGGTTTCCAAGCCGGGGGAAATGGCGAGCCTGAGGGGAGTCATGCAGCCGACGATAGGGATTCTGACCAATATTGGAGCCGCTCATGATGCGGGCTTCGAGAATCGCCGGCAAAAGGCTTGCGAGAAATTGAAACTGTTCGGTTTGTCGCAGAAGGTGATTTATTGTTCAGATTATCAAGATGTAAAAGCGGCTTTGGAGAATGGGGGCTTGCCGGCGAGCGTCCAATTGCTGAGTTGGAGTGCGGCGAAAACGGAAAATCTGGTATCTTCTGCCGCTTCAGTCGATTTGCGGATCCTGGAAAACCGGATTCATCCGGGCGGACGTACGCTCAAGGCTCTTTTCCACGGAGAAGAGCATAGTTTGGAAATACCTTTTTCAGACCAGGCTTCTTTTGAGAATGCGGTGCATTGCTGGTTGTTCATGCTGGATGCCGGCTATGCGGACAAGGTTATTGAAGAGCGTTTCCGTCAGTTGCCTTCGTTGAAGATGCGGATGGAAATGAAGGAGGGGATAGGGCATAGCTGGATTTTGAACGATGCCTACAGTTCGGATTACACATCTTTTTGCATGGCGGTGGATTTTTTGTGCAATCATGCGCAAGGTAAGCCTTGTTGTGTAATCATGTCGGATATTTTGCAAAGCGGGATGCCGGAGAAAGAGTTGTATGATGAGGTTGCGAAGGTCTTGCGTCAGAAAGGCATTAGGGAACTTGTCGCGGTCGGATCGGCTTTGATGCGTCAGCAGCTGTGCTTTGCCGGTTTCGAGGCTCGTTTTTATCCGGATACGGAGCGCTTGTTGCAGTATTTCCGTAGCGAAGACTATGCCGGAAAGGCGATTTTGCTCAAAGGGGCAAGGATTTTTGAATTCGAAAAGATTGATGCCTTGTTGCAGCGTCGGGTCCACGAAACGGTGATGGAGGTGAATTTGAGTGCATTGGTGCACAATCTGAATTATTTTCGTAGTCTTCTGAAACCGGAAACCAAGCTGATGGTGATGGGCAAGGCTTTCTCTTACGGAAGCGGAAGCCACGAGATTGCCGATGTCTTGGAGTTCAATCATGTGGATTATGTGACAGTGGCTTATGTGGATGAGGCGGTTGCATTGCGGAACAACGGAATCAGATTGCCCATCATGTGTATGAATGCAGAGGTCGAAGGCTTGGAAACCGCTGTCCGTTACCAGGTGGAACCGGCCATTTATAACTTTCGTATGCTGGAAACCCTGGAGAATTATCTTTCAGGAGAGAATCTTCCTTCCGGCCTCGCCTCGGGTTCCGTGCCGCACGTGGTCAAAGTCCATATAGGTCTGGATACCGGGATGCACCGGATGGGCTTCGAGGAAAAGGATTTAGACGTCCTTTTGCCTCGCTTGGCTTCCAATCCCCGCATCAAAGTGCAGTCGGTCTATACCCATCTGGCCACGGCAGATATGCCGGAGATGGATTTTTATACCCGGAAACAACTTGACTTGTACACTCGGATGAGCCATCGTTTCAAAGTTCTGTTTCCGGACATTCTGCGGCATTGCCTCAATACGGCGGGTATATTCTATTATTCGGATTACCAGTTTGAGATGGTTCGTTTGGGGATTGGCTTGTACGGCGTTGGCACAGACGATGCCATGCAATCGCATTTGGAGACGGTCAGCACATTGAAGACGGTCATCTCTCAGATACGGACGATTCCAGCCGGGGATGCCGTTGGCTATGGCCGTCGCTTTGTGGCACGGCAGCCCAGCCGGATCGGGGTTATCGGGATAGGTTATGCCGATGGCTTGAACCGCCATTTGGGAAATGGGCGTTATCAAGTTGTGGTCAATGGAGCCAAGGTGCCGATTATTGGCAGCATTTGTATGGATATGTGCATGATAGATTTGACAGATGTGTCAGCGCAGGAGGGGGATGAGGTAGAGGTTTTTGGATTGAACAACCCGATCGACCAAATGGCAAGAAGCCTTGATACGATTCCATACGAGATTCTGACGTCGGTATCGTTGCGAGTCAAGCGTGTGTATATCACGGATTAGACTTTGATGGCAGGCATTGCCTTATCGGGTATTATGCGGTGGAGGATGCCTGCCACGGATTTGTTACATCAGGTTGTTCAGGTCGTTATGTGTCGGTTCTTCCACGACTCCTTGCATCGGCTGGTTGGCAACCGGGTTTGTGCCGGAGCAGTTCAAGTCAACGCCTTCCAATTCCGGAGGGCATTCAAAGTCGTCCTGCGGGAAATGCAGCACTGCCGAATCCTGCAAGATGTTTCTCATATAGATGGACCATACGGGTAATGCCGCATTGGCTCCTTGCCCTAAACGCATGCTGTTGAAATGGATGGAGCGTAATTCTCCTCCCACCCACACTCCGCTTGCCAGCGTAGGGGTGATTCCCATGAACCAGGCATCGGAATGGTTTTGGGTAGTGCCGGTTTTTCCGGCTACCGGCAGTTTGAGACCGTATTTCCAGCGCACCCGGCGTCCGCTCCCTTCATCTACCACGCCTTTCATCAAATCCAGCATCAGGTAAGCGGTTTTGGCGTTCATGGCTTCTTCTGTCTGGGGCGTGAATTCTTCCAATACGATTCCGTTTTTGTCTTCAATCCGGGTAATGAAGGTAGGGTCGATATGGATGCCTTTGTTGGCGTATGTCGCCATCGCGCTGACCATTTCCATGACAGAAATATCCATGGTTCCCAAGCAAATGGAAGGAACCGGTTCCATGGGTGCCGTGATTCCCAGCCGACGGGTCAGATCGATGACCGCTTCAGGGGGGAACTGCTTGATCAGGTAGGCCGTTACCCAGTTGATGGAATTGGCCAAGGCCCATCGAAGGCTTACCATTTCTCCTTCCTTGGCCTTTGAAGAATTGGTCGGGCACCATTCCGTACCATCGGGCAAGGGCACGCATACCGGTACATTCGGCACTTCGGTGCAGGGCAGGTATCCGCCATCCTGCATGGCCAGGGTATAGACAAAAGGCTTGAAAGTCGAGCCTACCTGGCGGCGGCCTTGGGAAGCGTTGTCGTATTTGAAGTATTTGTAGCTGATGTCTCCTACGTAGGCTCTGACATAGCCGGTCTGGGGTTCAATCGAAATCAGGGCGCAATGCAGGAACCATTTGTGATACCAAAGCGAGTCCCAAGGCGTCATGATGGTGTCTTTTTCACCTCCGTTCCAGCTGAAAACCTTCATTTTGACCTTGGTATGAAAGGCTTTGTGGATTTCTTCTTCCGAAGCGCCGGCGGCTTTCATCGAGCGGTAACGATCCGAATTCTTCATGGCTTGCTCCATGAATTTGTTTACTTCGCTGGTCGGGATGTCGTTCGAGAAAGGTGCATTCCGCTCGTTTTTCACATCATTGCGGAAATCGGCTTGCAATGTGCCGCCGACCCATTCGGCTATGGCGTCTTCGGCATGTTTCTGCATCCGCGTGTTGAGCGTGGTGTAAATCTTGAGGCCGTCCCGGTATAGGTCGTAGGGTGTTCCGTCTGCTTTTTCATGTTTTTTGCACCATTCGTTCATGTATTGGCGCACGTATTCCCTGAAATAGGTTCCCGTCCCTTCCGTATGGTCTTGACGTGCAAAGCGGCTCATGTCGATGGGCAAGGCGCTCAAGGTATCGTACTGTGTTTGATTGATGTAATCGCATTTGAGCATTTGCCCTAAGACCACGTTCCGTCTTTGCTTCGAGTTTTCCGGGTTCCGGACAGGATTGTAATAGGTGGTCGCTTTGAGCATTCCGACTAAGATGGCGGCTTCATCGATGTCCAGCTCTGCGGGGGTCTTCCCAAAATAGGTTTTGGCAGCAGTCTTTATGCCGTAGGCGTTGTTCCCGAAATCTACCGTATTGAAATACATGGCCAGGATTTCGCTTTTGGAATAGTTATGTTCCAATTTGACAGCGATGACCCATTCCTTGAATTTTCGTATGGCCAATCCGGCTTTGCTGAGTTTTTGGCGAGGAAATAGGTTTTTGGCTAATTGCTGGCTGATGGTACTGCCGCCCCCTCCGCTGCGGTCTCCCCGCAGGATGGATTTCCAGAGTACGCGTCCTAACGACCGTAAGTCGATGCCGCTATGTGTGTAAAAACGACTGTCTTCAGTAGCGATCAGTGCCTGAATCAAATAGGGCGACAATTCATTGAATTCTGCATTTGTCCGGTTTTCCACGTAGTAAGTTCCAATGACTTGCTGGTCTGCGCTGATGATTTCCGAGGCCAGGGAACTCTCCGGGTTTTCCAGGTCTTCGAAGGTGGGCATGAATCCGAACACGCCGCTGGCGATGAAAATGAAGAGCAAGGCGACAAGCCCTACGAGGGAAGCGAAAATTCCCCATAGGATTTTTCTGTATTTGTTTCTCTTTTTGTCTTTGCCTGCTGTCTTCTTGGGCAATGTCGTGCCGGAAGAAGATTTTGCATTGGTTTTACGTATGTTTGTTTTCGGCATTTTCAGGTTTTTTTTTGGTCTGTAGAACAAATTGTCGTTGGGAAACAGTTTTGCCGCTTTACTGGTGGGGGCTTATTTTCATTCCTGTGGCGACAATGCCTTGCAGGGTGTCTTCCCGCATGGCTTGGCGGATTTCAAACCGGTATTCTCCTGTTTGAGGGAAGCGGATATCTTGTTTATATAGGAATCCGATATTGTGGAACTTTCCGAACCGGCTGCCTATCCATTTGCCGTCTTTGGTAGCTAAGATGCATTCCAAGGTGTCAATATGGGTTTCCATATCGGGAAAGATAGTGGTGATTAGAAAATAAGCATTGCTCCAGTGGTAAGTGTCGTTATGTTTGATGCTTAATACCCAATCATAGCCGGTGCTGGTATCTGAGACCTGTGTGTCAAAGGATACGGCTTCCGTATAGACCCATCCGTTCCGGGGCAGGTCGTAGGTCTTGTCCAATAAAGTACCTCGGGTACATGCCCCCAGGCACGATACTGCCAGTAAGAGAGGAAGAAGCAGTCTTTTGCTTTTATTGCTGGTTCGTTTGTTCGTTCCCGTCATTTTGCTTGGGTTTCAAAATGGGTTTTTGGAGTGGCCGGGGAGGGCGGCGGTTTTTCCCTGATGCGTTTTGAATTTGAGCGGGCTTGGGTTCGTTCGGATTCCGTTGGAAGCTTGCGTTCTGCCGGTTGTCTGCGGGAGTCTGGCGTTCTCTGTTTCCTTGGGGACGATTCATCCGAGGATTTTGATTGGCTCGCTCTTGCCGGGATGCGTTGCTTTTGTCTTCAGTCTGGATGGGTTGTATCGGGTTCTGCCCGTTTTTCTTTTTGGCTCCCCGGTTATTGTCCTTGTGTTTGCGGTTGTCCTTGGGTTTGTCGAAACGGGTCAAGTCGTCTTGGCCGACCACTTGTTGGAACTCAGGAACAGGTTCGGCGTTCTGGCTTTTCCCTTTGGCAAAATCCTGCAAACTGCTCACGCTTTCTCCGGCTTTGTTCTTTTCTATGATATCCAGTACTTTATCGACTTTTAAGTCTATGGGTGTGCCAGGATTGTCGTTGTACACGAAAGTCATTGTGCGTTTCAACGGATCCATCTTGATGCAATGCGCGTCACCTTGTTCGGTTTTTATTTGGGTTTTGGAATCGGGCATTGCTTGAAGGGCGTCCATGTAAACTTCGTATTCGAAGTTGAGGCAGCATTTAAGTTTGCTGCATTGTCCGGCTAGTTTCTGTGGATTAAGAGATACTTGCTGGATTCGAGCAGTATGCGTGCCGACGGAAGTGAAGTTGTGCAGGAATGAAACGCAGCAGAGTTCCCGTCCGCAAGAACCGATGCCGCCCAGAATCCCTGATTCTTGCCGGGCTCCGATTTGGCGCATTTCAATCCGGAGCTTGAATTCTTCGGCATAGAGCTTTATAAGCTGGCGGAAATCCACACGGTCATCGGCGGTATAGTAGAAAATGGCTTTCGTGAAGTCTCCTTGGATTTCCACATTGTTGATTTTCATGCTTAACCCTAATTGGGCGGCAATAATCCGGGCTCTACGTTGCATTTCTTTCTCGGCTTGGATAGTCTCAATCCATTTGTCGATATCGTTTTGCCGGGCTTTGCGGTATATTCTTCGGATGGTAGGGCTGTCTGGATCTATCCCTTTCTTTTTCAGTTGGAGGCGGACCAGTTCTCCTCGCAGGCAGATGATTCCCGTGTCGTGCCCGTTGGTGCTTTCCACTGTCACGATGTCTCCTGTTTGGAAGTTTTGCGGGTTTTCGTTGTCGGGAATCCGGAAAAAGTCCTTATGTGTGTTTTTGAACCGGACTTGTACTATCGGGAAATTGCTTTCCGCATTCATGCACGGGAAGGTGTTTGACCATTCGTAGCAGTGCATCTGGGCGCAATGCCCCATTTGTCGGTATCGGTCACGGCTGCTTTCCTCAAGCTTTGGGGCATGGGAAAGGCCTCGGCTGTTGAAGATGTTTTCGTCCGTTGCCATCCGGCAGAAGATTTCGTCTTCGTCAAAGTCTTCCACATCGGGAATGTCTGGACAACGCGGCAATTCTTCCTTTTCCACGGCCGGCCTCGGTCGGGCCGTGTGGTTGGAATTGGATGCTATCGATATCGAGGTATCGGTACGCGTTTCTTCCAAGAAGGTTGCGGTCTCTTCGATTCGGACACTATGGCTCTCGATGCTTGCTGCCATTGTTTCCTGCTTGATGTTGGCTGCTGGGGTGCTATTGTCGTTCGGATTCATGTCTGTGTGTTTTTCGGGCCTCTTTTAACGGGTGGATTGCCGTTGCAACTCCTTTTTGGCATCCGTCAAAATCCGGCAAATTGTCAGGCTCATGTTCGTGAGCAGGGCGGGGATATAGATGTTACGTCCTGTCAAGAAGATAGCCTCATCGAATAAGGTATAATACTGGTGAACGTTCTGGTTGGATACGAAAGCGGAAAAGTTGGCCCAGAAATTTTTTTCCTCTTCTCCGGCTCGGATCCATTGGGTGCATTGATTCCTGGTCAGCAGGCTGCCTTGTATTTCGTCCAGGCAGTTTTCAAAAAAGAATTTCAGCTGTTCGCGGCCTAAGGCGCTCATGCGTTCGCTGAAGGCTTGGATTGCTGCTATGTCGAGCCGGAAACAGATACGCATCCAGTCGGCGAAAGCTTCGTGGAAATTCTTTCGCATTTCATTGTTTTCCAATAGTAAACGGGCATCAATCAAGCTGCCTCCGCTTCGGCTGGATATCATGCGGGCCTCTTGCGGGCTGCATCCTGACAGTTGCAGGTGCTGTGTCATGGCATCCTCTTCTACTTTGGGTACTTTAACCAGCTGCAAACGGCTTAGGATGGTGGGCAATACTTGATCCGGGTTTTCGGAAAGGACCAGGAAAACAGTTTGCGGTTCAGGTTCCTCCAAGGTTTTGAGCAGAGTGGAGGCGGCTTCGATGTTCAGTTTTTCGATAAGCCAGATGACGATTGTCCGGAACTTCGCTTCGGATGACTTTAGGCTCAGGTCTTGGAGGATTTGCCGGCCATCCCGGATATTGATGAGGGCTTGGCGGTTGCCGATGCCCATTTTCTCAATCCATTCGTTGTAGCTGAATTCGCCACCGGTAGCGAGGTAGATTTGCCGCCACTCTTCTATGTAGTCCAAGCTACGGGAATCTTTTTTGATTGTTCCGCCGTTGATATTGTTGGGATAGATGAAATGCAAATCCGGATGGACCAGTTTCTGGAACTTGATGCATGAGGGGCATTTGCCGCAAGCATCGGAAGAAATCCCCCCTAAATCATGGCCGTCGGATGCATGGATTTTGTGCTGGCAGTTGATGTATTGTGCGTATGCTATGGCCAAGGCTAATTTCTGGTCTCCAGAGGGTCCCCAGAAAAGTTGGGCATGAGGAATCCGTCCCGCATGGACTGCGGAAATAAGCCTCTCAATCAAATCTTTTCTGCCGACAATATCCCGGAACATGGTTTTTCTTATTGCATAAACCTGCAAATTTAGTTTAAAAGGGGGTTTTCGACAAATTCATTGCATATTTGTTTTTTCGTTATCTTCGCTGCTTCCCTGCACAAGATGGGTAGGGTATTGTTTTTTCGCTGGTTTTATCTCATTTGGACTTTTGATGGCTGCCATCTTTCGGTTGGGCTGCAGAGCCTGGGTTCTGTTCTGGATATTTGTCGTGATGCCGTTTTCCTTGTCGGCACAGACTTTTTGCACTCTTTCGGGTAGGGTACAGGACAAGCGGACTCGGGAACCGGTAGTGGATGCGGCTATTTGGGTTCCTGCTTTGCAAAAAGGCACCACCAGTGATTGGGACGGGTATTACGAGATCAAATTGCCGATGGGAACCTATGATTTGCGGATTAATAGTCTTGGTTATGCTTCGATGGATGTGACTGTGAGATTGGACAAGGAGCAGAGCCGGAATTTTTTTCTGGAAACCGATGCTGTGCTGCTGGAGGGTGTGGAAGTCAAGGGCAGCCGTTCCAGCCGGGAGGCGCAGAATACGATTGGCATGGTCAGCCTTACATCCGAGATGATACAGAAGATACCGGCTTTGTTGGGAGAACCGGATATCATCAAGGCTGTGCAGCTTTTGCCCGGGGTTTTGATGTCAACCGAGACCAGTTCGGGCTTCAGTGTCAGAGGGGGTGGCTTGGATCAGAATGCGATTATCTTGGATTATGCCACCTTGTACAATCCGACACATACTTGTGGCTTTTTCTCGGTATTCAATAACGATGCCGTGGGAGGTGCGCAGATATACAAAGGAGATATTCCTATATCATACGGAGGAAGATTGGCATCGGTGGTTGACGTTACCATGAAGGAGGGCGATTTCCAAAACTATCATCTGGATGCAAGTTTGGGACTGTTGGTGGCCAAGGCTACTGTCAACGGGCCGATTTGGAAAGGTCGCACATCTTTTTTAGCTGCAGCCAGGGTCACATATTTCGATATGTTTCTTCCTTTGGCAGGTATAAAGGGAACACGTCTTGGTTTCTATGATTTTAATGCCAAGCTGGTCCATAAGTTTTCCAATGACAAGGACAAGATTTCGCTTTCGGGCTATATGGGGCGTGATCGTTTCGGTTTGGAGTCGATGGATGTCGGCTTGGATTACGGGAACCAGATGCTGAGCTTGACCTGGACGCACTTGTTCTCGAATCGCTTTGTGATGAATGCTAATGTCCACGTAAGTGATTATCTGAGTTATGCCCAGCAGAATACCGATGCTTACGATTTCATTTGGAAAACCCGGATTACCGACTATGTGGGGAAGATGGATTGGACGTTCAGTCCGGAGAACCATGAGCTCCGCTTCGGTTTCGATCTCCGTTACCATGTCTATCAGCCAGGGGATTTGACGGTGAATATGTATGAGGCCATTGGCTTTGTGGATTCCAATTACAATTACCGTTTCAATCAGGATTATTACCATGCCTTGGAAAGCGGAGTCTATATTGGGAACAATCAATCGATAGGGAAGAGGCTGCTTGTTAAATACGGCTTGCGGTTGAGCACTTTTTCCAATCAAGGGCCGGATTCGGTTTCTTTTTTCGATGCCGACTACAATCGGACCGACCGGCGTTATTACGCGGGTCGGCAATTCTATCACACCTATTGGGGATTAGAACCGCGGGTAGGGGTGTCCTATCAGTTTGATTATGATATTAGTTTGAAATTCAACTATACTCGGACTATCCAATATTCCCAGTTGGCAACAAATTCCAATTCGGGCAATCCGTTGGATATCTGGTTTCCGGCCAATTCGTTTGTCAAGCCGCAGACATCCGATATGTTGGCGCTGGCTTATGTGCAGAATTTTTCGGACAAGGAGTGGGAACTTTCGTTGGAGGCTTATTATAAATTCATGCACAATGTGATAGATTTCAAGGATCACTCCAATGTATTGCTCAATACGGATCTTTATGGCGAACTCCGGCTAGGGCGAGGATGGGCCTATGGTCTAGAGGTTTATTTGAAGAGAAACAAAGGAATAGTCAACGGTTCTTTGAGTTATACATATTCCCGGTCTATGCGGGTCATCGATCAAGTGAACGATGGCGAGGCTTATCCTTCACCGCAGGATCGCCCTCATGCGGTCAATGTGCTGCTTAACATAGAGCCTCATCCCCGGCATAGCGTCTCGTTGAACTGGATGTTCTATTCCGGGCAGCCGACAACCTATCCAATTGGAAAGGCGGTGATTGATGGGCATTTCATTCCTATCTATGGCCAGCGGAATGCAGACAGAATGGAAAATTATCATCGTTTGGATGTGTCCTATACCTTCAGGTCGAAGCCTAACAATGGGAAACCCTATCGTTGGAGCCTTTCGGCTGGCTTGTACAATGCGTATGCGCGTAAGAATCCATGGTCGGTTTCGTTTTATCAAGATGCAGATAATCCGACTCATTCCTATGCCGTCAAGATATATTTGTTTTCGGTTGTTCCTTTTGTGACATTTAATTTCAGTTTTTAGGTTATGGGTAGAATCAGTGTTATGGGACGATGGATTGCGGCGCGGATTAACGGTTTTGGAGGTAGGGGCTTGCGGATAACGTTTGTCCGCTATGTATGGGGCGGGCTATTCCTGTTGTTAGGCGGGGCCTGCACGGAGATTATTGACGTGGATTTGGGTAGCATGGATTCTATTCTGATAGTCGATGCCAAGTTGACGACCGATACGACTTCTCATCAGGTCAAGTTGAACCGCTCTTGCGATTATTACGATCCCGATGTGGACAGGACCGCAGTCGTAGGCGCGGAAGTCTATGTGCTGAGGGAAGACGGTTCCCGTATAGACTATCTGGAAGACCTTTCTTCGCCGGGGCTTTATCGGACCGCCCCGGATGTATATGGAGAGATTGGAAAGACCTATACATTGCATATAGAGGCGGATGCCGATGGAGATGGCTCAAGGGAATGCTATGAAGCGGAAAGCAAGATGCCCATAATTCCGCCGATAGATTCGATACGGCCGATGCACGGGATGGGGATGCCGCCGTTTTATGTGTCGAATCCGTCCCGCTTAGGTTGGAATATCATGATTTACGCGCAGGATCCTCCTACCAAGGAAAATTATGGTTTCAGTTTTGCAATTGGCGATAGGGTGTATTTCGATTCGATTACCGATATTTTCTGTTTTCCGGATATGTTCACTTCCGGAATTTATCTGGCGGGACTTACAATATACTTCTTTGCGGACGAGCCCTCCGATAGCACCCGGGTTCCAGCCTTGAAAGCGGGCGATAGCGTCACGATGATTCTTTATAGTTTTACCGATGCTTATAATCAATATATTTCCGATGTGAACGAGGCTGTCTCGACAGATTTGCCTGTTTTTAGCGCAGCGCCGTCCAATGTGCGGGGCAATATCTCTAACGGGGCTTTCGGTTGTTTTGCGGTTTATTCAATAAGCCGGGCTAGCTGCATTATTCCATCCCGGTCTGACGACCAAGCGGATGATGTTCATTAGAACCAATATCCGATATTTAAGAAGATGTTGAATTTATGAATATTGGATGTCTGGAAGCTGAGGCCGACCGGCCCGATGGGGGTATTGTATGATATTCCGACGTTCCCGCCGTAAATAATGTGGTCAAAGTCCCGGATCATGTCGATGATTTCGTATTCGGCTTTTCCGATTCCACCACGGAAGCTGAGGTAGAGGTTCTTAATCAGCATAATCTGGGCTGTAAGCCGGATGTTGGCAAGCTGGTATCCGCTGGATTGGCCGAACTGCACTCCGGGGAGCATGCTGCTGTAAACTCCTTCGATATAGGCGCATCCTCCTTGAAAGAATTGGTATTGGATAGGAATGATGGAACTGCTGCGGAAGACTATGCTGCCTAAGCTGAAGCCAGGATAAAACGTGACTCGTTTGCCGGCCTGGATGGCAAAATCCGCAGTCCAGTATGCACTGAGAAAATGCTTGGCGATGTTTTTCCCATGTTCTGAGCCTACTTGAACAGGGAAACTTACTTCCAGGTTCATTCTTGAGCCTTTTGTAGGATAGTGCTTCTGGTTGAAGCTATTGTGCCGGTAATAGAAATAAGGGTATATGTATCCATTGTTGAATACATCTTGCCGGTCGATGGCCGATGATATCCATTCCCGGTTATTTCCGTATTCGTAAGCGATACCCAAGCCAAGTATATTCAATTTCCAGTTGGATTGGCCGTAGATACGTGCCCGATAGAGGTTGGATCGAATCTCCGAGGTCCGGTTTCCGGGCGATTCAGGATTACGGTAGAGGTATCCGTTGATATGATAGTAGTCCAAACCTATGCCAAGGCTGGGCAGCCAGACGGAGTATTTGTTTTTGCGGGGACGCCAGTCGGGCATCACAGTGTAGTCTAAACTGGCTTTCGATAATTTTGACAATTCCACGTCCAGTGTGAGCAATGAATTCTTGAAACCCAGATTGCGGAATTCGACCCCGGCCAGGAGTGCTGCAGCTCGGGTGTTATCGTACCGGATTCCCAGGTTGAAGGCGTTTGACGGAGCTTCATCCACATTGACAACGAGGACGGTTCCGTCTTGAAAGCCGGTGTCTTGTTTGAACTCGTAGCTGACAGAGCGGAATACATTGCTCCCATATAGGCGGTCTATGCCGTTGGTGATTTCTGAGAGACGCACCCATTTTCCCGATTCTACTTGCAGGAATTGGTTTATGTAACCTTGGTTGTATTTTTTGAGGCCGGTATATTCGATTTGTGAGATGAATACGGCTTCAGGGGGGAGATAGGGTTTCTTTTCCTTGGGCGGTTCGGGTTCGTATTCCGACAGCTCTTCTGCCAATTGCTTGAGTTGGGCATATATTTCCGGCGAACGTGCAGCTGCTTCGCCTCTTGCCATCAGGGAGTCTGTCTTCGAAAAGCTTGTGGTCGTATAGCCTTTCATGTTAGGTCTGATTAAGACACGGCAAGCTTTGCGGTTGTCCATGACCCGGTTTTTGGAACCCATGAAAATGACTTCTTCCAATACATCCATGAAGCTGCCCATATTGTCGGCTCCAGCGTAGGAGAATCCGACATCTACTCCGATGACGATATCTACGCCTTTTTCCAGTATCTTGTCAACGGGAAAATTGTTCAGGACCCCGCCGTCCACTAAGACCATTGTGTCGATGTTTACAGGGGAAAATACCCCGGGAACCGCCATGCTGGCCCGCATGGCCACAGCCAGATTCCCGCTGTCCAGGTAGGCTGCTTGTCCATTGACGATATTGGCGCCCACGCAGAAAAAGGGAATGTTGAATTCCTTGAATGTTTTTGATTTGTAGGCTTGGGATGTCAGGGTATAAAAGAGGTTGTTGATATGCTGGCCTCTCAGGAATCCTATGGGGACAATCGATGAACTTGCGTCATTGCCTATACCGAAGGGCAGGCGTAGCATGTATTCGTTTTTGTTGACGTAGAACACGTCGGTCCAATCAGCCCGGTCGCTGAGCAGCAGCCCCCAGTCGGCATGAGTCAGGATGGAGTCCAGTTCATGGGCTGTATAACCGTATGCATACAGGCCTCCGATAATGGAACCCATGCTGGTGCCGCCGATATAATCGATGGGGATGCCTAATTCCTCTAAGACTTTGATAACCCCTACATGTGCAATGCCTTTTGCGCCACCCCCGCTTAAGACCAAGCCGACCCGAGGGCGGACTCCTTTGTATTTCAGTCCATTTTGTTCGACCCAGCGGCTGGAATCTATTTGGTAAAGAGTGAAGACTTCTTTCTGGCTCGTATCTGTTTGAGCGAGGCTTGGGCATGGAAACAGCATATTGCCTCCTATGATCAGGAATGCCCAAAGTACTATTTTTTGAAAGAAAGCCTTCATCCTATTTTGTTTTTGGCAGATGGATGGCAACGAACGCAGGTAGCCCTTTGCCATGCCTACAAGAAAAGAGGGGTATCCTCTTTCCATTAGCGAGACCGTTTAGGATTCCCGCTTGGATTGGCGATACCCCTCTTTGGTCTGGTAAGGGAAACTATTTCTTGATGAACTTGAAATCCTTGCCGAGGTAGTAAGCGGTGTCTCCTAACATCTCTTCGATACGGAGCAGCTGGTTGTATTTGGCGATACGTTCGGAACGGCAGGCTGATCCGGTTTTGATCAGGCCTGTGTTCAAGGCAACAGCCAAGTCAGCGATGGTCGTATCTTCGGTTTCGCCTGAACGATGGCTCATGATAGCTGTGTAGCTATTGCGGTAAGCCATATTGACCGCATTGATGGTTTCTGTCAGAGATCCGATTTGGTTGACTTTGATCAGGATGGAGTTGGCGACTTTCCTTTCTATACCCATTTTCAAACGTTCTGTGTTTGTAACGAACAAGTCATCCCCAACTAATTGGCAACGGTCGCCAATACGGTCGGTCAGGAGTTTCCAGCCTTCCCAATCGTCTTCCGCCATGCCGTCCTCGATAGAGATGATGGGGAAGCGTTTGGTCCAATCAGCCCAGAAGTCGGCCATTTGCGCAGAACTCAGTTTGTCTCCGGAAGATTTGTGCAGGTGGTAAACCTTTTCTTCGGGCAGATAAAATTCGGAAGAAGCAGGGTCGAGTGCGATGAAGATGTCTTCGCCAGGTTTGTAACCGGCTTGTTCGATGGCCTGCAAAATTACTTCCAAGGCTTCTTCGTTCGATTTTAAATTGGGAGCGAAACCGCCTTCATCACCTACGCCTGTCGAAAGATTCTTTTTCTTGAGTACGTTTTTAAGAGAGTGGAATGTTTCTGCACCCCAGCGGAGAGCTTCGCTGAAAGAAGGAGCGCCTACGGGCATGATCATGAATTCTTGGAAGTCCACGTTGCTGTCGGCATGCGACCCGCCATTGAGGATGTTCATCATCGGGATAGGAAGCGTATTGGCATTTACGCCGCCTACGTAATTGAACAGTTCTTGACCGCATTCTTCAGCCGCGGCTCTGGCGCAAGCCAACGATACACCCAAGATAGCATTGGCGCCCAGTTTACCCTTGTTAGGAGTTCCATCTAATTCGATCATTCGGGCATCGATGGCGTTTTGCTCTTCGACCATCATGCCGCAGAGTTCTTTTGCTATGACGTTGTTGACATTTTGTACGGCTTGCAGCACACCCTTTCCACCATAGGTTTGCTTATCGCCGTCGCGCAATTCGACCGCTTCGTGCACACCGGTCGAGGCTCCTGAAGGCACCCCGGCACGTCCGAAAGCGCCGGTACTGGTAATTACTTCAACTTCAACTGTCGGATTTCCTCGTGAATCGAGAATCTGACGAGCATGGATACTTGCAATCTGACTCATATCTGTTAATTTATGTTTTCTTGTTAAACAACTGTATACCTTGAGATTGCCTTTTTAGTTTTTTTTTGTCTCAGCAACCCTCAAAGATATGAAAAAAGAGGGTCACAGAAAAAGTATTTTTCGTTACATTGTCCCCGAAAAATGCTCTCCGTACCCTCTTTGGTAAGCTAATAACCAACTTCTGCCGATGCTTTATTCTGCTTTTTCGGCTTCGGTTTCTGCTTTTGTTTCGGCTGCTGGAGCCTCTGCTTGTGCAGGAACTTCTGTTGCTGCGGCTTTCTTTTTACCTCCACGACGAGTCGATTTGCTCTTCGTTTCTTTGGTGCTGCCGGCATTGAGGCTGTAGTCAACCAATTCGATAAAGGCCATTTCCGCATTGTCGCCAAGACGGTAACCGGTTTTCAAGATACGGGTATATCCTCCGGGCCGCTGTGCGATTTTCTGGGAAATTTCCCTGAACAACTCTGTAACAGCTTCTTTGTTCTGCAGATAGCTGAACACAACACGGCGAGAGTGGGTTGTGTCTTCTTTTGCTTTGGTCAAAAGAGGTTCTACATAAGTCCTCAAAGCTTTCGCCTTGGCCAAGGTTGTATTAATCCGCTTGTGCAGGATTAACGAGGATGCCATATTGGCTAACATTTGACGCCGATGGGCGTGCGTCCTGCTCAGTTTATTGAATTTCTTTCCGTGTCTCATGATAAGCTCCCCTAATTTTCTTCTTTTTCTTCTGTTGGTTCAGGTTTTGTCAATTTGTATTTGGTGACGTTCATGCCGAAGTCCAAGTTCTTGGATTTGACAAGGTTTTCCAACTCGGTCAACGACTTCTTGCCAAAGTTGCGGAACTTGAGCAAATCGGACTTGTTAAACGAAACCAGCTCGCCCAGAGTTTCCACTTCTGCTGCTTTGAGGCAATTCAATGCACGTACAGAGAGTTCCATATCGGCCAGACGCGTATTGAGCAACTGGCGCATATGCAAGTCTTCTTCATCGAACTCCCCGGTAAAATCATCTACCGGAGCCTCCATTGCCATTTTTTCATCTGTGAACAATGTAAAATGCTCAATCAGGATATTAGCAGCATCTTTCAATGCATCTTTAGGCGAAATGGAGCCATCCGTAATAATCGTCAAGATTAACTTTTCGTAGTCGGTTTTTTGTTCTACGCGGAAGTTTTCCGTTTCATAGTGAACGTTCTTGATTGGCGTATGGATGGAGTCGATGGCAATCGTGCCAACCGGGTCATTCGGATTCTTGTTTTCTTCGGCAGGAACCCATCCCCGTCCTTTATTGATGGCAATATCCATGCTGAGCTTGACGCTCGGCTCCATATGGCAGATTTCAAATTCAGGATTCAAGACCTGGAAGCCGTTCAAAACATTGTTCAAGTCTCCGGCTTTGAATACTTCCTGATTGGAAATTTCCAAATGAATCTTTTCTTGATCCGTGTCCTTGATTTGCTGTTTGAATCGTATTTGCTTAAGATTGAGAACGATGTTTGTAACATCCTCAATAACCCCTTTGATAGAAGCAAATTCGTGATCGACCCCTTCGATACGGATAGAAGTGATGGCAAACCCTTCTAGCGAAGATATCAAGATACGGCGTAATGCATTTCCTATGGTAACCGAATAGCCTGGCTCCAGCGGATGGACTTCAAAGACGCCCTTTTTGTCATCCAAGCTGACCATGTTGACTTTATCCGGTTTCTGAAAAGCTAAAATTGCCATTTAGTTTTGTTTTTAGTATTAAAAATGAAAGGAAGGGACATTTCCCAAAAGTGCGGATTGCACTCCAAGCAATCATTACTTGGAGTACAATTCGACAATCAACTGTTCCTTGATGTTCTCAGGAATGTTTTCGCGTTCAGGGTAGTTCAGGAATTTTCCTGTCATGGATTTGCTGTCCCATTCCAGCCAATTGTATTGGTTGGAACGACCTTCCACAGAGTTCGTGATAACTTCCAAGGATTTCGATTTTTCGCGGACTTCCACGATATCGCCGGGGCGCAGTTGGAAAGAGGGAATGCTGACAACACGACCATTTACTACGATGTGATGATGCCCCACCAACTGGCGTGCAGCATTACGGGTAGGTGCAATACCCAAACGGAATACTACATTGTCCAGACGGGATTCCAGCAACTGGAGCAGGTTTTCACCCGTGATACCTTGACGGCGCGAAGCTTGAGCGAAAATCTTGCGGAACTGGCGTTCCAAAATCCCGTAAGTGTATTTGGCTTTCTGTTTTTCCTGCAGCTGGATTCCGTATTCGGAGAGCTTTGCCCGGCGTTTGTTTTGTCCATGCTGGCCGGGAGCATATTTCTTCCTTTCCAGAACCTTGTCAGCTCCATAGATGGGTTCTTGGAACTTTCGTGCAATTTTTGACTTAGGACCAATATATCTTGCCATGTTTTTGCTATCTTTTAATGTACGTTACACAAAATTAAACTCTTCTTCTTTTAGGAGGACGACATCCGTTGTGGGGCAGGGGAGTAACGTCCATGATTTCGGTAACTTCGATTCCTGCTCCATGAATGGTACGGATAGCAGATTCACGGCCGGCACCGGGTCCTTTTACGTAAACTTTTACTTTGCGCAATCCCAAATCGTAGGCAACTTTGGCACAGTCGGTAGCCGCCATTTGTGCAGCATAGGGGGTGTTCTTTTTGGAACCCTTGAAACCCATTTTACCGGCAGATGCCCAGGATATAACCTGACCTGCGTTATTGGTGAGCGAGATGATCACATTGTTGAAGGAAGCGAAGATGTAGGCTTTACCTTGCGGTTCTACCTTTACAATCTTCTTCTTCACATTCTTGGCGTTTTTACCGCCAGCGTTAGCAACTTTTGCCATGTCTTATTGAAAATGAATGTTATTAGCTTAAAAATCTGGTAAGAAGCTAAATCTTAGCCCTTAGGTGCCTTTTTCTTGTTGGCAACGGTCTTTTTACGACCTTTGCGAGTACGGGCATTGTTCTTTGTGCTTTGTCCGCGAAGGGGAAGTCCCAAACGATGACGGATTCCACGGTAGCAACCGATATCCATCAAACGCTTGATGTTCGTTTGTACTTCGGAACGGAGCGCACCTTCCACTTTCAGCTTCTCGCCGATATACGTACGGATTTTTGCCAATTCATCATCGTTCCATTCTTCTACTTTCTTGTCGAAAGAAATGTCGGATGCAGCCAAAATCTTACGGGCGGTGCTTCTGCCAATACCGTAAATATAGGTCAAACCTATTTCCCCTCTTTTGTTCTTAGGTAAATCTATACCTGCAATACGTGCCATGTATTATTCCAATTTTAAATCTAAAACTCTCTTCGTGAACTTATCCCTGTCTCATTTTGAGTTTGGGATTCTTTTTGTTGATCACGTACACCACCCCTTTGCGCTTGACAATCTTGCACTCGGGTGATCTCTTTTTTACTGACGGCTTTACTTTCATCGGTCTTTCTTGTTATAAAATTAGAGCGCAAAAATACTATTTATATCTGAAAACTATGCGTGCTTTGCTCAAATCATACGGAGACATTTCCAACTGAACCCTGTCTCCAGGTAAAATTTTGATGTAGTGCAACCGCATTTTCCCGGAAATATGGGCAATAACGGTATGTCCGTTTTCCAACTCTACGCGGAACATCGCGTTACCCAAGGATTCGATAACCGTCCCGTCTTGTTGTATGGATTGCTGTTTTGCCATTTCCTATTTTTCTTTTAAAATCTTTTCTATCTTTTCGAACGAGGAGAGAATCTTGGCTTCTCCGTCAGTGATAGTTACACTGTGTTCGAAATGAGCTGCCGGCTTGCCATCCAAGGTATATACTTCCCATCCGTTTCTGGCAATGCCGATATTCCGTTTCCCCAAGGTAATCATTGGTTCGATGGCGATGACCATGCCTTGTTTAAGCAGGACTCCGCTTCCTTGCCGACCATAGTTCAAGACATCCGGCTTCTCATGCATATGGGCTCCGACACCATGGCCGCAAAGCTCTCTGACTACGCCATACCCTCGGGCTTCTACATACGATTGTACGGCATATCCGATGTCTCCGGTTCGCTTTCCGGCGCGAGCTTGTTCGATTCCTTTGTAAAGCGACGCTTTGGTAGCTTCAAGCAAGTTTCGAACTGTTTCGTCCACATTGCCTACCATGAAAGTATAGGCCGAATCCCCAAAATACCCGTCTTTTTCAACGACGCAGTCAACCGAAACTATGTCTCCCTCTTTCAATTCCTGTTCGGAAGGGAAGCCGTGTACCACCACTTCGTTGACAGATATACACAGGGTAGCGGGAAATCCTTCATACCCTTTGCAGGCTGGATGTGCCCCGTTGGCTCTGATGAACTCTTCCGCTCTGCGATCCAGTTCAATCGTCTTTACACCGGGGGCTATCATTTTGGCCATTTCAGCCAAAGTGTCTCCGACAAGGAGGGCACTTTGGCTGATTTTGGCTATTTCGTCCTGTGTGTATATTCTCGGTGACATCTTTCTGAAAATGCTAAGCAATGCCGTATGCTCCTCCCGAACGTCCCTTGATACGTCCCGATTTGGTCAATCCATCATAGTGGCGCATCAACAGGTGACTTTCGATTTGTTGCAATGTATCCAAGATAACACCGACCATAATCAACAGAGAGGTACCGCCGTAGAATTGAGCAAACTGGGCGCTGACCCCGAACAGGCTGACGATAGCAGGCAAAATGGCTACGATTGCCAAGAAGATGGATCCCGGAAGCGTGATGCGCGAAATCACTTCATCGATGAATTCCATTGTTTTCTTGCCGGGCTTGATGCCAGGAATGAATCCGTTGTTGCGTTTCAAGTCCTCTGCAATCTGTTGCGAATTCATTGTGATTGCCGTGTAGAAGTAGGTAAACACGATAATCAACAAAGCGAATATGAGATTGTACCAGAAACCGTTGAAATCCATCATCGACCTCCAGAATCCGGAATTGATTGCATCTGGCGATGCAAAGCCCGCAATCGTTACAGGGATGAACATGATGGCTTGGGCAAAGATGATGGGCATTACACCCGCAGCATTGACCTTGAGCGGCAAGTACTGGCGTACGCCACCATATTGTTTGTTGCCTACGATTCTTTTAGCATATTGAACCGGGATTCTGCGCGTCCCTTGTACCAGCAGGATACAGAGGAGAATCACAGCAATCAGAACCACCAATTCCACCAAGAACATAACTAGGCCGCCGCCTTGCTGTTCCAAACGGGAAACGAATTCCCCAAACAGGGCAAACGGTAGACGGGCGATGATACCAATCATAATAATGAGGGAGATACCATTTCCGATTCCCTTGTCGGTAATCTTTTCTCCTAACCACATCACGAACAACGTACCGGCTGTCAGGATGATGCAGGACGAAACCCAGAAAAATGCCCCCGGATGAGTTCCATTGAATGGAATGAAAGCCGTGGCCGGAAGTTGGTTCACTACATTGGTCAAGTATGCCGGAGCCTGCAGTGCAGTGACAGCAATCGTGAGCCAACGTGTAATCTGGTTCATTTTCCTTCTTCCGCTTTCACCTTCCTTTTGAAGCTTTTGGAAATAAGGAATCGCCATACCGAACAACTGCACGATGATGGATGCCGAGATGTACGGCATAATCCCCAATGCAAATATGGACGCATTGGAGAACGCACCTCCGGAGAACATGTTCAACAATCCTAACAACCCGTCGCTGGTTTGCTGTTGCAGCGCGCCTAGCTGGGAGGGATCAACTCCGGGCAAAACGATAAAAGAACCTATACGGTAGATTACAATAATCCCCAATGTATAGAGGATTCTCTTACGAAGTTCCTCTATCTTATAGATGTTCTTCAGGGTTTCTATGAATCTTTTCATCAACTATCTGGATAAGAAAGATTAAAAACTGTTGCTTTCCCCTCCTGATATTCGAGAAAGGGAAAACAACAGGACTGCTAGTTTTCTTGAGTTTTTGCTGAAACCAATGTAATCGAACCACCTTTTGCTTCGATGGCCTCCTTGGCCTTTGCAGAGCAAGCATCCACGGTTACATGAACGCATGCATTCAACTCACCACGACCGAGAATCTTGATCTTGTCGTTCTTGGATGCAAGACCGTTTTCTTTCAGAACTTGACGATCGATAGTAGTCAGGCCTTTTTCAGTAGCCAGTCTTTCCAATACGTCCAAGTTGATGGCGGTATATTCTATGCGGTTCATATTTTTGAATCCGCTTTTGGGCAGACGTCTGTATAACGGCATCTGACCGCCTTCAAAACCAATCTTGCGGCTGTAACCCGAACGGGATTTGGCTCCCTTGTGTCCTCTTCCGGCTGTTTGTCCGTTCCCTGAACCATAACCACGACCCAAACGCTTGTTCGTTCTAACCGAACCCTTGGCAGGGGATAAAGTTGATAAGTCCATATTAAAATTTCTTTTCTCTCGTTAGTAAATAATTCAGATTGCCTATTGGATTTCTTCAACCTTGATCAGATGGCGGACCTTGGCAATCATACCGGCCATATCCGGATTCATTTCGACTTCAGCCGTTTTTCCAATACGCCCCAACTTCAATGATTTGAGGGTCATCTTTTGGGACAACGGACGATCGATACCGCTTTTGATCTGGGTCAATTTAACCTTATTCATGAAATGGTCTCCTTTTCTCTTAGCCGTTAAACACTTTATCCAATTCAATGCCTCTCGAATGGGCGACCATCAGCGGATCCCTCATCTGAGCAAGGGCATTGATGGTTGCTTTTACCACGGAGTGGGGATTGGAAGAACCTTTGGATTTTGCCAATACGTCTTTTACCCCTACGCTTTCCAGTACGGCACGCATGGCACCACCAGCGATTACTCCCGTACCAGGAGCAGCAGGTTTCAAGAATACAGTAGCACCACTGTATTTCCCATATTGTTCGTGCGGGATGGTTCCCTTGAGGACAGGCACCTTAATCAGATTTTTCTTGGCATCGTCCAAGCCTTTCTGAATCGCAGCCTGTACTTCCTTGGCTTTTCCAAGACCATAACCAACTACACCCTTACCATCTCCTACAACTACAATAGCCGAGAAGCTGAAAGTCCGTCCCCCTTTGGTTACTTTAGTGACACGGTTGATGCTGACCAACTTGTCTTGAAATTCGATATCGCTCGATTTCACTTTCTTTACACTTGCGTCTGTCATAGTCTTGTTTCCTTAGAATTTGAGGCCGCCTTCCCTGGCTCCATCTGCCAAGGATTTTACACGTCCGTGATACAAATAACCGTTACGGTCGAAGACAACTTGCTCGATAGAGGCCGCTTTAGCTCTCTCAGCCAAGATTTTCCCTACTTCGGCAGCCTTTTCCGTCTTCGTGCCTTGGAAAGAGAAACTCTTCTCCTTGGACGAGGCTTGAACTAGCGTCTTGCCGGTCTCATCATTGATAATCTGGGCATATATATCCCGGTTGCTTCTGAACACGCTCAAGCGGGGAGCCGCAGTGCTACCCGAAATCTTCTTGCGAATGCGCATTTTAATGCGCGCTCTTCTATATCTTTTAGTAATAGCCATCGTGCAAATATATTTAATAGTCCGCTATTTCTTGGCACTGGCAGCCGATTTACCAGCTTTCCTGCGCAAAATTTCACCTTCAAACTTGATACCTTTTCCTTTATAGGGTTCAGGTTTGCGATAGGAGCGGATCTTGGAGCAAACCATTCCAAGCAACTCCTTGTCGGAAGATTCCAGTGTGAGAGTAGGGTTCTTCCCTTTTTCTGCCGTGGCTGTTGCTTTTACTTCCTTGGGCAATTCGATGAACAAGTTGTGGGAGTAACCCAGCGCAAGGTCGATAATTTGTCCATTGACAGTCGCCTTGTAACCCACACCCACGATTTCCATCGTTGTTTTGAATCCTTCCGAAACCCCTACGACCATATTATGAATCAAAGCTCTGTACAGACCGTGCAAGGCTTTGTGCCGCTTTTGATCCGTCGGCCGTTTAACCAATATATGGTTGGTTTCATTGTCTACTTGCACCGTAATGTCGGGATTTACCTGGCGGCTCAATTCGCCTTTCGGGCCTTTGACCGTCACCACATTGTTAGTGGCCACACTAACTGTAACTCCCTTAGGAAGGCTTATAGGTGCTCTACCAATTCTTGACATTGTATTACTGTTGTTTAGCTGATGTAACAAATTACTTCACCACCCACGTTTTCTTTCCGAGCTTCCTTGTCGGTCATCAAGCCCTTGGAGGTGGACATGATGGCGATGCCTAAACCGTTCATCACGCGGGGGAGGTTTTCGGTATCGGCATATTTGCGCAAACCCGGTGTGCTCACCCTGTCGATACGACGAATAGCAGGCATCTTTGTGGCCGGGTCATATTTCAAAGCGATTTTCAAAGTCGGTTTTACACCCTCTTCCACTTTGTAGTTTACGATGTAACCCTTTTCAAACAAAATGCGTGCAATACCTGCTCTCATTTTGGAAGAAGGAACTTCCACCATCCTTTTTCTAGCCATGTTGGCATTCCGGATAACGGTCAAAAAGTCCGCAATAGAATCTGATATCATCTCTGTTCTTTGATTTTAGGGTTAAAAACTACCAGCTGGCTTTCTTTACACCGGGAATAAGCCCTTGGAGAGCCATTTCGCGGAAGTTGATACGGGAGATACCGAACGTACGCATATAACCTTTGGGTCTGCCAGTCAGTTTGCAACGGTTGTGCAGACGTACAGGCGAGGCATTCTTGGGTAATCTTTGCAGGGCGTCATAATCCCCGGCTTTCTTGAGCTCGGCACGTTTTTGGGCATATTTGGCCACCATACGTTCACGCTTAAGCTCTCTGGCTTTCATTGATTCTTTTGCCATAACGCACTACTTGTTGTTTTGTTTTTGAAAAGGCATGCCGAATTCCCTCAGCAAAGCGTATGCTTCCTTATCATTGGTAGCGGTGGTAACGAAAGTGATATCCATCCCGCTAATCCGGCTGATTTTGTCGATGTTGATTTCAGGGAAGATAATCTGTTCGGTGATACCGAATGAGAAGTTACCTTTGCCATCCAGTCCTTTGTCGCTGATACCATGAAAGTCACGGATACGAGGAATGGCGACCGAAATCAAGCGATCCAAGAACTCGTACATGCGTTCTCCACGAAGGGTGACACGTACACCGATAGGCATACCTTTACGTACCTTGAAGTTGGAGATATCCTTCTTGGATTTTGTGGGAACGGCTTTCTGACCGGTAATGGCCGTCATTTCTTCCACGCCGGCATCCACTAATTTCTTATCTGCAACCGCAGCTCCGATACCTTGGTTCAAACAAATCTTGACCAAGCGGGGAACTTGCATCACGCTCTTGTATCCGAATTCCTTTTGCAGGTTCGGAACAATCGTGCTATTGTATTTTTCTTTAAGTCTCGGCGTATAACTCATTACTTGATTACCTCCCCAGATTTTTTAGAATAGCGAACTAGTTTATTGGTCTTTTCATCCAATTTACGGCCAATACGGCTGGCAACGCCCTTTCCATCCACTACCATCAGGTTGGAGATGTGGATTCCGGCTTCGACTTTGATGATGCCGCCTTGAGGATTCTTGGAATTGGGCTTGGTGTGCTTGGAGACCATGTTGAGCCCTTCTACCTTGGCCCGCAGCTTTTTTGTATCAACAAACAGGACACGGCCCTGCTTGCCCCTTTCGTCACCGGCCAACACTTTCACAGTGTCTCCTTTTTTAATGTGTAATTTCATGGTCGTATTTCCTATTAAAGCACTTCAGGTGCCAGTGAAACAATCTTCATGAATTGCTTTTCACGCAGTTCGCGGGCAACCGGTCCGAAGATACGGGTACCGCGCATTTCATCAGCTGCATTAAGCAATACAACGGCATTGTCATCGAAACGGATGTATGAGCCGTCCGCTCTGCGGACTTCTTTGGTCGTCCTGACAACAACAGCCTTAGATACGGTTCCTTTCTTAACATTGCCCGAAGGAAGCGCGTCTTTGATGGCTACGACGATTTTGTCTCCCACACTCGCGTATCTTCTTTTGGTACCCCCTAATACGCGGATGCAGAGTACCGACTTGGCCCCACTGTTATCGGCAACACTAAGTCTAGTTTCTTGTTGTATCATAATTATTTAGCTCTTTCAATGATTTCAACTAATCTCCAACGTTTGTCTTTGCTCAGAGGACGGGTTTCCATAATCCGTACGGTATCGCCGATGTGGCAATCGTTCTTTTCATCATGAGCCTTGAACTTGGTCGATTTCTTTACGAATTTGCCGTAAATGGGGTGTTTCATCCTCCGCTCAACCAAGACAGTGATGGTTTTTTGCATCTTGTCGCTTACAACCACACCGATTCTCTCTTTTCTAAGATTCCTTTCCATGTTTTCTCTCTTTGGGGCTTTAGTCAGCCAATTCCCTGCGGCGCAATTCCGTCAGGATACGGGCAATGTTTTTTTTGTGGTTCTTTATCAGGTTCGGGTTTTCCACAGGAGAAATCGCATGGTTCAATTTCATCTTGTGCAACTCGGCCCTTTCCGTGTCCAAGCGGTCTTTCAATTCCGCGGTCGATAATTCTTTTACTACGAATTCTGATTTCATGGCTTTCCCTCCCTTTTATTCGGCTACGTAATCTCTTCTTACGACAAACTTGACAGCAATCGGCAACTTTTGGGATGCCAAACGGAGAGCTTCCTTCGCAACATCCATGGGAACACCGTCTGCTTCGAACAAGATTCTTCCCGGGCAAACACGAGCCACAAAATATTCAGGCGAACCTTTACCCTTACCCATACGGACTTCATTCGGTTTCTTGGTGATGGGTTTGTCGGGGAAAACGCGAATCCAAATTTGACCTTCACGTTTCATATAACGTGTCACGGCTTGACGGGCGGCTTCCAACTGGCGGGCAGTGATAAAGGCAGTTTCCATTGCCTTGATGCCGAAAGAACCGAAAGCAATCTCGGCACCTCTCTTGGCATTGCCTTTCATTCTGCCTTTTTGTTGCTTCCTGAACTTTGTTTTCTTTGGTTGTAACATCTCTCTTAAATGTTAAAACGTTAACACTATATTAGTTGGCTTTCTTCCTTCTGCCGCCGGCCGGACGCGAAGACATCGGTCTTCCCGAAGGTTCCTTACCGGTGGTAGCAGCCGCAAAGCCTGCGGTCAAATCACGCTTTCCATACACGATGCCACGGCAAATCCAAACTTTGATACCAAGGCGGCCATAAGTAGTATGGGCTTCAGCGAGAGCGTAATCGATATCAGCTCTCAGCGTATGCAGAGGTGTTCTGCCTTCTTTGAAATGTTCTGTACGAGCCATTTCAGCTCCTCCCAAGCGGCCGGATATCTGTACCTTGATGCCCTCGGCACTCATACGCATAGCCGAAGCGATAGCGGTCTTGATGGCTTTGCGGTAAGAAACACGACCTTCCAACTGACGGGCGATAGAATTAGAAACGAGTACGGCATCCAATTCAGGGCGTTTGATTTCAGAAATGCTGATTTGGATTTCCTTTCCTGTGAGTTTCTTCAATTCTTCCTTCAGTTTGTCCACTTCCTGGCCTGCCTTACCGATAATCAATCCTGGCCGAGCCGTGAAGATAGTAATAGTGACCATCTTCAGTGTACGTTCAATCAGAACCTTGGAAACGTATGCCTTTGCCAGACGAGCATTCAAGTATTTGCGGATTTTATCATCTTCCACCAATTTGGCTTCGAAACGGCGTCCGCCATACCAACTGGAATCCCATCCTCTGATGATTCCTAATCTATTACCTATAGGATTTGTTTTCTGTCCCATTGTTACTTGTTTTCAGATTCTGATTTTTCAACATTCTCACTGGCTGTTTTCGCTGCCTTCTTGCCGCTCTTTTTGGAAGTCTGAGCGGTCAAATCGCGGCTGCCCAGAATCAACGTTACATGGTTGGAACGTTTGCGGATTCTGTATCCGCGACCCTGCGGAGCAGGACGCAACCTTTTCAACTGAGCACCACCGTCCACAAAGATTTCCTTTACAAACAAGTGGGCGTCTTCCATGCGTGCGCCCTCGTTTTTGCTCTGCCAGTTGGCGATAGCCGAGCGGAGCAATTTATGCAACTTGGGAGCAGCTTCCCTGTGCCCGTATTGGAGGACAGCCAAAGCTTTGTCAACATCCAGCCCTCTAATCAAATCGGCAGTGTACCTCGTTTTGCGAGGGGATGTCGGGTTGTTTCTCAACTTGGCCACGTAGAGCGTTTTCTTCTGCTCTTTTATCTTTTCAGCACGAATACGTTTTCTCGATCCCATTGCTCTATGTTATTTACAAACGGTGATTACTTTTTAGCTTTGTCTTTGTTGCCTGCGTGGCCACGGAAAGTACGGGTCGGGGCGAATTCTCCCAGTTTGTGCCCTACCATGTTCTCGGTCACGAAAACGGGAACAAACTTGTTTCCGTTGTGTACGGCAATGGTCAGTCCGACGAAATCAGGAGAAATCATCGAAGCTCTCGACCACGTTTTAATCGTGGCTTTCTTTTTGCTTTCCGCAGCAGCGAGAACTTTTTTCTCCAGTTTGTAGTGGATATATGGACCTTTTTTGATTGAACGGCTCATTTTTCTACGTTTTTAAAAATTACTTCTTCCTTCTTTCAATGATGTACTGGTTCGAAGGATTCTTCGCGCGACGAGTCTTGTAACCTTTTGCGGGAAGACCCTTGCGAGAACGGGGATGTCCACCGGAGGCGCGTCCTTCACCCCCACCCATCGGGTGATCTACAGGGTTCATAACAACACCACGGTTGCGAGGTCTGCGACCCAGCCAACGGCTGCGGCCGGCTTTACCCGACGATTCCAAGATGTGATCCGGATTGGAAGTGGTTCCAATCGTGGCTTTACATGCTTGGAGGATTTTCCTCGTTTCACCGGAAGGTAATTTGATAATGGCGTATTTGCCGTCACGGGAAAGCAATTGGGCGTAGGTACCTGCGCTGCGCACGATTTTGCCGCCTTGTCCAGGACGGAGTTCAATGTTGTGAATCAATGTACCTAGAGGAATCTCGCTCAAGTAAAGGGCATTGCCCAAGTCAGGAGCGATGTCCTTTCCAGACATTACTTTTTGGCCTACCTGCAAGCCCTGTGGCGCGAGAATGTATCGCTTTTCCCCATCAGCATAAGCCAACAGGGCGATACGGGCACTACGATTGGGATCGTATTCAATAGTTTTTACAATTGCAGGTATTTGATCCTTTTCACGTTTGAAGTCGATGATACGGTAGCGCCTTTTGTGTCCGCCACCGATATAGCGCATAGTCCTGCGACCTTGGTTGTTGCGACCACCGGTTTTGTGGATATAAGTAAGCAAGGATTTTTCAGGCTTTGTTGCCGTGATTTCCTCGAACGTGCTGGTACTTCTAAAGCGCTGACCCGCCGAAGTGGGTTTGAATTTCTTTAAAGCCATCTCTTTTAAATGTTACTATAAAAATCGATAGTGTCGCCTTGTGCCAAGGTTACCATTGCTTTTTTGTATGCATTGGTACGACCGGAGATGAATCCGGCTTTCGTGTAACGGGATTTCCGTTTTCCATCATAGTTGATGGTATTTACACGGGTCACCTTTACACCGTACATGTCTTCTACCGCCTTCTTAATCTCAATCTTGTTCGCTGCTCTGTCAACGATGAAACCGACGCGGTTGAATTTTTCCGCCACCTTGGTCATTTTTTCGGTGACGATAGGTTTAATAATCACGTTCATTGTTCTTTAATTAAGCAGTTCCTTACTCCGCCGGTGCAAAAATTTCGTCCAATTTCTTTGCCGAAGATTCCACGAATACTATGTTCTTAGCATTGAGGATTTCGTAAGTGTTTAAGTTTGAAACATTTGCAACTCTAATCCTCGGCAAATTTCGGGAGGACAAAAATACAAAATTATTTGGTTCTGCAAGCACTAGAAGTGATTTTTTTTCTGAAAGATTCAGGTTCTTCAGAATCTCAACCATCTTCTTGGTTTTGGGAGCATCGAACGAAAAGTCTTCAACTACGGTGACATTGTTCTCTTTGAACTTGTATGCCAAGGCAGACAAGCGAGCCAGCCTTTTCACTTTTTTGTTCAATTTGAAACTGTAGTCACGAGGCCGAGGACCGAATACTCGGGCACCACCGTGCAACAGGGGAGAGTTGATATCTCCGCGACGAGCGCCTCCTCCACCTTTTTGCTTGCCCAACTTTTTGGTACTACCCGACATTTCGGATCTTTCCTTGCTCTTGTGGGTACCTTGGCGTTGGTTTGCCATATATTGTTTCACGTCCAAATAAATGGCGTGATCGTTCGGTTCTGCATTTACGATGCTGTCAGCAACCTGCACTTTCTTGCCGGTGTCGGTTCCGGACGTGCTATAAACAATTAACTCCATCTCTCTAATTTTAAAAATGAACCTTTAGGACCGGGTACGGAACCTTTTACTAAAATCAAATTTTTCTCAACGATAACTTTTACCACTTCCAGGTTGGTGACTTTTCTCCTTACGTGACCGGTCTGTCCTGCCATGCGGAGCCCTTTGAACAAACGGGAAGGATAAGATGATGCACCTACTGAACCAGGGGCTCTGAGGCGGTTGTGCTGACCGTGAGTCTTCTGACCAACGCCGCCGAAACCATGCCTGCCGACTACGCCTTGGAAACCATGCCCTTTTGTAAGGCCTGCCACATCGATGAATTCTCCTTCCGAGAATACATCTGCCGTGAGGACTTCCCCAAAGTTTTTGCGATGCCCCTCTTCAAAACGGGTGAATTCCATGCTCACCAGTTTCGGGGTTGTATTGGCCTTGGCAAAATGGCCTTTTAAGGCTTTTGACGTATGTTTTTCCTTTCTTTCGCCGAAAGAAAGCTGAATGGCATCATAGCCGTCCTTCTCTTTTGTTTTTACTTGCGTTACCACACAAGGACCAGCCTCTATCACTGTGCACGGTATGTTACGACCGGAGGCATCCCAGACGCTAGTCATTCCGATTTTTCTTCCAATTAATCCGGACATTACTTTGCTTGTTAATGGTTTATTTTTTCTGTTGACTCTTTTGGCAAGAGGTCCTGTGCAGGACGTTGCGCAGCTTGTTTAAATTGTATTCCTCAGACTTTGATTTCTACTTCCACGCCGCTGGGCAGTTCGAGTTTCATCAAGGCATCGATGGTTTTTGAACTGCTGCTGTGGATGTCCAGCAAGCGCTTGTAAGAGGACAATTCGAACTGTTCCCTCGATTTTTTATTGACAAAGGTGGAACGGTTCACGGTGAAGATTTTCTTGTCGGTGGGGAGGGGGATAGGCCCGCAAACCATCGCACCGGTCATCTTCACGGTCTTAACGATTTTCTCGGCAGATTTGTCCACCAAGTTGTAATCGTAAGACTTCAATTTGATTCTGATTCTTTGTTGACTCACGGTTTTATTGTTTTATATGCCAATGTCCACGACAAGACCTTCCGGACTGTCGTGGACACCGTTGTGTGAATTCTATTATTTCGCAGCTTGTTTTACAACTTCCGCAGTGATGTTGGCCGGAGCTTCCGCATGGTGCGAATACTCCATGGTGGAACTTGCGCGACCCGAAGTCAGGGTACGCAAAGCGGTCACATAGCCGAACATTTCAGCCAAAGGTACTTTGGCACGGATAGCCTGTCCGCCAGGCTTGGCTTCGATGCCTTCCATGATGCCGCGACGACGGTTCAAGTCGCTCGAAACATCCCCGACGTTCTGATCCGGAGTTTCGATTTCCACCGACATGATCGGTTCGAGCAAAATGGATTTGGCTTTCTTGCAAGCTTCGCGGAAGCCCATCTTGGCGCAGACTTCGAACGAAAGTGCATCGGAGTCTACGGGGTGGAATGAACCATCCAATACGCGGACTTTGAGGCTTTCAAGCGGATAACCGGCCAAGACACCGTTTTCCATCGAGGCTTTGAAGCCCTTTTCGATGGAAGGAATGAATTCTTTCGGGATATTACCGCCTTTTACTTCATTGATGAATTGCAAGCCCTTTACTCCTTCGTCAGCAGGCGATATTTCAAACAGGATGTCAGCGAATTTACCACGACCACCCGTTTGCTTCTTGTACACTTCGCGATGCTGTACCGTGGAACAGATGGCTTCTTTGTAGGCAACCTGAGGACGGCCTTGGTTACATTCCACCTTGAATTCGCGTTTGAGACGATCCAAAAGAATATCCAAGTGCAACTCGCCCATACCGCTGATGATGGTCTGTCCTGAACTTTCATCGCTTTTCACGCGGAAAGTGGGGTCTTCTTCGGCTAACTTCATCAAGCCGTTGGACAGTTTGTCAACATCCTGTTGCGATACGGGTTCGATGGCAATACTGATAACCGGTTCCGGGAAAGTCATGGATTCGAGGATAATCGGATTGGCTTCATCGCAAAGGGTGTTACCCGTCTTGATTTCCTTGAATCCCACGGCGGCTCCGATATCACCGGCTTCGATTCGATCCAGAGGCTGCTGCTTGTTGGCGTGCATTTGAAGAATACGGGAAATACGTTCTTTCTTGCCGGTCGATGCATTGAGGACGTAAGAACCCGAATCCAATGCTCCGGAATATACGCGGAAGAAAGCGATACGGCCTACGAACGGGTCGGTGGCAATCTTGAATGCCAAGGCGCAGAAAGGATCGTTTACGTCAACTTTCCGATCTACTTCTTCCCCGGTTTCAGGGTTGGTACCAACAACGGCTTCTACGTCCAGAGGGCTGGGTAAGTATCGAACAATAGCGTCCAGCAGAGGTTGTACGGCCTTGTTCTTGATGGCCGATCCGCAGAGGACGGGATTGATATGCATGGCCACAGTCCCTTTCCGGATAGCGGCAACGATTTCTTCTTCGCTGATGGAATTGGCATCTTCAAAGAATTTTTCCATCAACGCCTCGTCTTCTTCGGCAGCAGCTTCAACGAGCTTGTTATGGTATTCTTCCACTTGGTCAACCATATCGGCAGGAATATCGATTTCATCGTATTCGGTGCCTTTCTCGTCTTCCCATTTATATGCCTTTTTGGTGATGAGATCAACCACTCCGATAAAGGAATCTTCCTGTCCAATGGGCAATTCCATCACTACCGGTTTGGCATGGAGGCGTTCGCTGATCTGGCTTACAACATTATAAAAGTCAGCTCCCGTACGATCCATTTTATTGACAAAGCAGATACGGGGGACTTTGTATTTGTTGGCTTGACGCCAAACGGTTTCGGATTGGGGTTGAACGCCGCCCACGGCGCAGAACAAGGCTACAGCTCCGTCCAACACGCGGAGAGAGCGCTCTACTTCGACCGTGAAGTCAACGTGGCCCGGGGTATCGATAAGGTTTATCTTGTAATTGTTATTCTGGTATTTCCAGAATACAGTGGTAGCCGCCGAAGTGATGGTGATGCCTCGTTCCTGTTCCTGAGCCATCCAGTCCATCGTAGCGGTTCCTTCGTGGGTTTCCCCAATCTTGTGGGTTTTCCCTGTATAGAACAAGATACGCTCGGAACAGGTTGTCTTTCCGGCGTCGATATGGGCCATAATCCCGATGTTTCGGGTTTTGGATAAATCGTGTGCCATTGTCAGTTTTAGAATTTAAAGTGGGAGAAGGCTTTGTTGGCTTCGGCCATCCTGTGGATGTCTTCTTTGCGTTTGAAAGCGGCACCTTCTTCTTTGTATGCAGCCATGATTTCGGCGGCCAGCTTATGGGCCATCGATTTTTCATTGCGCTTGCGGGCGTACGAAATCAAGGATTTCATGCCGATGGACTGCTTTCTTTCCGGACGGATTTCCGATGGGATCTGGAAAGTGGCACCACCCACACGGCGGCTTCTTACTTCGACCGAAGGGGTTACATTGGCCAAGGCTTTCTTCCACACTTCTAACCCGTTTTCCTTCGTTTTGGCAGAAACTTCATCGATAGCGTCATAGAAGATTTCGTGCGCGGTGCTCTTCTTGCCTTCCAACATGATGTTGTTGATGAATTTGGTAACCAGCACATCATTGTATTTGGGATCCGGCAATATGATCTTCTTTTTAGGAGTTGTCTTTCTCATGATATGGACTTATTTACCTTCTTTGCAAAACGGTGTTATTTCTTCTTAGGACGTTTGGTTCCGTACTTGGAACGACGCTGGTTACGGCCTTCCACACCGGAGGTGTCCAATGCGCCACGGATGATGTGGTACCTTACACCGGGGAGGTCTTTGACACGACCGCCACGGATCATGACGATGGAGTGTTCCTGGAGGTTATGGCCTTCGCCCGGAATGTAGGCGTTGACTTCCTTCTGGTTTGTCAAACGAACACGGGCTACCTTACGCATAGCCGAATTAGGTTTCTTGGGCGTGGTAGTATACACACGCACACATACGCCACGGCGTTGCGGACAGGAATCTAACGCCGGGGACTTGCTTTTGTCTGTCAATTTCTGCCGTCCCTTGCGAACTAACTGTTGGATTGTTGGCATATTGTTGTTTTTGTATTAGTTATACTATCTAAACTATAGTCCAAAATGGAGCGCAAAGATATGCTCTTTTTTTGATATAAACAATGAAATGTTTGAAAATGTATGAAAAAAGTTTTCATCTGCCGTCGGTGGGCATGGGCGAAAGAACTGTGCCCCCATGCTTTTCCACGCTCTTTCTGCATGGCTTTCGGTGGGAAACTTGAATTGCTGGATTTTGTTTATCTTTGCCATCTTGTAGCGAGCGGATGGCTATTGCTTGATGGATTCTCTGCTACACCTATATTTATATAATATAGGGCATTTCAGAATTACAGAGCTAAATTTAAAGGTGCTGGATATGAAAATAACAATTGTAGGAACGGGTTATGTGGGGTTGGTGACAGGAACTTGTTTTGCTGAGATGGGGACGGATGTGTGTTGCGTAGATGTAAATGAATCCAAAATCGAGAGCTTGAAAAGGGGGATACCTCCGATTTACGAACAAGGCTTGGAGGCGATGTTGAGAAGCAATATCGCTAAAGGGAGACTTAGCTTCACAACTTCTTTGGCTGAAGGGATGGAAGAAGCCGAGGTGGTCTTTTCTGCCGTAGGTACGCCTCCGGACGAGGATGGCAGCGCGGATTTGCATTATGTGCTTGAAGTCGCCAGGGAGGTAGGGCGCAGTATGCAATCCTATGTATTGATGGTGACTAAAAGCACGGTTCCTGTTGGTACAGCCCGGAAGGTAAAGGCGGCTATCGCGGAAGAATTGGCAAAGCGGGGCGTGGATATTCCCTTTGATGTGGCCTCGAATCCTGAATTCTTGAAAGAGGGGTCGGCTATCAAGGATTTCATGTACCCGGAGAGAATTGTTGTCGGCGTAGAGAGCGAAAAGGCCAAGGATGTGATGGCTCGTTTGTATAAGCCTTTTACATTGAACGGGCATCCGGTGCTTTTCATGGATATACCTTCGGCAGAGATGACTAAGTATGCTGCAAATTCCATGTTGGCAACCCGTATCAGTTTCATGAACGATATAGCCAATTTATGTGAATTGGTCGGGGCTGATGTGAACAGCGTCCGGAAGGGTATCGGTAGCGATTCCCGCATTGGAGGCAAATTCCTGTATCCGGGCATCGGGTATGGGGGGTCTTGTTTTCCGAAAGACGTGAAGGCTTTGGTCAAGACTGCCGAGCAAAATGGCTATGCAATGAAGGTGCTGAAAGCGGTGGAAGAGGTGAATGCGGATCAAAAGACCTTGTTGTATCGTAAGTTTGTGAAGCGTTTTGACGGTGCAGTCGATGGAATGACGGTGGCGTTCTGGGGCTTGGCCTTCAAACCAGGGACTGATGATATGCGTGAAGCTCCTTCGTTGGTTATGATTGACGCTTTGGCTGGAGCTGGCTGCAATGTTCGGGCGTACGATCCGATTTCAATGGATGAATGCCGGAGGCGGATTGGCGGCAAGATCACCTATTGCAAAGATATGTATGATGCCATAGAGGGCGCGGATGTCGTTTTCTTGGTTACGGAATGGACCGATTTCCGCTTTCCGGATTGGGATAAAGTAAAATCGATGTTGCGCTATCCTGTTATATTCGATGGGCGGAATCTTTATGATCCGGCTGAAGTCAGGGCGCATGGGTTGGAGTATTACGGTGTCGGGATATTGTGACTTTTGAAAGTAAAAGAATGAAAACTGTTTTGGTGACAGGCGGTGCGGGTTTCATTGGGTCGCATTTGTGCGATCGCCTGCTGGACGATGGCAATACGGTTATTTGCCTGGATAACTTTTTTACAGGGCAGAAGAAAAATGTTGTACATCTTTTGGATAACCCCTATTTCGAGTTGGTTCGACATGATGTGACACAGCCTTATTTTGCAGAGGTCGATGAGATTTACAATTTGGCTTGTCCCGCTTCCCCTGTGCATTATCAGTATAATCCGATTAAGACTTCCAAGACTTCGGTTATGGGGGCGATTAACATGCTAGGATTGGCTAAGCGGGTGAAAGGCAAAATGTTGCAGGCTTCAACCAGCGAGGTGTACGGAGACCCGAAAATTCATCCGCAAGTGGAGTCTTACTGGGGGAATGTGAACCCTATCGGGCTTCGTTCCTGTTATGACGAGGGGAAACGTTGTGCAGAGACCTTGTGCATGGATTATCATCGGCAGAACCGAGTAAGAGTTAAGATTGTCAGGATTTTCAATACTTATGGGCCGAGGATGTTCTTGCGTGACGGCAGGGTGGTATCGAACTTCATTGTCCAGGCTTTGCAGAATGAGGACATCACAATATACGGAGATGGGAGCCAGACTCGTAGTTTTCAATACGTGGATGATTTGATAGAAGGGATGGTTCGGATGATGGCGACCGAGGATTCGTTTATTGGACCGGTCAATGTTGGCAATCCCGGAGAGTTTACTATCAAGGAGTTGGCTGAGAAGGTAATCGAAATGACGGGAAGCAGGTCGAAATTGTTATATAAACCTTTGCCTGCCGACGACCCTGCGCAGCGGAAGCCGGATATTGCCTTGGCTCAAGAAAAATTGGGTTGGGCTCCTAAAATATGTCTGGAAGAAGGATTGAAGAAGACGATAGCCTATTTTGAGGAAGAATTGCGTAAGCGTTAATAGGGATAGGCAGGTCTTTTATAAAGTAAAAAAACAAGAGGGATGAATGAACGATTGACTGTATTGGTCACAGGTTGCGATGGGCAGTTGGGATCGGAATTGAGGAAGCTTGTCAAAAGCGGGTGTTGCAGTTTTTGCCGTTTCTTGTTTGTGGATGTCAATGTTTTAGATATTTGCAATCGGGCAGAAGTGCACAACTATTTTAAGACCAATCATGTAGATGTGGTTGTCAATTGCGCTGCTTATACGGCGGTGGATCGGGCGGAATCCGATTCGGAGGCTGCCTTTGCTGTGAATCGCGACGGCGTGTCTATTTTGGCAGAGTGCTGTGTGGAAGAAGGTGCATTTATGATCCATGTATCCACGGATTACGTGTTTGACGGTACTGGGAATGTCCCGTATAAGGAAAGTTGCCCTGTAAATCCTACCGGTATATATGGAATCTCGAAGCTGGAGGGAGAAGAAGCGATGCGGGTCAAGGGGGTGGATGGTATTATTATCAGGACTGCGTGGCTTTATTCTGTTTACGGACATAATTTTGTCAAGACAATGCTTCGGTTAGGTTCGGAGAAGGAACAGGTGTCTGTTGTTGCAGACCAGCATGGGACTCCGACATGGGCAGCGGATTTGGCTGTAGCTATATTGCACATACTTCAGCATACGGATATCAAGAATGCGCATGGTTTGGAAATATACCATTATACGGATGAGGGAGAGTGCACATGGTATGAATTTGCTTCGGCTATCATGCAGATGTCCGGGAAGTCTTGCCAGGTGATACCTATCAGCTCTGATGAATATCCGGCTTCATGCCATCGACCGGCTTACAGCGTATTGGACAAGACCAAAATCAAGGAACGCTTCGGCTTGGATATTCCGATGTGGGATGACTCGTTGCAGAAGATGTTGGATGAACTCAAATTGAAGGAATCATGGCGGTGAAGAGGAAGAAGGTCAGTTCTTCTGTAGAAAGAGGAATCTTTGAACAATCTATTGCGAAACAGAACGTCTTGCAAGGAGAGATTGTGATTCCCGCAAAAGAAGCATTTGGATTTTCCCGGTTTTGCAAGAATGGCTTTGATGCAGATGTGATTGCTTGCATAGCTCATGCTATGCTTGAAAAAAAAGGCGAAAGGGTGGTAAGCATGGATTTGAAGGAGATTCCTGGTGCTTCGTTCGATTTTTTTGTGATTTGTGACGGTTCATCCGGGCCGCAGGTCAGAGCGATTGCCGATGAGATAGAGGAGAAGGTTTATGAACAATTCGGTATTTCGGCTTTGCATGTGGAAGGTTATGCGAATGCGGAATGGATTTTGATGGATTTTGGTGGAGTATTGGCGCATGTTTTCCTGGATTCGGTGCGGCAGCATTATCGATTGGAGGAATTGTGGGGTGATGCTTCGACACATTTTTATAACGACAACGATTAAATTCAATGGATAAACAGATGAATCAGAAGCCTCCCATGAAAAATGGAGGCCCTGCCAAAAGATTTAGGTTCAATATATATTGGATTTACGGACTTCTTCTGTTGGTGTTCTTGTATCTCCAGTTCTCAGGGGGAGGTTTTGGTGGAAGCCGGACTTACGATGCTACATGGTACGAAGTTTCCAAGATGATCAAGCAGGGCGATGTTTCTAAGATCTTGGTCGTGAACGATGCTTTTGCTGAATTTTATATAAAGACGGAAAGCGTTTACCAGAAACCGGAGTACGAGAAGCTCAGGAATCCGGATGGTCGTTCCAACAACAGTTTTTACGTTTATAAGTTTTTGACTTTGGATGATTTCCAAAAGAAGTTGGAAACAGCGCAGTGGGAAGCAAAAGTGGCTGATACAGTGGGGAAGAATCCCGTGTTGAAGCAGCAGATAATGGAGGCTCCCGTAGTTGAGCCTGAGCCTGTGGTTCGCAAGAATTTTTGGGATAACGGGGGATTTTCGATGCTATTGTGGATTCTCTTTTCCGTGTTGATGATGGTTATGATTTTCCGGATGTTCAACCGGGGGCCGATGGGCGGGGGCGCCGGTTCGGTTTTTAGTTTTGGAAAGTCGAAAGCGCAATTGTACGACAAGGATACCCGTGTCAATGTCACTTTTAAGGATGTGGCTGGTTTGGATGAGGCTAAGGAAGAGGTGATGGAAATAGTGGATTTTCTCAAGAATCCCAAGCGTTATACGAGCCTTGGTGGAAAGATTCCTAAAGGCGCATTGTTGGTAGGCCCTCCAGGTACAGGAAAGACTTTGTTGGCCAAGGCAGTGGCTGGAGAAGCACAAGTTCCGTTCTTTTCAATGTCCGGATCTGATTTTGTGGAAATGTTTGTGGGGGTAGGAGCTTCCCGGGTTCGTGATTTGTTCCGTAATGCAAAGGAGAAAGCTCCTTGTATCATTTTTATTGATGAAATCGATGCAATAGGTCGGGCACGAGGCAAGAATGCTTTTACCGGAGCGAATGATGAAAGAGAAAATACCTTGAATCAATTGCTGACAGAGATGGACGGTTTTGGAAGCAATAGCGGGGTGATTATTTTGGCTGCTACGAATCGGGCGGAGATTTTGGACAAGGCTTTGTTGAGGGCTGGACGTTTTGACCGTCAAATCAGTGTAGATTTGCCAGAGATGGAGGAACGGAAAGCTATTTTTAATGTGCATTTGAAGCCGTTGAAGCTGGCTCAGGACGTAGATGTGGTTTTCTTGGCAAAGCAGACGCCAGGGTTTTCGGGAGCGGATATTGCCAATGTATGTAATGAGGCGGCTTTGATTGCTGCGCGTCGCAACAAGAAAGAAGTGGAGATGAAGGATTTCTTGGATGCGATAGACCGAATCGTAGGTGGACTGGAAAGGCGGAGTAAGATAATTTCACCCCAGGAGAAGAAGGTGATAGCTTATCATGAAGCGGGGCATGCCGCGGTAAGCTGGATGTTGCGTTATGCCAATCCTTTGGTAAAGGTGACGATTGTGCCGAGAGGAAAGTCGTTGGGCGCTGCTTGGTATTTGCCGGAAGAGAGGCAGATTACTACTGTGGAGCAGATGCATGACGAGATGGTGGCTACTTTAGGAGGCCGAGCCTCGGAAGAGGTTGTGTTCGGCCGAATTTCCACAGGAGCGTTGAATGATTTGGAAAAAGTGACCAAGCAGGCTTATGCGATGGTGGCTTATTTTGGCATGAACAAAGAGGTCGGGACTTTGAGTTATTACGATTCCACGGGAGAACAGGAATATACGTTCGGGAAGCCTTATAGCGAAAAAACCTCGGAGTTGATAGATAAGGAAGTTCGGAAGATGGTGGATGCGGCTTACGATGAAGCCAAGGAAATTCTCCGGATCAATCGGGAGAAATTGGATCAGTTGGCGCATTTGCTGATGGATAAGGAAGTGATGTTTCGTGAAGATGTAGAGGCCGTCTTTGGCCCGAGACCCTTTGCGGAAGATGTAACGGTAACCAATGCAATGAGTTCGGAGGTGTCTTCTGTTGTAAATGAAGCTTCGGAATCTCCGGTTTCGCAAGAGCGTCCGGCAAAAGGCGAAAACTGATGCGTCATGGATGTTGTCACGCCCAAAGAGAATATTTTCAAACGAATACGGGAAGCTTTGGTCTCCGTCCCCATGGGAGTGATTCCGATGGTGGATTTGGAAAGCCAGGTTTATCCGGAAATAAAGGACGACGAGGTGGTGGTGTTCGCGGAAAATTTTGCTGCGAAGGGTGGTCGTTTGGTGTATTGTGAGGATGCTGCGGCTGCTGTACGTTCGTTGCATGAATTGACGGAAAAGTGTCAATGGGATGGGGCGGTTTATTGCGCTGATGAGGATGTGCAGGTTCTATTGGATGCGGCAGATATTGAATATGCATGCAAGCCAATAGATGCGGTGTTGAGAAAAGTGGGCTTTTGTGCATGCCAGTCCTTGATAGCTGGGGAGGGGAGTCTGGTTTTTGATAAACGTTGCCAGGGTGGGCGGATTTTTGCGGCAGCGGATGTATTGGTATTTGTGGCAATGGCATATCAGGTTGTGGCAGATATTCATCTGGCGTTACAGAAAATAAGGCAAAGCGATCATTCATCGGAGATTTCGATTTGGACAGGTTTGTCACGTTTTGTAGATGTGGATGGGAACACATTGGAAGGACTTGGACCGAAAGAGGTTTATTTGATATTGATTGATAATGTATTAGATTAAGACTATATGCCGACATTGGTGAAACGAATCCTGACAGGAAGTTTGGTGGTTTTGTTGACAATCCTAGCTGTTTATGCAGCTGATGGTATGTATGTGCCAGTCTTGTTTGCCGTGGTTATGAATGTCGGCCTGTATGAATGGCAGCGGCTTTGCAAGAATATGGGATTCGGGATTCCTGTTTTCTGGCTTTTTCTGTTGGGTAATTTGGCATATTTTTCATTGACATTGTTTTTTTATGAGCAGACGGGAAATGTCATCGCTTCTGCTTTGTCGATGCCTGCCGTGTGGATTATGGTTGCGGCTATGGCTTCCATGTTTGTTTGGGCCGTGATGAAACCGGAGAAGGGACGATGGGAAAAGATGTGGGTACGTTTGGGGCTTGTGTTGGCAGGTGTTTCGTATATAAGCGTTTCTTTGGCTTTGCTATGTTTTTTGTCCGCGCCTTATCAAGGAGGGAATCCCAATATCTTGATGGGATTCTTTGTCATGATTTGGGCTGCCGATGTCTTTGCCTATGTCGTCGGTTCGTTGTTGGGAAAGCATAAGCTTTGCGAGAGATTATCTCCGTCTAAGACTTGGGAAGGGGCGATAGGCGGTTTCGTGCTGGCTTTGATTGGTGGCTTGCTGTGGTTTCTGTTTGTGTTGGATGGTGCTATGTCTTTGCATAGTTGGATGGGAATGTCCGCATTGGTTGTCTTATGTGGAATGATAGGAGACTTGTTGGAGTCGAAACTCAAGCGGGAAGCCGGGGTCAAGGATTCTGGTACGATTTTGCCTGGTCATGGTGGAATCTTGGATCGTTTTGATAGCGTATTGTTGGCTGCGCCTGTGGCTGTGGCTTTTTTACATTTGATTGAACTGTTTTAAAAGCGGAAAATCGTGTTGCGGTATTCGATACATAAGGAAGGTGGGGCAAGCATTGCGTGGGTCAGCTTGCTTTTGGTTCTGGTTGGTTTGTTGCTTCTTTTGTCGAGGCAAGGGGGGTGGTATCTTTGGGTCTTGTTTGTTGCCAGCTTTTTGTTGTGGCTTCTGGTAGTGTCTTTTTTTAGGATTCCTCGGCGGGTGTATCCTGAAGTGGACGGAGCCTCTATCATGTCGCCGGCCGATGGGACGATAGTGGATATTACGGAAATAGAGGAGTCGGAGTATTTCAAAAGTGTTTGCACGAAGGTTTCGGTTTTTATGTCTGCATCCAATGTGCATGTGAATCGTTATCCGGTTTCGGGAACCGTTGTTTATAGTTGTTATCATCCAGGACGTTTTCTAGTGGCATGGCATGAAAAATCTTCTGTGACAAATGAACACAATACGGTTGTGATACGAACGGAGGATGGGATAGATGTGCTTGTCCGTCAGATTGCCGGTGCGGTGGCTCGACGGATTGTCTCGTATGCAGAGACTGGATTGGAAGTGAAAGCTTTAGATGAACTAGGGTTTATAAAATTCGGTTCGAGGGTGGATGTGTTCTTCCCGGTAGGGACACGGATTTGTGTGGAGGAAGGACAGAAAGTCCGGGGAGGGATGGATGTCTTGGCTGAAATTTCGTTGTGATTTTTGCCAAGAAACCTCAATGAGAGGCATTCTTCTTCGGGAGAAGTGGTATTGTGGAGTGGCTGTGTCTTTTGGATGATGAAGTGGAATGTAAAGTCTTGCGTCAAGGCGGCTGTCTTATTCTATTTTTTTATTTTTCTGTATGCTAGTGTTTTGCATGGTTTCGATTCGATAAAATCGATTTAGAGCGTTTATTATATAAAAAACGTTCTATGATTGCGAAAACTTATGGAGGCGCTTTGGTCGGGATTGAGGCTTTGACAATCCGAGTGGAGACGAGTATAGAGCCTGGTGTCAATTTCATGTTAGTCGGCTTGCCAGACAGTGCGGTCAAAGAGAGTCATTATAGAATTGCAACGGCTTTGGCCCATTGCGGATATAAGGTACCGGTTCGTCGTATCGTAATCAACATGGCACCGGCAGATTTGCGCAAAGAAGGATCTGCCTATGATTTGACCTTGGCTATAGGGATTCTTGCTGCATCCGGTCAATTGGGGATAGATTCCCAATTGCAGGTGTCGCGATACATGATGATGGGGGAATTGTCTTTGGATGGTCGGTTGCAGCCTATCAAAGGTGCCTTGCCATTGGCATTGGAGGCTCGTCGAAAAGGTTTTGACGGATTCATTCTTCCTGTGCAGAATGCGGCGGAGGCCGTCATGGTAGAAGGTTTGCATGTCTATGGTGTGGAAAGTTTGGGGCAGGTGGCTGGTTTCTTTCAAGGGAAGCAGTCATTGGAAGAATTTTCGTTTGGGGGGCAGGTGGCACAGGTTGATCGGGTTGAAGAAGAACCCGATTTTTCAGAAGTAAAAGGGCAATCTTTCTGTAAGAGAGCGTTGGAAATCACAGCAGCAGGTGGACATAATATTCTTTTGATTGGTCCTCCGGGATCTGGGAAAACCATGTTGGCTAAGCGATTGGCAAGTATCTTGCCTCCTCTTACGCTGGAAGAATCGTTAGAGACGACAAAGATTTATTCTGTGGCCGGTAAATTGGTTTCGAATCAACGTTTGATTCGAAATCGTCCCTTTCGGGATCCTCATCATACGATCAGTTATGCGGCATTAGTGGGCGGCGGGACTTACCCTCAACCCGGGGAAATTTCATTGGCGCATAATGGGGTGCTTTTTCTCGATGAATTGCCCGAATTCAGCCGTTCTACATTAGAAGTCCTTCGACAACCTTTGGAAGATAGAAAAATAAGTATCTGTAGAGCGAAGATGCGTGTGGAATACCCGGCAGGTTTTATGCTGGTGGCATCGATGAACCCTTGTCCGTGCGGGTATTATAATTCTCCGAACGTGCCATGCACTTGCAAACCTTCTGCGATAGCCAAGTATCTTGGGAAAATTTCCGGTCCATTGATGGATCGCATGGACTTGCAGGTGCAGGTACACCCTGTACCTTACCAGGATTTGGCTTCGGACGTGAGGGCAGAAAGTAGCTTGCAGATCAGGGAACGGGTAATACGCGCAAGACAGCGCCAATTGGAACGTTTTGCAGGTACGTCTTTGTTTTGCAATGCCTCCATGCAGCCGCGCCATATACGTCAATATTGCCATTTTGAGGAGGCTGCAGAGGATTTGCTTAAAACAGCCATGTCTCATTATGGACTGTCTGCACGGACTTATCATCGGATATTGAAAGTTGCACGGACAGTTGCGGATTTGGATGATTCAAACGAGATACGGGGGACGCATATGGCAGAAGCCATACAATATCGTTGTCTGGATAAGTCAAATTGGGATCAACCTTGAGGATTTCCAGCTGGAGTTAATATCGATACCTATAATACATCTCCGCTGCCGCTATTGTCTTCTTCTGCGTGCGGCTTTCACAAAGGGGAAAACCACCAATGCCTATAATACATCTCCGCTGCCGCTATTGTCTTCTTCCCATGGTTCTACCGAGGCTTCTAATCCTTCGATTCCAGAATTGGAAATGCGGATGTGGTAAGCGTACGAGTGGCCTTTTTCAAATTTTTCTTCGGGTATCGGATGAGAGAAGAAAGCATCTCCTATACGAAAACTGAAAGTTCTGGAATCGGATGCTTCTACAGGCAGAACCAGTGCACTCATTCGGGTGGAGTCGCTGTTAAGATGCTTGAACCAGATTTCCCCTTTTAAATCTCCATTCTCCAGCTGGCCGGTCATGACATTGAAATGCCCTTGGAGAACCATATCGGAAATTGATAGCTTCATGTTTTTCAAATCTTCAAGGCTAGTGCCATCGCTTGGGCTGAATCGGATGTTTATTCTGGCATATTGGCGTTCAAATTCCAGCAATACGGGATTAGGGGAGTCCTTTGTATAGGTAGTCGTAGGCGGAGCCCAGAGCAACTGATTGCTTTCTTGGTCTTCAGGAGCCGGTTGGTTTCTCAAATCGACGGTCATGGTGTGGCCGTCCAATGTGGTATGGGGAAAGTAGGCGGTGAATCTGACCTCTTTTCCATTGATAGGATAGTAAATGGTTTCTCCGCTTGGGGAAAAGCCTTGTTGCGCTGATGTGTATATGTATCTTATATTTTTGTATTCCAGTATAATGCTTGTATCGTATGGGCTTATCATGGAAATGCCGATAGATCCTTCTATATCCCATGGCCTTTTACTTTCCGGGCTTGCGAAACCCAAAGGTTCAGCGACGAAATGGACAGCAATGGGTGTATCAGAGTCACCCGTATTGTGAGGATGGCATCCTGCTGTCAAGGACAAAGCCATGGCAAATGCCATGGTTCGGATGATGTTCAAGAAAGCCGTGTTTGTCAAATCCATTGTCGATTCTGTTTAATTCAGCCAGTCCATTCTTATTGCACGATGATTTCTTTTTCATCTTCGATGATCCAATCGTCCAAGGTGGCAGTGAATCCGGCTTCGTGTTTGAGATTTAGTTGCGTGCCGAGATGGAAAGGTGTCAATTTATCATCGTTGAAGGAATCAAGTTCTTGACTTAAATCGTCTTCGATGGTAAGTCGGCTGCCGTCTTCAAGAAATAGTGTCAGCTTCAGTTGTTGGCTGATATTGGGATTAAAGCCGAACAAGTGCAATTCGCTGACTAAAGCTTCCTGCGTCAACTGGAGTGGGAATGCAACGTAAAAAGTGTCTTGGGAGTATTCCAATGTGGAGATGTTGAACATGGCATAGACCCCTTGCAGAACGCCTTCTCCGTGTGTGATAATTTGTCTTTCAGGCAGTCCGAGTTCAATCTCGATATCGAGCCGGCGCATCTGTTGCTCCAATTGGAAATGGACAGAATCGGGTTGTGCTTGTTGTGGAGAGATGTACTCAAAAGTGCTGAAGAAGTATTCAGGAATGTGTTGGATGGTATCTCCCGATACACGTTGCACCCAGGCTTCCATTAGGTTTGCATTCATGGATACAGAATCGGCTGCATTGTAAGCGTACAGCACTTGCGTGCCACGTCTGGTCATGATTTCTATCGGGCAGGAAGTATCCGTTGGCAAGGCGTAGGTGTTGTACTCGCTTTGCATTATGTATGTGGACGGTATTGTGGCGTCTTTGCCTCGATGATTGTAATCGGCGCTGGCATACAGGGTCATGGGAAACAAATCCAGGTAATCCAGGAGTTTGTCTTTGATGCAGGAAGGCAATAATCCCAGCAATACAAGCAAAAGAAGGCTCCTGCTCGTTATCGAGAGGGCAATCTTCTTCTTGTTTTTGTATTGTCTGATCCTTTTCATGATTTGCATTATTTGTCAAAAGAAAAGGTGTACACCAAACTTACCGATAAATGGGTCGGGCCGATATAATTTTTGTATCCTTTTTCATACCGGAAGATGTCGATATATTTTTCATACCGGGTTCGAAGATATCCTACGCCAAGGCAGAAGTCCAGCATGAGATTTTTTCCAATGGGTAAGTTGTATCCCCCCATCAATCCGCCACCGATGAAATCCCCTTGAATTCCTTCAGCGTTTTTTTTCAATTTGTAATTGTAGCTTCCTCCTTGTGCCATGACGCCTATGTATCCCTTGTAATCCTTTCCAAGATACCAGCGTAAATGCGGCATAACGTCCAGAACCGCGTACCTTCGGTCGTGGGATTTCCAAGACCATGAAGTGTAGGAAGCTTGGATGCCGACCCCCAGGTCTCGGCATATACGGTATTCAACTCCCAGATCAGGAGTCAAGGTGGCCCATCGCAAAAGATTGGCCTTGATGGTGAATTGAAACGAGTGTTTACGTTTGAGATCCCAGGGAAGCCAGACGTCCGGACGTTTGCGGATTACAAAAATAGGACGCCCGACATTGCCTTTGGACTTTTTGTTGAAAGCAGGGAAATAGGCTTTTTTGGGAGGAGATTTCAGTTCGTTTTGCATCTCCTCAAGGGCATACCTTTCCTCGATTGACAGTGCTCTTAGGGTGGGAACACTTAGGGTGATGATTAGCAACAGAGTGATAATCTTTTTCATAGCCTTGTTTGCTTGAGGAGGTGGAGTGTAAAAGGGACCATAACGCCTCGCAAAGGTAACATAAAAATGCAAAAAGCCTGCTAGAACCCCTTAGAGAAGTTTATTTGATATTGCGTCCGGCTTGCATTACTTTTGCAGCCAAGTCGAGGCGATGGGATTGGAAGAGCTCGCTGAGGCTTGGGAATACGAAAGGGAGGATATTCTATGGAAGATTTTGTGGTTTCGGCCAGAAAATACAGGCCGGACACTTTCGATGCCGTGGTGGGGCAAGATTCCATTACGACAACTTTGAAAAATGCAATTAGGAACGGGCATGTGGCTCAGTCTTTTCTGTTTTGCGGCCCTAGAGGGGTGGGCAAGACTACTTGTGCCCGTATTTTGGCCAGAACCATCAATTGCACGAATTTGGGGCCGGATTTGGAGCCATGCGGACAATGCGAGTCTTGTCGGGGATTCTCGAATAATGCCTCTCAGAATATATATGAATTGGATGCGGCTTCGAACCGGAGCGTGGAAGCCATGCGTACTTTGATTGAGCATGTGCGGATTCCGCCACAGGTTGGCAAGTATAAGGTGTATATTATCGATGAAGTCCACATGCTGACGCCTGAGGCTTTCAATACCTTTCTAAAAACACTGGAAGAGCCTCCGGCGTACGCGAAGTTCATTTTGGCTACAACGGAAAAGAACAAGATCATCCCCACTATCTTGAGCCGCTGCCAGATTTTTGATTTCAAGAGAATCAGCGTAGAAGATATTACAGCTCATCTGAAGAACATTTGCGAAAAGGAAGGAATTGCCTTTGAAGAAGAAGGCTTGCGGGTCGTTGCGCAGAAGGCAGACGGTGGCTTGCGGGATGCTTTATCGATGTTTGACCAGATTGTGAGTTTCTCTGGAAATAGCATTACGTACAAGCAGGTAGTCTCCATGCTCAATATCTTGGATTATGAGACTTATTTCCAGATGATAGATTTCTTCTATCAAGGTAATGTGCCCGGATGTTTGAACTTATTCAACCGGATTTTGGACAACGGTTTTGATGGTCAGGTATTTGTGGATGGCTTGAGCGACCATCTCCGTTCGTTGCTGTTGATGCAGGACAAGCAGACGGTTTCCTTGATGGAAGTGTCCGCGAGTCTGCAGTCGCATTATGCCGAGCAATCTTCCAAAACGAGTATTGCAGCGCTGTTGCAGGCTTTAGAGTTGTGCAATACTTGCGACCAGCAATACCGTAACAGTAATCACAAGCGATTGCTTGTTGAGATTTTACTTCTGCAATTGGTGCGTCTTTTTGCCCCGGCAGTCTTGATGGGAAAGGAGGCCCCGGCTTCGGCTTTGGGGGAGTCCGAAGGGCCGGTTAATGCCGGTTCGCAGCAACAAGGCGATGCTCTGCGGTCGCCTGCATCGGCAGTTCCAGTATCGATGCCACTGCCAGGAAGTGCTTCTGTTGCCGGCTCGCCCTTATCCCGGCCGCAGGAAGTTTCCGTATCGCTGCCGTTGGCAACGGATAAACCGGTTGAGACAGGACGCCCTATGGACAAGACTTCGATAAGCATTCCCGGGATGAATTTCCGGAGTAAGACTTCGCTTAAGGCTTTCGAGGCAAAACTTCAGGAGAACCGGCAACAGCAAGAGTTGTCAATGAGTGGCCAGGAAGAGACTCCGTTTACACAAGACCAATTGGAATCTCAATGGAAAGTCTATATGGCAAATGCGGAGAAAGAGAAGCCTGGACTGTACAGTGTATTGGCTAATGCAAATCCGGAACTTAAAGAGAATTATACGATTAGCTTGCGTGTCCCGAACCAGTTCGTGAAAGAGGATTTGTTGTCTGGATCCCAAGAGAAAGATCTTTTGGATTATCTTCGGAATGAATTGAAAAACAAAGCTATCCGTTTCGTTATTCATGTGGACGAGAGCATGGAACCCTCCAAGGCTATTTATACTCCATTGGAAAAATTCCAGGAAATGCAGAAGAACAATCCCGAAATCAAAAATTTCCGGGATGCCTTGAATCTGGATTTGGAGTTGTAGGGCAGAATCGATATGGTTGCCATGGCTTCGTTAGAGCCAGATATGATGCTTCTTAGATGGAGAACTCGGTTCGATTGCTTAGGGATCGTCCTAAAGTGATTTCGTCCGTGTACTCTAAATCATCCCCGATAGCGATGCCTTTGGCAATCGTAGTAAGTTTGATTCCTGTCGGTTTGAGTTGTTTGGCAATGTAAAAAGCCGTGGTGTCGCCTTCGGGTGTGGCAGGTAATGCCATGATTATTTCTTGGGGCGGTGTATTGCGAACCCTTTCCGTCAAATGGGCGATTGTGAGCTGGCTTGGGCCGATGCCGGACATCGGATTGATGAGACCTCCCAGCACATGGTATAAGCCTTGGAAGATGCCGGTATTCTCGATGGCCATCACGTCCCGGATGTCGCTGACAACACAAATCTGGCTATGGTCCCGGCGCGGCGATGCGCAGATGGGGCAGATTTCCGTATCGGACAAGTTATGGCAGCATCGGCAATAGTGGATGTTTTTTCGAAAATCAATCAAGGTATTGCCGAAATTCTCCACCATTTCTTCTTTCTGCGTCAGCAGGAATAAGGCAAGGCGCAAGGCCGTTTTCCGGCCGATGCCCGGCAAACGGTGCAATTCTTCTACGGCTTTGTCCAAGCGTTGGATTGGAAGCGTGTTTTCCATGGCATGAGAGTTGGAAAAGGGATGCCAGAGGCTTCCTAATAGGAAAAGTCCGCGGGATCGGCTGTTGAGCCCAAAATGGTAACGGTGCCGCTTTGCACTTTCTTTTTCCCGTACATGTTCTTGTAGGTCACCATATAGAAATAAGGTCCGTCGGGCAAAGGTCTGGATCCGTTTTTGTAGCATCCGTTCCATTTGAAGTCATCGGCTCGTTTGACTTTTTCCTTTAAGACGACTTGTCCCCAGCGGGTCACGATTTCTATTTCCACATCCTCGCAGTATTTGAGTTCCTGGAAAGTCAGGTCATCGTTGAGACCATCCCCGTTGGGGGTGATGACATCGGGGATTTGCAAATTGGGCTTGCATTCTTCCGGATCGTCCTGCACGTTGATATTCATAGCGTTGATGCATCCCATGCTGTCGATGAGAACTATGCTGTAAGTCCCCTCTTCCTCAATGACATAAACCGGATTAGGGTCGAACAAAGTGTCTGTCGGCAAGATTTCTTCCGGAAATTCGCTGTTTCTCCACTGGTATTGCGTGGAAGCGTAGGGGACGGTAGCATCCAGTTCCAACTCCAAATCCGGGCAGATAGTGGTGTCGGCACGGAGTATGGCAGGCATGTTGGTCAAAGCGGTATCGACCCAGACAAGGACGATGGAGTCTGTGGCCGGGCTAAAACCGCAGCTGTTCAAGCTGTCTTTAAGCCGCATTGTTACCGTATGGGTGGCACCGATATTACTTTCCAAATCGGCTTCCGTGGAACCGTCGCTCCAAAGGGTTTCGTAGAACGGCTCGTAAACCAAGGCATAATCGGGCGAAACCAGGACGGGTTCATCCCGGCATATCAAAGCGGAATCCATCTCTATTTCGACTGTGGGTCGGATCAAGGCATAGACCTGCATGGTGTCGAAAGAAGCGGTTGCGGAATCCTGATGCTGGTATCGTAGCAGGTACGTAGAAGGTCTCCGGGCATCCACGCCGCCGCCCATGCCGTCCGTCCCGGCTTGCCCTTGGATGAGGAAGCGGTTCGTATCCTGGCCGTAAGGCAAAGGCAGGCTATCGAGGGAAAGCCATGTGCAGTGATATTCGGCGGGGATTTCGAAAAGCAGGTGGGAGTTGGCGCATAGAGTCGTATCTTCAGGAAGGAAATGGTTGCCTGCATCCTCTTTGGCATGGGTCTGTGCTTGCACGGCGGATGCTGATGCGGCCAGCAGAATCATAAAGAGGGATAGAGCCTTGCTCCAGATTGTTTTTTTCATTGTCGCTACCATATTATATATGTATGCCTTGGTTCCTGACTGCCTTTTGTTTCAGCCTTTTGTTTCCCGGGCGTGTATTTCTGGCAGAAAAGCGGGCGTGAAGCCCTTCCCGGCACGTATTTTGGGTCTGTTCCAAAACAGCAAAGATAGTGCATATTTTTATAATCGGCTTTTAGGTATGGGCAGTGTGTTGTTTTTGTGTTTCAGGACGGATTGGCAAGGCCATGTCCCGTTCGGATTTCGGGAATCCTTGGTCTGCTGGCCGCTTGTAAATGTGATGCAAACCCCCTATCTTCGCGGCCGTTTCATTGAGGGTGGGCGTTTTGTTGTTTTGTATTTTATTAATAATCAAATATTTTTATACGTTATGAGTTCTGTTAAGGTCCTGACGGTGAACCCGGGTTCAACCTCTACCAAGATTGCAGTTTTTGTAGATGAGCAAAACATTTTCCAGAAGAACATCAAGCACAGCGTGGAAGAATTGGCTCCGTTTGCTAAAATCGCGGATCAATTTGAATTCCGCCGTGATATGATTCTTGGGGTTTTGCGAGACGAAGCCAAGATGGACATCAAGGACTTTGACTATATCGTAGGTCGTGGCGGATTGATCAAGCCGGTAGCATCCGGAATCTATGAAGTGAACGATGCCTTGAAGCATGACCTGCAAATCGGGGTGCAAGGCGAACATGCCAGCAATCTCGGCGGTTTGATTGCTTCTGATCTGGCTCGTCTGAACGGCCATGCCAAGGCTTACATCGCCGATCCGGTGGTTGTGGACGAACTGGACGATGTGGCTCGTATCACCGGTCATCCGGCATTTGAACGGGTTTCCATCTTCCATGCATTGAACCAGAAGGCCATCGCCCGTACCTATGCCAAAGAACATGGCAAGAAATACGAAGAACTGAACCTGATTGTGGTACACTTGGGCGGCGGCATTAGCGTGGGTGCCCACCGTCAGGGCCGTATCGTGGATGTGGACAACTGCTTGGACGGCAACGGCCCGTTCAGCCCGGAACGCAGCGGAAGCCTGCCTTCAGGTGCTTTGGTCGATGCCTGCTTCAGTGGCAAGTACACCAAGGCCCAGCTCAAGAAGATGGTTTGCGGCCAAGGCGGTTATGTGGCCTATTTGGGGACCAACGATGCTTACGAAGTGGAACTGCGCGTGAAGGCCGGCGACAAGAAAGCGGCCTTGATTGAACAGGCCATGATTTACCAGGTTTCCAAGGAAGTGGGCGCTCAGGCTACCGTGCTCAAAGGCAAGGTGGACGCTATCCTGATTACCGGGGGTATCGCCCGTGGCAAAGCTTTTGTGGAAGACATCAAGGAAAGGGTTTCGTTCATCGCTCCGGTATTCGTTTATCCGGGCGAAGATGAAATGAAGGCTTTGGCGATGAATGCCTATATGTTGCATAACGGCGAAATCGAAGCCAAAGTTTACGCATAGTTTTTCGGGCGGAATCCAAGAAAGAGAGTGTGCAGGCCATTCCGGGTTTGTGCATGAATGGATTGGATGAAGCGCTAAGACCGGATACCGGCTCTGTTTGTAGGGTTCGGTATCCGGTTTTTTGGTACATTTGCAAGTTCGGCCCGGCCTTTGGTTTGCATTGTGGTGCAGAAGGCGTTTGCAGGGATTGATTCAGTGTGGCGGATGCCAAGGGGCTTGGTCAGGATACGTGGGTGCGGTATTAACTCCCAAGTCTAATGACCGATTGGGGTTAAGCAAAAGCTTCGGCCTTGCGCGGGGGCTTCGGTTCATCCCTTATAAATATGTATTGAAAAAAATTTGAAACAATGATAGCAGAACAATTATTCAAACCTAAATCGATTGTTGTTGTTGGTGCGTCCAACGATATCACCAAACCTGGTGGAAAAGTAGTGAAACATATTGTGGATGGCAAGTTCCAAGGCCCCGTTTACACGGTGAACCCGAAGGAAGACATGATTCAAGGCCTTCCATGCTACCGGAACGTGCATGAATTGCCGCAAGTGGATCTGGCTGTGATTGCCGTGGCTGCCAAGTATGCGCCGGAAGCGGTGGAAGTCTTGACGCAGGAAAAGGGAACGAGGGCCGTCATTGTGATTTCGGCAGGTTTCGGAGAAGAAGGACCGGAAGGAAAGGCGTTGGAAAAGAGACTTTTGGATGCATGCAATGCGGTAGGTGCGGCTTTGATTGGGCCTAACTGCACCGGAGTCTTGACGCCTTGGCATCACAGTATTTTTTCCGGGCCTATGCCGGAACTGGATCCGCATGGTTGCGACTTCATTACCGGCAGCGGGGCGACAGGTGTATTCATCTTGGAAGCGGCCATTCCGGCGGGTTTGCGTTTTGCCAGTGTGTTCGCGGTGGGCAATTCGGCTCAGCTTGGGGTGGAAGAGATCCTGGAACACATGGACGAGACCTTCGACCCTGTCAATAGTTCGAGGGTCAAGCTGTTGTATATCGAAAATATCCATAATCCCCAGAAGCTGCTCAAGCATGCCCAGTCTTTGATCAAGAAAGGTTGCCGTATTGCGGCGGTCAAGGCGGGATCATCGGAAGCGGGATCCCGTGCGGCCTCTTCGCATACGGGGGCTCTGGCTTCGTCGGACGTGGCGGTCGATGCCTTGTTCCGCAAGGCGGGTATCGTGCGTTGCTACGGACGTCAAGACCTGTTGACAGTGGCCTCGATTTTCCAGAGCCAGGAGCTGAAGGGCAAGAATATCGCGATTATCACTCATGCCGGAGGGCCTGCCGTTATGTTGACGGATGCTTTGTCGAAAGCCGGTTTGAATGTGCCTAAGATTGATTCGGTCAAGGCAGCGCCCTTGAAAGAGCAGTTGTACAATGGTTCGTCGGTGGCCAACCCGATTGACTTCTTGGCTACGGGAACGGCCGAGCAGCTGGGCAAGATCATCGATGCCTGCAACAACGATTTCGACGAGATAGACGCGATGGTGGTTATCTTCGGAACGCCGGGTCTGGTACGTATCTTCGATGTATATCGTCTGCTGGACGAAAAGATGAAGACGACCAAGAAACCTATTTATCCGGTCTTGCCTGCGGTGGTCACGGCTCGCGAGGAATTGGAAGAGTTTTTGAGCAAGAACCATGTGAACTTCCCGGACGAAGTGGTATTCGGTTCGGCTTTGGGACGTGTGGCCCATACGCCGATGCCTGATACCGATGAGGTGAGTCTGGAAGGGGTGGATCAAGCGGCTATCCGCAAGGTGATAGAAATCAATCCGGATGGTTATCTGGCTCCGGACCAGATTCAGATTTTGCTCGATTCCTGCGGTGTGCTTCGTGCCGGGGAAGCGGTGGTGAAGACGGCCGATGATGCGGCGGAAGCTGCCAAGAAGCTTGGCTATCCATTGGTTATGAAGGTGGTTGGTCCTGTACATAAATCGGATGTAGGCGGGGTTGTGCTGAATGTGAAGGACGAGGCTACTGTCCGCGCCGAGTTTGACCGCATGATTAAAATCAAGGATACGACGGCTATCCTGATGCAGCCGATGCTTTCGGGTACGGAAATTTTTGCCGGGGTGAAGTACGAACCCAAGTTCGGACACATGATTCTGTGCGGTCTGGGTGGTATTTTCATCGAGGTGCTGAAGGATGTACAGACAGGCTTGGCTCCTGTAACGGCTAAGGCGGCCAAGGGTATGATCGAGCGCCTGAAGGGCTATAAGATTCTGCAAGGTGTCCGTGGGCAGGAAGGTGTCAACATAGAGGCTTTTGCCCATGTGGTGGAATGTCTGTCCAAATTGGTAGCTGTAGCCCCTGAGATTCAGGAAATGGATATCAATCCTCTGTTGGGCAATGCCAAGCAGGTAGTGGCGGTGGATGCCCGTATCCGGATTGCGAAATAAGGCTGTACGGCTTGGCGATTGTGAGGCGCGGGAGGCTTTTGAGTCTTCCGCGCCTTTTTTTGATAGGAGAAGGTGGTAGAGCGAGAGGTGTCGGTGTCGATTTTCGGGGAAATTATCGCCGTTTTCGGCAGGGTCGGGGCTAGGTGTGGTGCGGGGTGCGTTTTTGAGTCCGGAGCCGCGTTCCGGGGGTGAATCGATGAGAATTCGGGCGTTTTTTTGATGCTGACAGTCAGCGGATTGAAGATTTTCTCAAAAAATTTCTTGAAAAAAGTTTGGCGGATTGTAAAAAAGCAGTACTTTTGCGGTCCTGTTTCGCGGGAGCGGGGCGGGCGAGCGAGGGAGGCAGAGGGGACGGGAGCCGCGGGAAAAACTTTTCGAAAAATTTTTCCGAAAAAGTTTGGCGGTTCGAAAAAAAGATGTACTTTTGCACCCCCAAACGGAAAGAGGGG
>CALUMK010000004.1 GCA_944321735.1 uncultured Bacteroidales bacterium
TTACTTTTGCGAGGTGACGGGGGCTAGCCCCCGTCACCTCGCAAAACCAGCCTTGACACAGTTTAGTTTACGCCCCCCCAATTACTGAAAATTCACCTTGTGCGTAGGATGCTGTTCCTACACCAGAACCGTCTTTGATTATCAGTATCGCATCACCTTTCATTTGCGGCATATCAGTATATCCGATCAAGCCGTTTGCGCCAAACACTTTATACAATCCGCTGTGTGAAACTTCACTCTCTTGAAGCGTTGAACTGTGGCACTCTAAACATTGAGCGATAGTAGTATTAGGCTCTCCTTTGGTTGTTAGTAAAATTGTAATCCCTTTAATTAAGGATTGCAGTTTCTCAATGATTTTGTTTTGAGTGGCAATGCGCTCATCCAACAAAGAAATAAACTTTGCCAGTTTATCTTGTTCTTCACTGTTCGCAAAATAGAATGGGATGTTCTTTACGATGTCAGCAGATAAGTTACCTTGACCACCTTGCAAATATGTTTGGAGCAGTCTTTCAACATGCTTATTCCAAACTGATTCTATAAATTTCTTGTTTTGTTTAGTCCGAATACAAAGTATTGCTTGATTTATAGCTCCTTTGATTTTACTTATGGCAATATCTCCACTTGTGGCTCCATATAACGCTAATAGCAAGTCGCCAGTTTCCACCAATTTTGCAGCAGAGTTACTAAGGCCAGCTTCGGTTATGAATAATTCAGTATAGTCTTTATGTAATTCTCCTGAACGTATAAACGGAATATTTCCATTGTAATATTCTTTTTTTGAAGAAGACGGAGTACCACCTGAATAGAACGAGCAAACTTCTGATAGCTTGTGCCTTTTCCATTCTCCCGTAAACTCCGGGAATCGCAGAGCCGGAACGTTTCAGTTTTTGTTCCTCGTGGTCGAACATAAAAAAATTACCTTTCCTCAATGTTTAATCAACTCAATTTATGACATTATGACACCAAAGACCATCAGAGAAATTGCAGCGGCTTGGAAAGAGTACAAGCGGCCTTATGTAAAACAATCCACCATGGCAGCATACGTGCTGATACTGGAAAATCACATCCTGCCCCATTTCGGAGAAAGCCAGTCGCTCCGAGAGCAGGCCGTACAGGCTTTTGTCCTGCAAAAGATAGAAAAAGGCTTGAGTGTCAAAACCGTCAAGGACATTCTGATTGTCCTTAAAATGGTAATGAAATTCGGAGTAAAAAATGAATGGATGACTTACTATGAATGGGATATAAAGTACCCCACGACCTCAGCAAACAAGGAATTGGAAGTGCTGTCTGTCGTCAATCACAGAAAGATTCTAAACTACATTCAAAGCCATTTCACCTTCACCGGGCTAGGGATTTATATCAGCCTTAGTACAGGGTTGCGCATCGGCGAAATTTGCGCTTTGAAATGGAGCGACATCAATGTTACCGACGGCACGATAACAGTCAGTCGCACCATTGAACGCATCTATATCATTGAGGGAGAGAAGAAACACACAGAACTTGTCATCAACACGCCCAAGACCAAGAACTCCTGCCGGGAAATCCCCATGAGCAAAGACCTGCTTGCCATGATTAAACCGCTGAAAAAGGTGGTCAATGAAGACTTCTATATGCTTACCAACGATGAACGCCCCACAGAGCCGCGCACCTACCGCAATTATTACAACAACTTGATGGCGAAACTCGGCATCCCAAAATTGAAATACCATGGCCTGCGCCACAGCTTCGCCACCCGTTGCATCGAAGCCGGATGCGACTATAAAACTGTCAGTGTATTGCTGGGCCACTCCAACATTTCCACCACGCTCAATCTTTACGTCCATCCAAACATGGAACAGAAGAAGCGATGCATTTCCAAAATGCTCAAAACCTTAGGAAAATGACCCAGGAAGCCACGAGGGCGACCCCAAAACTGCCACCTTCGGGAGGGAGACCCCGCAGGACGCATTCTGACAGGGTTTATCTATAAGGAAAACGGCTTTGGGAGCACCCTCTTGGTCCTTTATTTCTCATACACCAGCCAACAAGTCCGATAAACCGACCTGCCTTATCCCAACCTCTACCGCTTGTTGAAAGCCTGCCAGCCCTGCGCGGTCAACGGAATCATCGTCCCGTTCTCCGGCACCATGTAATTGCCCTGCGCGGCTTCCACCATATGGCCGATAATCCGGATTTCCGGCACATCCTTGATTTTCTCGTAATCCTTCTGCGAGATAGTGAACAGCAATTCGTAATCCTCTCCGCCGCTCAAAGCTGCCACCTCCGGCAGGATATTGAAAATCTCCAGCGCCTTGCAAGTCTCGGCATCGACCGGTATCTTGCTCTGATACAACATACAGCCACAAGAAGACTCCTTGCTCAGATGCAGGATTTCCGAAGCCAGACCGTCCGAAATGTCAATCATCGAAGTCGGCTTCACATCCAAGCGAGCCAGCAAATCCACGATGTCGGTACGAGGCTCGGGTTTCAACTGGCGTTCCAGCACATACGAGAAATCCTTGAAGTCGGGCTGCACATTGGGATTAGCCAGAAACTCCCGTTTCTCGCGCTCCAGCAGGAGCAATCCGGCGTATGCGCCGCCCAAATCGCCCGACACGCAGAGCAAATCGTTCTCCTTGGCGCCACTCCGGTAGCAAACCTTCTCCGGCAAAGCCGAACCCAAGACCGTGACCGAAATGCACAAGCCGGACACGCTCGATGTGGTATCGCCCCCCACCAAATCCACGCCGTAGCGGTCGCAGCAGAGCCGCATCCCGGCGTAAAGTTCCTCCAAGGCCTCCAACGAATAACGGTTGGAAACGGCAATGCCCACCAAAACCTGCAAAGGCTTGGCATTCATGGCCGCGATATCCGAAAGATTCACCGCGATAGCCTTATAACCAAGATGCTTCAACGGACAATAGGTCATATCGAAATGAATCCCCTCGATCAGCAAGTCTTTCGACACCAACTGCACATGGCCTTCCGGCACTTTCAGCACCGCGGCATCATCGCCCACCGCTTTCAAGGTTGACTGAGGATTATGTATCGGCAAATCCTGCGTCAAACGATCAATCAAACCGAATTCGCCCAAATTCTCCAATTCCGTGCGGCGCACACCGCCCTTATCTTCAAATTCTTCCATATAGAACAAACTTTATATGCAAAAACATCTCGCTTCCATCACATGCAACAAAGCCCTCACTTGCGGGGTCACTTGCAGGGTCACTTGCGGGGTCAAAAAAATTACCGCTTCTTCCGGTTCCGGGTCAGCGTGATAGCCTTACGGGAAAACATGAACATAGGCATGGAAGCCCCCACCGTCATGCAAAGTATAACCGTCACAGTCACAATCACATTCAAGAAGAAATCGTTCAGATACACCGAAGCCAGGGTCGATTCGCCCAGATTCTGCATGAACAGGATTATCGAGAACACAGCCTTGTAGGCATACATCCCCGGCACCATCGGCAGCAAAGCCGGAATATATAATGTGGTCATCGGGCTATGGATCATCTTGCCCAACCAAAGGCTTCCGAAACCAATCAGCATGGAGGCCAACAGGGTTGCCGTAGCAATATCCAGCCCCCCGCCTTGCATCAGGACATAACGCAAGGCATAACCGCTCGCAGCCAGAACCGCAATCACAGGAAAAGAGCGGCGCGAAGGATTGGAAACAGCCCCGAACCCCATCGCAGCCACCGCCGCGCAAACAGCCCGAATCAAGGTTTCTTCTATCATAGCAATCCTTTCTGGAAAATCACCATCGAAATGGACAGCCCTACCGCAAGGCAAAGCACAATCAGCACCGCCCGCATCAGACGCGCGAAACCAATCAACGTATGATTTTCCAATATATCGATCACGCCCGTAATCATCGGCACGCCCGGCACCATAAACAACACGCTGGTAGCCACCGCAATATTGGCATCCACCGAATCAAAGAACACCGAAAGCGAAGCCAAGGCGGAAGAGACGAACGAAACGAGCAGAACCGCCAAGAAGTGATCTATCCTGTTCTTCTTCAAAAACCGCAAAAAACGAAAACCGATGAACGTAGTCACAAAAACCACCGCCATCGCCCCCAAATTGCCTTCGAACAAACGGCAGAAACAAGCGTTGGCCAAAGAAACCATGAAAGTCACAATCCAGGAATTGAGACGAGGCCGCGCCAACAAAGCCTCGTATTCAGCCCTCAGTTCGCCAATCGTGGTAGGATTGTCGTGCGCCCGCCAACTGAGGGCGCTCAGCTCGGCATTCAACTCGAAGCTGACCGGCACCTGCGGAATGACCACCACCTCGGTACACATCTCATCCTCCTCCTGGTCAATCAGCGTCAAGATAATACTGGAAGCAAAGACGGTCATCTTGATATCGAGGCCGAAAGACTCGCAGATACGCTTGGAATTGCGAATCACACGGGTGCAATGCACGCCCGAACCGAGCAAGACCGATGCATAATCGGCTATGAAAACCGTTATCTCCTTTAATTTTTGCGAATTATGCATCTGTTTTTCCTTTTAATGATCCGCTCCCGGCATCACGGACAGCAAAAACAAGCAACCGCCGCTTATCCGGACAAAACCTCTGCCACAAGGTCGAATCCGCCCGGACAGCCAAGACATGCAACATCTTTCCAATCCCCACAGCCTCCATCACGCACGCTCCGTGAAGACACCAAATCCTACCGGACAGGATAAAAAAAAGACCGCGAGATTCCTCACGGCCTTCGGGGTGCAGGGTGGGGTTCGAACCCACGACCCTCGGAACCACAATCCGATGCTCTGACCAACTGAGCTACATGCACCATTTCCCTTGTCAAGAGCGAAGCTCCCAAACAGGCCTGCAAAGATACAACAAAATTTCTTTATTTGCAAAACCGAATCCGCAGACTCACTTTTTATACCAAAAGAAGCAGGCAGTCTGACGGTCGCGGGCAGCAGAATCGCGTTCCACATAGACCGGATCCAAGGTATAAGGGTCCAGACCGGTATAATACATCTCGGTAGCCAAAGTCATCGGCGTGGGCGTAAAGAGCTGCACCTGCTCCAGATGATAGCCCAAATGCCGGGTCTTGCGTTCCAATTCCTTCATATCCTGCAAACGGCAGCCCGGATGCGCCGAAATGAAATAGGGAATCAATTGCTGGTTCTTGCCGATTTTCCGGCAATAGGCATCAAAGAAAGCCTTGAATTGCTCGAACTGGGAGAACGGCATCTTCCGCATCTTGTCCAGAACCGGCTTTTCCGTATGCTCCGGCGCCACTTTCAAACGCCCGGAAACCCCATGCCGAATCACCCATTCTATATATTCGCGAACATGGTTGGAAGAAGCGCCCCGACCGGAAGACACACCGCTCTTGGACCCCGAGAACAGATAAGGAACAATCATATCGTAACGGATTCCGCTCCCGATATAGGCATGTTTGATACCTGGCATAGCCGCCACTTTCCTGTAAAGATTCAAAAGACGACCATGGTCATGATTCAGATTAGGACAAATGGAAGGATGAATGCATGAAGGCCGCTTGCAAGCCAGACACTTACGAAAATCTTTGCCATGCATTCCGTACATATTGGCGCTCGGCCCACCCAAGTCACTCAGATTGCCCTTGAAATAGGGCATCCGCATCACTTGCTTTATCTCATTCAAGACGGATTCTTCGCTCCGACTCTGCACCTGCTTGCCTTGATGTGCCGAAATCGTACAGAACGAACAGCCCCCAAAACAGCCTCTGTGCAGGTTTATTGAATTTTGAATCATGACAAAAGCGGGAATCTCCCCCCGATTCTTATAGCGAGGATGCGGCAAACGAGTATAAGGCAAGTCGAATACTTTATCGATTTCATGGCAATCCAACTCAATCGGATAGGGCGGATTCACCACCACATAGCCCGCGCCAACCCTTTGAACAATCCGTCCGCAACAAATCTGATTGGAAGCCGTCTCCACCAAAGCGAAATTCCGCGCCTGCGCTTTTTTATCTTTCAAACACTCCTCATGAGCCTGAAGATGTATGTCTTTATATTTTTGAACCAAACGGGCAGATGGGTCGCCCGCTTCACTCAAATCCTCCTCAACACCATTCCCCTTCCCCCGCTCAACCCAAATTTTATCGAAAACCCCAGCGTTCTCCTTCCAAAACGATTCCGCTTCCGGCACATCTTTGCACACATACGAAACCTGGGGAACCGAACGGCAAACCTCGACCCGTCTCTCAAGCCCCTCCTCCCGCTCCATCCGCCGGGCTATTTCCAAAACCGGCTTCTCGCCCATCCCATAGACCAACAAATCTGCCCCGCTCTCCACCAAAAAAGACGGGCGCAAGCCATCCTGCCAGTAATCATAATGCGTCACCCGCCGCATCGATGCCTCGATTCCGCCAATGACCACCGGCACATCGGGATAAATTTCCTTGAGAATTTTAGAATAGACAATCGTCGGGTAATCAGGTCTGAACCCCGCCTTTCCGCCCGGCGTGTAGGCATCGTTGCTCCTGAGCCGCTTCCGCGCCGTGTAATGGTTCACCATCGAGTCCATGCTCCCGGCCGAAATCCCGAAGAAAAGCCTCGGCCGCCCTAACTTCCTGAAATCCCGAAGGTCGTCCTTCCAATTAGGCTGCGGCAGAATCGCCACCTTGTAACCGGCGTGTTCCAAATACCGCCCTATGACCGCAATCCCGAACGAAGGATGATCCACATAGGCATCCCCGCTCAGCAAAATAATGTCGGCCTGCTCCCAGCCACGCTTCTCCATCTCCTTCTTGGAAATGGGCAACCACGCAGTAATCGGCAGGCTGTCAGGGTCGATCACGTCCGGCTGTCCCGTATGGAACGAAGGCTTTCCTTCTATAGGCATACCTTCAAAGTCCACAGTCGCCGACCTCTTTGGAATATCCGGATTCTTCATCTTCTTGCAATTCAAAGCTCCATTCGAGGCGCGAAATTAAAAACATTTTTTTTGCTATCTTCGCCCCCTCCTTGAATCTTCAAAATTGTTGTCGCCACAGGCACCATAGCCCTAACAGACAGGCTGCAAGCCGAACCTTGCCGCGGGGTTTGCTCTCACCGGCAACAAGGACCTGATTCCGGGCAAAACAGCCGCCCCAGCAATAGTTCCTGCTATCGGCCTGTTTGCACCGGCAACAAGGCAAGGATTCCGGAAGCCAAACCAAAATTTTCAACCTTCAACCCAAACCTTTCATCATTCATGAAAACATCCTTTTTCCCGCATGGGATCCTTTCCCTCTTCGTATGCGCCACCCTGCTGCTGGCCTCCGCCTGCAACAAACCCGGAGAAAAAAGACCGGATCCCGTTCGCCTCGATGCCACAGAAACAGCCAACTGCTATATTGTCGAACAGGCCGGCCTCTACAGCTTCAACGCCCAAATCCGAGGCAACGGCAAAACCGTGGCCGGTATCGACATCCCACCCAGCATCAACCCCGCAGATGCCCGTCTGCTATGGCAAAGCCAGAAAGGATTCATCGACACCCTCTACCTCCAAGAAGGGAACATCGTGTTCCGCAACTCGTCCGGTGCAGCCGGCAACGCCCTCATCGCCGCCACCGACCCGGACGGACACATCCTCTGGAGCTGGCATATCTGGAATCCCGGCATCGAAATCCAGGAACTGAAATCGCAGAAGGGAGAAACATTCATGAGCATCAACCTCGGAGCACTTGCCGACGACCCGGAAAATCCGCAAAGCTACGGGCTTCTCTATCAATGGGGGCGCAAGGATCCTTTCCCGGGATCTCCCACGCTAACCGGCACAACATCCACCCTGCCCGCTCCCGTCTATGACTTAGACGGCCAAGAAGTCGCCATCGGGCATTCTTCCTATACTTCGCTCGATGCCAACACCTTGCAATATGCCATTGAAAACCCGACCACCTGCATTTCGAACATGGCCCAGTTTTCCCATTCCCGCGACTGGCTCGCGGAAGGCAGCGACAAACTCTGGGGAAATGCGCCTCAAGAAGACGGTTTTACCGGCAAAACCATGTTCGACCCCAGTCCGGCTGGCTGGCGGCTTCCCGACCCGGAATCCTTCGCATTCTTTACCCGCAACGAAGGTTATTGCTGGACGTTGGAAGACTTCCGGGTAGAAGACCGGGACGGGAACGGCAGCATCGGCCTGGAAGACTACTTGAACGGCTGGTGGTTCTATTTGGATTCTGCCCGGAACGTATCGAGCTGGTTCCCGGCCGCTGCCCGCTACGATGGCTCGTACGCGATGCTGATGGGCAGCGTATCCGGCCTTTGGGGCTCGTACTGGAGCAATGCCGCTTACCCCAACGCCATCACCACCGGCACCGCGCAGGCAGCCCTTTCTTTCAGCATCAAGGATCAGAACGGCAACGAAATGATCACCGTCTCTCCTGTCGGCAGCGCAGCCAAAGCCGATGCCTATTCCATCCGCTGCATGAAAGAATAGGAGGCCGGATATAGGATTCCAACAGAGGGCTATGCCGCTTGTTCTTCCATCAAATAATCCACCAGCAAGGCCAAAGGATTGTCCGAATCCGTATGGACAATCAAACGATACCGCCCCAATTCATTGGAAAACAATTCAACATAACTAATACCCAAGCGCTGCAACACGTCCAGAACCAACTCCAAGTCTTGTTGCGGCACAGCATTGCCAGACAATATATTGGATAGCAAATCGGCCGCCATCAGCCCTTGCAGAACCTTAGCATCCAATCCCATATAAAAATACGCGCCCTCTGCCGACTCTGCCCAGGGATATTTGTCCATAAGCGTCTTGCCGCGTTCTGCCGTCGGCAAGGATTCGGACAGGCTTGCCCACAAGCAACCGTCTTCCCAACCGTAATACAAGGGGAACATCTCTTGCTGTAGCAGATACCGGTTTGAACCAACGGCCTTGCCCCCTAAACTTTCATGAAGAGCATCCAAAGAACGGGCATCCGGAGCTTCGGCCTTAAAGACAATCTGAGGCAAGAAATGCGTCCAGGCCACGCTCAACAAACAATCCCCATCTATTGCTTCAAAAACAGGAAGCCATTCATCCATTTCCTCCTCATTCCTCATGGGAACCTCACGTTCAATGCGGTCCGCTAACAGCCCCCCATCCATATTCCAACTGACAAACGCCATGGCAGATCCATCCAAGGAGGGCAAAAGACCTCCTGTAGCCGTCCCCACACCCTCGTACAAGGATTCCATCCATCCTTTGGTTTCCGAATCCATCGGGAGGCATGACCACTGGATTCCCATGGAATTTTCTTCAAAATCCAAACCAGCATACACATAGAGTTTATCCAATGGAATCTGATCCGCGTCCGAAACGGGCAATAAAGCCGGCATATCCGAATCTTCTGCTACAGACATTGGCACCAGCATCCCGGCATCGTCCCCGGAAGGCAAGGATTGGAAAAGTTCCGTTGCAGAAAAACTCTCCGAGGCGGGTTGCTGCAGGAGTGGCAAGACGCTTTCTTTCGCTACCGTTTGGTCGGACACAAAAAACGCCCCCTTGGCATCATCAAACACCAATAAGCCGTCCGGGTGTTCAGCCCATACATACCCGTCGGATTCTTCAAATTTGTCAAAGAGGCCGCTTTGCTCCAGCAGGGTTTGAAGGCGACGAGCATCCTTCATGGCAAAAATCCCACATGCAGCATAGTCCTCAGCCTCTTGCGGGGCATACACATAGACATTTTGATGGAAATCGATTCCCGAAATCTCCGGGTTCTTCAAAAGAAAACGCATAATCTGCTGCGTGCCGGGCATCTCTCCCATGGCTTCGTCCAGCAGAGCCTGCACTTGCGAATTATCCCAAAGTTGACTCTCTTCTAACAGGGACTCCACATTGACCGACAGCAAGGCATCTACTTTTCCTGGCAACAAAGCCGTGTAAAGGGGTTCGTCGTTCCTGGAACAGGACGTGTTCAGCGTAATCCCGATCGAAGCCAGGAAAACGCTTGCTCCTAAAATCAGCTTACTTTTTTTCATAGCATGATGTTTTTATTATAAGCCTTTTTATTATGAGCCACCAATCCATCAGCCTTTCGCTTCTATACCAAATCCTCCCGATGGTAGAATGTTGCTCGGATTGCAAATTTAAGCAATTACGGCTTGCACCCGCATTGCAAGACATCGTAGCCGGGCTTGTTGCACAGGAAACACGCATGATTCATCGAAACTACGGCAATCGCATAAAAGCTTTTCTTCTTATCTTTCTTGATATTGCATACCTCTCCTTACATCATAACGGAGTACAACGATTCACCATCCGTAATCAAATAGGTTCCACTATCCGTATATTTCACAATACGTGGAATATAATCCAATTCTTTCAATTTCTCCTCCACATTAGATGGAATTCCCTCATAATAAACGCCATTTTTACAGCACACAACAATACCTTTCTTCGTTGTGCATACAGACAAAATCATACCGAATTTCTCATTAGCCGCCTCCATGACCTCCAAATCAAAATCCGTTGATGCAGCATAGTGTTCCTCCGTCACAATAGCCCAGCCGCCAGATTCATTAATCGACACCGAATAAATCTCCTCTCCATTGTTCACATATTCCTTAATCTTCTCCGAAAGGGCTGAAGGCGTTACATGGTAACAGGAATTCCCTCCATAAACAATGCACCAATAGGTATTGTCATTGGTAATGGTCACATCTTTAATGCGGAGTTTTTCCGCATTGATCTCTTGCAGTTTTTCAGACAGAGAAGAAGGTATACCTATAGATGAATATCCGTTCCCTCCATATACAACTATCCCTGTACCCGTTTCTGTCAACGCTCCGGTACGGCATGCTTTCCATTCTTTCACCGCATCCACCAATGAGGACAAGCCTTGTGCTTTATCCACATAATCAACAGAAGTACCATATAAAGAAAGACCACGAGAGGCGATGCCTGTTGTAGATTCCCTATGCAACGAAAACGTTTTGGAAAAAAGGCGATTCCCATTATGCCATACCTCGTACCTGTATTCTCCTGGAGAAAAAATACTTCTTGTATTATTCCCCAAAGGAAACATAACCTCTGTATGATTTTGCCCCGGCTTAACCCAAATATAGTCATCATCGTGTTCTCCGACCAAAGCCCCATCCGAGTCGTACAATTTCGTCTCAAAAAACACTTTCCGTCTTTCTGATACAAGTCCGTTATAGTAGATTTTAGGAGTCAAATATCTCATGTCGGATGCATACAAACGCGTCCCATAACCATCAAGCGTAACAACGGAAGTGTCCACCAAATGCATATTGGAAAAGAGCACATCGACAATTTCAATGTATCCTTTATTGGCAAGCTGCTGTTGGAGTTCTGATTCGCGCCGCTTACGCTCAGCCTCAGCTTGACGGCGTGCCGCTTCCTGCTGGGCAGTCCGACATTTGCTTATCCAAGAATCCAAGTCGTTCGAGGCCGGTTTGTCGGGACAGAAACCTGCCGCCTCGAAGAACTCCTTAGCCTTGCTGTACTGGCCTTTATTGTAAGCAGCCACTCCTTGGGATCGAGTATCCGAATAACACCCCTGTCCAAACAAAGGACAAGCAAAAAAGAGACCAAGCAAAATCACAAACAAGCACCTCATAACAAACAAATTAAAATTTTAAAATCCACAATATCCCATAAAGACTTCCGCCAAACAACCACTACAAGAATGCGAAGGCCGCACCACACGTCCCAATCACCAAAGGAATACCAATACCCACGCTAAAAGTAGGCACTATCCGGCTTCCTGAAATCTGGCATCCAAACGCAAAATCCCACAGACTGAGAGCCGTTCCCCCCCGCCATGCAAAACGCAACCCCATATCTCCGGCAAACTCCATGTCCAACATAGCTGGCCCGGCATAAACCTGCAAATCCAAAGCCGAGATATCCGTCGTCAAACGGAACAAAGGCGCCACCGATGCAGACCAACCACCATCAAAACCTACCAAGAACGAGGTATAAAACCCTAAATGCGTCTTGATCCAAGAATAGCTCCCACCAAGAAAAATCTCTCCATTGTCAAAATCATACCCTCCAAGAACATCCAAAAAATGCCTTGAAAATTCTTTTTCGTACATTCCCATGGCAAAAGCCACCGGAAACAAGCTAACCCCCGCCGTCGGGATAACCGCATCCTTGGAGAACTGGCATCCCAATGACAGGCTCGCCCACGAGAAATCCCCAAAATTCGCATCATCAAAATTCATTCTCAAGCCAGCCTCGCCCATAAGATGCCACCTTTCATTCTTAAAAATCGGATCTGCAACCCCCGTATTCCAATCATACCTGACAACAGGAGCCGCGTACAATTGAAAATCTATAAACCTCCACCCCTCAGTCAATCGAAGCAAAGGACCTATGCTGAACGTAATATCACTATGCCCCAAGCCGTACATCAAGGACGTATGCAAGCCCATATGCGCCCTGACATACCCGTAATTGAACCCAGCATAATGACGCGACACCAAATCATCACCAAAATTAAAACCGTAGCCATATTTCGGTTCAAAGAAATGTGCAGCGCAATTTTCTTCCCGGCTTATCCATCGGTCTTTCTTCAATTGAAAGAACGCATACGAAACTTGATCCCTGGTTATCCGAACCGATTTTGGAGACACGTATTTATAACCGTCTTTCTCTGCACGAACCGTATATGATCCCGGAGGCAAGTTATACCGCAGAGGCGTATGCCCGATAAATTGCGTTGTCGAGGAGGAACTTGAAATCGAGATGCCAACCATCGGCACATTGGCCGAAACCGAAAGCGTGCCAAAAGCTTCCTCCTGCGAAACATCTATCCTCACGTCATCGTTCTTGGTTTCCACCCAGAAAAAATCCTTCCTTGCATTGCCGGCGTTCCCGTTGCACCGCAAGGTAAAGGTGTTCGATGTCTTGTTTTCTACGGAACAGAACGAAGGAACGCCCAAAAGCCTCCAATCTTCGGCATCAGTAGAGACAGCAAAAGTCTTGCTTCCTCCGTCACCGGAAAAAGAAACGGACAGGTTGCTCTTTCCATCCACCGTCAAATACGTAGATTCATCCGGCCTTTTATACAATGAGACATATTGTGTATAGAGCTTGCGCCCTCCATACCATACCTCGTACCGGTATCGCCCTGGCCGAAAAACACTCTCGTGGCGATTCCCTACCGGATACATTACCGCCGTATTATCACCCGGCTTCACAAAAATATAATCATCATCAAACTCCATCAAAAGATCACCCTCTCGATCATACAACCTAGCAAAAAAATCAATCCGCCTCTCTTCCGGAACCAGCCCGTTATAATAAATCTTCGGCGCCAGATAGCGCATATCGGAAGCATACAAGGTCTCCCCATAATCATCCAACACGTTCCAATTGCTGTCCAGATTGGCAAAAACAATATCCGTCACTTCAATGTATCCCCTTTCTTCCGATTGACGCCAAGCTTCTGACAGACGGGACTGCTCTTCTTGTTGCCGTCGTTCTTCCTCTTCTCTCTGCCGCTGTTCCCGGTCCTCTTTTTGCCGATACTCCAAATCCAAACGCTCCTTTTCTGCGGCTTCCTGCCGTCTCGCGCTTGCCTCGATAGCAGACAGGCATTTTCGAATCCACTCATCCAAATCATGGTCTATCGGCTTGTCCGGACAACCATTCAGTGCCGCTTCAAAATACTCTTTCGCCTTAGAGTATTGGCCGTTGTTATAGGCAGAAACTCCTTGCGCACGAGTAGATTCATAACAATTTTGCCCCATCAGACCGCATATTCCGGCCAACAAGAAAAACAAAAAAACAACAATCCTTTTCATCACAAAACTCTCTTTTCAAGCACTTCTAAACACAACAGCACACACTGCTGAAGCCATAACGGGGACAAAAGCATCCTTCGCACTCCTTGCCTGAAAGATTTCAAGCAGTGTCCTGACAGGATGCATTTCCCTTTCCGAATTACCGATACCGATAATAAGTCAAAGCGGATTTGTCTCCCGACAAGGCTTTTGCCAAACGCGCGTAATTGGCCGCATTCGTCTCATTACCGATACGCTCCTGAGCCTTGGCTGCTGCCGTCCATTCCTCGGCGGCTTTCTTAGATTTAGCCTGCAAAATCGCATTCAAAGACAAGCTCCTGTCAAAATCATCGTTAAACTCGCCATACTTATCTTCATACTCCCGGATGTCCTCCATCAGAATCCTTGCTTCTACCAACTTTACCGGTTCGGAGGCACTTCCTTCTTCAACAAGATTCTTGCATTCCGAGATGAGCCGCGAATATTCCGGATAATCGGATAACGAAGCACGGGTCAGCCCCGTAGGAAGAACGGCCAGCATAACAAAGACAACCCCGGCCAAAGAATACATGACCCGCAACCGTTTCCAATCCATCCCTGGCTCCATCGCTTTCCATGCCGAAATCCCATTCTTCTTAATTTGCAAAATGGCCAGCAAAACCAAGGAAGAAACAACCGGATTAATCCAAGAATACCACGAAAAAGCACCTATAATCGATACCATCAATGTCCCCACAATAAGAGAGAACAAAATCACCCAATAACCAAGCCGCAAACGCTTCCACAACATCAAGCAGCCCGTAAGCTGCAGCACGCCGAACAAGGCAGCAATCTTGACAGCATGATAAATCCCCATATTGGAGGGCATCCAAAACAGGCCATCTCCGTCCGGCCTACCCAAAAACTCCACAATCGACTGAATCAACGCCAAGCTATTCGTCACAATCATCAGCCAAATCCAAAAACGGACAAAACCATGCCGTTTGACCGGTTCATCAATCCTAGTCGCCGTAGGCTTCCCATTCAAATTTCCGTTGGGCACCGTCTGCTGCGCAGCGGCATTATCCAAGCCGCCCCCATTCTTCCTTGTTCCGCTCGCAGAAACACCTTTACCAGAAACATTGCCCTTGACCCAAGGACACGGAACAGTCCGCCCTTTTATTCTGGCATCCGCATACTCATGCAATTGCATCGCCGTGGGTCTATCCCATGTGTCCTTTTCCAGACAAGCCCGAACCAAAGCATTCAAATCCTTGGAGAAACCATCCGGCAAATCAGGCATCTCCGCCCCACGCAGCAACATGCCGCCGCCTTGACCCATAAACGGCAATTCTCCAACCAGCAATTCATACAAAGTGACACCCAAAGCCCAAATATCAGTTGCCTTGACCGCCTCCGGATGTCCTGTAAACATCTCCGGCCCCATGTAAGCAAACGTTCCGCCCGAAGACTCGGCCACTTGCCTCCGCGTGGAGTTCCTCCGCAAAGTGCTACGCATCTTCATGCTGATACCGAAATCCGTAATCACAAAATCCCCTTCGGCATTCTGCAAGATATTATCCGGCTTGATATCCCGATGCAAAACATCCCGTTCATGCAAATAAGACAAGCCCGAAGACACATCGCGGATAAACTTCCATGCCATTTGTTCATCCATTCTCCCCACCAAATCGGCCGAAGGCAAAGGACAATACGGCATGGCCAAATAGGGTCGTCTTTCACATATATCAAAGTGATTAGATTTCAACAAGTTGGGATGATTCAAGCCGAATGTGGTCTTATATTCGGCCTTGAATTCATCTATACCCCTCTCGTCCAAAGAAATATAAACCTTCAAAGCCAGCTCCATATCCAACTGCTCGTCACGCACCAGCCAGACTTCCCCAAAAGAACCGCTACCAACCTCCTTCAAAAGGCGATAACGATTTGCAAATAATTCGTTTACTTGTAATTCCATCTCAAAAAATTTATAAACCAACCAAAACTCCAAGCACCCCAAACGGGATTTGCAGATTCTCCTTTTGCATCTCCCGTCTCCGAGCTTCCTATAAAAACTATCGTGTCCCCTTCAGCAGCTTGGGATTTTTCCCGTAACGATTCGTTCCCGGTTCGCTATCCTGGCAGAACCATACTATCATCAAAATCCAACCCACCAAAGGAATCACGCTCAACAAGTAAAACCAACCACTCCGCCCTGTATCATGCAAACGGCGAACCGCCAACGCCAAACCCGGAATCAAAACAGCCAAACTCCATACCCAACCTAAATAAGGAATCCACACCACCAAAACATTCAGCAAGGCAAACCACCAAAACTCACTCCGCCTAGCACGCCCCGAAAATGTAGCATAGTTTGAAAAGACGTTCGAGATAGCCTTGCCAAAGGAAAGCGGATTCGTGTCCATAACCGACTCACATTCCCCATAACCTTCATTTCTGCCACTCTTGACTGCACCTTGAACCTGATTGGGATTCCATCCGTGCGACATTGGACGAGTCTGGTTCATCCGTACTGTTTTTGGAATCCCTGTTCCTCCCACAATCGCCCAATCCAAGCGTTCTCCCCCTGGAAATACGACCTCATCGTTCCGGGAAATCCTGACTTGACCATTCCGGACAGTTTTCCCTTTCACCAATGTCCCGTTGGTGCTATGGTCCACATACAAGAAAGAGCCATCATTTTCTTCATACAGTGTGGCATGATGCCCGCTCACTTCCGGATTAGCCACCACAATGTCGTTATCCGAGGCTCTTCCTATTCTTATCTGTTTCATCTCGTTTATTCTTTGTTATTAACAGTATCGCTAATTAAGGTATCACCATTCACAGGAGCGCTTGTCTGCCGCAATACCGGCTTTCCCGGTTCTTCCGATTCCGGAATCCGAACCAATTTATCCGTTGCTTGCCCATCTCCGTTGCCGAAAGATGAAGATCCTTTACCGCCCAACAAGGGCTTCTTCTCTTCACTTGGAAGTACTCGGAGATTCGCAAGAGAATCAACAAGCACTTTTTTGTCTTCCTTTTTGCTTGTTCCAGACGAAAAACCGTCCCGGAAATTTTCCCAATCTCTCCTCTTTTGATCCAGTTCCTCCAGCGTCTTGCACTTCCACAAAGCATCCTTCAATCCGTTCAAACCCTCTTTCTGCCTGTCATTCAACGCCTTTTCATCATAGAAAACATCCATTTCCTGACACAGCACATCCAAAAAGGCCTTGAACTGCTCCGCTTGCGATACCGCATCGTCGCCATTGAAAACCGTATTCCGTACAGAATCCATCAGCCTGTTCACAAAAACCATGAAACCGGTCCCGGCATCGCGCCGCAACCCATCCAACCGTTCCAAAGCCTCGACCTGCATGGCAACTGCATCTTTCAAATCCGCCACCAACAACGAATCCAACCCATCGGACTGCAACACTTTGCTCACAGAATCACAATAAAAGGTCAAACCATTTTCCGAAGCCAGCTTACGGACATCCTCCAATTCCGACCGCCATTGTTCCTGCGCTGCATCACCTGCAAGGAACTTGGCTTTCACAAACCATCCCAGAGCAAACACGACCACTATAGCCGCCACAATCGCCGCTACACGCCGCAAAGTCCGTTTCCTGACCTTGAAACTGATAACGCTCGGCTGAGCCGCACCATTTCCCGGTATATCGGTCTTAGACACAGGCTCTTGAAACACCTTGTATTCCATTTCTTCCGGAGGGCAAGTCTCGCCTTCCGTTATCTCGCAAAGGATTGCCGTCACGTTGTCGTACCAGTCGGCATTCTCCGCCGCCTGCCACAACGCCTCCCGACAAGCCCGCATCGAAGAACGGTTCTGCGCCATAATCTCCGACATTTCCCTGTCGCGCAGCACCCCGCTCAAACCATCGCTGCACAACATCAGTATATCTCCCTTATAGACAGGAAAAGTCAAACTGTCGGCCACCGCTTTCTTTTCAGGATCGCCAAGGCTGCGCGTGATAATGTTCCCATACGGGCTGTCGAACGCCTGGTCTGGAGTCAAGATACCGGCATCCACCTGTTCCTGCACATACGAATGATCCTTTGAAACCTGCCTCAAGCCCGAAGGCCCGCGAAACAAGTAAGCCCGGCTATCGCCGCACCAAGTCACCGACAATTGGCCATGGCAGAGCCACGCCAGAATCAAGGTGCTGCCCATCCCTTCACACTCCTTGTTTTTCTTGGCAAATGTCTTGATAGCTGTATCCGATTCCTCCACCACCTTTTCCATGAATGCCTCGCGAGCCTTGGCCGTCTTGATTTCCACCTTGGAAATATTCTCGCTTGCAAAGCAACGCTCCACCGTATCGATAGCAATCTTCGAGGCCACTTCCCCGGCGTTCATTCCTCCCATGCCGTCAGCTACCACCATCAGCATCCCTTTTTCCGACAACGCCACCACCTTATCCGCTTCAAATTCGCCTTGCGTGGCATTTCCCAAATCGGCATCGACAAACAGATTGTCCTCGTTGCCCTTGTTGGGCGCATCATTGTTCCACTTTCCTGCCGGATCCGTGTAGGCAGTAAGCCTGAATTGGATTCGTTTCATATCCTTTTTGTTTAAAATCGTTCAACCTTTATCGCGCATCGCCTAATCAGCGCAACCCTTTCTCTTTCAACATTCCTCCGGCTAAATACAGAAACCGACCCGACCGGATGCCTCGTTCCACCCCCTAAAAGACATTCCGGCCATAGTCGATTCCCTTATAAGCCTTCTTGTCTTTCTTTTCTCTTTTCTTTTTTCTTTTTACCAGTATCCTGCACCTCCGTTGTCGATTCCGTGGCGGGTTCATCCTCCTTTATCGGTGTCAGCAAAACAGGTTCTGCCTCTTTTTCCTCTTTCTGGAACGATGCCAAACGCAACAAGACCCACTGCTCTCCCATCTTCACCACAGGCCCGACCAAACGGAACTCCACCGCCCCCACGCCGGTCACCACAGGGTTCAGATACACAGCGCCAAGAATATCCTGCTTGGAACGAAGCCCCGGAATAACACAAGTATCGGCATCCGGGCCTATCTCCATGCTACGACGGTAAATAACCAGATTCAACTCAGTCGAATCCAAACCGATGGATGGCTGAGCGGCCAGCCAGACCAGCCAGCCGTCCTTCTTGCCGTCTTTCGTATCCAAGACAAAACCATGGCCGTTGAACAAACTGTCTTCGGCTTGATACCAGTCATTTCCCGGCAGAGCTTCTTTCTTCTGCGGATGCAAAGGCTTGGCCTCGACCCAACGGACATCGTCCACAGACCGTTGGAAAGCCGCCGACAATGCTCCCTTGTACTGCGCGGCATACGGTTCATAGGCAGCATCTTCCGTCCAAGGTTCCAGCAAAGCCTGCGGGGCAACATAGCCGCCGTCTATCAATACGCAGAAGCCGGACGCATTGCTGAAATAGGGCAATTCGCCCACTGCGAAGCGTCCCCCGGCGGAATCTTCCAGCAGGTAATCCTGGCGGTAAAGCAGAATCCCTTCTTTTACCGCATCCTCAACAAGTTGCTGGGATGCCGACTGTACAACAGTCTGTGCTTGCAATGGGATGGCCAAACCGGCCAACACGCTTGCTATAGAAAACACTTTTTTCATATCCATTTAGTTTTCAGGAATTACAGCAATAGGAACAAAACGCCCTTTATCACCCGTTCTACCCGAAACAATACCTACCACTACGGGGCCATCCTCTGTCAAAGCAAAGACCGGCCCTCCCGAATTTCCGCCTTCGGTATTGTTATTCGAGGCCATGATAGTCCCATTGACATCCAAGCCGTTCTGCGAAGTCATGGCTTCCGACAAAATGGGTTTGCCTTCTCCTCGTCCCGAAGGATGCCCCAAAATCAATAATTTCGTGCCTTGACTCAATTCAGTGGAAGCCGCCCTGTCCGCTTTCAACCCTCCCTGCAAATTTGTCTGTACATAGGCATAATCCGTATAATCCAGGGGACCTTGACAAAGCTGCGAGCCAGCTTTCCAAAGCAGAACCTCTTCCACGGCATCATACGATAAAACCATATCATCCTGCATGGTGTAAACCTTATGATGCTCCTCTCCGACCACCATGTCTTTGCTGGTAAATTCGAAACTCATAGTAGGCGACACAGCACGATAATAATGCACAATATCAACGCCAGCCATTGTCGATGCGTTCAGCCATATATGGTAGGCTACGATCCTAGCATAGTCAGGGTCGCTCAACATACGTTCAGGATTACTAAACCCCACATTACCATCTTCTACATAGTAGAAATTCGAATAGAAATCACTGACTACATGCTGGGCGGTGACAAATTTCCCATCATCCAACAGGAATCCCGTTCCGAAACCTCCAGACTCAAACATTTCACCGTTCACTGATAACGCGTACTCTTGAATTAAAAAAACATAGGGATGGCAGGAACTTAAATCATAACCCGATACAACCGTCTCCTGTACATTCTTTAACGCTTGTTCCGCCGCTACAGCCCTACGCTCGGCTCTTGCCGCTTGACTCATCGCATCGCCCAACAGGTTTTGTATCGAATCCATCCTGGCTTGATTTTTCCGATTTTTAGCAATTAGATCGTCTATTGCCTTTTTGCCTTGCGCTACAAGTATGGCGTATTCCTTTATCTCATTCCCTTGCTTGTGAATCCAGATACCGCCGCCAAGGCAACACAGCACCAGCAAGCATCCCAAAGCGGCCAAGGCATTCTTGTAAGGACGTAAAGCCTGCTTGCGGAAAAGGTTCAGACGCGCGGTCAAGCCAATGCTGCTCACCTTGCCCTTTTCGCCATCGGGAACAATGAAACCCAATTTAGGCCCGTTGGTAGAGAGCTGTATCTCGTCCCCGTTTTGCAGATACCACTCCTTCTCCACCCTGCGCCCGTTCAGATAGGTGGAATTGGTCTGCGACAGCTGCACCAATTTCCAGTTATCCCCATCCTTCACAATGGCCGCATGACGGCGGCTCACCGTCGTGAACGATTCATCAAAACGCACCTGGCATTTCGGGTCGCGGCCGATTTCTATCTGGTCCACGATGATCCGCTGCGCTTCGCCCGCCTTGTGATACTTGCTCGAAACCTTATGTACGAGCATGTAATACCGGCGGCCTTCGCCGCCGAAAACCGACTTCATGCCCGCCCCGACCGATCCGGAAAGCGAGCGCCTGTACGTTGTTGGCTGTGTCATATCCCTTTATTTATAAAATCTATTTATCAAATTATCAATTACATAATTACTCATCCGCACAAACAGCCTGTCCTGTTGCTTGTGCAGGTCGTGAATCAGGTACATCAGCACGATGCTCAATACCAAAGCCACCAAAGTGGTATCGAAGGCCACCGCCAGCATATCGGTCACCTTCTTGATGCCTTCAGGCGTGGATGCCTGGTTGGCGAAGCCCAAAGAAGCAGCGATACCGAGGACGGTACCGATAAAACCTACCGAGGGAATGGCCCAAGCCGTATAATTGATATACGCCTGTTCACTCTCGAACTCCTCGCTGTACAGTTTCACCTCTGGCTCGGTCAGAGACAACACCTCGGACGAGGACTTGCCCAAACGATACTTGGTGCAGGCCTTGACAATCAAATCCGTCAGCAAGAACCTCTGCGAACGTCCCAAACGCTGCATATTCAGCTTTATCTGATTGGCATCCTCGTAGGAAACGATGTAATTCTCCGTTTCGGGCAGCAAATGCGCCTCGAAGGCATCTCCCTCATAGGCAAGCCGTCTTTTGAGTTCAAGCACTTCCAAAATCCCGAAAAAGAACAGGAAATAGGTGACACCCTGTATCAAACCTTCGGGCATCGTGCCTCCCATCATGACCAAAATCCTATGAGGGTTTTCTCCCGGCGTAAGCCAAACCAATATCCCCATCAGCAAAACGGCCAAAACCAAACTGACCAAAAGCCTGACTCCTCGGTTTTTCATTCTCTCTCTTTTATTGTAGTTATACTATATAATCCTTGGCATCTCCATCAGACCGTGGCTTTGGCGGCTTGCTCCGCTGGCCGCTCGCCCTTGACTCGCCGGGGCAGTACGGCAAGGACGGGATGCCGTGCAGCAAGCTAAGGGGCAAGGACCAAGCGCAGCCCAAAATCGTTGCGCCGGCCGCCAGAGTCGCACCAGTCCCGGTACGAGACCCGGTAGAGATTCTCAATGTGGAGGAAGCCGCCCCCGCGCAACACGCGGCGGACCCCGCCGCTGGACGGCCCTGTCGGGTTCGTCTGGCTCGAACTGCCATAACTTCCATACCAGTCATTGCACCACTCCAATACGTTCCCACTCATGTCGTAAAGCCCCAGCTCGTTAGGGGATTTCCTCCCCACCGGATGCGACTCGCTTCCGCTATTACCGCCACACCATGCCACGTTCCCCAAAGAGTTGCTCCCGCTGTACTTGTACCCCCGGCTCTTCTTCCCGCCCCGCGCCGCATACTCCCACTCCGCTTCCGTCGGCAAACGGAAATTTAGCCCCGTCCTCGCGTTCAGCTTCCGGATGAACTCCTGACAATCTTTCCAGCTCACCATCTCCACCGGATAATCGTTCCCGGCCTTGTTGTAGCTTGGATTCTCACCCATCACCTCCGCCCACAAGCCTTGCGTCACCTCGTACTTCCCGATATGGAAACTTGAGAGCGTCACGCTATGCGTTGGCTTTGCATCACTAGCAGCATCGCTGCCTTGCTCCGCCGTGCCGCCCATCGTGAACGTGCCGCCCTCCACATAGACCATCTCGAACTCCACATCGCCCACCCGGATTATCCAATTCGAAGCGGATCGCCGCCGGGCTTCCGCTTCCCGCCGCGCCTTCTCCTGCGCCTCCCTGCGGGCCGCCGCTTCGCGTGCCTTTCTCTGTTCCTCGGCTTGCCGGCGTTCCTCCGCTTCGCGTGCTTGCCGCTGGGCTTCCGCCTCGGCATTGGCTATGCTGTCCTGACGAACCTTTTCCGCCCAAGCAATCCGTTCCCTTTCCTCCTGTTCCGCCCGTCTCTGATTGTTCTGCTGCACCGATACACCCGCAACACCTGCCACCAACAACAAGGCTAACACTATGGCTATCCACATCGTTTTCTTCCTGCCTTTGCCCTCCTTCGCCTCCGGCACTGTTCCCTCGGACTTCCCTTGCCCCGCCGCCATCGGCACGGTCTGTCCCTTGCCGCTTCGAGGAACCGCTTGCTTCCCCATTCCTTTATCCCCGCCTTCCTTGCTTATCGGGTTTCCTGTCTGGCCGCCCTTGCCTTGATTTTTCCAGGGCATCGCCGGATTCTCGCCCCTCAGCTTGGCCTCCGCGTATGAATGCAGCTGCTCCGCCGTCGGACGCTCCCACGGGGCTTCTGCCAAACAGGCTCGAAGCAATCCCTTCAACTCTGCTGAAAAATCCCCGTGGACTTCCGGTATCTCGGCTCCCCGCAACAGCATTCCGCCCCCCTGCCCAAAGAATGGCAGCTCCCCGCACAAGAGTTCAAACAGCGATACGCCCATCGCCCAAATGTCGGTAGCCTTCACCGCTTCCGGGTTGGAAGAAAACATCTCCGGTCCCATGTAAGGATAGGATCCTCCCACGTCGGCATCCATCTTCCGTGTCGAATTCCTCCGCAAGGTGCTACGCATCTTGACGCTGATACCGAAGTCGGTAATCACAAAGTCCCCTTCTTCGCTCTCCAGTATGTTATCCGGTTTGATGTCCCGATGGATGATGTCTTTAGAATGCAAATACGCCAAGCCCCCAGCCACGTCCCGGACGAACCGCCAGGCGGTCGGCTCATCCATCTTCCCCACCAAATCCGTTGTAGAAACCGGGCAATAAGGCATAGCCAGATACGGACGATTCTTATAAACATCAAAATAGTTCGACTTCAACAAGTTGGGATGGTTCAGGGCGTAGGTAGTCTTGTACTCCCCCTTGAACTCCTCTATTCCCCGCTCGTCCAAGGCGATATACACCTTCAACGCCAGCTCCAAGTCTAATTGCTCGTCCCGCACCCTCCATACTTCCCCGAAACTTCCCCGGCCCACTTTCTTGATCAGCCGGTATCGGTTCGCAAATATCTCGCCTGCTTGCAATTCCATTGTTTTTCCTCTTTATCTTATCCTATCTTTCAATCCGTGGTACAACTTGTTATTTACATTTCCAGGACCAAGCGCAGCCCATTAAAGTAATTCTGGCTGTCTTGGGCGGCGGCTTGCTCCGCTGGCCGCTCGCCCTTGGCCCGCCGGGGCAGTACGGCAAGGACGGGATGCCGTGCAGCAAACTAAGGGGCAAGAACCAACCGCAACCCGTAAAGGTCGTTCCGGTAGCCAGGGCCGTAGTTGAACCGGTAAGAGACCCGGCAGCTCATCGCAAAGCCGTTGAAGCAGCCCCCGCGCAACACGCGGTCGGAACCGCCGGACGGCCCTGCCGGATCCGTCTGGCTCGAACTGCCATAACTCCCATACCTGTCCTGACACCATTCCCACACATTCCCGCTCATGTCGTAAAGTCCCAGCTCGTTCGGGGATTTCCTCCCCACCGGATGCGTTTCGCCTCCGCTATTGGCTTCATACCAAGCCACGTTCCCCAAAGAGTTGCTCCCGCTGTACTTGTAACCTCTGCTCTTCCTACCGCCCCGCGCCGCGTACTCCCACTCCGCTTCCGTCGGCAAGCGGAAATTTAACCCCGTCCTCGCGTTCAGCTTCCGGACGAACTTCTGGCAATCCTCCCAGCTCACCTTTTCCACTGGATAATCGTCCCCAGCCTTATTGAGACTTGGATTGCTACCCATCACCTCCCTCCACAAGCCCTGCGTCACCTCGTACTTCCCGATATGGAAACTGGAAAGCGTCACGCTATGTACCGGGCGTTCGTCCTCGTAGGCATCACTACCTTGCTCCGATGTGGCACCCATCATGAACGTGCCACCCGCCACATATACCATCTCGAACTCCACATCCCCCACCCGGATTGTCTGGTTCGAGGTGGCTCTCCGCTGGGCTTCCGCCTCGGCATTGGCTATGCTGTCCTGACGAACCTTTTCTGCAAAGGCTATTCGTTCCTTTTCCTCCTGTTCCGCCCGTCTCTGCTTGCCCTGCTGCACCGATACACCTACAACACCTGCCACCAACAACAAGGCTAACGCTATGGCTATCCACATCGTTTTCTTCCTCCCTTTGCCCTCCTTCGCCTCCGGAACTGTCCCCCCGGACTTCCCTTGCCCCGCCGCCATCGGCACGGTCTGCCCCTTGCCGCTTCGAGGAACCGTTTGCTTCCCCATTCCTTTATCCCCGCCTTCCTTGCCTACCGGAATCCCGGCCTCGCCCTTGCCTTGATTTTTCCAGGGCATCGCCGGATTCTCGCCCCTCAGCTTGGCCTCCGCGTATGAATGCAGCTGCTCCGCCGTCGGACGCTCCCACGGGGCTTCTGCCAAACAGGCTCGAAGCAATCCCTTCAACTCTGCTGAAAAATCCCCGTGGACTTCCGGTATCTCGGCTCCCCGCAACAGCATTCCGCCCCCCTGCCCAAAGAATGGCAGCTCCCCGCACAAGAGTTCAAACAGCGATACGCCCATCGCCCAAATGTCGGTAGCCTTCACCGCTTCCGGGTTGGAAGAAAACATCTCCGGTCCCATGTAAGGATAGGATCCTCCCACGTCGGCATCCATCTTCCGTGTCGAATTCCTCCGCAAGGTGCTACGCATCTTGACGCTGATACCGAAGTCGGTAATCACAAAATCCCCTTCTTCGCTTTCCAGTATGTTATCCGGCTTGATGTCCCGATGGATGATGTCTTTGGAATGCAGGTACGCCAAGCCCCCCGACACGTCCCGGACGAATCGCCAGGCGGTCGGCTCGTCCATCTTCCCCACCAAATCCGCTGTAGGAACCGGACAATAGGGCATAGCCAGATACGGACGACTCTCATAGACATCAAAATAGTTCGACTTCAACAAGTTGGGGTGGTTCAAGGCGTAGGTGGTCTTGTACTCAGTCTTGAAGTCCTCTATTCCCCGCTCGTCCAAGGCGATATACACCTTCAACGCCATCTCCAAGTCCAATCGTTCGTCCCGCACCCTCCATACTTCTCCGAAACTGCCCCGGCCCACTTTCTTGATCAGCCGGTATCGGTTCGCGAATAGTTCGCCTGCCTGCATTTCCATTGTTTCTTCTCTTTATCCTTGTCCTACGTCTAAAGCATCAAAGCTCAAGTGCCAAGCGCAATCCGCTGTCGACACCCTTCTCAATCCATTGAGTCCCCACCAAACACTACCAACTCCTATTCCTCTGAATCATCAGACATAGTGTTCACTATCAAGGCGTTTCTTATCACGGAATCCCAGTGTTGCAGCCCTTCTTGAGACTCCAAAATCCCTTCCCAAGTATCCAAAAACCAACACACTCTACCTGAGCTTCCTTCTGGCACGGAAACCGAGGAAGGTGCTGTGCTGAATTCATACCACGGCAATTCCGTAACTTCTTGAAAGGAATATGGATTCAACACATAAAAATCCGGATTCGGATATTCATGCAGTTCTATACTTCCATAAATCACGGCATACATATACAAGGTATCCGAAGTGGCGTTATGTACGTAATTAGAAGAAAACCGCAGCCGTTCTTTTTCCGGCAACCCGAACCCGCCATCATACGAACCCACAATTTTGTGTCTTTCACTGCGGTACATAGAAGAGCGATAACTTTCCCCCTCTTCCACCACGAGAACCTCGGGTACAGGTATACACATGAAAAATAATCCCACCAAAAAGCCGCCCAGTATCGAAAGGATAATCCACCTGGTCCGTAGAGCCCTGCGACTTAACGCCTTCTTACCATATGAATCCCTACGATCCAAATCAGACCTTTCCTCCACCCCTGTCCATCGTTCGTCCGGCATCCTCTTCCTTCCCCAACACCAGAAAAGCAAGAATGAGCCAAAACAAAAAAGCAACAATCCGGTCAGAAACAACATTCCATCACCGATTTCCATACTTACAATTATTTATCTGTTATCATTATTTTTATCAATCGCACAAGCCAAATCAAGAAGTAAATCCCACCTACAGTGATTGCACCCACATAAATCGCATTATCACTGGCTATCGTGGCCACTACACCAAGAATCAAAAGGGCAAAAGAGACCAAAGTACCCCTCACGGCTTTGCCGAGGCTATTGCTTTCCTTGGCTGCTTCCGGCTTTACAGTCGGCTGCCTTGGGGGATAATCAACCTGTTTTCCCAATGACGCACCACATTTTTCGCAAGTCACCCTGCCTTCCGGATTTCTCCACCCGCAATTCGAACAAACCATAGCGCTATTCTTTTTTAGTTAGCATTTCATTTTGCCCATACAGTACAACCCAACATCAAGTATGGAGACCGCCACCCTTGGCTCGCCGAACCCAGCACGGCGGACGGATGCCCGTACGGTAAACTAAGGGGCAAGCACCAAGCGCAGCCCGTTGACGTTCCGGTAGCCGGGGTCGCTGCGGCTCCGGTTCGAGACCCGGCAGAGCCCCGCATTGAGGATAAAGCTGCCGCCCCGCAAGACGCGGTCGGCTCCGCTAGCAGGACCCGACGGGTTCCGCTGCGACGAACTGCTATACCTGCCGTACCAGTCATAGCACCATTCGTACACGTTCCCGCTCATGTCATAAAGCCCCAACTCGTTCGCCTGCTTCTGCCCCACCGGGTGCGTTCGGTTCCCGCTGTTCCCCTCATACCACGCCACGCTCCCCAAGTCGTAGGTGCTCCCGCTGTACTTGTAGCCCCGGCTCTTTTGTCCGCCCCGCGCCGCGTATTCCCATTCCGCCTCGGTCGGCAAACGGAAGTTCAAGCCCGTCCTGCTGTTCAGCCACTCGATGAACCGCTGGCAGTCCTCCCAGCTCACCATCTCCACCGGATAGTTGTCCCCCGCCTTGTTATAGCTCGGATTCTCGCCCATCACTTCCTTCCACAAGCCCTGCGTCACTTCGTACTTCCCGATATGGAAATCGGACAAGGTCACGCTGTGGACCGGCTTTTCATCGTCATAGGCATCGCTCCCCTGCTCCGCCGTCGCCCCCATCTGGAATGTCCCGCCCTGCACGTACACCATCTCAAACGAGACATTCCCGACCCGGATAGTCCGGTTCGAGGTGGCTCTCCGCCGAGCTTCCGCCTCCCGTTGCTGCCGTGCCTTCTCCTGCTCCTCCCTGCGGGCCGCCTCTTCGCGTGCCTTTCTCTGTTCCTCGGCTTGCCGACGTTCCTCCGCTTCGCGTGCTTGCCGCTGGGCTTCAGCTTCAGCATTGGCGATGCTGTCCTGACGGGCTTTTTCTGCAAAGGCTATTCGTTCTCTTTCCTCCTGTTCCGCCCGTCTCTGATTGTTCTGCTGCACCGATATGCCCGCAACACCTACCACCAACAACAAGGCTAACGCTATGGCTATCCACATCGTTTTCTTCCTGCCTTTGCCCTCCTTAGCCTCCGGCACTGTTCCCCCGGCCTTCCCTTGCTCCTCCGCCATCGGCACGGTCTGCCCCTTGCCGCTTTGAGGAACCGTTTGCTTCCCCATCCCTTTATCCCCGCCTTCCTTGCTTGCCGGGTTTCCTGTCTGGCCGCCCTTGCCTTGATTTTTCCAGGGCATCGCCGGATTCTCGCCCCTCAGCTTGGCCTCCGCGTATGAATGCATCTGCTCCGCTGTCGGTCGCTCCCACGAATCCCTTGCCATGCAGGCTTCCAACACCCCCTGCAAATCGTTCCCGTAACCCTCCGGTATCTCCGGCGTCTCCGCCCCGTGTAGCTGCATCACGCCCCCTTGACCCATGAACGGAAGCTCCCCGCTCAACAACTCGTACAGGGTCGCTCCCAACGCCCATATGTCTGTCGCCTTCACCGCTTCCGGCTTCTTCCCGAACAGCTCAGGTCCCATGTAGCCTATCGTACCTGCCATCTCCCCCTGCTGCATCTGCCGGGTCGAGTTCCGCCGCAACGTGCTACGCATCTTCAGGCTCACCCCGAAGTCCGTTATCAGGAATGTCCCATCCTCCCCAATCAGCACGTTGTCCGGCTTGATGTCCCGGTGGACGATGTCCTTCTCGTGCAGATACGCCAAGCCCCCCGACACGTCCCGGACGAACCGCCAAGCCGTTGTCTCGTCCAGATTCTCTATCAGGTCCACCGTCGAAGACGGGCAGTATGGCATCACCAAATAAGGCCGTTTCTCATACACATCAAAGTAGGTGGCATGGAGCAGGTTGGGGTGGTTCAGGGCATAAGTGGTCTTGTACTCCCCCTTGAACTCCTCTATTCCCCGCTCGTCCAAGGCGATATACACTTTCAACGCCAGCTCCAAGTCTAACTGCTCGTCCCGCACCAGCCATACCTCCCCGAAACTTCCCCGGCCCACCTCTCTGATCAGCCGGTATCGGTTCGCAAAGATCTCGCCTGCTTGCAATTCCATAATCACCTTTATTTACCATTTCATTTCACCACTCGACCTTCGCCCCATTGCGGTTCCCGGTGTGGCAACATCTCAAAACCGTAATCCGTAAGACGGAACGTCACAACGCAACGTGTTCCCGTTCCCGATAACGCCACAGGCCCTATTTCATGACGCTGCTCATCGGGTTTGCCCGGATGAAAAATCATGACCACTTTGACATTGGCCCTGAAGGATTTCGATCCCTCATAAATATTGACCCACAAAGTGTATTCTTCCGGATAGATCCGGGGCACGTAAAACAGCTCGAACCGTTCCTTGTCGTCATCCACCCGTTCCCGCACATCCTCCCCTAAAATTCCCCAGGGTTTGGAAGGATACATTCTCCAACAATGTTCTGCGTCCTGCCCGAATTTCTGCACTCCCATATCCACATCTACATCGAGTTCCTCCCAGCGGCACAGAATTCCAAACTGAGCAAACACACCCAAAGTCTTTTCCACCGTGTTGGCTGTTCGCTCGGCATCTTCTTTCTCTTTCAGTTTGGCTTTGGCTGCACCCAATTGTTCCCGCAGGCGTTCCAATTCGGTCTGCTGCTCTGCCACCGTGGCCTCCAATGCCGCATTCCGTGATTGAACGGAAGCAATATCGTCCTCTAACTGATTTATCCGCACTTGCAAATCCGCTACATCCTGCCTGAGTTCATCCAATTCCTCATCTATTGACTGTAGAACATCCTTGGGTACGCTATTCTCTATTCGCTCCACTATCTGGTCAATATCCAAAGCCAGCTTTTCTATTTCCTGGGCTTTATGTATCAAATCGGCATCAGCCTGCGACATCTTGGGCACAATGATGAACAGAATGATTACTGCCCCCAAGGCTCCGGAAAGCAAGTCGAGGAAGGAAGTCCCGAAGATATTGATACCTGCCCGGCGCATTTCAGTATCCCTCCACCCTGAGTTTCACATCGCCTATAGAAATAATGTCGCCCGGATAAATCGGCATCCCCATCTCGTCCACTTCGGACGAATTGACATACGTGCCATTGAGCGACTTTTTCCAGCCCGAGCCTTTCTGGAACTGGCCATCCCGGATATACCAGCCTCCCGTCTCGGTGTCCTGTTCCAAAGTGCAGTGGCAACGGGAAATGTAACAGTCATTGTCCCTAATGGCAATGGAGTTCTGAACGGACTCGTCATAACGACCCAAGGTGACTATACGCCGGTATCCGGACAAGAAATCATTCAGTTTGTACGTCTTGCCGTATTCCTCGCCTTGCATCACACGCAACAAGACTCCATTGCAAATAGTATAAATAGCGGAACGCATAAAGCTGTCTTCAGGTTTCCGCTCCCTCTGCGGCAACATCTGCAATACCTGCTCTGTGTTCTGTATCCGTGTCTTGAAATCGGGAACCAGACAGCCTTCAATTATCGGGGTCCAGATTGATTTAGAATCCCGGCGCTTCAAAGCGGAACAATCCCAGCGGCCATTCTTGCCGTTTTCCAAATAACGACCCAGCGTGGCTTCGGTCAGTTCGCCAAAAGGCAATGTCCCTACAATCATCTCGTACATCATCACTCCGAACGAGAAAATGTCGGTAGTAGGCAATACGGTAGCCCTGCCGCCACGAGGCGGGTTGACTTGTTCGGGCGGCATATAAGGATAGGTGCCGAATATCTGGGTGGGTTTGCCAAGCCATCCTCGCTCGGTCATCCGTTTGTTCTGGTCGCCGGAGATACCGAAATCGGTCAGGACTGCGGTATTGTCGGAACGCAACAGCACGTTTTCCGGCTTCAAATCCCGATGAACCTTGCCGTGGCTATGCAAGTCGCGCAATCCGCAAAGCACGTCCGATGCCACTGTCACGTAATCAATATTACCCGATGCCACATACGAACGCAGATCCCCATTAGGGCAAAACTCCATCAGCATATAGGGATTGCCATAGACCTGGCCATAGGTATAGGAATGGACCAAGTAGTTGCTTTGAATCCTTGCCGTCTCAAACTCCATGACAAACCGGTCTGTAAGGTTTTTGCAGGCTTCTGGCGGAACAGTCCAAAGTTTGAGCAATTTGAGGGCGCATACCCGATTTTCGGTATCCCTTACCTTATAGACCGAACCGAATGTACCCTCTCCCAAAGCTTTTTCGACGAGGTATTTTCCGTCTATGGCATCGCCTCTATGAAATTCACACCTTTCGTACACCATGGATGTTGTTTCTTTGCTTAGAGAATATTACCGCCCAAGACCATAATCAGGCATTGAATTCAAACCTGCGGTTTCCCAGGATGATGGTATCGCCCGATTGCAGCTTTATCTTGTTTTTGGCATGAACATAAGTAGTTTGCTGTGCGCTCTTGTCAATGATATACCACTCCCCATTCTCGCATATCAATTCTGCCTGCTGCTGGGATGTGATTGTCTGATTATTGGGATCCGTATTGGCCCGATTGAGAATGATATTGTTGCCGGAATAGGACAAAGGATTGAATTGGATATCCTCCTTTTCCCAGGCTATCGGTCGGAGGGTACAAAACTTATTTTCCCCTTGTGGCGTCGCCCAAGGATTGACAGTTCCCATACGTTTAGGGGTTCCGCAAACAGGACAGAAACGGGCTCCCTTAGGGATAGGCTGACCGCATTGACGGCATTTTTCTCCTTCTGCCGCATGGGGAGATGGAGAAGACGGGACAAGGTCGGCTCTAGAATCAAACCGAAACGCTGATTTATTTCCTGAAGAGGATTGCATTTCCGCACCGCAGTTGGGGCAATGTTTGCTCTGCGGAGCAAGCATGTATCCGCATTGCGGGCAAGAAACCAGACTACTGCCGGAAGACTTGCCGACTTGAGAGGATTGAGAGGAAGGTCTCGCCCCCGATTCAGCATGACTCGGCTCAACAGGAGAGCTTCCAAAGAATTGCGCCTCTGAAACTGTGGCATGCAAATTGACTTCGCCCCCCCCGGCTGAGCCAGAGTGACCCGCCCGATAATCATTTTCTTCAATCATTGATCCCATTAACGGAGCATTGCATTTTTCACAACGGGCATTGCCGGAAGCATTCTCCCAGCCACAGTTCTTGCATCTCATAAATACACAATTATTTAATTTTCGATAAATATATTTCCTGTTTTTATTGACAAAAAATTGCACGTCTCTTGGCAAGAGACCTGCAAGGATTTTGCAAAAATATGATTTTTTTGGATATGCTAATATAGGCTTTTTGATGCAGCCAATAGGATTGCATTATCTCTGCATTGATAATCAGGCGCATTTTCCCGGGGCGGAGGAAGTTTGGATACTATCCGTTAATTTTCTGTGAAAAGTAAGTCTTATTTTATGATTATTTTTAGAGAATTGATTATTAAGATATTAATTGCTTTTTCATTGCAGGTCTCTTGCCAAGAAACCTGCACCTCCCAACAGAAATATCTCTAAGGCCGAATTAAAACGGAATCTTGCTATAAAAGAATTGAAGATCTAAAAAGACACGCAAGACAATTTCTTCTCTCAAAAAAACTCTATTCACCAGCATTGCCACGATAGTCCGAAAAGCGAAACTCGCTCGACCATCGCTTAACTTGTCTTGAACAAGAAATACTATGCAAATGCAACTATCTTAGAAACCGGCAATTCCCGCTTCAGTCGACCCAGTTGCCCGGACTATGACATCCATAAACGCACCTAATTTCTTTAGATTCAAAGCATTTCAATCCCTCTCTGTATTCTACCCCATTCCCATAGCGGTGCGTTTTTTTAGAGTTTCTCGATTGCCTCGACAGAGAGACCGGTAACTTGGGCTATCTTTTCCGCCTCGATGCCTATCTCTTTCATTGTTTTGGCATTGCGCAGATTGGCTTTTTCTATTCCTTCCTCCAAGCCTTCTTGCCGTCCCTCTATGCGCCCTTTTTCGATGCCTTCGGCCAAGCCTTCCTTTTTCCCGTCAAAGTGTCCTTCCTCATAGCCGCTGGTCACCGTGTCGTGCAGCCGAGCCATGTCGTCCAAGTGCTGGTAGTAGGCGTTCCGCTCAGCCTCGCTCATTCGGTCGATGCGCAGCAGCTCGCGCACCTTGTCCAATCCCGGGGCGGAGGCGTTCTCGGGCAGCGTCCCCGTCTTGAAATAATAAATCCATTCCTCGATGGGGCTTTTGGCCACCTTGTCGAAGTCGTTGACCTTGAGGATATAGTATTCGGGGAAGAGCTGGCTGACGGTATCGACCTCGAATTTTTCCTTCTGGAAAGGATTCAATTCCAAAACATCCCCATTGTGGATGCCGCGGAACTCGGTCTTGCCGTGATAGACGTAGTCGGAGCCTTTTCCGAGGGCGAAATAAACGATGTTGACGCTATAGACCTTGCTGACATGCTCGTAGTTCTCGCCTTTGTTGATGTAATCGCACAGGACCTTGGAAGTGCCGAAGATCATGCGCTGGAAGTAGGCGGTCTCGGTGTTGTTCTGGACCTCGATGATGACCTTGGCCTTGTCGTCCATCAAGGCGAGCAAGTCCACGCGGTTGGCCTTGTCGTCCTCTCGTTCGCGGTTGCCCTCGCTTTCCAAGAGGCCTTGGATTTTGACGGTTTTGCCAAAGAGGGAGGAGAGGAAGCCTTCCAGGACATCGAAATTGGCCTTGTTGCGCAGCAGGCGCTTCATCGCCCAGTCAAAACGGATGTAGTTTTCGGTTCTCTTTTCCATGGCGGTGCGGGTTTGCGTGAATAATACGGCTTCTGTGCTTTTCAGCCAATCCTATGCAGAGGCAGCTTCGAACCGGGTTGAACGCGGGTACGAACCCGAGGGTTCTCCGAAGCCGACTTCAACATCGATTCGAGGCAAAAGTAAGCACAAAATCCGTAACCCGCTAATTTTTAACAATTTTTAATAGAATCCAGCAAAACCTAAACATCCACTTTACTCCTCAATCGCGAACCGGACCAGCACGGAATACGTATTGGTAATCGAGCGGAATCCATCGAAAGCCGCCGCCTCGGAAAGCATCACATTGCTACGCTTGGCCAAGCCGTAGCCATCCGTGCCACCCTCTTCCACAATACGAAGCACCCCGCCTAATTTCTTGCCCAAAGCCTCCACCATATAGGCAGCCTTGCACTTAGCCGCTTTCAAAGCCGCAATCTTTCCCTGCCGGTGATAGGTCTCCATATCATCGCTCTCCAGCTCTCCGATATACATCGTGTTGATGCCCCTCGTATCCAGATGCTTGATAATCTTATCAATCTGCTGAAAATCATGCAAGGTGATATCGAAACGTTTGGACACTAAGAAATCCCGGCCTTCCTGACGCCAATAATCGCCCACCTCCTGCGTCAGGATATTCGCATCGGCAATCCCGGCCTTTTCCAACGATTTCCGCAGGTCTTTCTCAATCCGTTTCAACGGAACTTTGGTCCGATACTCCTCCGGTTTGGAATGCCCGTCGAACTCCTCGGCAAAATATTCCCGGATTTCGATGATATAATGAATCCTGTCGGGCACAATCTCCATCTCGGCCGTCCCGACAACCTCGATATAACGGGACGCTTCCTGAGCCTGCAACGAGCCAAAGGCCAACACACAAAACCCTAAAAAAGACAAAATCAAAACCCTCGCACCGCATTGCCCGGCACAACGAAACAAATCAACTTTCATAATACCATCATATTTTAAAAAGGAACTACAAACATAGACAAAAGTCGAGGACAACGCAAAACAACCCTGTACGAATCCACACGCAGCCGTATAGGCATCAAAAGCAAGTCTCGGAATCTCCAATGCCCAACGAAGCCTATATCAAAAAAAAGAGGGCGTATCGCAAGATACACCCTCAAAAACTAAAACATTAAAAACAGATGCCGATACAAGATGGGAAACGCCCCTCCTTTGCTCCATCCCGCACCACCGCAAAGCAGCCCGAAAACAAAGCCAAAATAACAACAAGGAGCTGATTCCCGTAGGTCAATCCTAGCTTTCGGCCGGAATAACCGAAACGTAAGGACGGCCAGTCAAACGGTTGCGCTTGAAAGTCACAACACCGTCAACCAAAGCAAAGAGCGTATGATCCTTGCCCAGACCTACATTCTGTCCCGGATGGTACTTGGTACCCCGTTGACGTACAATAATATTGCCCGCAGTAGCCACTTGACCACCGAAAAGTTTCACACCCAAGCGTTTGCTTTCTGATTCACGACCGTTATCGGAACTACCGACGCCTTTCTTATGTGCCATTGTTCTATTCCTTTAAAAGTTATTACTCCGTTAGTGGCGATGCCGCCTCCCCGGCGGCAACCCGCGCAAGATTAGGCAATCTTTTCAATCTGGATTTGGGTCAAAGAAGCCCGGAAACCCGTGCGCTTCTGATAACCTTTCCTTCTCTTCTTCTTGAAGATGATTACCTTGTCGCCTTTCACATGACCAAGGACTTTCGCAGTTACCTTGGAACCTTCCAAAGTAGGCATACCTACTTCAACCTGACCGTCGTTGTCCTTCAACAGAACCTTGTTGAACTCAACACTGTCTCCTTCATTAGCTGCTAACCGGTTCACGATAACCTTCTGGTTTTCCTCAACCTTGAACTGCTGACCGGCTATATCAACAATAGCGTACATATCTTTAAGTATTTTCTCAAACAGGGGCGCAAAGATAGGCAAGTTTTTTGAATTGTCCTAAATTTTCTACCCCTATTTTACAACAAACAAGATAACAAAATACAAATCATTAAATTAAGTTATCAACGCCTGTTCATACTATGTTGACAACTCGCCCGATTTCTTCCGTCAGATTCCTACTTACAACCACCCAAGCATCAATACTTGCCGCCAACAAACAATCCCCGCAAGCCGACTTACCGGGCTTTCTCTTCCACCGCCGCCGAATCCTCCCCGCGAGGCACCACCGGGAAATCCACCCGGCGGATCACCCGTCTTTCCCGATTCATCCAGCCCTCGAACTGGTTCACAATCTGCCGTCCCAGATCCAAACGCGCGCTATCCACCGCTTTGACAGCAGCCGGCGTGAACGAATCCTTGTACAAGACCTTGCCCAAGCCGATCTTCATCTTGTCCATATTGCCCCGCACGTTCACACCCAAACGGAACGGCAGCGGCGATTTCAAAACCGAGATATGGTAATCGAAATTCATCGCCAGGTCCTGATGCCCGCCAACCGCCACCTTGTAACGGTCGATTTCTATCATGAACGGATATACCGTCACTTCCCCGTCCTGTACCGTTACCACCGCCGAGATACTGTCAATCATGTTCCTTTCCTTGTTCTTGAACATCAACAGCTTGGAAATCTCCGCAAAAGTCTCCCCGTCCAACAGCACCAACTGCTCGCCATGCAAGCGCAAAGCCGCCGTCAACGAAGGCAATACAATAGTCATCGTTGAATCCAAGCGGGAAGAAATCTCCGTCTGCACGTCCACCGTGCCTTGGAACGAACGTAACATAGGCAATGTCGAATCCAAGGAAGGTATGAACTCGATCAGCTTTTCTATCTGGATGTCATGGATATCCAAGTCGAAACCAGCGTCCGCCTGCTTGGGCGAGGGCGTGGTATACACCATGCTCAGTTTCATCGAAGCCCCCATCGCCTCCAAATCCAATTCCCGCAAATTCACCGCCCGATTCCGCAGCACGGCATCCCCCTTGATATTCTCAAACAGCATCTTGTCGTAAATCACCTTCTTGGCATCCAGCTTCAGCTCCAGATCCAGCTTGTCCGGCACCAAGAACAAAGCGATATCCTCCATCAAGGTATCCTGCACGGAAGCCGTCTCCACGGCATCGTCCAAGGCATCCTGCGCCGCTTCCTCCGCCGCCGTCATCTCGTTCAGGTTCTGCAAGGAAGTATCCACCGGCTTGGAAATCGAGTTAATCAGCTGGTTGCAGTCCAGCATCTTCGACTTCAGCGTAATATCCGCCTTCAGCGTCTCGCCCATGTAAAAGACCTTGAACAGCTTCTTGAACGAACCTTTGATGGTGAGCTGCGAACGCCCCATCCGGAGATTGGCTCGCTGAATATCCACATTGCCCCCGTCCACCTTGGCTTTCAAACGGTTGAACCTCAACGGCTGCGCGAAATCGGGCACAATGAACACCGCCCGGCGGAAATCCACATTGGCCTTCGGATACCAGATGGAATCCTTCAGATGCGTCAAATCCACATGCACCGTCCCTTTACGCAGCTTGGCTTCCGCCTGTCCCGAACGGGCATAAATCGTATCCGTCTCGAAATCGAACAAAGCATAGGCCCGCTTGGGATTCTTGGGATGCGGCTTCAAGGTCGCCTTGGCCTCGGTATGCGTATTGAAGAAAAACAAGGTATCGGCCAGCTTGGCAAACACTTTCTTGAACTTGATGTCCGCCGTCAACAAGGCAACATGCCCCGAATCCTTGGGCGGCACCGTCAAGGCGCGGACCCGCAAGGTATCCATATACGCCTTTATATGTTTCCCGTTCCACAACAGCTTATGAATCGTGAAATTGGCGCCAAGGTAACGGTCTCCCTGAAACTTGAATGTGGCATTGGCCTTGGAATAGAAATCCTTAGCCGTATCGTTCAAGTAAATACGATCCAGACCCAAAGTCCCCTTCATCTGGATCTTCCCGTAATTCTCGTTCCGGATATCCTCCAGCTTGAAATGCCCCTTCAAATCGGCTTCCAGGACCCCGCCCATCGCCACGCCCGGCTGCAAGGGGAAAATCTTATGCAGCACCGACAAGTCCACATTCGTGTTCGTGGACAGGCTCACCACTGGTTCTGTGAGCAGATGCTCCACCTTGCACGAGGCCAGCACATCCACATCCATCGCCTTGAGCCGGAAAATCTTCAGATCGGCATAGGAGTCCTTGCGCTTGCTCATATCCACAAAGGCATCGAAGTCGGCCGTCAGCGTGTCTATCCCATATGGCATCCCCGCGTAATGCGCCGAACCGTTCTTGATCCGAATTTTCAGCGAAGCCTCCGGCATCTTCCCCTTCCCGTAAATCCCGTGCAGTTTGCCGCCCAGAGAGACCTCCCCTTCGGCATCCACGTCGCTCTTGGCCAGCACGGACTCCGGAATCATCGAAAGCACATCCTTGAGCGAGGGCGTCCTCAGGCCGAAGCCCAAATCCATCGCGATGCCGTGCTGCGCCGTGTCCACGCGGAAGTTGCCTCTGGCGGCGAAACCGATATCGTTCACCTTCACCACCGCCTTGTTCAAATGGCAGACCAAGGAATCCCGGTTGATATCCAGATTGGTCTTGATGCCCAACGAAACCTTGTTGACCAAAAGCTCGTCGTCCTGCCAGAAAAGCACATTGTCGTTGCTGAAATCCAGTTTCAAGCGCGACACCGGCTTGGAAAGGCTCAAGCGAGCCCGCAAGTCCGCGCCTTCTACCCGGCCATAGACCCGGTTGGACCGATCATCGAAATAGACATAGGCATCGTTCAGAATCAAGGAACGTACATGGATGCCCCGGATTACCGGCGAAGCGGCCGTATCAGACACGACCGTATCAGAAGCCGCCGAATCGGCATCCGCCCCATTCACCGTATCGGAAAGCACCGAATCCGCCATCAAAGCTGCGGAATCCGCCCCGGCCATCGAAGCCGCCATCAGCAAGGAATCGCTTTCCCCGGCATCGCTCTCTTTGAAAATATCGTAGTTCGAAACCCCGTTCTTGTCCGTAAACAAGTACATGCGGGCGCTGTCTATCGTGATATTGCGCACCACGACCCGCTGGCGCGCCAGATACGCCCCAAGGTTCGCCTTGACCCGGCAATCCTTGAAACTAATCAGCGTATCGGTCTTGTCGAAACAGGAATCCTTCAAGGCATGGGAGACCACCAGGCCGTCCTTCACATCCAAAGCCACGCGGGGGTAAGTGGAAAAAAACGTCAGTTCCACGCTGCCTATCTTCACCTCGGCATCCAGATAATCGCTGGCAATCCTCTCCACCACCGGCGTCACCTTTTCCGGCGTGAAGATGAAATTAATCAGAAAGGCCACGATGCCCGTCAACAGCAGGATTAACGAAAAGAAGGTAATCAGGCATATCTTGACAATCCGCCAGGCTTTCTTTTTCTTCTTGCGGGCTTTATGACTATCCGGCAAATCCGAAGACTCCGATTCGGATGAATTGACGGGTCCGGATTCCGGTTTAACCGGTTCGGCTTCCTCAACAGCCGTTTCCGAACGTCCTCCTGCTTCGCCAGGCAAAAGCGTATTCTGTTCATTCATATCCTGTTCCTGCATGACAATAGAATTGTTTTCCAGAACGGCAAAATTAGGGCATATTTCTTAAAAATCGCATCCAGCCCGCCAAATCATAACTGCTTCCTCATCCGAGCGATAGGAATCCCCAAGCCTTCCCTGTACTTGGCCACCGTCCGCCGGGCCAGCACGAAACCCTGCTGGCGCAAAGCCGACTCCAGTTCATCGTCGGTCAGAGGCGAGCGCTTGTCCTCCTTGTCCACCAGCTGCTGCAAGGCCGCTTTGACCCGGGAAGTGGAAATTTCCTCGCCCTCTTCGTTTTCCGTGGACTGCGAGAAGAACTCCTTGACCAAAAAGGTGCCGAAATGGGTCTGGATGTATTTGTTATTGATTACCCGCGAAACCGTGGAAATATCCATGCCCACTTTCTCGGCGATATCCTTCAGCCGCATCGGCTTCAACTTGGCAATATCCCCTTCCAAAAAATAATCGTGCTGGTAGTCCACCACGGCCTGCATGATACGCAGCATCGTGCTCTTCCGCTGCCGGATCATTTCCATGAACCAACGAGCCGAATCTATCTTCTGCATCACGAATTGCGCCGCCTCCCGAGTCTTGCGGTGCTTGACGCTTTCTTGCATAGAGGCTGCTGCTCCGTCACTCCCTGCCTGCAAATTACCCGCCGTACCGCTTTGCTGCTGCGCTCCGTACTCCTCCAACATCTGCTCGTAAGCCGGGCTTACTTTCAGGTTAGGGTCGTTCTTGGCATTCAACGACAAAACCAATTGGCCATCTTCGTTGGTCAGATAAAAATCCGGTATCAGGGTAGGAGCTTCGGGCGATGCCGATTCCGACCCGCTCTGTCCCGGCTTGGGATTCAAGCTCCGAATCAAATCCATCGCCTCTTTCAATGCATCCTCATCCACTTTCAAGCGCTCGGCTATTCTCCCGTATTGCCGACGTGCAAACTCATCAAAGCACTTATCCAACACCCTGTAAGCCAACTGCATGATATCCATCTCCTCCGCACTGGCTTGCCGTTCCCGAGCATCCGCCATCCCGTTCCGGAGCTGAATCATCAAACATTCCCGCAAATCCCTGCCTCCAATGCCCCAAGGCTCCATGCTTTGCACCATCTTCAAGACTTCTTCCACCTGCTGCGGGCTCACCATCAAATTGAGCGTGAAAGCCATATCATTGACCATAGCATCCACGGAACGTTGCAGATACCCATCTCCGTCTATATTCCCTATAATCACCTCGCCTATCTGCCGCTGCACCGGACTCAACGGCAACATGCCCAACTCGCTGCGCAACTGTTCCTGGAAACCTTGCTTGAAACGTACCGGATTCTCGTATTCCTCATCCGGGTCACGATAATTACCGGCTTTGAGCTTGTAGGCATAATCATCCTTGTCCCGGTCGATGTAATCGTTCACATCATATTCATCCTGAGCCCTATCCGAAGCCTCGGAATCCGAAACCGAATCGATCCGGGAGTCCGAAGCACTGTCATCGTCATTCGAATGAACCTCATCCGGCCCGTCCTTCAACTGACTGATGGACAATTCATCCTGCTGCTTTCCCTCGTCCCCTTCCTCCAAAGCCGGATTGCTCTGCAGCTCATCCTTGATCCGCTGCTCCAGATCCATCGTAGTCACCTGCATCAACTTCAACAGCTGTACTTGCTGAGGCGAAAGCCTCTGCATCATTTTCTGGGAAAGGTTCTGCTTTAAATTCAATGCCATAAATGATACTTTAAGCAACTCCTGCTTCCAGCAAAGCCTCCCGACCGCCTCTCAAGACATCAGGAGCATCCCCCATAGAAGCCGCATCAAATTGTCAAAACTCCGCGAATGTACAAAAAGCTTGGCATATCCGCCCCTATCCGCGCGGTTCCGTCCCTATCCTCCTTTGCCGCGACAACACGGCAATCAGCCCATAAATGCCCCAAGGGTAGACAAAACCATAGACCCCGTTCATGAACATATCCGTCATGCAGACCAATAGCAAGCCCAAGCCCCATATCCACCATAAAACATCCCGGCTCCGGCACAAATAAAGGAAGGCTTTGCCGAGAAACCACAGGAAAAGCAACAGCCCCAACACGCCATGAGAAACCCATAAAGCCAAGAACTGGTTATGCGGGTGGGTATAGACTTCCGGGTAATCAGGATACAACTGATGGAACTTTTCCGAAAAAACTTTCCGGCTGTCGGTACCGATGCCAATCCAAGGATTTTCCCGAATCAAGCTGAAAGCGGTGTTCCAGCAATACAAGCGAGGCAAAGCCGAACGGTCATCGAACACTTCGCCTCCTTTCTCCTTGCCAGCCAGGGTCTGCAAAGACTCCATTGATTTCTTGACCCGGTTCGTCACCCCTTTGCCCATCACGGCCAATGCGCTGCCGCCTATCAACACGGTAACCGCAAGCAAACCCAGCGCCTTCCCATATTGCCTGTGAACCAAGGTTTGCACTCCTAAAATCAGGAAAGTGCAGCAAAAGAGGATCTGTCCTATCTTGGAATTGGACGTCAACAAGACAAGACCCAGAAAGGCCATCGCGAACCATCCGGCAAAACATCGCTTGGGCGACTGGAAAAAGACATCGCCCCGAATCCAGGCCATCCCCGTCAATGCAAACGCGAAATTCAGCAGCAAGGCCTCATAGGTTGTATGTATCAGTTCCTTGCCGGCCATATAGGGCCCTTGGTACGACAGGAACTGGTTCAAGGCCACCTTCCAGCCCCGCTGGTGATAGGGAATCAAATCCGGATTCGAGAAGAACACCTCCGTCATGATGCCTGTCTTCACCAAGCATTCCAGCAGGCAACCCGCCACGAAACAGACAGCGAACCACCTTAGACGCTTGGCCGTGAAGAAGACCGGCTTCATGCCTAAGAACAACAAGGGGTACAGGATTATTGAAAGATTGCGCCCGCAGGTCCGCCAAGCGTCCGCCTTATCCTCCGCATACGACACGCCGATTAAAAGCAACAGGTACAACAGGAGCAAGGGAAGAAAGGAAGCCACGTCCCGCCATCCTATTCTCCCTCCTTTGGGCAAAAGGACGGCATGAGCCACCGAAATACCCACGCAAACGCCTAACAAGTAAGAATAGACGTGCCAAGGCAGCCAGAAAAACCCCACTAACAAACAAATGGCTATCACCTGCAAGACAACGAACAGTCCTCTGAAAAAGCGGATATAAACATTCCTTCCCGTTTCCGGGAAAGCGTCCTGCGCCAGGATTCCTTCCCACAGCACTGTCCTCAACTTCATCTCGCACCGGATTTAAGGGATGACGGGCGATAGCCAGGCGGCAACAGCCGGGGCTGCCGGCTCCGGTTCTCCGCCCAAAAGCAGATTTCGGCCAGCATGGCAAGGAAAATGGGTACCGTAATGAAACTCAGAAGCTTCAAATAAAATTCGAACCACCCCATAAATAAAAATCCACAAATCCATGCCAGCCAGACTAAAGCAAACAGATTTGCCCGCTGACGTGCCACAAAAAACAACATGCTCACCAAACAAGAAAACAGGAAAACAAAAATAGCAGCATGCCAAGGCCCGATAAAAACATATAATGATCCCATGAATGTCCTGACATTGGTCCCGGCATCCAAAGAAGTCGTCTTGACAAACCTGTCATTGATTTGGTCCACCACCGGCTTCCCTGTCAACACATTAGCGATATTGATGAACGAAGTATATATCTTATCCGGATCCCTCTCTTCCATTATTCCTTTTGCCATATCCTCGCTAAATCCATAGACACCCGCTACCAGATAGGTGACAAAATGCCTCTGGATATACCGGGCGGTCATGCTCGCGTATTCCGAACGGGTTACATTGTACTGCTTGGTAGCCCAGTCCGCCCTGACAAGGAACATCGAAACCCAATAGGAAGCAAAGAAAAAGACAAAGCCGAACACGGCCACACCCAGCACCATCTTCAACTTCAAATGCATCCGTTTCATCAAAAGACGCAAAATCAAGGCACTGACTATAGGAATAATCATCCAGCCCTTAACCATACACAAAAAAGCCACTACCAAAAATCCTAATATATATAGCGCATACTTTTTATGATGCTTGTCGATCAAGAACATCCAGATAATGCCCAATATCATCATCACCGTGGACAAATGCCCGAACAGGCCGTTCCCGGAGAATTTGGACCCGAAGGCATCGCTCCCGATAGGGGCCGAATAGGTCAGGATCAGGAAAACCGTCCAGAAAAAGAACAGCACCAGGATGATCTGGGTCACTTTCCCCAAAACCTGCCGGGTAGCTTCCGGGACCTCCACCTGCGGCAGATCCTTCCCACGGGTCGCTGCCGAAAACAATATCCCGAAAAAGAAACTGGGAATAAAGAAAAGCGCGATGCCGACCACCCAGACCCAGACGCTCGGATAATAAAATGGAACAAAACCCATTTTCCCGTCAATTCCCATGCAGAAAGCCAGCACCACGGCATAGGGCACCATCAAACAGTTCAAGGGGGTATAGGGAGTCCGCCATAGCTTTCTTTCTATCAAAGCCATAAGCAGCACCTCCACATACAATACTATGACCGGAAGAATTTCCATATTCCTTATCTCCTAATTCCTTGAACGCGCAAAAGTACGGACTCTTTTCAAAAAGTACGGACTCTTTTCAAATAGAACCGATCCACCAAGCCTGCCGCTAATATCCAAAATGGGACTTCCCATGTGGCTAGCAACTGCACATAGGAATTGAACCATCCCATGCATAAAATCACCAAAACCCAAGCATAAACACACAAGAAGACCAAACCGCCATAACGTCTCCACAGCCACAACGTCAAGTAACCCAAAATTCCGCACAAAAAGGACATCCAAACCAAACCGCCCTTCCCCATATAAACGAACAAAGTTCCGAAAAAGGTCCGCACATTGGTGTAATTCAAGCCCGTATGCAAAAAATCAGGACTATATCCGGAAACCAACTCTTGCCCGGTCAATGTATACCAGATATTATAAAAAGGTGTCAATACATAATGCGGATCTATCGTTTCTATGACCCCTTGCTGCATATCCAGGCTCAAGCCCAATGTACCCGATGTGACATAATGAACCAAAAGGCCAAAAATTTCCTTCAACTGCCCGCCAAAAGTCGGATCCGAAAACATGGAATCTCCCGCCAGATATATCACGATATAACTTAGAAAAAAAACAGCTATCCCTCCCAATCCCATCCACAACACATACGTCCATTTGAATTTACGTCCGGAAATAAAACGTGCCAACAACCCAGCCAGAACCGGAAGAATAATCCAATTTTTGACTTGATGAATCAAAGTCAGCATCAACAGCAACAGGAACACAATCCAAAGCCAATGATTCTTGTTAGAAAACACCCACTTTGAATCATTCAACGGATTCTCGAAACAGGCTTCGAAAAATATCATGAAAGACAAGGCAAGGAGCAAAAGATGCCCCCAAACACCATGACTTGCAAACAGATCCCCGAAACACTCCGACCCAACAGCACACGACAAATCTTTATCAAACATCAATACTACAAGACGTGCAAACAATATCAAAAAAACAAGAAAAGCAAATGGCAACCGCCAGGTCAACGTCGGACTCACAGACTCAATCAAAGCCGTTCCATACAAGCGGCCGGGATAGGGCTTCAATTTGCGGGAACAGCCGTAAAAGACCACGCTGGCCAACAAGAACATGGGCAGACCGGCAATCCAGGGCAGCAGGCTGGGATAATAGAAAGACACTAAACCGAAATGGCCGGACACTAAAATCGTAAACAAAACGACGACCAAGTAAGGCACGGACAAAAAGAAATACGGGGTATAAAACTTCCCCCATAACTTCTTATCGAGCCAGCACCCGCCAAGCACTTCGAAAACCAACATCAAAACATACCAAAAACCAGCCATTTCCATTGTTCTTTATGTCCGCAAGCCCACCTCCGTAAATACCCGGCTTGCAAGCAAAGAGACATTCCTACGCTCTTTGCCGCATTTCTCCGTTCTTTTTGCCCCATCTACAATATATAAGGTTTCAATACAGGCCAAACGGCATCCGAGGTGTACTGCCGCCCCGCCTGATAAGCCTTCTTCCGCATCGAAAGCAACAAATCGGGATTCTCCTGCAATTTCCGGATGCAGCTGACATAGGCATCGGCTTCTTCCGGATCCAAAGGTATCAAAAAACCGGTTTCTCCGTCTTTCACATATTCAGCATTATGTTTCCAGACCGAAACTGCCACCGGTATTCCAGCAAGATAGGCTTCCACGATAGCCCCTGGAAAACCCTCACCGGGATAAAAGGTAGGCAACAGCAGCAAATCGTAACCCGCCAATGTTTCCACCACCTTTTCCGGCATCAAAGAACCTTTGAACCGAGCCTGCGGGCAGTTATCCAGCAGAGCTTGGAAACGTTCCTTGTAATCGGCCTCCACCTGCCCGTAAAAGTCCACCGTGACCGTTCCCGGACGAATCCCGTTCAAGCTCTCGACCACCTTGAAAACCGTCTCCACTCCCTTTTCCTTGAAAATCCGAGACATGAAGACAAGACGGAAGCCTCCTTCCGGCTTGGCAGGCGAGGAAAAGTCCGGCTTGAAATGGCATATCCGGAAATTGGGCAGACGCCGCACATTCGACATCTTGAAATCGGATTCCAAGGCCTGTATCACATCCTCGTTCTCAGGGAAAACAGCCTTGATCCGGGACAGCCCCGGAACCAGTCCCGGATGCTCCTTCAAAAAGGCATCCAGCCAGCCGCCTATCACCAAATACAGAATATCGAAACCTAGCAAGCAGGATAAACGGTACAGAATCGGAAAAAACTTTTCCAAATTGTTCTGTGCCGGCAGATAGACTACAGTCCGGCATCGCAGCAGTTTGCACAACAACCCCAAAATTTTCCATCGGCCTTTTTTCAAGACTTCCGTATCGAAAGAATCCAGCTTGTAGCCCGATGAGGGCAATTCTTCCTGCAACATGGCATAGACCGATCGGGTTTTCACCGTCTGCCCGTCCAACTTGCCAGTCTCCCGGCCGAAATACCCAAGAACCAGAATCTTCTTTGCCATAGTCCATACAAAGCTCCAAAACAGCAAAAATACGGCTTTTATACCAATTTTGCCCAAAACACCAGTTGCACTATATTTGTATCCCTATTTTGCATCTATGGAAAACCAGAAACCCAAAGAGACTTTCCTGAGCAGGCTCTACCGCAAGCGGCATCCCGGAGAAGAACCTCCTTACTATTACTACTATTCTTTGGGGACGATTCTCGCCAAGCCCGTCCGAAAGTGGTTCTCGGCCGTATTCATCCCATCCGTCCCTTTCGCCAGCCTCCGGATCGTATTCTACCGCTGGTGTGGATATAAAATCGGGAAGAACGTCTTCATTGGCATGCGCTGCTACCTCGATGACATGTGCGCCAATCTCATTGAAATCGAGGACAATGTAATCATTTCCTACGGAGTGTTCTTTGCCTGCCACGGCCGGAATCAGGGGCACAATCCCATCCATATCAAAGAAGGCGCTTATATAGGCATGAACTGCTCGCTGATTGCCCGTCAGGAAGAAGGCTTGGTCATCGGCAAAAACGCGGTCATCGGCGCTTGCAGCATGGTCAACAAGTCCATCCCCGACAATGCCACCGCGGTAGGGACGCCGGCCAAGGTCATCGCCACTGCCCCTTCCGCAGCCGCCCTGGGGAACGAACCAAAAGCATAGAATCCAATAGAATCCAGAGGAGCCGTCTTCACCCGACCCCATCCTTCATCGGATATATTCCAAGAAAATCTCCTTCGAAACGCCTTCCATCCGCCCGGCCTCTTTCCCTATATTCCTCGCCAAGCTGCAAGCCGTGCCCCATGAAGCTCCGATACGATGGAGCACCACAGCCACATAAGGCAGATACAGGAATTTCCAAAGAACGTATTTCAGCCCCATGCCCCAATGCTGGCGTACATCGATGAATCGGCACAAATAAAAAATCCGCGCCCTTCCGAGCCGTTTCAGCCCGCCCTGGGTCGCCCCTTGGTTATGGAAAATGACCGAGGACAACACGCAAGCCATTTTCCTGCCTTCGGCCTGCATCCTGAGAGAGAAATCGAAATCCTCTTCCCCAAAGAAGAAGCGTTCGGTGAACACATGGGGGAAACGCCCTTCCGGCATCGGCCTCCCCATCCAGGCATCCGGGTTTCCCAACAATTCCCGTTTGAAAAACAAGGCGCAGCCGGTAATCAGATTGATGGAAATGAAATCCTTTTCCTTGATTCGCGAATAGTCCTGTTTCAGGTAATGGTACTTTCGGAAACCCCAACGAACCCTGCCCCCGCAATTCCATATCTGCCGGGAAGGCTTTCCGTAACGAATCTGGGGCGTCAAAACCGCATATTCCGGATGCGAGGCTGCAAATTCTTCCAAGCGAAAAAGGAAATCGGGTTCCACTTCCGTATCGTTGTTCAACAGAAGGTAATAGGCCGGAGACCTCATACGAGAGGCATCTGCCGGCTTTGCTGCCGAGCCTTCCGCCAAGACATCTGCGGCTGCTTCCGGATTGCTGCCTGCAAAATATCTTTCCAGCAACTCTATGCCCAAGTTGTTCCCCTTGGCAAAACCGTAATTTTCCGAAAGGCGGTACAAAATGCCGCAAGTAGGTCTTGGCTCCGAAACCAAGGATTCGCCCTCCTGGAGTTCCACAAAGGCTTCGCCTTGCTTGCCCAACCAAGACTTTATCTTTTCCACCGAATTATCGGACGAGCCGTTGTCCACCACCATCCACAAAAAGGGGCATTGCCCCGATTGCCGTGCGCGAAACAAAGAGGCCAGGCACTGCATCGTATCCTTGGCCCCATTCCAGTTCAATATGATGATGGCTGTCATTTGATTCTTTGATTTAACAATACTCGCCTTCAAAGGGTCGTTACACCCTTTCCCCTGTTCGCGTCGCGAAAATAAGGAAAAAAAAGCCTTGCCCGCAAAAGGATGAAAACCGGACATCGTGGAAGGGGACGTTCCTATGCGCGAAGCCGGACTTTCCTACAGAGAAAGAAACAACAAAGCAACAGTAACAGCACTTCCGACAGCAACATTCCCCATGCCCCTGCCAATATGCCCAAGGAAGGTGCTGTCAGCAACATCCAAAGCACATTGCCGACACCGACCAAGACCACGCTATAGAAAAAGGCTCTTTCCATATCCATATTGACCATGCCGACAATGCCCAGCAGATAATTCAGGCTGCCGAAAAACAATACCGGGCTCATGATTACCAGCAAAGTATCGGCTTCTGAAAACTCAGGACCGCAAAGCAAACGAACCAGCCAGTCGGCACAAAGAATGACCACCATCGTGACTATGGCGAAAAGAGGTAGCGTGTACTTGACCACCCGCCCCAATATCTGCAAGTTCTCCTTGGGAGTCTTCCCCACAAAACTATGCCCTAAATGCGGGAACAAGGCCTGGGAAACCGGCGAGATGACCGCGCGGAATCCGGTAATGATCTTTTCGGCCGCCGTATATACCCCCAAAGCGGCATCACCCACAAAGAAATTGAGGATGAAAATATTGGCCCTCCGGTACAAGGTCATGCCCAAAGTAGAGCCGAACACGGCGGCGCCCGAACGGAACTGTTCCTTGACCTCCGCCCAAGCCGGCAAGGCAAGACGGATGCCAAACTGACGCTTGGCAATAAGCAGACTGGCAATCCCGCCAATGACATATCCCATCCCGTCCAGCAAAGGAAGGTAAACATAATGCTCCGGCTTCCGGATCAAAACAAAGACAAGCACCAAAAAGACACTCTTGCCCAACACATTGACAAAAGTCAGGTACCGCATCTTCTCCATCCCTTGGAAGAACCAGACCGCCGTGAAGGTATTGCCCAAAATCAAGCTCATCCCGCTCAGAAGCATCCAGCGCTGAGTCGAAGAGGGCAACAACCAGAGAGAAAGAAGCATGAAGAAAACCAAGCAAGCCAGAAAAAGCAGAAGGCGGCAAGCAAGGACCGCGTTATAGACCCGGTTCACATAAGCCATGTTGTCCCTATGCTGGGCAATCTGCTTGACCGCTGAGAAATCGAAACCGTAATTATTGACAATCAACGCATACTGAACCAAAATATAAATAAAGCCATAAATCCCGTAATTGGCCGGGCCGACCACCCGCAGGATATAAGGCAATGTGAGCAAAGGAAACAGCAAGACCACTCCGTTCAGAACGGAAAGGGAGAAAAAACTCTCCACTACCGACCTATGCCTCTCGACCATCTTTCTCAGCCGCATATCTCCTGCATTGTATGCTAAATCAGCAAAGTTAACAATAATGCGGCAATAGGGCTTCGATGTCATTAAAATTAGTAATTTCGCAGATTCGAGACAATCCAACCTCCTCTTGGCAGGAGGCCGCAAGCGACCGGCCTTCGGATATCCCGACAGAACCCGGCACTGCCAAAAACGGAAGATGTCTTTCACCAACAAACAAGCCGCACCGTGGAAAACAAAAATTCGGAACGCCCTTCAGAAAAGAAGCTCGAAGAGCAGGAAAAGATATTGGAAGAAATCACCAAGAGCGATTACGAATGGGGCTTCGAGACCAAAATCGCGATAGAGACCTTGGAGAAAGGCCTCAACGAGGAAGTGATACGCCAGATTTCCAAGCTCAAAGGCGAACCGGACTACATGCTGCAGTTCCGGCTCGACGCCTACAAGCGCTGGAAAGCCATGAAGGAACCCCATTGGGCGCATTTCGACTACGCGCCCATCGACTACCAGGACATCATCTATTACGCCGCGCCCAAAAGCGAGCGAGAGAAAGCCCTGGACAACATCGACCCTGAACTTCTGGAAACCTTCAAGAAATTAGGCATCGAACTGGACGAGAGCAAGGAACTGCCCAAAGTGGCGGTGGATGCCATCATGGACTCGGTATCGGTCAAGACCATGTATTCCGAGGAACTTTCCAAGCAAGGCATCATCTTCTGCTCCATCAGCGAGGCCATCAAGAACCATCCCGACCTGGTCAAGAAATACTTGGGTTCGGTAGTGCCTTCGGGCGACAACTTCTTTGCCGCACTCAACTCGGCCGTGTTCAGCGACGGCAGTTTCGTCTATATCCCCAAAGGGGTGCGATGCCCGATGGAGCTTTCGTCCTACTTCCGAATCAACGCCAAGGAAAGCGGGCAGTTCGAACGGACCTTGATTGTAGCCGACGAAGGGGCTTACGTGAGCTATATGGAAGGCTGCACCGCCCCGATGCGGGACAAGAACCAGCTTCATGCCGCCGTGGTGGAAATCGTGGTGCTCAAGGACGCGGAAGTCAAGTATTCCACGGTACAGAACTGGTATCCCGGCGACAAGGACGGCAAAGGTGGCATTTACAACTTCGTGACCAAACGCGGCATCTGCAAGGGTTCGCGGGCCAAGCTTTCTTGGACCCAGGTCGAAACCGGGAGCGCGATTACCTGGAAATACCCCTCCATCATCCTCAAAGGAGACAACACCACCGGCGAGTTCTACTCGGTCGCCGTCACGAACAACCGCCAGCAGGCCGACACCGGCACCAAAGTGATCCATATCGGCAAGGATACCAAGAGTACCATCGTGTCCAAAGGGGTCTCGGCCGGTGCCAGCCAGAATTCCTACCGGGGTCTGGTCAAGGTGATGCCGAACGCCAACGGGGCGCACAACTTCTCGCGCTGCGATTCCCTGCTGATGGGCAACCGCTGCGGGGCGCATACCTGGCCCGACATCCAGTGCCAGAACGACAACGCGATAATCGAACACGAAGCCACCACGTCCAAGATTTCGGAAGAAAAGCTGTTCTACTGCCAGCAGCGCGGCCTCTCGGCCGAAAGCGCGGTGAGCCTGATTGTGAACGGCTACGCCAAGGACGTGCTGAACCAGCTACCGATGGAGTTCGCCGCGGAGGCGCAGAAGTTGTTGGCGTTGAGTCTTGAGGGCAGCGTTGGATAATAGCTTATTTGAAAAAAACAAACACCATGTTATTAGAAATAAAAGACTTGCACGCCTCAATCAATGGCAAGGAGATATTGAAAGGAGTGAACCTGAACGTGGACAAAGGCGAAATCCACGCTATCATGGGCCCTAACGGAAACGGAAAGAGCACCTTGGCCTCGGTCATCGCCGGCAAGGAAATGTTCCATGTGGATTCCGGCGAAGTCCTGTACAAAGGCAAGAACCTCTTCGACCTCAACGTGGAAGAACGCGCCTGCGAGGGCATCTTCCTCGGCTTCCAGTACCCGGTGGAAATCCCCGGCGTGAGCATTGCCTCCTTCATGCGCGCCGCCATCAACGAACAGCGCAAATACAAGGGTTTGGATGCCATGGATCCCTTCGAATTCATGAAATACATGGAAGAAAAGCAAGCCTTGGTAGGCATGACCGACCGCTTAGCCAACCGAAGCGTCAACGAAGGCTTCTCCGGAGGGGAAAAGAAGAAAAACGAGATTTTCCAGATGGCCATGCTGCAACCCACCTTGGCGATTCTCGACGAAACCGATTCCGGCTTGGACATCGATGCCCTGCGCATCGTGGCCGGCGGGGTCAACAAATTGGCCAGCAAGGACAACGCGATTGTGGTGATTACCCACTACCAGAGGCTTCTGGATTATATCGTCCCGGATTTCGTCCATGTGCTGGCCGACGGAAAAATCGTCAAGACCGGGGACAAGAACCTGGCCAAAGAACTGGAGGCCAAAGGTTACGACTGGATCAAGCAGCACGAAGGGCTGGAATAGGATTAAACAAGCACCATGCAAACACTGAAAGACACCATACAAGGCTGGGCGAAGGAGATTGCCCGGCGCAGGCAGTTGAATCCCGACAAGGCAGGCTTCGGCAAGGAGATGCAAGGAATCGCCGACAAGGCTTTGCACTGTTTCCTGCAACTTCCCGACCCGATGTTCGATGCCAAGGCCAGGCTCGGCATGTTCGGCGAAAAGGTCTCCTTATGGAAAGAAATGGGTTCGGCCGACTTCCTGAAACGGCAGCTGCCCGATGCCTGCGCCCTCTTTCCCGAGACGTTCCGCTGCGACATCCAAAGCCTCGACGTGCATCAGGTTTCTCTGTACAACGGCTGCGTCTGCGGTCCGAAAGGCAAGAACCTTTTAGATCCTTCCTGCGATGCCGAATTGGGGGACAAAGCTTGCGTGTGCCGCCTGAGCGACTTGGCCGAAAACGAGCAGAACCGCGCCCGCTTGCAGGCCTTTTTCGACGAAGCGCAAGGAGGACTTTGCTCCCGGCAAACTCCGGAGAAAGTAAAAACGACCGCCGATTTCGCCCAAGGCGGGCGGGATGCCGAAATGGAACAGTCCAAATGGCTCAACCGCGCCCTCTGCGAGGAAACCTTGGTGATTTACCTGCCGCAGGACTGCCAATTAGACAAGCCCTTGCAAATCATCAGCCTCTGCCATAGCGAGAACCCCGCTTTCGTGCTGAACCATGTCTGGGTCCTGCTCGAAAAAGGAGCCAGACTGAGCTTGGTGGAATGCACCGACAGCAACCCCGATGCCGAGGTCATGGCGCACTCGCTGACCGAAATCCGACTAGAAGAGGATGCGAACCTGGAATACATCCAGCTCCAGAACGTAGGCGACCGCTGCAAGATCTTCCATGATTTCAACATCCAGCAGGCCCAATCCTCTGTGCTGGCCTCCTATAACCTGACCTTGAATGGCGGCCTGACCCGCAACCGTATAGAAGTGAACCTCAACCAAGCCGAGGCTCATGCCGATTTATTGGGTCTCTATCTACAGGATCACGAACAGATGGCCAGCAACCAGATCAAGGTGAACCACCTGGCACCCAAGACCTACAGCCGCGAACTTTTCAAGGGCGTGGTGGACGATTCGGCCTCCACTTTCTTCAAAGGCCATGTCTTTGTCAGCTCCGATGCCGACCAGACCGAAGCCTACCAAAGCAACCGCAACCTGCTGATTTCGCCCAAGGCGCAGGCGCACGCCAAGCCGTATCTGGAAATCTATGCCGACGATGTGCAATGCAACCACGGGGTTACTGTGGGCCAGTTGGACGAAGACGCGCTGTTCTACATGCGCTGCCGGGGGATACCGACCGACACGGCCCGCCGCCTCTTGATGCGGGCTTACGCCGACGAGATACTGAAACCTATCAGCGTGGACTCCTTGCGGGAATGGATGACCTTCTTAGTCAAGAAACGTTTCAGCGGCCAGCTGCAAGCCTGCGAGCAATGCGTCCTAGCCTGCCCGGAGAAGAAGACGTTCTAACCGATTAATACAATCTTGCCTATTGTCCAAGGCGCGTATCTCCTAGAAGTCGGTGCTCAGCGAGAAATAGAACACCGGCTTCTTGTGCACGATGCCGTTTTCCACGCCCCAGGCCACGTCCCCCCGGAGAAAATACCCGAAAAGCTGCATCCGCAAACCTACGCCAAAACCACCCACGAAAGGATTGGCATTCTTGTCCAAGACCACCGTCAGCTTGCCGTCCTCGATGGTCTGTTTGTAAAAAAGATTATCCTTTGACCAAGGATTCCAACCGCTCCAAGCGCTGCCCACATCGCCAAACAGCACCAATTGCAGATGACGCAAGAAAGACGATTGCACCGGCTGCGGGGAAATCACTTGCACAAAAGGAATCCGAATCTCGCTGTTAATGACGGCAAACGTATTGCCATTCCGGATATTCTGCGTAAAACCCCGCATGTTGGTAGCCAAGGTCTGATAAGCATAGTTCTGGTTCGGGTCGGTTTGCACGTCCTGATTGAAACGAGCCCCAATCCAACTGTCCACTCCTCCCATGTAATAAACTAACTTCTGCTGCCCGAACGAGGTGGAAAACGCAATCCGGTTCGCCCAAATCATCGTCTTGTACAAACGCCTGTAATCCCGGAAATCCACCCCCACTACGAACAGGTTCTGAAGATTGTTCAAAACCCCTTGGTAATATTCCGCCCATACCTTGCCCCTTGTCCCGAAATAGATATTCTGGGTAATAAACCTACTGTGGTCGTACACCCATTCCGCCTTCAAGCCCACCCTCAGCTCATGATAGGTCTCCGTCATCAAGGACGGATAATCTATCGCCTGCTGTATCGATCGGTCGTATCGGCCGAAAACCGTCCCTCGAATCATAGACACCGGCGTCAAAGGATATTTCATCACATAATGGGCATCATACGTATTTTGCTTATAAGGATAGCCCATATCATCGCTGGCATTCAGGTTTACCATGTGCAGTATAATCTGATGCCCCAAACGGCGTTCCAAATACTCGTAACTGAACAGATACTCGGTGCTTGAAAAATCCAAGGAGAAACCAAAACCGCCTATAATCCTATGGTTTTCCATCAAATCCGACATCGAAATCTGAGTCAGACCGCTTGTCCCAGGATTCAGGTAAATAGGCGATTGGCTATTGGTAAACTGTTGATAGAAAGAACTCAAATAATCAAAACTCAATTGTGTGGTAGCCGAATTGATAAAATATTCCACTTGATACGTATTCTGACGGGGAGGTAGCAAAGGATTCTCTTCCTCCAGACTATCGCCTCCCTCCAACGACTGCATAAACCAAGCCCGGGCTGCCGAATCGGACATTGCCACTACATCCGTCGAATCCGAACGGCTCCACATCATCCTGTAGTTATGCCAAGCCTGAGACAAGGGCGCCGACATCGACTTCAAGGACACATGAGCCGAAGATGAATCCTGTCCGCCGACAGCCTTTTCCAAAGAACCGTCCGGCACCAAGCCTTGGGAAAACAGCTCCGAATCCCCTGATACCAAATTTTCCTCATGCCATAAACCAGCCCGTTTCAGCAACCAAATATCGTATTCGGTCAAATGACGAAAATCCTTCGCTTCCGCATTCCTCAGCTGCGGCATCGTCTGCGCCAAACGCCGCTCCGCCAATTCCCTGGCAACCAAGCTCGTATCAGAGGCTATCGCACGGGCAAGGCTGTCCTGGTACGCCTCACGAGCCAATCTTTTCTTTTCCCGATCCCACAATTCTTTCTTGAAACGGGACGGACGAACTTTCCGGTCTTTTCCTTGCACAGCATGGTTTTCTATCAAAGCCCGGGACAAATCCTCTTCTTTTGACAAACCCGAAGCTTCCCTCAAAACCAACTCTCCAGTTCCTACCGATGGCACGACTCGTTCCAAAAGGTCTATTCCCATCCAATACCGCCCTTTGTCGGTCACTTGCTGCCTTATCTGGGCATATTCCCCCCGTTGAGCCGAAGCATCGAACGAGACCATTCCCGGATCCAAATCGGTTATTACCCCGCTCTCAAAAGTAGAACGGTAATGTATTGCCGTATCGATATGCGAGATTGTCCTACCCATCTGCCCCAAAGCCATATTCGTCTGCCCGTACTTGTTGCTCGTGAAAAGCAAACGACCGTCTTCCAAAACCCGAGGAGAACGCAATAATGTCCGCGCATCCTCCTCCGTCATGGCAAACAAAGCCTTTCCTCCCTTTTCCAAATCGTAAGCATAAAGATTCCGACCCGGCTTCATCGATGGAGCCACCAAAAACCTCTCGTTTTTCCGAATCGTGTCATCAGGACGATTCGATGTGAAAATCAAATAATTCGTCCCAGGCACAAAAACCGGGTCGTCATCATCATACAAATCGAAAGTGATTCTCTCCCTGGTTCCAGTCCCCAAACGGAACAGGTAAATGTCAGGATACCCGTTGCTCGTAGCCGCCAATGCAACCGATCGGCCATTCGGGGAAAATGAAAAACTGCTGACCTTGTCAAAAGCGTCCAAAGGATATGAACGGGTATGCCGATTAATCCTTCCCCGTTTTGCACGCCCACGCCGATTTTTCTCTATATCATACAGATACAGCACCGTATGCCCTTCGTCTTCACAAATCACCCCCAAACGTTCTCCGTCCGGATGAAAACACAACAAAGGGAATGAATAATCCGGATTATCATTGATAGCGGCACCTGTCCGATAAATGCAAAAACGCCTCGCCGGGTTCAAGGTCTGCAAATACACCTTTGCCCGCCCTAACTTATTGCTCACAAAAGCCGCCTCCTCTCCGCCCGGATTCAATACAAAACGGTCGTAAACATGATCTACGCGATTTGTCCTTTTCAGAATATGCGTAGCAAGAACCGTATCCCTCTCGGTTTCCATCCCGTAGCGTTCCCAATAATAATTCCGCCACTGTTTCACCAAATCTTTGTACTTGACCCCAACCGCGATTTCAAAAGTCTTGTTAATCCTCCGCTCACTCGCCACAACCCGCACACAACGCGCTACGGCATCAGGGCCATACTTCTCTGCAATGAAATTCCAGAAACTATGACCGGCAAAACTCCCCTCTTCCCCCTCCAAAGCCGAAAAATACTTGTAGCCTCTTTTCCGAATGGATGCAGCCAGCCGTTCGTCCAGCTCCTCATCCCATGGCCGGCTGAAATACAATGCAAGCCCTCCTGTGAACCAACGAGGCAAATCCATCAGATAGGAACTCCTGTATTGCGCCCCTACTTTCGTCCCAGTAATAGCCTGGGATAACAATATTTCAGCAATACCCCGACGTATCTGGCGCTCAAAATCCAGATAATTCCCTTCAAAATACAAGAAAACCTTGTTGTCCAGAAAACGGGTTATCCCGCCGGGATTGCCATTCGATTCCGAATTTTCATCCAAATACCCGATATTGCTCTGCTTGAAATCGGAAAGCCTGTTAAAAACAATAAAACGCAAGCCCACTTGACTCTGATATCCTATCAGATTCTCCATCTCGTCCAAGTGGTTCTGCACATAATTCGCCGTATATAAGGCCAAATTCCTCCCTTGGGAATTGAAATAGACATCAAAACCGTCAAAACGGTAATAATACCAATAGAACTGATTGTATTGCACCCGTTTCCTGCCGAAGGTCTGGCTGCTTCCCGTATAGAACTGAGCCGATGCCGAAAAGAAAAAGAGAAAAAAGAAAAGAAATAATCCAAAGACCCTGCTTCTCGCCCTCGCGTTCCCAAAGCCCCAACTACAGCGTTCTTCCATCGGCAGCATATCGAATACTTTCATTAGGGGCCTGACTACAAACTGTTTAAATTCGCTTTCAATAAAAACTCAACAACACACCGGCTTCGTCCGCCATTCGCCCGAGCCGCGGCTCAGCCATTAAGCAACACTACCAAAAAGACATGCGAAAATAGCAGAGGTGCAAAATCCGCACCCCTGCTACACTATTGCCTGTTATCACAATCAAAGTTGGGGGCCGGCAGCCACAAGAGCCTTCCCTTCCTCCGTATCGGTGAAAGTCTCGAAGTTCTTGATGAACTTGGCACCCAGTTCGCGAGCCGCCTTGTCCCAGTCTTCGGGATTAGCCCAAAGGTTGCGCGGGTTCAAAATCTTGGAATCCACGCCGTTCACCGCCTTGGGAATCGACAGGTTGAATACCGGGATGGTCTCGGTTTCGGCCTTGTCGAGCGAACCGTCCAGAATCGCGTTGATGATGGCGCGGGTGGAGGGGATATCAATACGATGGCCGACCCCGTAAGGTCCGGCAATCCAGCCGGTATTGACCAAATAAGCGGTAGAACCGTGCTGTTCCATCTTCTTCACCAATTCACGGGCATAAACCGTGGGGTGCAGCAGCAGGAAGGCCGCGCCGAAGCAGGAAGAGAAAGTAGGCGTCGGTTCCTTAATACCACGTTCGGTACCAGCCACCTTGGCAGTATAACCGCTCAAGAACTGGTACTTGGTCTGTTCAGCGTTCAAACGCGAAACCGGAGGCAGAACCCCGAAAGCATCGGCCGTCAGGAAAATCACCTTGGAAGGATGACCTCCCTTGGAAACCGGCTTCACAATGTTGTTGATGTGGTAAATAGGATACGAAACACGGGTGTTTTCGGTCTTGGAGGCATCGTCGAAATCGATTTTTCCGGTCTTGGGGTCGAACACCACGTTTTCCAGAAGGGCGTCGCGCTTGATAGCCCCGTAGATATCGGGTTCGTTTTCAGCCGACAGATGGATGCACTTGGCATAGCAGCCGCCTTCAAAGTTGAACACGCCTTCATCGTCCCAGCCGTGTTCGTCATCGCCAATCAGCTGACGGTTCGGGTCGGTGGACAAGGTAGTCTTGCCGGTTCCGGACAGGCCGAAGAAGATAGCCGTGTCGCCATCCTTGCCCATGTTGGCCGAGCAGTGCATCGAAGCCATGCCCTTGAGCGGCAGGAAGTAGTTCATCACTGAGAAGAAGCCTTTCTTCATTTCGCCGCCGTACCAGGTACCGCCCACTACGGCACGCTTTTCATCCAGGTTGAAAGCCACATACACTTCGCTGTTCATGCCTTCGGCCTTGTAGTCGGGATAGGTGGTCTTGCAGGCGTTCAGCATCACGAAGTCGGGCTTGAAGGTCTTCAGTTCTTCCTCGGTAGGACGGATGAACATGTTCTTGGCAAAATGCGCCTGCCAAGCCACTTCGGTGACGATACGGATGCAGAGGCGGCTGTTGGGGTTGGCGCCCACATAACCATCCTGCACATACAGTTTCTTGCCAGAAAGTTCCTTGCTGCTGTTGTCGTACAGCTTCTTCCACAAAGCGGGAGTGATAGGCTTGTTGTCAGAACCTTTGCGGCCTTCCTGCGCCCACCATACATTGCCTTCCGATTCGGGATTGCGGACAATGTACTTGTCTTTGGGCGAACGGCCGGTGAAGATACCCGTATCCACCGTCATCGCGCCGGTGTCGGTAAGATAAGCGCGGGCATAGCCTTCCAATGTAGGATCGCTTTCATGCTTGAACAACTCTTCATACGAAAGGTTGTAAAAAACATCCTTGGTGCCGGTGATACCGTAGCTTTCCAAGTCTTTGAGCACTTGTTGCTTTTCCATTGTATTTGATTTGATTTTGGTTTCTATCGGTCGATTCCGAAAGCCAGGAAGGCACATCCGCCTCTCGATTCCAAGAAAAACCTGTTGAAAACGGCTGCCATCCGCAGGGACAACGTGCCCGAACGACCTCGGCCAATGTTTGATTCCCCGCAAAGGCACAGCCTCGGCTAGCTTCTGGTAGCCCGGAGGAAACGCGCCCGGATGCTGACCGGCCCGGAATGCCGACGGCAAATGTAAGAAACTGTTCAAACTTCTGCAATTTCACAAGCAAGTTCCTGCCAATCAATGCCCATCTGTTTCTTTGAAGCCAAAGACCTCTCTATACCTGTTCTGAAAATCAAGCCTGCGATAGGCCGAGCGTCAAGACATTTCCCTGCTTGAGCCTGTCCGAGGCGAAGAACCAAGCAGAGCGAGCTCATGAACACCTTGAAAAATTCATCAAACCGTGAATAAAGCTGCAACGCAAGCGAACAATCTACCCAAAGTCTAATGGCAAATTTGGGCTAAACGCTCAGAACTTGAACTTGATGCCAAAGTTCAAACCGTGGCTGCCGAAAGGAATCCAATCCCGCCCCGTGTAACGGATTTTCCGGATACTGGATTCAGGAGCCTCCGTCTTGCCAGTGACTCGGCTCAATCCAAGGTTGCCCCAAGAGACTTCCTCCATACGATATACGCTGAACTGCCATTCCACCATCAGGCTCACCAACGGACTCAGATGGATGTCCATCCCCAAAGCCCCCACAAAGCCTAATTTGAAAAACTTGTCTGCGCCGGTGTAATACTCCTCGTATTCATGGGCAATCGACGACCAATGCTCGCTCACATGCCGGTTCGCATCCGGACTGACCACATTAATCACCTTAACCGATTGCTCATATTTCAATCTACCTGCCACAAAACCCAATCCGGCTTTGACATACGGGTCAACCCGCTTAAATCCCGGCCTGATGACCATTTGCACCGAACCGAATCCTACATTTCCGCTGATTGTCCGCCCTTCTTCATAAGAATGTTCATAGCGGATTTCCCCGGGCATGCTCAAGCTGTCAAGCGGCTTGTCCACACCCGCATAACCGCCGCCATTGTTCGTACAAACATAAGCCATATACCCGCCGCCCACTTCCAAGCCCAAGTACCGATTGAAATTATACCCGAAATCCAAACCAACCCGCAAACCTTCAGTCATCGAATACGTCCTATCGAGATAAGCTTCCGACCCTACCGGATCGCGATTCATCTTCACCGCGCCCAACCGCCATCCATAGCCCGCATAGGCATCCACGTAGAAACGCTTGAACGGGAATTCCGGCACAGGCTTCTTCTCTCTCTTCTTGCCCGGCCTCTCCGCCGCCTCCGAACCCAATCCTAATCCGCAGAACAACAAGATAGCTACAAAATATCGTATCGCTTTCATCAATCCTCCTTTTTCAATAACAATATTTCTAAATTTCACAATTTTCCCAACCTGACCTAACACCGCTTCCAAGCTTCCCTTTTGAAAATGCATCAACAACCTTAGCATGAAGGCGGGGTTGGCAATGGGAGTATGGCAAGCTCTCAGAACTTGAACTTGATGCCAAAGTTCAAACCGTGGCTGTTGCCGAACACGTCCTCGTCCCCTGCAAAAATATCAGCTTCCAACTTGCCCTCTTCCCGAAACTTGCCTTCCCGCCAATTGAAACAGGATGTGGAATACATGCCGGCCTGCCATTCCAAAAAGAATGTCAGCATGGGGCTTATATAGAAATCAACGCCTAAAGCCCCCACGAATCCTAGCATGAAAAAATTTTTAGCACTTCTATATTCAGAATAATACAACATGTTTTCATCAAGCATTGCCTCATCAATGTTATCATATAGGGACAAGGATGCCCTATGTTTCAATCGCCCAAAAATCGTTCCTATACCCACTTTCGCATAAGGATTGACACGGACAAAACCCGGACTGACCTTCATCTGAACCGACAAATACCCTCGCTGCGCATCCAATCCCAAACCTGTGACATACACAGATGCTAGCCCGTCGTTATCGCCTGGAATTCCAATCCCCCCACCCCTAGAGGCAGAGACAATTTCCACAGGAAATGCCATATATCCTCCATCCAGTTCCAATCCGACATACCGATTGAAATTAATCCCAAAGTTCACTCCTACGCGCAGCCCCTTTCCTACATTAGCACAATCCAATGGATTAAACATTTGAATCACAATACGATATCCATTATTCATCAAACCATGTATCTCTTTGGTGCCCAAACGGAAGGCATACCCCACGGATATATCCGCATAGAATCTCTTGAATTCGTACTCCGGCACGGGCTTCTTCTCTTTCTTCTCCTTGCCCGGCCTCTCCGCCGCCTCCAAACCCAATCCTAATCCGCAGAACAACAAGATGCCTACAAAATATCGTATCGCTTTCATGAATCCTCCTTTTCCTTAAAAAAGCCCATGAAGGACATTCATGTTGTCCTCCATAGGCTCACTATTCTATTTAACAATCAGTTTCTTGGTCACACTGTAACCTTCCCACACCACACGCACCAAATACATGCCCGATGGTAAATTACTTAATGGCACAATTCCATAACTATAGGAGAATTGGGTCTGATACCACAGCCCGCCGTTCATCCCATAGACAAAAATCTCCTTGGCCTCCGGCCCGCAAGCTTCCGGCATCATCGAGATTTGCACTTCCTCGGTAGCCGGATTGGGACTCAGATGGAACAAATCGGAATATTCATCGGTATAGGGTTCTTCATTCTGCATATCCTGCAAATCACTTTCCGTATCCGTTTCCTCCGGAGCATTCTTGGCTTGCTTCTGTTGCGCCGCCAATTCCTTGTCATAACAGGCCAAGGTCAACGTGGCTCCACCGGACACCTCGAACGGGCCGTCGATGGTCAAGGTCTGCGTAAAGGCAATCTTGGACTGGGAATTGCCCCTCAAGGTAATATTGCCGAGCATGGCATTGCGGCAGAAGGCTCGCAGTTCCTCGTCATCCCCTTTGGCAATGTTGCGGAGTTCCGAATCGGTGGTGACATTCCAATCCGGGTAGATGTTACGGACTATCATGTTGTTTTTCCGGAAATCATGCTCCGTGTCGCCGACTTTCGGGGTCAAATCACGTAATTCATAGAAAGCATCCCCCCTGCCTCTCCATCCCCAATTACAATAAAACTTGTCTTCTGTATCATATCCAGACACCACCCAGAAATGCTTGTCCGTACACAAATCGCATTTGTCGCCCCGATACAGAACCGGCCAGCCGTTATCCAACTGCGACTTTATCAGATCCGGCCACCATTCTCCCTCATCCCTGTCCCCACGTCTCCGTTTGTTCGATTGAGGAAAATGCATATTCCGCATCCCTTCTTCCACCTTGTTGGTAGTCGTCCATGAACCAGTGCAACAATATACTACGCCTGCCGCATCACCACAAGCCTTTAACAAATGTGCAATATTATTCTCTTCCTGTACCGTTGAACTATTTTCCAGATAGGCAGGCATCTTTTCCCAATCATACTGGGGTGGAAATTTCCAGTACCACATCAGCTGCCCCATTGCCACCGAGGCACAACCTATAGGTTTACGATTTGTAATGGTATCGCATTCATCTCTTGAACCAAAACACCCCGTAACAAAATCATTTCTTCCCGGAGCGAACTTATTATATTTTGGACTTGTTTTCTGTAAATTAATCGCTCCCTGCCCCCACTGCACTTTCCCTCCTCTTGAGTCATCCGTCAGCAAATCATCCACCACCGCAGCCTTCTTGGCAACCAACGATTTCAAATTCACGGAGAGAATCCTTGTCTTTTTCATTTTCCTGTAATTTTTCTTATCAATAATTGAATTTTTATTAATGTTTCATGAAACGTCCTATCCCTATAACCTGCCTTCACTGCCGCCTCCTCATACCCTGCTGCAAAGTTACCCGGCCGCAAGCATGCCTGCAATACCTATTCATCGGTATTTTCCCATGCTTGCCTCCCCCTGCAAAGGTATCTTTCCCATGCTTGCAACAGCATGAACCCCCTCCTAAGCTTTCATGAAGTTCATGCCGTTTCCACCCACGAAACAGGCATCGGCATCGACAAACCCCCTAAAGGCAAATTTATGAAAAAAACACCCCCAACCCAAACCAGACAGTCACTTCAACCACATTTCAGCCAAAGACATCTTTGCAATCAATAAAAAAACATCGCATTAGAAGCACCCGTTCTTTCTGAAAAAACATTTACCCTTGCCAACGACACATCCAAGGCTTCGAACCCAAAACCAGCCACAAAGAAGCACAGCCATAGCCTCGAACAAAAACCTTGAAAACAACTCTGACCCCAAAGCCCCTGATACAAAAAAAAGCGACTCTGCCAGAACATATTCTAACAGGGTCGCTTCGCATAGAAGTATCCTATAAATCAGGCAATATGCCTCTCAAGCCCCTTCATTATAAAACTACCGGAACTCTAATCCTTAGCATCGGCTATCGTCTTCTGAAGATTCCGGAAACCTTTCCCCAAAATCTCATAAGCCGGCAAGACGGTAAGGAAAGCATTGGGATCCACTTGGTTGACCACTTCACGCAAGGTACCAATCTGAGTCTTCGGCAAGACGGTATAGATGATATGCTTCTCGTCGCCCGAATACAAGCCCTTGCCTTGGAGGAACGTCCCGCCCCGATGCATCGTGAACAGGACGGCATCGCGCATCTCCATCGGCTTGTCGGTAATAATCAGCACCGCCTTTTCGGTACGGACCCCTTCCATGATGGTATCCACCACCCGGCCATAAACAAAAATCGTAATCCACGAGTAGAGAGGTATCTCCCACGAACGCAGCGCGATAAGACCTAACAGAACCACAATCGAGTCCACAATCGTGATGTAGATGCCCACGTTGTTATGGGTGTACTTGGCGATAATCTTGGCCAGCACGTCCGTGCCCGCGCTCGTCCCCTTGGCCTTGAAGATAAGGCTGACGCCGACCCCGAGGACCGCGCCCCCGTAGATGGCGGCCAGCAAATCGTTGTCGGTATTGATAAGCGGCCCGTTCGCCTGCAAGGAAGTGTACAAATCGGTAAAGACCGCCGTCGCCACAAAAGTGACTACCGTCTTCAAGCCGTAATGATGCCCCAGGAAACGATAAGCTGCCAGCCAGAGCGGGATATTGAAGAACAGGGCCATCGTACCAATCGGCAACCCGTCCGGGAAAGCCTCGAACCAGCCCTTGGAAATGGCGTTCAGCACAATCGTGATACCGTAAACCCCGCCAGGAACAATGCTATGGGGCGCACAAAAGAACGAATAGGCGGCAGCAGCGATAGCCGAACCCAAGATAATCAGGAAATAATCCCGCACCAAACGTTTGCGGCTCAATTCCGACAGCAACACGAAAGGCTTCAACGGCCGGTCTTTCTTGATATCCGAAAAATACGGTCCTGCATACGATTTGGCAAATTCCGCCTTGTCAACGGTCTTCGCTTTCTCGGAAACTTCTTTCTTTTGAGAATCCCCGGCCTCGGGTTCCTGCAAAGATTTATCTTCGGCTTTCACTCTCTATCGGTTTTACTGTAAAACTAACACCATATAACTTATCCAGAAACAAAAGTACAATTTCCGCACTTATCTGATTGGTTTCTTCCAATTTATTATACGAATCCAGTAAATCGGAATGTCCTTTCAACAAATCCTGCATATAAGCAGGCTCTATTTGGAGCACTTCCTTTTCATCTTCCTCGAACTGCCCCAGCAAATAGCAAGAACGGCTTAAATCATCGCCCGTAGTCGACAAAGCTCCTGCCACAATGATACCGCCAACCAAACCCAAGGCCACCGTCGAGACCGCCACCGCCGCATTTTCTCCAGACATGGAACCTGATCGAGTATATTTAAAACCGATTTCATCCCCAAAGCAGAAACCCGGAGCATATCCCTTGTTAAAACCAAAAGAACCTTTGTATTTCAACCCATAGGTATTAACATACAATGTATCCTTGCAAACCAAGATACGTGCCTGCTTCTTCAAGATATTTTTGAGTTTCTTCTGTTTCGTCTTAACCCGGAACTGGGCCGTACCATCCCATTTCTGAGTCGATAGAGGCACCGGCTCCATCCAGACCGAATCCAGCTGCACCGCCTTGCCTTCCTTGTAATCGGAAACAGACAGATAGTAGCGGTCTTGCGCCCGCGCAAAGGCGCAAAACAACAAAACCATCCCCAAGAAAACCACCTTCCCCATTTTTAAACTCCAAAGTCATTTTGCATAACGGCACTGCCTATCCATGCGTTCGCATTACTTGATATGGTCGAAGCCCTTGCCGTAAACGCCGGTGGCATTGGTGATGCTCATGAAGGCATTGGGGTCGATATCCCGGATACGACGCAGGGTCGATTGCAGCTCGTACTTGCGCACCACGATAAGCAGCACCTGGGACTCGTGCTTGGAATAATAGCCTTCGGCATGCAAAAGCGTCACGCCCCGCTTCTTCTCGTTCACCACCATATCGGCAATCTCCTGGTATTTGGCCGAATTGATAAGCACCTGGACGCTGGCCCGGCTACCCAATACAATCAAGTCGATCGTATAGGAAGTAACCGCCATCACCACATAGCCGAACAGGACGACCCTTATCGACTCTTCCAGCGGGTTTCCCCTGAAATAGTAGAAGACAAGGAAAGACGAGGAAATGATGAAGATATCGCAAAGGAGGATTACCCGTCCCGGACTGATATTGTAAAACTTGGAAACAATCAAAGCCACAATGTCCGTGCCTCCGGTACTCCCGCCGTAATTGAAGGAAATACCTATCGAAAGCCCGATCAAGGCACCGCCTATCACCGCCGAAAGAAGCTTTTCATCGCCCAGGATGGACAAATCTCCGATAATGCCCGTCCACATGCCTACAAAAACGGAAAGCATGACGCAAGCGTAAATGGTCTTGAAGCCGAAGCCTGTCCCCAGAATCTTGAAACCGATGAGCAGCAAAACCATATTGATGACGAAAGCCGATACCGCCACAGGAATCGTGTTCCCGGTAGCATAGTAAATCAAGGTGGCGATACCGTTCACCCCGCCGCTCACAATCTCGGAATTGATAATGAAAGCAACCACGCCGAAAGCGTACATCGCCAAACAAAGCGTGATAATGATGTAACTCTTGATTTCCCGTCTCAATTGCTTAGGGTCTGTCGGGACTCCTTTTTTAATCCAGGCCCAAGCATTTTTGAAAATCTGCATTTTATGGAAACTTATTGGTTGTTTTGGTTCTTATCTACTTGTAATCTCCTCACTTCTGACAGTCAATTGCCATTCCTTTCTTCACGAACTTCTTCAAACTCCACATAGTCGTCATTCGGCCCTCCCGGTGCCGGACGAGCGTTCCGGAAGTCCTCTCGCGGAGGAACGTAATCGATGCTCACCTCCCCTTCGCGACGGTTCGGATCCCGAGGCTGCTGCCCGTAGGAAGCTCCTCCTTGGTTTTGAGCCGATGCCTGACCCTTCCGCCTGTGGCCAAAGAGGGAAATGCCAAAAATCTTCCGGGCAACAATCATCAGTATCGAGATTACTACCAGGAAAATCCCTAACAAAAAGGACAAAATAAATGACAACATAGCCTCAATGATTCCAAACAGATTTGAAAAACGAGCCTTACTGACGCTAAACCAACCGTCGAAACAGCCCGTTCCCAAACCCCGTCTAAAAAAAAATTCTGCTATCCCGTAATGGAATGAACAGAATTTCAATAAGGAGGAAACGACCCCACAAGGCATATCCTGATTGCTCTCCGGCTTTTCATAAAAGGCTGCCCGAGTCGCCGACCCGCACCGCCATTCTATCAAGCCCAACCTTGGCAGGAAACCTCCGTTTTACCAGAACGACCTCTCGATCGCCCTCTTACCTCTCGTCGGAAACCGTCAAGCGAGCACGACCTTTGGCTCTACGAGCGGCCAAAACACGACGGCCATTATGCGTGGACATTCTTTCACGGAATCCGTGTTTGTTGAGGCGCTTGCGAACGTGGGGTTGAAATGTACGTTTCATCTCTCTATTGAATTACAATTATAAAACTCTGTGATTTAACACTTTCCTTCCGCCAAAGGCTCTTTCACGAGTTCTTCCTCCGGCAAAAACAGGCTGCAAAGGTACAAAGGCGGCACGACAAAACCAAATCTTGTCCACAACCTGTTGATAAGTTTTGCCGGACTCTTGCCGGGGAACGCCCCATGCCCGCCCCAGCCAGCCGCTCAACGTCCCCCGGTAATGACCGACAGAAAACGAGGAGCAAGCCGATGCAACAGTTTGTACAAACCGATGCAGAACAAAGTGACCGATGCGGCTGTCAGCAAATGCATCCAGAAACAGTTCCATCCAGACAACGGGATAAAAGAAGCCAGCAACTTACGCACAAGCCCGACCAGGATAAAGTGCAAAGCAAAAATAAAGAAACTTGTCTGGCACAAGGGCACATTGACCCGCAACGTCCCCCTGCCCACCATACGGCCAATCCAAGCAATCAGGAAAACGACACTGGCACAAAGCCCAATCTTGTTAATCCACTCTACCTGCCGCCAGCCTTGAAGATGGCAAACCACTTGCCAGGCGGCCACTAACAAGAACACTATGCCCGACAATCCCATATAAGGCTCCATGTCTTTGACAAAGTTCCGTTTGTTCAAGGCGAACCACGCCCCCAAGGCGAAAAAGAAGAAAGTATAGGTATGCATCCTCAGCACCACATCCACACCCAAGAACCAAGGAAGAGCGCATAAAAGCACGCCACAAACCCGCAGATACCGGACTAGCACATAAAATACCGGGCTGAACAGCATGACGACCATCAAATTCCGGATAAACCAGAATTGCCGAGCCACCGGGCCGCCCCAAACGGCCATCCACCAATCATGCGCCGTATATTCCCACACGCATTTGGAATCGGGAGTTTCTCCACGCGAAATCAAAAACAGCTGCAAGCAGAGATAAAACAGAAGAACAGCCGCGTTCCAGAACAAATAAGGCACCAGCAGGCTTCGGACACGGCTTTTCAGCTTCCTGCCATATACGGGAATAGAGAAACCAGACCGGAAAAACAGGAAACCGGAAAAAAGCACCAATGCCGGCAGCCTCTCGAAAACCCCAGTGAAAAGATATACGAACAAGGAATAACCGCCTTCATATTGCGTAGATGGCTCCACAAAACGGGAATGGGTAAACACCACCGCTACAATCAAGGCGAAACGAAGGAAATAAATCGTATGCGACAAGACGGTTTTCTCATCCAAAAGACTCGGAGATGCTCCTTGGCCTGCTTTTCTCATTTCTACCCGAATTTCCTCCTCTCACAAAAAACGGACCGCGTTCAAAAAGGAAACTCTTTCGCATCCCTCTTGAACCCAATCCGCCTTGCCCTGGAAATTTTTGATTCCCGGCTTATTTCTTAATACTATCTTCCGGATGGTGAATCCCGGCATAGTCCATAGCCGCCCTGACAAAAGCCACAAACAAAGGATGCGGGTTCTCGACCGTGCTCTTGTATTCGGGATGGAACTGGACACCGACAAAAAAAGGATGCGACGGAAGTTCGACCGCCTCGACCCGAGTCAGCTCCTTGCCTTCGGCATTCGTCCCATGATTGATACCGGCCATCTTCATGCCCGCCGCCTCGAAATCGGCAATATAATCGTTGTTGAACTCGTAACGATGGCGATGCCGTTCGGAAATATCCTTCTTGCCGTAGATCTTGTAGAGCAGGCTGTCCTTTTCCAAAGCGCAAGGGTAAGCGCCCAAACGCATCGTCCCGCCCATGTTCTTGACGTTCTTCTGCTCGTCCATGATATGGATCACCGGATACTTGGTCTTGGGATCCATCTCGGTGGAATTGGCGGTTTTCCAGCCTAAAACATTGCGGGCGAACTCGATTACGCACATCTGCATCCCCAAGCAGATACCTAAGAACGGCACGTTCTTGGTCCGGGCATACTCGATAGCGGTCAACTTGCCTTCAATACCTCTCTTGCCGAAGCCCGGTGCCACCAAAACGGCCTTGCAGTCGCCCAGCTGTTCTTCCACATTGTCCTTGTCGAGATGCTCGGAATGCACCATTTTGACCTTGACCTTGCACTGGTTCACCGCCCCGGCCTGCAAGAACGATTCCAGTATGGACTTATAGGCATCCTTGAGCTCCACATACTTCCCGACCAAAGCCACCCGGATTTCCGAATGCGGATGTTCCAGCTTGCGCAGGAAAGAGCGCCATTTGGTCAGATTGGGACGACCACCGTAAGGCAGCTTCAGAATCTTCAGGACCTGCTTGTCCAAGCCTTCCTTCTGCATCAACAATGGCACTTCGTAAATGCTTTTGGCATCCTGGCTTTCGATGACGCATTCAGGCTGCACATTGCAGAAAAGAGCCACCTTGGCGCGAACCCCCTTGCTGAGCGGATGTTCGGTACGGCAGACAATCACATCGGGCTGCAAGCCTTGCTCCAGCATCGTCTTGACCGAATGCTGGGTCGGTTTGGTCTTCAGCTCGCCGGCAGCGGCCAGATAAGGCACATAGGTAAGGTGTATCACCATCACGTCCTCGCCCATTTCCCAAGTGAGCTGGCGCACAGCCTCCACATAAGGCAAGGATTCGATATCGCCAACCGTCCCGCCGATTTCGGTGATAATCACATCGAACTTGTCGCCTTCGGCCAACAGGCGCACGCGGCGCTTGATTTCATCGGTCACATGGGGAATAACCTGGACAGTATGCCCCAGGTAATCGCCGCGACGTTCCTTTTCGATGACGCTCAAATAGATACGACCTGTCGTGACATTATTGGCCTGCGAAGTGGGAATATTGGTGAAACGTTCGTAATGACCCAAGTCCAAATCCGTCTCGGCCCCGTCCTCGGTCACATAGCATTCTCCATGTTCGTAAGGGTTCAATGTCCCCGGGTCGATATTGATGTAGGGATCCAGTTTCTGAATCGTGGTCCTGTAGCCACGGGAAAGCAGAAGACGAGCCAAAGATGCTGAAATGATGCCTTTCCCTAAAGATGATGCGACACCTCCGGTAACGAAGATGAATTTGGTCTTATGCTTATGCATGGTCATATCGTTTTTCCGGATTGCAAAGCTACGGCTTTAATTTGAAACTAACACAGCCCCGCGTTCAAAAAGTGCGAAAAAAGATTGGCAAAGACTCTTTCAAACCAAGCCTGGACGCCCTGTCGCACCGGAACATCAGAATCACGAAATTCCTGCAAAAAAAGGTGCGCCCGGCAAACCGGACGCACCTTTGGACTATGCAAAGCCCCCTAATTCTCCGCATAACCAAGAGCGGAACAAAACAGTTCAGCCTTATCCCGCTCTTTGAAAACCATCAAAGAAGACTATCGAACAACCAGCTTGATAACCCTATGCTGCTTATCCTTAATCAGATGCAAATAATAAGTTCCCGAATTGCGGCCTTGCAAATCGACCTCTTGCTTGCCGGCATCTTCCCAGTGGTAGGTCTGCAAAAGACGGCCATCGGAAGTAAACACCTGCGCTTTCATAGCAGAACCAACTTCAACATAGAACAAGCCATCGGACGGGTTCGGCCATACGGAAACCAGCAGTTCGGCAGCCATCTCATTGGCCGACTCACGAACAAAATAAGCCTTGATTTCCACATCCCTGTTTACCGTATAACGAATTTCTTCATCCCGTTCCCCGTTCCACCATTCATCCAAGACATAACCTCTATCGGGTTCTGCAACCAAACGAAGACGGGTTCCTTCCTCAACTTTGTCGCCCGAATAAATCCTTTCATCACCATCGTAAACCCGGACATACCCTCCATCATTCTGCTTAATGGTCACCTCGAATTCATCCAGCAGCTGAGAGCCTTCTTCGATGATTGTAGCACTAATCTTCACATCCTCTATCAGAACATAAGTCCGTCGGGCATTGGTATCCCCATCCCACCAACGGCCGAATTCATAGGCGGAGTCGGCTTCGGCAACCAGCCACAACTCGCTCTTTTCATCCAAATACTGGCCGCTTCTCACTTCCTTGCCATTGCAAGTCACCGTGATGACACCATGTTCGGGCTGAACGATATCCACTTTGTACTGATTGGCCTCTATCTGAGCAAAAACAGCCCTCACCACCGTATTGCGTGTCATTTCCAAGGTCCTTTCCGCTTCGGTATCCCCGTCCCACCATTCCGCCAGCTGATAGCCATCCTCCGCCTCGGCGAGCAAGTCGAGAACACTGCCTTCGGCCACATAGCTTCCCGTCGGCACATCTTCCCCGTCCAAGGAGGCCGAAATCCTACCGCCTTCAGACTGATAAATAGTAAGCAGGTATTCCGGTAACTGTTCCACAATCTCCACACTAACGGTAACGTCTTCGGTCAAGATTATATTGCGATCCCCCTGAGTATTGCCATCCCACCATTGGGAAAAAGCATAACCCTCGTCAGGCACGACCAAAATGTTCACTACCGCATTGGAAGGCAAGGCATCGCCCGAATAGACATAGCTGCCGTCATACAAAGCGTAAATCGTCCCATGTTCCGGCTGCTCTATCGTGAGCGTATAATTCACGCTGGAGTCGGCTATGGGAATGAAACGGGCGGAAACCGTCACATCGGATGTCAATTCGTAACCATAATAATCCGGATAAATATATCCATCCCACCATTCCACGAACTGATAACCTTCTTCCGGATAAGCGTACATATTGAATAACGTGCCTTCCCAATAGCGAGCCGATTCTTCTACCAGAATGCCGTCAGCATAAACTTCAATCAAACCGCCCTCTGTCTGCTCGACCGCAACTTCGCATTCTTCGGCTTCACGGAATACAGCGCTCACCGTCAAGTCCCCCAATACCGGATAGATTCTCGGATTGGTTCTATCTCCATCCCACCAGGAAACAAAATAACTTCCCGGCTGGGCAGAAGCATTCAACCACAATACCGTGCCAGGCTCTACCTCATCTCCATCTTCATAAATCTCACCATTGCCGTAATGGCTAACCGTAATGATACCTTCTTCGCTTTCCGGAATCGAAAGCCTGTACATGGTCTTGACAAAAACAGCCGAGATTGCCATATCTTCATCCATGGTCAAGACACGTTCCGGGTTGGTCTCCCCATCCCACCAAGATTCAAACGTATAGCCCTCTGCTGCCATTGCCGACAGTTTCACTTGGGCACCTACCGGCAACCAATCGCCCGATGCCACCGAAAGTCCATCGCTCTCGGCACGGATACTGCCGCCTTCGGAATGCGCGATATCCAATTTCACGGCAATACGGCTGAAAGTGACAGACAGTTCCACATCCCCTTCAAGCACGAAAGAGCGATTGGCAGAGGTGACCGGAGTCCCGTCCCACCACGTATCCGCTTCATACATCGGATCCGCCACGGCCTCCAGCCTCAACAAGCTGCCTGCTTTATAGGAGGAGCCGTCCGAAACCGGGTAGTCCCCATACCATACATTCAATGTCCCGCCGGGGTTCTGCATCAAATGAACAACACAGTCTTCGCCTTGCATGGGCTGTTCCACAAACTCGGCGGAAATGGACATATCCCGATCCAGATGCAAATAAACAGTGGACTCCGGCGCATCTTGGAAAGACCAAGACTTCAAGGCATACCCATAATCAGGATAGGCCATCAGCACGATATCCCTTTCGGTGTAACGTTCTCCCGAACGCAGGTATTCGTAAGTCATTACATCCATAACTTCCACCACGCCTCCCAAGCTTTCCTTTATGGTCAGCAGGTACGTGGGGACTTCCTCGAAAGAAGCTTCCACCGTCACATCTCCCGTTATCTGGAGAGACCTGATCGAAGCAGTTTCGCCATCCATCCACGAAGACAGACGCATCCCGTATTCGGGTTCTGATTTCAGCACCAGAGTTTCTCCATAAGCCAGATCATCCCCATCGACAAGATACAGGCTGTCACCATATTCATTCACTCGTATCACAGACACCTGTCCGCCGGGATTCTGGTTGATCGACAACGTATATAATCGGGCTTCGCTTTCCTTTTCCAATTGGTTGGAATAAACGATTCCCATCGGGACTCCGGTCTTGTCCTGAGCCTGAACTCCCAAATGGTAAGTACCCGGTTCCAGCGATTGCCAGGAATCATAAAGATAGCTATCCTCGTCTGCATCGAAGCTCAACATCGGCCCACACTCCTCGGTTTCCACATTCTGGGCAAAAACCTGATAACGGTCCAGCATGGGGTTGCCCTTCTGCGAAAATTCCAAATAAGCGTAAGCAGACATATTATATCCACTAAAACCATCTACCGAATTGAACGGCATATCCAAGGCCGGATTGCTTCTGTCTAGGACGATCAAGTCATTTCTCCCTCGCACAGGGGTACTGTTCAAAAATATATGTGGATACACGCCGTCCAGATTAGCATAAGTGACCACGATCCACAAATCCTTGCGCACATCGATAGGTTTGCCGTATTTCAGCTCAATCACACCATATGCAGTGGTTTCCCCCGTAGTGTCAAACAAAACTTCCGAACGGTCGCTGCCAGCGTACAAAGTATAACGGAATGGAATAGAAACATTCTCTTCGTTATTATTTACATAAACCACGAAACAATCCAAGGTATCCTCTTCCTTTACACCCATAAAAGCCAAATCGTCCGGAGTATAACGAACCCCTACATCAAAATTCATCCCATACACCCACCCCGAACTAGCAATACAAGGATACCACACCGTGTTCTCTGTTTTCATATCCCCCATCTGCAAACGCGCCGCATCCCCCTCTATGCTCGCAAGCGGGGTTTCCATCTCGACCCAATCGCTGGAGAGATGCACATAATAGTCGGTCATGTCCGCAGTCACCACCGGTGCGTCAGGATAGGCGTAATTCCAGTGCCATGCATATCCGTCCTTGCGTTCCACCCGCATCGAAAATTCCACTCCCTCGTAAGCGTCGAACACAAACATACCATAAGCATCGGTCCTGTACTCTTGGTTCGACAAGATTCCGGTTTCAGGATCGTAAAAACTCATCCTGACACGAACACCCTCCAAAGCCAGAGGTGTCCCGTTGAGATACAAGCGAACCCGGACGGAACGAGCCTCGGTGCCAGGCGCAACGCCGGTTTCCATCATCCGCAAAGCAGCCATCGCATCCACCTTGCCCGCCCCCCAGCGGTTCACACCGCCTTCGTTCACATAACTATCCGTGAGCGCTGTAGCTTGCAGTATATCTCTCAGACCATTAATATCCAACTCATTGTCATTTTCCAACAATAAAGCGGCGATACCAGTCATGGCCGGAGCTGCCATCGAAGTGCCCTGCATGTAAACCCATGGGTATTCTCTTTCCCCCGCCGAAGTATAAGAATGCACATCGTAATCGGCCAAAGAATTAAAGCTGTTGCCAGCACTGATAATGACAGAACCCGGAGCGGCGATATCCGGTTTGGAAATATTGCTCACCAACGGCCCTCGGCCGGAAAACGAACAAATATCCTCCAAATTGAATTCATATCCGGCACGTGTCGTATATGCCGCCACAGAAAGCACGCCTTCCGCAGCCGACATAGTTGCATTGTGGGTATAATCGTAATCCCCGTCAAAATAATGGATCCCTAAATCCGAAAACTCAGCATTTGCCAGCCAAGCATGAAACGTGGTGCTGTAATCGCTTGCCGATTTAAACCCTACGGACACCACATAGCCTTCCGGCAATTCCGCTTCTTGCTCTATTACCAAAAACAAATTGGCATAGCCCTCTTCCGTATAATAATTCTCCCCCGTCACCGTAAATATAGTCTGGCCTTGATACGAAATATATTGCGTAACAGCGTTACCGTTAGAGGTTGTGGAATAAGAAGCAAGACTTACGGTTTCCCCAAGTGAGGGATTTTCCAAGGCAACAATGACATCGCAACCGTTTTCATAATCATACACGTCCAGCATGACTGGCAGACTCATGTCTATTCCGGATAAACCGTACGGATAATAAGTGCCATCTGGCGGCAAGACCTGAGCGGCATGAATCCTGCTCGAACCACTGTTTCCCGCAGAAGCCACAATCAGATGCCCGGGACCTGAAAGCCCGTTCAGCATCTGGTCTTCGTACGCATTGCCGGTATGTGGCCCGATGTCCGTCCCCAGACTGAGATTGACAACGCTTGGCTTGCCGACAGAAGCGGCATATTCCTGGATATAGCTAACCCCGTCGATAATATCCGCCGTCTGCAAGGTAGTTGAAACAAATACCAAATCAGCCCCCGGGGCCATGCCTGCATAGCTGGTTCCGGCCCCCGATCCGGCAGCCGTTCCAGCCACATGCGTGCCATGATGTTCCTCTGTAGCCTGATAACCATCGTAAGAGTCGTGTTCCTGCGCCAGAATTTCCGAAGCAGAAGCATACTCGGAACCATACGCATAAAATTCGGGATTAGTGCCCGTATTATCCCACTGATTCCATACGCGCTTTACCCGGTAAGAGCTTTCATCGTCCGGGTCGGCAAAAAAAGTGGGGTGCGTGTAGTCAAAACCCACATCCACGATTCCCACCACCACGCCTGTGCCATCATAGGCAGTGGAAAGGGCGGCAGACGAGGACTGCACCTCATCCACTTTGCTGGCCGCCCGGCTCAAATCATTGTTCAGCTTTGCCCTGACAGAGACCGAAATTTGTTCTATCCCCTCTATGGCAGTGATGGCTTCCACAGCAGAAAGCGGGAAAAGCCCCGTGCAAAGATTGGTCAACACGGTCTGCGGCAAGAAGCCCAAAGCCTCGGCCTCTTGCAATGCGCTTACGCTATTGTAACGGATAATGACCGACAGGTAATCTTCCTGCGACTTGACTCCGGGCAAAGATTGGCTTCTAAGGCCGAAGTTCTCTTCAAGGAATTTTCTATCCTTGCTCGATTTGGCAGACGAAGCCTGCTGCATCTGGGCATAGCGGTGCAAGAAAAACTTGCCGGGCGCATTCCATTTCCCTTCCTGCGGGAATGCAGCGGACTGCGATGATGCAGCCTGCCCTTTCCTTGCCCGAAGCCCTGCCGCGAAATCATCTCCCAAAACCAATGCCTGATGATTCCCTGCGGCTTGCCCGATGACCTCAGCGGACTTGAATTCTTTAGATGAAATGCTAACTTGTCCTCCGTTTGCCACTTGCAATTCCGGAGACGACTTGGTCGGTTGTTGCGCGATTGACAGCAACGGCATCAGAAGCCCTATCAAAAACGCGGCAATGTACTGTTTCTTCATAACTGTTCGATTTTTACCATAAAAACATATTAACTCCACATGATAGTCCGAATGTAACGATTCCAAAACAAAAAAAGGAATCAAAAATGAAAAAAACACAGAAAAGGCAGCAGAAAGACACATCTCTTCCAACTCCAAATATCGTACCCTCGACAATGACAAGCAAAACAATATCAAATTTATTTATAATATCTTATCATTAACTTCAAATCGGTCAGCAAATCCAATAATAGTAACAAAGGCACCCTCTTCGCCCTCATACTCGAAAGAAAGGGTAGAACCCAATCTCAGTTAATAAAAAAAGGTGCGTCGAAACGCACCTTTCCTGGACATGGTGGAACCCCCTAATTCTCCACATGACCCAAAATGAGTGTGCCGGATCCTATGATTCGGCACACTTCGCCAACATTACCGAACAACCAGCTTGATAACCCTATGCTGCTTGTCCTTGCTCAGATGCAAATAATAAGTCCCCGAATTGCGGCCTTGCAAATCGACGGTCTGCTTGCCGGCATTTTCCCAATCGTAAGACAGCAGGAGACGACCTTCCGGCGTAAATACCTGAGCCTTCATGGGTGAACCGATCTCAACATAGAACAGCCCGTCCGAAGGATTCGGATACACGGTTACTGCCCATGCATCCGTCCTTTCATTGGCAGCATCCCTTTCGAGTACCGCACTGATAGTCACACTCTCATCGGGCATCGTAAACCTCCTCTCGGCTTCCGTATCGCCATCCCACCATTCCACGAACACATAACCCTCATCGGCCTCTGCCACCAAATCCAACTTGCTGCCAGCTTCTATTTCCGTACCCGATTCCACCGGCTCGCCATCCAATTCCACCGTTATCGTGCCATGTTCAGGCTGCCGGATAGTCAGCACATACTTATCTTGCTCCTCTCCTTGCTCGAAGCTCGCGCTAATCTTCACATCCTCAGCGGGCATCATATACGTCCGCTCAGCATCCGTGTTGCCATCCCACCATTCCACGAACTCATAGCCCTCGTCAGCCACCGCGCTCAGACTCAGTTCCACACCGGCTTCCAGTTCCGCGCCCGATTCCACCGCCTCGCCGTCCATCGTCACCCTGATCTTGCCGTGTTCCGGCTGCGTTATCGTCAGCACGTACAAGTCCGGTTGAGGCTCGTCCGTCTTTTCGAAGGAGGCCCGTACAATCGTATTGCTTGTCATTTCCAAGATCCGTTCAGCTTCCGTATTACCATCCCACCATTCCACAAAACGGTATCCAGTCTCCGCTTCTGCCATCAGATCCAACACGCTTCCTTCCGGAACATAACTTCCTGTAGGTATGTCTTCTCCCTCCAAACTGGCCGAAATCTTACCGCCTTCAGGCTGGTAAATCGTGAGCAAGTATTCAGGAATTTCTTCCACGAATTCCGCCTTGATGGTCAAGTCCCCCGTCAAAGAAATCCGCCGTTCCGCATTGGCATTGCCATCCCACCATTGCGAGAACACGTATCCGGGTTCAGCCACGGCCTGCAAGTCCAGAACCGTATTGGCTGGCAGAGATTCCCCGGAAACGACTTCCTGTTCGCCATTCATGACGACAATCGAACCATTGAGTGGTTCTTCGATGGTCACCATATAGGTAATTGCCGGATCGGCTTCCTTCACAAATTCGGCAGACACATCCACATCGGATGTCAATTCAAAATCAAAACGATTCTGCGAGCCATCACCGTCCCACCATTCCACAAACACATAATTATCAGCCGGTTCAGCGGTCATATTAAACAGAGTGCCCTCCGGATACTTGGCTCCGCTTTGAACCTCTTGGCCGGTAGCGGCCTCGTACACACGCACAGTACCGCCTTCTGTCTGGTTAATCCTTATGGCATATTCATTCATCTCACGGAACGTAGCCGAGATTGTCAAATCGCCAGACACCGGAAATGTCCTCGGGTTTTCTTGGCTTCCATCCCACCAGGAAACGAAAACATAGCCTTCGTTCGCCGTCGCCAACATAGAAAGAATCGTGCCGGGTTCCACCTCATCCCCATCGGAATAAACGATATTTTTCATGTAGTCTACCACCTCTATCTTGCCTTCTTCGCTTTCGACTATCGTAAGCTGGTACATGATTTTGGCAAAAGTGGCCGAAATCTCTACATCTTCCTCGCCTACAATCAACGTCCGTTCCGGAGTCGTTTCGCCGTCCCACCATTCCGTAAATTCATAACCGTCCGATGCCAAGGCGGTCAAAGACAATTCAGCCCCTACAGGAACCGTACTGCCCGAAACCACCGAGGAACCTTCATGCAGCACCTGGATATTACCGCCATTCGCGGACAAGATATCGACAACGACTTCCACCCGCTTGAAGGAAACGGAAAGGGTCACATCGTCTTCCAAAAGCATGGAACGTCTCGTGCTGGTCACAGCCTTGCCATCCCACCAAGTATCCGCCGCGTAAGTAGGATCCGCTGCCGCTATCAATTCCAAGGTGCTGCCCACCGGCAATTCGGCACCATCTTCAACCGGGTTTCCATCGCAGCTCACCGACAAGGTACCGCCCGGATTCTGAACCAAGTTCACGCTTGCATATTCCACCGTTGCCGGCTGTTCCACAAATTCCGCATAGACGACGGTATCCCTGTCCAGATACATCAATACCGAACGTTCCGGTTCATCCATGAACGACCAGCCTTTCAGCATATAGCCTTGATCCGGCACGGCCGTCAGCGTAACATACCTTTCCGTGTACCGCTGCCCCGATTGCAGAATCTCTCCGGTCTCGGAATCTATCGCATTCACCGAACCGCCCGTGGACGACTGGATCGTAAGCAGGTAGGTCGGGATTTCCTCGAAAGTGGCCGACACGGTGATATCGCCTGTCAAGACCATTTCACGCAGAAGCTCCGTCCGGCCATCCATCCATGATACCAGACGATAGCCAGGCTCAGGAACAGCTTCCAAGATAAAAGAACTCCCATGGCGATAAGAATTACCACTTCCTATCTCAATATCAGGATAATAAGATATATACACCTTAACTTCGCCACCTGCATTCTGCTGGATGCTCAAAATATGTTCCTTGACCGGTTCTTCCTTTGCAAGCACCTCGGAATGAACTGTATCCAGAGGGAAATAATCTTGATTGGGATTGCGAGCCTCCAGCACAAAATAGTACTCTCCCGGTTCGAGTCCCTGCCAATAATCGTAAAGAACACTGGAAGAATCCGAGCTGAACTGCACTCTCGTGCCCGATGCCGACCCGTCCGCGCTTTGAGGATAAGTTTCGTAATAATATACCGAAGGCAGTTTCCCTCGATGGGAAAAAGTCAAAGAGGGATAGAATCCATATGCACCCACCCCGAATTCAGCCCAGGAAAAGTCATAGGTCGGGTCTTCCCGGTTCATAATGCCCAAATCGTTCTTACCCCGGAAAGGCGGCGCTGAATAAAGAAGGTACGGAAACTCTCCATCGGAATAATAATATTCAAGCACGACCCAAAAGTCTTTGTTGACATCCAAAGGCTGATTGTAAGCAATATCCGTCGTAACAAAATTGGATTCCGAACTCTTCTCCACAACGCCCGTGGTGTCTAGCAACAACTCCGAACGGTAAGCATCGGCATACAAACTCAATCGATAGGAAATCGGTGTATTCTGCACATAGGTTTTGAACGAAACCGTCTGCAAGGTATCCCCTTCTGCAAAATTCATGAAAGCCAAATCCTCGGGCGTATAATGAAGCCCTATCGGAGAACCCAAACCCCATGCGCCCGCTGTGAGAGAATAGGCATAGTTCAGATTGGCTTGCATTTTTACTTCGCCCGGAGTCAACCGCACGTTAGTCCCTTCTATCGCTACTTCGGGCCGCTCCATATCCTGCACTTCCGTGGGCGTGAACAGGTACATCAGGTATTCCTCTTGCCCGGATTGCACCACATCTGGATTCGGCCCGAGGCCGTTATAAAAATAGTTGTCCGTAGCTTCCACGCGACCGGAGAACGTAACCCCCGCGTAAGCCTCGAATACAAACGTCCCGTTCTTGTCGGTACGGTATTCCTGGCTCGACAATTCCGACATCAACGGATCCCAGAAACTCATCCTGACCCGGAGATTCTCCTGTGCCACCGGGATTTCCTCAAACGAATTGTGCAGCAACCTCACCCGGACACGCTCCTTCTCGGCTGCCTTTATATCCGCCATCGAACGTGGCGCCAGGTAATAATTGCCCTCATCGTCCGCCACCACGATACCGCCCACATTGACCGGCCCGGTCGGGATAGGCTGGCCGACCAAGTCCGTTCCGTGGATATCCAGCTTCATATAAAAGCCATAATTCTCATAGTCCAATAATGTATATACACTATCTCCCTCAAAGACACCCGTTTCCCAGAAACGGAGATTGTCCTGGCAGAGCACATAGGCCGAAGGATACTGCGCCAACGAATCCTCCCGCACACTTATTGGTATCCAAGCCGGATCCAACGTCTCGCCAGTAGGAAGCGGTTCTTTGGTCAAGGTATAAGCTAACAAGCCGTTTCCCTTGTCTCGCAACGTCCCTTGCAAGCCGTTCAGGACATCGCCGATTTGGTAGGCCTCGCCCAGCAAGCCTTCCGGGTAATCCACCATGATGCTGGCTTCGCCGTTCTGTATCCAGAAACGGTTCTGCTGCGGGTCTGCTGCCGTGACAATATTCCATTCGGAAGCCAGCGCGTACTCGGTATAGCCATCCGGAGCCTGTTCCAGCAAGCTGCTCAAATCCTCGCAAGGTACGACCTGCTTCACAGCTATGTCGGCGGCGAAGCGCGGGGAAATGTAATAATTGTAGTCACGCGCCACTACCACGCCGGTAATCCGCACTTCCTCGCTCGGAATTGTCGAGCCGGTCAAGTCCGTGTAATAAATATGCACCCGCACATAGACATCCTGCCCCTGGCAATCGGCGGTGTAATAAGACCCATCGGCAAACGCCTGCCCTTGGTACTGGGCATCGAAAACGCAGCCGGGCACAGTCACAAGGCTTCCTTCCAAAGGCTTCAATGTCTCGTTACCGAAGCCATCGCTCGGCAGAAGCTCGGCAGGAAGCACGCTCAAACCGGCATAGATCCGCTCGGCATCCTGCACCGGCGTGAACTGCAAAGCCCCGTAATAATCCGACAAGGTCCCTTTCAGTCCTCTGATATTGTCGCCTAACATGAAATCCTCGGAAATCAGGTTGTTCGGGTCGTCAATCAGGATTCCTCTGCCCGACATATCTTCTATCCACATCTGGTTGCGCTGCGATCCGATGGCCGTCACCACGGCATCGCTGCCCAAAGTGTATTCGGTTGAGCCGTCGGCAAGCTGTTGGCGCAGTTCGGCAATATTCTCGCAATAACCGGGTTCATGGCCCTCCCAGATGACAAGAGAGGTATAACCGCCGGTGGAAAGCCCCCATTGATCCCTCATACTCCCGATATTCAGGATATAAGACTTCCCGGCTTCCATTTCCTGTTGCAAGGTCAACGAAAGCGTGTTCCCCTCTATCATGCAGTATTGAACGCCTATCACATTCGACTCGTTATCGTATTCCGTCAAATAGAATTCCTCCCTCGAAACGGTCTGGAAGCCGTCCAAGTTCTTGGTATAAGTGACAAGGATTTCCGAAGCCGCCTGCGCCTCAGCGCTTACCAAAGTGGATGGATTCCAAGAACTTCCGCCATGACGGCCAAAGTCTCCTGTCAGTTCGTCGTTGCGGCTCCACCATTGCTCCGCCTGATAGGTTGTGGACGGGGATGTAACGGTGGCGACCCGGCGCAGCACCTGATCACGTCCCCAATTGCCGCTAAAGCCGGCTTCGCCCACCACATCGATCATCTCCTCGCCCCGGAACAAGGCCACCGCATCGTTGCCGTTGAAACGCATCAGTTCCTGGTCGAACTGGTCGGCAAAGAGCAGCGTCCCGTCTTCGGAAGCGTCATTGGCCACCACGAAGCAGGAATACGGCATCACGAAACCATGCAAAGGCAAGGACTGACTGAAGCCGCCCGCGCCATCGGTCTCGAAACGCAACGAATATTCCGCCAAGTTGACCGCCTGGCCTGTCCCGTTGTAGATTTCAATGGCCCGCTGCGGCATATCGTAACGCAGGCCGCTCACATATTCGGTAATCATCAGATCCGTGGCCTGCACCATCGTCTTTGGCTGCCCCCAGATTTCTTCCACCCACTGCGGATTGTCGATAAAAGGATTCCTGTTACCTTGCAAGCCGAAAATGGCCTCGTTGCGGGCTATCTCCTTCTCGCTTACCGGGTCTTGTTCGTGCCACTCCAGCAAAAGCTCGATGGCCCATTGCCCCAAGCCGTAATCGGTGCTCCCGTCCAAGACCGGCGTCATCCAGTCGGCTATCAGGTTTTCGTAACGGGTCACCATATAGAAATAAGTCCGGGCAAAGTCTCCTTTGTACTCATCCGCCGGCTCGAATACCTCGTGATTATAACCTACCGAGGCACTGCTCCCTACCTGGCTGATAGTACCTTCCCAAGTGGGTTCATAGACCTCCCCGAACGGCATATTGCCCCGCATGGAGTTCACATGGATGTCGGTAGGATACAGATGGAACAAATCGGTGTACATCGGGCTGACATCCCCGCCGAACCAGCTTTTCGGGAAACTGTGTTCCCGGTTGATGCCTTCGCCTTCGGAAGTCGCTGTCGCACCCCAGTTCCAGCCGGTGGAAGCCGAGGAATACATATCCCATACCCCGATCCCGTCCGCACGGGCGTCGATGTTTTCCATCTCCTCCCGTACCTGACCGTAAGTCAAAACCGTATGGAAGTCTATCAATTCATGCAAGGCTGTCTTGAGTTCAAAACCGCTCAAACCGCGGACATTGGCATAGTAATCCTCGTAACCGCTGCCGCCTTCCATCTCCTGCAAGGCCGCCAAGGCATCCACCTTGCCTGCGCCCCAACGAGTCACACCGCCTTGATTCACATACTGGTCTTTGCCCGCCGTGCTTTGCAGCAGGTTCTTCAATTCGTAGAAATCCAAATCCTTGTCTTTCTGCAATAACAAGGCCACGATGCCCGTCATGGCCGGAGAGGCCATCGAAGTGCCTTGCATCACCATCCAAGGATAATCCTTTCCGTTACGAGACGTCTCGGCCACTTTCTCGGAAATACTCAACGGACTGTAACTGTTCCCGGCGCTGACAATGGCCGAACCGGGTGCTGCGATATCCGGCTTGGAAATGCTGCTTGCCAAAGGCCCACGGCTGGAGAAGCTGCAAATCTGGCCTTCGGTTTCATCCGGATAATGCCATGTACCCCCATCTATATCGGTCCAGTCCGGACGCGTGGTATAGGCCGCCACCGAAAGCACCTTCTCCGCCGAAGCCAGATACCCGCTATGCGTATAATCGCTATCGCCAGCCAGGAAATACGGCTGCCCGAAATCGGAAAATTCGGCATTTTGCAGCCATGTGTGAAAATGGGTAGCGGTTTCTTGGTACAATGAATAGAAGTTAGCGGCAAAACAGTATCCCTCGGGCATGTCCTGGTTAAGCTGCATCTGCACGAACAACTCCGTGAAGCCCTCGTCATAGGCCAAAGACCCGGTCACGGTAAGCAATGGTTCGTTGTTGTAATACAGAATCTGCTGCTCTTCATTGTAACCATCCACCATGTAATAGGCCACATTGCCTTCTATATACCCTGTGTTCATGTTAACCAAGGAAATCTGGAGGAGAGACCCATTCTCGTAATCATACAGGTCCATGATGGCCGGCTGGCTCGGATCGGTAATGGAAAAACCGTAAAAACCCGTGCTGGCATTGGCAGCGATGGCCGAACCGGCATGAATCATGGAACTGCCCGCATTCCCCGCGCTGGCTACCAAGAGATTCCCCGGCGAGGCCAGTTCGCTGTAAGCCAAATCCAAGGCGGTAGTACCGGTGTGCGGCCCGATATCTGTTCCGATGCTCATATTGATGACCGAGGGCTTGTTCACCGAAGCCGCATAACTTTGGATGTATTGAATCCCATCCAATATATCGGTAAAAGCCATCGTGGTGGAAACCAAAACGAGCTCCGAACCCGGAGCCATGCCCTGGTATTGCGTTCCGGCACCCGAACCGGCAGCGGTCCCGGCCACATGGGTTCCATGATGCTCTCCCTCGTGCTGGTCGTGACCCTGGGCCAGAATATCTTCGGTTGACGTCCATTCCGCCCCGTAAGCATAACCTTCGGGAGCCGTGCCGGACGAGGCCATCTGGTCCCATACCCGGCTTACCCGATAAGTGGCATCGTTGGAAGGATCGGCAAAAAACGTAGGATGGGTATAATCGAAACCTATGTCGATGATGCCGACCACGACCCCGTCCCCGCCATAAGCTTGCGAAAGCCCGCTGGCGGCATAATCTGCCTGCACCTCTGTCACATGGCTCGCTTCCCGGCTCAAATCGTTGTTCTTATGCGCCTTTCCATAAACATTGATTCTTTTGATGCTTTCTATTGCGGAAATTTCATCCACGGCTGAAAGGGGGAAGAAGCCCGTGCAGGACTCGCTCAGAACGGTCTGGGGTATAAAACCCAGAGCCTCGGCTTCCCGCACGGCAGACGGGTCAGTGAATTGCAACAAGACAGGCACATAGTCGCCTTGTCCTTTGGCCATTGAGACCCCCATGCGGCACAATCCGAAGTTGTCTTCCAAATACTGCCGTTTCTGGCTTGACTTGGCCATCGGGTTCTCCTGCAAAGAGGCATATTCACGCAGGAAAAGCTTGCCCGGCGCGTTCCATTTTTCCTCGCGAGGCGAAACGGCCGACTTGCGTTGGGACATTTTCGCTTTGTTCAAAGGCTGGAGTTGGCTTCCTCCGCGAAGAGTCCAATTCTGAACGCCCGCATCGGAAGACTGCAAAGAAGCCGCCGTTTTAAGCTTGGAAGCGTCTTTCTGCAAAACAGTCTTGCCATCTTGCATCTTGATTACTTTCCCTCCAGATGTGGCTTGGAAAGGGGATTGCTGCGCTATTGCCACGAATGGAATCAACAGCCCCAGCAACAAGGTAGATAGGTAATGCTTTTTCATGGTTCACACATTTTAACCGGAATGTGCAAAGATGCTCCGATTTAAACAAAGAGCATAAGCAAAAAGAAAAAAAGAAAGGTTCAAGACTTCACTTCCCGATTTGACAAATTATAGTAGAGAAACAAAGCTGTAAAATACAATATACACAAATGTGATTCAATATCTTATAAAAAATAACACTATCTCATACGTCTCTGGAAAACGTATTGGGGATTTCATTCAAATAACACCAAAATCCGCAATTTTCAGGCAAAGCCCATCCTCCAACCCGGCTTGGCAGAACATCCCGCCTGGCTGGCAAGCCCAGCACGCATAGAAAAAGTCCCGGTCAAGGACTGAACTGCCCCCCCAAGTTGGACCCAAAACTTTTAGGGATATTCAGACTCATCCTGACCGGGACTTCGTTTTAAAAAGATGCCCGCCGGCGAACTACAGCGAGCCGGCTACCCAACGGAGCTCGCTCCAGCTGAGCGCCAAGTCCCGTTCGGCCTGCAAATAGGCTTCCATCATGTCGAACTGGTATTCCAGCTCGCCCAGATAGTCCATCAAGGAGAACTCCCCGTTTTCCAAAGCCCTTTCGATATAAGGCAGATTATCCAAGGCCGAAAGCGCTTCCCGGTAACGATTCACCACCGGCTGCAAACGCAAAGCCTTGTAATACAAGGTCTCCAGCTGGGCTTTGAGCTGCCATTGTACATCCAGGACACGGTTCTGCGCCGCCTCCGACTCCAAACGGGCTTGCTTGACCCGGTTCTTGTTCTCCCACAAAGGAATGCTCATCCCCACGGCGATCCCGTTGAAACCATCGTTAAACACATCCTCGCCCTTGTATCCCACCGAAAACTTGGGCAATGCCTCCGATACGTTCACCTTGACATTCTGCTCCTTGGCCAGGCTCTCGCTCATGGCCTGCTGCATCAGCGGGTTCGTACCCATGATGCCGGCAAACCAAAGCTCGAAGCTCTCGGGCAGAACCACATCCGGGAAACGCACCTGGCTTAGGTTCACTTCAATGCCTCCGGTCAGCCGCTTGAGGTCGGATTTCAACCTGTCCGTTTCCGCCTGCAAGGCCGCCATCTCGCTTTCCACACCGAGAAGGTTCAGTTCCGCCTTGTTGGCTTCCAAGATGGAAGTCCCGCCTTGGGCCAACTGTTCCTGATAAGAGGAAGCCACTTTCCGGGCGCTTTCCAAACGTTGCTCCAGAATCCGCATCAGCGCATTGTTGTATATCAGCTCCACGCACAGATTCTGCGCTTGCAGCATGATTTGGGCCCGCTCGTTGGCAAAACGGTAATAAACCGCACTGTCGTTGCTTTTGGCCATCCGGCTTTTATAGACATACACCGAAGGGAAGTCGAAGCTCTGGCTCGCCTCGAAGTCCACACGCTGACCTGCCGAATTGCCTATCATCCAGAAATAACCGAAGCCGAACTCCGGGTTTTCCGGCACGTTGCCGGTATGATTGCCCCGCAAGTCGGCTTCCATCTGCTGGCGCGAGGCTTTCAGCAACGGACTGTACTGGTCGATAGCCGACAGAACTTCCGTATAGTCGGCCGCATGCAAGACCGTCGGGTCCTGATTCGCAGCAGTCTCTTTTATATCCAACGCCGCCACTCGGTGCGGTTCGCCAGCCGAAGCCTCCGCTTGGAGTTCTTGCCCCTGGACTTCTTGCGCTCGGAACTCTTGCGCCTGAGCCGGCATCGCCCAGAGACCCAAAGAGAACAGGCAAAGCGGCAAAACCGCCTTCATAACCGCGTTCCCCGAACCGAACCGGTTCGAACGCAGCTGGGCTTCATGCCGAACCATGCCCGGATGCAGCATCTGGGGATCATCATAACGGGCATCCCATTCCACTTCATGGGCTTCCACATCCTTTTTCCGAGGACGCTTCCGGAACCATTCGTACAGAGCCGGGACCACAAAAACATTCAGCAATGTGGAGGTAATTAGACCTCCTAACACCACGATTCCCATAGGACTTTGTATTTCGTTTCCACTCTTGTCTCCGTTCATAATCAGCGGAATCAAAGCCAAGGCCGCCGTCAAAGCCGTCATCAGGATAGGATTGAGACGGTCTATCGAACCCTCGGTAATGATTTCGCGCAAGCGAAGGCGTTTTTCTTCCCTCTCCTGCGCCGAATCTGAAGGCCTCGGATTCAACGCGCCACCGCCCAAACGCTCGTATTCCGCCACCAACAATATCCCGTTCCGAATCGCGATGCCGAAAAGGGTGATGAAGCCGATAATGGACGGAATGCTGACAATACCGGACGAGATCCGTATCGCGAACACCCCTCCAATCAACGCCAAAGGCAAATTGACCAAAATCAGCAAGGAAAGACCCACATGACGAAATTCGGAGTACAGAATACAAAAAATCAGAAACAGAGCGGCCACAAACACCAGCGCCAACGTCCGGGATGCGCTTTCGGCACTCTCGAACTGCCCGCCGTATTCCACCCGGTAGTCTTCCCCAAAATCCACATTTTCAGCCACTGTATGTCGAATCTCATTGACCACGCTTTCCATGTCCCGACCCGCCACATTGCAGGAAACCACCAATTTACGCTGCACATTTTCCCGGCTCACCGAATTGGGACCGTTGGTAGAGACAATCTCGGCCACCTCGCTCAGCGGCACTTTGGCACCTGTACCCGTCGTAATCAAGGCAGACGAAAGCCCTTCAATGGTCTGCGTATAAGGCTCTTGCAAACGAACCACCAAATCGAAGCTCCGCTGGCCTTCGTACACTTCGCCTAATTTCGTGCCAGGAAAAGACAACTCGATGAACCGGTTGAACTGGTCTATCGTGATGCCGTAACGAGCCAGCATGGGACGGTTGGCACGAATCTGGAGCTGGGGCGTCTCGGTCTGCTGTTCCACATTGAGATCCACCACGCCTTCAATGCCTTGTATCTGGTCTTTGATTTGATTCCCCAGCATGAAGAGCCGGCTCAAATCAGGCCCGAAAATCTTGATGGCGATACCGGCCTGGGTTCCGGAAAGGATATGGTCGATCCGGTGGCTGAGCGGCTGGCCTACCGAAGTGACCACACCGGGGACTTCCGCCAGCTTGGCACGGACTTCTTCCAGAAATTCATCCTTGCTGCGGTCTTTCAGATTGAATTTCACTTCGATTTCCGCACTGTTGGTAGCTTGGGAATGCTCGTCCAGCTCCCCTCGCCCGGTCCGGCGGGAAGTAGAAACCACTTCGTCGATGCTCAGCAGCTGCCTTTCTATCGTATTGCCAATCTGGTTGCTGAGGTCGAGCGAAAGCCCCGGCCTGGAAACGGCAGAAATAGTCAGCGAACCTTCGTTGAAATTGGGCAGGAAACTGTGGCCGAGCGTGAAATAGACCGCAATCGCCGCCACCAAAGCCGCGGCAGCCGTCCCTACCACTATGCGTTTATGCCCCAAAGCCCAGGCAAGGCCATGACGGTAAGAAGCCGACAATTTGCGCGAAAGCCAGCTCTCCTTCTCGTTCCGCGCCAGATAGTTCTCGCTCCCCAACATCATCTTGCAGAGCAAGGGGGTCACCGTCATAGCCACCAAAAGCGACATCAACAAGGAAATGATATATGCCAAGCCAAGAGGTTTCAGCATCCGGCCTTCCATGCCCGACAAAAAGAACAGAGGCGAGAAAGCCACGATGATGATAAAGGTGGCGTTCAGGATGGAGGCCCTGATTTCGGTAGAACCCTCAAAGACCACCTTGGTGACAGGCTCGCGTTGTTCCTTGGGCAGAAGACGGTTTTTACGTAGTTTCTTATATACGTTTTCCACATCAATGATGGCATCGTCCACTAACGATCCAATCGCGATGCACATACCTCCCAAGGTCATTGTATTGATGTTCTGCCCGAACAGATACAGTACGATAACCGTTCCCAAGAGGGAAAGCGGAATCGCGACCACCGAAATCAAAGTGGTACGGAAGCTGCCCAAGAAGACAAAGAGGATAATGATGACAAAAATAGCCCCTTCCACCAGGCTTCGACCCACATTGTTGACCGAGGCCTCGATGAAGTCCGACTGGCGGAAGATATCCGTATCCAAAACCACATCCGGAGGGAGGTTGCCTTTGAGCGATTCCAAAGTGGCCAGAATATCCTCGGTCACTTCCAAGGTATTGACATTGGGCTGCTTGGAAATGGTCATCAGGATAGAGGGATGCGCATTGGTGCTGGCATAGCCCATCTTGACGGCCGGGGCAATCACCACCTTGGCCACATCATTGATCGTGATGGGGAAGCCTTGTTCGTTGAGTTTGACCAAGCTGTTGCCCAATTCTTCCAAATCGGTGGTACGGGCCATGCCGCGGATCGCGAACTCGTTGCCATACTCGCGAACGACCCCGCCGGTGGAGTTCTCGCTGATGCCCGAAACCACTTCGGCTAGTTCCTGCAAACTGACACCGTAGGCATTCATCGCCACCGGGTCGGCCAGCACCTGGTACTGCTTGTAATCCCCGCCCATGACCGTCACCTGCGATACGCCGCCGGTAGCCAGGATAGCCGGTTTGATAACCCAGTCGGCCAAGGTCCGCAGTTCCATGATGTCGGTGGAATCGGCTTCAACCCCCACAAAGAGGATTTCGCCCATCACGCTGGTCTGGGGTGCCAAAACGGGAGTAATCCCTTCGGGCAGACTGCCTTCCAGGGTCACCATCTTCTCGCTGACAATCTGACGGGCGCGATAGATGTCGGTACCCCAATCGAATTCCACCCAGACAAAGGAAGCGCCCGGACGGGAGGAGGAACGCACCCGGCGCACATCGGTAGCCCCGTTGACCGCCGTCTCTATCGGGAAGGTCACCAAGCGTTCCACTTCCTCGGTGGCCATGTTCTCGGCATCGGTCATGACCACCACCGTAGGCGCGGTCAAATCCGGGAACACGTCGATATCCAAATGCCGCATGGAGTAATAGCCGCCTAACACCAGCAGCACCACGCCCAGCATCACAAAGAGCTTATTGTGAAGCGAAAAATTTATGATCTTGTTTAACATCTCGTTGCGTTTTTAATCCGTAACTTTTGCATTTTACCTACCGTAAAACTTTTTGGAAACAGCCGACATCGGGGGTCATCATCCGCCATTCCGGCTCGTTCCTAAAAACATCCTATGAATGGCATTATCGAGGCTTGCATCCCAACGCCACTCTCTCAAAACTTTTTAGAAATAGCCGATATCGAGGCATGCGATAGAGGCAATACCGGCTCTTTCCTAAAAACGTCCTATGAATGGCATTATCGAGGCTTGCGATGGTGAGAAAACCGGAGCGTACTGAAGTACGTGAGGATTTTCGAACCGGAGCATAACGAAGAGAATGCCATTCAGAGACGTTTTTAATGAGCGTGACCCGCATGAGGATCCAACGCCCCCGCCCCCTGCGACAACTTGATAATCTGCGCCCCCTGGCTTACAATGCGCTCTCCGGCCTGAAGCCCGGAAATGACTTCGGTGCGGATGCCATCGGAGGAACCGACCAGGACAGGCCGTTTGTCAAAGAGCTCAGGGGTAAGCTGAACAAAGACGAAATAGTTGCCCATCTCCTCTACAATAGCGGTATTGGGAACACTGAGACGCGAAGTATTGCCGGAAGTCTTGATATAGAGGTTGACAAAAGTGCCGGGGATGGCATCCAACACATTGTCTATCTCAAAGATTACCGGAATCAAAGGGTTGTTGGATGAGGTACTCTGACCGTAAGAAACCAACCGGCCATGCAATTCCTCCAAAGAATAAGCACGGGGCGCATTCATTTCCCTGATATTGACTTCGGTAATATCTTTGAGATAGGGATAGTAACGGGAAGACAGCTCGGCCTGAATCAAAAGACGCTGGTTCTGGCTAACGGTGGCCATAGGCTGCCCGGCACTGACATACTGCCCGTTCTGGACACTAATCTGTTTCACATATCCATCTATCGGAGCACGGACAATCTGACGGTCTTCGGAAAAATTGGCTTTGACCTGTTCGTAGTTGGCCAATGCCTTTTCGTAGATATTCTTAGCCTGCAATAGTTCCGTTTCCGATACGATTTTATCCTCAGCTAAAGCCTTCTCGCGCTCGTAGTCTTTCTTGGCTTTTTCATAGTCATTCACAACGGAAGTAACATACTGGTTTATACTATTTTCAAGCATACCTCCGCTTTCTATCGAAAACAGGTATTCTCCCTCGCTTACAGCCTGTCCTTCCACTACGTTTTTCTTGTCCAAGGAAACAATGCCGGATGCCTTGGCAATAATCTCGGTTTGCGCACCGGGAGTCGGCAATATTTGAGCGACACTTGAAATAAGCTTTCCTATGTTTTCAGGATGAGTTATTTCTGTCTTGAAATCGACCAAATAACTCTGGGCTTTGGTGAACACTACCGCGTTGCTGGAAGTAGGAGCCTGATGTTCGGCGGCATGATGGGCTTCATGTTCGTCCTTGTAAACCTGTACAGGGATGCGGAACAGGTCTTCTTGCACGCCATCCGGCCGTTGAAGCCCTCGCACACGGACAAGCAGCTGGCCGCTCCCGATTTGTCCGGGCTGTAGTTCCAGCTTGTATTGGCCGGCCTTGACCCGTTTAAAGCCGGTGGCAGCCCAGGTCTTGCCGCCCGACTCAAGGCTGAGATCTATCTGAACCGAATCCATGGGCTTGAAGTCTTCCAAACGGGATAACTGTATAAGAAAATGGGAAGTGCTGCCGACAAAAAGAGGGTCGGCTTCGGCAAAGAATTCGGTATACTGGCCGTATTGCACCAAATACAGCTTGGCATCGTGGACATGGGCGCTTTCGGCTTCATGGCTGTGCCCGTGCTGATGCCCGGCCGTATCTCGGCAGGCAAACAGCGACACCAAAGAAAGTATGAATAGAAAGGATTTGATTTTCATAACTGTCGTATTTTCAAATTTCATTATGGCTTTGAAGGGTGTACCACAAAGGACTTTTGCGATTCCTTTTCTCGATACACCCGCCTGTTTGATACTCCGTACCGGCAGGGACAGCCTTTGTGATACGCAGGTGCTTATCAAGCCCGATGGAGTACAGGATGCTGGGATAAGAGGTGAAACAGGGCATGGAATGAATGGAGAGGACTACTCCCGATGGGTTCGTCAAAAAAATCCTTGGAATCTTATTCCTGCCGCTGCAAACCGGGTTTTAACAGAAAGGCGGAGCCCGGAAACCGATACCGGAATGTTCTATGTCTTGATATGGAAGAAGGAGATAATCTGAATACTCGTGCTTGCCGGAAAGGGGTGGCAAAGGAATCGAGGCGTCCGGAGAGACCGGTATTAAATCGGCCAGAAGCGCAGAAGCCGCACTAGCTGGAAGGACAAGCGATGGCTGAAGAAAATATTTCGTGTTCTTCCAACATGGATCGTCATGGGAAGGAAGAGGCATGCATTGATGATCGTCTTCGCTGGAAATGCTCAGAAGGCAGCTGGAAATGTCATGGTTTTCAATGGCTTTCTGCTCCCATTGGCAGTGCGCGCTGAAAACCACTTCATGGCAGTGGTGATGATGGGGGAATACGGCATGCACCAGCATCATGATACAGGCGAAAGCGATGGCGGCACATGCGATCTTACGGTTCATCATCGGGTTGCTTTGATTTTTACAGCGCAATGTCAATACAGGCGCAAAGATAATGGTTTTATCCGTGCAATCGGGTTGCAAAAGAGATTGCCGAGAGATTTCCCGGCAAATTTTCCGGCAGGTTTTGAAACATTTTTCCTGTCTTACGTATAAATATATGCGTTTTTGTCGAAAGGCGGTATCTGTCCCTTGTGAAAGCGCGTATTTGAAGCGGCAGCAAAGATAATTACAAATCCCGAAATAAAAGAATGAGACAGTTAAAGATTTCGAAATCAATCACCAATCGAGAAACTGCGTCTTTGGACAAGTACTTGCAGGATATCGGTCGGGAAGAGTTGATTTCCGCAGAGGAAGAAGTGCGGTTGGCGGGACTGATTCGTATGGGCGACACCCGAGCCTTGGACAAATTGGTCAAATCGAACTTGAGATTCGTGGTTTCTGTTGCGAAGCAATATCAGAACCAAGGGCTTAGCCTTCCCGACTTGATTAATGAAGGCAATTTGGGCTTGATCAAGGCGGCCAAGCGTTTCGATGAGACCCGTGGGTTCAAGTTCATTTCGTATGCGGTATGGTGGATCCGGCAATCCATCCTGCAAGCATTGGCGGAACAGGCGCGTATCGTCCGTCTGCCTTTGAACCAGGTGGGTTCGCTCAACAAGATAAAAAAGGAATCGGCTCGTCTGGAGCAGAAATTCGAGCGTCCGCCATCGATTGACGAATTGGCGGAAAGCTTGCAGATGCCCAAGGAAAAGATTGCCGAGGTGCTGAATATCACCACACGCTATGTGTCGATGGATGCGCCTTTGGTGCAGGATGAGGAAACCAACTTCATCGATGTGTATGTGGCTGAAGATGCGCCCACTACGGATCAAGCGTTGATGAAGGAGTCTCTGTCTCGCGAAATCGAGCGGGCATTGGCCACCTTGACCGAGAAAGAGCGGGATGTCATCAACCTTTTCTATGGCATCGGCGGCCATCATGGCTTGACCCTGGATGAAATCGCGGCCAAATTCGACTTGACGCGCGAACGTGTCCGCCAAATCAAGGAAAAGGCCATCCGGCGCTTGAAAAGCTCTTCCCGGAGCAAGCATTTGAAGGCGTTCTTGGGGGAATAAGGAATCCCAATAAAAGCCTTTATATTAATAATAAAAAGGGTGTCTGGAAGTTAGGACTTCGAGATGCCCTTTTTTCTTGCATATAACCGATTCGTGGCTCTAGTTCCGTCCCGCATCCCTGCTCCGTCTTGGGCAAGGCAGTTCTGCTATGGTCAAAACTGTCGTGCTTCTTCGATGGGCAGCCCGGTGACATCGGCGATTTCCTCGGCGGAGAAGCCTTTGCTTTTCATGGATCGCGCTATTTTCATCCGTTCTTCATTCTCTCCTTCCCGCCGACCTTCCGAGAATCCTTCCCGCCGGCCTTTTTCCTCCCGGTACTCCAGGCAGGCGTAATAATCTCGATAAGCCTTCAGGCTCGTCTCGTACCGTTCCCGGTCCTCCTCCGTCATGGCATCCACATTGGCCGTCTCTTCCAATTTCTCAAAGAGGTATTTCTCGCTCTTGAACGGCATCTTTTCCAATGTTTCCATATTCTTTAAAATGTATATCCATTGCTCCAATTCCGTCCCGCACTCCTGCTCCGTCTTCGTAAAGAACGGGAATTCGATGTAGATGAGCCGGATTCTGTCGGTGAAAATCTCGTTCGTCTCCCGGTCCATCAATAGGAAATCTGACCTTAATTTCCCCATCAACGCGAAGTTAAGAATCCGTTTGAAATTATACAATCCCGAAATAGATTTTGACACAAGGGATTCTTTCTTATTCCACCGGCATATAAATCGTGATTTATATCTAAATTTGCACTGGGAAAGTCAATGTTGAAATACACAAAGAGAATTCTACAAATCCATAAACCCACTAAGGCAAATAAAAATAAAACAATACGAATCTTTCGCTTGCATCGACCATGATACCGCATAGCGCAAGTATTCAAAACATGACACACAAACAATAATATCAGTAAACCGCAAACCATGGACACAACCCACTTTGATTTAATCAGCATAATTATCCCTGTATACAATACAGAAAAATATTTACCACAATGTCTTGATTCGTTGATAGCACAAAACCATGATAACATCGAAATCATATGCGTAAATGATGCCTCAACTGACAACAGTTCCACCATTCTTCATCAATATGCGCAGAAAGATAAACGAATCCTCGTATTCGATTTACCAAGAAATCATGGCGTTGGCTATGTGAGAAATTTTGCAATCGAAAAAGCACATGGAGAATATATAGGATTTGTCGATAGTGATGATTGGGCATGCCCCAATATGTTCGATACACTGCTTGCCCAAACAAAAATATTTGATGCAGATATCAGCTTTTGCAATTTCTACAAATCAGACTCAAATAATTCTTCCACCAAAAATACATTTAATCCTTTGCCATGGGAAAAAGAATTATTTCCACAAGGATTTCCTTTTCTATGGCAATGCCTTATAAAAAAATCTTTTTTCACAGAAAGTCAATTATCTTTTCCATCTTTAGCAACCGGGGAAGATTTAGCAGTAATCATCCCACTATTCATGTATAGTCACAAAATAGCACATACAGACGAAGCTTTATACCACCACAGAATAGACAATCCCTCTATCACAAGAAAGCAAAACGCCACTTATTTTGGAGAAACCATAATTGGTATAGAGTCGGCTATCGCCAATATCAAAAATTTAAATATTTGGAATCAAGAAAATCAAAATATAATGAACAATCTCCTCATCCACGTATACCTATTTTCATTTTTTGATATTTTTGTTCGCTTCACCTCTCCTCCCACTCAATATCTACCCGAACTACAGCAATCACTAAAAAAGAAATTTCCATCCTACAGAAAAACCCCAGCGTGGAAATTACGAAACTTAAAACAGAAATTTTTACTATCTCTATTAATCGAGAGAGGAAATATAGGTATGCACACATATAACATCTTAAGAAATATTAAAAAGCATTTTAGTGTTTCAAAGAACAAACGTTATCCCCTTTAAACCATAAAAAAATCAATACAATGATTATTTTACGAACAATTAAGCAAAAAATAGGAATGCACATCTTCCGCAAAAAATGGAGAAAAAAGAATAGGAATAATAAAACAGTGGCCTATAACATATTCCCCATGGAATGTGTAACTATCGGAAAAGGAACATATGGAGAATTACATATTATGAGTTACTTGCCATCTGCCGAAAAACTCGAAATTGGAAACTATGTTTCCATCGCTCCCAATGTGCATTTTATCCTAGGAGGAAATCATCAATCGAAAACACTTACCACATTCCCCATACTATCCACCAGACAAAAAACACACCATGAAAAAGATGCATACACAAAAGGCCCTATCATAATTGAAGACGACGTGTGGATTGGCTATGGTGCAACTATCTTATCAGGTGTAAGAATAGGGCAAGGTGCCATCATCGGAGCTTGCAGTGTCATCAGCAAAGACATCCCTCCATATGCAATTGTTGTCGGCAATCCTGCAAAAATCATAAAATATAGATTTCCCCATGAAGTAATAAAAACGCTACAAAAAATCAACATACAAGACATACTAGATTCAGGCATAGCGCCAGCAGCCATTTACCAAGAAATAAACTCCATTGAAGACATAAATACAATATTGAAAAACATACATTATCGACATTTTTAATAAAAAACACAGACAAAATTAAACAAATAAAGGAACCACTATTATTCAGCGTTTAAATATTTAAAAATAAAAGATTATAATTTCAATAAGAATAAGCAATTTACATCATACAAAACCATAAAATACAACGACATGCTTTTCCCCCTCTTCGCCACCGTGCCCGACCACCGCGTCACCGGGCGTTGCACCTACCCCTTGGCCGACCTGCTCACCATCGCCCTGCTCACCTACCTCTGTGGGGGAGAGGACTACGTGGACATGAGCGAGTTCGCCCTCACCCGCGCCCGGGACCTGGGGCTGCTGGCCGACTGCGGAGACTGCTCCCCCTCGCCCGACACCTTCGAGCGCCTCTTCAGCGCCGTCAGCCCCGAGGAAATCGAACGCTGCCTGCGCGAGCACGGCCGGCGGTTCCTGGACTCGGTGGCCGACAAGCAGGTGGTCATCGACGGCAAGAAGCTGCGGGGCGTGTCCCCCCGCAGCCGCGAGGCCAAGGGCGACTACCTGCTGCACGCCTACGTGAGCGAGAACCACCTGCTGCTGGGGCAGGTCCCGGTCAAGGACAAGGGGAACGAGCTATCGGCCCTGCCCGGGCTGCTGGACAAGCTCGACCTGTCCGGGGCGGTGGTCTCCCTGGACGCCATGGGCACCCAGACGGACATCGCCCGCCGCCTCCGCCAGAAGGAGGCCCATTACCTGCTGGCCGTCAAGGAGAACCCGGCCGGCCTGCTGCAGGGCATCCGGGAGGCCTTCGCCCTGCACAAGCCCGCCGACGCGGCCACCTGCATGGACCCCGGACACGGGCGCATCGAGACCCGCTCCTGCCGCATCCTGCCCGCCTCCCGCCTCGACGCCCCCGCCCTGGCTGCCCGCTGGACGGACATCAAGACCCTGGTCGAGGTCTCCTCCCGGATCGACTACGGCGACCGCCAGACCCGTACCACCCGCTGGTTCATCAGCGACGAGGACCACCCTTCGGCCGCTTACTTCAACATGCTCGTGCGTGGACACTGGGCCATCGAGAACCAGCTCCATTGGCATCTGGATGTCACCTTCCTGGAAGATGCCTCCCGCGCTCGCAAGGGCTTCGCCCCTCAGAACCTCTCCCTCTTGCGCAAAATCGCCCTCCAGGGCGTCAAGGCCCATAACGACAAGCGCAGCATCCGTAAACGCCTCTTCCGCGCCGCCCTCTCCCAAGATTACCTCCGCGAACTCCTCCTCAACTTCAAATTTTGATGCGGTTGCCCTGGGCCTCTACACTACATAGTTTGTTTTTTATCCCATTTGACCTACCTTTGCAGAAGATTATATCGTATAATATCGTATGATAGAAAAATCTCTAAAAGATAAAACTGCAAAAGGTTTATTTTGGGGGGGCATAAGTAATATATTGCAACAAATCCTCAATCTTTTCTTCGGTATCTTTCTCGCCCGCTTACTTTCTCCTGCAGATTATGGAATGGTCGGTGTACTTTCTATCTTCACATTCATCGCAACGTCCATACAAGAAGGCGGTTTTTCCACCGCACTAGCAAATAAAAAAATAGTAAATCATAAGGAATATAATGCCGTTTTTTGGTTCAATGCAATAATGGGCTTCTGTCTTTATTGGATGCTTTTCTTTATCGCTCCCCTAATCGCAAATTTTTTCAAATTACCAGAACTAGTCGCACTAGCCCGATACAATTTTCTTATCATAATAATATCATGCATAGGAACAGTGCATTATGCATATATATTCCGAAACCTAATGGTAAAACAAAATGCATACATATTATTAATCAGTCTTGTCATATCTGGAACAGCAGGTGTAATCATGGCATTCCATAAAATGGCTTACTGGGGTATCGCAACACAATCTATCATAAATTCAATATGCACCACCTCATTACGATGGTATTTTTCCAAATGGAGACCATCGTTTCGGATAGACTTTCGTCCACTAAAAGGCATGATAAGATTTAGTATAAAAATACTAATAACCAACATAATTTTACACATTAACTATAACTTCCTAACAATCATTATGGGGCGCTTTTATACAGTCAAAGATGTTGGGTACTTCACGCAAAGCCAAAAATGGAATCTCATGGGATACTCAACCATACAAGGTATGGTTCAAGGAGTTGCACAACCCGTACTGCATGAGGCAGGAGATAGCCGCGAACGCCAAAATCGTGTTTTCAGAAAGATGCTAAGATTTGTGTCCTTTATCAGCTTTCCTTGCCTCTTAGGGCTATCATTAATCGCCCCTGAATTAATCACAATAGCAATTACGGACAAATGGAGTAAAAGCATATCTCTCTTAGAAATTCTTTGTATAGCCGGATCATTTATACCAATACAGAATTTATACTCAAACCTACTAATAAGCCATGGAAAATCTGGCGTTTATATGACATCTACCTTTCTCCTATGCTCGCTACAATTCATAGCAGCACTATTGGCTCACAATTACGGAATCAAAACCATGGTGATTTGCTATACAGCCATCTACATTGGATGGACATTTATTTGGCACTTTACGGGAGGAAAACTAATAAAATTATCGTTATGGAATGCAATAAAAGATGTATTGCCTTTCTTTCTAACCGCAATAGGCGTCATGCTAATCACAAAACTCATAGTTAATCAAATAACAAATAATATATATATATCACTCATAGGAAAAATTCTTATAGCAGCCATCCTGTACATAGGGGTCATGCGGATTTTTCGAGTAAAGACACTACAAGATACCATAAATTACATCTTCAAACAACATAGAACCGCACCCAAAGGAGAATAGACTAAACTTTATTTTTATTACCTTTGCAGGCATTACCCATGATAAAATCAAACGTGCCAAAAGATTTGAACATCCAATGAAAAACAACAAAATCCCAATTTGTTTTACATTTGACAGGAATTATGTATTACCCGCAGAAGTGGCCATATATTCATTATTATACACGGCATCAAAACAATATGTATATAAATTATACATATTACACACAGACTTAGTAACAAAAGACAAGAAGTACCTCCAACAAATCGTGAATAATTTCGCAAATGCATCATTAGAGTTCATAGATGTCTCAAAATTAGCACTTCCCTGGACTCAATTTGACAATAAATCGCATTTTTCAAAAGAAATATATTTCAAGTTAATATTAGCAGGAATATTTCCGCAATACGATAGAATAATTATCTCTGATGTAGACGTAATTTTCAATGATGACATTTCTCCCCTATACCACAGAACCCCGGAGAAGGAATTTTATTACTCCGGCATGGGGCCAATAGATACAGAAAGCCTCCAGCAAAGAATGTGTTTGTACAAAGGTTTTACCAGAGAAGAACAAGACTCCCTATATCATGAAATCGCAGCAGGCCTCATGTTAGTCAATCTATTTGCCATACGGCGAGACAACAAAGAGAACGCACTAATAAATTGCTACAAACAAAACTATAAAAGATTCATCTTGCCTGAACAGGACTGTATCGCCTTAGTATGCTGGCCTAACCTAGACTATTTCCCTACAAGATATTTAGTGTCCAACCTGTTCTACAAAAAAAATTTCAAAAACTGCCACTTTTTTGAAGATAACCCACAATTCTCAGGAGACAAAAGTACCGCCATTTCATATCTTCAAGACGCACTCGACAATCCTGTCCAACTCCACTATGTTGGCACACATAAACCGTGGAATAGCTTTTGCTGCGCAAAATACCGCCTTTGGCTCAGATGGTTACACAAAACACCGTTCAGAACACAGGTACAATATCTTCTTGTCTTCCCCAAAATGTATTGGAAAAGAATTTCACAGCAATACAATTTTAAACGATTTATTTCCAAAAGAATAAATCAATTTTAACAATGTCACTACCGAACATTCTTAAAGAAATAATCCGAAATGGGAATCAATCAAAATAACCAAAGAAATCTTTCCCCAAGAGTCATCGCTTTTTACCTGCCACAATTCCACCCTACGCCCGAAAACGATCAATGGTGGGGAAAGGGCTTCACTGAATGGACCAATGTAGGCAAAGCCAAACCCTTGTTCCGCGGACATTACCAACCAAGAGTTCCCGCAGATTTAGGATATTATGATTTGCGCTTATCGGAAGTCCGCCAAGAACAAGCCGATATGGCAAGAAAATATGGCATCGAAGGTTTTTGCTATTGGCACTATTGGTTTGGCAAAGGACGACAATTATTGCAAAAACCATTTCAAGAGGTCTTAAGTTCCGGGAATCCGGACTTCCCTTTTTGCTTAGCATGGGCCAATCATAGCTGGGAAGATAAGCAATTCAGCAAAGCCGGAACACACAGAATCCTAATGGAGCAATTATATCCAGGCGATGACGATTATAAATCACACTTTACCACAGTTTTACCCGCTTTCAAAGACTCTCGATATATACGAATCGATGGCAAACCGTTATTCATGATTTATTGTCCTGATGAAATACCGAATGCAAGGCATTTCATTGACATCTGGCAAGAATTAGCCAAACAGAACAACCTCCCCGGAATACATTTTGTAGCGCATACATACTCAGCATCATCCATCGAACATTTCAAATCATTAGGATTCGATGCAATTAATGTCGTTCGCTTATTCGACTTTTTTTCCAGAGATTACTCTTGGCCAGAAAGAATATATATGAAGATTATGCGTATCATCTTTAAAAAAGGGAGAGTTGTGGAGTATTCACGAGCAGCAAAATACTTCTCAGGGCAAGAAGATGAAAGGCTAGACTGCTATCCCACTATCATCCCAAATTGGGATCACTCCCCCCGTTCTGGCTGGAATGGCCATATTCTAATAAACTCCACCCCAAAAAAATTCAAAATACATGTGGAAGAAATTTTCAAAAGAATACAAAAAAAACCTCAAGAAAAACAGATTGTTTTCTTAAAATCTTGGAATGAATGGGCCGAAGGCAATTACATGGAGCCCGATTTAAAATTTGGCCGAGGATATCTAGAGGCACTCTGTGATGCATTACATAAATCAAATTAAATAATCCAGTAAAACCATGATTGAGAACACTTTTGCACCAATCATCCTCTTTGTATACAATCGCCCAGTGCATACACAGCGTCTGATTGAAAGCCTGAAAACCAACAAAGAAGCCGCACAAAGCCATCTTCACATCTATGCCGATATTTCTCCAGACGGCATGCCAACACCTGCAATAAAGGAAGTTCGAAAATATATCCATAATATAACAGGTTTCAAAAACATAGATATTATCGAACGAACCCAACATTTTGGGCTCGCTAATAATGTTATTGATGCTGTAAGTTCAGTACTTACTTATTTTGACAGAGTTATTGTCCTTGAGGATGATTTGATAGTCTCACCCTATTTTTTACAGTTCATGAACGATGCCCTAGAAACTTACAAAAACGAACCCAAAGTAGGGCACATACAAGCTTGTGAATATACCCAAAACCCAAAACTACCAGAAACTTTCCTCATAAAATTTCCTGGCAGTTGGGGCTGGGGGACATGGAGCCGGGCGTGGAAATACTTCAACCCAAATGGAGCAGAATTATTAAAAAAAATACAAGATCGTCACTTATCCTATGCTTTTGATTTCAATGGAAGTTACAAATACACCAGAATGTTGCGAAGACAAATCGAGGGGAAAAACGATTCATGGGCTATTCGCTGGAATGCATCCCTCTTTTTATCCGATATCTTATCACTAAACGCGGGATGTTCTTTGGTCCAAAACAAAGGATTTGATGGAACTGGTACAAATTGTGGAGCCGGAGGTGATTTTTCTTCTCAGCTCTACACAAAACCCTTACCTGTCATCAAAATCGACCCTATTACTGAAAATAATGAGGCTCGCGAGTATATGAGACAATATTACCACAGCAATTATTCGTTCTGGGCCAGAGTGAAACGTAGAATAAAAAGAACTCTAAAAGGGGATTGGAGGGCATAGACAGCAAAATGTCCAGAATATGAAAGACTTAATACTCATCACCAGTAGACTTGTAATGTTATTTTTACAAGTTTACTTCAGATTAATGAAAGCATCACGAATTTCTTATAAGGCATACCTCAATCATAAAACAAAATTTGAAGACCACTGCAAAATTGGAGAAAAGACATTGATTGCAGGTGCCAAAATAGGAAGAGGAACTTACATTTTACCTCTAGGAAACTTTACAAACGCATGGATTGGAAGATTCTGTTCCATTGGAAGAAACGTAAGAATCATTGATGGATTCCATCCTGTACATGAATGGATTTCAACACACCCTGCCTTCTATTCTCCTAATAAACAATCCGGTTTCACTTTTTGCAAAAAAAGTTTGTTTGAGGAGCATCGTTTATTTGACAAAGAAAAAAACATATCAATCTTAATCGGACACGACGTCTGGATAGGAAACAATGTCTCGCTCTTTTCTGGCATCAAAATTGGCAACGGCGCTGTTATAGCTGCAGGAGCCGTCGTCACAAAAGATGTTGAGCCTTATTCTATTGTTGGAGGTGTTCCTGCTAAGAAGATAGGTATCCGCTTTGAAAAAAACATTTCTGATTATATAGAATCAACTCGATGGTGGAACTGGCCAATGAATGTCTTGAGAAACAAAGCCCTGTTGTTTTCCAATGTAGAGAAATTTATAAATGAAACAAAAAATCAAATCATATCTCAGGAATGCACTTAGAAATAACAAATCAAAACCAGACTGTTTGGCCTTTGAGTCAGCATCCTAACAGTGAACATTCTAATAACTAGGCCACATGATTTTCGATGTAGCCTATCCTGCATCATCGCCAACACAATTCCCGCTTCATAGAAATCACTATCTTTGTAGCCCATTTGCAAACAAACTACAAGTCGGATGCAGTTTGCGCATTGCCGAAACGCAGCCTTTATCAGAAATAAAGTTTAAAACTAAAAGAACTGTGCCATGAAAATATATTTTTACGGTTGCAACTATGACCCCATTTCCGTCCCACACGAATGCGCAGTATTGGCAGAAGGACTGGCTGCTCTGGGGCATCAATGTTTCGGGGAAATAGACAAATTAAGAGAAACAGCCGATGGTTCGCCAGTCATCCACGCCAGCGACAGCATGGCCGAGGCCGATGTCATTATCATGGACTCGATTATCAATATCGCTGCCGACTCCGAACAGGAGCTACAAAAAATTTCCTCTATCGCACACACAACGCCCATCGTCTTCATCGATGAATCAGATGGCCTGCGCACACCCGGTTTCGGCAAGAACGCCCGTTCATGCGCTCTGGTTCTCAAAAGCCATTTCAACCGGAAGATGAAATACCCGAGAAATTTCGTCCCTTGGCAGTTCGGCATTTCCAACCGAATGGTCGAAGCTATCAATCCAATACCCGTCAAAGAACGTAATGAGACCATATCTGTCAATTTCCGTGTCAAACATCAGCTGCGAGACCATATGAACAGCCTCACACTCCCGATACTGAAAAAGTACCTCGAAATAGACACGAAAACCGACAGCAACAAACCCGAAGAATTCTCAGCTAACGACCAATTCCTCTTCCATCAAGCCCGCGGTCGACATAATCCTTTCTACTACCAACGCCTGCCACATAGTCTTTTTGTAGCTGCCTACGGAGGTGTCTTTTGCCTGCCGTTCGGCAATCACGACAAATACACAGCTAAAATCAGTCGCATTGCCAATCAGATTCTCCCGCTCTTCAAATACGACCGAGTCCGCCAATGGGATTCATGGCGTTTCTGGGAGTCCATGCTGGCAGGATGCATCACAATCCATGTGGATTTGGAAAAATTCGGGTGTGAAATGCCTGTCATGCCTGTCAATTACCAAGACTACGTGGGCATCGACCCATACCATCCGGAAATCTTCCGGGATTGGTTCCAAACTGCTATGGAAGAATGGAAACAAGGCAAGCCCAAGATTCTTGAAAGCATGTCAGCTTCCGCCCGGGAATTCGTGCTGAAAAATTACTCCTCTCCGGTCGTAGCAGATAGATTCCTGAAATTGTTGGAGTCTATCAGATAAGAAGCGAACACAACAAGTCCATCCTCCTCCTTAGAGAATGCCTGGCCGAATTGGTAGTTATGCCTGTTTCCACTCTCCTATCGTCCCGGTCTGGGAGGAGAAACTGGCGCCTATCTTGAAAAGTTTGCGCGGGTCTCCGGCGTAGGGTCTGGCATAGCCTTTATCTTCTATCTGCTTCAAGGCTTCGTCAGCCGTGCCATCCAGTTTGAACTCGAAGATGTACACGTACTGCGAGGTTTCCACGATGCAGTCCGAACGCCCCTGGCTCTGTTCTTTCTCAATGTAAGTGGCATACACGCTCACCATCCGGAATATCAGGTAGAAGGTGTAGTTGAAGTAGCTTTCCCGTTCCTTCTGGTCTTCCTTGCGCCGCGCCGTGTAGGGGATGCTGGCCAGGAACGAGGTGAAAAGGTCGCGCAGGGTGTCCGGCTCGCCCGCTTCCATCGCGTCCAATAAATCCTGTATCCATCCCTCCACGCTTTCCTTTTCCGGTTTCCAGTAGCCTGCCGCCACCAAGCTGACGAAGCCTTTCTTCACTTCCTTGTTCGGGAAGTCCAACAGGAAAGTGCCTCGTGTGGGCTTGTAGCCCTTTATCGTCAAATAGCCGCTCTGGTAGATCATCGGCAGGGGCTTCTCCACGTCCGCCTTGTAGTCCACGAACTCGCTGGGGTCGTAATACCTGCCCGTCATTTCGTCCAGGTTCTCGTGGCTGTGCGCCAGAAGCCGCAGCAGGTAGGTAGGCGTCCCCGTCCGGAACCAGTAGTCGAGAATCTCCTGCTGGGCAAAGGCGCTCAGCAGGCTGTAGGGGTTATAGATGTCGGTCAGTTTCGTGCTGAAATGGTAGCCATCGTAATGGTCTTTCAAGCGTTGCAGCATCTCCGCCTCGCTGATGCCCTCCTGCCCGGCCAGCTCCCGGATCGGTTCGGCGAAATAGTTTTCTAATTCCTCCTGGGTGATGCCGCAGAGCGCCTCGTAGCGTTTGTCCATGCTGATGTCCAATGGCTGGTTGAAGCCGCTGAAGACGCTCACCTGCGAGAACTTTGTCACGCCGGTCAGCAGCACGAACTGCAAGTCCGCGTCCGCTCCTTTGAAGACCGAGTAGAAACTCTTCAGCACCGAGCGGTTCCAGTCCTCCAAGCGGTATTCCGTGCCTTGGATATGGGTCTTGATGTCCATGTCCAATACATCCAGTATCGGCTTGTCGTACTCGTCCACCAAGACCACGCAACGGCGGCCGTACCGCTTGTGCGCCTGCGCCAGCACGTAGGCGAAGCGATCCCCTATCTTTGTCCAGTTAGGGTTCTGTCCATAAATCCCTTCCCAATCCGACACATAGCCGTTCAGCTTCGCCTCCAGATTGCCCGGTTCGAGGAAATTTGTGGTGTTGAAGTCGATATGGAACACGGGGTATTCAATCCAGTCCTTCTCTAATTTTTCTATCGCCAAGCCCTGGAAAAGTTCCTTCTTGCCTTGGAAGTAATTCTTCAGCGTGGAGAGCAAGAGGCTCTTGCCGAAACGGCGCGGACGGCTCAGGAAATAGATCTTCCCCGTGGAGACCAATTGGTATATCAAATCAGTCTTGTCCACATAGACATAGCCGTCCTCTCTAATCTGTTCGAAGGTCTGTACCCCTACTGGAAATTTCATCATAACGCCATCCTCCAAAATTTACAAAATACTCGACCGCCATCCGGCACAAGCCGCAGGCAGGTTTACCCGTAGCAACTACCTCACCCCCAACTTGTTCAGTTCCCGCTGATAAGCACGGGCATTGGCCAAATGCCTGGCATACGAAGTGGCAAAGACATGATAGCCTGAAAAATCCGGCTTGGCGCAAAAATACAGGTATTTGGTCTGCTTGTTCTCCAAAACGGCATCAATCGACGAAATGGACGGCGTGCAGATAGGCCCCGGAGGCAAACCTCTTTCCTTATAGGTATTATACGGGGATTCTACCGCCAAATGCTCCTTGAGAATCCGTTTCAAACCGAAATCACCTACCGCGTATTTGACGGTCGGGTCGGCTTGGAGCAACATCCGCCGCCGCAAACGGTTCAAATAAACCGAAGCAATATCGGCCCGTTCATCCTTCTTGTTGGTCTCTTCTTCCACGATGGATGCCAAAGAGATTATTTCCAAACGATCCATGTCCATGCTATCGGCTTTCGCCTGGCGTTCGCCCTCCCAGAAATCGTTCAGTTCCCAATACATCCGCTTGAAGAATTCCTCGGCATCCGTATCCCAATAAAAGTAATACGTATTAGGGATAAAACAGCCCAAGACATTAGCGGGATTGACCCTCAGGGCAGCCTCCATGGCCGAATCCGCGCCTTCAAAGGCGTACGTGAACCGGCTCAGGAAGGCCGAATCGCTCAAAACACGCACTATCGAAACCGAATCCGCTTCAATCCGCTTGGAAACAATACCGGCCAGCTGACTGACGCTCCGAATCTTGTTGAACGTGATCCGAACCTCATCCTGGTCGCCCGCCCGGAGCTTGTTGACCACCGCCAAAGCCGTGACGCCCCGATCCAGCACATACCGTCCCGGCTTCACGGTTTCCGGATACCCTTTGATTCGGGAAAGAACCTCGAACTTGAGCATCTGCACATTGCCGCTGGCTCGCAAGCTGTCTTGAACCTGCGCATAGCCCGCTCCCGTCGGGATAAACAAGATTGTCCGCGCTTTCACAGCCGAACCCAAGCCGATGGTCGCCACGCAGACCATCAGACCAAAGATGAAGACAGCCAGAACATACAAGCCGACTTTCAACCTTCTGCTGAAACGTTTACGCTTTCCCGTACCGTAAGCTGAACCGTAATACGTGTTCGAGCGATGTCTTCTCCGCCGAGGTTTCCTGACTTTCATAATTTTATAATTTAAAAAATGCAGGCAAGCCCAATAACAAGCAACAAAAAGCCCTCAACCGTGCAAATACAATACCACGGTTGCAGTATGTGACGCATTTACCGTATCTGCATCCCTACCACCGCGTCCTTGGCCGGCTCCACAAAGCAAAGCGTGCCATCCGGGTTCTCGCTCATCAGAATCATGCCGTGCGACTCTATTCCCTTGAAATCCCTCGGTGCCAGATTGGCCAGCAGGCAAACCTTGCGACCCACGATTTCTTCCGGTTTATAATACTCGGCAATGCCGCTCACCACGGTACGGGTATCGAGGCCGGTATTCAAAGTCAGCTTCAGGAGCTTCTTGGTCTTCGCCACCTTTTCAGCGGCCGTAATCTCGGCCACCCGCAAATCCATCTTGCCGAAATCCTCAAAGCTAACCGCTTCTTTCTGAGGCTCATAGTTCGGCTTGGCATTCTTCTTGTTGGCCTCTTTGATAGCCGCCAGCTTATCCAACTGTTTCTGAATCACTTCATCCTCAATCTTCTCGAACAGGAATTCAGCTGGATTCAACAGATGCCCGCCTTGCAGCAATTCTTCTTTTTCTGCTGCATCCCATCCTGATTTCTCCATATTCAGAATCCGACACAGCTTCTCAGCCGTAAACGGCAAGAAGGGTTCGCACAAAACCGCCAGATGCGCCGCAATCTGCAAGGAAATATTCAAGACCACCTTGACACGTTCCGGATTGGTCTTGAACACCTTCCACGGCTCATTGTCGGTCAGATACTTGTTTCCAAGACGAGCCAGATTCATCAATTCGTTCAAGCCTTCCCGGAAACGGTAGTGTTCCAAGCTGTCGGCAATCCGGGCCGGATAAGCGCACATCTCGCGCAGGCATTCCTTGTCGGCTTCCGTATAAGCAGTTTCCGATACCGAAGGAACCTTGCCTTCAAAATACTTATGCGTCAGAACCACGGTCCGGTTCACGAAATTGCCGAAAATAGCCAGTAATTCGTTATTGTTTCTCGATTGGAAATCCCTCCAAGTGAAATCGTTATCCTTTGTTTCCGGAGCATTGGCCGTAAGCACGTAACGCAGTACATCCTGCTTTCCGGGAAAATCTTCCAGGTATTCATGCAACCAGATAGCCCAGTTGCGCGAAGTGGAAATCTTGTCTCCCTCCAGATTCAGGAATTCGTTAGCCGGCACATTGTCAGGCACAAGATACGAGCCTTCGGCTTTCAGCATGCATGGGAAAATGATGCAATGGAAAACAATATTGTCCTTGCCGATGAAATGCACCAATTTGGTCTGGTCGTCTTTCCAATATTTTTCCCAATCCTCTGGCAACAATTCTTTTGTGGCCGAGATATAACCAATCGGGGCATCGAACCATACATAAAGCACCTTTCCTTTGGTATCCGGCAGCGGAAGAGGCACGCCCCAATCCAAGTCGCGGGTCACGGCACGCGGCTGCAAGCCCAAGTCGATCCAGGATTTGCACTGCCCATAGACATTAGGCCGCCAGTCGTCCCGATGCCCTTCCAGAATCCATTTCTTCAAGAAATCCTCGTAGCGGTCCAAAGGCAGATACCAATGCTTGGTTTCTTTCTTGACCGGCGTGCTGCCGCTGATAGTGCTCTTAGGGTCAATCAGTTCGTCCGGGCTCAATGCCGAACCGCATTTCTCGCACTGATCCCCGTAAGCGCCTTCGCTATGGCAATGGGGGCAAGTCCCTGTGATGTAGCGGTCGGCCAGGAACTGATGCTGTTCCGTATCGTAATACTGCATCGATGTCTTCTCGATGAAACAGCCTTTGTCGTAAAGTTCCTTGAAAAAAGCCGATGCCGTGGCCTCATGCATCTTGCTGGAAGTCCGCGAATAAATATCGAACGAAATGCCGAATTTCTCAAAAGAGTCCTTGATTAATGCATGATAATGGTCCACAATGGCTTGTGGCGTGGTATGCTGTTTGAGGGCCTTGATAGTGATAGGCACGCCGTGTTCGTCCGAACCGCCAATGAAAATCACGTCCCGGCCCCGGCTGCGAAGGTAGCGCACGTAAATGTCGGCCGGCACGTACACACCTGCCAGATGGCCTATATGCACAGGGCCGTTGGCGTAAGGAAGCGCTGAAGTGACCGTGTAACGTTTCGGAGTGCTTCCTGACTTGAAAATGGGCGTTGCGTTTTCAACGCCTGCTTGTTGAGAATTCATATCCGTATCTGGTTTCGTCCTTTGTATTTTCCAATAATTTTGCTCGCATCCGCATTAATATGCGATAGTTGCACTATCTTTGCAGATTCCATCTCGAAGCTAGGCTGCGCCTCGGCAAAGGCAGTGCAAGCCGAATACAGGGACAAAGCTTGCTTTGACCATGTTGAGGCGCAGCCTGCTTTCGCTGAAAAGCATAGCTCGAACTTCGTTCGGCTCTGCGCTCGGCTTGCACTATCTTTGCAGATTCCATGCATAGTTTGCCGGGGCGCAAAATCCCATGCCGATGCATAGATTTTGCAAAGTTAGAGTAAATAAGGGAAAAGCCCAACCCCTTGATACCAAATAGAGCGAACCGCGTCCAACGGTTCTCGAACCATCTACAAAAAAGAAAATGAGCAAGAACAAGAAATATATCTCCACTTCCCTCCTTTTGGCCTTGATTGGCATCGTCCTGATCAGCCCCATCCCATGGAACCATGCCCACAGCAATGCCAAGGAAGACATCGTTGCCTTCAAAGCCTCCCATAAGGCAAGCGATACTGTTTGCACGCAAATCCGCCTGCTCAGCCAGGAAGATTCCTGCAAGGCGCAGGAAATAGACCAGCTTCTGACCTCCGCCTACAAGAAAGGACGTTTCAGCGGCCAGTTCCTCTACGCCGAACAGGGTCGCGTCATCTACAAGAACTGCTTCGGTTTTTCCAATATCCGCGCCCGCCGCGACTCCATCAAGCCGACGAGCGCCTTCCAGCTGGCATCGCTTTCCAAGCCTTTCACCGCCGTAGCCGTCATGCAGCTCTACCAGGAAGGCAAGCTCGACATCAACCGGGCGGTCAAGACATACCTTCCAGACTTCCCGTTCGAAAAAATCACCGTCAAGGAACTCTTGCAGCATCGGTCCGGCCTCCAGAATTACATCTACGCAGCCGAGAACTTCTGGCCCGACAAAGAGAACCCTTTGCAGAACAGCGACCTTGACAAGTTGATGGGCACCTACGCCCAACGGCTGGATTTCAAGCCGGGAAGCCGTTTCCGCTACTGCAATACCAATTACGCCTATCTAGCTCTCCTTGTGGAAAAAATATCCGGGAAAAGCTTCGGACAATATTTCGAGGAAAACATCGCCCAGCCCCTGCAAATGCAGAACACCTTTGTCTATAACGCACAAGAACCACAGGATGAAAGGGATATCGTAAGAGGATACTCCTACTCCCGCCGGACCGGTTTCTATCAACGCCGTCCGGACTACCTTGACGGAGTAGTGGGCGACAAAGGGCTGATGTCGAACGTGGAAGACTTGTTCCGCTTCGACCAGGCGCTCTATAGCGACGCATTCTTGGCCGATACCATCCGCGATTTGATGTTCACGCCGGCCGTACCGCTCAGCGAACGCCATGAAAACGATTACGGCTTGGGATTCCGTATCAAGCAGGAATCGCCCGACCACCAGATTGTCTATCATAACGGCTGGTGGAAAGGATTCCGTTCCTATTTCATCCATGATTACCAACGGGAACGGACGCTGATCTGGCTTGTCAACCGGAGCGATGTGACGATAAACCCGTACATCGAGAAGATTTTCGATATTGCCGTTTCGTTCAGCGATGCCGAATTGGCGCAAGAGACGAACGCCAACCATTCGGAAGACCTGGACGAGGCTTTCGGGTCGTAAATCCAAGAATCTCCGGACAAAGCGATTCCGTCCCTTCAAATCCGGAATCCATGCAAACGATTTTCTTCCATTAATGCCGTAAAATCATGGAGTTTTCCTCAATACCTGCATCGACCAAGCAGATTCATTTCTACAAATACCAAGGAGCCGGCAACGATTTCATCCTGTTGGACAATCGAAACCAGGAATATTCGGCACTGAGCTACCAGCAGATAGCCCTGCTTTGCGACCGTCGCTTCGGCATCGGGGCCGACGGCTTCATGCTCTTGGAAAAACACGAGAACTACCCGTTCTGCATGTCGTTCTTCAATTCGGACGGGATGCCGGGAAGCATGTGCGGGAATGGAGGGCGGTGCATTTGCGCCTTTGCCAAAGACCTTGGCATCGTGGGTGATACGATGTTCAAATTCTGGAGCAGCGATGGGGAACACGAAGGCACGATTCTTTCCAAATTAGGCAACCAGTACTTGGTCCGGCTCAAGATGCGCGATGTGAGCCTCTATGCCAAACAGGAAGGAAACGAAATCTACTTGATAGATTCAGGATCACCGCATTACATAAGCTTTGTGGAGGATTGCGACAGCATAGACGTGGTGAAGGAAGGCAAAAAGATACGTTTCTCCAAGGATTTCCCGCATGGAGTCAACGTCAATTTCGTGGAACAGCAAGCTTCCGGGCTCAAAGTCAGGACTTATGAACGGGGGGTGGAAGACGAGACTTTTTCCTGCGGGACAGGAGTGACCGCCTCTTCAATGGCTTTCGTGCTCAAAGAGAACTTCGGCACAGGCCATCATACGGTGAACCTCTCTACCAAAGGCGGCAACCTGCAAGTGGACTTTCTGCTGAACCAGGCTCCGGCTTCGGTGCTGAAGAGCCTACCCGTGGACGAGAATCCGGTGCCTCGGCATTTCAAAACCCAGCACAACATGGTTTTCTCCCAAGTCCATCTGGAAGGCTTGGCCACTTTCGTGTTCGAAGGAGATATCCAAATCAACCTTTAATTGATTCCAAGGTCGATAAATCCCGGAAATCCAGGTTTTTAAATATTGATTACCGGTTTTTAAACAGCCCTCCGGCCTATGCAAATTGAAATAAGATGAGAAAAAATACCGATTTGATTTTCAGAGCTATGGAGCCGGGGGACGAATACCTTTTGTTCGAGATGGAGAACCGGCCGGAAGCATTCCGACTGGGAGAGACCCGGATTCCTTACTCTTTGGACTTTCTCCGGCATTTCATTGAAAGCTCGCTGGCCGACAATTTCCTTTCCTCGGGACAACTCCGGCTGATTGCCTGCCTGCCTCCCGTCCATGAAACGGATTCAAAACCAAACACGAAGAGCCCTGCGCCCGATAGCATTCCCTGTCAAAACGATAGCATTCCCTGTCAAAACGACAGCATTCCCTGTCAAAACGATAGCATTCCCTGTCAAAACGAAACGGGGCGTGCAGAAAGCTTTTTCCCGGCAGGCATCTCTCCCTTGGCAGAATCGGCCTCAAAACCCGGGAAAGCCGGGAAAGCGGCCTGCTCCTGGGCCTTCCCTCCGGTAGGCATCCTGGACTTCTACAACTACGAAGCCTTGCACTCGCGAGCCGAAATCGGCATCCTGCTCTGCCCGGAATACCGGCATCAAGGCTTGGGACAAAAAATCATCAGCCAGGCATGCAGCTACGCCCAAAACCAATTAAATTTGCACCAGCTTTACGCCCAAGTCCGAACGGACAATCCGGTCAGCCTCAAGCTTTTCGAAGATTGCGGGTTCGCCCGTTGCGACTACCGGAAAGACTGGATCCGGGCCGGAAACCGCTGGATCGATGTGATTGGCCTGCAACGGATCCTGTAGCCAAGAGGGACGTATAGCCAAGGGGGAACGAATGCAAACGGAAAGTGTGGTCGCCCAGAAAAGGTGGAAGTCCTCCATGCCCTTGCATTGACCGGCTCACACACCCATGACGGCCAGCCAAAAAATGGAATAAGTTAAACTGCAAGCCGAGCGCAGAGCCAAGCGGCATCCTTGCTTGAGGTATGCCGAGGCGCCGCGTTTATCGGAAGTAAAGCTTAAAATAGAATTAGCATAAAACCCATGAACACAGAAAGGAAAGTCAGAGTCCGCTTCGCTCCCAGCCCTACCGGGCCCTTGCACATAGGCGGCGTGAGGACAGCATTGTTCAACTACCTGTTTGCCAAGCAACACCACGGGGAATTCCTTCTCCGTATCGAAGACACCGATTCGAGCCGTTTCGTGCCGGGAGCCGAGGAATATATCATCGAGGCTTTCCAATGGCTGCATATCCCCTTTGACGAAGGGGTCGGCATCGGCGGTCCCCACGGCCCTTACCGCCAGTCGGAACGCCGCGACATCTACCGCCAGTATGTGAAACAGCTCTTGGATTCGGGCCATGCCTACTACGCTTTCGACACGCCGGAGGAACTGGATGCGATGCGCAAACGTTTGGAAGAGAGCAAGTCGAGCAGTCATCAGTACGATGCCACGACCCGGATGCAGATGAAGAACTCGCTGAGCCTGCCCGAAGCCGAGACCAAAGCCTTATTAGAGGCCGGGACACCCTACGTGGTGCGTATCAAGATCGATCCGGGACAGACCATCACGGTTCACGACATGATCCGGGGCGAGGTAACGGTGAATTCCGACATTCTGGACGACAAGGTGCTGTACAAGAGCGCCGACGACCTGCCCACCTATCACTTGGCCAACATCGTGGACGATCATCTGATGGAAATCTCGCACGTGATCCGGGGCGAGGAATGGCTGCCGTCCGCGCCGCTGCACGTGCTGCTTTACGAATACTTGGGCTGGAAGGACAGCATGCCGGGCTTCGCGCACCTGCCGCTGCTTCTCAAACCGGATGGAAACGGCAAGCTGAGCAAGCGCGACGGGGACCGTTTGGGATTCCCGGTATTCCCTCTGGCTTGGACCGACCCCAAGACAGGCGAAAAGAGCAGCGGCTATCGCGAAAGCGGTTATTATCCTGAAGCCGTTGTCAATATGTTAGCCTTTTTAGGCTGGAATCCGGGAACGGAACAGGAAATCTTCAGCATGGACGAGCTGATTCAAGCTTTCCAATTGGAAAAGGTCAGCAAGTCGGGAGCCAAGTTCAACTTAGAAAAGGCGCATTGGTTCAATCACCAATATCTTCAAAAACAAAGCGATGCCAGCTTTATAGAAATCCTGAGGAAACGGGCGGGCGAAGCCGGTGTGCGCGGTGGCTTGACTCGCAAGGCGGATTCTTTTTCGGATGCCGAATTGGAAAAGATGGTCGGATTGGTCAAGGAACGCCTCACCTTCCCGCAGGAAATCTGGGATCAGACGTACTTCTTTTTCAATGCGCCGGAAAGCTATGACGAGAAAGTGGTCAAGAAACGCTGGACGGAGGATATGCCTATGATTTTGCGTCAATGGAATGCTGAAGCGGAAAAGACTGATTTTTCGGCTTCTGTATTGGAGGAATTGACCCAGAAGATGATTGGGGAAAACGGCTGGAACGCAGGAAAGGTGTTCAACAGCATGCGTCTGGCCTTGGTCGGTGCATCGTTAGGTCCGCATATCTTTGATATCATGACGGTTATCGGCAAGGAAGAAACCTTGGCGCGGATTGAACAAGCCTGCCAGAAAGTGGGCGCTTGACAAGGTTTTCAGAAGTATAATCAACCGACAATTATATTATTAAAGCCATGAATTTGTTTGAAAAGATTCAGGAAACCGCGGCCTACATCCATCAGAAGACCCAAGAATACAATCCGGAAATCGGAATCGTTCTTGGCTCAGGATTAGGCGGTTTAGTGGACGAATTGGAAATAGAAAAGAGCGTTGCCTACAAGGATATCCCGCACTTCCCGGTCTCGACGGTAGCAGGGCATAAGGGGCAGCTGCTGTTCGCCCAGCTGAAAAGCGGGAAAAAAGTGGTGGCCATGCAGGGTCGTTTCCATTATTACGAAGGTTACCCAATGCAGGAGGTGACCTTCCCGATTTATGTTATGAAAGCCTTGGGGGTCAAGACTTTGATTGTCTCGAACGCGGCGGGGGGAATGAACCCGAACTTCAAGGTGGGCGACATCATGTTCATCAAGGATCATATCAACCTTTTGCCTAATCCGCTGCTGGGACCTAACGATGAACGTTTCGGCGAACGTTTCCCCAGTATGCACAACGCCTACGACAAGGACTTGCTGAAACACGGTTTGGAAACGGCCGCTCAGCTGGGGATTCCGGTGCAACAAGGTGTCTATGTGGGAACTACCGGGCCAACTTTTGAAACGCCGGCTGAATACCGCTACATGCGGGTCATCGGCGGGGATGCGGTAGGCATGAGTACCGTTCCGGAAACCATCGTGGCCAACTACTTGGGCATGAAAGTAATGGGGCTTTCGGTCATTTCCGACCTCGGCGGGGGCGAAGTGGCACTGGAAGTCAGCCACGAAGAAGTCTTGGCTGCCGTCGAAAAGACCGTCCCGGTACTGATCTGTCTGGTGAAGGAGATTCTGGAAAGGATGTAGGCGGTTAGGTTCCTCCTAAAAACAAAGCACGGCCTTTGCAGTTTATGTCTGCCGAGGCCGTGCCCCTTGCTTTTAGGAACTTTTACCCTCTTTTAGGAACTCTTTTGTGAACTCCACGGGTTCTTTTATGAACTCTTTTGTGAACTCCTCTTTTTGAGTTAATCCAACTCTTACTCTTGTTTCCCAAAATGCGTCCGGATGGGATAAAAAAAGTCCAAAGATGACCCGCGAGCCATCTTTGGACACTAACAGTTTCAACCCGATGGGAGAAAATTCTTGCCTGCAAACCCTCTCCTCTCACCATCGGATGAAAGTCGACAAAAGAATAAATCTATTGTATTACAAACTAATACTCGTCCTCGTGGAAAAAGAAGTCCTCCTTTGTCGGGTAATCCGGCCAGATTTCTTCAATCCCATCGTAAGCGATACCCTCGTCCTCCAATTCATCCAGATTTTCAAGAATTTCCTGCGGAAGACCCGAGCGTTGCGCGTAATCAATCAGTTCTGCTTTCGTGGCAGGCCAAGGGGCATCCTCCAGTTTGGAAGCCATTTCCAACGTCCAGTACATAGCTAAAACCTCCTTATTTTATTTAATGACAATGAATTAAAATCGCAAGGCAACCTTCGGCCTTTGTGAAGCTACATGCAAAAATAATCTTTTTACATAGAGTTGCAAGCAGCAAAATGCAAAGCGGACACCCATCCTCCAACCCATCAGAAAAGGCCCACACCCGTTTCGCGCAATCAGGCAAAAAAACGTATCTTCGCTTTCTGTTGCACCTCCGGGGCAGAACCATTCATGCCCGAGGCTCACCATACGTCAAAAACCATGCCATTCATCGAAAATCATGCCAAGCTCCTAAGAATACTTGGCATCCCGTTCACGCCTTTCTATGCTGCAGCTTCGCAACTGCGAAACTTATGCTACGACAATGTCTATATAAAGCCGACCTCTTTCCCTGATCCAGTCATCAGCGTCGGAAACCTTTGCGTAGGAGGAAGCGGCAAAACCCCCATGGTAGAATACCTGATCAGGCTTTTAGGCGATACATACAAACTGGCCGTGCTGAGCCGTGGCTACGGCAGGAAGAGCAAGGGGAATCTCTTGGTAGAAAAGGGAATGAACGTCCAGCAGACAGGAGACGAGCCGCTCCAGTATTTCCTCAAATTCCATGAAAAACTGCCCAAGCGTTTCTGGGTCTATTTAGCCGCCAAGCGAGCAAAAGGAATTCAGGAAATGAAGTCGTTAAAACCGGAATGCCAGATTTTCTTGCTGGACGATGCCTACCAGCACCGCCAAGTCCATCACTCCCTGTCCATCCTGCTTACCGAATACGCCAAGCCTTTCTTCAAGGACCATTTCCTGCCTTGGGGCAATCTGAGGGAAAGCCGGAAACAATGCCGCCGCGCCGACATCATCATCGCAACGAAATGTCCTCCCGATTTGTCATATGCCGAACGGGAATCCTTCAAATCCTCCATTCCTAATTTATTCAAGACTCAAAAAGTATTCTTCAGTGTCATCCGTTATGAGAAGCTGCAATTCTTCGACTGGGAGAAGCAATGCCTGAGCGAAACGAACCCTCTTCCATCTTCCTTGTCAAAAGACATCCTTTTGGTAACAGGCATCGCCAATGCCAAGCCGATGAGCGATTACCTACAGGAACAAGGATTCCGAATCCGAAAACATTTCGACTTCGGCGACCACCATGCTTTTTCCCAAAATGATTTACAAAAGATTGCGGATTCCTATCGAACTTTGGCATCGTCCATCGAAGCATCCGCCGGCAACGAACCCGTCATCGTAACCACCGAAAAAGACATGGCGCGGCTCTACGGGCATCCTGCACTTCCTTGCCTGAAAGGCATCCCCCTCGCCTGCCTGCCCATCCGGACGGAATTCCTGTTTAATGAAGGCAAGGAATTTGACAGCATCGTCCAAGAGCATGTCAAACGGAAATTAGGCCTTCCGCCTTATGATAAATAATTCCAGGGCAAAAACATACCGACACGCGAAACGCCACTACAGATAAAGCCTGACAGCCCCCCGCTGGCTGAAGCACGGAATGCCAAGCATCCGCTATTCGGCCTCCATGCCTTTCAGAATGGATTGCACTTCTTTCTCGGTATCGAAAAGCTTGTGCTTGCAGATAGCCAGCAATTTGACGGCTTCCTGGAGCTTTGCGCTCAACTCGTCCACCGTAATCTGCTCCGATTCCATATCCGCCACTATCCGCTGCAGACGGGTATAGGCCTCTTCGTAACCTAACTCTTGCTGGTTCTTGCCTTCTTCTTTCTTTTTGGCCATCGTCTTATCTGTTAATGAATTTACTGCAAAAAATAAAATCCCATCGCAAAAACACACCTTGGCGTCTTCTCACATTTTCCTTCCCGTCCCTAAAATTCCCCTCCAAAACCGGACACAGCGTCCTGCCGTTTTCATATCGTATTGGCATCGCCCGATACCTTATCTTTTTCATTCACAACCGACTTCTTCCCGTAAACAAGCACTTTCTCGACCCGGCTTTCAACCGACCCTTGGGCAAAAACCGTCCTAATCAAACCGCCTTGGACAACATCCCCTGCGGAAAAGACCAATTTATCTCCTTGATAAGTAAGTGAATATCCTCGTTTCAAATTGCGAACCGGATCGGCCCAGCGCATCAGGCTTTCCTGTTCCTTCAAGGCATCCTTTTCGGATTTAATAAAATGATTGACGGCTCTTTCCAATCGGTTCTTCCACTGGTCGAGCGCAGAAACTTCGTATTTCAAACGCATCAAAGGTGTCTTCAGCAGATTCTTCAGATTTTCCAAACGATAAGCTTCGGAAGCCAAAAGTTCCCGACTCAAACGCGCAAAATCATCCATGTATTGGAGTACCTCCGCATAGAAATCATCGAAACGCCTGAGCAGGAAAACGGCCAGCTCGGTAGGCGTAATCGCATGGAAATAGGAAACTTCCTCGCTGACTGTAAGATTAGTGGAATGCCCGATGCCAGACAGGACGGGAAGAGGATACTCGCAAATGGCCTTGGCCAAAGCATAATGGTTGTAAACATTCAAACCGACATCGCCCCCGCCGCCCCGGATGATGGCCACCACGTCGAACTCCAACGGGAAATCCCGGACCGCCTGCAAGGCATCCATCAGGCTTTTCTCGGCCATCTCGCCTTGAAGCAAAGCCGGAAACAAATGCGTATAGAAACTGTATCCTTGCGAATTGTTTTGCAAAACCTGCATGAAATCGGAATAGCCTTTGCTGGTTTCAGCCGAAATGACAGCAATCCGGGAAGGCACTTTGGCAAAAGGAAGATTCCGGTTGCGATCCCAAAGACCTTCTTCCTTGAGACGCTGCACGCAAAGCGCCCGCTCCCGCTCCAAGCTCCCTAATACGTATGTAGGGTCTATATCACAGATTCTCAAACTCAATCCGTAACGAGGATCGTATTGAATCCGGGCCTCGAACAGAATCTCGATGCCATCCTTGAGAGGTTCCTTGACAATCTGCAGGAACTGACGGTTGACACGTTCGTAATCGCTGCGCCAAAACGTGGCCTTCATTTCAGCCACAATCTGACCATTTTCTTTTTGCAATAACTCAGGGAAACAATGCCCGGAAGCCGGGTAGAGATTCAGCTTGTGCATCTCGGCCTTGACCCAAAATGGGGAACCGTAACGTGCCGAAAGCGTGCGCTGGATGCTTCGGCAAACGTCCAGAAGCGTGAAGACAGGCTGGGATGCATGCATTTGCTATTTATTTGCCATCAAAGAAAAATGGCAGCCACCTAAAAGGTCTGACTGCCAATGCTTTGAAAGTAAACTTGTACCCCGAGCGGGACTTGAACCCGCACGACTTCATCAGCCACAGGATTTTAAGTCCTGCGTGTCTACCGATTCCACCATCGGGGCGACCTGAAATTCCGGAGAAACCGAACGCAGGCAATCTTCGGCAAAGCTGCCTTGGATTTCCTTCTTGAGAAAAGAGCCTGCCCTTTTCCGGAATTCAAAAAAAAACCCGATGTCAATGACACCGGGAATGTGAGCGGAAAACGAGGTTCGAACTCGCGACCTCAACCTTGGCAAGGTTGCGCTCTACCAGCTGAGCTACTTCCGCGGAATCGGATTGCAAAAGTACAACAATTTTTTAAACCTGCAAGTTTTTTGAGAAAAAAATTTTGCAACAAGCCTTTATTTTTTTCCCAGCAAGCGCTTTATTTCATCTAACTTATTGAGTGCCTGTACGGGAGTAAGGCTGTTGATGTCCAAATCCATAATCTCGTCCCGGATTTTTTCGAGCAAAGGATCGTCAAGTTGGATGAAGCTAAGTTGGTATGGCTTATGTACCTCCTTTTCAGAAGGTTGCATAGTCCTGTCTCCCCTCTTTCCGGTCATTTTCCGCTCCGGAGAATCGAATGTAGCCTCGTCTCCGACCATTTGCCCGTCTATATCCTTGCCAGAACAAGTCTCCAGTGAGGCTTCACCACCTCCTTGGCATTCGGAAGCCTCAGCCTGTCCAAAATCTTCCATCGTCCCGGTAACATCGCCCTCCGTTCTATCCGACCCGGCAACAACCCGGTTCAGGCCGGGAAGGATAGCCCGCTGCTGCCCGCCTTGCACACCCCCCTTTTCAAGACTCCCTAAAATCTCCTCGGCACGTTCCACTACAAAACGAGGCATCCCTGCCATCTGGGCCACATGAATCCCGAAGCTATGCTCGGAACCGCCCTCGGCCAATGTCCGCAAGAAAATCACCTGACCGTCCATCTCCTTGACCCTGACATGGTAGTTCCGGATATGGGGGAAGCGAGCCGCCATCTGGTTCAATTCATGATAGTGCGTGGCAAAAAGCACCTTTGCCGCACGCTTGGGAATATCGTGGAGATATTCGGCAATGGCCCAGGCTATCGAAATACCATCGTAGGTACTAGTTCCCCGGCCAATCTCATCCAACAAGACCAGGGAACGATCGGTCAAGTTATTCAATATATTGGCCGTCTCGTTCATCTCCACCATAAAGGTACTCTCGCCCGAAGCCAGGTTGTCCGTAGCTCCGACACGAGTAAAAATCTTGTCCACCAAACCGATCCGAGCTGCTTCCGCCGGAACAAAGCAGCCGATCTGAGCCATCAGCACAATTAACGCGGTTTGCCGCAAGACCGCCGACTTACCCGACATATTAGGACCGGTAATCATCATAATCCGGCATCCTTCTTTCTGAAAACGTATATCGTTAGGTACGTATTTCTGCCCGGCTGGGATATGCCTTTCAATAACCGGATGCCTCCCTTGGATAATCTCTAAATCGTAGCTATCCATCAACTGGGGCCGCACGTATTTATTCTGCGCTGCCACCTTGGCAAATGAAAGCATAACATCAAAAGAAGCAATCTTTTGAACCGACTCTTGGATACGTTTTATGAAAGTTGAAGAATATTCAAGAATTTTCTGGTACAAAGCAGCCTCTACCGTAGTAATCTTATCTTGGGCTGTCAGTACTTTTTCTTCATACGCTTTCAAGTCTTGGGTAATATAACGTTCTGCGTTGGTCAGTGTCTGCTTGCGAACCCATTCGGCCGGCACCTTGTCCTTGAAGGAATGGGTCACTTCCAGATAATACCCATAGACATTGTTAAAGCCTAATTTCAAACCGCTTATGCCGCTTTGCCTGCTTTCGCGCTGCAAAAGTTCGGCCAGGTATTCCTTGCCGGAATAGGCAATCCTGCGCAATTCGTCCAGTTCGGCATCCACCCCTGAGGCGACGACTCCGCCTTTGGACAAAAGAGCCGGAGCATCTGGGTCGATGCTTTTGGCAAGGTAATCATGCAACTGGGAACATTCGTCGAGAGAAGCAGCCCAAGCCTGCAACAAAGGTATCTCCGACAATGCGGTCTCTCCCCACGTCTTGATTCCAGCCAAAATCCCCAAGGTGTTCTTCAACTGCAGCATCTCCCGAGGCAAGGCACGCATCGCAGCCACCTTCGAGAGCAGACGCTCCAAATCACCTATCTGGGAAAACTTATCTTCGAGAAAATCGGCCGCTTCCCGGTTCTCGACCAGCGTCTGCACATAATCGAAACGTTCCTCCAGCTGATCCTTGTCTTTCAAAGGCAGGCAAATCATGCGCCGCAACAGACGCGAGCCCATCGGCGTGGAAGTCTTGTCCAACACGGCCCACAAGGAATTCTCGGCCTCCTTGGAATCGTCCACCGCTGTGGAAGAAGGCTGCAGAAGCTCCAGATTGCGCAAGGTAAAAGCGTCCATCCAGACATACCGGCTCTCCACAATCTTCTGCAAGGAAGATATATGCGAGGATTGTTCATGCTTGCTTTCAATCAGATAATGCAGGCAGGAAGCAGCCGCTATCTGGGCAGCCACCATATTTTCCACCCCGAAGCCTTTCAAGGAATTGGTCTTGAAATGCTTCAGCAGAAGCTCACGGGCAAAGTCGGGCTTGAACACCCAGTCCTCAAAAACAGTAACATAATAACGATTGCCGAAAAGACGGAAAAACTCGTCCCTGTAATCCCTCGGCATCACAATCTCCGAAGGCTGGAAATTGTCAATCAGCTTATGGATATATTCCATATTGCCCTCGGCCACAAAGAATTCCCCGGTGCTGACATCCAAGAAAGAAATGCCCATCTCTTGCGCAGGCTTGGACTTTTTCTTGGAAGCCGCCTGCCTGAGCGAAGCGCCCCATCCCGCTGGACCTGCCTGGCCTGGATACAAACCGCAGAGGAAATTGTTCTTCCCGTTTTCCAAAAGGCGGTCATTGAGAGAAATGCCCGGCGTAATCAGTTCCGTGACCCCTCTCTTTACCAGCTTCTTGGTCAGCTTCGGATCTTCCAACTGCTCGCAAATGGCCACCTTGCCTCCGGCACGGACCAGCTTGTACAAATAAGTTTCCAACGCATGGTGAGGGAATCCGGCCAACTCGATAAACGTATGGGAACCATTGGCCTTGCGGGTCAAAACGATATTCAGCACCTTGGAAGCGAAAATGGCATCTTCCCCAAAAGTTTCGTAAAAGTCTCCGACCCTAAAAAGGAGCACAGCATCCGGATGTTGCTGCTTGATTTCGTAGTACTGCCGCATCAGAGGGGTTTCCACCACCTTGCCATCTCCCCGCTTGACTCCTTTTTTCGGGGCATTTTCGTCGCCTTGAACCTCGGTATCCGGCTTCCCTTCCGCTTGAATATCCATAAACTATTTATTCTCTACTTTTTATAAAACAAGAACCCCTGCAAGGATTCCATGCAAAAGTAATGCAAAGCAAGCCCCAAGCCAAACAGCCGTTGCATCAGCCTTTGTTCAACCATATCAGCAAGACCGAAATGTCCGAAGGCGAGACGCCGGGAATGCGCGATGCCTGTCCCAAGGTGGCCGGTTTCAAGCGACTCAACTTCTCACGGGCTTCATAGGAGATGGAAAGGATTGATTTATAATCGAAATCCGAACGCAACGGCAAACTGTCATATTTCGACAGACGAGCCACATTCTCTTCTTCCTTTTGTATATAGGAGCTGTATTTCATGGATACCTCCACCTCTTCCAAGAGTTCTTGCGCAAAAGGCAGGCGGTCGTATTTCTCCAGGAAACGGCCAAAAGCAGGATTCATCGTACGCAAAGACTGCAAGTTAATCTGCGGACGTTGCAACAAAGAGGCCATATCCGCTTTCTGGCTCAAAGCCGAAGTGCCGAGTTCTTCCAAAAAGGCATTGACCTGAAGCGGTTCTACCTTATGCTGCTCCAAATAATGTTGTATCGTAGCCTGCGATTCTTGTTTTTCCTCCAATCTTCGCATACGATTTTCCGATGCCAATCCCAGTTTATATGAAATAGGTGTAAGCCTTTCATCTGCATTATCTTGTCTCAATAGAATCCGGTACTCGGCACGGGAAGTGAACATACGATAAGGTTCATCGACACCTTTGGTTATCAAATCATCTATCAAGACCCCGATATAGGACTGGGAACGTAGCAAAACCAAAGGATCTTTGCCGACCAGTTTCAAATGGGCATTGACACCCGCTACAAAACCTTGACCAGCCGCTTCTTCATAACCTGTCGTTCCATTGACCTGTCCGGCAAAATAAAGATTTTCTACCTCTTTCGTTTCCAAAGTCGACTTTAGCTGTGTCGGATCAAAATAATCATACTCAATAGCATAACCCGGACGATACACCTTGGCTCGCTCAAAACCCTGTATCTTATGCAAGGCATTGATCTGCACTTCTTCGGGAAGAGAAGATGAAAAACCGTTCAAGTAATACTCATGCGTATGCCGACCGCAAGGTTCCAAAAAGAGCTGATGTCGGTCTTTGTCGGCAAAACGCTCTATCTTGTCCTCAATCGAGGGGCAATAGCGCGGACCTCGGCCTCTGATGCGCCCGGTAAACAAAGGGGAACGGTCGAAGCCTGTCTTTAGGATATCATGTACCTCCAAATTAGTATAGACCAAGTAACACGGCATCTGTTCCTGTACCGGTAAAGTATCTGTAAACGAGAATTTTGCCGGATTTTCATCCCCTTTTTGTTCCGTCAACACACTAAAATCGATAGTACGGGCATCGATTCGGACAGGAGTACCTGTCTTTAACGTCTCCACTTCGAAACCTAAAGAATGCAGTTGCTCGCTCAATCCCGTTGAAGCTGCCTCCCCCATACGCCCGCCGGCATACGAACTTTCTCCAATATGTATCTTCCCGTTAAGAAACGTGCCTCCGGTCAGAATCACGGCCCGCGAATAAATCTCGACCCCTGATAAAGTCTTTACCCCTCTGATTTTCAAACCTTCAAACAGAAAAGCCGTTACGGTATCCTGACGCAAATCCAAATTAGGCACTGCTTCCAATGTGCGACGCCAACAAGAGGAAAACTGCCACATATCGCATTGAGCACGAGGGCTCCACATAGCCGGACCTTTGGAACGATTCAACATCCTGAACTGCAAGGTGGAATAATCGGTCACAATGCCTGAATAGCCACCCATTGCATCAATTTCCCGCACAATCTGCCCTTTTGCCACCCCTCCCATCGCAGGATTGCAAGACATATAGGCCAAGCGGTCTATTTGCATGCTAATCAACAAGACGCTACTTCCCAGATTGGCTGCCGCTGCCGCTGCTTCACATCCGGCATGGCCGCCACCTACCACTACTATATCATAATCCAATCGCATGGTTCCAATATTCATTAAGATGTTCCGATCTATCCCTTAAATGCTGCATCACCATAGAGAAAATCCTCGCAAGAATCCAAGCAAATTCTCATTGTATAAAGCAGCTTCCACTCTATTCGTGCTTCAAATGTTCATAGCCTGGAAAACAAGCGGCCAGCATTTGATCTTCCATATGATGCATCTGCTTTTCTTCGTCTGGCGTTTTATCCTTATAGCCAGCCAAGTGCAATACCCCATGAACCATAACCCGATTCAATTCGTCAATTTGTTCCACGTGGAACTTTCCGGCGTTTTCCCGGATACGATCCAAGCTGATATAAATATCGCCGGATAATATTTTCTGAGATGAAGAAGACTTTTGCCCGTTTTCTCCATCACTGTCAAGAGGCATTTCCGAACAGAACTTGGCAATAAAATCATCTTGACTTTCATCACTTTCAGAGGTGTAATCAAAAGTAATGATATCGGTCAATGTATCGTGGTTCAAATACTCTTTGTTCACCTTGTACAGATAGCCGTCGGAGCAAAAGACATAATTGATATCCCCGCATTGACAATCCAAGCAAGCAATCACTTTCATCAAAGACTCACGTGCAGGAATCCTCTTCAGATACTTGAGACGAACATCTTCTTCGTAAAAACTGATTTTTCCCATATTCACAATATATTAGCCGTTTAAACTCGACAAAAACAAGTTCGCAACATGCAATCTTGCCATTCCATATCAATCATCAACCTCATACTGCCTAAACACGGACATGGCATCATTCCAAGCAAACGAAATGAACATACCGAATTCGCTGGCTAAACTTGTTGATTGAAAAGCAGCTAATTATCATCCAAGACAGTCCATCTCCTTTCGCTGCCTTAATTTTCCAAGCGCAAACCCAAGCGAACAGTAAGCTCATTGCCAATCAACAAAAACCTACACAGGATAGTCCTACTTTGAGTTCTCTTCAGCCAACAAGCCGCTCAAACATCTAGCCAAAACATTATCGTCAGCGAATCCTCCTCTATCAAGGATTCACAGGTATCCGCTAATCGAAACCTTTCCGATTGATTCCTTGACAAATATGGAATTCAGCATCGCACCCAGCACTCTATGACAGCAATCAGAACAGCATTGAGCCGGGGAAAAAGGTTCAGAACCAATTCAGCAACGCTCCCTCTTCCAAAGGACACAGAAAGGCTTGCAAAATTACGTCTTTCTATCGATTTACGGATACTTGACCGACATAGATAAACTCAAACCAGTCATCAGATGCACCGAGGCTACTCCATCCTGAGATAACATGCTTTTGACATCTTGCCCGCTTCTACTTCACCCCGCTCCTCGCTACTTGAAACGCAGGCCTTTACATCTTCGGATAGAAAGAAGCATTTTGCATGACACAAAGAACAACCTGCATAAAGTTTAACCCAAATTGGTTATTAGAGTCCGGGCATCATTTCCGGATTGGAAACGGCCTCGGCGCGTCTAATGACTGATTTGGGCACAAAGAAACGACAGGCCAAGTTTTCAACCAAGCAAGATTCCGTATCAGAAACAATCTTCTCATATAAATATTCCAAAAACAAAATACGTTTTATCATAGCGAAAATAAGTAATATATCAAAGACAGAAAAACGTACTAATATAAGATTACAAAAATCATTCTACAAGATATAGAATTCAAAAAAATCGAAATTTTACATAAAAATACAACATCAATAAAACGTAATAAAGAGCATACGTTTTTACAAAAATATTTATCACGTAAATTAGATTTTTTAGAAACAATCCACGTAAACACCTCTATACAAAAAACATAGAAAATCGTTTTCGGATTGTTCCACGTGGAACAATCCGAAAACAGTAAAATCAACACAAAAACTAATCCTTTCTAAAAAAGTAATCCTGTACTTTCTTTTGGTAATAAGGTTGCAAAGTCGGCATATTTTCCCGAATCACATCTACACCTCGCTTCTTCTCAAACCATGAATCCAAACTATCGGAGACAAAGGGGTTGAATTGTCGCCCTTCCTTAGATTCACGTTTTTCATCTTTTTCGCGTTTCAATTCGGCATTCTCGGCTTCAAGCAATCGAGTCTCTATATTCTTCTGCCGAGCCATCAACTGATTGTTCAATATCCTATTCACCAAATCTCGCTCTGTCCGCTCCATATCACCCAAAACTCGATTGAGTTTAGAAGCAGACTGAGGATCCAAAACTCCACTTTCCTGCATCTTCTGCTGAAGCATTCTTCTAATCATCTCCTGTTTGGCTGCAGCCCGAGCAAATGACTCTGAAATTTTTTCTTCACTCACATCGGTTCCTGCCTGATTGCCGGTCTTGCCTTGACTTGATTTTTTGGCATCCGTTCCTAAGGTCCTCTGCTTTGCATATTCCTGAAGCATATCTTTCAAAGCTTCCAACTGTTTGTTCAAATCCTCCTGCATCTGTTGCAAACTCTGCGAAGAACGACTTTCATCACCCGGATTCATGGACGGCATAGGCATTTTCATATTACCCTCTTTACCTTGTCCAGAAGAGGACATTTGCGGCATCCCCTTTTGATTTCCCGAAGAATTCCCTTTCATCTGCAATTGCTGCTGAATATTATCCAGAGATTCCGAAAGAAGCAAAGCCAAATTATTCAATGAAGTCATGGCATATTGCTGAGCGGTCATAGCAGAACGGTTAGACATGCGGTAACGCTGGTAATGGACATCGTTCATACGCAAAAGCTGAGACATGGTTTCGTCAGTGTAACCCAAAAGATTCTTGACCTCTTTATCGGTAGTCAAAGCTACCTGAGGCTGACGTTTAGAAATTGCTCGCACACTATCTATCACAAAACCTATTTCCGAAATCAAAGAAGACTGTTTCCGGATAATTTCAGCATAATAGGGATCATTGACACGAATCCTGGAAAGTTCGTTCATCAAATTCTCCTGAGCGAAAGAAACCCTGACGACCGATTTCAACAAAAGCCTGATAAAAGCAGCATCCTCGGCCATGTTTTCTTGCTCAATCTGATTCATCTGGTTTTCGATGTTTTCAGCCAAAGCTTGCAACATACCGGTGGTTTGCTGCTGGTTTTGTTTAGCCGAATTGGCATCGCCTTCATGGATATCCGAAGAGGTTTCTTCCATCTTCTCATTTATCCGGTTCAACAAGGAATCCGGAACTTCGAAAGAAGTCGGTTCTTCCAAAGAAGAATTCATCTGCGAAATATCTTTCAATTTCTTTTCCAGATTTTCTCTACGCTTCTTCAAATCCAAAAGCATGGAATCCAATCTACCCTTATTTTCATCAAACTCTGTCCTCTTCAAATCAGACATATCGTTTTCTATCTCGGCGCTTTTTTCTTGAAGCCGACGGGCATCCTCCAAAGCGGTTTGCAAACGGTTTTCCAATTCCAGTTTCCGGTAGAGTTCCAAATTCCTCTCCAAATCTTCAGTAAGGAAATCCCCCTCCTGCTTCAAACTTTCCAAAGCATCTACTACTTCGTCTTTAGGTTTGTTTTCTTCCATCAGACGTTGCAATTCTTCCAATTTGGCCATCGTAGATTCATCAAACAACTTATTGAACAATTCCTGCAACTCCTTCTTTTTGGCATCAAGTTCCAGATTGGATGAAAAGAGTTCTGATTGCAATTGCTCCTTCTCACGAAGATTTTCTTTCATGGATTCATACTCGCGATATATCTCTTGCTGACGTTCAATCAAAAGCTCCAAATTTTTCCTATCCTGCCATGTCAAGGAAGGCTTTGAAAGCAAATCCTCCAAAACAGAATTTATATCCTTTTCATAATCTTTCATTGCTTGCAAGGACATGGAAAGACTCTGATCAATGGAAACCGATGTTTCACTAATGCTATTCCGTATTTCTTCTTCAGACAACTTCCTGTAACTGAAAGTCTCGGAATAGGCTGCTTTATAACCGTTCAAAACATCATTGTCCCTCACTTCAAAACTATATGAAACTTCGTCTCCAGGGTTCAAAGCCAAATCTTTTAAGTCAACATAATAAGTAAAATCGAATGCAAGGCTCTTGGCATCGACAAAAAGAGTATCCACCTTGCTCCAATTATCATTAGTAATAGGATTAACGCAATCCAACCGAAAATACAAAGCTGAAAAACCATAATCGTCAGTCAGCCGGCCGGAAAAAAAACGGCGATACCTATCCAAAGTATCTACGTATTGATGCACATCGATTTTAGGATAGGCATCAGGCAACACATTGACTGAAAAACGCAAAGTATCGGCAAACGAGAAATTGGAAAGAGACACGGGAAGCAAAACGTATTCGAAAGAAGACAAAACTGTCTTTGAAAACGAAAACAATGGACGATTGACTGTATCCACAATCAAAGATTCACTAATACCCAACTGCGAAGCCTCCCCATATTCATTCAAAATGCAGACATGCAATGAACGGGCATGCTCAAATAACAATTCCCAATCAATCCTGGTTCCTTGAGGAACGTCCAGATTCAAAGTATTCTCAATCGCCTTCGTTTCAAGACGAGTATGTGGAGGATAATGCAATACTACTTTCATGGCGGACAACAAAGGCTTGTAATCCACTTCCAGCAAATGCTCCTCACTGATGTAGCGACCAGCACAAATCTGGAATGAAATATCCCGTTGCACCCGGTTGAATAAATATTCAAACTCATTGGCAGAAACTTGCCTGCAAACAACATTCTGTCCATCAATCAAAAGAAAAATCTCAGAAGGCAGAACATCTCCCTCGACATAAAGCCTCAATAAAAAATCTTCTTCATACAAAACCTTCAATTCCGGATTGATAATCCTAATCTCAAAAGGAAATTCAGGTTCATAATACTGATTGTAATGTATAATACGCTCAGACGAACCCAATATCCTCGGATTCACAAACCAAGAAACGGAAACTAAACATAATATCAAAAGAAAGATATACAAATATTTACGGTTTGACTTCCATTTGACGGCCTTTTCAAACCGATAAGAAACAAAACTTGAAAAAACCTGATTGATAGCCGCATCAAGCAAGGATTCCGATATGTGCGAATCCCCCTTGATAGAATGTAAATCAATAATATTGTACAGCTTATCGTCCAATTCAGGATAACGAGCAGCCAAATAGCGAGCCGCTTTCTCATAGGACATCCGTTTAATGCACCCTATCGCTTGCAGAAAAGGGTAAACACAGAGAAGGAAAAATCCCAAAAAAGCGCAGGCTACAAAACACCAAAAGAAGAAAGATCGGACAGAACTCGAAAAAAAAGAAATGTATTCAGAAAAGGAAAAGGCAACAAGGAGAACCAAAAGCATGCAAAAGAGCACCAGCAATCCTTTGAAAGCTTTGTTCAAATAAAACCGACACAGAAAAACATTTAATTTATCTATGAAAGAATCGTATGCATCCATTAGTGTCAAAAATTCGTTAATCGTTATTCCGAAGCAGTCGCATTTATCAATGCAATCGGCTTCTAATGCAAGTCCAGTTGCAAATTTAAATTGTATTTTAGAAAAGTTCTCCTTTCTTTCGACAAAACACGCGATTTGTCCACGGTACTTTTATTATGCTTGTTAAATTTATTTAATTTTATAAAAAAAAGAATGATAAAAGTAATAAAGGCGTTAGCATTGTCGATAAATGAAAAAAAGTTTTGAATAGTTGTAATATTGTGAACTTGTCATTCACACAATTTTAGTTTTTATACGCATTTAATAAACATAATTGAATTTTGATTATTAATTCTTTAGATTATTTATGAACGATTGTTGAAAAAGTATAGGATGACAATTTGCCAAAGACGTGCTGAATTAACATTTATTAAGTTAAAAAAGCTGAAAAGTTTTTAGGAGACTGTTAAAAGGAAGTAAGATTCGATAAGCTTGTAACAGTATTTACAGGAGATTAACAGTTTTTATACAGGGTATTCATAAGTTTTTAACAAGTTTTTAACATCGTTGGTTAATGTCTGATTTATGTTCTGATTTATATTGTCAAAGTTTTTATTCCTTTTACATACCATCGATTCGATTATCGCTTGCTATATAGCTTTTCTTAAAATTAGGATTCGTGCAAAATTTGTATTTTTACTAATAAACAAATTTTGTGATTGCGCAGGTCCATGTTTTTTTTTATGTTTGCATGAAGCAATACTTAGTTAATTTTTAGTTTAGAGACTCATTTATAATATATTACGTCATATATACAGCACCTCTGACAGGAAC
>CALUMK010000005.1 GCA_944321735.1 uncultured Bacteroidales bacterium
ATAGTGGTAAGCTCCTTATAATAACCCGAAATCTTTTCAGCCACAACGATACTTACAGTACCTGACCGATTCTTTTTTCGCTTGATAAACATATAGAAATGCTTTGCGTACCCCAAAATCAGGGTACGCAAAGTTACAAAACATTATTTATCAAGATATTATAAAATCGATACTTTTATAGTGACGAAGTCAGGAAAAACGCAAACGATAGCGAATGTCGAGCGGGGAATCAAAGCTTGCTTTGATTTCTCCGAGACCAAGCTATCTTCGAGCTTCGCTCAACCAAGACCCGAAATAGCCCCCGATGGGCAAACAAAATCCTGAAACCGGTCCCTGATAATTCAACCTTTTCAGGATTGTAAGAAATTTTAAACAGCTTCTAAAATTCCGAATCCGGTTTCCAAGCTACAGTCAAACCCAAGATTTCCTAAACAAGGATATATGGGGAATGAAGACTATGCATCCAAAATCGAAAACGCCCGGGAAAACGACACTGAAAATAAACAGATTCTTAGTACTTTTGTGCCTAACGGGAGCGCGTATTTCCATACTCACCGCATCCGCAAATCCCGCACGTTATAACCTACTTGCCCAGCTTCCCTAAGGCTCACGAAAGCCGCTTGGACACGACAACAACCAACCCGAACCATGACCGTTTTTCATAAAAACGCACACATCCGCAAAGCGTATCTTGTCATCTTCATGCTTCTTGCCCAAGTGGTTCCCCAGCATATCCAGGCTGCCGAAGCACAGGACATGCTCAACTACCGGGCTTTGGCGGATTTGCCCGCCGAGGAATTGATGGCCCAAGCAGAAAAACACCTTGCCTTAGGCCATGCCGACACCGCCATCGCCTACTACAGCCTCGTGGCGGGCATGTACAACCAACGCATGTCCCCTGAAGAAAAACACCATTGCGCGGATGCATACCTGCAAATCGGCAAAATCCATTACGACCGGAACAACCTCTTCCAAGCTTTCGACAACCACCTGAAAGGCTTCCAAATTGCCGAGAAAGAAAATTTTGAAGACCTGTTGCCCGAAATGTACAAAGATTTGGGCCGGTGCTACCGGGCCTTCCTCGACAACGAGAAAGGCCGTTCTTACGCGCTCAAAGCCCTGCGTGCCGCCCGCGAACAAGGCCAGACCGTCAACGAAATCAAGGTCCTGAACACCTTGATTGGAGATTACCTCCACGCAAACCAATTGGATTCCTCCAAAATCTTCTACAACGACATCATACAGCTCCCCATCGAAGACCCGATTGCCATTTGCAACCTTTACAGCAACCTGGCTTCAATCGCTTTGTACGAGGGAAAGCCCGACACGGCTATCCGCCGTTACCACCAATGTATCCGTTATGCCACTGAAAAAGGCTTGGAAAAGAAATACAAGGATGCCAACTACCTCAATCTGGCCGAACTTTATTTCCAGGAAGGCGTTTTCGACTCCACATTGAAATACATCCGCTTGGCCACCAACAAGATGGCCGAAACCCATACTTATATCCTGACCACGGCGGTCCAATATCTCTTCCTGATCCTTGAAAACACGGCAGAAAGTCCCCGGAAAGAACAAATCCGCAAAAGGACCTTGGAAATCGCCGACACCGCGTTCAACCGTTACCTTGATGAATATTACGGTTCCAACATCCAGTTCTTGTACGAGATAGAAAAGAACCGCCAAGAAATCGAAGCCCTGGCCATAGAAAAGGAAATGCAATCGGAAAAAATCCGAAGGGCTTGGCGCATGACTGCTTTCTCCGGGTTGGCCGCCTTGGTCCTTGCCACTTTCCTTTTGACCATCTACAAGCAAAAACGCCAATTGACCAAGACAAACCGGGAGCTCTTCAACAAAAACAAGGCCATCATCGAGTCCGAATTGCAAAGGAAGCATCCAAATTCCGAGACTGCTTGGAGTCAGCTATGGCAAGCCACGGAAGAGATGCCGGGAAATAAGGCCCCCCAAGCGGATTCGACCGGAACGTTGAAACCCGAAGCGAAAGAACCGAGCGGAAAATCAAGGTCTGATGCCAGCGGAAGCACAGCGGAAGCAGCCTTGGCGGTTCAAGAAAACATTTCCGCCGAAGAAGAGGAAAACAACGACAAAAAGACCTATTCTTCAAGCCGCTTGGACAATGAAACCAAAATGGCGCTGGTTCAACGCATACAAAATGTCATGGAGAATACTTCGGAATACTGCCAGAGCGATTTCGACCTGAACCATCTTGCCGAGCTGGTCGGCAGCAATACCTCCTACGTTTCCCAGGCCATCAACGAATATTACCATGTCAATTTCAGGAACTTGGTGAACCGTTACCGGATTCGCGAGGCCCAAATCCGGCTCTTGGACACCCGGAAATACGGACACCTCAAAATCAAAGCCATTGCCGAAAGCGTAGGCTACAAGTCCATGACCAACTTCATCGAACTCTTCAAAAACGCCACCGGCATGACCCCGTCCGTGTACCAGAAGATGGCGCAGACAAAAACGCCCGGACCGGCCATCCCGGAACTCTCTGCTTAGGTGGTTCTTAGATTGTCAAAAGCGCTTGGAGAAACCGTCTTAAACCCAAATCGGTCATTAGACTTTGGGTAGATTGTCCGCTTATGTCATGCAGCATGCTTCTCGCCTAGCCGAAGGCGTAGCGGGCTACGTCGAGGCGTAGCGAGGAGCATGATGCGGACAGAAGCGAACAAGATGCACAAAAGCATCCCTCTTCGAAAACAGGAAACACACTCGGCGAGTCTAATGACCGATTTGGGTTAAAACAGCTTGACACATAGAAGCCATCGGGAACCCGGCGCTTCTGTGGGCATAGCAATATCTGACGACCGTGTGGAGATTGAAAACGGCAAGCCCTTATGGACTCAAAACGCCTGCTGCCGTAGCCATTCCCCCATGAATCGATCATATACCATGTAGCCTTCGGCACTTTGGTAGACCAACTCATTCCCAAGCAACTTTTTCAATGCGGCACTGACGCTGCTCGCGGCACGAAGCCTATGCCGGCTTATAAAGTCCCCGGATAGCACTTCCTTGACGCAACCTTCCTTGGCAATGGCTTTCAACAAGCGAACCTGACCTACGGAATAGGCCTTCAGCAAATCCGCATACGAATAAGCGAATTCCGAAACAATCTGCCCGGTAGCGTATGCAAGCAGTTCCATATCCACATCCCGGTCATACCCGAAAAGCCGGTTGAGAAGGTATTGTACATACCAAGTATGCCCGTCGTATCGATCATAAATGGCATCAAAAACCTCTTGAGGCAAACTCACACCGTGCTTTGTGAAATGGTCTTGCGCAAAACGGACATAGGCTTTGCGGTTTATGGTCCCGATGGATAGCAATTGGGCACTCTGGTAAAAAGGTCGTTTCGACGAAGTGAACATCTCTTGCATCAGATGCTGTTTACTACCTGCAAAGACAAAATTCACATTGGGCAGGAACTGGATATAAGAACGCAACAAGGCCTCGACACCTTTTTCCGGATACCCGGCAATCTGCTGGAATTCATCAACAGCCAAATAACAACGCTTCTCCGAAGAACCCAGATAGTCGAAAATTTCTTTCAAGGTACTTTCCTCCTCAGCCGGAGCCACATCTATCGTCACCTTAGGAGTTCCCGTCAATTCATCAAACGTAAATACCGGACGGCAACTGCAGATAAACTTTCCTATACGGCTCAAAGCCTTTTGCGGTGCGGAATCCAGCTGTCCCAATACCGTATTGGCAAACAGACGCACAAAATCACTGAAGGACTGTGTGGAGTAAATATCCATGTACAGCGTGACAATATCCGGATGCTGTTCCTTCAAACGATAGTACGCATGACGGATGAGCCCGGTCTTTCCCATACGACGCGGAGCTATCAACGTTATATTCCTCCCATTGTGGAGCGCATCGAGAATACCCGCTGTTTCAGCTTCGCGGTCACAGAAAAACTCCGGGCTATGATACCCGGACACCAGGAAAGGATTGTTAGGCTTCATTATATTCCCACTTTGTCGTTACCAGATTATCGTAACGCAAATATCGTAATATTTTCTATCCGCAGATATTTTTTTATTCGGTACAACGGTCTATAAACTGAGTGGGAGACAGTACAGACAGTACAGGCAATTCAAAATCCACCGGCAGGCGGTCGGCTACCAATGCGAGCACTTCGGGAGTTGCCTTCATGACACATTCTCCTTTTCTATGGTTTGATGCCCAATGCAAAGGTATCCATTTCTACAGACATTGTAAGATATACCCCCAACCGCCCCGCACCGGTGGAAACGCCGGCAAGGGCAAGACATGCCCCGCTGTCCCGGCTCTGCCGCCCCTGAAGACCGTCCAGAAATGACGGGACAGCGATACAAATACGACAAAGTCAAGATTTTCGTTCTCGCTGTCCCACCGCCACTTTCTCTTCCATTTTTACAAAGATGAAATCCATATTTACGAATCTAAAAACCTTGGGAAAGGCGCCAAAACGGAAAAACCTTAAATTTGTCAACGATTGCGGAACGGCCGGATTCCGAGATTGGGAACCGAGGATATAAAGCCCCGGATTCCGGGAAAAAGGAACCGGAATCCCAGCCCGAAAACACAAAGCACGAACCACGAAAAGACGTTTTTTAACGAGACGAAACAAGAAACATTTACCACAAAAAATACGACCATGAAAGCGAGAAAACTACTGTTGTATGCCATCATGGGCATCCTTTCCGCCGGAATCTGCCCGGCGGCCACGCAAATCCCCGTGGGCGGTTACCATCTCAGCGGTGACGAACCCGCTCCGGCCACCCGTCCCGAAGACGGCTGGACATGGTTCCAGCTCAAAACAGAAACCACCGACACTCTCAACGGCGACTACCTTCTCACAGACCAAGACCCCGTGGCCTTGACAGGCCTCGGACAGGAACAACCCGCCAACCCCATCGGCTTCGATTTCCCCCTTGCCGGCAGGACGATGGACCACTTCGGCATCACCGGAAACGGACATCTGTTCCTTTCCCAAGGAAACACCCTGATTGCCTCCTATAAGACTTATTCCAGCACGATCGACTCCAATCTTGTTCAAGCCATGCCCCAGCTGATGCTTGCCACCAGTTACGACCGCCGCAACACCTGCACGGTAGCCTCCGACAACACCACCCGTATCGGATATAGTACCGACGCGGAAAACGGGCTCCTGTATATCGGGTATGAAAACCTTTTGCTCTCCGCCAATGGACAAACCTACCGTTGGTCCTACGATATCGTGCTGAACCAAAACGGGGATATCCAGGTTTGGTTCCGCGATATGGAAACACCGGGAGCCAATCCCGATGAAAGCACTTGGAACACGTTCGGTTTCTCTTTTGTATTGAAAGCCAATAGCGGGGAAGGAGCCCTTTACGCTGCCGACTGGAACTCCACCACGTCTACTTCAACATCTTACCTGAACGTGGATGCCGCAACCGAAGGAAAAACGCTGACCTTCACCTACCCCGAAAACTGCACGAAACCGGAAAACGTGGAAGCATCGGCTTCATTCCCTCTCCAGCTTGCCGAAGCATTGGAAGTGGAACTCTCCTTGGAAGGTGAATACGATGGCTTCATCGCCTTCTTGGCAGACAACAACAGCGTGGAAGAACGTCCAACAGATGGAAAAACCTATGCCATCGGCCAAAGAATCGGAGTTATCTATCGCCCAGGCGACAGCATCGGGGGCTTCCCAATCCTGCTTTCGGGAAACTCCAAGTTCTCTTTCACCTCCGAGAACTTGAAACCGGCCTCGACCTATTACATCTACGTTTATCCTTATAACAACCTCTGTGCAGGCGGCCCCATGTATATGGAAAACCCAATTATCCTTGAAGCCAATACCTTGCAAGCCCCGCCTGCGGTATCCATTGCCCAGATAGGAGAAAATTCCGCGACCCTGCGATTTGAAAACCTCGATGCCGAAACCGAAATTGTCGTAGGCCTTGCCCGGCGTGACTACGGAGCCACAGACCGCCTCTTGGACATCAACGGACGAGTTTATCAACAAGGGGACACCCTTTTCCATGACCCCACGAGTTCCGGAAGTTCCAACAACCACGGCCCCTACCTGATTCAAACGGTCCATGCCGGCAGTGTAACGGACAATGCCTTGGAATTGACCTCCTTGGAAACCGGGACCCCCTATTATGCCTATATCTGGAGCCGCATGGGCGACACCACCTATACCGCCCAGTACACGGCTCTGCCTTTCCATACCGTATCCCCTGTGGACGAGCATTCCGCCGTGGAATTCGATTTTGAAAACGACCGGATTCCAGAAAGTTCCGAGAGCGGGTACTACCCTGCCGGATGGTCGCAATCGGCAAGCTCGAACGCTTCCTTTGCCGTAGCCATGCCGCAAGTCGGGGAACGGACAGACGAAAACAAATCCCTCTATCTCCGGATGCCTTCTGCGGGTGAATTCGTGGAAGCCGATGCCATCAGCCCGGAATTCCAAGCCGGATACCCGGATTTGAGAGTACATTACCGCTTTCAGAAAGCCAGCGGTTCAGGCATGTCCGCATCCACCGGTGCCCTGCGGGCGGGAGACACGCTGTCCATCTATTACAAGGAAACCAACAGCTCGGAATGGAACTTGATAGCGACCCTCACCAGCCAAACGATTCCGACATATGCGGCAAACAACTTTGCCGATGCCTCGTTTACCCTTCCCTCTTTGGAAACCGGCAACAACTACCAATTACGTTTCCGTTTCAAAGGCCTTCCGTCTGTCAGGGCAAGGACGGAAACATTCTCCCTCAACCAAGTCCGGATTGAACCCGAACTGCCCTGCGCCTATCCTACCGATATTGTCGTGAACGATTCCCTGACGACTCATCGTATCATCGGCCTGAACTTTTCCGACCCCAATATCCTGGCTACTGAGATTCTTTACCAATATTGCCCGGAAGAGGGCGAATGGTCGGCTTGGCATAGTTCCAGCAATCATGAAACCTTGGAAGTCAGAAGTCTGAACGCACACACCAGATACCAGATACGATTGCGGGCCGCCTGCTCCAACGGTGACAGTTCCCTGCCTCAAATCGTGGAAGCCTCCACACTCTACGGCATGCCTTACAGCCAGGATTTGACCAACCTCGGAGCCGTACCCGAAGAATTCGGAACTTTCGCCAGCCAGGAATTGCCCGCAGAAGGAAACGCAGAGTTGGTAGCAAACACTGAATTCCGTATGTACCAAAGCGAACCCGATGGAAAAAAATCCATCGGAACTTCCATTTTCACGGCTCCTAACCTCGTCTGGCTCCAGCTCCCGACCGTTTGCCTCGAAGACGTGCTCGCACCTGCCGAATACCGCTTCCGCTGGAAATCCTATTACCAAGACCCATCCACCCAAGAACTGCAAAACTACGAGGGCCAAGCCCGTGTTTATATCTTGGTTTCGCCCGACAAGGCTTTCTCCGCCAATGAAATCGTAGACACCCTGCATTTGAACGACACACAAGCCCAATGGCAGGATGCCGTCATCGACCTCTCGGCCTTCAGCCGCCACGTGAACATCGCCCTGCTCAAGGACAACCCACAAATCGATTACGATATCGACCCACGTTCTTATTTCGTCCTTGACAGCCTGCGGGCCGAATACACGGGCGACATCCCCTGTTTCGGCGTGGAAAACATCCGCCAATACGGTCTGCAAGGCACCCAAATCACGCTGTCGTGGACAGGGTCCTCCCTCGAATACGGGATTTACCTGAACAATACCACGACCGGAGAAATCGACAGCATTTATACGACCGAAACCGAATACACGATTACCAATCTCGAACCGGGATGCGTGTACGAGTATTCCATCCAGTCGTTCTGCGAAGATGGACACCGCAGCCCCGGCCCGGTCGCTTCCGACCCCATGTATTGGTTCGAAACCAACGATATCTGCGCTGCACCCACCGGATTTTCCATCATCGACTCCACTTGGCAGACCGTCACGATTACCGGGCATTCCCAAGCCGACAAGCAAATCCATGTCTGGGCATGCGATACGGAACGTTACCCAAGACTGGACTACTATTTCGGACCTTGGTATGCCCATTCCGATACCGTAACCATTTCGGGTATCTATGAAGAACTCCATGTCGCCTACAACGTGGCCATCCGCAGCACCTGCTCGGCAGCCGCAGGCGATACCAGCGAATGGACGGAGACCTTGGTGTTCACCACCCCCATGCCGCAATGCGGGGCTCCCACCAACCTGCAAAGCCAAGTTTCGGCCCATTCTGCCGACTTGAGCTGGACGGCAGGTGTTGAAAACGACTACTTCCAGCTGATGTACCGTCCTGTTTCCGCCAGCGAATTCGATACCACCGAGGTGCACATGACCACCTATACCTTGCAGGATTTGGACGAACGCACCGCCTACATATGGCAGTTGCAAGGCATTTGCGACGACCTCCTTGCCAGCCCCTTGGCTACGGCGGAATTCACCACCGAAGGGAGCGGCAACGAAACAGCTGCTGAATCCGGTTTCACGGTACGGAGCGTGGACGGCAGGATTTGCATCCTGAACCCGGGTTTGCTCCCGATGGACCGCGTGGAAGTCTTCGATGCATCGGGCCGCCTCCTTTACAGTCAGGATGTCCAAACCACCGATAACCTCCTGCTTCCGGAAATAGAAGCCGCCCCAGGTCTGAAAATCCTGAGAATCTTCTCCGGGAATGGAAGCGTGACCTTCAAAATTCCTTTGTTATAAACATTATCGAATCAAATAACCTTGAAAGGGACGAGGCGGATTCCGGGTTTTGCTTCCCGGGAATCCGTCCGGTCCTCCCAAACAAAACAGTAATAAAATGAAGCGCATCACATCCTTCAAACCACTCCATGCCCTCTTGCTGTTTTCCAGCATGATGTCCACAGGAGCCTTGGCACAAGAGGCCACCATCACCGAAGGCCAAAAGGGCACTTTTTACTTCTTGCAAGGGACCCATGTCAACCGTGTCGGCTTTTCTCCCGACCAACGGTACATCGGTTGCGTAGGTTTCTTCAAAGATGGCGTTCCGACTTTCGGCTATATCTACGACCTGGAAAAAGACAGCCTCTGGCAAACCGAAGTTCCTGCCCAATTCATCCTCTCTCCCGACTGGTATGCAGGAGGAGTCTCCATCTACAAAAACGGGGAAACCATTCCCTTGGAAACCCGATCCACATCCGAAATTCCAATCTATTCCAGTGTAAGATCCTGGGCGGCCAGTACCGGTCTGGACTCTCTTTTTACCATGTCCTTCGAAAATCCCGTCAATCCGGCGACCGGAAGAAACATCTGGGTCAACTACGCTTATGTCGTAAACGGGAACACCGGGAAAATTCTTTCCCGGATAGAGCCTCATTGGGATATGACAGCCGAATCCTTCAGGGACAACGCAGGTCATGGAGAGCGGGTCAACTGCGCCAGCAATGACGGTAGCATCGTGGCAGGACATTCATCCGACCCGGAATCGGGAGACAACTGGAGTCCGGTCTTCTGGGACTTAGCCCAAGACACCTCGTTTTCCGTTGGAGATGCCCCCGGTTCATTATCCTGCATCAACAACGATGGCAGCATCATAATTGGAAACGTGTACGGACATAACTATGTATTAATCCGATACAATAAGGAAGAAAAGACTTTCACAACCGAAACCATTCCTTTTGCACCCGGAATGGGTTATATGTCCGGCTTCGGTATCTCGGAAAACGGTTGGATTGTCATGTCCCAGGCCCCCTCGGCCCAAAGCAGCTCTACCGCCTATATGTATAACTACCAGACTTCAGAGATGATACCTCTGGCCGATTACGTAGAAGAACTCTACGGACTGGAACTTCCTGTTTCCAATTTTGCACCCTCCAATATCAGCGATGATGTCCGTCTGATTACAGGATCGTCCGCCAACAACGGAGCCTATGTGGCTTGCGTTATCGCCTTGGAGGAACAACAGATTTTTGCCAAAGCAAGGCAGTTTTCCGCCCGTCAGGCACAGGGACAGATGGCCGTAGCGCTGCAATGGGAGGCTCCGCTGAATGGCCAATACACCCTTGCCGGATACAACGTTTTCTGCGATTCGGTACAATTGAACGCCGAACTCATCGCCCCGACCGAAACCTCCTTTCTGCAAACGGAGAACGTGGAAAGCGGCATCCATATCTACAGCATCCAGGCCGTCTATGAAGAAGGCGTTTCCGACTACCGGGATGCCCAGGAAATCCTGATTGTGGATATCGATGGCTGTCTTCCCGTACAGTCCATCGGACACAACCTGGTGTACAACCGCTACGCCAACGTGTACTGGAGCCTGCCATCCGCCCGGATGGTCGCCAAGACATCCTACACTTGGGACGGGACCCTCCGCAGCCCGGCAGGCCCCGAAGCTTCTGAAAGAACCGGTCTGGCTTCCAGCCCGCGCATCGTGGCCCGGAACAACGCAAAAACCTCCAAGGCTACCACGGCTTCCGGCAACTACCGCAACGAAAACCTCGACCTCATCGAAACCAAGACCTTTGAACGCTACTCCATGTTCTCCGCCTTCCTTGATGGAAACCGCCTGTACGCTGTGGACAACGGCAACCGCTGCATCAACGTGTACGACTACGAAAGCATGGAATTGCTGGAATCCTATCCAGTATCCGAAGTTTCGAGCCTTCTCAACATCGCCAAAATCGGAAATTACATCTATGCAGCCTGCGACCAGAACGACATCTTGATACTGGACCCGCAAAATATGAGCGTGTCCAACCGTATCCGGACCGAAGAAACTGTGGTTTACCTCTGCTACGTCCCGGAATTGAACGAAGGCCAAGGAGGCTTGATTTACGGGGATTGGGAAACCATCCATTTCTGCAACATGCGGGGCCAGGAAGTCGATCCCGGCGTGGATATCGACATCACGGGTTTGATAATTTCGGGTATGGCATACCATGATGGCATGCTCTATATCCTGAGCCAGACAGGAGAAAGCTTGGACGAGCTCTATACGGTGGACTTCTCGACCGGGGAATTCATCGGCAAGAAAGTCCTTTCCGATGACAGCCGCCTCTCCTCGATAGAAACCCGCTACGGTTTCCTTGCCGGTGGTATGACCCTCAGCGTATTGGAAGACAGCACCATTGCTTTGAGCGCCGTGCTGCAATTCACTGCCACGAGGTCTCATTTGGCCCTCTTCGAAGTGGAAAGCGCCCCCGGTTTAATAGGCTACAACCTTTACCGCAACGATATCAAAATCAACCCTGAAGGCACCTATGTACAAGGTCTTGGCTTTATAGACACCTTGGACGAAGCCGGAGATTACACCTATACCGTGGAACCTGTCCACACAGACGGCTGCACCGGTGCAATCCTGGAAGGCGTGGAGACCACGGTGACCATCGCTCCCATCGGGGAATGCCCGGGGCCGCAAGACCTTACTGCTTACGAAAGCAACCGTGCGGTAGCTATGGAATGGGGCTATACCTCGGCAACCAGCCCGGCCTTGGTCGGCTTCAACCTCTACCGCAACGGCGAACAAATCGCCGAAAATTTATTGGAGTTGAAGTACACGGATTACAACCGGGAAACCGGCAACTACACCTATGTGGTGGAAGCTTTCCACGACAATTCCTGTGTGGCTTCCGACACGGTGGAACTTTCCGTGACGCACGAAGGCCAGAAGATGGCGCCTTCCCATATCGTCCTTTCTTCCTATCCGCAAGGGGAAAGCTTCGCGGTGGATGCCCGATGGGAACTTCCCTATTTTGAACAACCCTTAGGCATCGGCTTCTGCAACGATGCGTACAGTGGAACCGCCCTGGCCGACGGGCAAACCATGTACGCGGCCATCGGCTGGGATTCAACCCGCTTGAACGAGTACCGCGACCTCTACCTTGTCGGCATCGAATTCTTCATCGGCAACGATGTGGAAGAACTGAGCGGCATTGTTTACCTCAACGATACTTTCTGCATGGAAGTCCCCATGCGGGACCGCATCCGTGAAGCGGAATGGAACACCTTGATGTTCGACCAATACATCCCGATGGACCAACCCATGGAAGTGGTAACGGGCTACAAAGTCCGCTATTCGGAAGCTGCCACCGCTGTGGCTGCTTACGACCGTGGACCCGCCGTGCGCGGCTTCGGCGACCTGATGTCGGCCGACGGCCAGCAATGGACCATCCTGAGCGGCAACGGAATCGATGCCAACTGGTGTATCAACGGCTTGGTAGTCAAGAAACGGGATTTGGAAGAAGCGGCCAAGACGGCCATGACGACCGGAATTACCCCGAAAGTGAAAGTAATGTCGCTCTCTTCCCTGGGCTTGAAGGAACCGGCCCGCTTGGAAAACACCAAGGCGACCAGCGAAAGCCTCAAGCTCCGCGGTTTCAACATCTATCGTGACGGCGTGAAGTTGAACGACAACATCCTGACCAGCTACACCTATACAGACATCCCGGTGGCCGTAGGCGGTTACGACTACACGATTTCAGCCGTTTATGACGATGGGGAGCAGGAAAGCGACCCATTCTATATCGAAGTGGGTGGTTCCGCCAACGAAGGAGAAACACAAGCGGCCCATCTCCGTGTCTACCCGAATCCAGCTTCGGAACGCCTTTTCGTGGACGGGGAATATGCTTCCGCCGAGTTACTCTCCCTCTCCGGGAAAATCCTACGGAACTTCCCCGTGCCTTCTTCCGAACTGAGCCTGGAAGGGCTTGAAAGCGGGGTTTACTTCCTGCGATTCGTCCTGCCTGACGGCTCGAACAGCACCCTGAAAGTAGTGGTACGATAAACGGACACCGCCTCGAAAAGTGACTTGAAATTCAAAGAGAGCGTCTTGCCGGAATCCGGCAAGGCGCTCTCTTTTTAGGGACTATCCGAATCCGAGCAAAAATCCACACCAATGCAACGTAAAAAAAGCGGGGCACCGGAATTGTTTCCAGTACCCCGCTAAAGGAAGAGATTATCCCTCTTCAATGTCGGTGTGTTATCACACACCGACTAAGCTTTGTAGAAAGGCATCTTCACTACAACCGCCTTCAACTTCCGACCACGGATGTCGATGAAGATTTCGCTTCCGGCCTTGCTGAAAGCCGTCTTCACATAACCGGTTCCGATAGCCTTGCCAAGCGAAGGAGACTGGGAACCGGAGCAAACATGACCAATCACGTTGCCTTCGGCATCGCAGATAGGATATTCGGCACGGGCAATGCCACGGTCAACCATTTCAAAACCGACCAATTTGCGCTTTACGCCTTCGGCTTTGAGCTTTTCCATCTTGTCGCGGTCGATAAAGTCGTTGCCCGGAACAAACTTGGTAATCCAACCCAGACCGGCTTCGATAGGCGAAGTTTCATCGGTGATTTCGTGGCCGTAGAGGCAGAAGCCCATTTCCAGACGAAGTGTGTCGCGGCAACCCAGACCGCAAGGCATGATACCGAATTCCTTGCCGGCTTCGAACACGGCATCCCAAATCTTGAGACCGTCTTCATTGGCGAAATAAATCTCGCAGCCGCCTGCTCCGGTATAACCGGTCGTACTCAGAATGACATCTTTCACACCGGCCAGGTTCACTTTCTTGAAGGTGTAGTAAACCATGTCTTCAATCGGGGTATCGGTCAGCTTCTGCATCACTTTCAATGCCAAAGGTCCTTGAACAGCCAACTGGGATATTTCATCGGAAGCATTGTAAAGCTCCTTGCCTACTTCCATGCCCATTTCTTCAGCATGTTGGGCGAACCATTTCCAGTCTTTCTCGATATTGGCCGCATTGGGAACCACCATATAGGTTTCCGCATTGATACGATAAACCAGCATGTCGTCCACGATACCGCCACGACCGTTGGGAACGGTGGTGTACTGTACCTTGCCGTCGGTCAAGGCGGCCACATCGTTGGTAGTCAGATGCTGCAAAAGAGCAAAAGCCTTAGGACCCTTGATCCAAAACTCTCCCATGTGGGAAACATCGAAAACGCCTACTTTCTGGCGGACGTTATTGTGTTCAACAATAATGCCTTGGTACTGCACAGGCATATTGTAGCCTGCAAAAGGCTCCATTTTGGCACCCAACTTGATATGGGTGTCTGTAAAAACTGTTGTTTTCATCGTATCTGTGAATATTTTGTTTTCGTTTAAACTATTTGGCCGGCTGGGCATTGCGATCTTTGGGCATTTGAATCTGACCGCTTATCAAAGCCCCTTGTTCCACGTAGAGGCGCTGGGTGTTGAATACCCCTTCCACCACAGCCGTGCTCTTCAATGAAAGCAATCCGGAAACCGTCATCTTTTCTACCTTGACATGGCCTTCCAGTTCGGCAGAAGAACACTGGATAGTCCCTTGCACCAAGCTGTCCTTGCCCACAACCAACTTGCCTGCCACCGACATGGAGCCTTCAAACTGGCCGTCTATACGGAGATTCCCTTTGGTTTCCAACGTGCCTTTCACCAAAGTCCCGGCACCGAGGACATTATAGGATTGCAATGAATCGTTTTCGGGTTGTTTCGCCATTTCTTATACTTTTTATCCCGGACCGGCGCTCACGACAAAGCCGCGATGCGCCTGATCCTATTCGGGTCGTAAAATTACACATTTCTATCGCAACTGCGAAGCTATATTCAGGCACTGTTGCGCCGCCTGCGCCTGACCGGCTGCTTGGTATATCTGAGCCATCAACTGGAAAGCCTGCGGAATAGGCCGGATATTCACTAAGGCTTGCAATTCATTCAAGGCCATTTGCAAATTGCGCTGCTGCAAATAGCAGTTTGCCGCAATCCAATACCCGTTTATATCATCCGGCATGTATTCCTTCATCTGCGTGGTCACGCCTAAAGCTCCGGAAAAGTCTCCTTTCATCATATAGGCGTTGGCCAATAACGACAAGGCTGTCGCATTTGACGGCACATTATTGACCCAACGAGCCGCATAGAAGACAGCCGAATCGGGCTTGCGTTCATCCAAATAGATGTTAGCCATATTCTCCAATACCTGCTCATTATTCGGATCGTATGCATAAGCCCTGTGATAGAACATCTTGGCGCTGTCTATCTTGCCCGCTTTCATCGCCTGGTATCCATAAAGATCCGATTTGTCCTCCCTTTTGAGAACGATACAGATTGGCACGCCGTCCACATCCACGGTGTGAACCGTATTCTTGGGAGGGAACACCTCCTTGTTCTTGATCCATTCCGGATTCATCCCTGTAATCGTGAAAACCGCATAATCCCAATCGTTGTTGCCCATCTGGTAGATACGGGAAAAAACGCAACGGAAATGTGCCGTATCGTACAACCTGACATAGTATCCCACCGAAGAAGGATGCCAAGTGGCAATCTTGATCTTCTCTCCCGGACCGAGCGCCGACGTATCCGCATGAGACATCACCCATTCCGTCCCTTCCCGAGTCGAATGATAATAATAATCCATCTCGTAACGACCGTATGCATTCTTGATGCCACCGCTCAATTCATTGAAATAAACATATTCGTAGGGGTGATTAGCAAAAACATGACGAATCGGACCGATCAACAGCACCATAGGCAAAGCCACACCCAAGCCCCATCGCAAGGCCGGTTTCCGGAACCTTTCATACAACGAATAAAAGCCAAGGCCAGCCAAAGCCACCAAAGTCGGGTAACAGAACATGGAATGCCTCCAGCCGCCATACACATTGGCCTTGGTTATCACAATCCACACTACCGGGAAAACAAAGCAGAACAACAAGAACACAGTCCAAAACCAACGTTCTTTCGTCCAGCCTGTCACCAAATCAATCAAAGCCCCGGCCATCACCGCAAGCGGAATCGTCATGAAAATGAATTTGGGCGTATAATACCAAGGCAACACGCTGCTCATCTGCATGCTCCCTTCAAACAGCTGGCGGATACTGATAGCAAAGGCGTTCATCGAAGTCAACGACCCGAAAACATGATCGACCGGAGCCTTCATGGCATACGGCCACAGCAGCACGCAAAGCACATAACCACCCAAGGAGGTCAACAATCCGTACTTGACGAGCCTCCAGAATTCCTTGCCCGCAGTACCCTTAGAGAACGCTTTTTGCCGGAAAAGCTGCCAGAAACGGAGCAATCCGAATAATCCCAAATACGGAATCAAAATCAAACCACCGACCCGGACAGCCATGGCCAGACCGATACTGATAGCAAGCATGACCATTGTCGAAACCTTGACTTTGGGGAAATCTTGCAGGAAAACCGTCATGTAGAACAGCCCCATCGCCATGAAGGTGACCAAATTGACATCCTTCAAATCGTTAAAAGAATGGCCAAGGAAACGGGGAGAGAATACGAAAAGGATAAAAGTCAGAGTGGCCGGCAAATATTTCCGACCTGCAATCCGATAAGCAATCAAGGCCGTGAACAGAATCGCCAGCCATCCGCAAATCGTGTTGACCGTATGCCGGACCTGCATGATGTCTTCAATCCCGAACCATTGGCTCAACGCGTATGCGAAATTGTCGATTACTTGCCCGTAAAGAGGCAGATTGTATTGAGGTGTAAGCACGGCCGCCGTGGAATCTTTTCCAAAAGATCCATAGAAATCATAGATATGGGCGGCCTGCGTATTGTGAACCTCCTCGTCGCCCGACATCCCGGCATCGAAACTGCCCCGAACCATCAAGGCAAATGCCGCCAAAGCAAGGAGATAAAAAACAAGTTTGAACTTGTCTTTTCTGAAACTTTCCATCCATTGCACCAACCGTGCTTTCATATCCATAATTCTTTATAAAACAATTTCCTATTGAAGTCACAGAAACCTAAAAGCGCTCCCTGCCCCGAAAACACCCCAGCCCTTATTACCTGTCATCTGTCCAACATTCCAGATTTGCTATGACGAATCCGTTCAAAAACAAACAATTTATTCAACAAAAAGCCCAAAAGGCCAACTGGCACGCACATAATGGCGGACGCCACGTAATCGTTGGCTCCGAATTGATGCTTTAGCAGGGTCATTCCGCCGATATTGCAAAAGTACATAATTACATAGACCATGACAAATCTCGGCAGCAAATTCAACTTCTTGTTTTTGAACACCAAAGCCCCGTAAGTTCTGAAATTGAAAAGCACGCCGATTATCTGCCCGATCAAAGCCGCCAACGTATAATGCAGCCCGATGAATATCAGGAAGGCAAACAGCACATATCCGAAAGCCGTATTCAACCCGGCCACCATGAAAAAACGGATCATCTTGACGTCAAGCATCTTGAGCACGAAGCGTCCTAACGCGCTTTTCTCCATCCACCGCTTGAATCCGGAAGGTTCCTTTCCTGGGATATTTTTAACAACAGGTGTTTCCGTAGTCATTAATATTCATTCGTTGATCCGATATGGACAAAGCCATCGGGCATTGGAATTTCTATATGCACCCGCCTTTGCTGTACCGGATGAGGGAAACTGATGGAATAAGCCAAAAGCCGGATTGTCCGCTTCACCTTGTCATCGCCGCCATATTTGCGATCGCCCACGATCGGGCATCCCATATCCGATAAATGGACACGTATCTGGTTCTTGCGGCCAGTTTCCAGCCGGATCCGCAATAACGAGAACAAAGCGGTTGAAGAAGTCCCGTCCGAAACCGGCGCCACCTTTTGCCCGTTCCAAGCAAAAGATTCCATGTACCGGTAATGCGTGACGGCCCATTTCGCTCCAGGGACTTCATTTTTTACCGAATAAACCACCTGGCGGGCATTTTCCTTGAGCCAGGACTGCATAGTACCCGATTTGGCTGGAGGTATACCATGAACCAAAGCATAATAATACTTGTCCACTTCCGTCCAATGATCCTGCAAGAAGAACTTGGCTTCCTCGCTTTTGGCAAAAAGCAGAATCCCGCTCACCTCGCGATCCAGACGGTGTACCGTATAAGCCCGTTGCATCCCTCTCGTGCTTTTCTGCAAATAGGAGTTGACCATCCCGAACATGGAACGTACCTTCTCAGTGGTCCGACCCGAGGACAGTATGCCGGCTGGTTTGTAAACCGCCAGAATACTGTCATCTTCAAAAAGGATCTTGAAGGGGGGCCTTTCCCTGACGGCTTCCCTTTCCTGGTATTTCCTGACCTCGACATGCCAGCCGGCCTTTATCAAATACTCCGCCTGCCTGACCACACCGCCCGGCATCGTCACGCATTCCGGAACCCGGATGCAACCGTACCGAATCATCTTCTTCAGATGCGTTCTGGATGACTCAGGGAATGCCGACTGGAGTACCTCCAACAGACTGGCCGGTTTCTTTACTTCAATCCTCATGTAGCGGCTTACAATTTTATTTCTTCTTCGTTCTTGTCCAAGAACTTATACTCCAAAAAGCCCAAAGCCGAACTTTCCCGTAAACCGATCCAGCGATGATACTTCGACCACCATTTGCGCTGGTAGGCCCGGAAACGACGGGTCATGTACGCATATACATAAGGACTCAAGACAATACAGAATTGCTTGGCATTGATATCCTTGATCAAATACTCCACATCCCGGTCTATATCATCCACAATACAGATGCTTGGCCTGATCTGCCCCGTCCCGCCGCAAGCCGGACACGTCTCCAGCACATCCACCTGGGTCTGAGGACGAACCCGTTGCCGGGTAATCTGAATAAGACCGAATTTAGTAGGCGGCAAGACCGTGTGTTTCGACGGGTCGTTTTCCATGAACTTCACCATCGCATCGTACAAAGTCTTACGATTCTGAGGCTCCCGTTGATCTATGAAGTCCACAATGACGATTCCGCCCATATCCCTGAGCCGAACCTGGCGAGCCACTTCCGCTGCCGCTTCCAAATTCACCTCCAAGGCGTTGTCCTCCTGACTCTGCTCCGCATTGACCCGATGCCCGCTGTTGACATCGATAACGTGCATGGCTTCCGTATGCTCCACTACCAAATAGGCGCCGCCACGCTTGATATTGACCACCTTGCCAAAAGAAGCCTTTACTTGCTTGGTGACCCCATAATGGTCGAATATCGGTTCTTTGTCCCGATAATGCTTGACAATATTCTTCTTTTCTGGCGCTATTGTTTCAACATAAGCACGAATTTCCTCGTAAATCTCCTCGCTATTGGTAACAATCTGGTCAAAATCGTTCGAAAGGAAATCACGCAACAGGCTCACCGTCTTGTCCATCTCGCTGCAAACCTTGACCGGAGGCGTTACATTATGCAGATGGTTCTTGATTTGATCCCATTTGCGGAACAAAGAATCCAAGTCGGAATGCAACTCGGCCGCAGTCTTGCCCTCGGCCACGGTACGTATGATGACTCCGAAATTCTTCGGTCGCACGCTTTGCACCAAATTCTTCAACCGTTGCCGTTCATCCGGGTTCTTGATTTTTGAAGAAATCGAAATCCTATTGGAGAATGGAATCAAAACCACATAACGGCCCGCAAACGAAATCTCGGAACTCAACCGAGGCCCTTTGGTAGAAATCGGTTCTTTCGTCACCTGAACCAAAACGAACTGGTTCTGTTTTAAAACCGAAGATATCTTGGCCGTCTTCGATAGTTCTTCCTTTAGCTTGTATTCGGATATATCAAGTTGTGCCTGATCTCCATGCAAGGCACAATTAGTAAACTTATGCAGAGCCTGAACCTGAGGACCCAAATCCAGGAAATGTAAAAAACCTTCTTTCGCAGCCCCCACATCGACAAAAGCGGCATTGAGCCCCGGCATCACCTTTCTGACCCTGCCCAAGAAAATGTCGCCTACCGAATGCTGGGTATTATTTTTTTCTCTGTGAAGCTCGACAAGAACCTTATCCTCAAGCAGCGCAATCACCGTCTCCTGAGGCGTCGAGTTCACAATCAACTCTTTATTCACTCGTTGAATTTAAAGCGTGTTCTATAAATTAAGTTCAAAAACTTTCAATCAAGATTGCCTTCCCCTTGCTTCCATAAATGAACACAGGGTTCGCCCGGATCTCGCCAGCCAATGAATGGAGCGCAAGCATCCACGACAAACCCAGTGCCCTGAAATCAGCAATCTGTTGCCGGGAGCGCCCCATCTTGCCAAAGGAATGTTCTTGACACTCCGCAAGAGCGCGCCCCACCGGACCAAAGGCTTACTTTACTTCTTTTCTAACAGCTTCCACAAAGGGTTTGGCCGGCTTGAAAGCGGGAATATTATGAGCCGGAACAATCATCGTCTTGTTCTGCGTGATATTGCGAGCCGTCTTCTGGGCACGTTTCTTGATGATGAAACTGCCGAATCCTCGCAAATACACATTATTCCCCTTCACCATGTTTTCCTTGATGACTTCCATCATAGTCTCAACGGTAGCCAAAACGGTAACTCTTTCAATTCCTGTCTTGTTAGCAATTTCTGCTACTACTTCTGCCTTTGTCATGTCTTTATATTTTAAAGTTCAAAAATACAATCGCAAACAGGCGGCAAAGATAATATTTTTCTCCCACATCCGAAAAAGGGGATTTCATGTAATTTTGTCGTTCAGTCCATATTAGCTTCCCGGCATCCGAATGCCTGAAAGCAAGAACGGCTCACTACAAAACACACCGCTGTGAATTTTTGCAAAGAACTGATTGATTGGTACGAGACCTATCGAAGGGACTTGCCTTGGCGACGCACCGAAGACCCCTACCGCATCTGGCTTTCCGAAACCATCCTCCAACAGACCCGGGTCGCCCAAGGCCTGCCTTATTACGAACGCTTCATCGCCCGATTCCCCTCGATCCGGGACTTAGCCTTGGCCGATGAGACAGAGGTACTGAAACTGTGGCAAGGACTGGGCTACTATTCCCGGGCGCGAAACCTGCACAAGGCCGCGCAAATCATCCACGCGCAATATCAAGACCGCTTTCCGGAAGATTACGCCTCAATCCGCGCCCTGCCGGGAATCGGGGATTACACGGCAGCGGCCATAGCCTCCTTCTCCTATAACCTCTGCTATCCTGTCATGGACGGCAATGTCATCAGGGTCATGAGCCGGATACACGGTATTTTCGAAGAAGCGGCAAGCCAAGCCTGCCGCCGACAGATCATGGCATTGCTGCGCCAAGCCATCGAGCCTGCACAATCCGGCAAGTTCAATCAGGCCATCATGGAATTCGGCGCCTTGGCTTGCAGGCCGCTGAATCCTGTCTGCCAAGAAAACAAGACGGAATCCGAGCGCAAAATGGGACTCGCCGGCAAAACGAAACGGACAAACCGCCAAAGGTCGCTGTTCGAAGAAAGGGCGCAAGGCAAGGAGAACGAGCCATGCCAATGCCCATTCCGGCAAGAATGCTACGCCTTTCGCCACGGGGTCATCGACCAGCTGCCTGTCAAGAAAAAAAAAGAGGCATTGCCTGTTTACGAACTGCATTACCTTCTAATCGGCGACAAAAACGGTCTCTGGGTTCACAAAAGAGGATACAACGACCTCTGGCGGGGAATGTTCGACCTGCCCGGCCTGCCGGAACGATACTGGAAAAAGGACGAAAGCAGCGAAGCGGTAGCCGCCGAAAATGTGCCGGGGATAGAATTCCTGAAACATTACACGCAAGTGCTCAGCCATCGCCGGCTTCGTGTCTTTTTCTATAAAGCCGAACCCGGTTCAAGCATCGGCAAGGAAGCGGTATCGGAACAGGAAGGATGCCGGAAAATTAGCTGGGCCGACTTAAGCCAAATAGCCGTACCCAAGAACATAGAGAAGTTTTTCGAGGACTTCAACCTGACAAGCTCTCGCTCCGAGCCATCGCTTAAGATTTTTTAACAAAAAAAAGTTCGATAAAATCGATTTCGGGCGTATTATAAGAAAAGACCGACCTGCCCCAAGGGAAAAGAGGTTCTTCAATCTAAATCCCTGAGCAGCCCGGCCTTTCAGAACCAAATTTTACAAACCCTTTAAACCGACCGAAAATGAGTGGAGTAAACAAAGTAATCCTGATCGGGAACTTGGGAAGAGACCCCGAAGTGTTCACCTTCGACAACGGGAACAAGAAGGTACGCCTGGCCGTGGCTACGACCGAAACCTACCGGAACAAGCAAAACGAGAAAGTGGAGCATACCGAATGGCATATCGTCGTCTTGTTCAGAGGCTTGGCCGAAGTTGCCGCCAAATACCTCAAAAAAGGGAATCCTGTCTATGTGGAAGGGCGCTTGCGAACCCGGAACTGGGAGGAAAACGGGCTCAAACGCTACGTTACCGAAGTCGAAGCCCAGAACCTGATCATGCTGGGAGGCAAACGAAACGAAGCCCCCACCGTAATCCAGGGAGTGGAAGCCATGCCCAAAGTCCCGGAAAAATTAGAAAACGAGCCGGAGTACAATCCGGAAGACGACCCGACCCCGTTCTAAGAGGAGGCTCCGAGCCGGCCCTAAACAGAAAAAGGGGTGTCGGGAATTGGAATCCGGCACCCCTGGCAATAAAGCCCTCAGCTACGCAGGACACAGACTGCCTATTCACCCCATGCGAGAGGATGGCATACCGTCTTCTCGTTCAATCTGCGAATCGGCAAGGTCTGGGTAGAAAAAGCGGAGTGTATCGCATGATTAATAATAGCCCCGCCGCCTTCTTTCCACTTGCCATCCCGCTCCGTCCTTACCGACCAGAATTGATTAAACCCAAATCGGTCATTAGACTCGCCGAGTCCGTTTTTGATTGGGAAAGTGAGGCTTTCGGGCATCTTGCCCGCTTCTGTCCGCATCTTGCTCCTCGCTACGCCTCGACGTAGCCCGCTACGCCTTCGGCTAAGCGAGAAGCATGCTGCATGACACAAGCGGGCAATCTCCCCAAAGTCTAATGACCGATTTGGGTTAAAAGCATTGACCTCGCCTTCGGTTGGCGACCGCTTGAGTTCGGATCCCCCGGTGGAAGCAATGACCTTGCTGCCTTCCATAATGGCCACAGCTGTTATTTTCTCCGCAGGCGAGTTGACCGTTTCATCGAAAAACTTGACCAGAACGTAATTTTTTGTATTAAGCAAGCCGCCTGTCGCGGCAGCATGGTCTCCCCTCTTGTAATAATAATCCTTGGATTTGCCGAAAATCACATCCACAATCCCGTCGCACTCGTTTTCCAGCGCCATGGCATAATACCAGTATTCATCTTTTGAATCCTCACAAACAATATACTCCTGTTGGGAAGTTTCCAAGGCATAGCCAATGTCCGCCGGGGCATACTTGTTGGCCATCATCGGATAATAAATCCTGAGAGTGGTCGGATTCCGGGGATCGGCAGCCACGAAAGGCTGGGGTTCGCCATTTTTATGCCCGTTCGTGCCGAATTTCATCATGATGTCCGGTTCCGGTTCGGCGGAATCCTTGCCGTCATCCGGGTCGTTGTTGCAAGCCGTCATGGCAAAAGCCGTAAACGCCGACAAAAGCAAAAGAAAGAATAGACAGGAAAACACAGAAAAGAATCATTTACAATAGAAATCGATTTTTACAGACATCGATTTTCAACCCACAAAGCCCGAACTCAAGACAAAACCCGAATACTACTCGGCGGCTGATGAACGGAAATACAAAGAAGGTATAGTGCCGGTATATTTGCGGAAATAACGCAAAGCGGTTGTCTTGGACCGAAACCCCACTTCCGCAAAAGTATCTTCCACGTTAAGACCGGGATCTGCCTCAAACCGCTTGACAAACTCCATGATACGGCGACGATTCAGATATTCTCTGCAAGACTCATAGCCCGCCTCCTGCATCATCTGACCAATCTTCGTGCGATTGGTATGCAACAGCTTGGCCAAACCCGTCAAATCCATTTCGGGGTCACGCCAAATCTGCTTAGCGTCCATCAGATGCTCCAGCTTGACCATAAGAGGGTCAAGCACCGACTGAACCGCACCACCCTTTGACGACCCTCCTTCCCGCACACCGGCAAGCCCGCTTTCTTCTTTTGGGTTTTGACACGCAAGCGCAGGCGAAATATCTTCCCGAGCAGCATCTTCCACCACAGGTTCCGCAGCCACGAATCCAAAACTTTCCTCACTTTCAAATGCAGCCTGTTCCGTCTCTAAGGACTCCTCATTTTGCGGCAACGCGGATTGCGCCGCCACAGCCGGAAAACGCATATACAATTCCTGATAGGTCACAAACAAGCCGAAACAAATCAGCAGGATCATATGAATATTGCTCAAGGCCTCCGAACCTGTCAAAACAACCCCGTAATACAGGAAAGAGACCGGCTGTATCAATAACACGTAACGCAAGACAAGCCGGTTTATAGTGTCCTTCCTCATCCAGACATAAGGCATAAAAAACAGCATGGTTCCATACGGGACTATGCAGAGGGACAAAACGACCAAACGGCTCCATACCTCAAATTCGCCAATCCGTCGGCAAATCTCTTCGAACGAATCCAAATTCGAAAAAGAAGGCTGCAAACCGACAATCAAGGCCCCCAGCAGCACAGGCGGCCCTATGAACAAGACCAGTTTCTTCAAGGTAAACCAACTGGGTTTGAGCACTTCTATAGGGTACAGGAAAAAAGCTATGGTCACCAGAAGATAGATATACAACCCCACCGGCGACAAGGCCGAACTGGCAAGAGGATGCTCCATCATCTTGCAGACAACAATCCACGCAGCAACAGAAAAACCAAGAAAAAACCAGGTAGCGCCAAGAAGCAAGCGCGCCCGATCCGCTTCCGCACGACGAAGCCACAACAATAGTCCGCACAAAGCAAACGCGCAGACAGCAAAGAGGAGCAAAAAGATCGACAATGCCATATTCGCAATTTGGTTTGAACACTTTGTCAAGCCGCTCGCCGCGGGGCCCCTGCAACATCGCTGCCAGGCCGAAGGCCTGGGCGGATAGAAGAAAAGCCCCGCTTGAAAACAAGTTTTCAGCGGGGCTTTCTTCTATCTGCACCGGGTGCTACGCACCCGGCAGCGATGTTGCGGAAAGAGAGGGATTCGAACCCTCGGTACCCGAAAGGATACAACGGTTTTCGAGACCGTCCCGATCGACCACTCCGGCATCTTTCCTTGCAATCGTCAAAAATGATTTTTCGCTACCCTGTGCGCTCGCGTGCTTAATCTGCCGCCAAAACTGAAAGCAGAACCAGAACTTATTGAAAAGTGGAGCCTACTCTCCGTAAACTCCACTTCCCTTCAGCGAGAACCATTCTCAATTGGTGGTCACGCTGGGATTCGAACCCAGGGCCCCATCCTTAAAAGGGATGTGCTCTACCGGCTGAGCTACGTGACCTCCGGAAACAATATATGTTGGTTTTACCCAAGAGCTCTCCGGCATACCGATTCTACGCCCGGGTTTCACCGGAAAGGGCTGCAAAGGTAGATATTTTTTTGAAAACTGCAAAACACTTCCCGATTTTCAGCTTTCTTTTCAGCCATTTTCCCCGCTTCCATGCCCAAAAACCACTCAAACACCCCTATTCATCCACTCCAAAAGCCCCCAAATCCATGCCCGCCACACAAAAACACTCCAACGCTAATGAACCTCAAACCCACACTAACGTCCCGCCTTGACAAACTTCAAGCAGACCTCCTTCCCGTTGCATAAACGCACACGAAACAGATACAAGCCATCCGCCCAGTCCTCCATCGGCATTTCTATCCACGTCCCGGACAAATCCGACAAAGAAAACACCAAAACACCCCGCATGTCGAACACCTGCACATCCTTCAAAAGCGCATTGGAAACCAACAAAAGGCTTTTCCCTTGCCGAACCAATGAAACCTGCCCGCCCGAAGCCGCATCACCTTCTTCCAAGCCAAGCTTATCCGGTACAACCTGCAAATTATCAACCATCAAACAGACATTCGTCCGTGGGTCGCCCGTATACCGCACAGCCACATCCCCGGCATGGATTTCGGCACTGTGACCCAGATTAGCCCTTACCGCCAAAGCGACTCCCTGCACAGCAGCCAACACCGAATCCATGTCACGCAGACCCAAACCGATTCCCTCCACCGGCAAACGCCCTCTGTCGGCAACCTGAACATAGTATTCCTTGGCATCTCTCCGGTAGGCGGATATGAGATCTTTAAATAACAGCTCAGATAATGAAGGCCTTCTCCGAAAACCAAAGGTTTCGAAATCAGCCAATCATCATTCCTCCCGGCAAAAACACTGCTGAACACTCCTCCCATCCGGCCGTCAGGTCCCTGTACCCAATCCGCCCATGCCCATGTCTGAGCATCCCCGTTTGCATTAAGAACAGTCCATTCATTTTCAAAACTTTCCAAAGATGAAAAATTCCACACATACGGCAAAGCCAAGGTATCCCCCTCGGATGCGGAAAGAGGAGGCCACGCACCAAATCCAATCCGCAGCAACAGCAAAACCAGCATCCTACAAAAGCTTTTCCGAGCCTGGAAATTCCTAAGAAACACACTAAGCATATATCCTTTCCTTACAGCTTTTCCACATAGACCGTCCTTGGCACATCAGACATTTTTCGTATTTTTGCCGCATGGAACGACTTGATACTCTCAAATGTCTTCTAGTATTCCTCTTCGCTGTCCTTTTTCTACCATCCCATGCGCAAAAACAAAACACCTGGACAGCCACTTCCGATTCGTTCAGTTCCGTTATCGCCCTGTGCGAAGAAGCCGTAGCAGAAGACCAACGGAACTTGCTTCCAAATTTAGTGGATTCCTTGCAAAAAATCAAAACAGGGAATGAAGATCCCATCATGTCCGCCCAATACCTGTATTGGACGGCATACGGAATCCGAAACCTTGACCTGGCACAAAGCCTGCATATCTTAGACAGCGCGGAGACCATCTTCGTCTCACACAAGAAAACCTACGAAACGAACCGGGTACACTTGCTGCAAGCCGCTTTGGCAAAACTCCAGAACGATTATCTGAACTCCTACCGCATGGCTTCCAGTGCAAGGCAGTATTTCACATCTATCGAGGATCCCTTGCGCGAAGCCGAAGCCGAAGTCCTGATTGGAACCATCTATTTCGAACTCGGAGATTACCCGAACGCCGTTTCCTTGCTCGAAAGCGCCAACACGCATTACCTGCAAGGCGGAAGCCAGACCTGCGCGGTGAAAAACCAGCTCAACCTTTGCAACGCCCTCTATATGAATGGAGAGGAATCAAAAGCCTTGGAACAGCTGACATGGCTGATAAACAATCCCGTCGCGCAAACAGACACCGCCTTCCTGATCAATGCCATGGTTTCCTATTACAGGATATCAGACTACCAAGACGATTCCTATGTGGAAACCGCTTGGAACTTAGCGAAAAAAACAGGAAACCCGATTCTTCTGCTACTGACAAGAATGAACAAAGGCGCCCAAGCCCTCACCGCGGAACGGAACCAGGAAGCCCTGCTCTATTATAAAGACTGCTACCGGATTGCCAGTCAAGGAGGAACCTTTCCCCAGATTTCTCCAATCCTGTACTCTCTTTCCGAACTATACAGGCGACTGGGGGAAAAAGACAGCGCATACCTTTACCTTAAGATGTATGTGAGCCTGAGCGATTCTACCGTGAATCAAGAAGCCTTGATGCAATACCAGCGGGCGCAAATGCGGTCGGCCATAGAAAAAGCACAGGACGAGATCCGGCAGCAGGAAGAAAAACTCAGAAGAGAAAGATGGATCAGTCTCGGCGTTATCGGTGTATTGATAATCATCGGAAGCATGGGCATCACCATCCTGTTCCTTTCCCGCAAAAAAGACCGTATCATCCAACGCTTCAAAGAGGCCGAAAACAGAGAATTACAACTGCAAAACAAGAACATCCAAGACGAATTAGCCGCCAAAAACAGGGAGCTGACCTCCAACACGCTGCTAATCGCAGAAAAAAACAACGCCCTCAGGAACGTATTGGCATCGACCGAGCAGAAACTGCAACAGAACAAGATTCCTTATGAAGAAGGCTGTCAATTGGTTTTCCAACTCAAATCACTCATCAAGGAAAGCAACGAATGGTCGTTCTTCAAACGGCATTTCGAGAAAGTCCACCCCGACTTTTTCCTCTTGCTCAAAGAATCATGCCCGCAACTTTCAGAAAACGACCTGAGGCTTTGCGCCTTAATCCGTACCGGAATGAGCAACAAGGAAATCGCACAAATGCTAGGTATCAGCCTCAACACTGTCTTTACGACCCGCTACCGGATTCGGAAAAAGCTGGGCAACCTGCTCAAAGGGAACAATCCCGACAAAGAATCCTCCCTTTCGGAAGAAAACGAGCAGGAAGAACACTCCTTGGAGGACTTTCTCAGAAGCATCTAAAAGCACAATCAAGGACGCTTCCATACTTCAATGAAAACCGCGCCTTTTTCAAACCGTTTCTGCAAGACACAAGCACTATCGATACCGAACTTGGAACGATCCAATACATTGGAAAGATTGCTGTACAGGATAAATTCCGCCCCGGAAGCTCCTTCAGCAAAAGGCTCGTCAGCCCATACACCTTCCATTGCCTTGTCCAAATCTATCAAATCCGAGGTTTTGTCCGCCGGAAAGAAAGAACATACCTGATGCGGTGTCACCTGCCTGTCCTTCAAATAATCCAAAGCCTGCCAACGCAAGTGATAATAAGGCAAATGTGACAAAGAGCAATCCCACTGGGTCACACGCAGGGTCGGATACCATCCCATCTGTGCCGTCCCTAACAAAAGCATCAGGCACACGCTCAGAACCCGGGCTCTGCCCGCAGGCATCAATTCGAACATCATCTTGCCCAGCAGCAAGGGCATCAATACGTACAGCAGAAGGAAATACCTGCCCCCATAGGGATTTCTGAAAGGCACCGTCATCAAGAAAAACAAAACAAACAAGACCAGAAACAGCCCGACTACAGGATGTGGCAGAATCCGCCACGCCCTTTTCCATCCATGCCAAAATCCCACCGCCAACAGTGCAATCCAAAGGAAACCTTTGCCCAAATCAAACAAGAACAAAGGGAAAGAAATCAAATTGCTCTTTATTTTTCCCCAATCAGCCACTCTCCACAAAGAATCTTCCCCCATTCCAAAGACCATCTCCTGATTGCGCATCTGCACCAACAACAAAAACACAGCTACCGCCACAGCCGGCAGAAACATAAGCAGTTCTCTGCCCAGCAACGATATGGCCAGCCGTCCATTCATTCCTCGCCGGCAAATTGCATACAAGAACGCAAACAACCCCAAAGCAGCACAAACCATGACCCCACGGCTACGCAACATGGCAAGAAAAAAAGCACCTGCAACAACACTGACCTTATTTCCGGAAAGAATGCCTCGCAAGCACACCAATGCACACAAAACCATCACCGTATCAAACATAGGCAACAGCAATTGCGTCAAAAGCGTTGTATCGCACAGAACCAACAAGAACACAAAATCCCTACCCCGGCTCCGGCCCATCACATCCCGGCACAAACAAAAAACCTGATGGATAAGCGCCAAGCCGAAAAAAATAAAAAGGACATGCGTGGAAAAAAGAGTCCGTCCGAAAACCGTCCACCACAAAGCCAGCAGCATGCTCAAAGGAAGATTGTCGGAAACCGAAGACTCAGGAAAATGAAAATCGGAAAAACCGTTTTGATACAAAACCGTAGCCGGGCGCGAAAGCACGGAAACCGAATCCCAAAAGAAAGGCGTCCATGCCAGTGCCAACGCGCCAACGCCATACAAAACCCATACAATCCAAAGAATGCGATACTCCTTTGAAAAAAGCCGGGAATCCTTTAAGCCACACATTGCACGTATACGCCCTTTCATAAAGCCGCCAATCTTCCTGACAAGGTACAACCCTGCAATCCATCAAATTCCACCTGCGGGACAAAGTCGAAATAATCCGCCAGGCCTTTCGTCAGGACATCCGCCCGACACAAATCAATCGAAAAAAAACAGTCTCATTTAATCGGGCAGATCTTTTTTCCGAGTGAAACGCAAAGCCTTGACTAACCAGTTTGGCAGCGGCTTGGTGGCATCGAAACGTTGCAGGTTCAGGAAGAGATTCCATTTCTTCATGATGGGAACCCGGCAAGTCTCCACATACTCGATCAAAGTGCCCGAAGGATCCTCGTTATAGGCGAAATGCCCGGCTGCATCCCCCATATCGAAATTGGGATTCTGCCGGATGCTGTCCACCGTAAAGGGCGAACCCAAAGCCTCGGCATAATCACGCAAGGCATTGATGTTCCGGATATCGTAACAAATCTGGATGAAGCCCAGTTCGCCCCAGAAACGGTTCTCGAAAATCTTATGCACCGGCGTAGGACGATCCAAGGCTTGTATCAATTCTATTTCCGAAGGACCGAGCAGACGGGAGAAGCCTCCGGTCCGAGCCTGGCCATGCCCCAGCAGCACCCGGCGGAAACGGCATCCCGGCGTGCCTTGCTGGCTCAAATCCTTGAATTCCCCTTCTTCTTCGCTGCACACATGGTCGTAGCCTAACATATCCCGGTAGAATGCCTTGCACTTCTCGATGTCCTCACAGCCCACTATCGCCCCGAAAACACCGCCCGTCAGCTTGCCTTCCTTGGCAAACCACGCACCTTCCGCCCCTACCTGCACCATCTGGAAGAGATTGCCGTCCGGATCCTTGACATAGAAATAATCCCGGCCTTGGGAATCCTTGTAAATCTCGGTCACATAAGCGCCTTTTTCCATATAGAGCTTATGCGTTGCCGCGGCATCCTTGCATTTGATCTTGCAGGCATAAATCCCGTAATCACCCGGAAGGACCTGGAATTCAGGCGCACGAGGCGGAAAATCCCGATGTTGCCAAATCTCAAAACCGCCGCCCCCCTGCAAATTGACCGCTAAAACAGCCCTGCGGTTACGCGGCTTGCCTCCGGTATAGGGCAACATGTATTCGGCCGGAGCCCGCTCATCGAAAATAATGGCATCGACTCCGAAAAACTCGTTGTACCAGCGCCAAGCCGAAGCCACATCGCGAACGCCGATACCCACCTGCTGGATTCCTGAAATAATAGGCCGTTGCTTATCGGGAGTCGAAATCCCAACCGATCCATCCGGTTTGTCAAATGTAGGATTGTTTGCCATCTTAAATCAATTAATTGTTCCTTGTTAAAATCTTTAAAAATCCAGCCGCCTCCTGCCTCCTGAAAAAAATCCGTAAAAGCCCTGTCTCCATGAGGGTTCAAATGAGCTGACCCGCCATCAGTTAGGTTTCACCTTCCCGGCAAGCCTGTAATACAAAGCCGGGATATAGCGGCGGAAATACACCATCAGCACATCGATCCGGCACACATAGACTTCCTTTTTGGAACGGCGCACCGCCTTCATAATCCTTCTCGCGCATTCCTCGGCCGAAATGCCGTTCTTCTGCCCATGATCCATCACCCCGTGTTCCGCTCCGGTAGCCGTAAGCGCATGCAGGGAAACATTGGTCAGAATCCGTCCCGGGCAGACTACCGTCACTTTGATGCCGTATTGGGCATTCTCCGCCCGCAGGGTCTCGTAAAAACCGTGCATGGCATGCTTGGCTGCCGAATAAGCCGAACGTTGCGGGAAACCGAACACTCCCACAATGCTGCTGATAGCCACAAAATGTCCTTTCTTTCGAGCCAGCATGGAAGGCAACACCGCCTTGGCCAACTGTACCCCGCCGAAATAATCCACCTGCATGATGCGCCGGTCTATCTCCATCGGGGTCTCCACCACCAACGAACGCTGGCTGATTCCCCCGTTATTGACCAAGATATCCACATAACCGAAACGTTCCAAAACCGTCTTGGCTGCTGCATCCAAACTGGCCGGGTCGGCCAAATCCAAACATACGATAAAGCATTTCTCCGGATACGCGCATTCCGCCTTGACCCTTTCCAACTCAGCCTCCTTGCGTGAAGACAATATCACTATAGCCCCTTTCTGAGACCAAGCTTTCGCCAACGCTTCTCCGATACCCGAAGAAGCCCCTGTTATCCAAACGATTGCACTTTCTTCCATCGCTAATAGTTTGTTCGTCAGCATCCGTTTTTCCTGTTCCATGCCGGGTTTCCAACCCGCATTTCCAAGCTTTGCCCAACAATGGAACGCTGCAATGGAATCCGTCCCTTGCCCCCTTCCCCTCATATACCCGGCCTCAAACCAAACCGGCCTCAAATTCCGGATTCCAACCGGCTAAATTATACTTTTTGCCGCACATAGACTGACTTTTTCATTTTTTTCCCTTTTTCATCGGGAAACGCATCAATCATGCAAAACCAACCACATGAAACCAAAACAGTTCCTATCTCTATGCACGCTCTTGCTGTGCATTGGGGCAATGCGTGTGCAAGCCCAGACCGAAATCCCGTTCAAACTGGACTTTGAACAGGAAAGCAGCCAATGACTTTTTGCCAACGACAGCGTCAACCAATGGTAAGAGGCAACAAAGCCTACAACGGCGACGAGTCCCAGTACGGCTTGTACATCAGCAATACCCAAGGAGCCTCCAACAAATACGATGGATACCAGACACAAGTATCCCACGCTTATTTCATGGTGCAAATACCCCAAGGCGGAGCCTTGCTGGAATTCGACTACCGGCTTCAAGGAGAAGGCGATGAATACTACGGGATTTCCGACGGCCTAAAGGTGAGCATTGTGGATACCGCGCAAAAACCGGTTGCCGGATTCGGGATGCCAATTGCAGACGGGCAATACGTTAGGCAAACAAGCTGGACAACCGCCCAGCTGCCCGTAGACGGCCCCTCTGGAAGCGATGACAACGGCATGCGCTATATCGTGTTCACCTGGGTCAACGACAACAGCCAAGCCAACAACCCGGCAGTGGCCATCGACAATGTGGTAGTCCGCTTTGACGACTGCCCGGAACCGGAAAACCTCAAGCTCTGCCCGGAACCGGACTCCCTCCAAGCCTCCTCGGCTAAAATCTGTTGGGACGCGCCACAGACCGATGTACGCCTGTATGAAATCCTGCTGCATCCTTCTTACGCCCCCACGCTGACGGAATACTTCCATACCACGGAAAACACCTTCCTGCTGCAAGGTCTGGACGAACTCACCTATTACAGCGTTCAGGTTAGAGCAATCCGCAACGAATTAAGCCACAGCAATTTCTCAAACCCGCTTTCTTTCGAAACCCCGGCTCAGTTCCCAGTCCCCACCCATTTTGCAGCCGATGTGACCGACCAAGGCGTGACATTTTCCTGGCAAGGCGAAGCCGATGCTTATGTCCTAAGCTACAAGACCACCGATGCCGCTGCCTATACGGACGTAGCCGTGAACGCGAACGAACTCACTTTGGACTACGAACAATTGCAACTCGTTCAGAACTATACCGCACGCTTGCGTGGCGTATACGGGGAAAGCGATTCGAGTGCTTGGACAACCGAAATTTCCTTCAGCACGCCTTGCGGGATAGCCAAGCCTGCCTTTTGCCGAAAACTTCGACAATGCAGGTTACGATATCCCCAACTGCTGGGACAACAGCGAAGGAACAGCTTCCGACTCATACAAATGGACAACCGAGGCGACTGAAAACGGCTTCCATATGATGTTCAGCAGCATGTACGCCTATAAAGGGGACAACAACTACCTGAAATCCCCGTTCATAGGAATCGGCGATGCCGAGGAACTGGAACTCAGCTTTGAATACTACAACCCGGAAGGCGAAAGATCTCCTGCCTCCATGCAACACGATGTCCATGCATGGGCATCCGGCCTTTACATCGTGAACGTGCAAACCACCGAAGGCAATTCTTCGTTCAAGCTGCAAATCAGCAAATAATCTCTACAACGCCAAAGCGGTGTGCCAGTTTCCAGTTTCCAACCACTGGCACACCGCTTTTCTGTCAGAAAACAATCAAAACAACCTTTCATAAGACGAAAAATTTTCGCCTGCGCCCTGTTCTCGGCCGAGCTTCTATGGGCAGGAGCAGGACAAGCCCATGGTTTGGGACAATGCCACTGCCGAACATTGCATTTCAAGCAAGAAAAACAGCTTATCCGGCACATTGTACTTCTCAAAAAATAATAACATACAAATCAATATTTTACAAAAACATAGTTCGATAAAACCGATTTCGCGCGATATATAAATAAGATGAGAACCAAACGCGAAATCAAAAAACGCATAAGCCAGTTTATCCAATACCGGATTCTTGGAGCATCCCGTACAAGACTTCTACGGATAAGTTATTTCATGGCATTGACCAAACGGGATCGCCAAGCCATCCGCGTCCTGCTGGTACTGATTGCCGCCACCATCGCTTTGCGGGCCTGGGGTATTGTCAAACCAGCCAAGGAATGGGGCATCGCCGAATTAGGAAATCCGTTCGCCATGAACGAGGCCTATCTGGAGACCCGTTTCTACCAGGAATCCCATTCGTATCAGAGCACGGGATATGCGGACAAGAATGCCCGTTATGCCAGCAACAAAGAATCGACATACAGCAAAAATCACGGCACAAGCAGCAAAAACCCATTGCATACCGGAAGCAAGAGACAGGATTCCGCGTCATACCGCTACGCAAACCGATACACACCGCCTTCGTATATGGTCAAAAGGAAATTCCGCGTGGACCTCAACAAGGCCGACACTTTGGATTTGCAGGAACTGAGGGGCATCGGATCGGTCTATTCCAAACGAATCATCGCCTACCGGGAAAAATTAGGCGGGTTCGTGCATCCCCGCCAATTGCGCGAAGTCTGGGGCATCGACTCCCTGCTATACCAGCGCATCGCGCCGTCCGTTTATGTCGAAAATCCGCAATTGCGGAAACTCAAAGTGAACCAAGCCGACCTCTACACGCTCAAAAGCCATCCGTACCTGGACTATTACCAAGCCAAGGAAATCTACTTGCACCGACTCAAATACGGTCCCTTTTCGGACATAGAGCAAATCCGGCAGGTCAACCTGATGGACTCCGGGACGTTTTCCCGCCTGTATCCTTACCTGAGCATTGAAAACACAAAAGAAAATGAAACGCAGGCAGCCGACGACACAGCAACAAAAAATTCTTCACCATAAGAAAAACCACAGCAAGCCGTCGCAGGAAAAACATCTCCAGAACACGCTCCCCTTGCGTCCACAAACCCAAAACCGCGACCGAAACCTCAAAAATGACAATAATGCAAAACCCATACAAGATGAAAAACGACCAAGACATCCAGAACCAAGCCCCAAACCAACAGCAGACCCCACAACAAAACCCGCAAAGCCAGCCCAAGACATTGCCGGAAGAAAAACGCAAAAGCAAAGGAGGCATCCGCCACCGTCCAAGGCTCTTCCGAAAGCTTTCAAAAACAAGCATGAATCTGTCCACCCATAGGCATCTGGCCGGAAAACACATCCATACACGGCAATCGCTCCGAATGCTTTGCTGGCTGCTGCTCGGATGTTTCGGAACGCAACTCCATGCCACCGAGTCCACTACCGCAGCGGCCCGGCCGAATCCGCACGCACAAACCACCTATTCGCAAACCGAAAACCTCGTGCAGCTTCCTTTTTACGAAGGATTCGAAAAATGGGAAAACGGGATTCCGGTTGGCTGGAAGACTTACGACCAGAACCAAGACGGGACAGGCTGGCAGGAAAGCACTGAAAACGCTCGAAACGGCCATTGCGCCATGTATGGCTATAACCAGGACAACTACGCGATGGATTGGCTGGTATCGCCCACGCTTTACTTGGACAAAGACTGTTTCCTGAAATTCCATTACCGAGTCCGGAGCGACGTGAACAAGGAAAACCTCAGCATCTACCTCTCCACATCGGGCAACGACATCATGGCCTTGCAGGAACATCTGTTATTGCAAATCATCGAAGCGACCAACACCGAATACCAAGAAGTGAGCATAGACCTCTCGGATTTTACCGGTCAGGATGTCAATATCGGCATCTTAGCACATTCGGCCAAAGACCGTTACGGAATCTATATCGACGATTTCTCGGTAGTTTCCTGCTACGCACCCGTATCGGCGCAAATCGTGGGCATCGGCCAGCATGAAGCCTATGTCTCCTATCAGAACCCGGAAAACACGAGCAATTCCGGCACGGAAGCCCATATCGCGTACCGGATCTTAAAAACGATGACGCAATCCGGCCAATATATTACAGAAACAAACGGGAAAAAAGGCAATCCGCCGACAGACACCCTTTGGCAGGAGCTGCACAGCCGTCAAAGTCCGGCCTGGCTTCGGAATCTGGATATCAGCACGCCTTACGAAGTCCAAGTCCGCAACCTTTGCCAGGACGAGGATACAAGCCGCCCCGTAATCCTGCAATTCCAAACCGCCTGCCCCCTGCACGGGCTTCCTTTCACCGAGAACTTCAGCCATGTCCATGAAGGCGAAATCCCAGACTGCTGGGACAATTCCGAAGGTTCCGAAACCAATCCTGAATATCGCTGGAACGTCCCCGCCGAAACCGACCCTGACGAAGAAATCGGCAGATACCTCCTTTTCAACAACAAACTCTCGGCAAAAGGTCGGAACAATTACCTCAAAACACCTTTGATCCATACCACCGGGCAAGAAAGCCTGCGGCTGTCGTTCAGCTATATCAACAATGAAGGTCAACGGGAAAACCCATCCTTGCTTTCCGTCTATTCCACACTCGATGCCGGCCTCAGTTACGACACCATTGCCCGCCATCTCCATTCAGGCACAGCTTGGAAGGATACCACCATTCTATTGCATTTAAAACATCCTGTATCAACCATTTCAAAAGCGGAAATAGAAGGAGGGAACCATTTGCAAATCGTCTTCGAGGCGGTCAGCAATTACGGCTTCGGCCGGGTGGGCATCGACAATTTCAGCCTGACTTCCTTCGAATGCCCTCCGCCATACAATGTCAGAGTGTCGGACATTACCGGCTCATCGGCAAGAATATCCTGGCAGTCGGGCGCCGCACGGCATAGGATTTCGTATTTTCCCCAAGGACAAGCCGAACAAAGCTTCCATCTGTTTTCCGATACCTGTTCTGCTTTACTGAGCGAATTACGACCCGGCACCGAATACGAAGTCCGGATAGAAGCCATTGCCTCCAACGGTGATACCAGCCAAGCTGCAACCGCTTATTTTGAAACGCCTTGCACTGCCGTTCCCTTACCGTACAGAGAAGGCTTTGAAAATGTAGCTTTGGGCGATTTCCTGCCTCCTTGCTGGACGGAAACGGTGCTGGCAAGCGACCCCGATGCCGATTTCTATTGGGAATGTTCCAACATGGGCATCGATGCCGCTGAAGGAACATCCTATCTGTATTTCTACAGTTTCGGCTTGGCAAAGGGAGCGCATTCCCGCGTTTCGACTCCTCTGTTGGAAGCCCATTCCAGCGTGGAAATTTCTTTCAAATTGTATCATTGGCGCGAATTTTCCGGACAGGAAAAACTGATTGTCAGCTATTCCGATACCCGCTATCCCGATAAAACATTCCCCATCGACACTATCTCATGCGATTTCAGCCACGACACGGAAGGAGGCTGGACAGGCTACGCCTATCGCCTGCCGGAATTTTCACAAGGGCGAATCCACTTTGAAGCCATCGGCCAAAGAGGACAGAATATCCTAATCGACCAACTGGAAGTCAAAGCCATACCGTCCATCGATCTGCAAATAGGACTATCCTCTCATTCATACGCTTTTGGCGATGCCGACAGCCTTCAGTTCGCTTTCAGGCTCAGCAATTCCGGTGCGTTAGATTTTAACGGAATGGCAGATATCCGTCTCAAAATAAAGGCGAATGGAAACAAGCTTGCCTACGACAGCCTGCTCCATCAAATCGACTTTTCGGCAAACCCGCTCCCAACTGCCGAAAGCCGGAATTTCATTTTCGAAAAGCCCTTTGCCTTAAAAGGATACGGACAGCATCAAATTTCCTTGAGCTTGCATGCTTCCGGGGACACCCAAACAGGAAACGACACGGCCAGCTTCCACATCCTGCATTACCCATCCATCGAAATCCCGGCAAACACCGGATTAAGCCTATCCGATTTCAACCCCGTCCATATCTCGGTTTTCGACTTGAACCAAGACGGAATCACATGGGAAAGACGTCCGGACGGTTCGTACCATTGCCCGCCTCAATCCGAATGGGATTCGGACGATCTCCTGATCCTGCCGGCCATGCATCTTGAACCCGGCATCTACCATGTATCGGCCCTGGCCGAAGGCAAACGCTTTGACCGGCCGGAAAGCATGGCGCTCTACCTGTTTCCTGACACATGGCCTTCCACAGTTCTCCATGCATTCCCGCTATCCGCATCCTGCCTGGAATCCGGCAAACGGATAGGTGCAAGCTTCGATTTCTTCGGCAACGGAATCGAAATAAAAGATTCTGTCAACATAAACACGGGCGGGATATATTATTTCGGCATCCATGCTTGCAGTTTTCAAGACCAAGGCGGATTGAACCTTTCCGGATTCTCTGTCCGGAAAATCAGTTCCCGTCCAATCCCGCCTCCTGAGCCTATCCGGCAATATATCGACACGACCCTCTGCCATGGGGAGACCATCCTTTTTGCCGGATCAGAACTATCCCGAAGCGGTTCCTATACGGATACCTTGTCAACGGCTTGGGGGGCAGACAGCATCGTTTTCCTGAACCTGCAAATCGAACCGAATTACCTTTTCAACTTGGATACGCTGATTTGCCAAGGTGCTACCCTCTATTTCGGAGGAAGAACCTACAGTCAAGCCGGAGAATACGAGGAGATATACAAAAGCCGTCACGGCTGCGACAGCATCTACCGCCTCCGCCTTGAAGTCCTGCCTTTGCCCGCACCTCCCGTCATCCTGCAAGAAACCGTCCAAGGGAAGACCGTGCTGGTATCCGATCAAGAAGCAGCCAATCAATGGTACAAAAATGGTTCCGCCTTGAAAGGAGAGACCGGAAACGAGCTTGTCCCGACCGGGAACGGGCTTTACCATGCCACCGTCCGCAATGCCTGCGGAGAATCGGCTCCTTCTAACAAAATAGAGATAAAAGATTTGTCCAACCCTTCCGACCCCATGGCGGAATGCCTCCGCATTTACCCGAATCCCGCCCAGGACTATCTCCATGTGGAAAGCCCTTCGCAGCGGATAGAACGCATGGATGCCTTCAACCTGAACGGGAAACGGATATACTCCGGCTTGCCCAAAGCCCGGTCTTGCCGCCTCGATGTCTCCGCCTGGACTCCGGGAACCTACATCCTCCAGATTCACATCCAGGACAAGACGATGCCGTTCAAGATAGAAATCGCGAGATAAGCCAAAAGTAATTTTAACTTTGCAAAATGTATCCTTATGGATAAACAGAAAAAAGACCGAGTAATCAAGGAAGCTTCAAAATTCTGCTTAGACATGGCAAAACTTGTTTTTGCCGGAATCATCCTTGCTGGCATAATGCAAACCGGCATCAAAACCCCAGTTCTTCTGTGGTGGGCAGGAGTTGCCGTATTAATTTTGGCACTAAGCGGATTTGGCCTATTGTTACTTTATAAAAACGATCAGCCATGAATATCATCATCATTTTTGCCACCTGCAGCGCTGTTGGTCTTAGCATTTGCATTTACGTGGCTATCAGCCTCTACAGGCAGCATAAAAACAAAAATCGGCCCCATCCTGTAAACACCTTGTCCTACAAAGGCTATACCGGATCGGTGGCGTTCAGCGAAACCGACAATATCTTCTTCGGGAAGATAGAGGGCATCGACAGCCTGATTACCTTCAAAGGGGAGAGCGTTTCCGAACTCAAACACTCCTTCCACCAAGCGGTGGATGACTACATTGCCTGCAACAAGGCCGCCCATGTCCTCGGGCATACGAACGCTTAAACCCAAATCGGCCATTAAAGAGCCCATTAGAGAGCAACGAATCCAAACAATGTGCAAAAAGGGCTTGCCGCGAACCCGCGACAAGCCCTTCACCTTATCCGTACAGCGTGTATCAACGAACCACGAACTTCAGCACCTGCTGGATTCCATCCTGCTCCACGCACAAAAGATAGATACCTGACGACCAGCCGGACACCGGAATCGACACCACAGAACCGGCACGGAAAGAAGCCGAACGTTCTTCATACATCGTCCTGCCCTGCAAATTGACAACCTGCAAGCCGGACACCGGCGCGGACAAACGGACATTCACGTAATCGACTGCCGGCACAGGATATACGGCATCCACAAAGCTTCCCGAAACCTCCATCCGACCTTCCACGCCTGCATCTTCCACCACTTCCAGATGCAGCACCACATATTCGGATCGCCCATTGCGAGCCCCTTGCAGTTCCACCTGGCAGGTTCCCAGACCCAAAGCCGATACTTGCAAGCCCGAATCGGACACGGCAAACGAAGCCACACCTTCCACATCCGGCTCGCCCGCCATCACCTTCCATCGACCCGTGCCCGGCAAAGAGAACAAATCGTCAAAAGCCAGAAGCGCATCCGTCCCAAGACGCAAACTGTCCTCAAGCACACGCGCATCCGGACGTGCCGCGCCCACCTTGTCAATCGCCATATACGAAGGCAGAAGCGGCCCGTACTGGTTCACCCGCGAACCTTCGAAACCGATCAACAGCTGGCTGACAGCCCCCAAGCCGCTCAAATCCACCCATTCCCAAGAGTTCAGGATGTAGTGTTCGGCAGAATCGGCATCACGGCAATCGGCTAAATAATATTCTATTACCGCTGTGTCCCCATCAGGACGGATGCCCCGGAAAAACACCTTGAAATAATCACCGCTTTCGAACGGACCGCCCGAATAGGTATCGCCATTGACCGCCGCATTGTAGAACATGATGTTGTTAGTCACATAACAGCCGGGAATTTCCGCGCCTTCCTCCCCGGCTTCCAGCAAGTCCACCACGCCGTGGTCGTAAACCACGCCATAGGTCGCCGAACCCAAAGCCCCGCCACCGGCCGCATTCTTGTACTGGTTGTCGTAGCCCCATTCAGGGATATAGGTAGAATCGGAGATATTGGCGTAAGCAAATCCCATCCAGGAATCCCAAGCCAAGGTATAAGAGTTGGTAAAACGGTAAGAACCACTGTAGAAATACGTATCCCCATCGGTATCGCCATGCCAGCTGCTTTCCGCTTCCAAATCCAAGTCCTCGAAATCGGCAACGCCTTCGCCACCCAGCACCACTACCTGCACAGAAACCGACTGCACGGAATTCCATTCATCACGGACATACAGCGTATATCCGGCATTGCGTTCGGCCAAGACTTCCAGAACAGCCTCGCGCCCCACCGTATCGCCGGCAGCATCTATCCAGCTATAAGCGTATTCCGGCACGCCACCGCTGACAGCAGCCGCCAAAGCCAGTTCCGCACCCCGTTTCACAACTGTGTCGGATGGCAGTCCGCCCAACTGCAATTCAAACGGCTGCCCGCTGAAATCGTCCATGTACAGGCTGTCGATGCAGGAAAATTCCAGATATGTCATCCGTCCCTTGTCGCGAAGGTTGAAATACCGCCATCCGTCCGAAGCAGGCACGGTCAATTCCCGGCCATTGGAGAGCTTCAACACCGATTCGGCCTTGCTCCGGTAAAAGAAACCGGTCAGATTCAAGCCTGTATCGGTATTGGTAATCTCGATGCGGGCATCGCCCAAAGCCAAAGCCCGATGCGAACCGGCAGGCGCGTCCGCAGCACCGGCATCGGCATCCAACACCTTGAATCCGGAAAACCGGGCCGTACCGTCTTCAAACTCTTCCGAAACCCCCACCGCCACGTCTTCAAAGGTAGAAACCGCCGTAGGCAGGAAATCGGTCTGGAAGCTGTCCGAGACAATCAGGCCGCCGCGAACCTCATTGAAATTCTCCATCACAAAATAGGCTTGATACCAAGTCTTGGCCTCCAAGCCCTCAAAACGGCATAGCGCTTCCTGGTTCCGGCCGACTTCCGCCATCATTCCTTGCGACACCACTGAATCAGCCTCCATTTTCTCCCCGGGAGCCGCCACGGCATAATAAATCCGGCTCGACTGGCTCGGCTTTACCGCCATATCGGCGGTGAAGGCCGTCACATTCCGCAAGAGAGGATACCCATCGGCCATCACAGGCGGCTGGTTCAGGTCGCCTTCAAATTCGTAAGCCCCCAACGTGGCCCGCGTGGCAGGACGGTCTATGCCCAGGATATCGGTCGAGACCCAATCCAAGGAAACCGCCGTGTCGAAAGGCTGCCAGGTTTTCAATCCCAGGAAAGCAGGACTCAGGAATTCCGCTTCGGCAAAAAGGCTCTCCTTGTCGGATTTCACTTGAAAATCCCATACCGCATACGAAATCTCGGCCGAACCCAATCGGGCAAAAATGCCAAGGTCCTCAATGGTATCGGCCGTAGTGAACACCCCGTTCCGCTCCCACTCCATATGAGCCGTGTCCGAAGCCAAATCCAAACGGTACACATAACCGCCCACCCGGTTCTGGAAAAGGTTGTTGGCAATGTAGAGCGCGGAAGGGGCCGCCTCGTCATCGATATAGAGCGCTGCCGAACCGGAAGCTTCGCTTTCGCCCCCCAGCCGGACCGTATTGTATGCAATATCCACATGGGAAGTCGTCGAACCGGTCCCGAAACCGCTCATCTCTATCCCGTAAGAAGTTCCCAAGGTATTCCGGAAATCAACCACATTATTGAAAATACGCATCGGCGCACCCGCCTCGCCATAGACCGGACGGGAATAAATACCGGTGGCGTACTTGCCTGCCGGCAAATCTATCTCTATCCTGTTGCCGGAGATTTCCGATGCCGAGCCGCAACGGTACACATCCATCCCGTCGTAGCTGTAACTATACACGAAATCGGTACGAACCGTGTTCCCGGCAAAACGGAAATGTTCCACATCATGGAGATAAACCCCTTTGGAGCCTTGGTTCACGAACTCGTTGCCTTCGATGACCGCCTCGCGGACCTTGGCATTCTTTCCCAAGGTTACCACGCCCGAACCGCCAAGATTCAAGCCGATGTCCCCGCCTTCAAAATAGCAGTCGCGCACTTGGATATGGCTGCAGTTGAGGCGCGGGTTCCGCGTGGAGGAAGCGTAGAAAACAAGCAGGTCGATAGTGGAATTGTAATCTGTAGGCTGCCCGGCCAAAATCCGCAAACCGGAAAAGTCCAAGTGGTGAGCCCCGTCGTAGGCATGGACCACCGAAGGGAACTCCATATTGCCGGTAGTCAGCGTCACATCCTGCAGGCGCAGATACGAAGTCCCGGCCAGGTTGAACACCCCTTCGTTGGGATTCCGAGTCAAAGTGGCATAGTCCAGATATTCGTCATAATCATCGGAAGCAATCGTCACGTCCTCGGCACGACCGCTCAATGAACCCATCGTCAACAGGTTATTTTCAGACAAGCCTGCAATGGCCGGAATCACCACCACTTCATCGTAAGTGCCGCTTTCCAGTTTCAGATTGACCGGCCCGTCCACGCCGGCTTCCAAATGATTTACCGCCTCTTGAATCGTGGCAAAATCCGCTTCGCCCGAGACCCCGACAATGAAATCCCCGTGCACACCGGCTTTCACCGTATGCAAGGAAGCCTCGCCTTGCACCGGAACAGCCCGATCGCCAGCATAAGCCGAATCCAAAGCCATCTCGATACGTCCCCCCGCTTCGGCATCGCCCAAATCATAGCAAACCGCCATGTAATACTCTTGTTCAAAGCGCATGGCCGCCGAACCGCTCAAACGGACCGTTTCCGTCCCCGCTTTTACCGAATCCACCTGCGCAAACAGGCAATCGGCCGCGACCGCCATGTTCAGCACCGTATCCGTTTCCAGGAAATAGGCCCGCACATTCCGCAAATCCACATCGGTAGAAGCCAGATCCAGCACCAAATCGGTCAGCACCGCCGAACCGGTATCGCCCACCGGCTGCATATGGAGCAAGAGTGCCTGCACGTTTTGGCTGTAGGCTCCTACGAAATCCGGCGCCACCGCCCGGGCATCGATCGACGCCAACGCCAAGGGGGAAGGATTGACTGCCGAAATCTCGATAGCCCAGCCATCGGGCATGGAACCATAGGAAGACTCAGGCTTGACGAACTGGAAGGTCATTTTTCCATCCGGAGACTGGCTTATCAGGCGCACTTGCGGGTAAGTCTTGTAGGAATAAGCGCCTATCTGGTTCGAGGCCAAGGTATCCGAACCCGAATAAACCGAGAGGACATGCGTGGTGGAATACGTCTCGAAAGACTCGAAACTGGCACGGATTACCTGCCCTGCAACAGCGGGCGCAAAGGTGACCTTGCCATTGAAAGCATCCTTGGCATAAGCGCCGTCCTTTCCGCCATCATCATAGAACATCAACGAGCCGTCCACCGGAATTTCGCCGTTCCGCCCGTTCTGCAAGCTGTACATGTTCGTCAGCAGGATTTCGCCTTCCGGGTCGGCATCCCCGATGGCATAACCGCCTTTCCGGTTAGTGGCAAGCCCGCTCCAGGAAGCGTCAAGCACCGTGCCGTTTGCCGCATCGGCATCGACATCGGCGCAAAGCCAGATATAATAGGTTCCTTCCTGCAAGGACTCGCTTCCCGAAAAAGAAGTCGATGCCGATGCCACCGTGCTCTCGGCGATTTTCTGCAAAGTATCGAATTCGGCGGTCCGGGTCATATACAAATAGGCCTGTCCCACCGCTTGCTCGCTGCCGTCTTTCCAGTTGGCCGTCAGACTTGTCCAAATCAATTGATCCAAGGTGCCGAACACGTCCAAACGCAAACCGATGACCGGCTGCTTGCAGACCCCGGGCATCAGGTCTCCGGTTGCTGCCTGAAAGCCGGCCGCCGTGTCGATGTCGAGAGCCACCGGTTCGTATTCGGTCAGCATGGCCTCAAAACCATTACCGGTATAATAAGATGAGCCTCCTTTGGGTTCGAACACAATGGTAAGCGAACCGTCTTCCGCTTGGGAGCGAAGCAAGGATGCCGGACCTTCGGCCGTCCCCTCTCCTCCATCATAAGCCCACAACAATGCCCCGTTGCGGTCGCCGCTATAGATTTCGAACACATCGTGCGTCCCGCTGTAAGTGGTACCGGGATAAAGATCGAAAAGGCCGAACTCAATCTGCGCCACCCGGCCTTCCGTCTTAGGAACAAATGTCACGGCTTGCTCGCCCATATAAGGGTCGTAAGCCGCATAAGAGGCCGAAGTAGGACGAAAGCCTATCGAATTCAGGAAGTACTGAACATTGTCTCCCTCCTGGCTGTAATAGATGTTTTCCACCTTGATGGATCCGGCCTGCTGCAATGCCTGAGGTTCATGCTGCCCTTGATTATCATTCAGTGTCAAGCCGGTGCAAGCAGCACGGAGATAGTCCCCGTCTTGGGCATCGTAGCCGACAGCCACTTTTACATAGAAATAATTGCTGCCTTCCGACAGTTTGGCTTCAGACTCATCTATTTGAACCTGAACCGCATGCCGGGCGGACAAACTGGCAAACGAACCCACCTCCACCGCCTTGGCAGCGCTGAAGGCGGAGTCTTGCCCCATGAAATAGACTTTGCCGCTTTCCACAAGGCCGACCGGGCTGCAATCCGAAAAATCCAAGTCCAGACTTTGCAGTGATAAGGGATTTTTCAAGTCTTCCGTCCGGATATTGATTCCAAGCAACAGCAATGTATCGCCTTGCAGGGTCTTGGCTGCCGGGTCGAAGAACTGCTTAGCCGAGACAAATCGCATGTCGGCGGGTTGGTACTGGCTTACCAAGCCTTCAAAACCTGGTTTTTCGAGGCCGGAAACCTTCTTGAAATAGACCGTGAGCGAACCGTCTTCGGCCGTGGAACGGAAACGCATCGGCAAGCTGCCTAAAAGGGTGTTCTCATCCGAAACAATGGCGTTGAGACTGTTGTCGTCCACACTTTGGCCATTGTAGACTTTCAAAATATCGTTATTCCAATTTCCATAGTCGGAATTGAAAATATCGATATGGCTGAAGTCTAACTGAATCACCTGCCCTTGCGTGGCAGGGACAAAAGTCACAGAACCTTCATCGCCCTCTTGCACGCCGCCTTCGATACCTCCTGCATCGTAGAAGGGCGTTTCTTTTGAAATGCTAAAAACTTGATCCTGGTTCAAAAGCAAGACGGTATCGGGAGCAGCTTCCGCTTGCGCCAACAACGGATTTACCGCCATAAAGCTCAATGACGCAAAGCCGGCACAGATACGAAATACCGTTTTGCCAAAAAGTAATGGTTTCATAGGGCAGAAAAAAATTAAATTTCCAGTTTTCTGGCTTTCGACCCTGAAACGACTGTGTTGAAAAACCTGAAGAAGATTGTCTCTGAACCTCGGAACGGTTCGTTGAGAAAAGAAGCGGCAGCAAGAGAAATCAGGTTTCCTTTCCGCCTTCATCATCCGACTCCCTTTCCGTTTTCCCCCGGAAAGCAGACGTGTTGCCTCCTTGGCTTTATCGGCTGCCTTGCGCGCTATGGGATATCTCCCGGCATCCGTCTCGGCCTTGGATCGCAAGTCCCTGCAAGTCCAATCCTCTTTGGCTAGTCTCCTGACTTATCTCTCCACCGGACGCCTTCCCATTTCTCGAAGGAAAAGACGGGTAATCTGCGGCGTTGCTTGCGGGTCTCGCGCTCAGTCACGTACAAAAGTACGCTCCTTCGCCCTCGCCCTTAGCGCCTTGCATCTCACCCGTCTTTTCCTTCGAGAACTGCTTCGATTTTTTCTCGATTTCTTTGACGGGTAATCTGCTGCGTTGCTTGCGCTTGCATCTCACCCACTGTCTTTCCTCTTACACAGTGGCATTATGTCCGGCTTCTACAAGAATCACAGTAGAGGGTACTGTCACGGATTCGCACCGTGTTCCTGAATTATCGGACTGGATCTATCGGCATCGCTTACATATTGAAAAGCAATCCTTTCGCTCCATTCTCCGACCAAAAAGCCGCCACGAAGATACACAATTTCTCCAAATGTCGAAGATTGAGGAACGAAGGAGCTGCTGAAAAACCCAAACAGACCTTAAACCGAATACAGCAAACCAATATCTCTCAACAACTCATTCCAGATATACCGTAATGCACACCGGGCGGTGGTCGCTATAAGCGAAACCGGCATTCCCGCACAGACGGGCATCGCTTGAAGAGAGCGAATGCGACACATAGAAATAATCCGTTACCGTAAGCGTGGAACTCTGACCATAAGGCTTATCCAAGTACCGCAAGGTCTTACCCGAGGAATCATAGACTACACGCCCGTTAGCCTCGAAAGCCGAAGCCCGCAAAGGAGCCACGGCAAAATGAGGATTGGCCGCCTCGTCTTCTCCGGGCCGATAAGCGGGCGGATACTGATTCCAATCGCCGCCGACCAACACTTTCACGCCCCGGTTTTGCAGGCTGTCGATCCAAGATGCCAGAAAACCCGTTTCCTGATCACGCATCCCGCCAGTATCGTAAGCCGTGTTATGCGTATTGCCGACTACCAGCAAACCGCCATCAGGCAAGCGGAACGTAGCCGCCAACAGGCATCGCTTCAGATTGAACAGGCTGACTGGAAAAGGGAAACGGGACGGATAAGCCAGCCTCTCCACCTTTTCCGCCCGGTAACGGCTCAGGATAACCACGCCGCTGGACACCTTCCCCATGGGCGAACGCAAAGGTATCGGAACAAAAAACGAGCGGTAATTACAGGCAAAATACAGGTGATATTCCGGGAATGCCGCTTGCAGCATCGCCAATTCATTTATCCGGTATGTCCGCCGGGAACATTCGTCCACTTCCTGCAAAAGGTAAATATCGGCATCCAAGGCTTTCATTTCCGCCAAGATACCTTTCAGATTTTCCAAGGACCGTGCCTTCGTATCCCTAATCCGAGTGCCGCCATCGTAAAAGAAATCCATATTGCCTCCGAGGCCGCCATAACCGATATTCCAAGTCACAATCTTCAAACTGTCAGTAATTTGCGCCGCACTATTTTTAGATGCCGCTTCAGAGTGAAACGAACCCAGGGAATCTTCCCCGTTCTGGGCATCGCATCCCAACTGAACAACAGCCGCCGAATCCATGCCACTCCGGATTCCTTGACGAGAATCACCTGCCAAACCGGCATCGCCCCCATCTGCCGAATACGCATAGACCGCTTCGCAATCCTCCGGACGGTAATCGCTTACTACTGCCACCAATAGGAACACAATAAAAACAGCAACCGCAACGGCCACCCCCCATAAAGCCATCCTGATAAAACGCCATAATTGTTTCATATCCAAAATTAACCATCAATTTTCACACCACAAATCCAAACAAAAAACGACCAACTATTGTAACAAATCCAAAGCGAAAGCACTCATCTCTTGTCACAAATCCAAACCAAACAAAAACGGCGCGATGCCGCTCCCCAGGCCATAAAACCCGATTCCAAGCCGCACCGCGCCGCCTATCGCAACGCGAACACACATTTCGCAAACAAGCATCCAGCAAGCCCGAAACAAACCGCCGGCAATCGCTCGCCTACCGACAAATCCACCGCCAAAAGCACAAATGAACACGCTGCCGACAGCATCAGAACCATCGGCAGGCAAGCCCGTAAATACGCCTTAGGCCATCTTCTCCGCCAGATATCCGGCAATTTCCTTCACCCCGATACGTTCCTGCTGCATCGTGTCGCGATTGCGGACCGTCACCGTATCCCCGTTCAAGGTATCGGTATCCACCGTGATGCAGAAAGGCGTGCCAATCGCATCCTGACGACGGTAACGACGGCCAATCGTATCCTTTTCATCGTACTGGCACATGAACAGCGGCTGCAACGAATGCAAAATCTCGCGAGCCTTTTCCGGCATCCCGTCCTTGCGGACCAAAGGAAGGATAGCCACCTTGTAAGGGGCAATCTTGGCCGGAATCTTCATCACCACCCGTTCGCTGCCATCCTCCAGCTTCTCTTCCGTATAAGCCTGGCTCATTACCGCCAGGCACATGCGGTCAAGCCCGATCGAAGTCTCCACCACGTAAGGCACATAGCTTTCGTTGCGTTCGGTATCGAAATACTGCAACTTCTTGCCGCTGAACTCCTGATGACGGCCCAAGTCGTAATTGGTACGCGAATGGATCCCTTCCAGTTCCTTGAAGCCGAACATGAAATTGAACTCGATATCGGTAGCCGCATTGGCATAGTGCGCCAGCTTCTCATGGTCGTGGAAACGGTAGTTCTCGGCGGGCATTCCCAAACTCAGATGCCAGCGCATCCGTTCCTTCTTCCAATAATCGAACCATTCCATCTCCGTGCCGGGCGCACAGAAAAACTGCATCTCCATCTGCTCGAACTCCCGCATCCGGAAGATGAACTGCCGGGCCACAATCTCGTTGCGGAAAGCCTTGCCGGTCTGCGCGATGCCGAAGGGAATCTTCATGCGCCCCGTCTTCTGCACGTTGAGGAAATTGACAAAAATCCCCTGCGCGGTCTCAGGCCGCAAGTAAATCGTGTTGGCATCCTCGCTCACCGAACCCACCTTGGTGGAAAACATCAGGTTGAACTGACGGATGTCGGTCCAGTTGCGCGAACCGGAAACCGGGCAGGCAATCTCCAATTCCTCAATCAGCTTCTTGAGGTCGGCCAGATCGTTCACTTCCAAGTCGTGGTTCATCCGATGGGAAATCTCCTGAATCCGCTTGGTATGCTCCAGCACCCGCCCGTTGGTGTTCATGAACTCTTCCTTGTTGAAGGCATCACCGTATTTCTTGGCCGCCTTTTCCACTTCCTTCTCGATCTTGGCCTCCAATTTGGCGCAATAATCCTCAACCAGCTGGTCGGCACGGTAACGCTTCTTGGAATCCTTGTTGTCGATCATCGGGTCGTTGAAAGCATCCACATGGCCGGAAGCCTTCCAGATAGTGGGGTGCATGAAAATGGAGGAGTCGATGCCGACAATGTTCTCGTGCATCTGCACCATGCTCTTCCACCAATAATCGCGGATATTTTTCTTGAGTTCCGAACCGTATTCGCCGTAGTCGTAGACCGCCGCAAGGCCGTCGTAGATTTCGCTGGAGGGAAAAATGAACCCATATTCCTTGGCATGGGATACCAATTTCTTGAACTGTTCTTCGTGATTAGCCATAATACAATGTCTTTTATATGTCTAGCAAGAGAAACGGATTCGGCATCCCCCTTGCCTTTATCACTTGCGCTTTCGCAAGCAAACTGCAAAATTAGCGAGAATCCGATTAAACTCAAATGGAGCATTAGACTTTGAAATCCAATAACGCATCTGCAAAGCAAAAATTTCGTATTTTCGCTTAACGATACCGACAGGTGTCCCCTCCTGAACCAAACAAAAAACCATGCCCCACATAATCCATTGCATCCTGATCGATGATGACCCCGCAGTCCTGTCTCCCATGCAGAACATACTCCACCAATCAGCCCAATTCCATGTGGACAAATGCTTTACATCTATCGACAATGCTTTGGCTTATCTGCAAACACACCAACCGGACCTGATTATCTCCGACATAGAATTTCCCCAACAAGACTTAGCCTATTACCGACTCAAGGAGTTTCCCGACGACATTCCTCTCTGCCTGATATCCGGTTATCCCGTTTATGTGGCGCAAAGCTACCCTTTTTTGCGAGACAAAGCCTCGACCATCGGCATCCTCACAAAACCCTTCACCCCGGCACTCATGCAAGTACTGGAAACACTCTACAACCAATACAAGCAGCGCCAAGAAAGACAGCAGCAAGACAGCTACCAGACAGAACAACTGATCCGAGCCGCCAACGAACACAAATTGAAGCTTTTCAAACTCAAAGACAACCAAAGCATAGTGCCGGTCGGCATACCCATAGCCAACATAATCATGGCATTCCCCAACCGAACCTTCCGTGGATTGACCGTATATTGCCGCTATTTCCCCAAACCTTTTGTCCTGCCCAACACCACGCTCAAGGAATGCTTCGAAGACATAGAAAGCCGTTGCCCGGGACTTTGCATCCCAATTGGGCGAAGCGGCATTGCCAACCTTTTGAACGTGACTACCGAATGTGACACCATAATTCCCCAAAATCGAAACTACGCCACAACAAAACTCAGCCTCCCTATCCCTGTCCGCCTGCAACGAGATATCAAAGAAAAGATACAACAGTTCGAAAAACGCCTCACACAGTACAAAGAGACAAAACGACAAAGGCAAGAAGAATTGCTCTAATACATGCCTAAAAAGGAATCGTCAATACCGCTACCGCTTCATTACCCTCCCTTTCAAGATGAAACGAAGCCGATTTGCCATACAAGGCATCGAGCCGATCTCTCAAAATGGAAATCCCCATCGATGCCGGATTAGCAAAGAACACCGAATCTTCCCTGATACGATTCCGGCAAACCATCTTGAAACAGGAAGGGTCGTTCAAAATAAAATCCACCCGCACCCGGCCTTCCCCTGCCTCGGTAATACCGTGCTTGAACATATTGGAGATAGGGATTTCGGTAATCAAAGGCGGAACAGAACAAGAAGGCACAGTTCCTTCCACATGACAACTGATTTCCAAATCCGGATAGCGAAAACGGTAATAATCCAGCAGATTCCGAGCAAAGCTCAGTTCCTCTTCCAAACTCACAAAATCTTCCCGGCTCTTGGCAAAACTGTAACGCTGGATATCCAACAACAGATACAGGCCTTTTTGCTTTTCCTCGGGCAATTCCCCTAATTGACCTATCATGGAAGCGAGCGCATTGTTGGTGAAATGCGCATGTTCCACATACTGGCCTATCCGCAGCTGCAAACAAGCATTGCGGCTGTCCGCTTCCCGTTTCTCTTTCTTGATTTTATTGTAAGCCAAAGCATCGCGGTACAAAGTTCCCAGCAGCAGAACCGAACAGATAATGAAATCACGGATAAAGATACCAGAAAAAGTGCCAAATCTGATTTGCCTGTACATTTCCTCCGCATGACCCGAATCAGGGTGACAATGCCCCAAAATGACTGGTATCACATAAAAATACTCCACTGTCGTGGCTATCAGCAGCAACAGAAGCGCATACGCCACAAACTTCCCAATAGTTTCCGGACGATAGAAACGCCTGGCAACAATAACCAAATAAATATTAACAACTACAAAGACAATCCAGAACGAATTGTTTTCCACTTCCGGAGAAGTAAAACTTCGTAAGAAATCATGCAGACGCCAAAACCAATAAAAAACAAACCATCCTATAAAATAGAACAATACAGATACAAGCAATCTCCTTTTAGAACCCTTAAGCGATGATACCCAATAGGACATTGGGCGGGAAGCGTCATACTCCCCGCCCCTCTTACGATTGGTTTTGGTTGTCTTATTCACCCTATCTATTCATTTATATATAATGGTTCATCCGTAAATGTTATACCTTGAATCCGAAAACAACGAGTCTCTATGTCCCGTAAAAATACCTGTTCCGGTATATTAAGCCAACGTTCCTGACCTTCTATCTTAAAAGACCTATCCGGCATAAGGAACGTTTCCTCATCAGAAAAATCTTCTGGATATTGCGTTACAGCACTATAGGCGACACCCCCTTTGGACACAGGGGGTTCCAATCCTATTCTTCCGACCATCTCGCATAAATCCCCAAATCCATGACAATCCTTATGTATTCCATAAAAACAAGTACCCCCACATTCTTCCTCCGTATGCCCTACTTTCGTCTTCAGCAAAAAGCCCAAATCTCCTTTCGTCGGCACTTCCGAATCCATAGCGATAGCGACCGCCGGGACAGATTCTTTTCGCCGGGAAGCATCCTCGTCTTTCAAGCAGGCAATAAATGTCACAAGCGCCCCCACTCCCATCAAAACCAAAGACACCAACTTTTTCATAGCTAAATTTCTTAAGTTCTACCAATGATTATTCGTTCTTAACACCCACTATAATCCGCCTTGCACAATTTGCAAAGAAAATGAATCTCCGTTGACCAAACAAGAACCCCAAAGCAATTCAAACCGATTTTCGACATTCAGCCGACACTCAGGCAACATCCAGCCGACACCCAGGCAAGCAAAACACAACAAAACAATTAAAAATCAACAAATTAAAATAAATTAGCATTCCTGAAACTTTTTTAAAACATTTCCAAAATATTTATTTAATATATTATGTATCAATACATAATATTTTTATAACTTTGGAGCGGAAAAAGAAGATTGAACCCAAGGAAGTCTTATCGAAGCAAAATAGTACAGTAACCTTAAAAACCAATATCATGAAAAAGGTTTTCAAATCCATTTGCTTAGTCAGCATTTGCTGTTTAGCAAGCGCCCATGTATTGCAAGCGCAGATTGACGTACAATCCAATGGCGCCGTCAAAATCGGAGACCTCAGCAAAGCCACCAACCTCAGCGGCAGTTCTTTGGAGGTAGCTGTCAACAAGCTTTTCATCTACCCCACCAATAATCTCAATGGGGCTTTTACCATCTATAACAATTCATACAATTGGGACTTCGGTATTGGAACGAACAACTTAACCGATTTGGCTTCCGGCCCCATTATGACCACCGACCTCCCGACATACATTGAACCTTACAAGGCGGGACGCCTCAATATCGGCACCTCATCCAAGCCCCTCGGTGCCGTATGCACTCAATCTTGCGTGACCTATAGTCAAAGCATGGCTTCAGATAGCCGAGTCAAAACCAATATCCTTGACATCCCTTCCGCTTTGGAAGCTATCCGCCTCTTACGACCGGTTTCGTTTGACTATAACTTGGAAAAACTGCCCATGAACCCCACCTTGGCCACAGGACATGCCGGTTTCATTGCACAGGAGGTCAAAGAAGTCCTGCCTAATCTGGTCAAATACGATACAAGTGCGGACTTGTACAACTTGGATTATATCTCCTTGATACCTTACCTGACTAAAGCTATCCAAGAACAGGACTCCCTGCTTCTCCAACAGCAGACCCTGCTTCAAGCCTATGCTGAAGCCGTAGCCGACCTATCGGAACAACTCACCGAGCTCGAAGCCCTTCTGAATACCCAGACAAAAGCCCCGACAAAGGCGCCCAAAGCATCACCAAACAATGAAATAGGCATTAAAACCTCACAAAATACCCTATACCAAAATATCCCGAACCCCTCCGATTGCGGGACGCGCATTCGATATGAGTTAATTGAAAGCACCAACGCCCATATCGGAATTTACGAACTGGACGGAAAAGAAATTGCCATATATCCATTGACGGATATTCAAGGTGAAATCGTAGTCGAATCCGGGGCATTGAATCCTGGCATGTACCTATACAGCCTCATCGTCAACGGGCAAATACAGGACACCAAACGCATGGTCATTACCGATTAAAACTTCGCCCCATCATAAGTCAAACAAATCACACCAGAACCAATGGGAGAACATCTCTAAAAGCAGTTCTCCCATTTAAAACAGCATATCATGAAAATCTCAAAACTAATCGGAACAATAACCTTCGCTTTTTCGTGCATCGCCTTTGCATTTTGCCAGGAGGAATTCACTTTCAAGCTCTACATGGAATCCCTCGCCAACGGGAAAAAGGACACATTGGAATTAGGGGCTTCCCCCAACGGTCTCACTGGTTGCCAATATCTCCCAGCCACGTGCACTCCCGTCTTTTATCCTTTTAACGACACATTAAACCACATCGGTGCATTTGCCGTAACAGGCGAACCATGGAACTTCGCACAAGAAGACCCTAATTCCCCTAATTCCACCCTGCCTTTGGAATGTCCTGTATTTTTGAAATCAAAAATCACCCCACTCGCCTACGACATCCCTATTGTCGTTCCAGCCAGCGCCACCCCCGTTGTGGTCAGATGGGATTCCGTCCTGCTATCAAACCCATATGTAGCTACTCCTCTAATGACCGACTGGCAACCCCAATATCGATGGGACATAGGAGGAGGATATATCGGCGGTCAATATAGACTATGGATGAACGAATGTTCTTCTTGGATCATACAAGAACTGGATTCCAGCCAAGCACATTGGGGACACCAGGCTCTTTATGTCAACATACCCGATTCCGCCAATAACCCGCACCGATACTTGGCTTTCTTCATTTGCCTAGGATATGACAGAACTTTCAGCAATGAAAGCAATGAAAAAACAACTCAAACAATAAACATCCTTCCCAACCCTGTATCAGAATCTTTCACTTTTTACAGCGACATGACCCTGCATAATTGGCGCGTATTCAACATCGCAGGGCAAATCATAGCCTCCGGTGCTGGCTCACAATCCCAAGTCGATTGCCGTGGATGGAGCAAAGGTCTGTACATCTTTGAGGGCACTTCGCCGCAAATGCAGAAACATCATGTCAAATTCATAAAAAGATAAAGCAATGAAACGATAATTCATCATTATATGCTCGCTGCTCCCTGTCCTTTTGCACGGACAAGATTACCATTTGGACAAGATGCCTATCGGTCCCTCTACAATGAAAGGGGCTGTAAATAGCACGTTCCCCAATCCTGGTATGGGAAATACAATATACCGTGATTATATCCCGTACAATCTTGACAAGAAGGCAGAGGTAAATGTCAACTTGGTCTTTATCCAAAAGACAACGGGACAGGGAATTTTTAAGAAAACAATCCCGAACACCAATTGTTCTGGGAAACAGTCTCCGAAACCATAAATGAATATATTCTCTTAAAAAATCGTTGAAATATCGCACAAAAAACTGCAAATATAGAGCCAATACAATGAAAACTTTGAATAAAAAGAATTATGCAGGTATGCAATTCAAAGATAATGCATCGGCTACCTACTCCAAAAAGAAATGGCGCAAATTTCTCTTTTTTCTCTTATGTTCAGGAGTAAGTTTTTGGGGAAGTATCAGTGCACAGTCTCCTTATTATCACTTCAATGGGAAAAAGATTCCTTTATCTGTCAGTAAAGAAAAAATTTGCATCCTAACCCCTAAAGTCCATGAAAGTACCTCACAAAAATTGCAAAATGCGGTCTTTGAATCTGAAATCTCCAATGATGATTTTATCATCCATGTTGTTGACATGAAAGACACAAGTGCTTATTACGCATCTTATTATGGAAACGCAGATGCCGGCAGAAAGGAAAAATCGGATTTACGTAATGCCATAGCACTGCCTGTTTATCATGACCGATTCGGCATGGATTTAGTATTGGCAAATCTGCTAAAGGTAAGATTGAAATCTGTCTCGGACACATCCCTGCTACAAGAAGAATGCCAGCGGTACAAACTCGAAATAAAAGAAAGTTCCGCATGGCTTCCCTTATGGTACGTTTTGAGTATCACTCCAGAAACAAGGATGAATACATTGGACGTTGCTAATAGACTCCATGAAAGTGGTCTGTTTTTGGCGGCATGTCCGGAATTCTTCTGCAAAAACACAGTTGAATGCGTATCCGAACCCGATTTTGACCTGCAGTGGAACTTGTCGAACGAAATGCATCCCGGCATTGATATTTCTATCTGCCAAGCATGGGAAATCAGCCAAGGAAGAGGAGTGAACATAGCTATTGTGGACGGAGGAATAGACAAGGAACATATTGACTTGAAAGACAACATTCATCCCATGAGCTTCGATGCCATGACGCAAACATCCCCCAGCAAACAATATAGCTCCCATGGCATGTCCTCATGTGTCTGGCATTGCCGCGCTACTTCTAAGTGTCAGGCCGGATTTGACTGGACAACAAGTTAGGGATATCATCGAACAGACAGCAAAAAAAATCGGAGACACTTCCTATGCATATCATCCCGAAAGATCCAACGGGACTTGGAACAGAAAATACGGGTACGGCCTGGTGGATGCTGCTGCCGCCGTACGCAAAGCCTGCCCTGTAACATCCTTCACCGATAGGACAGTTACAGAGGACATCCAAGTGGAAGGCTGCCATGTGGAAACGGGGGACATATCCGTGGAAAACGGAGCTTCCGTCCTCATCGAAGCAGGTTCATCCGCTACTATCACCGGGAAAATCAAAGTCAAAGACGGTTCGTTCACTATAAAATGAAAAGCATCATGAAAAAGACAATAACTGCGCTGACGAGCATCGCCCTGTTCTTGTCCTGCACAGCCACAAGTCAGGCACAATTACGATTTATTGACACTATCCCTTATGGATGGAACATTTCTCTCCGTATTGAACCAAACCTCCGTGTTTTTAACGACACGCTATATCTATACACAGAATCAGGACTTTATATATACGATTTAGAAAATCCCGGAAAGATGGAACTGGCGGGATTTGCGGGCGTCCCGACCTTGGATATGGTAAAGGATAGAAGCAGCATCATGGTTTTGGGCATCGGTTCGTCTGATGGAACCGATAGCTTGCTATTTTATTCGGAAGATAAAGGAAAGACGTTTTGCAACCATACTCCCCCGGAGCTGATAGACACCACCCGTGGATTCGTACACCCTCAAGTGGAAGCCATTACCCAAAACCCCTTGAACCCCTCCCGCTGGCTGATATTCCTGCCCTCAAAGGGATTTCATCACACCTTCAACCATGGATCAACTTGGGAAAGAGCCGCCCTATGGTATCCGGTGGCATCCGGGGTACCTTGCAGTCAACTCACATTCCATCCTTTGGACACCACGCTTTTCTATCTGACGGGCGAATCCACATTTCAACTAGGCATGATCATGGTAACTGACACCAAAATCGATTCATTCTTTTACTATGAGACCAATAGCGATAGCCGCATCTACAATATAGACTTCCACCCAAACAATGCAGGTTCGTTGATTTACTGCGACCTGCTGGGATCGGTCGGATTCTCTTCCGATACAGGGAAGACATGGAAATCCACCTATCGGCATTCTGGACTCCAACGTGTGTTTTTCAATCCCGTACATCCGGACACGCTCTATGCCATAAGTAAAAATGGACAAGGTTCGCTACAGATTCTCGCCTCGTCCAATGGGGGAAGGGCATGGAAAGTGGCCTTTGAATCCAATGCCACACCCAATACCGCCGATTCGCTGTACCGGAGCAGCCGGACTTACGACTTCCTACTCTACCGTGACCGCCTGTTCATTTACACTTCTGCAGGCCTGTTCGAAATGGACATGGATGCCTTGGACATACCGGAAAGACCTGATGTTTTGACTGAGCGGTCTAAATCGAATTCCATTCGGATATATCCTAATCCTGCGCGAGAAACAATTTGGTACATGGGAATGGAAAACGTACAAAGAATCGAAATTCTGGACATGAGTGGCAGATTGGTTAAAACCATAATGCAGCCTTCAGAAAACCGGATAGATATAACAGACATTTCCCCTGGGTTGTATGTCGTCGGCTTTTATGGCATCAATGGATATGCACAGGCCAAAATGATTGTTGCCACGCCCTGATAAGCCAGAACTCAACTTTTTCATAAGGGCAGGAAAACGTGTGCGATTCCTGCCCTATTTTTTTTACAATACATTTATTAACAACATTTTAAAACAAATACATAGAATCTTGGATATATCCTCCGGTTACACTACATTTGTCCTTGGCTGAAAACAATTTCAAAACCAAAGCCCCGATTGCCGCAAACGCGACAAAGCGATCATGGGGCAACATACCCGATTGCCATGAACAAGAAACGACCCGTAGGCGTAGTCTATTCCACCGACCCCAACTTCCAATACCAATACGAAGAAGAACCCGAAGCCGAAACCCTGGAACCTTCGCATCAGGATTTGCGCGTGTTGCGCGATGCCAAAGGCCGGGGAGGCAAGACCGTGACCCTGATTCGAGGTTTCGTAGGAACCGCTGCCGATTTGGAAGCCTTGGGCAAGCTGCTCAAAAACCGCTGCGGCATAGGCGGCTCGGTCAAAGATGGGGAAATCATCCTTCAAGGCGATGTCCGGGACAAAGCCTGCGATATCCTGACAAAAGAAGGCTACCGCTTCAAACGCGCCGGAGGCTGAATTCAATCAAGTTTAATTTCAAGCTCTGCGTTCGTTGGGCTATTATCGTTTCCGGATATTTATACTCTTTCCTGAAAGTCCCCAAATCCCATGAACCACATGGTATTCCTATGTTTAACCTGTTTCTTATCAATTTTCGACATCACATCTGCAAAGCCCAAACGCCACCATCTACTGAAAAATTTTCCATAAAGAGGCGAGAATTCAAGAAAAATTCTTATACTTGTAAAATTTTCTTCGGGTAGGACGCAGGCATCTATCCGATGCAAGAACAGAAATCCCACCGTCCAAAGAAGAAGTAACAAACTGATTACAAACGAAAACCGAAGCAAACCGAGTACAGAGAGACAAGCATTGAGACAGTAAACATCCGCGATTTTTCCAAAACAGTTCCCTCTTTTGAACGCAAAAAACCTTGCAAAAAACAAGGATGGGATTTTTACACTCCTGCAAAAGCGGAACTCAAAGGAGCGGATTCCCGGCAAACAAGGCCGCCAAAAAACAAAAACAACAATTAACTACTAACCAAAACCAACCTCTTATGAAATCGAACATCTTTTTGAGCCTTCTGACTGGATTCTTCCTGATTTGCGCTCCGCCGCTTGCCAACGCGCAAGAATTCATCGACATTGAACCGAATGAAATCCGGGACAAGGTACAAGGCGAAGACTATGAGAACATTTATCGAATCAGCAACCTGACCATTACGTTCATACAAACCAGCACCTACGACAATACCATTTATGCCCAGAACGACAATGGCGGCATCCAAATCAAAGACGATTACGGAGTCCTCTATGAACGAACTTACCAAGTCGGGGACGTGCTGGAGGCCGTTTCCGGATACCTCATGGTACCAGGGATGCAAGCCGCCCATATGATTATAACGAATGACCCCGGCGAGCCGACTCAGACCGGCCAAAACCCGAATCCTGTCACCGTGACGATTGACGAACTCAAAGCCAATCCACACGATTACGAATCCAGACTGATCAAGATCGAAGACGTGGAGTTCTTCGAACGCACCGAAGGACAGACCTTTACGAGCAGTTCGGCCAATTACGCTATCCGCCAAAGCGCCGAGGGCAGCAGCATCAACGCCCGCAATTTAGATGCCAGCCTGGACGGCACGCCCGTACCGGCCACAGCCACGCTGGTTGGCATCTCCACCACGCCCAGCGGCACAATCATCGGTCTCCGTAGCCCATCGGATATCACCAATATCGGAGAGCCTGAACCGGAACCAGAACCTGAGCCCGAGCCGGAACCCTCGCAGCCCAACCTCTTTTCCAACGGAGGCTTTGAAGAATGGGGAAATCCAAGCACATTCAATCCCAGCGGAAGCATCACCGATTGGACCAGCCAAATGGGTTATGAAAAGGAAACCACCAACATCCTCGAAGGCGAAGCCGCATTGAAAATCAATAGCGGTGCGATGGCCAACTACCTGACCCAAGATATCGGCAGCGCGCTGAATCCCATCTTCAAAGCGGGCGACACCTGCCTTATCCTCATCAACTACTACTTAGTAGAAAGCCAAGGTGAAGACATCAGCATGGCCAGCACATGGAAAGGCTCAGCCGGAGTAGGCGAATTGGATCATGATGCCGACATCCTGAACAACGGCATCTTCTTTGGCGGCGAAACCGGGAAATGGCAGCAAAAGATATTCAAGACCACCGTGCCGGAAGGCGCCGTCTCTTTCACCTTCAACTTGGGCCTCAACAAAGAATCCACAATCATCTTCGATGACTTCCGATTCACCACCATCACCCCCACAGAAACCGAACCGGAGCCTGGACCAGCCGCTACCATCACCGCCAGCCCGGCACTGCTCTCTTTCGAAGCCGAAATCAATGGATGCGACAGCAGCGAGGTCGTTACCATAGGGGGCAGCCATATCGCGTCGGACATCAAAGTGGAAATTGCCGGAAAGGATGCCGAATTCTTCCGCAGCCCGCTAAGCGCAATCCCGGCAGAAGACCTCAGCCGTTCGTTCAAGCTCTACTACAGCCCGCTAGAAGAAGGCCCGCATTCCGCTGTTTTGGTATTGAGCAATCCCGATGCCGATACCGTGGAAGTGGAACTCAGAGGCACGACACCGCCGCCCCCGGGTGAAGCTATCATCACAGTGGACGGATTCAACCTGGAGCAATTCCAAGCACCCATCGGCGGCAAGCATGAAAAGACCGTGACCGTATCCTCGGAAAACCTGACGGAGCACATCACCGTGTCACGCGAAGGTAGCGGCATGGAGCATTTCCTTATCAGCACCACATTGCTCACGCGCAATACCGATGTCGAACTCGCCATCACCTACCAGCCCAAAGCCGCTGGCACGCATGAAGCCCAAATCGTCTTCACATCGGGCGAAACCGTCACTAAAGTCACCGTGAAAGGCGTTTGCGCCGAAACCGCCGAAGGCTGGAAAGAGACCTTTGAAAGCATGCCGGTACACGATGAATACGGCGACTTCTATGCCGAGGGCGACAAAGGAAGCTACCACCTTGTCAATGCCATCGCCACCGATGAAACCGATATAGAAAACCATTTGGTACGCCTGAACGGCAATGGTGCCTACCTCGCAATGGATTTCGACATCCTGGACGGCATCAAAGACGTTACAGCCCATATTTCCAGCAGCCCCGATGCCGAACAAGCCGCCAAAGTACTGCTGCAAAGCTCTACCGACTTCGGGCTCAGCTGGCAAAAGGTACAAGACACGATGAGCGCGCCCACCGACGGCTCCAGCCGAATCGCCACATGGACGGTGAACATTTCCGAACCGGTCCGCCTGCGCTGGATCGTAGTCAACCCTTCCGAGACCAAGACCGCCTTGGACATTGACAACATCACGCTCAATCCATCCGAAAGAGACAGCCTCGGCATCGACCAGCTTCTGAACCTGGACGACTCCAAGCCCTTGGCATCGCTCGAAGAAAGCTTTGACGGAACCCGCCACAACAAACCGGTCGTATTGGAAGGCTGGCGCAACATCCTGCTCAAAGGCCAACGTCCTTGGTGGACCTACCAGCACAAGAACACCGAAACCGAAGAAGTAGAAAACTACTCAGCCAAGGCGACCGCCTACCTCTCTACCGCCGCCACGACCGAAGACTATGAAATGTGGTTGGTGACTCCGGCCTTGGACGGCACCGTGGCATCGAAAATCTTCACTTTCCGCGTGATGGGAGACCTGCTGCCCGAAAAGGATTCCATGAACAGCATCGAATGCTACTATATTGAACGCGATGGCGAAGGTTATTTCAAATCGCTGATTGAAGTGGATATGCCCAAGATTGCCGATGAAAACGGGGAATGGCGCGAGTTCCATGTGAACCTGTCGCAATCCGATATCAATGATGTCTTCTTCATGGCTTTCCGCTTTGCCGCTCCCGGCGGACGCGAAAACAGCGCGGTGTACTACATCGACGATGTCACCTACGGCAAGACCGATTTGGCTTCCATCAGCGCGTCCGTGCCGCAAATCGATATCGAAAGTTCGGCCTACAAGATTGCGACCTCCGACTCCATAAAAGTGGAAGGCCATGGCCTCAGCCAGCCGATTTCGGTCAGCGTGAGCGGCACGAATGCCGAGAATTTCGAACCCAGCCTGAAGACGCTCGATGCCCAAGGCGGCACATTGCAAGTGAACTTCCTGGCCATGGAACCCGGCACCTACACCGCAGAGCTGCGCCTCTCCTCGCAAGGAGCCGCCGACTTGGTGATTCCCATGCAAGCCATTGTAAGCGATGCCGTTCCTACCATCATCGTGGCGACCGAAGACTTGAACATCGCCTTGCATGTTGCCAAAGGACAGGATTCCGTCACCTCCGAACCCATCATTGTCAATCCTTTGGTATTGACCGAGGATATCCGGATAAGCGTGGAAGGAGCGGATTCCAGCCTGTTCAGCCTCTCGCGTAGCAGCATCCCGATGGACGGCGTGAACGAGGCTTTCACCGTAACCTTCATACCTAGAGGAAAAGCCTCTGCCGCTGCCCAGATCCGGCTCAGTTCGGCCGGCGCGGAAGACGTGCTGATCCATTTAGTCGGCACTGCCGAGATCGACAATGCCAACGACCCGCTCCGCGAAGCCGGCATCCGGGTATGGAAACAAGGTGAAAGCCATTTTGTGGAAGCCCCTGGCTTGCAACAAGTCCGTGTCCTGGATATCAGCGGAAGACTGGTTCAGCAGCACACCGACACGCAGGATTGCGTGGAATTCTCGCTGCAAGGCGAAGCCCGCGGCATCTACATCCTGCATATCCAGACACCGCAAGGCTGGTTCGGCATCAAGATTCTGAACTAAACGAAATTGAAAAACGGCGGGAAACCTTCCTCTTTCTCGTGACAACAGAGAAAAGAAAGATTTCCCGCCGTTGCGGATGCGGAGCTTGCCATTGAGACCAAATCCGTTGATATTGCAGGCCTTTCCCGAACTGAACGTGAACACACCATCCTTTTCCAATCTTAACCGCAGACATGACCCCAAAGTGGCATTGATAGCTTGAACCTGCGGTTAATTTCATACTTTTGCATAAAATAGTTCCTTATCGGAACGAACTTGCCAGAATCCCCAAAGGAAGCGGATTCACAAAGAAACCAACGACCCCAAAAGAGAACCCCAAAAAGTTTATAGCCACAACAAAAACTACTGCCATGAAACGCTGTTTGTTAACAGCTATCGCCCTGTTCACCGGGTTCGCCCTGAATGGACAGGAAATAGAATCCATCGCCGCCGGGCTTTCCACCGAGGATTTCCTGTATTCCGCCGCATCATCCGTGGATCAAAACAAAATACAGCCCACCCTCCAGATCATTAACGACACCTTGTTTGCCGCCATGGCAACAGGCATCCATTCCAAAAGAATGGCAAGGCCCAAAGGCTTCACGACATACGGCTTGACCGGCATCCCTGTCTTGGATTTTGTACGTTCAGGCAACTCCATGATGGCGATTTGCTTAAAACAGGACGAGCAAACGGACAGCCTGCTTTTGCTCTCCATCAATCGAGGCGAGACCTTCCAAGACGCCACCTCCTTGCTGAACGCGCAAACGAGCGGCCTGGAAATGCAGAGCCTGGCGCAGAACCCGATGAACCCGGAATCCGTGCTGCTGGCCACCAACCAAGGCATTTACAAGACAACCGATTTCGGCGGGACTTGGAACAAGATATCCGATTCCGTCCTGTCCCCGGTCGTGATGAAATTCCACCCAAGCGACACCAACGTGATATTCCTGGCCGGGACATTTTCCACGGCCAATAAAGGCATCGTCGTCCGGATGGACATGAACACGGACGAGACCTTTACCTTCTGGCTGGACGGAGAAGGCAGCCAAGCCACCGACGTGCTTTTCAACCCGGAAAATCCGGAAGAAATGTGGTTTGCGGGAAACGGGATCGAAAAGATAGGAAGGTCGCAAGACGGAGGAAAAACGTGGCAGACCGTAAATTCGGAAACATTGGGCTGGACTTCCACTATATTCCACTGCACCAAGCTTTTCACAAACCCGCAGGCAGACACCTTGTTTGCCCTTGCCGGGACAAGCAATTCCGAGATTTACGCCTGGGCTTCGACAGACAAGGGGACAAACTGGAATCAAATCTATCATGAATGTTTTTTCTTAGGGGAGGTGATAGTCTATCCCTTTGACATCGTCCAATACCAAAACGACCTGATTTTCTACTTCTCTTCCGGAATCTACCGGCTGAACCTATCGGAAATCACTCAGGAAATGGAAGCAATCTACGGCAAGCTCATCCATGTGGACAACCCTCCTTTGGACAATCCTCCGCTACCCGGAATGGTCTGGGCGCTGGAATCGGAATATGGCCAATATATCCTCAACTACGAATCGGCTTGGATTGAAGCAGACACAAAACTGGTTGTGGACGGCATTGAATATTCCTTGAACGATTCAGTAGAAATCAGCGGCAGGAGCGTTGCAAAACAAGACATCAACGAAAACAGCTACAAAGAATTGAAAATCAAAAGCATGAAGAAAATCACGGATGCGGGAATCGATTGCCCCAACTCACATACCCATCTTCTCATTTCTCCCAATCCGGCATCGGAAACGTTTGCCTATCAAAGCAAAACACCTATAAAAAACTGGATAGTCCGTAACATTTCCGGGCAATTGATCCTGCAAGGCGATGCCAACCAGACCGAAATCGACTGCCAAAGCTGGCCTGCCGGTTTGTACATCTTTGAATGGGAAACCGCAGGCGGACAAAAAGGAAGGACAAAGCTCGTAAAACGATAGTCCTCAGAACGCCCCGATGGAAACGGGACTTTCCTGCACCTAAATGCAAAGCGACCCGGACAGGCTCCATTTAACCGGGTCGCTTTTATATACCCAAAACCTTGAACACCTTGAAAAGCGACATCCAGGAACACCGCGATTCCTTTGCCCGTGAAGCCATGCGCCCCGGGCATCCCCATTGGAAACAGGCCATCAGCCGCCAAACACCCTCACCGCTCAAACCCGATGAAATCCGAAGCGAATTCGACCGCGACAACGGCCGCATCCTGCATTCTTCGGCCTACTCCCGGCTCAAATCCAAGACCCAGGTCTTCTTCCATACCAACGATGACCGCATCTGCACCCGTATCGAGCATGTGAACCACGTCATTTCGGTCAGCAGCACGATAGCCCGTTTCCTCGGCCTCAATACCGAGCTCACCTACACCATCGCGATGGGCCACGACTTGGGCCACGCGCCTTTCGGGCATTCGGGCGAGGTCTTCCTTGACGAGCTTTGCCGCAAATACGGCTTGGGCGAATTCTGGCACGAAAAGAACTCCCTGCATGTGGTGGACGACATCGAGCTCCTGCAAGACACCCAAGGCCGTTTCAAGAACCTGAACCTGACCTACGCCGTGCGAGACGGCATCATTTCCCATTGCGGGGAGGTGAACCAAGCTCTGCTGCGCCCCCGCGAAGAAGCCATAGACCTGCACAAATTCAGCAAATACACCCGCTTCGAACCATACACCTGGGAAGGCTGCGTGATGAAAATCGCCGACAAGATAGCCTATTTAGGACGAGACCTGGAAGATGCCCAGAGACTCGGCATCCTGTCCAAGGAGCAATTGGACGAACTGGAACACATCCTCTTGGGATTCCCGCATGTGGAAGCGGCCAACAACACCAACTTCATCCATATCTTCATCACCGACCTCTGCCGCCACAGCTCGCCGGAAACCGGACTTTGCTTCTCGCCGGAAATCTACGAGCTGATGAAGCTGCTGATGCGGTTCAACTACAAGCATATCTACAAGCATCCCCGGCTCAAGAATTACGAAAAATACGCCAAATTGGTCATCGAAACGCTTTACGAGGCGCTTTCGCAGACCTTCTACGGCCCGCAAAGCCTGACCGCCGTCGAAAAGGATTTCATCCCGGTCTATCCTAAGCTGGGCGGCGCTTTCCTGCGCTGGATCCGTCTCCTGGCCAAGACCGACGAAGCCGGGAACGCCGAAAGCTCCCACCACAAGCGGATTTACGACCTCCACGAAGAAAAGGACTACAACCGGGCGGTCATCGACTTCCTGTCGCTGCTCACCGACCGGGCGGCCATCGAGTATTTCAACGAACTGACCTCGTTCTGAAAAACGGCATCCGTAAAATAATTGTAACTTCGCGGCTGGAAAAGCCGGCAAAAGACCGGCAAGGACGTGTTTGATCAAACTCAAAAATTCGTAAAGACATGAAACCTACCCACATCGAACATCTTGGCATCGCCGTCAAGAACCTGGACGAATCCATCAAGTATTACGAAGAAGTCCTGGGACTGGAATGCTACAACATTGAAGAGGTAAAGGATCAGAAAGTACGTACCGCTTTCTTCAAATTGGGCGATACCAAATTGGAACTCCTGGAATCGACCGACCCCGAAGGCCCGATTGGCAAGTTCGTGGAAAAGAGAGGCGAAGGTATCCATCATATCGCTTTTGCCGTAGAAGACACGCAAAAAGCCTTGGACGATGCCGCAGCCAAAGGCGTCCAGCTGATTGACAAGACCCCTCGCAAGGGTGCCGAGAACCTCAACATCGGCTTCCTGCATCCCAAATCGACCCACGGCGTGCTGACCGAATTCTGCTGCAAATAGCCGGCAACATACATTTAACGCATTTCTATGGACAAGGCTGCCAACATTCCGCTCTCGGCCCGGGAACTTCTCGATTTCGGCCCGGAGAGTTTCCTGTGCCTGGCAGCCTTGTTCCTTATCGGCATCGTCCTCTTCTTCCTGATAGAGAAAACAGGACGCATCCGGCGCAAAGGCATTTTCCGGCTTTCTTTCCTGATAAGCTATTGCCTCCTCTGCGCAGCCGGGATTTTCTGGAACAGCAACCGCCAAGAGCATCTTAAAAGACTCGAATGGGCGGAACGGATTGCCTTTCCCCGCGATAGAGCCTTTGAAAAGGATTTCGCCAAGACCGCCCGGAAGATGCAGGAAGACACGGTCCTGCTACAGTTTTTCCGCGAACATCCCGAACCGGAATACCGGGACGAGTTCGCCCGCCTGATTCAAGAACGCCATTTTTCCACTTCCTTTCCCGACTATCTCTGTTTCTTCACTTTCTGCCAAGGGCAGGAACAGCTCTTGATCGATGCCGAAGCCACGGCCGACTGCCAGGAATTCTTCGAGCAGAAAGCCTCGTCCGGGATTCCCACCGAGACAGAGGGCTTAAGCGCAATGGATTACGGCATCGAATACTACGCCTACCTCTACCGTTGCCACTGGGAAATCCCTTCTGCCCCATCCGATACTCCGGCAACAGGGCTCTCCGCCCTGCCGGCATCGAAAGACACGCTTTTCCTCAACGCGGAAATAGGACGGAAGAAATTTTCCGACCAGCCGGGCCGCCCCGGGCTTCATCTGCCAAGGCAATATTCGTACGCTTTCTATTCCGAAGGCGACTTATGGAGCCATAGCGGGGACTTCCTGTACAGTTTCCAAATGAGGCCGGGCAACGACTCGCTGCATTTCGACAAATGGAAGCACTACAGCCACCTGTTTTATCCCTTGCCCGAATCCCGGCTTTTAATCCTGAGCACGCCCGAACCGAATCCCTGGGACATCTTCCATAACTTTTCGCTCTTGTTCCTGATTTTCGGGCTCTTGGGAGCGGTTTGCCTCTGGCTTACCGACAAAAACTTCCTTGGCAAGGCTGGAAGCTACGCCCAGCAGCTCCGGATCAGCACCTTCGCCCTGATCATACTGGTCTTTATCGTGTTCGGCGGTGTCAGCCTCTATTTCCTCCGGCAATGGAGCGAAAACGAGAATGCCAAGCTGCTCCGAAACCAGACCCTTTCCATTCTGACCGAGATGGAAGAACGCTACTTATACCTCCCGGCCCAAGAAATCCACGACGAGAGTTGCGGGGACAGCGTCTGCCTGAGCCTGAACGCCGACATAGCACAGCTCTCCAATCTTTTCCGCAACGATATTTACTTGTACGATACCGATGGGAAACTGATTTCCGGGCCTTCCGGTTTCCGTCTGATCCCGGATTCGCTGGATGCCGCCATCCTCCTTGACCTGAGCGAGGAACAAAGCCACTTGGTCATCCGCCATATCCAATTCACCGGGAAAGGAAGCGGGTTGCTGGCCTTCACGCCTTTCCGTAATGTGCAAAACCAGATTCTGGGCTATTTCTGCATCCCCTACTACACGCACCCGGACGAGATTCGTTCGGAAATGAACCAGTTCATCGGGACTTACCTCAACATCGTGGTTCTGATGATTTTGGTATCGCTGCTACTGACCTACCTGCTGGCGCAACGGATAACCCAGCCTCTTTCGCTGATTGCCCAGAAGGTGTCGCAAATCCGGTTGACCCGAAAGAACGAGCATCTGGAATGGAAACGGGACGATGAAATCGGGGCTTTGGTAAAGCAGTACAATGTATTAGTGGACGAACTGGAAAGCAGTTCGCGCAAACTGGCCGAATCCGAACGGGAAGGGGCATGGAACGAGATGGCCCGGCAGATAGCGCACGAAATCAAGAACCCGTTAACCCCGATGAAACTGCAAGTGCAGCAACTGCAACGGGCATACAAGGACCAGAAACCGGACTTCAAGGAACGGCTGGAACGTTTCGCCTCCATGTTAGAGGGGCAAATCGACCATCTGGCAGCCATTGCCAGCATGTTCTCCCAGTTTGCCCAATGGCAGAAGCCGCAGATGCAGGCCGTTTCCCCGGCACAGATACTGGAACAGACCTGCCAGCTCTTCACTGCAGAGGAAAGAATCGATTTTGTCCTGGAGATTCCGCCGGAACTGAAGACCGCCACAGTGGATGCCGACCCCAAATACCTGGAACAGATTCTAATCAACCTGATCCGCAATGCCGTGCAAGCCTTGGAGGAAAAAGGGACGGAGCCGATGGCTGGCGCGCAAGCCTGCATCCGTTCGGGACTCCGGCAAATCCAGCCTGCCGGACTGGAAGATGGCGACAGTCCCGGAATGGCCAAGGCTCCCGGAACAGGAACACCCGGAGGTGCCGTGCCGGATCCGCCTCTACGTGGCCGACAACGGTCCCGGCATCCCGATTGAAAAACAAAGCCGGATTTTCGATCCGCATTTCACCACACGCAGTACAGGCACCGGCTTGGGACTGGCCATCTGCAAACGTCTGGCAGAAACCATGGGCGGACACATCTCTGTGAAATCCGAACCGGGGCAAGGAAGTTGCTTCTCCATAGACTTTCCTTCGAGCCAGAACGGATGTCCCGAACCGCAAAAAACGAGTACTGGAGGCATACTGTAATTCAACGGCTGAAGCAAATCACAAAACAATCCATTTAATATATTTTCAAGTTATTGCAAATAAAAAGGTATCATTTTAGTAGTACTATTCCCGGTGTCCAGTATTTTTCCCGTAACGTATTTTTTCCCTTTCTCCCGCTCATGACGTTTCTTCGTATTGCCGAGACACAGCACAAGAGGCAAGCCCCGTAATCCGGATACGAGACGATGCCGGTCTCGGAAGAAAGCCCGCACGGGCAACCGAACAAACCAAAAATCCAAATTATGAAAAAGCAACTGCTGACCTTATGCTGCGCCATAGGAATAGCTTCTTCCAGTGTCATGGCACAGAACGTAAAAACCTCTTACGAGCAAAAGAGGCTAGCCTATGAACAGAAAAAAATAGACATCTTCCAAGGGGCGGAAAGCGATGTGATTCCGATCCTGCAAACATCCTCCATCGAAAGATACAATGATATAAGGCAGAAAAACAGCCACGGGGCGCACATGCGTTCATTAGCGGAATATCCTGCCTTGTACCAGTCCGTCATTTCCCGAAAGACAAAGGATGATGCGGACAGACTGACCGCCATCGGGGAATTCGGCTCCATCTCATGGACCATGCTGACGAATCCAGAGAATGGCAATTCCATGCTCATCACGATAGAATACGACCCCTCCGATGTCGATCGGAACGGAGTACGCAATTATTCCCGCGGCGTCACAATCACCTGCTACGACGACAGCCTCAAAGCCACGAAAGACTTTTACCTGAAAACCTCCGATACGACCCAGAGTGTCATCATCATGAGCCAATACTCTACCAATTACTTCAACTGGGACGACAAGATGGAATTCATGATTCATGCGCACAGCTTCGCTGCGGGATACGGACCCGAATCTTGCCGAGATACCATGTTCATTGTCAACGAAGACGGCGAGATTCTCCAGCGAATCGGAAACACCAGCGATGCCTCCCTGCATACTGCCCCTGGAGAATTCTTCGATGAAAACCGCATCGCCGTAAGTCCAGCCTACTACTCCGGCTTGCACGACACAACCTTCACCTACATCTATGAAGCCGAGAACTTCGTGGGCGAAACCCCTGTCCCGTTGTTCAGATTCGCTATTCCTGACAACCTTGTAGCCCACAGCTCCGGCCCCATGGCATCGATCATGGAAATCGAAGGGGAACCTTTTTATGTGACTACCCAATATGCCAAACCTTTCATCTCTAACGGCGACATGCTGAATCCAATCGTTGAAAAAGACAACGAATTCAGGATTATCATGCTCGACATGAACTTCGACACAGTGAAAGACATCCGGTTGCCGCTTTTTGGAATAGAAGAGAATGATTACAGCATGGCCTCGCTCGATTATTTCGACAAATACAGAATCACCCGCCATACCTTCAACAACGACGATAAGATTGAAATCATCTACGGTATAAACCAGTATCACGCCGATTGCGACTGTGAAATGATGAATTTGTACTTGGTAGACGAAGACGGCAACATCATCCAGGACATAGCCGAACAGATTTCCGGCGTGAAACGCTTGCTTGACATTCCTGGCCAAGAGGATGAATACGCCATTTCCATGAGCCAAGGAGATGGCATATCGGGCTTCCAGATGTTCCGCATGCCGGACATGGAAAAAGGGTTCTTCTTTCCTGCCAATCTCAACGGGGATCAGCTTTCCTCTACTTTTGACCGTGCAGTCAACGTCAACGGCGGTTATGACTACATCTTCGCATTGGGGATGGGCGAAGCCGATGACGAAACCACATACGGTATCATCGCACGCTACGACCAAGAAGGGCAACCGACCCAACGAATCCAAATCAATATCGGTAAAAACGGCGCCGTGTTCTCCCCGTTGTTCAATGCTTCGACCCTGAATCCGTACACTTTTGTACCTGATGAAGAAATGGAATACCTCTACATGTCCGCCACGCTCGACGATGCCGGCATGCACCGACGTTTGGGCATAGCCACAGCAGAAAAGAACCTCTACGTAATAGACGACAACCCGGAACACGGCAGCATAGCCAATGTCGGCCTGCTGCGCGACATGGCAGGAACCAAGAACCATGCCATGTTCGTCTCCTTCTCTCCCGACGGCATTTCGGTTTCCAAGACCATCTTCTACCAACTGCCGCTGGAAACCCCGGACACCTTGCAAGGACAAGGCACGGAAGAAGATCCTTATGTCATCACCAACGCGTTCGAGCTGGATCAGATCCGGAACTATCCAGATGCATATTTCATTCTTGGAAACGACATCGACATGGCATCCTACTCAGGCCTCGATGGTTCGGGATTCATCAGCATACCAGAATTCTACGGACATCTCGACGGACAGAACCACTGCCTCTCTAACCTGCATCTGACATCGCATGGCCTATTCGCTTTGCTGATGCCCGAAGCAAGCATCGAAAACCTCCGCATGGAGAACATCAGCTTCGAAGAAGGATACGCTATCATGGGAAGCATCGCAGGCCAATCCATGGGAGGCATCATCCGAAACTGCCATGTGTCGACAGAACACTCCTCCTTCGGAAATGAGATGTTCGGCGGCATCGTCGGTGAAGCCTCCGCCTACACGATTATCGACCAATGCAGCTTCCAAGGCAGCATCAACGTAGCCAAAGGCGAAAACGTAGGTGGCATAGCAGGCCAGCTGAAAACCGGCAGCACCATCATGAACAGTACAACGAAAGGCTCGATAAAAGGCGTGGCATCGGTCGGCGGCATTTGCGGTTCGACCTCCCGCAACGGAGGCAACATCACAGACTGCTACTCCAGCATGGATGTAACCGGAAGCGAATCCTTCGGCGGTATCATCGGCGAAAACACCGGCCAGATTACAAGGACCTACGCCGATGGGAACATCCTGTTTGCCCAGAACGACCAGACTAACTTTCCCGGCGGGGCCGGTGGCATCGCCGGAAGCACAAGCCTGACCGGAAGCGGCCAGATCAAATACTCGTTCGCCCTTAACGATACCGTCTGGGCACCGGAAAATTTTGCCAGAATTGCCTATGCCACTATGTACGACAATTACCAAGGAAGTCCTACATTAGACTCGAACTTCGCCAAAAAAGACATGCGGATTGGCGCATCCATGGAAGAACTTGACCCTGTGAACGATACCAACTGCGCCATCAACCGCATGCACGGGGAATCGCACGAACTGGCAGACTTCACGCAGGAGTTCTATTCCGATTACGGATGGACCTTCGGATCCGATTCCGCGGCCCCTTGGCAGATGTCCGGCAGCAAGCCTCGCCTCTGGTGGGAATTCAACGTGCGCGGCGTGGAGCTTCCCTTTGCCGAAACCACGCTTGACAAAGGGGAAAGCCTGACCCTTGTCCCGGTCATCATTCCTGCTGATGCCTCCAACAAGAACGTATTCTTTGCCACATCCGATGCCGCTGTCGCATCTGTGAACCAAGAAGGGGTCGTGACGGCCAACAACGCTGGCAGCGCGACCATCACCGTCACCACGGAAGAGGGCGGCATGACGGCCTCCTGCATCATCAATGTCGAGATTCCTGTAGAAGAAGTCCGGTTCACCGCCGACACATTCTATGTGGCCAAAATGGCAGACATCACGGTAACAGCAGAAGCATTTCCTGAAGATGCCACCAACAAAGGCTTGAGATACTATTCTTTGGATCCGAGTATCGCCAGAAGCGTAGGAAGCTTGATTACCGGCATGGAACCCGGATATGCCAAAGTGGTGGCAGCCGCAGAAAAAGGCGATGCATCCGACACCTGCGTGGTACGGGTCTATATCCCCGTCGAACAAATCTTCCTGAACGAGAGCAGCATCACCCTGAACAATGCCACGCCATCGTTCCAGTTGCGAGCCACCCTCTACCCGGACGATGCCACCGAGGTGCCTCTGACATGGACTTCGACCGATGAAAACGTGGCTACCGTCAGCAATACAGGCATGGTCAGCGGTCATGCCATGGGTTCCGCCACCGTGACTGTCAGCACGTCCGACGGGGCTGTGTCCGCCTCCTGCTACGTCCAGGTAACCGAGAACGTGGCCAACGAAGGAGCGGATGCCGTTTCCCTCACCGGCAGGATAGATCACGGGGACTTTGTGCTGGAATGCTCCTTGCCGATTGCCGCTGTCCAGATTTACTCCACGGCTGGGAATCTGGCTTATGCAAACCATTCATTCAACGCCTGCATGGTCAGGATCCCGGGCGGAGGATTCTCCAATGGCCTCTACCTGATACGGGCCACCTTGGAAGACGGGCAGCAAGCCATCGTGAAACTGATCAAATAAACACATTTCTAATATTGCCATGGAGGAGACTGCCGAGCCTCTCTCCATGGCAATAACCCGTACCGAATGGAAAAAACTGAAAGTCATCCCAAAAACTTCATTTCCAAGAATCTGGTACCCATCATGGTCATATCGCTGGCAGGCATTATCGTGGTTGTCATCTTACTGATCAGTACATTGGAATAGGCAAGCAACGGGCGATATGTCATAATGAGCAATCTGCTGCGTTTCTTGGGTTTCACCGAAAACAGGCTGCACCTCGGCCAAAAGCAGTGCAAGTCGAAGGCAGAGACAAAACTCGTTTCGGCTATGCTGAGACGTAGCCTGTGTTCGCTGGAAAGCAAACTCAAACCTATCGGTTTGGTTCGGCTCTCGGTTTGCACTGTTTTTCGAGACTCGAACTCAGTCACGTACCTAAGATACACCCTCAACCCGCATTCCTCATAATAAATATTGGTTTTGGTTAACCCCAAATCGGTCATCAGACTTTGGGGTAACTGGTTTTTGGTTGGAGAGGGGGCCGCAAGCCTCCTCTTTTTTATCGATGACCGATCCGGGTTTACCAGAAGCGAGCAGTCTACGTTGGGACAAAACTTCCGCCTCGCTGATATTGTACCGCTGACAGATACCGGAAGCGAGCGGCCTACGTTGGGACAAAGCCCCGATGACGCTTCCCCCTGCTCGCAAAATAAATCCGCACAGTTTTGAAGGTACTGGAAAGAATCCGCCAAGGCGGATTCTTTCATTTTGTAACCAATTGATATATATATATATATATCGACTCTTGCAGTACATCCCCCGTACTACCATTTTCAAGAACGGTAAATTTTCCGTAGCTGTTTTTTTCTATCCTTGTCCAATTCTCTTTTTCTTCGAGCCAAGAAAATCCCGGAAGCAAAGGACGGCCAGGCTGCAGATGGCCGCATCCCTGACCGGATAACAAAAAAAAGCATCATGAAGAGAACATTGCTAACATTGAGCCTCGCCATAGGGATCGTATCCTCCGGCCTCATGGCGCAAAACGCTTTCTTTCCACAGAACGCGCAGACCGAACAAGAAAAAGCCGTTGAACAGCAACGCATGGAAATCTTTGCCGGGGCCACGGCGGAAACCCTGCCCCACGTTCCTGCGCACAAGCTATCCGACTGGGCCGACCGGACCGACAAGGTCTTCCAAGAACCGAACTGGTGGCCCCTGTCCAGCAATCCGGCTCTATACAATGCCGTCAAAGCCAAAAGCGTAACAAACACAGGAACGGACAACCTCTCCGTGGAAGCCACTTTGGCCGTATCCGGCTGGGGATCGTTGAGCAGCACGGAAGACGGGACGCAGATGCTGTACTCCATCGAGCCGATTCCTTCCAACGTTGTCTATGGCACTCAACAATACTATAAAGGAATCCGTTTCACTTACTACAACGACTCCTTGAAGCCCATCAAGGAATTCGAGTTGTACTCCAACACGGATACGACGCAGACCTTTTCCATCATGACGCAATACTCTTCCCGCGTCTTCAACACAGACAACAAACTGGAATTCGTCATCCAGGCCCACAGCTTCTCCGGCGGATTCGGATTGGGTCCCATCAGCTGCCGCGACACGATTTATGTCGTCAACGAGGACGGGGAAATCCTCGCCAAACGTGGTTCGACCCAAGGCCTCAATCTCCACCAAGCACCTTCCGGATATTCAACGGAGAACCGGGCGTTGATTACACGCAGCAACTATTCCCCCATCTCCGACACGGCCCATGTCGAAGTCTGGAACACGCGCGACCTCCTCGAACCCGACGGGCAGCCCCTCCACGTGTTCAGCTTAGCCAACAACCTGACCTCCTATACCGAAGGCCCCTTCATTGAAACGATGGAAATAGAAGGAGACTTCTTCTATGTCGTCCGCCACAACCAGAAGCCTTTCGTGGCCAACGGGGACCAGATGAACCCGGTGGTGGAAAAGAACAACCGCTACATGATTGACATTTACAACCCGGACTTCAGCCTGGCCAAAAGCATCGCCTTGCCCTTGATCGGTCAGGACGAGAACGAATGGAGCGTGGGTTCGCAGCTCTACTTTGACAAATACCGGCTCACCCGCCACACTTTCAACGGGGATGACAAGTTCGAAGTGCTGTACGGCATGAGCCGCTATGTGGCAAGCTGCGACTGCAACATCCTTTATTTCTATTTGATGGACGAGGATGGAAACATGATTAAGGAACTGCTGCCCGATGGCTTGAGCGGGATGACCCGTCTTCAGGACATTCCCGGCCAGAATACCCAGTACGGACTCTGGATGGACAACGGCGGCGGCATCACCGGCGTGGGGATGTACGACATCGATGCCCAGGAATTCGTCTACACTTTCCCGGCCCGGCACAACGGCTTCATGATTTCGCTCAACTACGATCGGATCCCTGACAAGAACGGTAGCTACGAATACGTGTTCGGCTTGGGGAGCAGCGAAGCCGGGGAGAACACGACCTACGGCTTGGTAGCCCACTACGATACCGAGGGCAACGAGCTCAAGCGCGTACGCATCGACTTGGGACCCAACGCCGCTTCTTTCCAGCCCATCCTGAATGTCAGCACCCTCAACCCTTATGCCTTCATTTCCGATGAAAAACTGGAATACCTCTGGTTCGCAAGGGAATATTATGTGGAAACCGGAAGCTACGGCGGAGGCTTCGGCATGTCCAACGAGGATTCCACGCTTTATGTATGGCGGATTTCCGACGGCCTGCCCTTGGACGGGGCCGGTGTCCTGGCCGATGCAACCCGGACGAAACTGCAATGGCTGTATGTAAGTTACGTGGATGTCTACGGCGAATCCAAAACCGACTTCTACCGTCTGCCTTTGGACGAGCCGAGCCTGCAAGGGGAAGGTACGGAAGAAAATCCCTACATCATCACCAATCCCGTGGAACTGGACCTGGTGCGCAACCATCCCGATGCCTGGTTTGAATTAGGCAACGACATCGACATGAGCGCCTTCAGCGGCGTGAGCGGCAGCGGATTCCCCGCCATTGAAACCTTCAGCGGCCATTTCGATGGCAAGAACCACTATATCAAGAATATCACGATACACGAGCATGAGGGGTGCGCCGGCCTGTTCGCCAACGTGAACAACGGCAGCATCCAGAACCTTCAGATGAAGAATGTCTCGTTCACGCTCAACGCCCCGTATCATATCGGCTGCATTGCCGCCAGCCTGACAGGAGATTTGAAAAACTGCCACGTGGAAGCCGATTTCGAAATTCTCACGGATGCCACGGTAGGAGGTCTTGCCGGTACCGTCATAGGCAGCATCGACCAATGCAGCTTTTCCGGAACGATGAACATCACCGGCGATGCGACCACGGGCGGCATTGCCGGCAAGCTGATGGCCCAACGCTCGGTAACCAACTCCACCACTTCGGGTGCCATCCTCGGAACCAGCAATGCGGCCGGAGGTATCGTGGGCAGCACCATGATGAACGCCTCCATCCGGAACTGCCATTCCGGAATGGATGTGACCGCGGTGTCCTATGCCGGGGGCATCGTGGGCGACAACCGGGGTTTCACGGAAAACGCCTACGCTACCGGAAGCATCACCTCGCTCTACGATGAAACCACGCAATGGCACAATAACATGGCCGGCGGCATTGCCGGGAACACCCAATTGGGCATGATGCCTGGCTATGTAAAACATTCGTTCGCTTTGAACGACACCATCGTGTCGCCTATCGACTACGCTCGTGTAGCCAATGCAGACTATTATTCCAACTACAGCGGCAACATCGCCATGGATTCCAACTACGCTCTCAACACCTTGCTGGTAGGGCCAAGGGCAGATTCGTTGTACGCCCCTGCCGCCAGCGACACCATGACCCAGGCAAACCGCAAGCACGGCCAGACCGGCACCTTGGAAGAATTCAACCAGGCCTTCTACGAAGCCAATACCTGGACTTTCGGGCAAGACTCTCTGGCTCCTTGGGTCATGAGCGGCAACATGCCACGCCTGTGGTTCGAGTTCAATGTCCGTGCCGTGGAACTGCCTTTTGCAGAAACGTCCATCGAAAAGGGTTCAAGCCTCACCCTCCTGCCTACAATTATCCCTGCTGATGCCACCGACAAGACTTGCCGGTTCAGCAGTTCGGACGTGGCCATCGCTTCCGTGAACCAGGACGGCGTAGTGACCGGAAACAATGCCGGTACGGCCACCATCACCGTAACCACCAACGACGGCGGCTTCACCGCTTCCTGCCAGGTACATGTCACCATCCCGGTAGAACAAGTCATCCTGGCTGAAGACACCGTGACGACCAGCCCGTACGGCACCCTTACCCTCGAATACACCGTACTGCCCGAAGAGGCCACCAACCAGCACGTCTTGTTCCGGTCCGCCAACGAAGGTATCGTGATGTGCTACGGTAGCACCCTCATGGGCGTAGCGGTCGGCACAACGCAGGTAATCGCCGTATCCGAAGACGGCCATGCCTCCGACACCTGCGTGGTCAATGTCATTATCCCGATTGAAGACATTACCTTGAACGAAAGCAGCATCACCCTCAACAATGCCACGCCTTCCTTCCAGTTGCGGGCGACCCTCTATCCGGAAGACGCTACCGAAGTGCCTTTGGTTTGGACATCCGAAGACGAAACCGTAGCCACTGTCAGCAATAACGGACTGGTCAGCGGACATGCCAAGGGTTCCACCACGGTAACTGTCAGCACGGAAGACAATGCCATATCTGCCTCATGCTTTGTCACGGTATCTGAAAACGTGGCCAACGAAAACATGACGGACGGCTTTATCTCCGCTCGCATCGATATGGACTACTTCGTAGTGGAAAGTTCCAACCTCATCCGTTCGGCAAGCGTTTATTCCGCCATCGGAACCTTGGTTTACGAAAACGCGACGGTAGCCTCCGAATCGCTCAGGATTCCCGCACAACATCTTGACAACGGCCTCTACCTGATCCGTGTCACCATGGAAAACGGGCAAACGGCCACCCTCAAGATTGTCAAATAGCAGCCTGTGTCGCCAGAACGGGCCGGTCTGAACAAGGTGTTAGAGACCCGTTCTGGCTATCACCTTGAGCGTACAGGTTTTGCATCCTGATACACTGCCACAGCTTTGAATTAATGGAAAATACAGAAAAACAAAACAAAGGAATCATACTCCGGAACCTGGTTCCCATCATGATATTCTCTTTAGCCGGCATCATCGTGATTGTGATTCTTTTGATTAGAACAATTTCATAACATTAGGTTTTTGGTTAGTTTTGGTTGTCAGAGGGGGCTTCGGCTCCCTCTTTTTTTGCCCCGCTCCAGCCATCATCAAAGCCCTCCGGAAACGGGTCGAACACGGCATCAGCAGCTCGCTGCCCGTCTACTCAAAGGCAACAGGGTCATCAATGCCGGACACCATCTTCCTTGTCCGCCTCTTCCGAGGTCGCTGGCTCAAACCCGGCCATGCCAGAAGCGCGAAAACCCAATGAATAAGACCTCTGCAAAACGAAAAATACCTTGTTGCAGAACGGAAAAATGCATAAAGGAAAACAATTTGCCGAGGTATCAAAAAATGCCTAAGAAATCAAAAAGCTTATGCATCCCGGAATGGCCTCGCTCCAACTGCTCCAAATCAAATCGCTCGGTAATCCGAGCATTATCTATGGCTTGTGACAAAAATGGCTTCAGACGAAGATATATATCGTTCTTTTCAGCTGTAAAATACCGCTTTGTCTTCTCGTAACCCGAAAAAAGCGAATGCTTTTGCATCTCCTTTATAACGGATTCGCAAGAATCGTAATACCGAGTTGTCCGAACCGCATGCAATAGAAACCAAAATTCAAGGCAAGGGGTATTGGCTATGAAAACCACATTAATCGGTAATTTTTGCAAGCATTCGTTCAAAACATGCCGAGGCGATTTGCCCCGACCGGAATGTTGCCGGGTTTCCCGGATTATCGTGTCAGTATCCACAATCCATATCACCTCCGAATAAGCTTTGCTCAATGCCTTTACACAACAAAACTGTTCCTGTACACTCTTCTTCTGAGGGAGTTCCGGTTTGATGGCCAAACCACGTAACGATGGCTCGTTCCGTTTCAGCATATTCAGATACCAGACTTCGGTCACCCCGTCCACCACGCAGGCGATAGCCCGCCTCAAATCCTTTCCCCGGCTACTTCCCTTCATCCTCATCCAGATTCAGATAATAATCCCCAAGATTGGGAACTGCCCCTAAACGACCTGCTGTATAGGCATTGAGTATGTTGGTCGTATCTCTGACCACATCGGATTTAAAATCAGACAACTTATATACCGTAGTTGCAGAATTTTCATCCTTTTCCGTAAAAACGATCATGTCGTTCCGATAGATGTCCTTATTGTTCAGAAACTCCCGGTTGTGCGTCGTCGCTATCAATTGCGAATGCTTGGCATTGACACAAAACGTCAAAAGGAAATGCTTGGCAAGTTCTGGATGGATGGAACTTTCCAATTCATCCAAACAATAGCAAGTGTCTTTTGTTACCAAGCGGTATAAAATACCGGCCAATCCAAAATAACGTTGCGTCCCCAACGATTCTTCATTGAATTTTATATCTGAATAATGCATGCCATTGCTATCATGCTGGAACTTGAGATCCAAAGTTTCAAATCCGGGAGTCCCCTGCATGGGCTTGATAAATGCAGGTTTCCTCTCAAATGGAATTTGCATCGTCCTTATGTCTCCTATGGAAGCCCCCTTTTGAATCAATATATCCGAAATGTTGAAGTCCGCTTTATTCAAAATCGACAACAATTTCTCTTTTAAAATCTTACCTTCATCAATCTGAGTAATCACATAAGAGGACAAATCATGCCTCGGCATCACCATATTGTTCAAATACAACAAAAACCAATCCGAAACAGAACGGAGCACCGGCTGATCCATGTTGGTCTTCAGAAAACCGCATATGACCGATTCGTTCCACAAGGTGTTTGTTATCAATGCCCCAAGGACATTTTTATCGGTCAACGATTCAAACGTACCCCATTTGATGACAGTCAACTGCTTTTCGATATCCGTCATCCGAGAATAAACTGTTCTGCCGCGTTTTCCGGTTTTCAACACTTCATTGACAATACAGGCTGCATTGAATTCGATACGGTAATAATAATCCTGCCCCTGCTGGATAAAACGGATCTCAAATACGGTATTCTGCTTCCGGGAAACTTCATCCATCAAAAAAGGACGTACACCTATTCCGTCTGTTTTAGATCTTTTCGGCAAACAAACCAGTTTCTGCAAGAAATCCAATGCCTTTAAAACCGTAGTCTTCCCCGATGCATTGGCTCCGTAAATCAACGCCACTTTAAGCAACCTATGTCCTCCCAAGGATACCGTATAATACTCATCAAGATGATGTATGTTCTTTTTAGCAACGAAAGACAAGGTTTGCTTCTCCCTAATCGAAGCAAAGTTCTCTATGCTGAAATCGACAATCATAGCGAATCAATTGGGTGAATACTCTTTCAAACAAAATACAAGAAAGAGACAGCCAAAGATATAAAAAATTAGACAAATTCATGATTTATGTAATACATTTACAAAAATGAGCATTAAAAACAAAAAAAATCATGACAAACAGCACACTTATTCCTATCTGCAAAAACAAGCCTGCACCAGCATAAAAAAACGGCATCGGAAGGAATTTCTTCCGATGCCGTTCTCCATAAAAGGCAAAGCAAAGGCTGCCTTGTGATAGCTTCAACTACCGAACCACAAGCTTGCGAGTTACCACTGCCTTACCGTTTTCTTCAACACTGTAGAAGTAAACACCGGCATTCAAAGCTTCCAGATTCATGCTCAATTCGGTTTCGCCTTTTACAGCCACCGACTCTACCACACGGCCGTTCATATCGCGCAGCACCACCTTCGAACCAGCCTTTACATTAGCCAGCATGAAGTGAACTTCGCCCATGGTCGGGTTGGGATAAGCGGAAATCGCTATACGGTCCAAACCTTCATTAGCTGTTGTATCTTCACCTTTAGGAAGAGGAACAAAACGGATTGAGAAATTCAAGCTAGCACCGGCCGTCTTGTCGGTAAACACGCAATTAACAGTCCACGGGTTATAATCGCCCGATGCAGGCTGGTATGCAAAATCGAATGGAACGGGATCCAAATCAGTAGGTTCTCCCACCGTCGCTCCAGCGGCAATAGTCTGATCGGGTATTTCCCATGTCACGGCGCAAGAGCCAAATGAGCAATTCTGCCACATAGCACCTTCAGGAAGCGGGGTGGCCCCTTCCATTGTCGCAGCAAAAACCAAATCCGCAGCCGAAGTATTGGTCAACGTCCAATGAGCCACTACCGTCATTGCATTCCAATCAGCCGGGTCTATTACCGAAGAAACCTCAATCGTAGCACCTTCAGTAACTTCTTGCCCTTCAACATTCACAGTGAAATTTTGAGCACTAGCCATGCCCAGCCCTGCCATGGCAAAGGCCATATAAGCAAAAATCTTTTTCATTTTTAATTATTTTTAATTTTTAAATTCCCTTGAACTCGCAAACCGAAAGCCATTATTCATCTCCAAGATGAACAATCTCCACTTGTATCACCTCCCGGCTATTCGCATTCACTACGGCAGCCACTACAGACAGTTTATTGGTTCTCCATGCCTTATCTACCGTCCCACTGAGAGAGGTGCTGAATGTCGTTCCCCGGGTAGGTGCTTCCGAAGCCACCTGGCTTCCCCATTCAGGTCCCAAGACTGCACGCAAGACATGGTTATGGACATAATTGCCATTGACCCCCGTCGGCGTTGTCTGGGGAGCCACAATACTATCCTCCAGAATCATGGTAATCAGATTAACGGCTCCGTCCGCCTCATAATTCTCCACAAAACTGCCTTCCACACTAACCGCTATCGTGGAATCCGTAGACATATTGGCTGTCAGCGATAAATCCACATAATTGATTCCCCCGCTAATCACTTCCGCTATCGCTCCGCCCCATTCTTGATATCCTATCACTTCCTGACGATTTACCATCCCGTTAGGAAACTGCTCAATCGCAAATTCAGTAGCCCAAGTCTGCGCCACCGAAGACCGCAGGTCGCGGTTCGGATCCCACGGCTGGGTCAAGCCAGTAGGCTGCATCGGATAAACCCCCACCACAATGATATTATCGCCGTAAAATTCCTGCAAGCGTTCAATCTCCGCCGCAGCCGTCGGACAGTTCACACAACGAACCCCGGTATAGTCTTCCAAAAGAACTTTACGCTCGCTCGAAATGGGGCCAGTATAATCCGTCTTGTAATCGTCCTTCTCCACCGTGTCGCAAGCAGCCGCCAGCAAGCCGAAACCTGCCAGCATTACAGCTCCGATATATCTCAAATTCTTCATAATCTATACCTCCTGTTTTTAGAATGAGGAACTCAAAGTCAACATAACCCCGTTCGATGCCGGCACTTCGCGGCAAACCCCGCCCGAGCACATGATACCCTGACGAATCTTGCCGTAAGACAACGAAATACGGGTGGCATCGTGGATATAACCGGCCGACACGTAATAATAATGGAAACGGCGATCCTTGTCATCGTTGCCCACATTCCACTGGTCGGATACCGAAACGAACCAAGAAGGAGCGAAAGTGTACTCCAACGTACCCATCAGCCAATCCTGGTCAATCTGCTTGGTATGCAAGTACTGCAATTCCAACCGCAAGGCATGTTTCTTCAGAAACATATAAGTGAAGTCGCCCACCGCGATATGCGCATAAGCCCTCGGCTCGCCATGGCCTTCCACCACTTCCTGATTGTAAAGCTCGAACATGTACATCAAGGTCATCTTGAAGTTCTTGTTGAACTTGTGACCGATTTCCAAGTTGGCATCGATAAAGTATATATTATCGGCATCCATATGGAACGGCTTCACATCGTAGCCCCAAGTACCCTGCGCCGGCGTAGTGCCGCCTTCTTCCGCACTGGTTATATTGGTGTGTTCCGGAGCAAAAGCCACCGAAGCGTTCAACTTCAAGTCCGTGCCATACTTGCCGCCCAGAAACGTTCCGCGCTTGATCTTGTATTGGATATCCGCCTGGAATGCCACTTCCCCCTGTGTCTGGCAAGCGTATGGATAAAGCGAAGCCAGACTGTAGGTATGCTGACGGGTCAACGCCGGCATATAGTTAATCATACCGTAATTGCCCAACTCGGCGCGGTCGCCACGGAAGCCCATGTTATCCACGCTCTTGGCCTGCAACAAGATACCGAAACCGCGCATGGAGTAACCGGCATTCAGCAAGATAGCCTGCCCCGGACGGTATATATAGCCGTTTTCCGCCGAGGGGTCGTTGGCCTTGTAGACATATTCCCCACCTACTGTAAAGCCGCCGCTCTCAACATTCAAACGAGCCGCCGCCGACCCTACGTTTTCCGGCAGGTTCAACTGATAAGGCGTCAAACCGTTTTCGGTATTTTCAATCACCAATTTGGTCCCAGCCTCCTGGTATTTCGAAACAAAGCTACCGCCCAAGGTAATCCGCGTGCCCCAGCTCTGCATCGGCTTGATAAAGTCGTTGAAAGCCAAGTCCAAGTCCACCCCGCGAATCAAGCCCACATGATCCCAGAAGTGACGCTGCGTCCCGATGATACCCTTGATCGTGATACCGTTCACCGGACGAACGATGGCGCGTACCCCGCTAATCGCGTTGTCGATACCCAAGTTCCAATCCTGGTAAGCCCGCAGAATCATCCCCGAACCGAACTGTTCGTAGAACGAACCGGCGGTCACATCGATGATGTCGCCGCTGAAACGGGCAAAATAATAAGGCAATCCCCAGCCGTCCAGACGGGCATCGTAGCCGAGCATCGGCTTGAAATAGCCTTCAAAACGGGCACCGACCGAAAACTTGCCGTTGGTGTACTGCAAATACGCAAAGCTGTTGCTGCGCAGTTTTTCCGGAACATCCGGCACCCCGATCAAAGAATCCTTGAAATACATCTGGGCATCGATCTGGATATTCCCCGAAAGGGTTCCCCGCCCTAACATTTCCTCGAACTTGCTTTCCTGGGCATGGCCAGCAAACGGGCAAGCCAAAGCAGCCACCAATCCAGCAAACGCTAATCTTTTTAATTTCATGCGGATAGCATTTTCTTAAACACGGCTCAATCCAGCCGGCATGTTTCCTTTTATTATATGACAAACCGGAGGCAAACCGGTAACAAGCCGCCTGCCTCCATCTTCCCCTATTCAGAGAGCTTCTTCAACGAATCGCGTTTAGCCTTGCGATCCTTGGCCCCCCAAATGGCATTATAGAGAGTTCACTGCTTTTCGATAGGTTCGCCGGCATTGAGCTTGCGAACCACTTCAATCAGCTCTTCCTCACTGCCGTCAGAATAACCGTTGTGCTGGAAAACCACGTTGCCATTCCCATCCACTACAAATACGTGCGGAGGGTTCACCACGTTCATGGCACGCTTGAAATCGCCGTTCACATCCAACAGCACATCGAAATCCCAAGCCTGGGCGTTGGCCATCGTCTTTACACGGGAAGAAGAACGGGAATCGTCAATAGATACGGCGTACATTTTCACACCGGTTTCATCCTGCCAGTCGATATACACATCGTTGATGGCGCTCATTTCTTTCAAGCAAGGCTTGCACCAAGTAGCCCAGAAATTGATAATCATAGGCTTGCCATCGTTCGACAAATCGGCGGTATTGATTTGTTTGCCACTCAAATCGGTTACCGTAACCGAAGGCAATTGCTGAGCAAAAGCAAAGCAGGCACTCATCATCAAGGCTGCCAACAAAACAATCTTTTTCATGTATTCAAGGTTTTTAGTTTCTATTCGTTCTGTCTTTCAGCATAGTTCGCCATCTTCCCCCTCCTATCTCCCAGGAACTCCCACCACCGTATCGTATGTACCGTCTCTGCTCCTCTCCGTACCGTTTCCCAAAAGACGGGAAAACTCCACGCTGCAAACTTACAAATTTTTAGCAAAACAAGAAGCCACAAATCTTTATGACAAGCAGAATCGCTGTCTAGAACCGGATAGCCGCATTCTCGGATTGAATAAGCTGCCTCATCGTATCAAGGTTTCAAGCCAGAATCGGATTGGCCGTATCCCCGAAATCCTCACGAACATTCCTCTCAAACCATCATTCCCGCCGATAACCGGTTTTAGCCCGCCAAAAGCTTATCTTATTTTGCAGACATTCAAAAAGGCCGGCTTCAGACCCTCCCTCAGCTCGTATTCCTTTTCCGGTGTCAGCATCAACGAATCCCGCAAATCGGACTCCCGTATCGTATAAATCATCGCCGTGCAACCGGAATAATTCTCTTTCAAGACCTTGCCCAATTCGCTATAGAAAGAAGTAGCCGAAAATTCCACCCCTCGCACCATCACCGGCATCGGCACGCAAAGCGTCAGGTTCGACAAGTCATCCAAGCCTTCCGGGCGTTTCCCTCGCATGAAATCCGTCAACGACAGATTCACATCCTGATGCATCCGGATCTTTTTCAAGAATTCTTCCGTCGTACCCACAATCATCGGGTCGCTGTCCGATGCCCAGACCGTCCCTTCGGGGTCATGGATGGCATCGATGGCTTCCGCCTTGACCTCTTTCCATAATTTAGGATCGAAATCGTTCCAATACTCGAACGAGAAACCTTTGCGGTAATAGCCGGCGGGCATATTCATCGCCTGCATGGCCGCCTCCAACGCCACAATGCCGTTACCGCAGAAAGGCACGTACAAATCCGTGTCGGGATTCCAGCCGCCCAACTTCAACAGGCCCGATGCCAGCACTTCGTTGAAAGCCTCCGAAGCCGGCTTGCGGTATCCCCGATGGTTAAGCGCCATGCCGGAAGCATCCAGCAAGACCTCGCAATGGTTCTTACGGATAAAAACTTCAACCCTGATGGTATAATACTCGCTATCTACCGAAGGCTTCTGCCCCAGCACACGGCGGAAACGATCCAAAATGGCAATCTTGGCATAATGGGAAGCAAAACGGGACTGAGAGAAAACCGATTCCAAAGAGGAGGAATCGACCGTGAACACAGCATCTACCGGGAAAATCTTTTCCCACGGCATCTCGTAAACCCTGTCATAGAGTTCTTCTTCCTTGCTTATCTCAAACTCATTGAGAATCTTTGAAATTCGCAAAGCCGTCCGGCAAAGGTAATTGGCTTTGTAAAGGACTTCCTGGCTGCAATCGAACAGAACGGCCCGTTTGGAAAGCGTCACATCGGTAGCACCCAAGTCCACAAGTTCTTGAGAAAGGGTTTCTTCCAACCCTTGGTAGGTTTTGGCAATGTATTTTGGCATTCTCAGCTTTATCGCGCAAGGAGAAAACAAACCAAGACAACGCACAAGCCCTGTCCAGCGCACTTTCTCCTTGAATTCTTATCAAAGAACAATACCGGAGGCGAACCAAAAGCCACAGATCGTACGCCGCATCCCCCTCTCCCACTGCACATTACACCGCACAACCCCGCCAATCCTCACCCTCCGAGCACCGCAAAAGTATATAAAATATAGTGAAAGTCGAGAGCAGAGCCGGAATCTCGGCATAGCGAAAGCATTATTGGAGCGGAAAGCCAAGCTTGCTTGAGCTTGCCAATCCAATAATGCTTTCAGCAATGCCAAACGAAGTTTGGCGCTATGCCGAGACGCATCCTTATTGTCAACTCCGTTGACAAATATCTCTCCCGCAAGCCAAGCTCGCTTGAGCTTACGTCCCCAATAAAATTTTCAGCAATGCCAAACGAAGTTTGGCGCTATGCCGAACCGCATCCTATATTGTCAACTCCGTTGACAAATATCTCTCCCGAAAACCAAGCTCGCCCCTACTCATCCCCAAACCTTAGAATCCGTTGCAATAGAACTTATTCTTCAACGCCTTTTCCATAAACGGCTCCTTCTGAACCAAGAACCTCTCATGACGGGCACTGCCGATAGGCGTAAGGTCGTCCCGCGTCTCGATTTCGAACACGAACTTGCGGCCTTCCACCGCCACCAACGTCGCCTTGCAATGCACGTACATCCCAATCAAGGTCGCTTTGGTATGCTTCACATCCATCGCAATACCCACCGTGGTCTCGCCTTCGTCCATATAAGGTTCCAGCAATTTGCAGCAAGTCTCTTCCATGAACGCCACCATGGCCGGCGTGGCATAGACCTCCAGCGAGCCGGACTTATGGGTCGTAGCCAAATCCTCTTCCCAAACCACGGTCACATCTTCCCGAGTCAATCCTGTTTCAATCGGTTTCATAACATCTTGCTTTTAATGATTTAAACTTCCATACAAAAACCGGCAAATCCGCCAGCCTCCAATTTGCTAAGATAGCACAAATTTCAGTGCTTGCAGGATTCTTCCCAACATACAGAAAGAGGAAGCGCGGTTTTCCACACTTCCTCTTCCTATCACCTCTCATCAAGAGGCTCTTATCACACGCCGCGTCGCAAACAGAGTCTGCAATAAACGCCGCGCCTCGGCAAAGCTCAAGCAAGCTTGGCCCTGCACTCGGCTTGCAGTTTATTTCAACACGCCGAGTTCCTTGCCGATCTTGGTAAAGGCAGCCACGCACTTGTCGAGGTGAGCCTTTTCGTGGGCAGCCGAAACCTGAACACGGATACGAGCCTGTCCCTTAGGCACAACCGGGTAATAGAAACCGGTAACGTAGATGCCTTCTTCCTGCAATTTGGCAGCGAACTTCTGCGAAAGCGGAGCATCGTACAGCATCACGGCGCAGATAGCCGATTGCGTAGGCTTGATGTCGAAGCCGGCTTCCTTCATCTTGCCGACGAAGTATTCGGTATTGGAATGCAGCTTGTCTTGCAAATCGTTGCTTTCGCTGATCATGTTGAACATTTCGATAGCGGCAGCAGCTACCATCGGAGGAATGGAGTTGGAGAACAGGTACGGACGCGAACGCTGACGCAGCATGTCGATGATTTCCTTGCGACCGGTGGTGAATCCGCCCACAGCTCCGCCGAAAGCCTTGCCCAAGGTACCGGTCAGGATATCCACTTTGCCACGGCAGTTGAACTGTTCGGTAACACCGCGACCCGTCTTGCCGACAACACCGGCCGAGTGGCTTTCGTCCACCATAACCAAGGCATCGTATTTTTCAGCCAAAGGCAGAATCTTGTCCAGAGGAGCCACATTGCCGTCCATCGAGAACACACCATCGGTAACGATGATGCGGAAACGCTGGGCCTGAGCTTCTTTCAAGCAGTTTTCCAGTTCGGTCATGTCGCCGTTGGCATAGCGGTAACGTTTAGCCTTGCAAAGACGAACCCCGTCGATAATCGAAGCGTGGTTCAAGGCATCGGAAATGATAGCGTCCTGATCGGTGAAAAGAGGTTCGAACACACCGCCGTTGGCATCGAAGCAAGCCGCATACAGGATAGCGTCTTCCGTCCCGAAGAATTCGGCAATCTTGCGTTCCAATTCCTTGTGCAGGTCCTGGGTACCGCAGATGAAACGGACCGAACTCATGCCATAGCCTCTTTCGTCCATGGCTTTCTTGGCGGCAGCAATCAGACGCGGGCTGTTGGCCAAGCCCAAGTAGTTGTTGGCGCAGAAGTTCAGAACTTCCTGACCGCCGTTCACTTTGATGTCCGCGCTTTGAGGGGTGATGATCACACGTTCGTCTTTGTAAAGACCGGCATCACGAATCCCTTTGAGTTCCTCTTGCAGGAATTGTTGAAATTTTCCGTACATGGTATTTTGGTTTTAAATCGTTAACTGTATTGTTTATAGCTTTTTGGAAGCCGTTCCATCCCTGAACCGTCCCCCGCTTGTAAGCGGCTGCAAATTTAGATATAAATCACGATTTATATGCCAGCGGAATAAGAAAAATCAAGTCTACTATCTTTATGAAGTGGTCTTGCCTCTTTCTTAGAGGAAAGATACGAAAAAAGCCTCAGCCCTGTATTTTGCTCCAGGATTGAGGCTTTCCGATGCCCATCGGGCAAAAGCCGCTTCAATTAGAACTTGAAGTTGATACCGAGGTTGACCCAGGACTGTTCCCACAAATTACCCATATCGAACTCAAGCGTAGCAGCCATGGCATCCGTAAACTGGTAAGAAGTACCCAAAATGAACGCACCCGAAACGCCTCCGTGCACACCATGCGACTTCTCTTTGGTATTTACAGATTCTCCAGCCACATCACCCTTTAAAGTTGCCTTTGATACATAAGGGTTAACATAACCGCCAATACCCACACCGGCATAAACTTCCCATTCAGGAACCACCACATTGAAACGATAAGTTGTACGAACTTTAATGTCAATGTAGTTATTGCTATATTTAACCTTGCTCTTAACCCCATACAATGTTTCCGTCCGGCTATTGCCTTCCCACATATACCCAACCTGTCCACCAATCGTGAAAGTACCTTTCCATACGCGGGCCAAGGCATAATCGTAGGTCGCATTCACCCCCACGATATTGGACAAACCAAGTCTCACACCCACTATCGAAGAACCGGGTGCAACACCATCGTAAACACCGCCAGCCTTAGCCGGTTGAACCATGGCCATACAGCCAACTGCAATGGCCGTAACCAATGCGATAATCACTTTTTTCATGTTGTTGTGTTTTTAGGAGTCGTATCATTACGGGCAATCTGCTGCGTTGCTATCGAGCCTCGAACTCAGTCACGCACCCAAGTACGCTCCTTCGTTCTCGCTCTCAGCGCCTTGCATCTCACCCATCCTGATACGCCTCCTGAGATTATTTTCTAAATCATTATCAATGTGTCACCTGATTCCATTGACTGTCACACAGCTTTTATTCCTTGGCGCAAGCTTCTTCCACTTCGGCCACCGTCTTGGGAATCGGCTGCCCCAGCACCTTGCAGCCCTTCTCGGTAATCAACACGTCGTCCTCGATGCGGATGCCGCCGAAATCCTTGTAGGCTTCCACCTTGTCGTAATCGATATACTGAGTAAACTTATCCTTGCTCCGCCACATATCGATCAATGCCGGAATGAAATAGATGCCCGGTTCCACCGTCAGCACGAAGCCCGGCTGCAACCTACGTCCCAGACGCAGATAAGACAGGCCGAATTGGTCGGAACGCTTGATTTCATCATCATAGCCGAACAGGTTCTCGCCCATGTTTTCCATATCATGGACATCCAGGCCCATCATGTGACCCAAACCGTGCGGCATGAACATGGCGTGCGCCCCTTCCATCACCGCCTGCTCGATCTCGCCCTTCATCAGGCCGAGATCCTTCAAGCCCTGCGCAATCACCTTGCAAGCCGCAATATGGTAATCACGGTAAGGCAGACCCGGCTTCAAGGTCTCAATCGTGGTCATGTTGGCCTTCAGAACAATCTCGTAAATCTCTTTCTGGCGGGCATTGAACTTGCCGCCCACCGGAGTGGAACGGGTAATATCCGAACAGTAGTTGCTATGGGCTTCAGCTCCCACGTCGGCCACCATCATGCGGCCTTCCTTGAGCGGATTGCTATGGTCATGGTTGTGCAACGTCTGCCCGTTAATCGACACAATCGGAGGGAAGGACATCCCGCCGTGGTGACGCAAGGCGATGCCTTCCATCGCACCGGCAACCTGGTATTCGTAAGCCCCCGGCTTGCACATCTTCATCGCGGTGGTATGCATCTTGTAGGCAATATCCATCGCGATTTCGATTTCAGCCAGTTCTTCCTTGCCCTTGATGGAACGCTGGTCGGAAATAGCCTTGATCAGTTCCACCGACTGGCTGTCTTTCAGCTTGGCAACCGGTATCGAAAGCCATTCGCTCATCTTCTGGGCAATCTGCATATTGTACGGAGCCACGAAATGCACCCGCCGACGGCTCAAAGCCGCCTTATGCAACAGATTGCGCAATTCCTCTACCGGAGCGGTATCCGCGATACCCACTTCGGCCGCCATGTCGGCCACCGAAGGCAGATGCCCCATCCAGATGATGTCGTCCATCGTCAGGTCATCGGCATAAAGGTAATCCTTGTCAGCGTCCAAATCGATTACCCCGTACATGTCCGGCTTCTGCAAACCGAAGAAGTACAGGAAATTGCTATCTTGTCTGAACGGATAGGTATTGCCAGCGTAGTTGCAAGGCACTTCGGGATTGCCCGGAAAGAAAACCAGCCCGCCTTTCAAGCTCTGTCTCAACTTGGCACGACGAGCAGCATAAATCTTTTTGTCAAACATAATCTGCTATTAATAGGATTGCAAAAACGGCTCGACCCTGCTGCCAGCCAAGCCCTTATTCTCATAAGGCCACATGGCAGCAAGCCGACCTCCGTCAACTCAACGTTTGCAAAGATAGTGAAAGTCGAGAGCAATGCAAAAGGTGCTTGCTCTGTTTTGCATTGCCGAGGCGCATCCTACCTTCGGCGACAGCCAAAGATACGAAATTTTCTTGCCTGTCGGCATTAAAAAAACAACGAAAACTCCCGAACGAGGCCGATGCGCGAATCCATCAAATCATTCAATCTGCGGCCTGTCAGAACACACCGCAGATCAACCGTCCCACCTGAAAGACAATAAACGACACAATCCAAGCCACCGTCGTTGTATAGAAAGCCATGAAGATAGCCCATTTCCAGCTGCCGCTCTCCCGCGCCACGGTCGAAAAGACCCCGATACAAGGGAAATAGAGCAGAACGAACATCAAAAAGGACAAAGCGGTTATCGCGGTAAACGAACTTGCCGGATCCATGATCATACTCATAGTGCTTACCACCACTTCCTTAGCCGAGATACCTGCCAACAGGCAGACTCCCATCTCCCAGTTCATGCCCAATGGCCGGATTGCCGGTTCGATGAACTGCCCAATACGGGCCAGATAGGATTGTTCCAGATGCGCCTTGTCCAACTGCGCCTGCATTTCAGCGGTCACTTCCACGCCCGCCGGAGCTTCAGGCCCTACTGGGAAATAGCCCAATGCCCAGACTATAATCGAGGCAATCAAGATGATACCCCCGATTTTCTTCAAATACTGCTTGCCTCGAACCCAAAGGCTGCGTCCCACCGAACGCCAGGTCGGCCAGCGGTAAGGCGGCATTTCCATCACAAAAGGGCTGTCGAAGGCTTTCAGAATCGTATGCCGGAACAACAAAGCCGACAAAATCGACACCAGAATCCCGAACAGGTAAAGCAAGAATATCACCGTCCCGGCATGTTTCGGGAAAAACAGACCTACCAACAGCACATAAACCGGAAGACGGGCGCTGCAAGACATAAAGGGGATAATCAGCATCGTAATCAACCGGTCCTTGCGGCTCTCAATGGTCCGGGTGGCCATGATGGCCGGCACATTGCAGCCGAAACCGATAATCATCGGAATGAACGACTTGCCGTGCAGCCCTATCGTATGCATCAATTTGTCCATGATGAATGCCACCCTCGCCATATAGCCGGTGGATTCCATAATAGAAACGAAGAAAAACAGAATCAATATATTAGGAAGAAACACAAGCACACCGCCAGCTCCCTGCACGACCCCGTCCACTAAAACCGCCCGGAAGATATTGTCTGGCAGAACGCTATTGAGCCAGCCTGCCAGCCAAGCCACTCCGGCATCGATCCAGTCCATAGGATACTGCCCTACGGTAAATGTGGCCTGGAACATGATCCACAAGAAAGCCAAAAAGATAGGGAAACCCCAAATCCGATGGGTTAGAATCCTGTCCAGCTGCTCGGTAATCCGGCGGCGGGAAGAAGCTACCGCCACCGCACCTTCATCCTCCTTGGCATCGGCCGCTTCCTGCCTGTCTGCCGCTTTGACGGAATCCGCTTTGGGCGCGGGCTTGTAGGCTTCGCGCAACGCACCCCGCACAAAAGCGTAACGGTAATCGGCAAACACTTGGTCCACGTCCTCTCCAAAAAGTTTCTGCAAACGGACACCCTCTGTTCCGGCCACGGACTTCAACTCCGCCAAATGCTCCAAAATATTCGCTTTCTCAATCCATTCGGTATCGCCTTCCAGCAACTTGATAGCCAAATACCGGGAAGAATAAATCTGGTCGTACCAAGGGTCTTTCCAGATTTCTTCCTGCAACAGCCTCAAGCTATTCTCCACTTCCTCGGCATAGGGAATATGCACATGGCGGACCGTCTTGTCCCTATCCTCGTTGACCTCGATAATCTTGTCCAGCAAGGCATCGACCCCTTTCTTGGTCCGTCCCACCGTCGGCACAATCGGCATCCCGATCAGCATGCCGAGACGTCCCATATCCAGAACCGCTCCCGAAGCCTGCAATTCATCGTACATGTTCAAGGCCATGACACCCCGGTAATCCATGTCTATCAACTGGGTGGTCATATACAGGTTACGTTCCAGATTGGAAGCATCCACCACATTGACCAAGACATCAGGCTTGTGTTCCAGCAGATAGGCCATCACCAACTTTTCTTCCGGGGAATAAGGAGACAAGGAATACGTCCCCGGCAAATCTGTCAGTCGAATCTTATGGCCTTTGTAAGTGAACTCTATCGTTTTGGTATCGACAGTGACCCCGCTGTAATTCCCCACATGCTCGAAAGCCCCCGAAAGCGCGTTGTAAAGCGAAGTCTTGCCTGTATTGGGATTGCCCACCATGCAGACCTCGATGACCGAATGACTGTCGATTTCCCGTTCCAGCGGCGCGGACTGCGGATCCTCATGAGGTTGGAGGCAAGCCACTTGTCCAGTCTGCAATTCCCTGTATTTCAACGCCTCATCGGGTGTGCAAACCAAGACTTCTATCAACTCGGCCTCGGCCCGACGCAAGGATATCTCGCTATCCAAAACTCGGAATTCCACCGGGTCTTTCAGAGGGGCCGACCTCAGTACGGTGACCATTTGCCCGCGGACAAACCCCATCTCGATAATTCTATGACGGAATGCCCCGCGTCCTTTCACCTTCAGAATCATGGCCTGCTGGCCTTCTTTCAAATCGTTCAGCGTCATAATCAATGCTTTATCAACAATTTTCCACCCATGGAAAATCCGAGCGAAAATAAAATATGTAGCAGTGTAATGCAATACCTACATATAGGTATTTTGAATCTGCCTGGTAAATCCAGCAATCCGTTGGCCTGAACCCAACAAAGTCAAGAAACACTATTGGTGCAGAATGCACATAACGAAAGAGAGGGAGGAAACGTAAAAAAAACGTAAATAAAGGAAAAAACCAAAATTCCCGGATCTATGCCGGCGTATCAGAACGGGCAAGATACGCCGGTTATTCCACGGTGACAGACTTAGCCAGGTTCCTCGGCTGATCCACATTACAACCCCGTTGAACGGCAATATGGTATGCTAAAAGCTGCAATGGAATGCAAGCAAGAATCGGCACCAGCATCTCTTCCGTCTCCGGAATTTCCACCGAGAAGTCAGACAAAGCCTTCACTTCCACATCCCCCTCGCTCACAATCGAAATAATCCGACCCTGACGAGCCTTGACTTCTTGTATATTGCTGACAATCTTCTCGTAATTCCCTTTCTTGGTAGCAATCACCACAATGGGCATCTCGGCATCAATCAAGGCGATAGGCCCGTGCTTCATTTCGGCGGCAGGATAACCTTCGGCATGGATATAGGAAATTTCCTTGAGCTTCAACGCCCCTTCCAAAGCCAACGGGTAATTGTAACCGCGCCCCAAATAAAGGAAGTTGCGCGAATAGGTGAAAATCTTGGCGAAATCGGCAATCTGGACATTCTTTGTCAAGACCTGCTCCATCTTTTCAGGCAGTTCATGGATAGCCTTGACGATGCTTTCAAAACGGCTCGGCTTGATAGTTCCTTTCAACTTGCCCAATGCCAAAGCCAGCAAAGTCAGCACGCAGACCTGGGCTGTGAAAGCCTTGGTTGAAGCCACCCCGATTTCAGGGCCGGCATGGGTGTACGTCCCGCTATCGGTAGCCCGGGCTATCGAAGAACCGACCACATTGCAGATACCGTAGATAAACGCCCCTTTCTGCTTGGCCAGCTTGACCGCTGCCAAGGTATCGGCCGTTTCTCCGGACTGGGAAATCGCAATTACCACATCATCCGGGTAAACCAAGGGATCCCGGTAACGGAATTCCGAAGCATATTCCACTTCCACCGGTATCCGGGCGTATTCTTCTATGGCGTACTCGCCCACCAAACCGGCATGCCAGGATGTCCCGCATCCAACAATGATGATACGGCGGGCATTGAGGAACTTATCCTTGTGGTCAATCACTCCGGAGAGAGACACCGTATTCAAATCCACATTGATACGACCGCTCAAGCTATCGCGCAAAGTCCTCGGCTGCTCGTAAATCTCTTTGAGCATGAAATGGGGGAAACCGTTCTTCTCCAACATCGAAAGGCTCATTTCCAGTTTCTGAATCAATGGCACTTTCTTGACGTTCTTCAAATTGGTTATCTCCATCTTAGGCTTGCCTCTGAGCGGCAGGCTCAAAACCGCGATCTCCTCATCCTCAAGATAAACCACATCCTTGGTGTATTCCACAATCGGCGTGGCATCCGAGGCGGCCAGAAATTCATCCTTGCCGATACCAATCACCAAAGGACTGCCCTTGCGAGCCACGATGATGCTGCGCGGCATCTCTTTCGACATAATGGCAATCGCATAGGCCCCCACCACCTGGCTCAAAGCCTGGTGCACGGCGTCAACCAAGGAGATATTGCTGCTCATCCGGATATAATCGATGAACTGCACCAGGACTTCGGTATCGGTCTCGCTGTAGAAAGTCCGACCCTGCTTGATTAATTCCTTCTTGATTGTCTGGTAATTCTCGATAATCCCATTGTGAATCAAAACCAAATCCCCGTACTGGGAAACATGTGGATGGGCATTGATCTGGTTGGGTTCGCCATGGGTCGCCCAACGGGTATGGGCAATCCCGAGGCTCCCGCTCACATCCTTGCCTTGAACGGATTCTTCCAAATCCGAAACCTTTCCCCTCTTCTTATAGACATTAAGCCGATTATGGTTATACAGGCATATCCCGGCACTATCGTACCCCCTGTATTCCAGCCTGTGCAAACCTTTAATCAAGATGGGATAAGCTTGCTTTTTACCTATGTATGCTACGATTCCACACATCTATCACCGATTTATTGAATCATTAATAATCGTATAAATCACTTCCAGCCGCATATAATCCTTTTCGGCCCGAGGACCGTAAAGCACCACGCGGGTCGGCCGCTCGTATCTCTCCGTCGTAACAGGCGCTACATCTATATAATCCCTGAAATACTTGCGATTGGCCGTATCCACAGTGGTCATATAAGCCAGCTTCTGAAAGTACCGGGTCACGTTCAAGCGGTATTCGCCTGCCGATTCGTCATAATATCCTCCCGGATCCGAAGCATCGGGCAACTCGGATTCGGAAGCCTTGCCATGGTAGAGGAAACACTGCAACTGCTCCGGGTAGCCGATATCCGATTCTTCCCCCTTATCCACGTTTTTCAGAACCAAGACAGCCTGATTGATCACAATTTTGTCCCCGTCTATTTCTGTCGGGAAATTCGGAATCCTGAAACGAACCCGGCTGCCTCCGGACCCTTCTATATACAGACGCTGACCACCGCTGGCGGTATCTCCGGACTCCTCCATTTGAGACTTGTACAACAAATCCGTCGAAAGATTCCTGTCCCTCAACACATGCGTAAAACGCATCGGACCCAAAATAAAATCCTGATAGGAGGTGCTGGTTCCATCCCCGTTGAAATAAACCGTAATCATCGCGCCTTCCGCATACAGGTTCGACACCAAAAAGACAATGCTCTGATTCTCACTATAGCATGGTTCCACTTTCAGATACATCCCCTTGAAATATTTCGGCATGGCCGATATATCCTCCTGCTCGGTGGAAGTCATCTGCAAAACGCTATTCAGCAACTTTTCACCAAGCTTGTTATCAACACGGACACGCAAGTCCGGTATCACCGTCATCGCTGTCCCATTGACCGTGTCCGTAACGGTATCATACGGGCGAGGATAAACCGTTATCGGAGCGCTCAAGGCCACCGGGTCGTATTTCACTTGATAATTGGAAGAATAAGCGCTGTCCGCCCCGGTGCCATCCACCAAATCCTCGGTCACTTCGTAAAGCGAAAAAGTCAAAGGCCGACCATCCATCTTCTTATGGGTCGGATAGAACGTGGAATAAGGAAGATTCAAGACCACGGAATCCACCCTGAATCCCGCCGTCAGCTCCCCGGCATGATAGGCAGTATCCGAAGTCCTCATGGAAAGCAGCTGAACCACCAAATTATACGTGGCACCACCAAACACCGGACTATACGAAGCTCCTATCAGGACATCGCTTCCGTTCTGAAGGATCAACGAATCGTCAGAGACGCTGAAAGCTTCTATCTTGAAAGCCGTATCGTACTTTGCGACCAGCACGTTATTGTCATGCATCCCGTTCCCCAAAATGGAATCCGGATCAGTCTTGCAGGCGGCCGAAAAAGCCAGGATTACAGGCAATATCGCCCACAATCTCTTTCGGAAAAATTTCATGGATTATTTCTTTTTCTTGAGGAACTTTGCGTAAAACGCATTGACTTTTTCCACATAGCCGTCATCTCCCGGATAGTCTAAAACAGGTTTCTTGGTAGCGCCAACCAATTCTCCCAACCAAGACGAACCCGCATCGGGATCCCCGCATATCAGCCCGTCCGAGAAATCAATGGCCAGACGGGTCAAATCCCGGAAAGAAAAATGTCCGTACTGATTGATATCCCGATTAGACACATTGTCAAAAGCCAATTTCTTGGGAAAATCGGCAGGAAAGTCCCCTTCAAACCCGTCTTGATACAATGTGGACACCACCTTGGTATGCGAAAACAAGGGACTGTCTTTATAAATCCTTTTGACATACAGAGGCAGTAGCGAGGAAAACCATCCGCTGCAGTGGATTATATCAGGAGCCCAAGCCAGTTTCTTCACGGTCTCCAATACCCCCCGGGCAAAAAAGATGCATTTTTCATCATTGTCCGGATAGAAATTCCCCTCCGCATCGTAAAACATATTCTTCTTATAAAAGAATTCCTCGTTATCAATGAAATAAATCTGCATCCTCGCCGATTGGATTGAAGCGACCTTAATGATAAGCGGATGATCCGCATCATTGATAATCAAGTTAATGCCTGAAAGCCGGATTACTTCATGCAATTGATTCCGCCGCTCGTTTATGACACCGTAACGAGGCATAAAGGTACGGATTTCATTGCCTTGCTCCTGGATTCCCTGAGGCAGGAACCGCCCCACTTTCGACATCGGAGTCTCCACCGTGTAAGGGAAAATCTCCTGACTGACAAATAATATTTTTGGCTTCTCCATCAAACTTGTATTTTTCTGCGCCCCTTCTTCCTCGCCCTATAGGAAAATCCCGATTAAGGACACAACAAACAGAACAGGCACAGGTTCTGACCCGCAGCATCTTTTTCCGGGCCACAATCCAAGGTTTTGCAAAGTTACAAAATAATTACCAGTCTATCAAGTTCCTTCTTTTTGTCAAAAAAGTGCAATATTTTGACTATCAAAAATTTTCACCAGAGACTTTTTAAAATACGGCCACCGAAGGATTGCTCTCTTGTCAAAAAAATCTTACCTTTGTAAGTTTGCATAGCGTGACAAAAAAGGTGTTCTTGCCGCAAGAAGCGAAACATCTGTGCATTCACGGCATCACAAGCCCGAATTCCCGGCAAAAGCAAGAATCATGCAGGCATGAGGGAAAAGCCGGAAGAATTTGGCCAATGACGAATGGATTTGAAGCCCGTGTCGCTTTTCTGGATTCATGCGATACTCCCCCGCTTCGGTTCTCCGCAACAGAAGAGACCCGTCCATTCCCCTGCTTTGTTTAATATACTAAGATGAATAAATTATGGGTTTCCAAGAAAACAGAAGGAGACATACCAAAGAACCTACATCCTGATCCGCATATAGCCAAGTTGCTGTATCAGCGCGGCATCAGAAATCCGGAGGAAGCCGAACGCTTCTTCCATCCGCAAATCGAGCATCTCCACGACCCTTTCCTGATGAAGGATATGGACAAAGCCGTGGAAAGGCTCAAACGGGCTGTTGATGAAAAGGAAAGAATCTGCGTTTACGGAGACTATGACGTGGACGGGATTACGGCGGTTGCCTTGTTCTACCTTTTCTTGGAAAAAATAGTGGCCTGCACCGAAGATTTGGGATTCTTTGTCCCGGATCGCTATCTGGACGGGTACGGCCTTTCGAAACGAGGCGTGGATTACGCCTACGACAACAATGTCACTTTGATGGTCGTCCTCGACTGCGGCATCAAAGCCAACGAAGAGGTCTTGTATGCCAAGGAAAAGGGCATCGATGTGATTGTCTGCGACCACCATTTGGCCGAAGGAGAGATACCACAGGCATACGCGGTACTGGATCCCAAAAGAGAGGATTGCAACTACCCCTGCAAGGATCTTTCGGGCTGCGGGGTAGGATTCAAGCTGGTTTCTGCCTATTGCCTGAAATACGGCCTGAACCTGCGCCAGTATGCCTATCCTTTGCTGGATCTGGCTGCTATGAGCGTGGCTTCGGACATTGTTCCTATCTTAGGGGAAAACCGGGTTCTATCCTATTTCGGGCTGATGCTGCTCAACACCCATCCCCGACCCGGCGTGCAAGCCTTGTTCGAATTGGCCAATATCAAGCCTTTCCATACGGAAAACGCAACCCGGACAGCACCTCCAGCCAGAGGTTGCTCCCAAGCCCGTTTCTTTACCCGGGAGCTGACCACCAACGATTTGGTTTTCTCCTTAGGCCCTCGGCTCAATGCTGCCGGACGGGTACAGGACGGGAAAAACGCGGTTCGGCTGCTGCTTTGCAAGGACGAACGCTCGGCACGGGAAATCGCCAGACTGATCGATGTGAACAACCGGGAAAGGAAAAACTTGGATCATTTGGCTACAGAAGAAGCATTGGAACAAATCAAGCAGGATCCGGAAGCCGAAACCAAATCCTCTACCATCGTCTTCAAGGATTCCTGGAACCAAGGCATCATCGGAATTGTAGCCTCGCGCTTGATTGAAACCTATTACCGGCCGACGATTGTCTTCACCACCACGGCAAACGCCGACAAGAACACCTTGGTCGGCTCGGCCCGCTCCGTAAAGAATTTCAACATCTACGATGCCATTACCGCTTGTTCCGAATTGCTGGAACACTATGGCGGGCACAAATACGCGGCAGGTTTGACTATCAAGGCCGAGAATCTGGAAACCTTCATAAGGAAATTCGAACAGGTTGTCAAGGAGTCTCTGCAAGGCGAAGAGCCTATCCAAGAAATCGAGATAGACGACGAACTGCTATTCGAGGAAATCACGCCCGAATTGGTGTCTGCGGTCAAGGAGTTTGCGCCTTTCGGACCCTTGAACCCGAATCCGATTTTCATGAGCACGCATATCAAGGACGATGGTGGAAGTCGGAGACTGAAGAACAACCATCTCAAGCTATCGCTGTTCCAAACCAAATCGCGGTCGTACCCTATCAACGGCATCGCGTTCCAGCAAGGGGATGCCTACGAAATAATCAAGGAAGGGCATTCGTTCGACATTTGCTATCATCTGGAAGAGAATACGTTTAATGGGGTTACTTCTATTCAGTTGAACGTCCAAGACATTAAAACGAATTTCTGACAGGCATCTGCGGCGTTACGCGCGGGATTCGAAAATGCTCACGTACGTTAGTACGCTCCGCTTTTCTCACCCGTGCGTGCCTTGCAGCTGACTGCCAGAAATTCGTTTTACTCCGTTCTCAAAAGTACCCGACCTCGCCACACGACCCCGCGACACCTCGCAGCCACTCGCTATAAGTCCTTCTTGACCCTTAGAATCTGTTGCGCGGCGGATTTGTCGGCTGCCAGCTGGGCCTTGAGGGCTTCGAGAGAGGCGAATTTACGCTCGCTGCGAATCCGGGAAACCAGTTCCACACGCAATCGGAGACCATACAAATCACCGGAAAAGCCGAAAAGGTGGACTTCGATGCTGACCTCCGCGGACCGGCACACCGTAGGACGGGTTCCCACGTTCAACATGGCATCGTAAACAGGCATCCCCGATTCCACCGCCTCGCTCTCCTTAGCCCGATCCAATACCGCCCCTGTTCCCATCGACAAGACCCGAACCCGACAGGCAAAGACACCGGCCGGCAAAACCGTGTCGGTCCGAATGTTCGCCGTCGGGAAACCTATTGTCCGCCCAAGCTGGTTGCCTTTGACCACCACGCCCTCGAAAACAAGCCCATGAACCTCGAAGCCGTCACACCCCTCGTCCCCAACAGCCAAACCGCCGAATCCCGCATCGGTTCTCCTTTCGGAATCCACCGTATCATGCAACACCCTCGAACCGGCATCGCCCAAAATCCCTTCCCCTAACATGTTTCCAAACGGATTGTATTGAGGCTTTCCCCACGCTGATGGAACGGGATATGGCTCAGATAGACCACGCGCGAACCATGATGGATCCGGCCTTCGCGCAACAGCACCTCGTTGGCGTATGCCGCTGCCTGCGCCGTCCTCTCCATGGGTTCAATCGGGAAGACACAAGCGCTCCAAGTGAATCCCAACTGACTTTTCAGCAAAGGATTGATCGTAAAGACAAAAATCTTGCAGTTGGGGCGGTACGAAGCTACGCTCATCACCTCGTTCTTGTTCTCGGCAAAAAGCACTATCGCTTCGGCCTGGGCGCTGTCGGCCATCTGCACGGCACTGTAGCTGACCACCTCCTTGGTAAAGTCCGGATCTTCCGGATTGGGAGTTTTACATGGCCGGTAGCAGAAACCCTTGCGTTCGGTAAAACGGATAATGCTTTCCATGGCTTTGACGCTTTCCACCGGGTATTCCCCTACGGCGGTTTCCCCGCTCAGCATCACGGCATCCGCTCCATCCAAGACCGCATTGGCCACATCGTTAGCCTCGGCCCGAGTCGGCGCGAAATTATGAATCATACTCTCCAGCATCTGGGTGGCCACCACTACCGGCTTGCCTTTGGCCACAGCGCGGCGGATGACTTCTTTCTGGATGATAGGCACTTGCTCGAAAGAAACTTCCACACCCAAGTCGCCCCGGGCCACCATGATGCCATCCGAGCAATCCAGCACCTGGTCTATATTGCCGAGCACTTCCGGCTTCTCGATCTTGGCGAGGATGGACACCTGGCCTTCCTTGCCTTGCTGCTTGACCAAAGCCCGCAGCTCTTTCATGTCCTGAGGCTTGCGGACAAACGAAAGCCCAATCCAGTCCACGCCCTGCTCCATCGCGAAAATGGCATCCCGATGGTCTTTTTCGGTCAAACTGGGCAGGCTGACGTATGTCTGGGGCAGGTTCACCCCCTTGCGGCTGTAAAGCGGGCCTCCATTGACCACCTCGGTTTCCACCCTGTCCGCATTGTTGGTCCCGGTCACTTTCAAGCGGATCTTCCCGTCGTCAATCAGGATTTCTTCCCCCTCGTTGACCACCTTGGGCAAATCGTAATAACCGATACTGGCTCCCTGGGTCGTGCCCGTCATCGGTTCGGTACTCAGGAAAAACGGGGCGCCCGCTTCCAGCACCGTGCCTTCTTCCACCTGGCCAATCCGGATTTTCGGTCCCTGCAAGTCGGCCAGAATGGAAATATTGAGGTTCAGCTTCCCGGCTATCTCCCGGATCATCCGGATCGAACCGGCATGCAAATCGTAATCCCCATGGGAAAAATTAAGGCGGAACACATCCACCCCGGCTTTCATCATCGCCGTCAACGTCTCTTCATTGCGGCAGGCTGGGCCGATGGTCGCCACCACCTTGGCCTGGGAATACTGCCGCTCTTTTTCCAAATTCTTCAAATAAGACATCTTTGTTGTATTTGTATCTGTTTCCAAAGCACCCCTCAAACGGTATAAAAGTTTCGCCCTGAGCGAGGGGCCCAGGGCGAAGCATTCTTTATCAGAACTCGAATCCAATCTTAAGCCCGATCAGATTCGTCTTCAAACGCAGCCTATCTATACTCCCCGTCATATTCGCAACATCATAGCCGAGAGAATACAGTTCGTAACGCACCGCAAAATTCATTCCGAATTTTTCCGTGAAGCGGGTGGCGATGCCGAATTCCGGCCTCAACAGAAAGCCTCCCGACATGCCATAGTTGTAATCCAACTTGGTTCCCAAGTTCACACCGAACATCAAATCCACCTTCTTTGCCACCGGAGCATAACCTCGCAAGTCCACGTACAAAGGCACTAACACCCCTTCGTCCTCAAAATTGGCAGATGCACCGCCTCCCACGCCAGCAAAGAAATACCGATTGAACCGGACACCATTGACCCATTCAAGATTCAGATAGCTGATCTCATCCTCGATGCCATAAGCATAACTAAGGTCTATTTCCGTCTGATAACGGATTTTTTTCACCGGTTTTCCAGATTTCTCCTTGGCTTGGGATGCATCGGGAGAAACCGGGGCTTCCTGAGCCTGCATCGCAAATACGGCAAACAGGGTCAACACCAACAAGCAAAACTTTTTCATAGTTCTGTTTTTTTTAGTTAGACGGTTTAATTGAACTCAAGAATATACGGCAGCCGGGCCCAGACCTGAGGACCTTCGGCCGAGAGGATGCTCTCCAAACCGGACATCGCTTCCAGACCGGCCGCGCCGAAATACTTGGCGATATGCGAACGGGCCGAACGGGCTTCCATTTCGGAGAACATCTCCAAGAGTTGCGTGGTCAAGTCCTTGGCCTTGGGATATTCCTCCACCTTGTAATTGTCCAAACCGGCCATTTCCGCTGCCGAAGCAATGGCATCGTCCAAGCCGCCCAATTCATCCACAAGCCCGATTTCAAGCGCATTGGTACCGCTCCATACACGTCCCTGCCCAATCTCGTCCACTTCCTCGAAGCTCATGTCCCGGCCTTCCGCCACCTTGCCCACAAAACCGGCATAGATTTCCTCGATGCTCTGCTGCATCACCGCCTCTTCATACGAAGTCATCGGACGCGCCAGCGAACTGAAGGCCGTGGAGTTCTTGTTGGTCCCCACATGGTCGAAAGTGAAACCCAATTTGTCGGTCAGCAAGCCCTCGGCACTGGGAATCGTCCCGAAAACCCCGATGCTTCCGGTCAATGTATTAGGCTGAGCGATAATCTTGTCGGCCAGACAAGAGATATAGTAACCGCCGCTGGCCGCGTAATTGCCGTAAGAAGCCACCACCGGCATCTTGCTCTTGGCATTCAGCATTTCCTGATAGATGATATCGGCGGTAAGCACCGCGCCGCCGGGAGAGTTGACCCGCAACACCAAGGCTTTCACATCCTTGTCTTTCAAAATTTTCTTGATCTGCGATGCCAGATCGGTCCCGATCGAAGTGGAGGAACCCTCACCCACGACAATATTGCCTTCGGCATACAGGACGGCTATCTTATCCTTGGTCTTGAGCGTCTTGAGGCTTTCTTCCGTCTTCACGTTAGCCACGTAATCCGAAAACTTGACAAAATGGGATGCATTGTCGACCGTGTCGGACAAACCCAGGCGGGAGGGCAGGAATTTCCCTTCCACATAGCTCTGCGCCACCAAGGCATCCACCAGCCCCGAACGGAGGCTTCCGCTGGCCGTGAAGCCCAACAGGCTGTCGGCAATCTCGTTGATTCTTGCCGGGCTCAAATGACGGGCTTCGCTCACATCGGCCACGACTTCCTTCCACATCGAGTTGAACATCACCGAATACTGCTTGCGGTTGGCTTCGCTCATATCCGTCCTGAAATAGGGTTCCACCGCGCTCTTGAACTGCCCGTGACGGATCACTTGCATCTCGATGCCCACTTTCTCGAAGAACTTGGTGTAGAACATAATCTGGGCGGACAAACCCTGGAAAGTAATCGCGCCCTGCGGCTGCAGGAACACGGAATCGGCCGCCGATGCCAGATGATAAGCGCTCTGGGTGTAGCCGTCGGCAAAGGCATAGACGAACTTGCCCGACTCCTTGAAATCGGCCAAGGCCTCGCGCAGTTCCTGCGTGGTGGCAAAGCCGATGCCGGCACCATCGTAATGCAAATAAATACCCTTAATCCGGTCGTCGTCCTTGGCGGCACGGATGCCTTTGATATAATCGTTCAAACCCATCGCCGAGGAGAAGTCGGTCGGGTTCATGAAATCGAAATTGTCGAAATTGGACTCCTGCGTCTTGTCGGCAATCGTCTTGTCGAGGTCGATCCGCAAGATGGAATTGTCCTTGACAGGCTTCGTAGTGGAAGAACCGCTGGAAGCGAACATGGCGCCGATCGTGCCAATCGTCACAAAGAACATGATCAGGGAAACGATAAGCATCCCGATGACCGTAGCAAGAAGGTACTTGAAAAAGGATTTCATATTTTCAGGTTTTAATGAACAGTTCAACTGCTCGGACAAAGACCGATGCGGCCAAGGCCATGAGCCGGAATCGCCCCCGACTTTGAAGCCTCCCACAAACAGCTCCTGCGCGAGCCTCGCGAAAATACGACAAATCCGGCATCCGACCAAAGGCAAAGCAAGACAGAAACGTTAAATTTTCCTAAAGCTGGAGAACGCCGCCCCGGGAACAGCCTCGCAAGATTCCGCTCGCGGACCCGAAGAGAACATCCCGGGCTGGAACGCCCCTCCGGAACATCTTGACGCAAGGAAGAATCCCTTTAACCCAAATCGGTCATTAGACACGCCGTGTCCGTTTCTGATTGGGGAAATGAGGCTTTCGGGCATCTTGCCCGCTTCTGTCCGCATCCTGTTTCTCGCTACGCCTCGACGTAGCCCGCTACGCCTTCGGCTAGGCGAGAAGCATGCTGCATGACACAAGCGGGCAATCTACCCAAAGTCTAATGACCGATTTGGGTTTAACCCAGCTGGCGGGCGGCGGCTTGAATCCGGGAAAGGACCTCCCGGTAATCGGCTTCGTTGTGGATGAAATCCATATCCGTCACGTCAATCCACAAACTCCGGGCCGGATCCAGCGTCTTCATGTACTCCCGGTAGCCGTTCTCTATCGTCTTGAGGTAGGCCGGATCCATATTGGCTTCGTACGAACGGCCTCTTTGCCGGATATTGCGCATCAAACGATCCACATCGCTATGGATATAGACATAGAGGTCAGGCTTGGGTATCGTGGTCAGAATGATGTCGTAGAGCCGCTTGAAAAGGCGGTATTCGTCTTCCTGCAATGTATTCTGGGCAAAAATCAGGCTTTTGCTGATGGAAAAATCGCTGACGAGGAAGGGGCTGAACAGTTCCTGCACGAAGTCTTCCTTGGCCTGACGGTAGCGTTCGGCTAAGAACGTCAGTTCCAGTGGGAAAGCAAAGCGTTCCTTGTCGGCGTAGAACTTGGGCAGGAACACGTTTTCTTCAAAGCTCTCCACGACCCATTTGGCACCGAACTGCGTGGCGATTCTGCGAGACAAGGAGGTCTTCCCGGCCCCGATATTGCCTTCGATAGCCAAGAATCGCATATTCTCGGGCCAAAACGCGGCGGAAGTCCCGCAACTTCCCGTGGGTACACATTCTGCCAAAGTCGAACCGGCCTCCCTCCCATCCGGGAAAGGCTTTTCCGCCACATCCGAATAGATTTCCTGTTCCGGCATCGGGCAAGCATGTATCTTGGAAGAATCGTCCGGGCATTTGGCCAACAACTCGGCCACGCTCACGCCAAACACCGGATGAAGGAAAGCGGGAACAAGCTCGGCCAAAGGCACCAGGACAAAGGCGCGTTGCTGCATCAAAGGATGCGGCAGGCTCAGGTTCCGGCTCCGGATCACGAAATCCTCGTAAAACAGGATATCTATATCTATCGTCCGGGAGGCGTATTGCTTAGAGGCTGCCGCCGTTTTTTCGGGTGCGGTTGCCGTTTGCGGGCGAACCCGCCCCAGTTCGGTTTCTATCTGCAAGAGCTGCTGCAAGAGCGCATAAGGGTCGAGCGTGGTCTGCAATTCCAGTACCTGGTTATAAAAAAGCTCCTTGGCCTCGAAGCCCCAGGAAGGCGAGGTATAAAGCCGCGAAGCCCGGCTGATACGGCCGCTCCGCAAGGCAATCTTTTCGCGGGCCGCCTTGAATGTCTGCACGCAATCGCCCAAATTGCCGCCCAACAACAAATATGCTGTATATGTTTCCATAATCAAAGTCTTTCCATTGGGAAGATACGAGGCGAATCAACCATCCTCGAATTTCAACCTTTTTTTTACAGAAAATCCCAACACTTACACATCTAACTAAAAATCAACGCAAACGACCGAAAAACGACCGAAAAACGACCGAAAAACGACCGAAATCAAGATTTCAAATCCAATTCACCCTTATCCGTTATCATCCAAACTTTACCCGTTACTGATTTTGAAATCAATCCGTCATGAGCCAGCTCTACCAACAGACGACCAATGTAACGCAATTTTTCATCCCGACTACTTCCTAAAGGCAAACTATGCTGCAAAGCATCAAAAGCATCCATCCTCTTAAATCCCATTTTCCCCGCATTATGAGCTAACTGCAAAGCAAGCTTCTTCAATGCATCTTTTGCCAACCCTTGCTCTTTGGTGTAATGCCCCACTTGCCGAGTCAATTTAGCCACTGTCAATGAAATCATATAATGCGGATGTCGGCCTTCTATCAATCCTTTTCCTCTAAGGTGTTTGGCAGCTTCTTTTGTAATTGGACGATGCTTTTGCACTGCATCCAGCCAGATGCATTCTTTCAAAGACAAAGAGGCTTCACGCTTCAGCAAAGATGTGTATTTTTCATCAATCATCTTGCCATAAATTGTCACCCCGACTGTCCGTTTTTCGTTATCAATCTCATAGTCGGGCATAGGGAAAAAGCGGCTTCTTTGCTCCGTATATATCTTTTTAATCCCTCTCCCCACCGTATCTATCATGTTGAAATTGAACATTCCTCTACACAAACATTCGTTACGGTAATGCAAAGCAGAAAAATATTTACCTAATTCATCTATATCAAAGCCTGTTTCTGCCTTTTTAAACTCAACTATTTCGTTTTCGGCATGTCGCCACAAACGATAAAAGACCTCTACCGGATTCTCCATAACGATTTGCCTTTCTTCCTGTAATATGCAATCCCTTCCCGCAGAACACCCACTCTCACCACATTTGCAAATTTAAGGAAAACCGAACATTCTCCCTATAAAATCATAAGCCCCATTCCCAAACACAATCGACAAGTCTTCGAAAACAACGCATCTGCATCATTTTCGTGTAAAACGAGGCAGATTATGGCAGGATGAGGCAGATTCATGTGTCAAAAGATTCGCGGACGAAAATCCGGGACAAGCCTTCCAAAAGGACGGAGCAAACGCCCCAAGGGAAATGTCAGCGGGCGGATGGGCAGAGGATGGCGGAATCGAGCCAGGCCGAGGATTGCGGGCCGCAGTTGAAAAGCAGGTCAAGAATGCTCAGATGCGCCGGGGCGGCATCGCAAGGGAATGTCTGCAAATAGGAATCGAACCGGAAGTACGGAGGCTTCTGCGGGTCGAAATCCAGAGGAGGGATATAGCCGGCAGCCTCAGATAAAACCTGCGCCGGTTTCGAATCTTTCCCCGCCGCCGGAAAACTTTCATCATAAAAAACGGGATGGCCATCGGCATCCATATCGAAAGGCAAGGGAGCCACTTCCATCGGATTCGCCTCCATCGGCACGTCCGCGAGACTGTTCCACACCGGCATCGACCGAGCCTCTTCCATAGAGACCTGTTGAACCGGAAGATGCAGCTTGGCCAACACGAAATCGAGCAGACGCTGGTTGAAATCGGCCAAAAACAGGCCGTCCTTGGCTTCGGCTTCGGCCTGACGGTATAGGGCTTCCAGTTCGTCCTGGTAATACAAAAGATAGGGAGACTTGTTGTAAGCCGTGCGGATGCCGCGCCAATGCTCGCGGGCCCAATGCCGCTTAGGGTCGAGCAAGACTTCCGAAACCGGCGTATGATTGCCTTTGGGTCGGACGCAAGGCAGGGAAAGCGGCAACACGCCCTGGGATGTCACAAGGCAGGTACGGTTGCGGAACGTCTGCTTGGGATAGGTCTCGTCCGTATCAATACAGAAACTGCCCGCCTTTAAAATAGCGGCAAAATAGTCCAAAGGCGGCAGATAAGCCGTGCATACGCGCAAAATTCCCTGATTTTCCATCGTCATAACTTTACAATCTTGAACCCCGGCGAACCGTCTGTCCCGCCATTTGAGGCCTGGAAACGCCCGATATAAATCCCCGGCATCATATCCTGCAACTCAATATACTGTTTTCCGGCTCCCACATGACAGCGGCGAACCAAGCGGCCTCCAGCATCGAACAAGCTGAAAACACCGGGACAAGGGATTTCCAGATAAAAACCGGAATACACCGGATTGGGATAGAGCCTGATATCCAACTTGGGCGAGGGCGGCGCGGAGGCGGCGTCCTCCCAGATGCTTAGCGCGTCGGAAGTGAAATACTGCAAGCCGCCGCATTGATTGCCCACAATTAATTCCGGCAGACCGTCGCCCGTAAAATCGTACAGCAGAGGAGCGGCATGAATCCCCACATCCAGCTTCCGGGACGCCGCCTCCGCGCCGCCCTCGCCCAAGCCGCTGCACGCCACTTTGCCCAAATAGGTGAAAGTTCCGTCCAGATTGCCCCGGATGCCCGAATAAAGGAAAACCTCCCCGTTCTCGCTGCCGCAAGCCAGATAAATCTCCCCGTCCTCCGCCTGGAAGAAAGAGGGCCGGGCGTAGCCGAAATTGGAGAAACTGCGGTCAATCACGTCCACGCCCCCCAGACTGTCGGTCTGTTTGACAAAGACCGGGATACCGTCCGTCCCCGCCCCTTGGTTCTCGAAATAAGTCAAACTGCCTTTCGTTAGACGCTGAGGCCGGGTCTGCCACACATGCTGGCGTTCGCCCGCAATCAAATCCGGCAAGCCGTCCTGGTTCAAATCGAAAAAGACCGGCGTAGAAAAACGGTTCAAGGTCACGTCCAAGAAATTGGAATCCAAAAGAACCGCCCGACCCAAGGATTTCCCCAAGCCGGCATCCTGTATCCTGAAAAGCCAGAGCCGTCCGTCTTCCATGCCCAGCACCATCTCATCCTGCCCGTCCCCATCCAAATCACTAAAACAAGGATACAAAGCCCTCAATCCCCATTCGGAAAGCCCAAGAAAATCATCCGAAACCAATTCAAAAGCAGGCTGGCTCGCCGTGCCGACATTCCGCAACAAAGCCAAAGAAGAAACCATCACCGTGTTCCAATCACCCAGTTCGTAATAAGCCCCCGTTTTCCGGCCATAATTGCCCACCACCAAATCGGTCAGCCCGTCGTGGTCGTAATCGTAAGCCACCGGATAAGCCCCCGATCCGAAATCCAGCATCCTGTCTTGCAGGAAATCCTTCTGCAACAGGCGGCTCCAAGCCGGCCCGGAACCCGTCTCGGCATAACGCCAGACGCTTTGCGAGCCTTCGGCATTGAACGGGTCGGTCTCGTAAGGAGACAACAGGTAGCACAGCGTATCCTGGTAATATATCGTGGAAATGACCGGAAAATTGTACAACCGAACCGGCTCGCTCAAAGGGAACACCGTATCATAAGCCGCAATATGCGCTTCTTCCGGCGTACCCCCGTTCTGCAAATAATACAGCCCCGGATAGCCCACATCGCCCAGAACTATATCGTATAGACCGCTCTGCGGATTCTCTATGCCGAATATCGTCGAGCCGGCATGCTTGGCCTCGTTCTTGGCATCACAGGCCATCGCTCCGGCTTCTTTCCCGGCTTCTTCGATACCGATTCCGACCTCATCGACCCAACCTTCTTGTCCATCCTTGCCCGAACCCGGAACGCCACCAAGAATAGATACAGCATCTCCCGAACTAGAATCCAACCTCCCAAGCATTTCCATCCTGGCCACATTCCGACTTTCATTGCGGCTGCTGCAACTGTCCAAGAAAATCTGGTTCGACTCCTCGCTTTCCACAAAACAGCCCCAGCTCCAATCGGCCACCTCCAAGCAGAAGGTATCCGCCCGTCCCAGATTCTCCATCGCGAAATTCCGGTAAAACAGCAGGAAGTCGCCCGAGGAAGGCACCCAGAAGTTCAAGATGTCCCAATCCCCGTCCCCGTCTATGTCGGCAATGACCGGGAAATCCTCGTTGGTGCAATAAACCGGGGTCGGACTCCCGAACATCAAGGCAGGAAGCCCATCCGTGACCAAAGTAAAAGCCAAATGATACCCGTCTTCACCGGCATAGGACTCGTTGCGGTAAAGCCGGATTCCCGAAATGCCGTTGAAGGTGAAGATATCTTTTAGTCCATCCTGATTGTAATCGAGCGTCTGCACCCAGTACGACAAAGCCGGCAGTTGGTTTTCCAAGCCCGGCATCGCCTCCCAGGCAGAAGAGAAGCATCGTACCCGCGAACCGATACGGTCAAAGAGGATATAATCGTCCGTGCCGTCCCCGTCCAAGTCGATAGCCGCCGTATGGACGGCATTCAAGCCTCCGAACCAAGCGTTCTCCAAAACACGCCCGTCTTGCCAACGAACCACCGGTTCCGAATCCGATTTCCGGAATGCAAAAGGCAGGTTCACAAGACTATCCTCGGAAAAAATCGCATTCTGTCCCCAAGCAGGAAGCGGGGGAAAAAGCCAAATCAAGGTTAAAACACAACCCAAACAAGCCTGCAAACGCAAGAAAAAACGAAAAAGCGGTTTGACAGAAGCCGGACTTTGCTGATTCACCTTCATCGGTTCGGGTTTATAAAATTGAAACAAGACACAAAACACAGCGGCGTGCTGAAACGCGATGGGTTCATCCCCCACAACCCAAACAGCCTCAAGCCGCAAAAACACAATTCGTTACGGAACGGGTTCAACGCAATTCATTCCAATTCAACCCAATCCAATCCGTCCCATTCCAAGAATCAGCGTTCAAAAAGCAGACGTTCTCCCCGGTAATCGGGCATCAGGACTTCGCCCTTGTCATAAACCAGATGGCCGTTGACAAAGGTGGAAAGCACCTTGCCGTGCAGCACCTGGCCTTCGAGCGCGCTCCAGCCGCATTTGTAATCGATATTGCTTTTGTCCACCTGCCAGGCTTGGCCCGGATCCACCACCGCGAGGTCGGCAGCATAACCCGGCCGCAGGAATCCTCGCCCGGCAATCTGGAACAGACGCGCCGGCCTATGGCACATGGCTTCAACTACTTCCGTCAAAGAAAATACGCCTTGATGTACCAATTCCAGCATCATCGGCAGGCTGTGGCCGACCCAAGGCGAACCCGATGGGCATTCGAAATAGGGCTTCTGCTTTTCTTCGTAGGTATGGGGCGCATGATCGGTAGCCACGACCAATTGGCCGCTCTTGACGGCCCGGCGCAAAGCCTCCCGGTCCTCTGCCGTCTTGATAGCCGGATTGCACTTCATCCTCCAGCCGTATTTCCCGTAGTCCTGATCCGAAAACCAGAGGTAATGCACGCAAATCTCGCCCGAAATGCCGTCATCGCCCAGCAGTTCCAATTCCTTGGCCGTGGAAAGATGCAGGATATGCAGCTTGGCGCCATGCTTGCGAGCCAAAGCCGCCGCCTTGCTCGAAGACTGGTAGCAGGCTTCCGCGCTCCTGACCAAGGGATGTATCGAAAAAGGAGCCTCCTCCCCGTATCGAGCCTTGAAATCGGCTGTGTTCTGCCGTATCACGCTCTCTTCCTCGCAATGCGCCGCCACTATCGTAGGGGCGTTGGCAAACAATGCCTCCAAATAGGCCGGATTCTGCACCAGCATATTGCCGGTGGACGAACCGAGAAAGACCTTGATGCCGCAGACATCGCGGGGATCGGTCTTGAGCACTTCCTCCAAGTTGTCCTCGCTGCATCCCATATAAAAGGAATAGTTGATGCGGCTGTCTTCGGCTCCCATCCGGTATTTCTGCGCCAAAAGTTCCTGGGTCAGCGTCTGGGGCTTGGTGTTGGGCATATCCATGAACGAAGTGACCCCGCCTTTGAGCGCGGCCAAGGACTCGGAAGCGATATCGCCCTTATAGGTCAGTCCGGGCTGCCGGAAATGCACTTGGTCGTCGATGATGCCGGGCAGCACATAAGCCCCTTTCAAGTCGATTTCCTGATAAGGCCCCGGAAAGGTTTCTGCCTGAGCCGTCGAATCCATTCCGGCAACAGCATCCGATGCCCGTTCGACACCCTCAGCCGCCCCTCTCCCCGCTGCGCAGATGCCAACGGACTCATCCTCTCCCGCTGCCGTTTCCCAGCAAACCGACTCTATCTTCCCGTCCTTAATCCGGATTTCCCCTTTCCGGCATCGGCCTTCGTTGACCAAGACCGCGTTCTTCAACAGATAATTCATGGTTTTCGCATTTTATCAAGCGATTCCGAACCAAGCCAAACAGGCCGGAACCGAATCAGCACCCGAACAATTCCTTGAACAAAGGTACTAAATCGGTCTTTTCCCAAGCAAAGAAATCCACTTTCTTGAAGTAATGCTCCTGCTTTCCGATTTTCTTGACCTTGGTGGTATCGTCCTGATAGAACACCTCAACCTCTTCAGTGTAGGGCTTGCGGCCGAAATGCCCGTAGGAAGCCGTCGGGCCGAATATCGGGTTGCGGAGCCCGAAACGCTTCACAATCGCATAAGGCCGCAAATCCACATTCTTGCGCAGAATCTCGGCAATCCTGCCATCGGAAATCTTCAAATGCGAAGTGCCGCAGGTATTCACATACAGGCCCACCGGTTCGGCCACCCCGATGGCGTAGGCCACCTGCACCATCGCCTCGTCGCAGACCCCAGCCGCCACCAAGTTCTTGGCGATATGCCGCATCGCGTAAGCCGCCGAACGGTCCACCTTCGAGGAATCCTTTCCCGAAAAAGCCCCGCCGCCATGCCCGGATCGGCCGCCATACGTATCCACGATAATCTTGCGGCCCGTCAACCCGGTATCCCCGTGCGGCCCGCCAATGACGAACTTGCCCGTCGGATTCACCAAAAGACGGAACTTCTTGTCGAACAACGCCCGGATATCCGGCGTCATCTTATCCAATACCGCCGGCAAAAGGATATTGCGCACGTCTTCGGTAATCGTCTCCCGCATTTCCTTTTCCGAAGCAAAATCATCGTGCTGGCAGGAAAGAACCAAGGTATCGATGCCTTCCGGTTTCCCCTCATCCGAATAGCGAATCGTCACCTGGCTCTTGGCATCAGGCCGGAGATAGGTCATCTGCTTGCCTTCGTGACGGATACGATCCAACTCCTTCAAAATGGAATGCGCTAAATAAATCGGGAGCGGCATGTACTCCTCGGTGTCGCGGCAGGCATAACCGAACATCATGCCTTGGTCGCCCGCGCCCTGGTCTTCTTCCTTTTTACGCTCCACCCCTTGGTTGATGTCGGGCGACTGGCTGTGAATAGTCGAAATCACCCCGCAGGAATTGCCTTCGAAACGGTATTCCCCTTTGGTATAGCCAATTTTAATAATCGTGTTCCGCGCCACATTCTGCACATCCACATAGCCATGGGTCTTGACTTCCCCGGCGCACACCACCAAACCCGTCGTCACCAAGGTTTCGCAAGCCACTTTCGCCTGCGGGTCCTGACGCAGAAACTCGTCGAGCAAGGCATCCGAAATCATATCGGCCACTTTGTCGGGATGCCCGGCCGATACGGACTCTGAAGTAAATAAATAAGACATATTCCTTGTTTTTTTCCGGAATCTGTCCATTTGTCAAACAGATTCCACGTTGTTATCTGAATAAGAGCAGGATTGCGCCAAAGCGACTCGCGGATTCGCGCGAATCGGATAGACCCTGCAAGTCCATAAGCCTGGAAGATTCGGAATACGCTTGAAACAAGAGAAAAGCATAAGATACAACGACAAGGGATTTGCGAAATCCGGATTATCTTATAAGATGAACCCACAGCCACAGATTGCCAATCGCTCCGGTCTCTGTACGTTCGCTTCAGTTTTCCGGTATCCCGTATCGTGCATTTTAGCTTTTTTTCGTGTGGTAGCAAGCAGCCAAATCCTTCCACATGCATTACGGACATCTCGCGGCTTTAGTTGTCATCGGCAAAACACCCACAGACAACTTAAAGCCAACGCAAAAAATTTTTCTTCGCAATGCGGATGCAAAATTAATAAAAATTTTCGCTTTTTATAAAAAAGTAGTATCTTTGCCGTCCAAAATAAAATCGGCTATTGTCTTACACAGAACTGCAAACTCTGAATGACAAGCTGATACGAAAGCTGAGGATAAAAAAATCCAAAGCAATCGGGATGTAGCGCAGTTGGTAGCGTGCAACGTTCGGGACGTTGAGGTCGCAAGTTCGAATCTTGTCATCCCGACAAAGGAATTTTCCTGCCGAAGAAGGAATCTTTCCAAAAGTTCTTTTCCGGCGATACCGGAAAGGGCGGATAAAGCAGGAAGTAGTTTCCTTGTCAAGCCTCGTTAGCTCAGCGGTAGAGCAGCTCACTCGTAATGAGCAGGTCGAGAGTTCAAATCTCTTGCGAGGCTCTTCTTTGAAGCGTGCCTTCCGGCACGCTTTTTTCGTATCCCCCCCAGGCTAATAATCTGTTTGACTTGACTCTTGGGGCCGTATTGACCCGCCAGGCAGAAACACAAAAAGCCGCGCCCATTTCTAGACGCGGCCGACTATGAAAACAAGAATCTTTTACTCAGCAATAGGCTCTTGATCCGATGCGGGAGCAGCAGCCGGAGCACCAGCCACAGGCAACTGCGTGGGCAGAACCATATTCTGGTCCACCGACAATTCCGTCTGAGGCGCACCAGTACTATCTTGCGGCTTCGGAATCACGTATGCGGCAACCAGACTCAGCACCAGCAAAACGATAGAAAGTGTCCAAGTTCCTTTTTCCAAGAAATCGGCGGTCTTGCGAACCCCCATCACTTGATTCCCTTGGCCTCCAAAAGTGGAAGAAAGTCCGCCTCCTTTGGGGTTTTGAATCAACACAATCAGTCCTAAAAGCACACAGACAATCAGGATCAACACCGAGATAAAAATGTAGAAACCCATTTTAACTTATTATTATTTAATGGAATACTTCTTCCTCACCTTACGAATGAGTTCGGCAAAGTAACTACTTTTTTCGGGAAATTTCAAACGTAAATGTTCATAAACCGCAATCGCTTTCTCCGGCGTATTGCTTTTGAGGTACATTTCAGCCAAGGTTTCGGTTCCAAAACTGAAATCTTCAATCGAACTTCCTCCTTGATCCGGGTCGAAGGAACTGTAATCGAAATTCTCATCAATCCGAATCGGATGTTCGCCACCTCCTTGCAAGAAACGATCTATCAATTCACCCGACGAAAGCCGAGCATTCCCTGCACGGGCATCCGCAGCATGCCGGACTGCCGCCATCAACGGATGTCTTACCGACAATGATGACTCTTGCCTTGAATTTTCCGGCTGACCCGATTCATCCTGCCGTACCGACCCCCTATCCGGACTCATCGAAGATTTTTCCACTGGAAATGGAATGCCTTGCAAAGACGACTCTGCCGCATCGGATAAGTTCCTGCTCAATGTCTCGTCAGAAGACGCCTTTTTCCCGTTCGCTGCCCGCCCCTTATGCAACATGGCTCGAACTTGTTCCACATCGATATGCTTAGGAGCATCCATCGGGGCAGATTGTTCCTCGACAACAGGGACAAAGCCGGCCCTCCGGATCTGTTGTTCTCTTCGGGCTTCGGCATCCGATACCGTTTTTTGAATCTTCCGACCAGGCTGCTCTGGTCGCGCAGGGGGAGTAGGAGATTGAGCATTCTCCTTTTCTGCCTTCAAAACAGGTTTTGCCAAGGGTCGTGCGGTCTGTCTTCGGCGATTCTCTGCCCAAGGCATACGTTCTTCCTTCTTTGGCAAAGAGGATGAGGCCCGAATCTGGGAATCCGGTTCTACCGACAAACGTCCAGTATTCCCGATATTCTCTACCTGCAACTTGAGACGATCCCGGTCCGGCACAGAAATAGCCACCCGGGACAATAACGAACGATAGGTTTCCTCGTCGCCCAGTTTCTTGAGGTTGAGCAAGAGCATAAACTGGGCATACTGGCAATAGGGATAACGGCTCACAACCTCCTTGTATTCCAGAAGGCTATCCGGATCCAAAAGATCCAATCGGTCGTTATATAAAGAAAACTTCTTGCCCATGATTCTGCAAAAGTAGGAAAAACCATGTAATTCGCTATGGGTTGGCTGCGCCGAAGATTGGCTATCGCCGAAGCTCCTACGCCTCAGCAAACTCGAGCAAGCTCGGTTTGCGTTCGGCTCAATCGGAGCTTTGGCTTGGTCTCGGCATAATCAAAGCAAGCTTTGCTTCTGCTCTCGACTTTCGCTATCGTTGGCTGCGCCGAAGATAGC
>CALUMK010000006.1 GCA_944321735.1 uncultured Bacteroidales bacterium
AAGATTCTCCGCCTGATTGCCGCCGAGGACACGACCACTTACGACTGGGGCACGGCCACCTCCTTTGCCGTTTCCGGACTGCTGCCTGAAACCGAGTACATTGCCGAAATACGCGCCGTCTGCGCGCCCGGCGATTCCAGCGACTGGGGGGCTACAACCACTTTCACGACCGAGAAAGCCCCTTGTCCTACGCCTACCTGGCTCGGTGTGCGCGACATCACCTACGATTCGGCCGGGTTCGTCACTTTCAGCCCCGAATCCAAGATTCTCCGCCTGATTGCCGCCGAGGACACGACCACTTACGACTGGGGCACGGCCACCTCCTTTGCCGTTTCCGGGCTGCTGCCTGAAACCGAGTACATTGCCGAAATACGCGCTGTCTGCGCGCCCGGCGATTCCAGCGACTGGGGGGCTGCCACCACCTTCACGACCGAGGAAGCCCCTGTTGTGCCCATCTGCGGAATCCCTTCGCAACTGGAATCGCAATGCGACTCGCTTTCGGCCGAACTGCAATGGATTCCAGGGGAAAACAACATTGCTTTCAACTTGATTTACAAATTGGAAGAAAACCAAACCTATGATACCTTGTCAACGGTGGATTCCTATACCGCACTTATAGGATTGGCACCTGGCTCCTATAGATGGACCGTGCGAGGACTCTGCAATAACGACACCAGCGATTTCGCCGAAGAAGTCGGATTCGATATCGAGCAGCTTGCCAATCAAACAAGGCAGACATTCGGACTGAACTGTTTCATGCAAGAAGGCAGGTTGCACATCCTGAACCCAGGAAATATCCTGATAAAACGAGTTCAGATATTCAACAGCATAGGACAATGCCTGTCGACCATGGAAACGCAAACGTCCCTGGATATGCAAATCGAATTCCCAATCCAACACCAAGTCTTGTTGGTTCTCGTCTTGACCGACCGAGGAAGGGTCGCTTTCAAGATTTATGCCCGTTAAATAGTACGTTTCTAAATTCGAAAATCATGCAAAAGATATTTTCCTTCATATTGTCTTTCTGCCTGTTTCCTGCTGGTGTCTTTGCCCAGCAGGAAACCCGGAATTGGCAAGAAGACATCCCCTATAAAGTATTCCAACGCGGGATTCATTCCATACGTACCTTGCCAGAACCCGCAACCACGCTGAATCCTGCAGGCCGGACCATCAAAAACGAACAAAAAGCCAAAATCACCTTGGATGTCCAAATGGATTGGGGTGATGGTTCCGGCTATCAGATTCTATTGGATTCCAACCATAATGCCTATGGCAACATTATTCCTGAAGACCGGTTTCTACCCGTCTTGGGGAACGGGAACCTGCCGGACGATTTTTATGATGTATTCGAATATACGATACCGGAAAATGCAAATGGTAATCTGAACGACGGATATTGGGTGTCGGCTCCCGACAGAGTGACTATCGACATAGAACCCGGAGTGTATGACTATTGCGTGATTAATCCGAGTCCCGGCCAGATCGTCTATGTGGCATCCGGCGAAGATGCCGTAGGCAACGACATAGCCTTTCAAGCCGGATTGGAATATGTTTTTACCATCCAACGCAACGGGAATTACGATATATGCACACGGGAAGTGGTAGCGCCTGTCGAGATGGGCATACTCGACATCCTGTTGCCTGAAGACGGCTGGAACCTGGGAGAAGAAAGCGTGCGGGTCAAATTAGTCAACCGAGGAACAGAGGATATCGCTTCATTCCAGATACGGTTGCATGTGGATGATCAAGCGCCCCTCCAGGAAACAGCCGACATGGTCATCCTTGCAGGAGACACCGCAGAATATACGCTACAAAAAAAAGCCGATTTGTCGGTAGCCGGACGGCACACTTTGAAAGTAGCCGTCGTTGCCGAACATGATGCAGACCCTCGGAACGATTCCATTGAAAAGATAGTTTATCATATAGAGGCTCAACCGACTCCATATGAATGCAATTTTGATCAGCCCGGAGATTTTGACCGATGGAACACCTTGGATTCCAATGCGGACGGAAAAACTTGGGAATGGGCGCAAGGCCGTGATGCCAATGGCAATTCCAAAGGCGGTTATGTATTGGTGAATTTTTCTCCCAAGGGCATAGAAACAGATGATTACCTGATTACGAAAGACCCTGTCATCCTTAAAGCCGGAAAAAACCATATCGCCTTCAAGTACACGGCTTATTCCTCGTCCTATCAGGAATCCTTGGAAGTATTCTATGGAACAGAGAACGACATACGGCAAATGGAGAAGCTTTGGGAAGACACGCTTTTCAGTGCCGATCAGGACAATTGGCTATTCGAATCCGTAGAGTTCAGCCTGGCGGAAGAAAACGAATATTATTTTGCATTCCACGGATTCTCCAAGCCGGAACAATGGGCGGTCTTACTGGACAATATAGTCGTTGATACCGGATCGTATATCGGAGAACCGGATATTTGCGTGAACCAAGTAGTCCTGCCTTTGTCCGATTGCAGCCTCGCTCAGGAACGCATTGGCGCAAACCTGTCAAACAAAGGCACGCAGGATATCTCCCGATTCAGTTTGTCCTATCAAATAGGCAATGGCCCTGTCGTTTTCCAAGAATTCACCGATTCCTTGCCATCCGGCGGCGAAATAACCGTCTATTTTGATCAGGAAGCGGACTTGTCCGAGCCTGACAGCACCTATCAGGTAGCGGTGAGCGCGGAAATCATTCCTGCAGACGGGCAGACGGAAGAAAGCGTCCTGTTCAATAACCGCGCGGAAAGAGCCATATCGCATTTCTCCCCACACGAACTGCCATTCCATACCCTGTTTTCCGACAGCAGCCAGAGAACGGCATGGACATCGGAGGAAAGGGCATGGCTTTATGATGCCAGCACCGAAGCCATCGCCAACCAATCCTCCAAACCATTAGCATCCCAATGCATCAACTTGGAAGAAGGGGCTGAATACAGCATTTCACTCAGATTCAAGGCAGGAACTCTCATGTGGGACGTTTTCCAGGCAACGGAAAATTTCAAGGTGATATATGGGTCTTCTGGTACGGATATGGAAAACTGGGATTCCCTGTTTCATTTCAAGGAAGCTTATACCGATGAGGAATTCGTTACGGAAAGCAAGGATTTCTTTGCGCCAGGCAGCGGGGAATACAGCTTTGCCATTGTTCCTGTCACAACGAATTACACGATACGGATACAGGACATCTCCATTGTGAAAATCCAAGATTACGATATCGCTATCAATGCTTTCGATGCCGGTTTGGCAAGGATGGTTCCGGCTGTGCAAGTCAACACGAAATTCATGACATCCACGGTCGTGCAAAACAAGGGGTTGTATCCTGTCGACAGCGTAAGGGTCTTGATATCCCATTCAGGAACTCCTCTTATGGAAAGCCGTGTCGCTATGGGATCCATGGGAGAGCCTGACTCCTCCCTCTCCATTGAACTTCCTGTAAGCATGAACGGACTGAAAGCCGGAGACAGCTTGGTACTGACCGTTGAAGCTTCCATAATCGGTCATGAGAACCAAGATTACACGGATGACAACTCTATGCATCTCTGCACACTGCTGACCGACAGTATCATGGGCTATGACAAAGCAACAGCCGAATCGTACCTGTCCGGATTGGGCATTGGAGCAAGGACTCCGTTGAATCTGGGATTAGTGTACCATCTGAATGCTTCCGACACGCTGACAGGATTCGCTATCGGATGGGCAGAAGGCGACGACCAAGCAGTAGGCATCGCCGTATACCGATGGATTCCTGAAGAAAACCGCATGGGCGAATGCCTCTTCAGCGATACGGTCGACCGAGGGGTTCAAGCGGGAGAAAGGGCATACCTTATACCGGCTTTATACTTGGAAAACGGAGATTACATGTTCGAAGCCCAGCAATTGAGCCAAATCAATTTCGCCATGATTTCAGACTTCTCGCCCGAAGGGTATTTCTATGTCACCAGCAATTCCCCCCTATCGATTCAAAGGAATCTAGGTTTTCCTGTTTTCCGTGCCATCTTTGGCAAAGCCACATCTGCTCCTGCATCCAATACAAAAGAAATACCGCCGTCGGAAAGGTCCATCTCCATATACCCGAATCCTGCCAAGGAAACGGTTCACATACAATTGGATGAGGGAAATCTATCGGAAATCCTGGTTTTCAACAGTCAAGGTCAGCTGCTGCGCCGTTGGTCAGGAAATGGAAAATCGGCCATTTTAAATATAATAGACTTGAAGCCAGGTGTTTATATAATAAAAGCACTATCGGATGAAGGTATTTTCCATAGTAAATTCGTTAAGTTGTAGGAAGATTCCAATGTCCGTTTGAAACGGATGCCGGAAGAGAAAACCTTCATCGAGGTTTCCGTCAACAATTTTGATGGAAGATTCGGAAAATCGACCACATGGCGGTGCTACGTGGTCGATTTTTCACTTACGACCCAATGGAATCCACCGTGGCCAAGAAAGCGAACGAAGAAGGATTCAGGCCTACGTTGTGCAGGGCGAACTGCTGGCGACCTTCCCGGGAAAAGCAATACACGCTGCCGGAAATCATGTAATTATAGGCATCGCCGATATAAATCCGGTCCATGTTCGGATCATAGGCAATGGCGTAAGGTGTCTGAACCTTGGTCCCGTCTGTGATAAACTCGCCCGGCAGCAGCGTCTGCGTCCGCAAATCCATCACCCGGATCCAGGATTGTGAAGTATTATAGTCGTAATGATACAGATAAGCCGTGTCCCCGGCAATGCAGAAACTCAATACCGGAATATCGAAGACATGGTCCACGCTGAGGCTTTCGGGGTCGATGCGGTAAAAATTGTAGCCTTCGCTCTTGCTTTCCTTCGCGGCTCTTTTGAGTTTTTCCGAACCAAGCCCGGCGCCTCCGGCCAAGCCTTTTTCCTTAAAATCGCCTCGCGCTGAAAAGCCGCCTTGCACCGACTTCTGGTTGAAGCCTTCATAATCCCCTCTCGTGCAGACATAGACGAAGCCTTGCGCGTCGGTTTCTATGGTATAGGGATTCCTCCCTACTTTTATCTTCTTGATTTCCTTGAACGAAGCCAAGTCCACCACCGAAACCGTGTTGTCGCAATCCGGGAAATCCAAGCCCCCCGAATTGCTGACAAACAAGTAATCTCCACAAACACAGATTCCATCCGGGTCCCGTCCCACTTCCGTCACCGCCTCCACTTCCAAAGTAGCGGTATCGATCCGGCAGACCGTGTTGTCGAAATTGCAGACATAGGCTTTGCCGTCCGAAAACGCGATGTAACGGGGCTGGCGGCCTATCCCCTGCGCATCCACCAATGGAATCTGTTTGAGGGAAAGGGCGGTTCGGGCATCCGTCACTTCTATCAGGTTGGAACCGTTCATGACGATGTAAAGCTTGCTGCCGTAGATACCCATATCATTGCCGGTGTCGCCCAAGCCCCGGGCATTCTTCTCCCGGAAGACATCCCGCTTGCTTTCGCCGGTCTGCATTTCCCGGCTGTAGAGCGTGGAATTGTTCATGCCGTACAAGCCTTCGCAAAGCACATACAGGCGGCTTGTGGTGGAACGGGCATCTCCCTCCGGATCATCGCCATTGGCCGGTTCGGGTGGTTTGCAGCTGCAAAACAAGGATAGCAAAACGCCCAAGAGGGCGACAAGACGGGTTCGCATTGTAAACTATTTAAAAACAACCATCCTGAAGGATGGTTGGACTACAGTAAAACTAACAAATGTAACAAAAGTAAAGCGCACAGACAACAACTTGCTTGAACCCAAATCGGTCATTAGACATTGGGGAGATTGCCCGCTTGTGTCATGCAGCATGCTTCTCGCCTAGCCGAAGGCGTAGCGGGCTACGTCGAGGCGTAGCGAGAAACAGGATGCGGACAGAAGCGGGCAAGATGCCCGAAAGCCTCATTTCCCCAATCAGAAACGGACACGGCGTGTCTAATGACCGATTTGGGTTGAATGCAAACGCAGGAAAAAGATTCTTTGCTCTTGGTGATGTACAACCCTATTATGGACAGGCTGTTGAATTCAAAATCGCCTTGATAGGCTATGACAAGGAGGACTGACTGGTACAATCATGGATGGAAAACGCCCCGCAGGGTCTTGCGCTGCGGAGAGCTTAGAACCGGCATTTCAGATGCACCCGGTAGTTGGAGCCCGGCATCGGGTAGTTCTTCACGATATCGTAGCGCTCGTTGGTGAAATTGAGCCAGTCCAGACCGATTTCCCATTCGGTTTTCCAAGTCTGGAAACGTACATCCAGACCCAGGCTGTGCTCTACATAGGCAGCCAGCAGATTCTCCGGGATATTCTGATTCAAAGCATAGCGTTCCCCGCTGAAAACCGCCCGGTAGGAAAGCGTGACATAGGGCATCGCAAGGCTGAGCTGGGCCGAGCCGGAATGCACCGGCGTATAGGCAATTTGATGATTGTAGGTAGGGCCGTCCGGGTCGGTCTTGTCCAGAGCGTACTGGAAAGTGTAGGAAGCCTGCATGTCCCAGCCGAAACGCGAGGCATGCCCGCTCCTGCCCAAACGGCTTCCAAGACGCAGCACCGCATCCAGGCCGGTAATCTCCACCTTGTCCACATTCATCATGCTCCAGATGAAAAGATTAGTGGTCGGATAGGCCACAATCTTGTCCTTGACCCAGTTCCGGTAGAAGTCGCCCGAAATTTCCCAATGCCAGATCCGGTCTTGTCCGGGCAGCACGTAAGTAATGCCGGCATCTATTTGGGAAGCCTGCTCGGGCCGCAGCCCGGTGTTCCCTACCCGGCTATAGTACAGGTCGTTGAACGTGGGCATACGGAAGATGTCCTTGTAGTAAACCCGGAGCGAGAGCGAACGCTTCCCCAGCGGGAAGACGGCTATCGAGACGAACGGGCTTATCCGGAACTTGTCCTCGGGCTGCGGCCCTGTCCGAACCCTGTCTAAAAAGGCCGATGCCAAGCCGTTGGCCATCGCTTCCACGTACTTGTGGGTGTATTTTGCCGCCACGTTGAACCAGAGCGAAGTGCGCCAAGGGGTAGCAAAACCATCCTCGTTGGAACGCAGGAAGCCGAAAGCCGCATCCAAAGCCCCGCTCAGGCACAACCCCTTGACAGGCGTCAGGTACTGGGTCACGGAACTCAAATAGGCTTCCTGCTGCCAGTAGCGGTCGTCCACCGGCAAGGATGCCAGGCTCTCCGGGTCTTGGAACCGGTTGTAGGAAAAATTGTATTTGACCGCATTGCGCTGGATTACCGAAGGGGAAATCTGCCAGGTATGCTTCAGGACACCAAAGAAAGCCTGATCCTCCAAACGCTGGGCCGATGGCTTGTAATAATAAATCACCGCGCCCGGCAAACCCCGCTCGCTGCCGTAATAGACCATTTTGAAGTCGAGGCGGTGCTTGCCGGATGGCAGGAAATTCAGGTTGAACTCCGCATTGCCCGACTGCACGTCCGAATTTTCCCGTTTGAGCCTTTCCGTGCTGCCACCCAAATCGACTTCGAAAGGGTAATTCCCATAAACGTAATCGTAGCGTAAAGCCGCGCTGACGCCCAAACGAGGACTCAGTTTCTTCCGGAAAGCGAAAGAGGGCGAAAGCAGGCCGAACGAACCGAACGAGAACCCGGCTTGGAACGGGCTGAGGCTATCGAAATCGGGCAGCGAATACGACTCCATTTCCAGAAGCGCCGCCGAAGCAAAGTTCCGGGCCGGTTGGAAGATGGACGGGCTTTGGCCATTGTACAGGCTCATCCGCTTGACTTGGTCCAAATAGACCTTGCTCAGGTCTATCTGCCCGTTCTGGGCATCGGAAAGCAATATCCCGTCGTAAGAGACGGCGGTATGCGCGGCCCCCAACGAGCGGACCGAAACGGTCTTCATTCCTCCCACCCCGCCGTAATCCTTGACATTGACCCCGGCAAACTGCTTCAAGGCTTCGGCCGCCTGCTGGGGATGGAACTTCTGCAAGTCGGCCGCCTGCAAGGTTTGCACCGAAGTCAAAAGATTCTCCACCCGGCCAAGCTGTCTCCTTGCCCGCACTTCCACCGGATGCAGATGCTGCACGCTGTCCAAGGGGCTTTGGGCAGAAATCGGAATCGAAACGCCCCCCATGGCAAGCAAAAGCGAAATGCAGCGGAAAGACTTAAGGACAGGAAACATTATGCTTTCTTGAAGATTATTCAGACGGCGTGTCAGAACGGGACTGGTGCAAGGTGCCAAGGTCGAGGCGGATGGAAACGTACCCTTGCACGTGACCGAGGCCGAGACCCGATGGCAACGAAGCTGATGCCTCGTCATCACACGCCGTCATGGTTTAGTCGGTAAACTTGTAGGTAAGACTGACTCCGCCTCGCCCGTTGGTATTATAGAACTGGTTGGCGATATACGGCTTGTTCAAAGTCATGTCGTAGAACACTCTTGCCGTGAGCTGCCGTGTAATCTCGTACTCGGCATACACATTGATCGAGGTAAGGACAGCACCTTCCGAAGGCGTGTTTATATCCTGGTCGATTCGGCGCAAAAGACGCAAATTGTCTCGTATGCTCAAATCCGCCCGCAATACGATGTCGCTGCTGACCCTGCGCTTGCTGGCTCCCCCGGAATTGACACGGAAGCCGACATTCTTGATCCGGTATCCGGCACCGATAACCCACTCCTTCGTTCTCATTTCGGTAAGCTGGTTGTTGACAAAACTCAAACCGATCTGCCGGCTTTGCCGATACTCGAAGTTGAGCGAAAGATCGTTGACAAAAGTCATGCTGAGCTTAATCAAGGGCGAGAACTGCTCGCTGAGCACGATGCCTTCCATGATATAACGCGAACGGAAGTTTTCGGTTTCGTCCATGTTCTGCATATAATCGATGGCATTCGAGTACAAGAGGTTATTCGTATAAGAACCCACCGTGTACGAAGAACTGTAGGCATGCGAAATAGAAAAGTTCTTGAACACTTTGCGCATCCCTTTGATTCGAGTCAGACCGGAATAGGTTACCGACCAGTTCGGCATCGGGAACTTGTCCAAAGCCGACAAGGAAACCTTGGAAGGATCCCTTCCGGTATAAGCGGCAATCAAAGCCGGAATCATCACATCCTGGTTGTTCGACTTGAACCCTTGCGGGAACATGCCGCCTGCCGCCGTGTCCCATACCCGCACGGAGGGATCGTACCCGGGAGTTTCCATTGCTTTCTGTTCTGCCAGACGGTCGGCGATAATCAGACGGTTGTCCAGAAAGTCCTGGAAAGTCTCATCCCAATAATTGTCGTCAAGCTTGGTGAATGCCGTCCCAATCATCACGTTCGTCACGTTATAGCTGCCCATCAGGTTCGGATTGGTTTCCGTAAATTCGCCCATCGCGCTGTTGAACGTATAATACGAGGAATTATTCTCCGTCCGGTTGTAACCGAAGTTCACCGTCACGCGGAAATCCCGGAAAGGTTCCAACGAAATCTGGGCTTCCACGCTTTCTGTAAACTGGTTGTAATAGGGCTGCGTCAGCAAACTGTCTTTCGACAACCATCCGTTCATTGCCGCTTTCTGACGGATATCGGCTTGGGAACCGAACAAGGCGAATCCTGCCCCGGGAGCATTATGGCTGAAATTGACCCCGAACAAATCCGGCTGGAGCATGAATCCCGGCAAGGTTGTCCCTGCATTGCGATTCCAGCTGATATTGGCATCCCGCACCATCATCAAAAGCCGGATAAAACCTTTGTAAACCGTTTCAAAAGCCGTATTCTCCTTCTTTTCCTCTTGGTTCGACTGGGCAGAAGAACGAACCATGACAGAATTGCTCCGCGTATTCCGCCGACGCTGATTCCCATCGTTTATCTTCTTCAGGAAGGGAATCTTGTTGTAAAGGTTCACGAAATTGGCCGAACCGTTGGCCGAAAGGTTCATCGAGTTGCTGATGATGTTCCCCAAACGATCCCGGGTCGCTACCGCTCCGCCTTCCCAACGGTACAAAGCCTCGTAAGCCGCGCTTCCTTCAATCCAGTCCAAAGCAGGAATTTTGTTGATAGGCAATGTATAGGTAAACCTCAGATTCTGGTCGTAATTATTCATTTCGCCCCCGCCCCAGAAACTATGCCATACCGAATCCCGTTTGCTCCGGGTATTTATTCGCCCGTAAGGCTCGTTCAGATAGCTGTTGGCATTTGCCGTGTAATCGATGCTCAACGACTTGGTAATGTCGTAGCGGAAGGCATAGTTCCTGCTCCAGTCGAAACGCTTGTAGACCGTTTCGGGCATGATGATGTCCCACTCCGGATTCTTGTTGCGCATCTTGCTTTCGGCATATTCCCGTTCCAACTCCATATTGAACGAAAACATATTGGGAATATAGTTGATATTGAAATCCGTCAGGATTGCCGCCCAAGGGCTTTCGGCCATCTTGGTCTGCGCCAGCGGTTCGAAATACTTGGCCGATGTGGAATAATCGTAACCGAATCCTCCCCGATGGATCACTTGATTGTCGTATTCCATGTCCGCGTCCCTATGTTCCACGGTAGAATAAGCATAGGAAACATTGAAGTTCTCGATGTCCCAGAACTGGGGCGTTTTTTCCGAATTGGTTCTTTCCTTGCGAACGTTCATGAAGTTCACATTCTGGCGAATCGTGTAATCCTGAACCGATTTCTTGAACTCTTTCTTGTCCTCGTCCGTCTGATAGGTTTCCAATGCGTCCTTGGTCAGCACATCCGGATCCAACGGATTGTATTTGGGGTTGCTGATTGTAGCCGAAATATCGTAGTGCATGGGAACTTTCAATCCGGCTTTTTCGGGAGCGAACCGGCCTAATTCCAAATCGACCGCTACATCGAACGAACCCACGTTGTCCTGCGACAAATCAGTCAGTTTCTGTTCTATCTGCCCGAAATTGGCTTGGGTGAACGACCCGGCTACCGACACGCTTCCCAAATCGCCCAAGGTGGCCTGCATACGTCCTGTGGCCGCCACCCCGCCTTCTTTCTTGAATTCATTCAAACTGAACTCGTTGATCCAGACTTCGACCGATTTCGGCTGCCCATCGTCGGATGTTGGCTGAAGCCGGTTCTGCTCAGGATTCTTAAGTCCCACCAAAAGCGCGTCCACCGTGCTTATCGAAGGCGTGCCTTTTACCCGGTATGTCGCTTTCCCTATTACTTTCTCGTAAACATCCGTGTATTGGCGAGGGCGCTGGTTCCCGTTCGCATCCACAATGATTTCGCTTTCCCGTATGGCAAGGTTGCGGTCCTCTTTCACCGACACCAGTTCGGCCAAGTCGATTTCCACCTTGTTGGCGTCCGGCCAGACCGCCGTGCGGGTCTGCTGCCCCCATTCGGTGTAACTCAAAGGAATCTCGTACTCGTAATAATTGTCGTTGTAGTCTGCCCCCAACCGGATAATCAAGTGTACATCCCCGTCCGTCACTACATCGTTTTCGTTCACTTTCTCCATATGGACGAACATCTCGACTTTCTTGAACTGCCGCATATCGAAGGAGGTGTTCTTGTAGATGCCTCGGGCATCCCCGTCCTGAAGGTCAAGCACGCGCAGGCTCAATGACTGTTCGTTCAAAGCGATATTTCCCTGCTGAGCCGGGTCCATCACCCGTTCGATACCGGGAGGCAGCACATAAGGCACCGGCTCCCTGCTACTATTCTCTTCCAAACTTACGGTCGAAATCTCGAAAGTGGTTCCGCTGCTGCCGGGAACAGTACTGCCATCGTCGAGCAAGGTGTTTTCGTATTTACGCCAATCCGAGCGTACCAAGTCCAAGGAGGCGAAACGCAGGATGACAGGATCCTTGAACCCTTTCAAGAACGCACGTACATAGCGTACCGACTGCAAGTTCTGCATTTGACCCACAACCTTGTCAGGGTCTTTGACGGGAATCTTGAACTGATACCAACGAACCGTGGTATGTTCCCCGTTCTGCAATTCCACAGGCGCATCCAAAATATCGGTTATGTAGCTGTCCTCTCCTATCTCCATGCGTCCCGGTTCCAAATGAACCTTGTATTGGTAATAGTTTTCAGCTTCGCTCAAGGTATTGTCCTCGCCAATGTCTTCCGTATTTGGGTAATTGGTCTGCTGGGTCGGGTAGGATTCCGGATTGTCCTGGGTAGAAGGCGAGTTACCTTCCATATTGTTATAGAATTTGTAGCGGTCGGCGATTTTGGTGGCGGAATGCTCCACGGTATCCCAGACACTGCGGCGGAAGTACATGTAATCGTCCGATGAAGGGTCGGCATATACCTTCCGATAGGCTTCCGCATCGACCAGCCCCGACATTTTGTCCAAAAATTCCGCAAAGAACTCGCGTTCGTATTCCGAGGAAAGTCCGTCAAGACCTATATCCTGATAACGACGTGTAGCCGGGTCGTTATCGAAACTGTTGACAATAGCCTGCACGGTCGGTACTCGTCCCCACTGGGTCTCTTCCACCCCTTCCCCGGCAGCCGTCGCCTCAGCCGTGGTCGGCATCCCATGTTCGTACGACTTGCGGCCGTCCCGAAGCACATCTTCAGAAATATCTCCCAGATTGAAGTACAAATCACCTCCCGAATGCCGCGGGTTCCCATCCCGGCCATCCATTCCGATGAAAGGGTCCATCATCCAGAACTCGATATATTCCACATTGGCAGCCTCGAAATCGGTATTGTTCATCTTGCGCATGATACCGCCCCATCGATCTTCCGGACGCTTCAAGCTTCCGTCCCGATTGACCCCGGCCGATACGGCGGTCCCTTCGGCATCGAAATTGTACGGACCACGTTCCGAAGGATAGAATGCAAGGTTCAAGACCGTCAAGGCTTGCGCCTCGCTTGCCGAAAGCTGACGGGATGGAAAGACTTCATTGACCATGACCCGGCGAGTATAATGATAGGACAGGTCTTCCCGGTTGATATTGGAAGGCGCGCCGCTGCTGTAAAAGATAGGGTCAACCGAATACCACGCTAATTTGGCCCGGTTCATGCCTGTTTCCAAACCGGATGCATACTGGTCGGCCGATTCGGGGAACAGGTCGTTCTGCTTCTGCGGCGTGCTGGCCAACGACCATGCATAAGGTTCTTTCAGGTTAATCGTGCTCTTGCTTCCCTCAAAGTCATCGATATAGGTAATCCCCTCCCGGCCGATAGCCCGCGAATGCCCCGGCAGGAAATGGGCGAATTCGCCGTAGAGCGAAATCCGGGACGGTGCCTTGCTGTCCTCGAAAGGCAAGATAAAATCGACCGCCTTGGTCAGCCAGCGGCTTTCCCGGTCGTAAGACACGTCGAAACCGTAGATTGTATTGGAAATGGGTTCTTCTCCATAGTTGACTTTCTGTGTCAGGGAACTCTGGTGCAGGTTCATGAACGTACCCCCGATGTAGAAATCCTGATCGAAGAAATGTTCCACGCGCAAACCGGTCATTCGCTTGGTAAGCAGGCTATTGGACATGTTTTCGGTCTGGATGTTGATGGGTACGCCCGAATTGAGAACCCCTTGATTGATAATCTGGACGATACCAGCCGAATAATTGACGGTATAGTCTTCGTTTTCCACCAAAGGCGTGTTTCCGGCCATCACCTTGACCGAACCTTCCGGCAAATTATAGACACCCAAGTTGATTTCGCTGCCTCCGGAGGATTTGAAACTCCCCACAAAAGAGTACTTGTTCTTTTCCGTGTATTGCTGGGCTTCGGTTTTTGTCAAGCGATAAAGTTCATCGAAACGGTAAGGGCTCGGGTCATAACGTATCGTATCCAAACCAGCCTCTTGGAACATCTTGGGCAAGTCGCTACCGAAAGGCTCGGGCCATGGCAAGAACACAAGACCTTGGTTGGATTGCACATAACCGGCTCCGGTAGCCGCCCCGTCGATATAGTCGAACAAGCCATCCGGATTCTCGTTCTGCCTTTGATCCAATCTGTCCAAACCGAAAAGTTGAATCAAGGGCATCCCGCTGAGACCGGAAACAGGGAAATAACCGGCAGGGACACCCCGGTCGTTACCGGAATACATGATGTTGAAACGGAAATCTTCCCCGCTGAGCTGGTAAGTATTGAGCGAATAGACGTTTTTCATCATCAAGTCCCAAAGCGGAGAGTTCGTGTTCAGAACCGACGATTTCAACAATTTGACGACCAACACATCGGGATCGGTAATCCCTTGGTCGGAAAGTTCCCCGACCTGGTACACTTGGTCATCGCCCACGATTTGGTACTGGTAGGCAACTGCCAAGACCTGGTCGTTGTTCAGGCTTTGGTTCAATGAAATGAAACCCAACTGCGGGTTCAGGGTATATTCGCTTGGATCCAATCTGCGGGCGCTTTCCACTTTCTCGAATTCCCGGCCGTTCGTATAACCTCTTCCAGACAAATACTGGCTTACCGTATTGAGGTTACGCATGGAAGACTTATTGAAAACCGACAGCAGGTTGTTCGACTTTTTCTCGTCCGGATAGGCTTGGCTTGCATAACCGGTGATATTGTCGGCCAAAGGTTGGTTTTCCCCCAAGTCGGTCAAAGCCACAATGTTACGATTGTTCTCGACCGGAGAACCCACGTTGGTGACCCAGACTTCGATCTTGGTAATCGTGATGCGGCTGTTGACCAAAGGCAGCTGAGCCAAAGCTTCGTGGTAATGATCCCGGAAATACTGCGCAAGGAAGAAGTGCCTGTTTTCTTCATAATCGTCGGCCTTTATGTCGAACTCCGTGCTTTGCGCCCCCCCTTGTATTTGGATGCTGGTGCTTTCGGAACGTTGCTCGGAGAACACACCGGTAATGAAAGTCTTTCCGAATTGCAACTTGGCCTTGATACCGAAGAGTTCCTGAACCCCATTGATCAATGTGGTATTCAACGGGAAATCCACATTACCGGCGCTGATGCTCTTGATAATCTCATCCTCGTCCCCTTCGTATTCCAATTTGAACTTGTTGTCGAACTGGAACATGGCCTCGGTATTGTAACTCACGTTGAACTTGACTTTTTCGGCAATCGAGGCGTTCAGGTTGAGATTGATATCCGGAGCGAAATCAAAAGAAAAGGTCCTGCGGTGACGGATATCCAACGAAGGGTCGTCGCGGCGCGTTCCCATTAGCGCGAACTCCAGACCCAATGTACCATTCAAGTCTATGTCGATCAAGTCGCTCAAACGCCTCAGAAAATTGGTGTTGATATCCAATCCGGGAATCAAGCCTTCAAGTCCGGAAGAAGTGGTAGGCGTATAGGCAGCCTTCGACTTCCAATAATCCCGGACCGACTTGTCCATATCGTAATCCAGGTATTCCTCCAGTGTCATGCTGCGGCGCGACAGCTCCAAATCCCCGATTTTACGAATCAGGACATATTCACCCGTAGCCGGGTCGAACACTACGTTCTCTTCAATCCTGTCTTGAAAATACAGACTTTTGCTTTGGGGCTGATCCTCTCCCGGTCCGGCTTGCGGGATGGAATAATGCAAAGAATCCTCGCTCGATACGGATGCGGCAGCAGAAGGGGCTGCCGGGATGGAAGCCGACGGCCCTTCCCCTGCCCCATGGTAGGCTTCGTACATCATATAGGCCACTTCGGGCATATCTTCCCAGCCGGGCAGATAAGGCAAAGTGGGACGATAGGCAACGGCCCGGGCGTATGATTCTGTCAATCCGGAAGACAGCACCATAACCCCTGCAGCAATCAGGATGCCATAAAACCAGTATTTCAACATGTCTGCAAAATCAATTTAGTATATTGCTTCTCCCTTGTCACAAGAAGTGCAAGAAGCAATAAGAGCCATGACGGACTGCATCGTCATGCCTCCTCCGTCTTATAGCATCCGCAATGCCTGTTTAATTATTTCCTCTGTGCTAAGTCCTGGCATCTTGGCCAAGAGTTTATCTACTGTTTTTTCCACCAATGTTTTAGCAAAACCCAAAGTGACCAAGGCCGCCACAGCTTCCTGGCGCTCTTCGGATATTTCCGGCAAGAAAGCCTCTTGCGCCTCTGCGACTTTCAGTTTACCCACTTTGTCGCGCAAATCGACAATCAGCCGCTGAGCCGTTTTCAATCCGATGCCCTTGACCGATTGTATCTTTTTTGCATCCCCGTCCAGAATCGCTTTGACCGTAGATTCCGGGCTCAGCGTTGACAATATCATACGTGCCGTGTTCGCCCCCACGCCCGATACGGAAATCAATTGCAAGAATAACTCCTTCTCGGTCTTGTCCGCAAAACCGAAAAGCGTAAGGGCATCTTCCCTTACGGCCTGGTATATCCAAAGACGTACCCTGTCCTTGTCCTTGATTTGTGTATAAGTGTGAAGCGAAATATTCACCTCATAGCCGACCCCCCCGCAATCGATCGTCACGCAAGCCGGATTCTGTTCTGTGATTTTTCCCTCTACGTATGCGTACATGCCTAAATGTTAAGAAACCACGGGGAAAGCAGGCAGGGACAGTTCCGTGCCGGCTTATGGCTTCCGTGAAACAAGCGGGCAAATATATCGGATTACGGGCAGATTTCCAAAACGGGGAATGCCAAGCGTTGTCAACCTTGTCCACAATAAGGCTCGGAACATATCTGAATCCTTTGGAAAATAGATATCCTGCCAAGTGTATAAATAAAAGGGGGCGCATCAAAGATAGCTTGGTCTCGGCATAGCTCAAGCGAGGGAGTGGCTTGGCTCTGCTCTCGACTTTCGCTATCTTTGCGCTTCGCAAAAGAGAGCGAGTATGGACATGATTGGCATTGCAGATAGCGGGGCTTCCAAAACCGAATGGTGCTTCATCAATGAAGCAGGAGAAGAAAAGAGAGTTGTCACCGGAGGACTGAACCCGTTCATGGTCAACAAGCAGCAAATTCGGGATTGCTTGGAAAAAGACCTCTACCCTTTTATCGACAACCAGAAAGTCAGATACCTTTTCTTTTATGGGGCCGGATGCGCCAGCAGCCAGAAAAGATTGGAACTGTATCTGGAATTGGAAGATTTTTTCCGTTATGCCGACATCAGCGTGGAAAGCGATTTGCTGGGTGCGGCGATAGCCCTTTGCGGAAAACAGCCCGGCATGGTGGCCATCCTGGGCACAGGCGCTGCCACTTGCTATTACAACGGGGAAAGCATAGATCAGAAAGTGCCGTCCCTAGGCTTTGTCTTGGGCGATGAAGGGAGCGGAGCCCGCATTGGAGCGCATTTCCTTGCCGACTACCTGCGCGGAGGAATGCCCGAAAGCCTTCGTGCTGAATTTGCCTCTCTCTGCCCTCTGCCTCTTCATGAAATCATAGAAACTGTTTATCATGGCCGGGATACAGGGCGTTTCCTTGGCGAATTTGCCACCTTTGCCGCAGACCGTTATCAGAACGAATATGTCAGATCCGTACTCAAAGATGAATTCGGACGCTTTTTCCAAAAACAAGTCCTGCCTTATGGCGCGAGCGTTCACGAAAACGGCATTCATATCCTGGGATCGACCGCTTTCCATGCTGAAAGCATCCTGAGGGAAACGGCGCACGAATGCCATATTCCAATTGGGAAAATCCTCAAAGCCCCGATGGATGGCCTGGCTGCTTATTACAAGCCACAGGTACAGGATCTGCTGAAAAAAGCCGATCCGGAAGAGGGCATCTGAGGCATCAGATAACAAATAAAACCTTGCTAAATGAAAAAATATGTTTTAACTGCCGCCTTCAGCTTGGGATTGCCCATGGTCGGCATTTCCCCTGCGTATGCAGCGGACAGAACCCAATCGGACACCTGCCTATCCATAGGACAAAAAAACAAATTGAATATTACAGATATGGAAGTAAAAGACACCGTAAGTTACTTATTCGGGTTTTCCACGGCCAGCAAACTGTATGGGAACCCTTATCAATTCGATGTGGAAAGTTTCCTGAAAGGAGTCCAGGCTGCGCTGGAAGGCAAGGATTGCGGCTTTTCCAACGAAGAGTTCCAAAAAATCGTTTCCCAATGGCAACAGGAACAACGGGAAAAAGCCCAGGAACGGAGTTTGCAGAACAAAGTGGACGGCAAGCAGTTCCTAGTCGACAACCTGGCAAAGGACAAGGATGTGAAACAGACACGTAGCGGCCTGCAATACAAAGTGCTCAAAGAAGGCAACGGGAAATCACCCAAAGCCACCGACAAGGTACTTGTCCATTACGAAGGAACACTGATCGATGGTACTGTATTCGATTCTTCCATCAAACGAGGCGAACCCATCTCGTTTCCTCTCAATGGCGTGATTGCCGGTTGGACCGAAGGGCTTCAATTGATGAAAGAAGGCGGGGAATACATCTTCTACATCCCTTCCGAGCTGGCATACGGAGACCAGGACAACGGCCCGATTCCCGGTGGCTCGACTTTGGTATTCAAAGTGCAGTTAATCGAAGTGAACCCGAAATAAGACAGGCATGCGCGAAGCGGCAACAGTCTGTTGCCGCTTCGCAGCAAGAACATCCGGATCGCGATGTCATTCGCGACCAAGCCTCACAAGTTTCTTAACGAAGTCAACGACTCCGCCGGATCATTTCGACAAGGAGAAGATGAACTCCAAGCCGTGATCTTTGTACTTCCTGGCCGTGATCATCCCGCCATGGAATTGCACGGAGTTCTTGACAATGGCCAATCCCAAACCCGAACCTCCATCCTTGCGGGTCCTCCCCTCGCTGACCCGGTAAAAGCGGTCGAAAAGACGGGACAGATGCACATCGTCCACCCCGCAACCGGTATCGTAATAGTCGAAATGGTACAAACCAGCATCCTGGTCATACATCTCGATATGAATTACGACCCCTTTGCCGGCATAATGCAGCGAGTTCTCTACCAAGTTCCTGAACAAGGCGTATAGCAAAGTCCGGTTCCCGTTCACTATTACGTCCGGTCCCAATGCATTCTCAAACACGACAGCCTGATTTTCCAAATCGATATGGAGGTCGTTCGCCACCTCTTCCACGATATTCCGGAGCACGACCGGCTCTTTCTTGAACAAGTCCGAAGCCTCCTCGATCTTGTTCAGGAAAGACACATCCTGGATCAAGTCGGTCAGACGCAAAGTCTGGTTATAAGCCCTTTCCAGAAAATACTTGCGCTGTTTCTCGTCCATGCCGTTCTCCAGCACCGTTTCCAAGTATCCCCGGATACTGCTGACAGGCGTCTTGAGCTCGTGGGCTATATTATTGGTCATCTCCTGCTTCAGCGTCTTGTTCTGTTCCAGCCGGGTCACATCGTCCAAGCTGACCTCGAAACCATTGTCGCTGAACACTAAAAGGCGAAGCTTGTACGTGCGTCCGTTCTTCTCGACCAAAGCCGAGTACGAGGGCAGCTTGGCATCGTTAGGCTGGACAGGAAGGCTCGCATCGAGAAAATCCGTCATCGCCTTGAATTCCGGCGCCGAGAAAATCCTCCCCATATCGAAAGTGGGTTCATCCAGGATGTTGCTGACATATTGGACAAACAAAGCATTGGCATAAATCTTCTCCCGTTGCGGAGAGAAAATGCAAATGCCTTCCTGCACGTAATGGAAGTGACGGATCAGCTTTTCCTGCAAGACATTGATTTCATCCTTGCTCTGCTGCAACTGCTGGTAATTGCGCATGATTTTCCTCAGGAGCAATCCCGTTTCGTTTTCCGGCAGTTTGAATTGGCTGTAATCCAGATTGGAAGGACTTTCCGAATCCAGAAAATCGCTAATCCGGACCAGACTCTTGCGCAAGATGTCCGAATGCAGCAAGACCAAGCACAAGGCACTGAAAAACAGAAGAAGCAAAAAGATCGAGAAAAGATTGCTCGATGTGAACAATGTTTCCGAATACACAAAAGGCATATCCATCCATAGCATGAAATCAGGATATTGCCGAGCATAGTAGAAATGCGGCTGGTCTGAACCGAAAGGAATGCGGATGCCCGATCCCGTCCCGGCAATCAAGGCGTTCTGCACTTCCGGCTCTTCCGAATAGTCGGACATGACCCCGCGGAGGGAATCCCCGATCCGGTACTCCCCAGTCGGGTTCAGGATGCAAATCTTCACTTCCGGAATAATCATATCCAAAGCTTCAGCCTGGGAAACGAACTTTTCCACGCTATCTACCGGATAATGTTGCATGAATCCCGCCGTCAAGTCGGATAAAATGGCAAACTGGAAACGGTAAAGCTCCTTGGCATGATCCTTCTCGCGTTGCAGCTGGACCCAGGCCAAAGCCAAGGAAAAAATCAGGAACAAGGCCGCACAGGCCAAAATCAGTTTGCCTTTGTAATTCACTCTCATTCGCATTTCTCCAATGATTTTCTGTTTGCTGCCGGCACGGACAAGCTTTGGTCATACGGATTCCAGCCGGCCAGAAACCTGATTTTACAAAGTGGAAAAATAATAGCCGTATCCGGAGCGGTTCATGATACGGCTGCCGTATTCTTGCAGCTTTTTCCGCAGGCGGGTGATATGCACGTCCACCGTCCGATCCAGCACGCAGCCATCCTCCGGCCAAACGGTCTTCAAGATTTCCTCCCTGGAATAAACCCGGTCCGGGCTTTCGAACAACAAGCGGAACAGTTCGAATTCCCTTCGCGTCAATTGCACAGGCATGCCATTTACCAGCACGTCCTTACGGGAATAATCGACTTTCAGGTTCTCGTCTTCCCATGTCTTGGAGTGATCGGCCGCCTTTGACAAGTCCTTGGCCACATGACGAGTGCGGTGCAACAAGGCCTTGACCCGCGCATTGACTTCCTTGATGGAAAACGGCTTGGGAATATAGTCATCGGCTCCCAAGCTGAAACCCGTCAGCAAGTCGTTTTCCGTATCCTTGGCGGTCAAGAAGATGATAGGTACATCCAGGTTCTTTTCCTTATGAATCTTGTTGGCTGTTTCAAAGCCGTTTATTCCGCCCATCATCACATCCAGCAGCACCATGTCGAAAGAAGAATCGAGCTTTTCCAGAGCCTCCTCCCCCGAATAGGCCACCTCCACCTGGTATCCTTCGTTTTCCAAATTGAATTGCAGGATGCGGCAGAGATCCTCCTCGTCATCCACAATCAATATCCTTGCTTTTTCCATTGTCATCGTTTATCTGTTCAGGATTTTCCCTTGCCTGCGAGTTTCCCTCGCCGGCAGGCTATTCGCTTTTGGCATCCCGGTGCTTCCAGTCCTTGCCTTCCATAAGGAACAATGCCGATTCGGCAATATTGGTGGCATGGTCGGCAATCCGTTCCATATTGTAGGCCATTGCGCTCATGCAGACTATATCCCGAAGATCCGCCTGCGTCAAGTCGGCAATCGGGGCCTCTATCAAACGCCGGGTGATTTCTTCGAGCATGGAATCCGCCACGCTGTCTTTGGCAATCGTATCCCTTGCCAACAGGTTGTCTTCGCAAGTGAACGCGAAAATAGCATTCTGGGCCATTTTTTCCGAAACGGCCAGAAGTTCGAACAAACGCCCCCGGATCCCTGCCAGAACCGGGGTCTCAGAACCGAGCTGCACCGCATATTCCGCCAGATTCTTGGTCAAGTCCCCCATTCTCTCCAAGTAGGAAGACATGTCATGGTATGCCATGATTTTGCGCAAATCGCTGGCCCGAGGGCCATACAAAACAATGCTGCGGACTATTTCTTCGCGCATTTTCACTTCCAAACCGTCCAGAACCTTCTCGTTCATGTCCAGCTCGTTCATCTTCTCGTCCCTCAATTCCCCTTGCGCCTTGTATATTTTCTCCAGCAAATCAAACTGCTTGAGCACCAAGGTCGAAAAGACGCGAAAGTCCTCGTTCATCAATTCGAGTGCCTGTTCTATCTTCGATTTCATCAATTCCATATCGTTTTCCTGTTCTTTTGCGATATCCAAGACGGATAAACGCAAAAAGTTTCAAAATACAAAGTTAACAATCCAGCGGTTTGCCGTGATGGCCAAATCTGTCTCGTGCAAACGTTCCTCGGCGGCCGATTAACCGAACTGACCGGACAGATACTCTTCCGTCCTCTTGTCCCTCGGATTGGTGAAAATGGTCTGCGTATCGGAAAATTCGACCAATTCCCCCAAATACATGAACATGGAGTCGTCCGATATCCGAGCCGCCTGCGACATATTGTGCGTCACAATCAAGATAGTGAACTCTTTCTTCAGTTCCAGCAGCATGTCCTCGATCTTGCGGGTGGCAATCGGGTCGAGCGCGGAAGTCGGCTCGTCCATCAGCAGGATACGAGGCCGCAAAGCCACCGCCCGGGCGATGCACAGGCGTTGCTGCTGACCTCCGGACAAGAAACTGCCCCTTTTCATCAGGCTGTCCTTCACTTCATCCCAAAGCCCCACGTCCTGCAATGACTTCTGCACGATTTCATCCTTTTGCGCCTTGGATACCTTGATGCCGTTCAACTTGTATCCGGCCAGCACATTCTCGTAGATGCTCATGGTCGGGAACGGATTGGGCCTTTGGAATACCATCCCGGCTTTCCTCCTCACTTCCATCGCGTTCATCTGAAGCACGTCCTTGCCGTCCAATAAGATTTGCCCGGTGGTCTTGATTTCCGGGTAAAGCTCGTGCATACGGTTCACCGAACGCAGCAAGGTGCTCTTGCCGCATCCGGAGGGCCCCATGATGGCCGTGATGCTCCTCTCCTTGATAGCGGCGTTCACGCTCTTCACCGCCCATTTCCCTTCCGTATAGGAAATGCTCACATCCTTGAATTCCAAAATGCAGTGCTTCGGACTGCCTTGGGTCGTATCTTGCATGTTTTCCATAATCGTCATAATTAGAATCAGATTTTCCATTTACGGGCAATCCGCTTGGCCAGCAGGTTCAGCACCAGTATCAGCAGCAGAAGGAATAGCGAAGTGCTCCAGATCAAGCCGGACAAGTTCGGGTCATTGTAAAATTCCCAGATTTGCAATGGCAGCGCCGACATCGGTTCGAAAATGTTCCATTCGATAGCCGAAGCCCCAAGAGCGGTCAGCATCAAAGGCGCGGTTTCCCCCAAGACACGGGATACCGCCAGCAGGATACCGGTGAACAGCCCCCCGAAGGCAGAAGGAAGCAAGACTCGGAGAATCACCGTCGAATAAGACGCCCCCAAAGCCAGACCGGCCTCCTTTAACGAACCCGGCAGCATCTTCAATGTCTCTTCCGTAGACCGGATAATCAATGGCAGCATCAGCATCGCCAACGCGATTCCTCCAGCAAAACCGGAATAAGAACCCAAGGGTTTCACTACCCACCCGTAGATGATAAGACCGATGACAATGGAGGGCGTGCCTTGCAAAAGTTCGGCAACCGAACGCACGACACCGGAAAACCTGGATTCGGGATGCTCCGACAGCCGGATTCCGGCCAGGATTCCAACCGGAACCGCAATGACGACAGCCATCAGCACCATCAGCAGAGATCCCACCAGGCCATTGGCAACGCCTCCCGGAATCAAATCCCCCGCATTGACCGCCATCATGGCTTCCAAGCTGTTGGGCGCTTCCTCCGTAAAGAAACTCCAGTTCAGCTGCCGATAGCCCTTTTTCAATACTTCCCAAATAATCAACACCAAAGGGATTGCCGTCAACGCTGACAACACGCAAACCGCCCCGAAAAAGATCCGGTCCTTGACCAAACGCGACTTTTTCATTCTTGTGTTCGTTTCCATCTTATTTTCCCCTTTGACGCTTCATAATCAATTTGCCCAAGAAATTAATCACCGCCGTGATAATGAACAGCAACAAGCCAATCGCAATCAAGGAACTCAGCTTCAAGCCCGACGCTTCCCCGAATTGGTTGGCTATCACACTGGCCATGGTGTTCCCCGTATCTCCCAACGAACGAGGTATCTGGATCGTGTTCCCAATCAGCATGGTCACCGCCATCGTCTCGCCCAAGGCACGCCCTAAGGCCAGCACGTAACCGGCAAAGATGCCGGATCCTGCCACCGGGAAAACCACAGTCCGGATAACCTCCAGCCGGGTCGCGCCCAAACTGTACGCGCCCTCTTTCAATTCGTTGGGTACCATGCTGATGAACTCGGCGCTCAAGGACGAAGCATAAGGAATAATCATGATAGCCAGAACGATAGAAGAAGTCAGAACCCCGAAACCCTGATCGGAAAGCCCCCAGGATTTCATCAACGGGCACAAGGTATAAAAACCCCACAAGCCATAGACAATCGACGGGATGCCCGCCAAAAGATCCACGATGCTGCTAATGACCGAAGCTATCCTGGTCTTCCTGAAATATTCGCCGGTAAAAAGAGCCACCGGCAACGAAAACGGGATGCACAGGACCAAAGCCAGGAAAGAAGTGTACAAAGTCCCTGTCACGAAAGCCCATGCGCCGTATTCCTCCTTCCCTGCCGTAGGATCCCATTCGGCGGAGAACAAGAAGCGGAAGAAACCGAACTGGCCGAAAGCTTGCCAAGAGCCGGAAACCAAGGAATAAACCATGGCCGCGCAAAGCAAGAGGACCAGAACGCAAGCCCCGTACAACAGTCCTCTGAATATCTTGTCTTTCATATTTCTATCTCGTTATAATTCCGCGCCCCTCTTCCTCCCGCTTCAAGCTGAAAGCCTACTGTATAGGTTGGCCGTTGAATGTCATCGAAGCGATTTGCGCTTTGGCCTTGGCTGCCATGTCGGCCGAAAGCGGAGCATAATGGACTTTGACGGTCATTGCCTGAGCCTCCTGGCCGATCATCCAATAGAGGAAATCCTGCAAGGTCTTGGCTTGTTCAATCGTGCGTCCATCGTATGCCTGCTCCTGATAGGCCAGAATCCATGTCAGGCAGCTGACCGGATAGGCATCTTCCGATGCGGAATTGGTAATCATCACACGGGTATCATCAGGAATATTTCCGGTGGCGGCAGCCGAGATGCTTTCGGTGCTGGGTTGCACGAAATTGCCCGCCGCGTTCTGCATCAAAGCCATCGGAATCCGAGCAGAAAAAGCGTATTCGGAACCGATATAGCCAATCGCGCCTTCGGTCTGCTTGATATTGCCCGCCACACCAGGATTTCCCTTGGCCGCCATGCCCACCGGCCATTTCAAGGCCTTGCCTGCACCTACCGTCTTGGCCCATTCCTCGCTCACTTGCGAGAGGTAATGGCTGAAAACATAGGTGGTACCGCTTCCGTCCGAACGGTAAACCGGGAAAATCTTCATATCCGGCAGCTTCACATCCGGATTGACGGCAGCAATCGCAGGATCGGACCACATGGTAAGTTTGCCCAAATAAATGTCGCTCAACAACTGGGGCGTAAGACGCAACTCCTTGACACCCGGCAGGTTGTATGCCAGCACGGCAGCCCCAAGGCAAGTGGGCACATGAATGACCGCCGGCATGCTCTTCATCTCGTCATCATTCAGGAAAGCATCGCTGCCCGCAAAATCCACCAGACGGTCCGCCAAGCTGCGGATACCGGTACCGCTGCCCTGAGCCCCGTAATTGACAGCCACGCCAGTCGAGGTCTTATAGGCATCGAACGCCATATTGTAATAAGGAAGCGGGAAAGTGGCCCCGGCGCCTACCAGGCCGGAAGATTTCTTTGACCCACAGGAAACCAAGGAAAGCATGGAAAGCCCTGCCATCAAGAATGCGGCAACTTTGAAGATTCTTTTCATGATTATGTTTTTTTGTTTGTTCAGCCAATTGAATCCTCATTGCGAGTTGCGGCAAAAGTATTTAGCTTTTCTTTCGTAGGTATTACAATTTTGTTTCGTTTTTGTTAACTCTATAAATTAAGTGATTTTCAATTTGATACACAAAACGTATTGATTTCTGACCAGAAAGCATACGGAATCCTGCAAGACGGGCAATTCCGTGCAACCCCATGATTCCGCCCCTGAGGAATCTCTTGCCTTCAAAAAAAACGGAGCGGAAGCGATTCTACCGCAATAGCCGTCCCACCGACATCGTATCGCACGCGCCGATGAACAGAATAGCCATCTCAGAGAGACAATGGTTGTCGCGCCCGAACCATCCGGGCTTTCCCTTTGAAATCCTCGCGGACTTCCACATCATCAAAACCGGCACACCGCAGCAATTCCTGGTTTTCGCGGGGAAAAGCTTCGTTGATTTCCAATAGAATATAACCGCCGGCTTGCAAATAGGATCGAGCCAGCTTGGCGAGCGCCTTATAGTAAAGAAGGGGATCCTGTCCCTCCACAAACAAGGCCATCGCCGGCTCGTAATCCAATACATTGGATCGCATCTGCGCTCTTTCCGAAAGCGTTACGTAAGGAGGATTGGAAACCATTATCTGAAAAGGCCCTCTGGCGACCACATCATCGGGCAAGACGCCCTTCAAAATATCATGGCAGAACCAATGGACAGGAAGCTGTTGATTCAAAGCATTTCTTCGCGCCGTATCCAAAGCGACCGAAGAAAGGTCGCAGCCCCAGATTTCGGCATGGGGAAGCCGGGAGGCCAGTGCCAATGCCAATGCCCCGCTACCGGTACACAAATCCAATATCCGGCAAGGCATTTCCTTCCGCCAGGTATTTCCCTCCCTTGCCATGGCTTGCAGCGTGTCAAGCACCCACAAGAAAAGTTCTTCCGTTTCGGGTCGAGGAATCAGGACGCCCGGACCCACTTCCAGTTCCAATCCGGCAAAATAGGCTTTTCCAAACACATATTGCACAGGCTCGCCTTTTTGCAAACGCGACAAGGCTTTTTCCATCCGGACGGACTGGGAAGAATCGAGTTCTTGACCCATTTCGGCCAGCAAGCGGGGTTTCGGCATCCCGCTCACCTCCTCTGCCGCCCAATAGAACAGGGATTCTGCTTCATACCTGTCATACAAGGCTGAAAGTTCTTGGACATAACGTGTTTTCCAGAAACGGAAATCAAGGCATATCGATGGCTTTCCGGACAAAAAATCCTTACGCAAGGCTTCCATTTCCATCATTTTGGGTCTTCAGATATCAATGCCGTTTTACAAATCATAGTATTCCAGCCCTCAACAGCAAGCCAGAAGGTGGTGCATCAGGGGTCAGGGCTTGTAGCGCGATATTTCCAGCACGGTCCTCGAATCCGCCCTGCTCAAGCCCTCCATATCCGTATCTTTCCTGTCCATATAGGATTCCACCATTTTCCAGCCGACGAACCAGGAAAGGCGTGCTGGAGCACCGGGGAGCATCGGGTTGAATGGACCATCGTTGACAAAATACCGGTAGGCAAAAGGGTCGGAAGAAAACAACAAATCCTGTTGAATCAAATAGTTCCATACCAAAGACTCGTTTTCCTCGCACCAAGCCATCTGCTCGTCGGTATATCCCAAGAGCACCGGCATGGACACATCGGGCAAAAGCCGACGCATCAGGTACACCACCTTGCCTTCCTGCACGATATGGTCGAGCAAGCTTTTGCAATCCCGCTCGCCAAAGGCTGCCACGGCCAGAATCCGAGCCGCATCCGGCATCAGATAATCCGGGCTGAACCTCCGGCTCATATACCTCGGAATCCCCGCTTCATCCATAAGATATTGATTCCCTTTTATATAAAAATCCAATCCCAGCACCATGACCGAATCCATATAAATAACCCGGCTGGCATGATCCTGAAAATAAGGATAAGCCAGATACGTATAGACCTCAGGAATCCGGATTCCTGGACACATCGCCTTTGCCTTGCCGAACAGAAGCCCGAACTCGCGACTCAACTGCAGCGAATCTTTCCCGTACTGCTCCACGACAAATCCGTACAATTGCCGGACAACCGGGTCTTCCATGAAGAGTTTGATTTGCTCGATGTTCAGGCTGTCGGTAACATCCGCACCCTCAAAAAACAAGGGGTATGCCAACGCAAGCCTTTCCAATTCTGCCTGGATGGAGGCCGTATCCATCTGCATCACATCCACTTCATACCGATATACAGCCACCGGCTCTATCGTCTCCCCCTTGGGGGCATGGCAGGAGAACATACAGGCGACCAACGCAAAGACAAAAAAACTTCCAGCTTGGAATTTCAAACGATTCCGCATCTTGTCCAAGAATTTATACGTTTGTAATTAACTTCTGCACTTTTTTTTGTGGAATACTTAGCCCGACCATTTCCCTTAACCGGGATTTTTTCGTTACTTTTGTCTTTGTCTAATCCTTGAGGATGGATTCCTGCGTTCTTATGACAAGTTCGGATAAGCCCCCACCAGCCTCCAAAGTTAGAAAAAATCCTTGATGCCGTAAAAGGATCAAGCAATGATACCCTAAAAGAGTTCATCATGAATCGCGCGCTCACCCTTATCTTGACCCTTGTATTCGGGACCTGCCTGTTAGCCCAAAGCAGCAATTCCCGCTTTATCGACAGTCCGTCATGGGTTCTGGCCGGTGACGGGAATCTGGCGGATTTGCCATCCCCTGTGGCTGCAGAAATGGAGCAAAAGAAGGCAGGCCGTGGCAACACGCCAAGCCTGTCGAGCCAAGCATCTTCGAAATCCCGGCCTCGTACATCAGCCAACGAAGGCTTTTTTCATTTGGGAATCTATGTGGCTCCGACCCTCAACTGGCTCAGTTCCGTTGACAAGGATCACGAAGGGGAACGCCGATACGAACGTACCGGTTCAAATTTTGCGGCAACTCCAACCATCATGCTCGACATGAGGCTGTTCCGCCGGTTTTATGTGGGCTTTGGCATCGCCTACAACACATGGGGCGGCAAAATCTCCAATATCAACGACAAGTATGATTCATACCGCTCTTACTCTTTCTCTTATGTGGAAGTACCTGTCCGTATCAAACTTCAGACCCGGAATTTTGCCGACAGCCGGGCTTCGCTTTTCCTCTCCGCCGGGGCGAACCTCGGCTTTGGCGTAGATTATTCTTACAAAGACAAATATAAGGACATCCATATCACATCCCCTATTTCAGGTACGGGAAATTTTGTGACCAATAGCCAGAAAATAGACGAAGGGAAGAAACTGGCAAACCTGTCCGCCGTAGGGCAAATCGGATTAAATTACCAAATTGGCCGACGTTTGAACCTGATTTTCGGCGTCGAGTACCATTACGGTTTTATCCGTCCCCTCAAAACCGGTAAAGACTCCCAATGGCTCGATTTCAACAACCAGCAAGTAGGACTGGTGTTAGGCATCATGTTCTAATCCAAGACAACCCGAAAACATATAACATACCCAAATCCATCACACAATGAAAATCGCTCTTTTGCAAGACTGTTTCAGACCCTGCCGCATAGAAGAAAACAAGAAAAAAATCGCAGATTTTTATAAAAAGGCCAGCCAGGAAGATGCCGATATCGTTGTGGTTCCTTCGGAAGCCATATGCGGGTTCGAGCCTGAAGGGCTGTTGGATTTCAACGATGTCAATGATGCGCTGACCGATATCCAAAAAGAACTGATCCGTTCGACCAATGCCGACACCGCTTTGGTTTTCGATACGCCTTTTGCTCTGGACGGTTCGTTCTCGCCTTCGCTCATCATCGCCTATGATGGTTGCATCCAGCATTCCTTGCCTCAATTCGACATAAGCCCGGATTGGGCCGAAAGAATCATCACTTTCCATGACGAGAGCATACTTTTCACTTTTTTCTCTTCCATTGCCTCGCTCCATGTCACGCAAGCCATGGCTTTGATGGAACTCATCGACACCTGCATCATCCTCGACGCAAGGCCTTTCACACAAGACAAAGAACTGTCCCGATGCCAAGTATTGTCCAACTTGGCTCTTGGCATAAGAAACGTAATCTATGCAAACCAGTCGGGCTTCCAGAACGGATATATGCTAGGCGGGGCCTCCTGCTATTACCAGCAAGGGAAACTCCGTGTCCAGTTGCCTTATTTTGACAAATCGGAATCCATTTTCGATACCGAGGAAACCGAATGGAAACGGGTTCAGACGCTTATCCCCGACACCAAAGAAAAAATGACAAAGTGCCTGCACCATGCCGTAGTGGCCGGAATAAGGGATTACTTTTCGCAATGCGGTGTCTCCAAGGCGGTCGTAGGCTTGTCCGGCGGAATCGATTCCGCGGTGGTGCTTCCCCTGGCCGTAGAAGCTTTAGGACGGAAGAACGTATTCGGAATCATGATGCCGTCCCAATTCTCCACGGATCATTCTGTCAAGGATGCCGTGCAGCTGGCAGAGAACCTGCAAATTCATTATGAGATTATCCCCATCGAACCGGTTTACAAGGCTTTCATGCAGCAACTGGAACCAATTGTCAAGGGAACGCCTTTCGGCCTGACGGAAGAAAACCTGCAAGCCCGCATCCGAGGAACCATCCTGATGGCAGCAGCGAACAAGCAAGGCGCCTTCCTGCTCAATACATCCAATAAAAGCGAAGCTTCTTGCGGCTACGGAACCCTGTATGGAGACCTTTGCGGCGCATTATCCGTGCTGGGGGATTTGTACAAAAGCCAGGTTTACGACATAGCCCGCCTCATCAACAAGCGCAAAGAAATCATCCCGGAAAACAGCATCCGGAAAGCCCCTTCCGCCGAGTTGCATCCCGGACAAAAAGACAGCGATTCCTTGCCCGATTACGATACGATAGAAAAAGTGCTCCGTCTGCATTTGGAACAAAAACTTGGGCAAAAGGAAATCGAAGAAGAAGGCGTTTCGCCCAAGAGTGTAAAACGGATTCTGGATTTGTTTTACAAGAATGTATTCAAACGGCATCAGACGCCGCCTGTAATCCGGCTTAGCCAGACCTGCCTTGACAAGGATATCAACCTGCCCTTGGTTTGCCGGTAAAAGCCCTCTATCGGAATCAAGATTTCCAGTAGAACGACATCCCGTTATCCGATACCAGAAGCTCTTCTGCCAGCAGTTCTTCCCAGTACTGCTTCAGAAGGGCTTCTTGCTCTTGCGGGATGCAGGCCGACAATTCCTTAAGACTCATGGCTTTCTGCTCCAACAAAGCTTGTATTTCCTGCCTCAGGCGTCGGCGGTCGCTTTCCGTAAGGCAGGGATGTTTCTTCGACAGGCAGACATCGCACAAGCCGCAGTTCCCGCTCCTGTCTTCCCCGAAATACTGCAAAAGGTAACGGCTCCGGCACAGGGAACTTTCGGTGGCATACCCGATTACGGCATCCAATTTCCGCCGGGCGTTGGCTTTCCGGGCATCATATACTTGCGGCGGCAGAATCCAACCTCCGGACTTCCGTCTTTCCATCGCCCAGGACAGAAGGACTCCTTGGGGCAAAGGCCGGTAATCCACTATTGACACCTGATGCAATTGCACTAGAAGCCTGCTTGCTTGCGTTTCGCTCAAGCCGGCACGACGAGCCAGGTCTTTTTCCGAAACCGGCACGTAATCCGAATAAAGGCTTCCGCCATACTGCCGCAACAGGACTTGCAGCAAGGCTTCCGCCTCCGGATGTTCCACTTGGTAGCGATAGACATCCGTATAATCGGCCAATATCCTGAGCTTGGAACTTTCGCTGGCCGGTTCGGAGAAGCGGAAATACCCGGCTCTTTCCAGAAAAGACAATGCGGAAGCCGTTTCCACGACCGGGAAATCATAAGTATGGCAAAAATCCCGCAAATCGAAAGGATAGACGGCCCCTTCCCCGCTGCCGACCGGAATCTGGCAATAATTCCCTGCCGCTTCGTAGACCCGTTGGATAAACGAGATTTCCGGATAGGATTTGGCAAAATTTTCCTCGGCCTTCAAACGGTCGGAAGCATGATAGACCAGCAAGGCGAAAGCCCGTTTCTCGTCCCTTCCTGCTCGCCCGGCTTCCTGGAAATAAGCCTCCAAAGTGTCGGGCAAATCCAAATGGACCACGAAACGCACATCCGGCTTGTCGATTCCCATCCCGAACGCATTGGTCGCCACCATGACCTGGACTCGGTCCTCGACCCAGGCCTGCTGCCGATCGGAACGCTCCTCATGATCCAAACCGGCATGGTAATAGGTAGCCGAAAAGCCCATCTGCTGAAGGGCTTGAGCCACCTCCGCGGTCTTCCTGCGGCTGCGGACATAAACAATCCCGCAACCGCCCACTTTGCGGATGATACGCCCCAGACGGCCCATCTTGTCCTCGTCCTCAATCACGTAATAAACCAGATTATCCCGTTTGAAGCTCTTCTGGAATACCTTCTTGGGTCGGATCCGCAGTTTTTCCTGAATATCTTCCACCACATCGGGCGTAGCGGTCGCGGTCAAGGCCAACAGCGGCACACCGGGCAGCATGGGGCGAAGTTCGGCAATTTGCAGATAGGGAGGCCGGAAATCATAGCCCCACTGGGAAACACAATGGGCTTCATCCACAGCCAGAAGGCAGACTTGCATCCTTTGAAGATGAGCCAGGAACATCTCGTTCCGGCATCGTTCGGGCGACACATACAGGAACTTGTAACGTCCGTGGACCGCTCCGTTCAATACCAGTTCGGTTTCCTGACGGGACATTCCGCTATAGACCGCGGCAGCGGCAATGCCCCTTTTACGGAGGTTTTCCACCTGATCCTTCATCAACGCAATAAGGGGCGATATGACCAAGCATACGCCCCTCATGGCCAATGACGGCACTTGAAAGCAAATCGACTTGCCTCCCCCGGTAGGAAGAAGAGCTAAGGCATCGCGCCCTTGCAGCACATGTTCGATGATTTCCTGCTGCAAGGGCCGGAACTGCCTGTAGCCCCAATATTCCTTTAAGATTTGATGTATTCTGGAACTAATTGTTTCCAAGCAAACGAATCCTGTTTATTTCCCAAGTGGCCATGTACTTATCATCGCTCTTATAAACAAAGGCTATACGGATCGTCTTGCCCTTGTAAGCCCTCATATCGATGTTGCCGCTCGATTCAAATTCGAAATTGTCTCCCGGATGTGGACTGGGAATCGTCAAGGTCCTCCACTCGGCCTCATTGGGGTTGGAATGCTGGCTTGGATCGTAGTCTTCCGAAACCCGGACCGTGTAATAGTCGTCCGGAGAATCGTATTTATAACTCAAAGCCTGGTCGAACGCCAAGGTCACCAAATCGAAACGGTCGGCCGGAACTTCAATCGTATCAGAAATCAGCCAGTCTTCGTTGGCCCGGGCATCCCGATTTCCTTGAAGCATCGCGCAGCCGCCGCCATAGCTGCCATGCGTCCAGGTGGCATCGCCCAAAACATTCACGATTTGGAACTGGGATATACCATCGGCAAAGGACGCATAAAAGATAGGATAATCTACATATCGGTTATAAAAGAATTTGGCTGTATCCAAATCGCTATAGGAACGAAGGTAAAACTGCTTGGTATCGTCATAAATCGCAAAGATGCAAGTCATATCTCCTACACCTTCTGGCACCGGCTCACGGAAAAAACGGCAAGCGCTACTAGTACGTAATACCAACTCTGAAGTCTCTTTACTTCCATGAAAAGTGAAATACCGGTTGGTCGAAGTCGGGTTCGTCCCTACCGGAGGCGCCGGAGCGAATTCCTGCCCCACTTCGTCCCCGGCAAACTGCACATTGCGCAAGATTACCAACTGGTTATACAAAGAAGGATCGTCCAATTGGGCGGCATCCGTGATTTCTATCGGCTGGGGAAGGTCAGCGCTGTCCACCGGAGGAAGCCCGGTCTTGGTCACATGCTGGGTAAAGACCACATCGGGAATACGGCCCAAGTCCACAATCCCGTTGTCATCGGCATAGCGGTAGCCCAACTGCGGCAGGTTCTCGTATCGCCCGAAATAGAGACCGGAACATTTGATATAAAGTTCCTGGCCTACCGGGTAGAAGTTGTACAGCCCCGTCTTGTCCACGGCGATGTTCAAAGCCTGCCCCCGCGTGGCGGCGTTCGTCATGTCTTCCATGCCCGGCTGGCTGATATCGCGCACATACATGCTCTTGTACAGGTTGCCGGAAATATCGTTGCCAATCACGACCACATGCAGGTATATATCCTTATAGACGGTATCCATGCGAGTCAAGCCGGTGAGGGAATCCGTCACGGAAACCACTTCCATGAACTGTCCTACCGAATCGAAAGTGCCAGGGAACCGGCCTTTCAACTCTTCCACCGTCATGATCCGGGCATTTTCGGGAGCCCATCCTTCACCGGAATGATCCGGAACCGGGTCGTGTTTGTATTTGACGCAGGAAACGCTCAGCAGCCCTGCCATGCCTAACAACAGAAGCAGCTTTATCTTATTCAAACTTGTTCTCATGTTTTCCTTGTTTATTTTGTTGTTTTCCGGATTCCCCGCAACCTAATCCAAGGGTTCTTCGGAAAAACCTATCATATCGCTCTGCATCCGCGGGAAAAACTGGAGTTCATCCCGGTAAATACCCAAAATCCCCTGGATCGATCCATACCCGTAGGGAATCGTGTCGGGCGCGAAAAGAGCGTAGGCGCTGATACGAACCGCCAAAGTGTTGTTGTACTTGTCACGAATAAGCCGGTTCATCGCGTTTCCCGAAGTAGCCGCTGCAGCCTGATCCACATAAATGCAGCCTGCTGAATCAAACTTAACGGAATCCATCCGGATATACATGCCTAAATAATCCCTGGCTCCAATAAAATTGACCGTATTGATTGTCAGATTCAGCGGTTCAGGCACATTAAGCTCGGAAGCATAACCCTGACGGTGGAAATGCTCATCGCATACCGGCTCGTAAATCCGCTCGGTCACATTCTCGCCCTGATCCCCGATTTGCGGCTGGCCATTGTATTCCCCGTATGCCAATCCCTTCAAATCAATCACCAGACGCTGCCCTATCGGATACTTCTGATGATTGTTGGTCATCTCAATCTCGATATCGATACCAGCCGTGGAGTCCTGCAGGAAAATCTTCTTGTAGATATTGCCGGATATATCGTTGGCTGTCACGACCCCTTCGATATACAAAGCCGTGTCGATAGCGGCAAAGGCCTGCCCTTTGTAACGGCCAATCAGTTCCTTGATCGTGATATTGGCCTTCAGGTCGGTTTCAGGCGGTTCCGGGGTGTCGCGCTCGCCCGTGCAGGCCACCGAAGCCAATGCCAGCACAGATAGAACGCCCGTCATCCAAAACAGATTCCTTATATTTTTCATCTTCTTTCCTTTCTCTTTTAATTCAGCAAAACGTTCAGATTAGAAACGGACACTGACATTGATGAAGAATGTGGTGCCGTAGGCGTAGAAGTAACGCGGAGGATACTTGTCCACATCGTGTTCGGCATAGTCGAAACGACGCTGCTCGTAACCGCCCGTCTGGATATTGCGGTTGTTGGTCACATTCTGCACCGAAGCATTCAAGTTCAGCTGCCAGCCATTGAAACGGAACACCTTGCCCACCGAAAGATCCAACGTGAAACCGCCGTTGAGCTTTTCCTCATCCAGAATGGCGTTCAGCAAGGCCTCGTTTTCCACCGGCACGCCCTCGATGGCCGCCGTGCTGCGGCGTTCGGGGTTCATGCTCAAGTAATTCCAGTTCACATAGTTCAAGTTCGCATTCAAATAGATATTGAACGGCGCCTGGTAATTGAGCCCCAACGAACCTGCCAGCTGCGGAGTCCCGGTCACATAGTAATTCTCGTAATAAATCGTGTTGGTCCGGTCTTCAAACGCCCCGTTCTCGGCCGAGATCGTAGCCTCGGGACGGCTGGTGTAACGGTAATTGCCCACTGTTCCGATCAAAGAAGCGCTCAACTGCGGGAGAATTTTGACATCCAAGCCCAATTCCACCCCTTGATGCACCTGGTCCACCCCGTTCAAGGTGTAGTTGACAAAGGTCCGGTAGTCGTCATGATAGAAGCTGAACGACTCCATTCCATCAAAGAACATCGTATGGAAGAGGGTGATACGCCCTTGTACCACCGGGGTCTTGAGCACGTAATTGAGGTCGGCGGAGAAAATCTTCTCGTTCTTGAGGTCGGCCACCACATCCTTGATACGCGGCGAGATATAGGCATTGCGGATGAAAGGAGCGCGGGTCTTCCACAAGACATTGGCATAGATATAGTTCCGTCCGTTGATTTTCCAAGTGGCCCCGGCTTTCAAACCGTAATTGTAGAAACTGTGTACATCGCCTTTCCCTTTGGAGTTGTCGGGAGCGCGGCCGTTGCGCATGTGGCCGTAACGCCAGAAATGCGTGGTGGACAATTCCGCCCCGGCATAGAAGTCCCAATGGGAGTATTCGAACAATCCCATCGCGAACAACTCGCCATAGACCTTATGCATATCGTAGTCGTAGCCGAACTTGTCCCCTTCATGCACTATGCGGTTGGGGTTGTCCAAGTCGTTCTGGATCTCAATCGCGTTCGAAGAAAAGTCGCGTTCGGCAAACTGGTCGATGTCGCGCCAGTATTTTCCGCCCAAAAGGTCGGAAACGGTCTTGAAGTTATAGGTAACGCTGTTACGCACCCTTGCCCCGGCATTCAAACGGATGTTGTCGTTGAGCTTCTGGTTCAGAACCGAACTCAAATCGAAGTCGCTCACATCGTTGCGCCGGTCTTCAATCATATACTTCGCCTGACGGCCCAAAGCGTTCTGCGTATAATTGACCTCGTAAAGCTCGTCCCAGTTCACTTGGCTCACGCTGGGGTCGTTGCGCCAAAGCTCGGCCACCAAAGCCGCCGTTGCCGGATCCTCGTAATAAGAAGGCAGGTAGCGGTAGTAATCCGGACGTGGGTCGGGCGCGTCGTACCAGTTGAGCGCGGTCGTCCCGTAGCGACCGAACTGGTAACAGGCTGTCGTGCTCACCTTGGTATCTTCTTTTTCGTAATCCCAAACCAGCTGGAAGGTAGGCAGGAACATTTCCCGAATGCGGGCAGAGCGGATTTCCCCGTTCTGGTATCCCCAGTTGCCGTTGTAGTAGTTGCTTCCTACCAAATCATAGACTTCCTGGTAGGAGCCGCCCTGCATGGCCCGCTTGGTGGGCGAGCCGAAAGCCACGAAGCTCAATGAATGCCCGGTGGAGCCGAATTTCTTCGATACCGAAGCGTAATAGCCCCAGCTGTCGTACATCAGTCCGTCGGGCACGCCTTTGGAATCGTACTTTTCCGAAAAACGCGGCACACGGACCTTGGTATTTTCATTATAGACCAATCCGTTGCCCCAGCGGCGGGAAAGGCTCAGCGAGAAAGCCCAGCCTTTGGCGGTCAAACCCGAACCGTAAGTGTACATCAGGCGGTGGGTATAGGTCCGGTTGCTGAGCGAATAGGTGAACTTGTGCTGCTTGGGCATGGATGAAGCCCGCATGTCGATATTTTCCGCGCCGCCCACGTTCCCAAAGCTGAAATTGTTCGGCTTCAGACCGCTGACCGTCTCGTTGTTCCGGGTGGCATCGTTTAAGCCGCCCCATTCCGACCAGGAAGCCCGGCCGTTTTCGGGATCGTTCATCAACGCGCCGTTGATATACACGCTGCTGTTCTGGTTGTCGTAACCGCGAGGACGGAAATAGGAGAAACTGAGGTTGTAACCGGCATTGCGGTCGAACACGTCTTCGGAAGAGGTTTCCAAGCCCGAAACAGTCTGGCCACCATAGCCCATTTCCTCGTCCCCGTCCAGTTCGAACACGGGGAAATCGTCTTCTAACGCGCTCACGTCCAAGTAATACAGGGCGTTTTCAAAATCCTTGACCGTCACCACTATGCTCTGGTAGCCCGGAGCGGAAACCGAGAGGGTGATTTTGCCTTTTGCCGGCGCATTGTCAATCGTAAAAGTCCCGTCTTGCGCGGTCTTCAGGTTTTCCAGACCTATCGAGACCGTAGCCCCGACAATGGGCTTGCTGTCGCGCTTGTCGAGCACCGTGCCGCTCACCTGCCGTTGAGCAAAGGCGAATGACAGCGTGCAAAAGAACAGCAATGCGAAAATAAGATGCTTCATAATACAGGGTATTTCCCACGGCAACCCTCCTTCGAAATTCTGCCAAACGAGGCTTTTCCTCGTCGGGTTGCCAAGCGATTTGGGCGCAAAAGTAGAGAAAAAATGTTTAAATTCCGTTAAGGCATAAAGACCAATGCCGCAAAGTTCGTATCTTCGCGAGTCAAAAGGCGTGCCGGCATCCGGGAATCGGGATGCTGGCATGACTCGCCCAATCCTGATTCCGCAAGGCGACAAGCCTCCATAGAACCCATATATCATGTTGATACGTATTGCCAAAAGCAATCTGGTATTCCAATACCTGCTGGTCTTTGTCGTTTCCTTGCTCTTGGCCGGGAAAGCGTTTGCATCCAAAGGATTCTTAGATGGGAATACTTGGCTTGCCTGGTTTCTTCATCTGGCATGGGCCTTGGCGATAGGATGGATTGCTGCCAAGCACCGCCTGACGCGAAATCCAGGCTTGCTGGCACTGATTTTCCTCTGCTTGGATGTGGCACACGCCGGCATGGATTATTCGTCCCGGATATGGGTTTACCCGCTCTTTATCATTTCATTCCATTACGGCCTTTCCATCTACGGCAAGGAGAAGCCCTACCCTGCCATTTTCAATTCGGCCTTTTTCTGGAGTGCCTCCACCGTATTCTGTCCGGAACTGCTTTTCAGCCTTCCCTGTTTCTTCATCATCCTGCTCTCCTATTCGGCTACCAGCTGGAGAGAACTGGGAAGCGCCCTGCTCGGCATAGGTGTTCCTTATTGGTTAGCGGGCACTTACGATTTCTTGTGGCAAGATGATTTGCTGGTTCGTATCTGGGACAAGGCTTTGATTTTCGGTATTCCCGGATTTTCGCCGGATATCCTGCTCCCGGGGCTGTTGGGGCTGTTCTGTTCGGTGATTTCTTTTCTGGCGATGCTCTCGCTGAAGAAGAATTTGCAGGATTTGGACATGGCCGAGCGGCACCGGGCTTCTGCGCTGACGGCTCTGTTCCTCTATTTCTGCGTGTTCACGGTAGCGACCCGGATTCATCCCGACACGATATTCCCTCTCTTCATTCCTTCGGCTTTCTTCTGCACAAAATTCTTAATCAACTTGAAAAGGGAATCTGCCAAAGACATGATTCTCTTGGCCATCATCGTGTTGAGCCTGCTGGCTTGCTATTTCTGATTTCCGCCTCATTTCCCCACTCTACGACCGCGACAGCATCATGTACAATCCATGCGAAGCCGCTCGCGTCCCATCTACGACTGTATATAAAAATGATTTAGGGCAAGCAGATACGAGGCGTCGAGCCGCCTTAACACGGAAAAAAATTAAACTTGCTTTATATCAGATGGATACGAGGCGACGGCTTGATGCAGGGCGAAGGAGCGTACTTAGGTACGTGACCGAGCCATGCGAAAGCCGCAACGAAGTAGACATCGATATAAACAAGTTTAAAAAAAAGGATGACCCTATAAGCCGGGTTCTGTACCATCAACCATGGCGGCTGTCATTTATCTCGGCAGCCCGTCACCGGACTGCTCTATCGATCTACCCCCCGTCTTCGGCCGAGCCCACCTTGACATACGGTATATTTGATCTTTCAACCCATAAGGTTTACCCCGGAGAAATGTCACCACTCCCCGCGTGAGCTCTTACCTCACGTTTTCACCCTTACCGGAAAACCGGCGGTTATTTTCTGCGGCACTAGCTGTCAGCCTCGCGGCTGCCTTCCTGTTAGGAAGTATGGCGGCTCAGTGTTGCCCGGACTTTCCTCTGCTATGCAGCGACAGCCCAGGTCATCCTTTTAAAGTTAAAATAAACAGGCATCTGCGGCGTTGCCTGCGGGTCTCGGCCTCGGTCACGTACAAAAGTACGCTCCCGTCGTCCTCGCCCTTGGCGGCCTTGCATCTGCCCATTTATTTTAACTTTAAACCAGTCTCATCCAAACGGGCATCTGCGGCGTTTCGCTTCCTCGGCAATGCCCGAAAGTCTGCGAAAATACGAATTTTCCCGCTTATTTAATCAAGTCCACGCTGCGTTTGAGGAACTTGTGCAGGGCTTCGCCTTTCAATAATCCGTTGCTCAACAAAGCCAGGTCGATAAGCTGCCCTACCACCTTGTTGTCGACACCGTACTGGCCCAGCAAGTCGCGTTCCTTCTTGCCGAGGTCGGCCAGCTGGCGATCCAAATCGGCAATGCGGTCCTTGTCCGAAGCCGGGACATCCTCCGGCTTGACATCCTTGTTCAAAGCGTTGATATCATCCTTCTGCTTCTGCAAATCCGCCTTCTGCTGCATTAAAGGCTGCATCTCTCCGCCCAAAGCCTCTTTTTCGGAAGCCAGCAGCTCCTTGACCAAGCGATGGTCGGTATTGACCACCAAGTTGAACTGGTCGCCCATCTTGCCGTAGAAGCCCATTTCGGGATTGATTTCGGCCATATCCTTCATACGACGCATGAATTCCGAACGGGTAATCAGCACCGGATCCGCCTCTTCACCCAAGGATTCGAACGAAACCATGTACATCCCACCCTCCTTGGGCAGCTGGGAATTGAAAATGCCCCGCAAATCGTCCTGTTCCTGCGCCGTCAAGCTCACCGTCTTGGCCTCTTCCTTGGGAATCAGCTTGTCGATCACATCCGAATCCACCCTTGTGAAGCGGAAATCCGGGTTCTTCTGCTCCATGAAGTTGACGAAAGGCGTGTCGAAAACCCCGTCCATGACCAAGACATCGTAGCCCTTGGCCTTGGCCGCCTGGATGTAGCTGTATTCGCTGTCCACCTTGGAAGCATACAGGAAGACCAGCTTCTTGTCCTTGTCGGTCTGCAAGTCGGTAATCACCTTCTTGTATTCGTCCAAACTGAAATACTTGCCGTCGGTGTTCTTGAACAAGTAGAACTCCATGGCCCTTTCGGCAAATTTCTCATCGGTGAGGATGCCGTACTGGACAAAAATCTTCAAATCGTCCCATTTGCTTTCAAAATCGGAACGCTTGTTCTTGAACAAGTCCACCAAGCTGTCGGCCACCTTCTTGGTGATATGATTCGAAATCTTCTTCACGTTGCGGTCGCTCTGCAAGTAGGAACGCGACACGTTCAACGGGATGTCCGGCGAATCGATGACCCCGTGCAGCAAGGTCAGGTATTCCGGCACGATACCTTCCACCGTATCGGTCACATACACCTGGTTGCAGTAAAGCTGGATCTTGTTCTTCTGCAATTCCAGACGGGAAGAAATCTTGGGGAAATACAGAATCCCCGTCAGCGTGAACGGATAATCCACGTTCAAGTGGATATGGAACAAGGGGTCGGGCGCTGCCGGATACAAATCATGGTAGAAACTCAAGTAGTCTTCTTCCTTCAATTCGCTCGGCTTGCGCGTCCAAGCAGGATGCGTATCGTTGATAATCAAATCCTTGTCGGTATCCACATATTTGCCGTCCTTCCATTCCTTTTCCTTGCCGCAGACGATTTCCACCGGCAGGAAACGGCAATATTTCTTCAGCAGGTACTGGATCTTTTCTTCACCGGCAAATTCCTCGTCCTCCTTGGTCAGATGCAGCACCACATCCGTTCCCCTCTCGGCCTTGTCGCATTCCTCCATCTCGAAATCCGTCGTGCCTTCGCAGCTCCAATGCACCGCCTTGGCCCCTTCCTGGTAGGAACGGCTGAAGATTTCCACCTTGCTGCTGACCATGAAAGCCGAGTAGAAACCTAAGCCGAAATGCCCGATAATGGCATTGCCGGCATCCTTGTACTTCTTCAGGAACTCTTCCGCGCCCGAGAACGCAATCTGGTTGATGTATTTTTCCACTTCTTCGGCCGTCATCCCGATACCTTGGTCGCTGATGGTCAAAGTACCTGCCTTTTTGTCAGCCTTGACCGTGACCCGCAAGCCCTCGGTGCTGCCCTTGAACACGCCCGACGAAGCCAGCGTCTTCAGCTTCTGCGTGGCATCCACGGCATTGGAAACCAGTTCGCGTAAGAATATCTCATGATCCGAATAGAGGAACTTTTTGATAATGGGGAACAAATCCTGCGTCGAAACGCCAATCTTGCCTTTTGTCATAATTTTTCTCCTTTTTGTTTCCGGGAAATGATGGGAGCGAACCCATCGGAGGGAATCGCGGCAGTCCGTGTTTCCGGCAACGGTCCGCGGGCTTCAAGCTACTCACCCTCTTTTCCGGAAAATTTCCGAACGCATCCTCCACCCAATTACGTGCCAAAGACAGAAGTATGACAAATTTGCAGAAAAGCGCCATTTTCGCAATCGAGAACGAACCCGACGAGTCTAATGACCGATTGGGATAGAAGCAGAAGGTTGCCATTCAGGCAAAGGATGATTATATTTGCCCGTATTTTTGATGTTCAAGAAACAAGCTTATGGAAATAAACAACGCGCCAAGACCTATCATTGTTCGAGAAAGGCCTCAAACCAACGGCATGGGCATAGCCGGTTTTATCATGTCCCTCATCACGCTGTTTTTCGGATGGATTCCCGTTTTCGGCTGGGTGCTTGCGGGGCTATCCTTCCTGTTCTCTCTCATCGGTGCCTTCAAGAAGCCTCGCGGGCTTGCCATCGCCGGGCTTATCCTGTCCATTGTCGGCGTGGTATTCATCGTGTTTCTCTACGCCTTGATTGCAGCGCTGGCAGCCGATGAGCTTTGATTCCCGGCATGTCACGCCGTCTCGGCAGCCTTGTTCTTGGCTATCTTCCAGTATTCGGAAGGAGGCATGCCTACAATGCGCTTGAACTGCCTGAGCAAGGTGACCCGGTTGCTGAAACCGGCCTGCATGGCCAAATAATCCATCGTGTAGGTCGCATTGGCGGGATCTTCCATCAGAAGGCAAGCCCGGCGGACACGGTATTCGTTGAGCAAGGTGCTGAAGGATTTGCCCAAATGATGGTTCACCACGTAAGAGAGGTACGAACTGTTGGTACCCAGCTGCTTGGCCGCTTTCTCTATCGTGAAATCGGGCTGCAGCCAGCATTCCTCTTTTTCCAAAAGCTGCAGTATGCCCGCTATCAATTGCCGGATCCGGGTTTGGTCCAAGCGCGAATCCTGTTCCATGTTCGGAATCTTATCCGAATGAGAAACTTTCCCTGAATGCGGAGTTTCCGGCTGCAATCCGGCTGTTTCCGAATGCGGGGCTTTTGGATGTTCATAGGCAGCCTTGAGAGACTCCTGTGTCTGAGACGGAAAGCTTGCCGTTTGACCGGAGGGGATAGCCCCGGCTTCTTTAGCCGGATCCGCCTCGTCCGGAATTCCGCTTTCTTCGGAAACCGGCAACGTGCCATGGCCGATATTTGCATCAAGCGGCATCAAAACATCTTCTGTTGGCAAATCCAACCCGGAGGCAAGGGCTTTCCAGCGTTCGGTCTGCGCTTGCGAAAGGTCTAACAATTGCTTGGTCTTCTCGTACAGGAGACGGTTTGTCCTCTCCTTTTTCCGTTTGCTTTGATAGAGCAGAAATAGTAGTGCGGATACCAAGAGAAAGAGCAAGGCCGAACCAATTGCAAGCAATCGCTGCTTTTTGATAATCTGGTCTTTATACAGAACTTCGTATTGGATTTGCATCATCTTCCGGGCTTGGGCACGTTGCAAGATAACGTAGTCCAAGTTCTCGTGGCGTTCGGCTTGCGCCAGGCTGTCGCTGTAACGGGACAGTTCCATGAAGGATTCCATCTTGTCATAATATGCCTGATGCCGCCCTAAGCGTTTGTAGATTTCGGCTTCCTGGCGGTAGATTCGCTTCAAAGACGGAATCCTTTCTTTTGCCAAATTGGCTTCCAAGGCTTTGTCATAATACCACAAGGCGGAATCGTAACGTTGCAGCCGGGCGTTCATCAAGGCGATATCCTCATAGACGGCGGCCAGAAAAGCCGTGGTGTCGGCAAAGCAATCGGCATAAGCGGCTTCGTTCCGGGCATGAATCAAGGCTTGGCGGTACTTTCCCCGCTTCATATCCAAGAACATCCCGGCTCGCTCTAGGCTAAACTGCACGGTAGGAATGGTGTCGTATGGCTTCCGGAACATGGCCTTGGCGCACTGCCTCACTTTGGCGGTATCCCCCATCCCCATGGCGCAGGTCAGCATCGTATTCAGATCCAAGGCCGCGCTTAGATAATCCCCGGCCTTCTCCAATTGCGAATACCGCCCCCAGTTCATCTCCCAGGCACGGGAAAAGTCCATGGCATCGGCATAAATCCCGGCAATGTTCCCGTTGACATAGGGATCTTCTATATGGTAATCCAGTGCCATTTCCAAGGCATCCAGGAAATACGACAAGGCTTGGTCGGGCGCATTCTGCTGATAGGCATAGACCCCTAAGCGCAGCACTTGATTTATCCAGCGGGCTGCATCCTGCGAATCCTGCACCGCGTAACGCATCCGCCAGATCTCCAAGAAGTCCTGCATCGTGGAATCCTTTTGCTCCGGAAGCCAGCTATCCGGATTTTCAATAAGCAGGCTATAAGGCGGGGCTTCAGACGGGGATCCGGTAGCCGGTTCGGGCTTCGGCTGGCATGCCGCAAGGGAAAGGAATATCGGAATAGCTAGGAGGAAGTATGCTTTTCTCATTAGTTCTGGCCGTATGCTGTGGGTTGTTCCTGCCGGAACGGCTTGCGAAGATAAGAAAAAGCGAGGCATTCTGCGTCCGAACACATGCCAAGGCGGATACAATAGCTAAAATGAAGGATGCGGAGGATTTGGCGTTTTCCATGTCTTTTTGTTGTCATTCAAGTCTTTTGCAGTCTATCGGGATACATTTCGGGAAATGTTGCCATCCGGAGGGCTTTTGATGCGGCTTCTTGCGGCAAGGCTGGCTATTTTTGTACGTAGCTGAAAAGAAGCCGTTGGTTGAGGATGCGCCGGACTTGACGGCAACAGGCTCTGACCCAAATCGGTCATCAGACTTTGGAGCTAACATTTTGACGAACTATAGCAAACCCACTATTTTTTAACAACAAAAACTTTTTATCATGAAAAACTCTATTAAAAATTGGGCAGCCGCTCTTTTATGGCTTGCCGCAAGCGCTTTGCCTCTCTATGCGCAGGACGTATCCACGGACACCCTCTCGGAAGAACCGCTTCCGCTACCTTTTGTGGAATATTTTGACAGCGAGGAATCTTTGGCTAATTGGACTATCCGGGACAGCGTGGGGAATATTGTGGAGGATGCGAGCGGATATATGCAGTGGCAAGACTCTCGCGGAGTTGGAGAGACGCCTTATCTGCACTATCAATCCTTGTATAGCGGAAAACAGGCATATCTGGTCTCCGCCCCTATGGATATAGCTATGGGAAAGGCTTATCTGAGTTTATTCATTACAGTCGGTTTTCAAGGCAATGGACAAATTCTGTATGGAAGCAGTTCTAATCCACAAGAGATGGAAATTTTACAAGAAATCGCTTATGAAAATTTAGAATTCAAGCATATCCTTTGTCAATTCGAAGCCTCCGGTGAACCTCTATATTTCGCTTTTTTAAACAACGGCAATTTTATAATACCCTTTTTATCCATTGATGCCATTGAAATAGGCCAAGGCGAATATGAACCTCATCCGCGTTGCCAAATCTTGGAAATGGAGTTACCTGCTTCGGGCTATGATTTGGATTTGATTGATTTTTCGGTAACGATTGCCAATGAAGGCACCGCCCCGGCTTATGGCAAGGATATGACATTGCTATACAATGTAAACGAACAGGTGCATCGCTCCATTACATTGAATCAGGACACTATTCCAAGCAACGGCAGCAGCCTGATAGAACTGCTTGATATTGCCATGTTTCCCGGCCGGAATAAGATTTCCGTTCAATTGGAAGATGCAGATAGCATCTATTCCGGTATTGTTTACAACAATCAGCCTCTATATCCACCCCATCGAATCAATTTGGGAAGAGGGGAAATGTATGCCGGAAGCGAAGAGGCCGGGGGCTATGAATATGAACTCGGTTCTTTTGTAGGTGAAGACGATTTCCGACATTATCCTAAGGTGGAAGCTTCCGTTATCCAGAGCACAAGCCCTGTAGACTTCCCTTTTATTTCCATTCCATTTCATTTAGAGGAGGGAGTAGAGTATACAATCGGTTTTGAATACCAAGGAGGTTTCTATGCGGGCAGAATTGACTATGGCAATATTCAGTTGATTGTAGGCCAGCAAGGGCAGGATTATGAGACATGGAACACCCTTTGGCATGACTCCGCCATTTATACGTTCAATTGGACAGAAAAGGAAGTTTCGTTTTCCGTAGCGGAATCCGGACTGTATTCTTTCGGTTTTTGGAATCATGGCCATATGATGTATATTCAAAATCCCAGAATTGAATTAGCCAATGATGAAAATGAATACGATATAGCCTTGACAGATACCTATGGGGGATACCTTCCTCTATCCGGGTGCGGTTTGGACCAGTTAGAAGTAACGGCCATGGTACAAAACCTCGGCAGCTCGGCAATACATGGTTTTGATGCCTATTATATATTGAATGAAACAGATACCGTAAGGGAATATATCTATGCCGATATTGCACCGGATGCCACCGCAGAAATAGCCTTTAACGAATATGCGCTTTTGAACAAAGGCAAAAATACCGTAAGGGTCAATCTTGACATGTATAATGACAGGGATTATTCCAATAATATTTCTAAATTAACTGAACGGCATGTTATCTATAATCATCTCCCCTTGCAAACACCGCACACCATAGATTTTACCAAAGAAGAAATGGGAATCAGCACAGCGGAATCCTATAGAGGATGGAGTCTCGCTCAATTGGCAAATGGAGAATGGGCAATTGGTATGACAAACGTAATTTCTCTAATATCATCCACCTGTTTTGAATTACAAGCAGGAAAAACCTATTGCCTGAACTTTGAATATTGCGGTGGTTCTCTCTTTGCATCGGGACATACTTATATAATAGAACCCTATATTTCGCTATATTCTATTTCTGACGGCATTGAAAACGGCATAGAAATATGGAGCGAAAGCGACGTGTTAACGTATGACTACCAGAAACGGGAAGTTTATTTCAGCGTTGAAGAAGACGGCTTTTATGCTTTTTCTTTTGGGAAAAAAGATAATCCATTTCAGCAAATGGGGCGTCTATCATACAAAAATATCTCATTAACCGAAGTTTTAGAATATGACATCAGTACAGAATTGTTATCGGACATCCCTTGCCGTATGCCCATAGAACATGTCAATGGAAATCTTCCAATCTCTGTGTTGGTAGAAAACAATGGCCTATTGGAAGCAAACGCAAGGCTTGATATATTGCTGAACGATAAAACCGCCGGGACAGGTACCACAAACCTGCTTCCTGACGAAACAGGTGTCTTGGCTATTTCAGCAAAAAGTGAAAACATGGAAATCGGTGACACTGTCACCCTATTTATACAAGGCTCTATCGATGGACATGAAAACGAAGATATCAATCCCGGACATGAACTTTCAAGAACATTTACCATCAGCGATACAAGCATGTCCTATTATTCGTCTCCTGTTTTAGGTGTCGGTTGGGGTTTTTACATTGCATCCTACGTCGTTAATGGGCCAAGAGGCATTGCCATGCCGTTCCGTTTCTCTCATCCAGACACCGTAACATCCCTTAGCATAGGATGGAGTTCTCTCGAACAGTATCCTTTGCCGCAACTCCAATTGTCCGTTTATCCCTTTGATGCCGCAAACCAAAAGATTGCCGATATAGCCATATACCAACAAGACATAAGCCGTCCTAGGGATTCAGGATGGATGGTGTACGATATTCCCGATTTGCTGCTAAGCGGCGATGTCTTGATATGCATCATGCAAATGGATGCCAATATTATGGGAATAGCTGTGGATCGTACTTTGGAGGGGTATTATTACCGCTATACTTTGATGACCGATTCTTTATGGAAAGAAGACATTGCCGGTTATCCTGCCATTGCCTTGAATTTGGGTCATGACGGAGTACTGGATTTGAAACAGGATGTTGAAATGCTTGCTTTTGCCAATCCTTCCGCCAACACAGGAGCTTTTGCCGCCAACGAGCCTGTAACCGTCAGGGTCAAGAACAACAGCGCCGACAGCGTGGACGTTCCCGTGCATCTGTTCATCAATAACCAGGAAGCAGGTTCTACTACCCTGCGCATTGCCCCCTATGTCTCCGGCAATGCCGTCATCGAAGCCGATTTGTCCCAGCCCAACACCCAATACGATATCTGCGTGTTCGCGGACATGGAAAACGATGAAGACCGAAGCAACGATACCCTGCGGATGAGCCTGGCCACCGTTCCCGCCATGGATCCCTACGTGATGGACTTTGAATACACGCCCGACTTTGCCATCTCCGATTTCCAACCGGAATGGACAACGATGGATAATGACGGGATGCCCACTTACGGATGGCAATATGTGTCATTCCCGCATACTTTTGAAGCTTTCGGTTTTATTTCTTTCAACCCCGCCTCCACCACGCCCCCTATCATGGATGATTATGAAATGGATCCTATTCAAGGCCGAAGGTTCGGTGCCAGCTTCAGCACGAACGCGAACGATGCCGATGATTGGCTGATTTCCCCGAAACTCCAGATGCCGGCTTCCGGATCCAAAATCAGTTTCTGGGTAAAGAGCTTTACCAAAGACTACGGTTATGACCAATACCGGGTTTTGGTATCGACCACGACCAACGCGCTTGAAAGCTTTGAGGCGGTAACGGATTTCCGGGAAGCTCCGGATTGGGACTGGAAACAAGAGGTAGTAGACTTAAGTGCCTATAACGGCAAGGAAATCCATATCGCCATACAAAGATACCAAGGCGAACAAGGATACGGCTTTGTATTCATGATTGACGATATCCGGGTGGACAAGACCGGCACCGGCACGGAATCCGATGCTTCTATCTTGGACGCAAGCCTTTACCCGAACCCGGCACAGGAAAAAGTCACTATCTTCTGCGATGCCGGTATCCAAGAAGTGGAAATCATAGACATGAACGGCCGTGTCCTATTTGCCAAGCAAGGTTTGAACCAAGACACTTTTGTCTATAACGTAGAAAGCCTGTCTCCCGGCCTGTACTTTGCCAAAGTCCGTAGCAGCCAAGGCTTGCAGGTATTGAAATTCACAGTTATTGAATAATCACGATTTCCTTCCGTGTGCCAAGGCTTTGCATCCAAGGATCTTGGCACACGGCCTATCAGGATAGAAGCACATCGTCCTGCAAAATCAAATAGAAAACACTTTAAGACCTTTGATCATGAAACAATATTTCTTGCTTGTCGCCGGATTCCTCTTGGGAATTCCTGTTCTCCAAGCGCAAGGACAGACGGCTATACCGGACTATCAGCCGGATGCGCTGTATCTGAAATTCAAAGCCGGAAGCCTTGATTTGCCCAAAGGAGACAGCCGTCATGTCCCGGTTTCCGCTTTGTTCCCAACAGCAGACAAAGGAGACTTTCGCAAATACGGGCTTCGGGCAGAGGCGTTCTGCCTGCGTTCGGGCAACAATCCGGCATTGCAATACGCTTTCAAGCTCCGCTTCGACAGCGTGCAGAATGCCGGTTTGCTGTTAAGGCAATTGCAACAAGACCCTCGCATCGAGTTGGTGGAACGGGTACCCTTGTATCGGGCATCGGCCTGTCCTTCGGATGGATTTCCCCGAAAAAACAACCCTAAAGACACACCCAATGATTCTTTTTACGGAATCGTGGACAGCATCCATGCTTCCTGGCATTTGGACATGATGGGCTTCGATGAACTTTATGGAAAATACACCGGGAATCCCGATATCAAGGTGGCGGTGGTGGACAATGCCGTTTGGAGCGGACATGAAGACTTGGATATTTTGCCTGAAAACCTCTACAACACTTGTACCAATGCACAAGGGGAAGCCAACCCTCCATCTCATATTGACAGGGAAATGGTATATGGAGGTGGTTTTGCCGGTATGAACCCCGCCTACAACTGGTCTCATGGCACGCATTGCGCCGGCTTGATTGCCGCTGTCAACAACAACGGCAAAGGCATCGTTTCCTTGGCTTCCGGGATAAGTCTGATGGGGATACGCATAGCGGAATCCGAACCCAACCTCATGGCTAATGCAATGGAAGGCATTGCCTGGGCTGCAGACCATGGGGCCAAAGTAATCAGTCTGAGCTATGGATCGGAGTATAATAGCAGTATAGAACGAGAGTTTTTCCAATCATGTATTAATCAAGGCATTGTATTTTTCGCATCAGCAGGCAATAAGAGTAGAGACAAAGAACAATACCCCGCCTGCTATCCCGGTGTCATTGCTGTGGGTTCGGTCAATTCCGACGGGCATCGTTCCGATTTTTCCAATTACGGGGACTGGGTGGATGTCTGGGTTCCGGGAGGCTATTACATAGACCATGACACGGTGGTGAAAGACCAGCAGATGCTGAGCACCACTTGGTGCGTCTCCCAATGGTTGGATGACAAACCCTCGTTCAGCGGCAAGTATTACGATATGATGGCCGGGACTTCGATGGCCACGCCCTTGGCCGCCTCGGCATCGGCCTTGATCCTGTCCTATTACCCAGAACTGAACGGCTATCAAATCAAGGAAATCCTGCAACAGGCCACGCAAGATTCCTGCGTCTATGTGCCGGAAGCGTTCAGGCTGTTGGAAAACGACGGGCTTCGCCAAGTCCGGGATTTGCAAGCAGGACGAGATGAAGCCGCAGGCCAGGTGGAAGTAATCTGGAAGGCACCCGAACAGGAAGGCGTAACTGCCTACCGTCTGTATCACGGGGAAACGTATATCGGGCAGACCGAGGCCGGCACTACCCGCTTCGGCTTTTCCGCCCCCGATACCACCGGTTTCGTGGGAGTACGCGCCATCTACGGCCAGGATTCTTCCCTGCTCTGCTGCGTTCCTATCCGCAAAGGAGCACCGGAAGTGAGCAATCAGGAGCAGCCCGAATCGGCTTCCTCGTTGAGGTTCTGGATAAATCAGACCGAGCGCAGCCTGCATTTACCCGAAGGCAATTGGCATCGCTTGGAAATCTTCGATGTGAAAGGCCGTCTTGTCTTGGAAAAAAGATACGAAGCAGATGCGGTTTCCTTGCAAGGGCTTCCATCCGGGCTTTACCTGTGCCGGATCTGGAACGATCCGGATTCTTCCACCTTCAAGTTCATCCTGCCGTGACACGCGCCCGTCATGGCTTCTCATAAAGAAAGATGGTTGGTTTTGGTTTTCATGGTTTTGGTTGTTGAAGGCAGCCCGGTGCGGAAACGCCCGGGCTCCTTCGTTTTTATTCCCCGCTGACAATCTCCCCGGTGGCACGGTCCAGTTCGGAGCCGTTGGCGCTATGGGGCACGCTGAAGATGCCTAACATGACGATGGCGGCCGCCAGCACGACCCAGCGGGTCCAGGAACGGTCGCCAGAGAGGCTGGCAGGCTTGCTGCCTTGCATGGCCGCTTTGCCGGTCGCCGATTCCAAGGGAGCAGTTTCGTCCATCGGCTTGCCGCCTTGCTTCATAACATCCTTTCTCTTAAGCATTTCCGAAACAGCCGGTTCGGTCATTGGCATCGCACCGCTCTCTTGCCGAGGCTTTTTCCTTGGCAAAAATGACAATACCACCGCTATCAGGAAGGCCAAAACGGCAATCAAGGTCTTGTTGTCGGTCAAGTCCCCGCCCATCGGGAATCCCGCCCAATAGACATCGAAGGCATGCTTCTGCACCAAGCAGCCGAACACCAAGCCGCCCAAGACGAGCAGCACCAAGGTGACCACGCTGTACCGCTTGTACAAGGGATTGTTGAGCAATGCCGCCAAGCCGGCCATCACCGCAAAGAACATGGCCAGGAACATCAAAAGGATATGCGGAACCAGCACAGCAGCCGGCACAGAACCCTTGTAGCGGATAATCAAAGGAGCTTCCTGATGATAGGAAAGGCCGTCGGCTTCCACGTAATAAGCCAGTTTCCCCGCCATCGGCTGGCTCGGCAGGAAAGCGACCCAATAGCCCTCTTCCTGGCGCATGGGAACCTCAATCCATTCCTCCCCTTCCAAAAACGGATAATGACGGTAATGCAAACGGGCGGCATGATGGGATTCGATAAAGGAAGAATCGCATCCGGAACATGCGGAACCCGGAACTGCGATCCGGGTATCTTCGTCCACCGTGCCGCTCCGGGGCAAAGAGAACGCGACCCGCTCGCCCCCTCTTTCCACAAAGCCGTCTTCCGGGTGCGTAGGCCCGGTCATTCGCTGAAAAGCCGCAAAGAACAGCGTCAGCACCACCGAAATCAATATCATCCAGGATTTCTTCATTGCATTCCCTTTTGCGAGTCAAAAAAACGCTTTCTTCTACCTTTTCCTATTGCCGGCCACAGCATCCAAATCCACGGTCACCGTCTGTTTCTTCCCGGTTTCCTTGGATATGAAGCGCACTTGAATCTGCTCGCCAAAAGACAAAGTGGCAAGCACGTCCATATAGTCATCCAGCGTATGCACCCGTTTCCCAGCCACTTTCAAAAGCACGTCCCCGCTGCGGATACCTGCGTTGTGCGCCGGCTTGCCGTCCACCACGATCATCGTGCGCAAGCCCCGCCGGTCGGTATTGTTGATATCCGGCATCAAACCCAAAGTGGCCTTGAACTGTCCCATGCCCATCATCTTGCGGTTCGGCTTGCCCGAAGAGGTAAAAGTCAAGGATTCCGCCTTGCCCGCTTGTTCCAGCAAGTCCCCAATGACGGACGACAGGCGTACCATCCCATCGTAATCCAAGGTATTCGGGTCGTCGGCCGGAGTATGATAGGTAGCGGTGGGAGGCGTGCTGAAAAAGAAAACGGGTATCTTGCGGTCGTAGAACAACGCATGATCCGAAGGCCCGTGACCGTCCGGATAGGTGGTCAGCTTCAAATCGGTCCGCTTGGCAGCTTCCTTCACCATGGATTCGGCCTCCTTGCTGGTACCTGTCCCGCAGATGCAGAAGGTATTGTCCAGCAAATGCCCTAACATGTCCAAATTGAACATGGCATCGATCTGCCGCACAGGGAAAGGGAACTGGTCCAGGAAAGCCTGAGATCCGCAAAGGCCTATTTCCTCTCCGCTGAAAGCCACGAAAACCAAAGTCTTAGGAAGAGGATACTGCTTGTAATAACGCAAAAGCTCCAACAGCATCGCAACCCCGCTGGCATTGTCGTCCGCCCCGTTATATACTGCCCGTCCTGCATCACCGCGCGCTGTCCCTACTTTATCGCCCCAACCAAGGTGGTCGTAATGCGCGCCTATCACGATATAACGATTGGAGAGCGCCGAATCCGTTCCCGGAATCAACCCGACCACATTGCGGCTCTCTAGTTGTTCGCCCCAACGGGCTTTGAAGCTGTAGGATTGCCAATAATCTTTCGGGTCTTTCCCCGGCTTGGCTTCACCACCTTGCAGATTCATCACCGGAAGCGGCACAAGATGAAACCTCAGAAATTCCTGAGCTATGTAAAAGGCTGCTTTCCTATCCTGGGCCGAACCGGTCAAGCGTCCTTCCATATCATCGTTGGCCAACATCAGCACATCGTGGCGCAACGCATTTTCACGAGCCTGAAACCGCCCGGATGAAAAAGCAGGAATGTCGGGAGATACCAAAAGTTCCCCTGTCGAATCAATCGCAAGTTGACCGATTGATTGCAGACGAGGTGTCGATCCAGCCTGGAGACCAGGCGAAAGTACGATGCCGAAAGCCAGCAGCAGAGGCAAAGTCCGAAGAATCTTGTTCATAATGTTCTGTCTTTGGATTCGTTATATCCGCCTTGCAAACAAATGCAAGCCGTCCCTGTTCTGTGGTCTCGCTTTCCGCATCGGCCGACGATGCCAAAACGGGCGACCAACAGTGGCGATGCATCCTTTGTACAGGCGTCAAGACTAATAATTCAGCCAGCGTTTGAAGCTGTCGGCCTTCTCCTTGCTGACCAGAACCTGGTCCTTGAAAGCCGGGCTCAAAGTTACGGAAACTTTCCCTTGGAAATAGTTCTCGATCTTGCTCACCGCGCGGCTGCAAAGCAGGATCTGCCGGGTGGCGCGGAAAAAGAGCGCCGGATCCAGTTCCTCGCCCAAGCGGTCCAAGGAATAATCCACCACCATCGAGCCTTGCTTGAAAGTCTGGGCATAGGTTATCTTGTTCTCGCTGAAGAAGTATGCCACATCTTCCACCATCAGCACTTCCATCTGGTTGCCCCGCTGCATCAGGAAACGGTTGCGGTAGGTCTTGCCCTGGCCGTTGATTTTCTCCGGAAACTCCTTCCAGTTGCTCTTTTCGTTGATCTGACGGAAATAGGCCGCTGTCCTTTTCTCGAACTTCTCAATCGCCAAACGCAAGCGGTCGGTCTCGATGGGCTTGAGCAGGTAGTCGATGCTGTCCACCGAGAAAGCCCGCACGGCATATTCGTCGTAAGCGGTCGTGAAGACAATCATGCTCTGCGGCCGCACTTCCTCCAGGAACTCGAACGACACCCCGTCGCTCAATTCTATGTCCAGGAAGAGGATATCGGGCTGGGTCTTGTTGGCCTTGAACCATGCCACCGCTTCCTCGTTGCTGCCGCCGATATGGGTCACTTCCCAGTCGGGCCGCAGCGAAAGGATCATGCTCTTCAAAAGGCGGGCGGCGGGCAATTCGTCCTCCACAATCGCCACCCTCACCAAATTGTCTTGTTTCGTATCCATTATTTTTTTCGTTTTTTCGTTCCTGTCAATCCAGATCCAGCATCGGCAGCTTGACAATAAAGAGATTGCCTGTCTTCTCCACCACAATCTTCTTGTCGGCCAGCAAACGGTAGCGTTCGGCCAAGTTGTTCAAACCCGTTCCTAACGAATGCACGTTCTTCTTGGGATTCACATTGTTGGTCACCACCAAATATTCCAGATTTTCGGAAAAGCTCACTTGGATATGCAGGGGCTTGATGGCCGATATCACATTGTGCTTGAGCGCGTTCTCCACCAAAAGCTGCAAGGAGAGCGAAGGCAGGTACTTTTCCTGAAGGAAGTCGAGGTTGCTGCGGTCGGGATAGACGCATTCGTAATGCAGGCTGTCCCCCACCCTTATCTGGTTCAGGTTCACATACGATTGCAGGAATCCCAATTCTTCATAGACCGATACCAAGGGCTTGTCCTGCTTCTGCAAGATATAGCGGTAGACCCCGGCCAGGTCTATCGTGAACTTCTTGGCGCTTTCCGGGTCGTAATCGATCTCGGAAACCAAGGTATTGAGGCTGTTGAAGAGGAAATGAGGATTGAGCTGCGTCTGCAAGGCACGGATTTCCGCCCTCGCCTGGGTCTGCTTCAGCTCCTCGCCTTCCTTGTAGAGCATGATGGTGTAGCGGGCGGTATGGTTGATGGTAATCAAGCACATGATAACCAGCTGCACCAAGGTAATCAGGGTGATTTGCAGCCAGATAGGCTCGGTAGGCACAAAAGGGTTGCCCCCGTCCGTCCCGGTAGCATAGACTTCGGCCACGTACATCAGGTAGTTGTATCCCCAGAACGAAAGCCCGATCAAGAGGAAGAAGCCCAGCATCCTCGCGCTGGTGTAATAGGTGACCGGGTAACGGCTGTTGAACACGGTGTTGAGCCGCAGCAGGCCGAAGCACAGGAGACTGAACAATATCGGATTGACAATGAATATCAGAAAGGAGAATGCATCCCCGTCGATGCAGCGTTTGAGCACATCGGTATAGAAGATGATGCCCACGTAAGCCACTTCGGACATCAAGGCGAACAGCACCACGTTCAGCACATTGTAGAAGCCATAGCCGTTGATGCCTTCAAAGAAGCCTAATCGTTTCTTAGCCATCGCGCTCTCTTGGGGCGCTTTTGGATTGGGTCTGGGTCTCAATTCTTTCTAAATTATCAGTCGAGCTGCATTTTTCCTGTCCAGTCTCGGCCAAGGTCTGTCTTAATCTAAATTATCGGTCGGACTCATCTCATTGCGGCTATCCGCTTCCTTTTTGGAACGGGTTCTGGCAAAAATCCCATCGATATCCTCCCTTTCTTCGCCTCCGGCGCATGGCCGGGTTGGATTCGCTCCTGCTGGATTTCAAAGGATTGCCGCTCCAAGCTTCCATGAGTTTTGCAAAAATAGGAAAAAGGAACTGGCACGACAGGGTTTTTCTTACCGAAAATTTCGTCGGTTTTTCCTTTTACGATGCCCATTGATGCCGATACGGCAGGAAATGCGACGGAAAGTCAGCCGCGCTCGTGTCAAATTTTCAGTTTAAATGACATATTTTCAGATATTTATGACTTTTAAGCAGGTTTTAGTGCCTCAAAAGCGGCTTTCGGTTTCCGGCACGGATATTGCTGATACCTTTCAGTGTCTTTCGGAATGAAAGTCCCGAAGACAGCCTCAAGCGGCGAGCTTGGAGCAAGCCGGAAGCGGAAGCGCGGCGGGAACGCCAGAACCGAAGCCAAAAGCCGCAGAAAGCTTCGCCAAGGCTTGGAGGCAAAGAATCCGGCCAAAGTCCCTTCAAAGACGGAGGGCGGATTCAAAAAAGAATGTGAAATTAAATATAGGAGGTTTTAACTATGTTACCTGTTAGAAAAAATCAGAATCAAGCTTGGTTGCCCAGCATTTTCAACGACATTTTCGACACCGATTGGATGGTTCGCCCCAATGCCACAGCGCCTGCCATCAATGTACTGGAAGATGAAAAGTCTTACAGTCTGGAACTGGCCGCTCCCGGCATGACCAAGGACGATTTCCAAGTACATGTAGATGAAAACGACAACTTGGTCATCCGCATGGAAAAGAAGACCGAAAACAAGGACGAAGACAAGAAAAGCGGTCGCTACCTGCGCCGTGAGTTCTCCTACTCCAAGTTCCAGCAAGTGATGTCCTTGCCTGACAATGTGGACAAGGAAAAAATCTCGGCCCAGGTTGAGAACGGCGTGCTGACGGTGGAAATGCCCAAGATTCAGGAAGAAGAAAAACCAGCCAGCATCAAGCACATCGAAATCAAGTAAGGGTGTTCCCTTGATGATGGGAATGTGAAAGAAAAATCCCGCTGTGGAGCCATGTTCCGCAGCGGGATTTTCTTTTGCGAGCGCATTCCGGGTCGATATGCCAATTGGCGCAAAGCTCATGCCCATGAAAGTTCGCATTGCCCCTATTCCTCCGGGATCCCCAGTTGCCGGAGCAGTTCCGCCCGGCTGGCTTTCAGTCCGGCCAACAGGGACTTGAAACCAGCCTCCTCGCGCAAGCCATCCCAAAAGGAATCATGTTCAAGATATGGAATATCCATAAAATCAGCACCATCCACAAGGCACTTTATAGCCTTTTCTTTCTCCCCCATGCACAGAAAATAATAGGCTGCATCATAAGCATACAACTCCATTTCATTGGCATTCAGCCAGTCCTTAAGTTCTTGCTGGTGCATCTCATCTTTCTCAATGACAGCCAAAGTCCATTCTGCATCAAAAAAATCTTCCCTTTCTCCGCTTTTCAGGCATTCTTTGAAATGTTTTGCAGCCTTCCTCTTTCGTCCCATCTGAAAATACAAAAGCCCCATCTGATAATTGCCTTCATTGCGATAATCTTCCATGGCAACTTTATCTGGCAAATCCACTGCAAATGAATAGAAAAACTTAGCCATCTCATAATTCCCATCGATTTCCAAAGCCTGCCCCAGTTCTAGAGAATGATCCACAAAAGGTTCCAATACATCAGTGCTTTCCCCTATATAAGCGAAAGCTTCTTCCAAATCCGACATGATTTCGTCGTTTCCAATCCATTCTGATATTTCCCCTTTCCTTTCATGTGCGTCCAGGACCGATAACCAATCAACAATCGCACGGCGGGTCTCCCCGATAGCCATGTAACACTTGGCACGCCCTGCGTGATAAAACATCTTCATGTAATTCAATATGCCATACGCGTATGCGACCTCTATCCTAGTACCATCTTTAGGCAAGTAGAAACTGAAAAAGAAGTCGACATCGGGTTCTTCCACCTTTTCCAAAACCAAGTCGAGACAATGGATGGTAGCTTGTGTCAGGCCAAGAAATTGATACAAACCCATCTGATTCAACATATTGCAGTAGGATATGCCGTATTTTGATTCTTGCAGTTTAAGCATCTCGAAATATGGCTTGAGCGTTGACGAATCCATGCTCCAATCGCCATACGCCATTGCACAATACCCCAAATAGCCTAATAGATTGTACAAAGCTGGACTTTCATACCTTGTGCCTGCCAATGCAGACAGGCTATCATAAAGCAGATTCATATACTCCACTGAATCAGAAACGATATCTATGGCCTCCAAAATTCTGAAATTTTCCCATAAATGGCTGTATTCCTCATTGGACAAGACCTTGGCATACAACACGATGTTCTCTATGCATTCCTGCTTTTTCCCAAGCCAGCAATTCACATCCCCTCTTAAGAGATAGCCAGAGTAATCGTCGGGGTAATGACGTATATACCGATCCATATAGAGGAGAGCTTCCGGATAGTCCTCGTTCACATAGGCTTCATACACGGCGGCATCGTACAAGGCATCGGGATGCAAGGAGTCCGCCGCCAAGGATTTTTGCAAATACTTAATCTGGGCAAGGTCATCGATGGCCGCAAGACTCCTAAGATAAAGGTATTCCGCATTGTCCGGCTCCACCTGCAAGAGCGAATCCACATAGGCGCCGGCACCTGCCATACCTTCCAGCTCCAATAGTTCAAAAAAACGCTGGTCCACCAGCTCTTCCTTGCTCAGTTCCGTGCTATCCTGTCCGAAAACCGGGGACAGGATGACCGCAAAGAGGCTCATTGCCAGAAGGATTCCTTTCATTGTCATTTTCTTCATTGCCATTCTGATTTTGCGAACCTTCCGGCTTCCTTTCGGGGCAGCCAAGACCGGCTCGGATTCAGATTTCCTTTATACCTTGATATTGTTTTACTGCCAAAGGTAACCTCAGTGCTGTTTCACTTTTTCGAGCATGTTTTCAATGTTGCACCACACATCGAAATCCTCCGGATCGACGCTTCGGAAGCTCCAGTCGAAAAGCGCCTGCAAGTCTTCGGAATACGGGAACGGCAAACGGCCCAATTCGGCCTCGGACAGGAGCCGGTCCGGTATCGAGGATTGAGCAGAAGCCTTCCGGGAATCCCCGCCTTCATCGTAATAGGCATCATAACCATAACCATGAAAAGGCCGCTCGCCTGCCAAGAGTTCGTAAAACAGCCCCATTATATTGCCTATTTCACAGCATCTTTGGACGCAATACTCAATGAAGCCATAGCTGTCAAAGTCGTCCTCGGTCTTGGGAGCTTGGAAAAATTTTTCACGATTGGCTAAATCAGCGCAAGCAATGTCCTTTCCTTTGCAATAGCGAAGCAACTGGAGCCGTTCTATCTCTTTCGACAGGCATAGCGCTGGAATCCGGCAATGGCCTTCGTCATCAAGACGCCAGGATTCTATCTTCTGGGCATCGACCCTGACCCTGTTCTCGTGAAGATAAACCATGCCTTCCAGGATATCCCGGAACCAATGCCAGGCATCGCTTTCTTCCGCTTGCCCTGTTTTTTGCAGTAAGGGCGCATAGGACGGTGTGACGAGGTAGGCCCGTTTTCCCCAGAGTCCGTTTTTTTCCACCGGAATCAGGTTGGGATGCGTCAAGGCGGCGATTCGATCCAGCTCCTTTTCTATCTGCGGCAGCGCATTTCCTTCCAAGGGCACGGAAATCCAAAGGCTGAGATGCCGGCCGTGGGAATCGATGGCATTCCACTCGCTGACATTTCCTTCCGAGACCTGGCGTTGCAGCTGGTAAGCGCCGTCAACGACCCAATCTCCCGGATGAAGGGCGGGAACAGGCTCGCGGCCTTCCTTGTTGAGGATATCATCGGGATTGAGGATGTCGTCGGGCGATGCCTGCGGCCGGACGGGGACAGCCCAATCGACGTGAGACGCGGCTAGGCTTTGCAGCTTCCAGGCCGAGGGTCGGCTTTCGGGTTCGGCATCCAAACAGCTCTGAATCGAGACATCGGTTTCCGGCTTGTATGGCTCCCCTGCCCGGCTTTTGGCTTTGCCGAAAAGACTCTTGAAAAAACCTTTGCTTGCGGACGTTCCGGCTTTCGAAGACCGCGACCATGAAAAACCTTGCGCAAAGACCAGGCTCGCCAAGGCGGGAGAGTAATTCCGGCCGATGATTTCTTCCGGATTCTCTATCTTCTTGCCTTTGGGTGCTTTTCCGGAAAAATCGTCCGGCATCACGTTTGTCCTCTTGTCTGTCAACAGATTCCGCAGGCACATTCCCAAAGCCCATATATCGCTGGCAGGCATGTATTGAGGCTCCCTGTACCATGCTTCGGGCGCCATGTATTCCTTGTTCCCTGTTTCCGGATCGGCTTCTTCCACCACCAAAGCGTGGCGGCGCAGCAGGATTCTTTGCGTCAGGTTAATGGCGGGCGGTGCCAACAAGAAATGCCCTTGGCCGTCCTGCCAGATGTTGCAAGGTTCCACTGCGCCGTGCAGCAAAGCCATGGAATCCAGGTAAGCCAAGGCCGAAGCCGTATCGTGAAGGAAGTTCCAGGCTTCCTGCTCGGACAGGGCATCGCTGAAGCGGTCTGCCGAGACAGGATAATACGGGATTGCCACATAGGCTTGCGCATCGCACACATCGAAGGCTTTGACAGGCAAGAGATTGGGATGCTCCAGTTTGTTCAAATAAGAATATTCCCGGATAAATCCATCGATACCGGCCTGTTCCATCGCGGGGAAAATCCGCAGCAGCACATCCTGGCCGTCCTGTTCGTCTTTGGCTCGCCATACTTGGGCCAAATCCTGATACTTCTTGAAGCATGTCAAACGGTAGCGCTTGGCAAAAAGTGTGTTTTCTTGGTGTTTCATGTTGCGTTTGTTTTTTCCCTTTTATACCGGAAAACACAAAAAGTAACCGGGAAATTTTCTGCAACCAACCAGAGCCTCAAAAAAGCCGAGGTTCCACAACTTTTATGGCATACACATTGCTTCGCCCTCTCCTGTACTTGCAAACACCTTCGGATTCCATATTCTCCAAAAAGCTCTTTAGTTTCTCTTTCGACCAATCGAGCTGCAATTTGATAGCAATGTCTTGGGCTTTCAGTTCGCGACCTGTCAGCAATTCAATCATCTTTCGCTTTATATCCTCTGTCTCAAGTGGTCTTTTATTTTCTACGACATTCCCCTCGCAATCTACCGGAACAGCTCCGCAAGCAATCAATTCCATGTTCGCGTTCTTTTCGGTCTGGTCCGGCATCCTGACAAAAATGGAGATATCCTGTGCGTTTTTCCGTTGACGCTGGAGGCCGGCTTGAACACCGCTCCATGTGCCGCCTTTATTGTCGGATTCTGCCACGAAGATATCTTGCGCCATACCGTAAATGATTTCGTTCCGAGCCATCGCCAAACCCACATCCCAACCGGCCTTGGGTTGAAAATAACTTACTATAAGCAATTTTCCTTGAACAAGATATTTGTACAACGCCTTATATCCGCTAGAAAATGTCATAATGCCCTGCGGCAAGACCGCAATGCTTTTCCCCTCTGCTTGCAAAGCCGACTCCAAGGCTTGCCTGTCCACTCCCTTGGCGTAGCCGCTCACAATCACTTTGCCATGGGCAACTTCTCTTTGCGCCACTTTCCGAGTAAAATCAAGGGAAACCTGGCCAGACTTCCGAGAGCCAACAATCGCGGTAGCCGGTTTATTGAACAAAGCCCTGTCTCCCCGCGAGTAGAAAAATATCGGCGCATTGTATTTCAAGTTCGCTTTCAGCTGATTCGGATATTCCCGATCCCATATAGCGGTCATCTCGAAGCCTTGCTCCTGTAGGTTCTCCGCCATGAAAGCGTAATTCGGGATATTGGCAATGCAGGAGTTTATATTCTCTATCAACTTGGAATCCAGCAAATACTGTACTGTCTTTATCTCATCGGATGCCTTGAAGAAATCGGAAAGCTGTTCTCCTCTCGTATGACATTGGACTAAAATCTTCATCTTGTCGGCAGTATGGATGCCAGCAAGATGCGCCAAGGCCATCCAATAAGGCAATTCGTTCTTTTCCATGGTTTCGTGAATATTATCTCTAAATATTGTCGCCTCCCACCGTCTTGGCTATGACAAGGGGGGCCGTTTCAGCAGCTCCTGCCTTGGCCAACATACGGCCTATTTCTTTGATGGTAGCTCCGCTGTCGTAAATATCATCTATCAATAGGATGGATTTCCCCATGATTTCCTTTTGATTTTGGCAAGTAAAGGCATCTTTCACATTGTCCGCCTTGCCGTAATGTTGCTCAAAAATCTTCTGGGGTTTCGTTTCCTTTTGCTTGACCAAACCGTCCGATACCGGTATTTTCAAGATTTTCCCTATCGTATGGGCAAAATTCCGCACCAAATCACCTGATTCCGTGGAAGGGACATATAATATAATATCGAATTTCTTGTTCTTGAACCGATACCGGAATGCCCGGAGTGTCTGCCTGACCAAAACATCCGGGAAATCCCCGCCGTTTTCGTATTTGCAATGATGAATGATTCTTCCCACATTGGAATCGCCATAATAGGAAGCCGCCACACCGGTGAGCATATTCGGGATTCTTTTGAAGGAAAGTTCCGGGAAAAGATTCTCCTTGAAGTCCTGGACATCCAACCTATCTGCTTCCTGCACTTCTATTGTCAACTTGGGCAGGCCGGTATTGTCGCAAGTCCTCGTCCAGTCTATCTCTTCATGGTCGCCTAAATACCGGCACAGGAACTCCATCCTTGGCTGCTTCGTCTCCACATAATCCAACATCTGCTGCAAATCTTCTAATTTGGCAGCATTGAGGGAACTATAAAGGCTGTAATCGAGTTCAGGGGCATCGTACCTGTACTCGTAGAATTTTTGCCGTCCCATCGTCACTTCCTTGATGATTCCTTGCTCGATCAAATCCTCCCGGATGACCCTGACGGCCGTCTGTTTCATGTTCGTGGCCATCATCATGCCCTTTTCACTCAAGGGTTCTTCCTTCAATGCCTCGATGAATTGCAGGTATTTCCTTTCCGAAGGACGGGCAGAGTCGATGAACGATCGGGGAAGCCTGTAATCAGCCATAACGCCATTTTCATCTCGCTGTTCATTGAAAAACAAAATGATATCTGTCGGTTTCCCATCTCGTCCCGCCCTGCCTATTTCCTGATAATAATGGATGGGCGAAGCCGGGATCTGCAAATGAATCACAAAACGGATATCGGGTTTGTCTATACCCATTCCCAATGCATTAGTGGAGACGATGCATTTCCAACGGTTTGACAAAAATCCTTCTTCTATTTCTTTTCTTGTCTGGGCATCGAGGCCGGCATTATATTCCACGGCATCTATTCCCTGACGTTGCAACCATTTCATATACAAAGATGTCTGAGTTCTGGTCCCTGCATAGACAAGCCCTGTACCCGGCAAGCCTTGCAAATGGTGCTTCAGCCAGACCATCTTTTCCTCTTCCGATGTGGTCTTGATGACGTAAAGCCGGAAATTGGTTCGCATGAGAGAGCCTCGGATTACCTCCAAATTATTGCCTAGCTGGATTTCTATATCATGCTGCACTTTTTCCGTTGCCGTAGCGGTGACGGCCAAAATCGGCATGTCCTGCGGCAAATAATTCCGAACCAGATTCTTGATTCGCCGGAAGGCCGGGCGGAAGTCATGCCCCCATTGAGATATGGTGTGGGCTTCATCGACCACAACCATCGAGAGCCGAATTTTGGACACGGCTTCTAACCAATGTTCGTTTTCCTGTCTTTCTGGTGCTATGTAAAGGATTTTAAGCTTCCCGTCTATGGCTTCCTGCAAAGATTTTTCGTTATCTTCCGGAGTTTCTTCGCAATTGATGCAACGGGCGGCGATACCGCGTCTCCTCAATGCCGTCACTTGATCTCGCATCAAGGCAATCAAGGGGGAAAAGACAATGGTGGTGCCTCCAAAGAGTACTGCCGGGAATTGATAGCACAAAGACTTCCCGAAACCGGTTCTCTCTATGACCAATATCCGGCGGCCTTGCAGCAATGCGCTGATAGCCTTCCATTGTTCGTCATAAAAACGCGAAAATCCGAAAATCTGCCGTAACTTTAGCTCCGCTTCTGTCCTTGTCATGGATAACATGCCACAAACTTACACATAATTTCTGGTTCATACCTGCATGCGCTTATCAATCGAACCGGCCAGGGAACCTTCGAAACTAAAAAAAATGCGGGAGGAATCAATCCAAGAGATATTCCGACCGCATCAAATCCGAGGGAGCCACGGCAAGCTGATCCTTGCCCATGCCTCGCCTTTTCATGACTTTCCTCATGCCGAGCAGGTTGAAATCCCCTATTTTGCGCGGTTTGGATAGCTCGATGCCGAACTGCTTCTTGTAAATCTCATAAATCAGCTCCGAGCAATACATCTTGCCATTGTCAAACCTGAAGCTCCAGTCGTAAGCCTGTCCTAAATACTGCTTGTACCGGATTTTGATTGGTTTTTCAAGTACTCTTCGGCTAATCACATGTTTGAAACGCCCTTTGTCGCACCATTGCTGCAAGGGCGTGAGCTTCACCGGCCCGGTGGCTTCCAGCAGTACCATTTCCCTTGCTTCTCCACCAGGATGCCGCAATGCGTATAAACCGAGCCGGTTGCCAAGGCAATCAGAGGCGACTGGGCCGACTTGGATATCTGGAACAGCAAATCGCCTTCTTTCAGATCTTCCATGTCCTCCATCCGGGCGAGGGACAGATAGACCACGATACCTGCCACCGACAGCAGAGCCACGGCAATCAGGAATATTTTCAGGATTTTTTCATGCCAACTTAAAACCAAGCATTTATGATAAAAAATCATTTTACTAGCGATATCCAACCATACATACCCACTACCGTGCTTCTATATTATAGACGATTATTATATTCGAATAATCTATGTATAATTGCATCTCATCAGAATTACTATTATGGAGCAAACGCACTCCACAACGATTTCCATCTTGATCCACACAAGACATCGACAAACAAAAATCTCCATCGGAATCGTATTGATCTTCATCAACATCATAAATGTCATATTCCTGACGCTCATCTGTATAGATCGTAATTCTCTCCCGCCCCAAATCTACTACGACCAACAAATTGCTATATTCCCAAGCGCTCCATTCCCCCCAATAGCCATAGGTTTCATTATATGATTTATACGAGAATCCTGTCGTGCTGTACTTAAACACTTGCGCATGTACTACTACAGATGCAAAAAACACCACACAAAATAAAATAATCCGTTTCATATATACACTGAATATTTGATAAGTTGTTTTCCCCGACAAGGCACTTGATTGTCGGCAAGTAACCTTGTCGAGGAAAATCCAAATTCTATCACTTTTTCTTATACTCTTTAATTAAAACCGAATATTCTGATCTTGATCTAATCGGATCCAAATCATCATCAGCTTCAATATGAGCAAAATCTCGATACCCATGTTTCAATGTTTGCTCTAATGCCGCAATAGACTCGTCTAACATTCCCATTCTTGCGTATAGACAGGCCTTATCATAATAATGACCAGCATTTTCCGGATCGGATTCAATTAAATCTTCCATCCATTGGATTGCCTCTTCATCATGTCCCAAGAAAAATAAAGCATATTGGCGACAAGTTCCATTCATAACAATTGTATCCAATTTCAAAATTGTTTCAAAATCGGACTCAGCTAAATCCTTTTTCCCCTGCTTCAGATATTGCTCTCCTCTCATCAGATACAAATAGGCATAATCAGGATTCATGATAATCCCCTTTTGATAATCTTGCATTGCAGCCTCATCATCATGCTGTAGTTCGGAACACCAGCCTCTACGATAATACGCATAGCCGCTACTAGGGTCGTATTCTATAGCCTTGTTAAAATCGTTCATGGCAGCTTTGTAGTTTCCTGCAGACTGATTATTTGTCCCTCTTACAACATAAGCATAGCTGTAGTCCGAACGTTCTTCAAGTTGCCCTGACGAAATAATATCGTCAATTTGCCGAACAGCCAACGCAAACTTACCCATTCCCGAATAACAACTGGCAATATTATACAACAGCCATGGAGACTTTCCCAACTGGCTTTCCAAGGTCTCATACCAAACCAAAGCTGGCTCGTAAGAATACATGGATTGGTACAATGATGCTATCCACCAAGCCCACTGCCACTCTTTATTTTGTGCATACAGTACCTGCAATTTAGCCAATGCATATTCACGATTTTTTCCAAAGCAGGATATTACCGAAGCAATATCTACATTTTCAATGCTTAATGTTTGATCTAAACTTTCCAACATATTATTGATGGAAGATTGTATATCTCCTCGTTTTTGTTCAACCTGGGATTTCCAGAAATACCCCGCAGGATTATTTTGGTTGTCATACAAAAGGCTTTTCTCTGCATAGGACATGGCTCCGTCATAGTCACTGCGAAGGAAAGCAATTTTGGCCAGCCCATTCATCGCAGATAAATCCCCAGAATTAATTTTTAACATCATCTCATAATCAGCCTCTGCTGCAGAATAATTGTTCAACGATATATACACAGATGCTCGCGTTGATAAAATTTTTTGTTCATTGTCAATTCGATATTCCTCATCGCCGCGAAGCAAATACCGATATGCAGAATTGCAATCAGACAGTGCAGATACATAGTCTCCCAATTTATAATACAACAAACTTCTATTAAAATATGTATTACAAGCCATCACAGCCGATAATGTATTCTCCTTTTGCAATAAAATAGAATAATATTTGACTGCATTAGCCACATCATCTGTTGCAGCATAAACATATGCTTTATTAAACAATGCGTCAGGGTCGCCTGGCCGCAGTTTCAATGCTTCATCCACATACATCATTGCTACCTGCATATCACCATTTGCTCGCATAATATCATAAAACTGCTGCATATAATAAGTATACGAAAAATTACCTTGACCGAAACCAGTAAACAGCATCAACATGAACATTGCAACAATCGACACACATCTTTTCATGATAATATCCTCCTATTTTTATTAAACAAATAAACTACATATAATAAGAATACCAGCCATTTTTATCTGATATAAAGTAAGTGCCATCCGACAAGAATTTTATTCGAAAAATATCATGGGAACAATCATCCAGTTTCTTCAACAGATTAGCAGGAACGTTCCCAAAATATTTATACCCCCACTCATAGCATAAAACCAACCCATCATTTGTCAGATGAGCAGACCACAATTGTCCGTATGCTTCCATTCCTTCTCTCAAATAACCTTGTAACTCATAATCAGACGCTGACACATGTTCCGTAGATATAACAATCCAATCACCCAAATCATTAAAAGTCACAGATGTAACAACTTCTCCCTGCTCGTTATACTCTCGCAGTTTCGATTCGAGACTATATGGAATACGATTCCACCTAAACCCATTATTTCCCCACAAAATCAACCAATTACCATTTTCAGCCAGCTGAACATCGTCAATCAATTCATTATCATCATGCAACTCCTCTAATGCATCCGATAATCCTGATGGTATCCCTGAATAGGCATATGCATTTCGACCATTTAGAGCCAAATCCCCTCCTGTTTTAGTTATGGCTACATTTCGACAACTTCCCCATTCAGAGATAGCATCCTTTATATACTGCCGACTGCCTTGTGCATATACCAATGGGATACTACACAAAACCGACATCAATACAATTAAAAAATATTTTTTCATACAATCTTCGTTATCCTTTTAAGGTAACTGCAATGACCACACCTTATGCCAATGCATTTATTTCCTATTTTCGTTTTAAATAAATCATAATCTTTGAGCATCCATCTTATCATCCAGCAGGAGTCAATTTCGTTGAATCCTGCCATTGTCGTATCAAAGAATCAATAGGTCGTACGAATTCTGATTCGCCCGTATTTTCCTTTGCATCAAATTCTTGGCATTCAACATCCTCACCGGAGGACAGGCAACAGCCGGATGCATTTTCTTTATCCTCAAAATCTAGTTCTTCAGCATCCCGACTATCTTTCTCAACAGATTGATATGGCTCACTTTCTGGCTTACATTCAATATCTTCCTTTTGCTCCCCCGTATCTATAATGACACATTTTTTTAAATTTGTCTCTGTAGTCAGTGACAAATCTCCATCTTCCATAGATTCCGTAGCAGTCACATCGTTTCCTATTTTATCTTTAATTTCAGGATAAAATTGATATGCCAGCCATCCTAAAACAAGTGCCAGTATTCCACAAAAAATCCAGATCAATGTCTTTTTCTTGATGCGGATATATCCGTTCTTTTCCAATGGAACTCTGAAGCCACTTTCCTTTGTATCATCGATTTCCAAGATTACCCCGTTCTGTTCAGCGGCCTTCTCTTTCCATTTCGCCGCCTCGGCAGCCGGCAACTTTTCGCCCTCTGTCACCTCGCACAGGATAGCCGTAACATTATCGTACCAATCCGCCTTTTCCGCCGCCTCCCACAAGGCTTCCCGGCAAGCCACCATGGAATCCCGGTTTCCGTTAATGATATCCTGTATCGTGGAATCCCGCAAAACCCCGCTCAAGCCATCGCTGCATACCAAGATGATATCCCCTTTATAGACCTTCATCGTGATGCTGTCCGGCTCGGCATCCTTGTCCGGATCGCCCAGGCTGCGCGTGATAATGTTTCCATACGGATGATCAAAAGCCTCGTCCCGCGTAATCTTATTCTCGTCAACCAATTGCTGGACATAGGAATGATCGTTGGAAACCTGGCAAAGCACCCCGTCCCTCAACACGTAGGCCCGACTGTCGCCGCACCACGTCACCGTCAGCTCATTGCCGCACAGCCAGCCCATGATAATCGTGCTACCCATCCCCTCGCAAGCGGAATCAGCGGCAGCCTTCTTGCAGATGTTCCGGCTTGCCTGCACCACCAATTTTTCCATATAAGCCGCCCGCTGCTTGGCCGTCTCGAATTTCTGAGCCTTTATCTTCTCTTTCCCGAAAAACTCTTTTACCGTGTCGATGGCTATTTTCGATGCCACTTCCCCGGCATTCGCCCCTCCCATGCCGTCCGCCACAGTCAAGAGGCATCCCTGCTTGGACAGGACTTGTACCTTGTCCGAGCTGAATTCGCCCTGGACATCGTTTGAAAGATCCGCATCCACATAAAAATTATCCTCGTTGCCCTTATACGGCAATTCGTCGTTCCGTTTGCCCGCCGGATCCGTATAAGCGGTAAGTCTGAATTTGATCTGCTTCATAGCTTATTTCCTCCTCTTTTTACCTTTGCCATTGTCTTGATTATCCGTAGCATCTCCATTCGCATCCGAAGCGCCATCGGACTCGGATACCGTCAATGGCGTCAATGCGCCTGTTTCCTCTACGGCCTGCGAATATTCTTCCGGAACACCTAGAAGCTGCCAGGCCGTCCCTTCTTTCACCAGCACGCCTCCCAATTCAAAACGGACAACGCCAATCGGGTCGAACACCGGTTCCACATAGATGCCGCCTATCACGCTCTTGTCGGTCTTTGGCGATTCCACCGTCGGATTTTCCGAAGACAAATCTATTTGATAACGATACGAAACCAACGACAAGCGGGCGGACTCCCATTCGTCCCTGTCCGCTTTGTCGGAAGCGAGCCACACCAGCCAGCCCTCGCGTTTGCCCGCCGATTCCGCCAGCAAGAAGCCTTCGCCTGCAAAGCAAGAATCCTTGACACTCACCCAGCCTGCATCCTCCATGGCAAATATTTCTGCCGGATCAAGCAAAGATGCCTGCTGCCATTGCGTATCCTGCACCGTGCGGAACGAGGTGCTGGAACGAAGCGGGACAAGGGAACCTGCCCGGCGTTGGAACTGGACATCCTGTTTCCAAGGCTCTATCAGACGTTGGGAAGTCACATACCCGTCCTTCAGCAAGACGCAAAACGAAACCCAGCTTCCAAAATCGTCCTGGTCGTTGAGACCGTACTTCTGCCCAGTGGCCGTATCCTGGACAACATATTCCTGTTTGACCAGCATAAGCCCTCTTTGCACCGCCTCTTCCACCAACTGCTGGTTATTGGACTGGAACATGCTCAAGTTGAGCTGCGCCCGAACCGTGCCCGAATTCAGCAGCAACAATCCCGCCGCTGCCAGAATACTATAATTAAACCTCTTGAATCCCATTTTCATTTGCATTTTATTCGATTTCCAAATTTAACAATTTAGCCGATAACCGATATGGGGACAATCATCCCGATGTTCCTGCCCGCGTAAGCGGAGACAATGCCTATCACCACCAATTCGCCCTCGCTGTTCGTGTAGAACACAGGGCCTCCCGAATTGCCGCTTTCGTAATTGGTATCGGTAGTAAGGATACTCCCCTGTTGCAAGCCGTCAACCGCCACGATAGCGCTGCCGTAGATAGGCGAAATATCGTCAATAGCGTTGGCGCCCAGTCCCAAGGGGAAGCCAAGAACCACCAAATTGGTTCCCCGCTCCAAGGAACGGCACTTCTGCCTGTCGTACTTCAAGCCACCGGAAGTCCCCGAAACGCGGCAGTAAGCATAATCGGCCGCATCCGGCGAGGCAAGGCTCATCACGCCGCCATCTTCCAAAACGCCGGATTGGTCGGCAGAACGGTCGCAATGGAACATATCGCTGCTGAACTCGATCTGGCTTCCCGAAGAAGAGACAGCAATGAAATGAGCCACCACTTTCCCGCCATTGTTGGCAATATAATTGAACAGCGCCATGCTTTCGTTGACTCCGTTGCCGTCTTGCCAGAAATACCAGCCCTCCACCACATGCCTTGCCGTCACAAAACGCCCGTCTGCCAACAAAAATCCCGTGCCGCACCAGGCTGGAACATCCTCGTTGCCGCATTGGAGACGGGAAACCTCCCCGTTGGGCAATGTTATCTCGAAGCCCATGGTCTGGATGTAATAGACGTAAGGCAAGCATTTGTCAATGGCGGCATTGTCCACCTTCTTTTTGCTGACGGTCGGTGCCGTTTGTTCCTTGATATCCGAGACTTGCTGCTGCAAACGGGATATCTCTTTGGCCCGCTTTTCGGCATCAGCTACCAAATCGGCATTCTGACTGTTCAAGTTGTCGATAGTCTCTTGCATCCGTTGCTTTTCCTGAGCCATTTGCTCTTGCGCCTCGGCAATGCGGTTGTTCAAATCCCTGTTTTCCTGCTTGGTCTCAAACAGGAAATAACCGCCCACACCTATCACCAAGACCAAGAGGCAGGCCAAGGCGGTCAAGGCTTTCTTGTAGGGACGCAAGGCCTGTTGCCGGAAAAGGTTGAGGCGGTTGGTAAGCCCGAGGCTCTTTACCATGCCCTTGTCGCCTTGCGGCACGATGAAGCCTAATTTCGGGCCGTTGGTGGAAAGCTGGATTTCGTCCCCGTTTTGCAAATACCACTCTTTCTGAATCTTGTGACCGTTTAGATAGGTGGAGTTGGTCTGGGAAAGCTGAACCAGCTTCCAGTTGTCGCCATCCCTTACAATGGCGGCATGGCGGCGACTCACCGTTGTGAAGCTCTCGTCGAAGCGCACCTGACATTTCGGATCTCGGCCTATCTCAATGGCATCCACAATAATCTGCTGGGTCTCCCCGGCTTTGTGGTACTGGCTGGATACCTTATGCACCAATTCATAGTACCGGCGGCCTCCACCGCCCAGCACCGACTTCATCCCGGCTCCTACCGTGCCGGAAACACTGCGTCTATACGTTTGATTTGTTGATTGCATAGTGTTTTAATTCTTTAGTATGTCATTGTAAACGATGTCCATGCTGAATCCTCTGATATTGTATTGTGATTATACCAAACTGTAACATAAAACTTAAAACTGCCGCTTCGACTTATATGCAATTCGGAATAGGGCATAAACAAGGTGAAATCCTCGTAGTAGGTATTTTCATACCCTGGCGTGAAGTCTTTCCCGCAGCTTACTTTTCCATCCGTAGTACAATATCTATCGTTCAAGTCAACCAAAGCAGTCCCATCATCCTTATGGAAATAGGCAGAACATCTTCCTGTTTTCCCTTTCATATTATCGGCATCCAAACGGAAATGTATCCTCATCCCTTTCTTGCCATCTTCATAAACATTATGTTCCACCCACAAATTGCTGATTGTTGCCTTTGGCGGCGCAGACGACTTCTTCGCAGCCGTTTGCCGGATGTAAACTCTTATTTCCTCTCCTCCACTAACAACCGAGAACCAATCGCTTCTATAATCAGTTGTATTCGCATTAATCCGCAGTTTAAACGAATTCGAATATTTATCGGTCACCGTACACCAAGAAGGCAAATAAGATATCTTATAAGAACCCGGGGCAGACACAGTAAATGTCTGCGTCTGCGCAGAAGACGAAACATCATAATATTGTTTGGATTGGGAACTCCCATTGACCATCAAACGAGAGGATTTATTACTGTTGCCAGCTTGCTGAATATAGATTCTTACCGATTTGCCCCCGCATTCCACCGTGAACCAGTCGCTCCGGTAAGAGGACTTGTTCGCATTAATCTTCAAACTGAAAGAACCGGAATACTTATTAGTTACACTGCACCAAGATGGCAGATTGCGCACATAATAACTATCGGAAGATGACACATTGAACGTCTTAGTTTGGGAAGATGCCGACACATCGTAGTACTGCGTACTGCTGCTGCCGTTCACGCTCAAATAAGACGCCTTGCCCGCTTGGGATACATTGACACGCACTGAATATTCCCCTGCGGTGACAGAAAAACTACCGGAACGGCTGCTTGTACTTGAATTATTGCTGCACGAAAGCGTAAAGCCGTTCTTAGTCTGGTTACTGATGCTGCACCAGGAAGGCAACTCCTCTATTTCATACTCTCCATCCGTGGTCACCGAAACAGTCTCGGAATCGTACCCGGATGAAAAATTCAAGCTTTCCGATGAAGTGTTGCCATTGACTCTCAAAAAGCTCACATTCGCCTCTTGCGATATATCTTCCCGATATGTTTTAGACCCGGATTTAATCACAATAGTCCCTCGTCTTAGCTTTCCTGTGGTATTTTTGCTATACCACAAATCAAAACCATGGATGCTTTTGCTATTGATACTGCACCAAGAAGGGGCATCCACGCTATAATCTATCCCATCGGATAATACGATCACGCTTTCATATCCGCCATCGGATTCCAACTCCAATAAGTTAGTTCCAGAATAATAGATATCTACTTCCGAAGTCCAGCAAAAGAAGCATAAAACGGCAATTACGCCCAAGCTCCACCCCAAACCATTCCCCCATAATCTTCCCGTCTCGCCGCTCTCAGACTCTTCTAAAAACAATTTCCATGCAGAAACACCGTTCTTAGGTATCAACATGAAAATCATCAGTAAAATCGCAAATGCCATCTGAACCCACCACAAGGAAACAAAAGTGGAAGGCCAAAGATATTCAGCAATCAAGCACAAAATGCCACAAAGGGACATCAGCCAAAGACCGGCACGACCATTGTACCATAAGCCAAAGCCACCAAAGAAATAAGCCAACCCCAGCAATGCCCCTGTCCACATTATTTTTGTTGTATCATATTCAATGACTGGGACAAAACCTATGACCAAGCCTGCTATCGCTGAAAACCAAATCCAGAAATTGACAAAACCGTTCCTCCGCTGCCAAGGCTTCAAATCCTTCTCATCCACCTTCTTGACGTTGGGTTTCGGAGCAGAAGCTGCCCTTTGTCCGGCAGGAGCCTGATTGGGAGAACTGGGTGCTGCATTAGCCGACCCCGCTGCAGCCGAACTCGCCATCCCGGAATCCGACAAGGGTCTCGTGGCATTGAAGGTATCCGATGCCGTGCCGGAAGCCGCTTCGTCCTTCTCCCCTTTCTTCAGCCAAGGGCAAGGCACCCGCCTCTTTTCCACCCGAGTCTGCGCGTATTCAGCCAATTCTTCCGCCTTGGGTCTGTCCCAAGGGTCTTTGGCAAGACATGCCTGTATCGTGGCCTGCAATCCCTTGGTGTATTTCTCCGGCAAGTCCGGTATCTCCGCCCCATGCAGCTGCATCCCGCCTCCCTGCCCCATGAACGGCAAATCCCCGGTCAGAAGCTCGTACAGGGTCACCCCCAAAGCCCAGATGTCCGTAGCTTGCACCGCCTCGGCATGGGAAGAAAACAGCTCCGGTGCCATATAGCCCACTGTCCCTGCCAGATCCGCGCTGTTCATCGCCCGGGTAGAGTTCCGCCGCAAGGTGCTCCGCATCTTCTTGCTGACCCCGAAATCCGTAATCACGTATTTGCCATCATAATCCATCAGCACGTTATCCGGCTTGATGTCCCGGTGTATGATATCCTGCCCGTGCAGGTACGCCAGCCCCCGGCCCACATCGGCCAGGAACCTCCACGCATCCTCCTCTTTCATTTTCCCCACCATCGAAGCCGACGAACCCGGGCAATACGGCATGATGATATACGGCCTATGCTCGTATTCCCCGAAATAGTCGGCATGAAGCAGGTTGGGATGATTCAATGTATTGGCAATCTTGTACTCGGAAATGAACTCGTCCATATCCTGCTTGTTGGGCAGCGCAATGTAAATCTTGATGGCAAGCTCGTTCCCCACCTGTTCATCTCTGGCTAACCAAACCTCGCCGAAAGAGCCTCGCCCTCTGACCTCGATCAAACGGTAACGCTCGGCAAACAACTGATTCTGTACTAATTCCATAACTTTTTCATTTACTGCTATTCCTACCTTCCTTCCATCCGCACAAAAGTGCCATATCCCCCACCAACTGCTTTAGCCATGCTCCACATATCAGGTTCGCTCAGCCGCCGACAAATCACCTCGACCTGATTGATAGAAGCCGACATTTTATAGACAGCCGGCTTGTCCACCCGGGTCAGCATCTCGACCTGATTGATAGAAGCCGAGATTTTATAGACCCTTTATTCTATCCCTTTCGGATTCGGGCCGTACTTGTTGCTACCCGGCTCGCTATCCAGGCAGAACCACACTAACAGCAAAATGCAACCCACCAAAGGTATCAACGCGAACAGGATATACCACCCGCTCCTTCCCGTATCATGCAAACGCCTAAAATTCAATGCCAAAGATGGTATCAATATCGCCAAAGACCATAAGGTGGAAAATATCGATAACCCAATCAGCACATCCACTATCAACGTCCCGATAGAAATCATGAGGTTGAACAGGAAAAAATACCAATACTCCTTCCGCCGGGCACGGCCCGTGAAAGTGGCATATTTGGAAAAGACGCTCGAAATAGCCTCGCCAAACGACATATCGACAGGTCTTTTATAGGAGTCCTTCGGCGCCGATGCCGGTGTCGATACCGATGCCGGTGCCGACTGCGCCTGTTGCCAAGATGCCTGATGTCCATAATCGGCCTCCGAAGACCTGAATTGCGGGGCAGCAGCTTCCGGACTCGGCTGGGAAACCGGTGTCGCAAAACGCTCCGTGCTCTGCCCTATGCGTACCGTGGAAGAAGAATCCGACAGAACCTTATTCATGTCCAGCATATTGCCGCCGGGAAAACGGATGTCGTCATAGGCATGAATGCCAACAGTCTCATTCTTGATTTTGCGCCCGTTGACCATGGTGCCGTTGGTGCTGTGGTCGGTCAACGTCATGCTGCCATTGTCTTCCACCATGAGCGTGGCATGATGCCCGCTGACCGTCGGCTCATTGAACACGATGGTGTTGTCCGGTGTTCTACCAATTGTAATCTTTTTCATAATCACTTATTTATAAATCAATCCGAGAGGATTTTTTTCGCTTTTACGTCAGTCTCCCTTCCGGCATTCTCCCCTTGGGATTCCATAACTCTTTCCCGTCTTTGTACGTCTTATGCAGGCGTCCCTCCTTCGCCTCCTCTTCAACCTCTTAATAACATTTTCCCCCTTTTGGTAACCTTGCCAAGCCGCCGGGCGGACCTCCGCACGCGGAATAATCGCCGGCATCGCCGCAAACAAGCCCGCCAAGCTGCCGCTTAGTACCCTTCCACCCGCAACTTGGCATCTCCGATCGAGATGATGTCGCCGGGATGGATGGCCATGCCGTTCTCGCCCACTTCGGTGGAGTTGACGTATGTCCCATTCAGGGAAAGCTTCCATTCCCCCCAGCCTCCGGTATTTTGCCATTGCCCGTCCCGGATGAACCAAGTTCCCGTATGGACATCCTTTTCCAAGGTGCAATGCCGACGGGAAATATAACGGCTCTGTTCCTCTTGAATGTCAATGATATTGCTGCAATCGGTATTTCTCCTGCCCATCGTGATCAAATGCTTTCCGCCCAGCATCTGGTCCAAATAATAGACCTTGCCGTATTCCTCTCCTTGCATCACCCGCAGCGCAAGCCCGTTCCGGACATTCATGAAAGATTTCTGTGCTGCCACAGGCTGTTCCGCCATGGCCGACCTGACACCGCTGGTATGAGGAAGCATGTCCCGAACCTGTGCCGCCGTCTGCAAGCGCTGCTTGTAATCCGGCACAAGGCATCCCTCGATGATAGGAAGCCAAGAACCGCCCGGATCGACCCTGCGCAAACGCTGGCGGTCCCAGACGCCGTTCTTGCCATTGGCCAGATATTGATACACGGTATCTTCCCGCAACTCCCCGAAAGGCAGTACCCCGGTAAGCATCTCGTAAAACATCACCCCGAACGAAAAAATATCCGTGGTAGGCAGCACGGTGGCCTGCCCGCGAGGCGGATTGACCTGTTCGGGCGGCATATACGGAATCGTGCCGAACACCTGGCTCGGCTTGCCATTGAAGTTCCTTTCCGTCATCCGCTTGTTCCGGTCGCCGGAGATTCCGAAATCGGTCAGAACCGCCGTGTAATCCGAACGGAGCAGGACATTCTCCGGCTTGAGATCCCGATGAACCTTGCCGCAAGCATGCAGGTCGTTCAGCCCGCTCAGGATTTCGTAAGCCGCCCTGACAAGGTCGATGCCATGGGAAGCATATTTGCGCAAATCCCCATTAGGGCAATACTCCATCAACATGTAGGGATTACCCTTTACTTCCCCGTAGCTATAGGAATGCACCAGATAATTGCTCTTGATCCGGCCTGTTTCGAACTCCATCGTGAAACGAGCGCGGAGCTGCTGGCATTCGGAAGTGGATACAGCCCATAGTTTCAATAACTTGACGGCATAGACCCGGTTCTGGGCATCGGTCACCTTGTAAACCGCCCCGAAAGAACCCTCGCCCAAGGGCTTCTCGATCCTATAGGCATTGTCGAAAATCTCGCCGCAATCGAACACGCAGCGTTCGGGTACCGTTGCCATGACTTATGCCTTGAATTCAAACTGTCTGTTACCCAAAATGATGATGTCCCCGTCTTCCAATTTGGTCTTGCGGGCCACATGGAGATAAGTAGTCTTCAGCGTACTCTTGTCCTCAATGTACCATTCCCCGTTTTCAAAGGTCAGTTCCGCCTGGACTTTCGAGGTAATAGACTGATTGTTCGGGTCGGTATTGGCCCGGTTCAGTTCCACGGATTCGCCCGAATAGGTCTTGGCCTCGTGCTGGATATTCTCGTTTTCCCAAGAAATGGGACGCAAGGTGCAGAAAGTGCTGTTTTGGGGTTTCGACCACGGATTGACGGTTCCCATGTAGTGCGGGTTGCCTCCTGCCTTGGGCGGATTCTGGGCGAAACCGGCCTGGGGCGCAGGCCTGTTCCCCTGGGGAGGCTGGGGCTTGAACGCTTGCGGCGATGCCGGACTTTGCGCTATGGGTTCGTTGCAATTAGGGCAGGCATCCATCCCCGGACGAACCGGGTATCCGCAATGAGGGCATTGGCTCATGCCAGACGAAGCAGAACCGGACGCTGCCGGGCCTGCCGAACCGAAAACATCGCTCTCGTGGACGGTTCCCCGCAGTACTTCTTGTTGCGGCGAGGATGCCGCCGGCGATTGCGGGGCTTGGTATGAAACAGGATTGCCTCCTTGCAAGGGAGTATTGCACTTTTCGCAGTTCTGGCGGCCTTCCGGGTTTTCCCAGCCGCAATTCTTGCATCTCATGGTTCCGTATTTTTAGATGTTATTTCCTATATCCATATTGCTTGGCTAAGGCAGAACCTCGTTGCGGCGATTCCCCTCGCTTTCAAGCGTTCTTCCGGCCTTGCTATAGCCAAGAATCGTTTTCGAAATGGTGAAAAAAAGAAAAGCGCGAAGCATTTGCCTTCCTTGCCCGGAATTCCGAGGACAAAGAATACAGCAAGCGCTTCACGCAACTTACGGAAACTAAGGTGCATAAAGAATCTGCCTGCCTCCTTGCCATTGAATTTCCTAGGTTCACCAGCGAAAGCAGTAAGGCCTGTAGGCCCATGGGGAAAACGCTGCAAAGATAGCACATTTTTCTCATTCCTGCCATCGCTTTTCCATTAATGGCAAGACACATCAAAAAGTAACCTCACACCGAAAAAAATACAAATCATTCTATCATCAGGAACGCGGCCCAGTAGTACGGGCTGGGATTCCATGCCTTCACTTTTTCCTGCGCCATGCGGAACGCTTCCCTCTTCGGTTTGCCGAGCAGGAGCTGCTTGTAAAACTCCCGCATCAGCAAGGAAGTAGCCTGGTCGTTCACCTCCCACAAACTCATCAACATACAGTCAGCCCCGGCCAATTTGAAGGCCCACTGCAAGCCCCAGACCCCTTCTTGGGCAATGTCGCCCAATGCGGTCTCGCAAGCCGACAGCACCACGATGGACAGACTGTCAAAACGCATATCGGCTATTTCCCTTGCCGTCAAGATGCCATCATCTTCCTCATCTGTCGTATTTCCCAAGAGCCATGCCCGCTGCCCGCCGGAAAGAATCAGGCCGGAACGCTGCAAAGGGTCGATGCTCCTATCGGGGAAAAGCCCGAGCCGAAACTGTTCGAAATAAGTTTCATCCATTGCCTCCCCGTCCGGTACGAAAAAGCCGTGCGTGGCCATGTGCAGCAATGAAACCGGACTGCCGGACAAAGCCTTGAACGAGGCTTCCGTACCCTCCATTCCCGTATAAAGTTTGACAGGAATGCCCGCCGAAGCCAATTCTCCCGCAATGAATTCCACTTCCTCTTTGGATTCCGGCAAGTAACGCCATCCTTGGCGGCTCAGGCTGTCATGGCCTTGGAAGTTGGAAGATGTGGCGGATTGCGAGGAAGCCGGACCTTCCTTGGCAATTTGCGAGAAAGACGGCTTTTCCGTTTCGGATGAACGGGAGGCCAACAGTTCCGTCCCAGCCTGCACGGTACCGTCCTCGTAAACCAAGCCTCCGTACAAGACCGCCGAAGCCAGAGGCCGGGCGTGTTTTTCTTCCCTTTGCAGGATTTCCCTTGTTGATAACAATTGGCGCAAAACGTATTTCCCGGCCGTTTCCTCCTGGGTGCTGAACAAAACGTCCAGATTGAGCCGGTTCAAGATTCCAGCCGAAGCAAAATAAATCGTATCGGATTCTTGCAAATACGGCAGCAAGGGTCGCACTATCTTATCATAGACTTTGCCTGCCAAATAGCCCGAATAGACACGGTAGCCTTGGTTCATCATCTGTTCCAATTCTTTCTCTTGGCACAAATAAACCAAGACAGGACGAGACCATCCTCGGCGAAGCAGCAAGGCCCAGTATGCCCCTTCGCTTGCGGTCAGATTTCGGGCATCGGCCTCAAAGCCTTGGGCGTACACGAATTCTACCGCCAGAGTGTTTCCCGGCAAGTTTCTTTTTATGTCTTCGCTCGATACGCTTGCCAGACGCTCATAAATACCCTCTTGCCCAAGTTGCTGATGCAATCGGTTTTCCAATCGCAAAATGTCCATCGATTTTTCGAGCTCGGCCATCGCGTCCTGTCCATCTTCCTTCTGCAAACGCTGCCATTCCGCCCATAGGGACTGCGTTTCCGAATCCAATACGGAGAGCGCCCGATTCCGCCATTGGGAGGAAGTCCAGAGCAGGATGGCCTTGGAGAAAAGGGCGGCATCGTACAAATCCTGGCTAAAAGAAGAATCCGCTGCCACGCAAGGCTGCCCGTAATAGAACGCCAGCTTGTAGATTTCCTGCGCATTGGCTATGTACGCAGCCATGTCCGATTCGGTCAAAAGGAGCGACTTTGCGCCCAGGTCGTGCCTGAGGAGGCGGTCGTATTGCCTGAATAACGGCACGGCTTTGGCGAAATCGCCCTACGCGGCCCAGCAGGCGGCACGTACCCGAAGGAATCCCGCATGGTAACTCCGCTGAATCCGCTCGTTGGAAGAAGCGGCAAAGTATTTTTCGGCCTTTTCCAAGTTGGCAGCGACTTGAGGAAAATCATGGCGGGTCAGCCGACAAAATGCCAGATATGTATATGCCAAGGCCTTGTACTCCGGATTTTTGTCCAAAGGAAGGGCTATCATGCTCAGTGCATGACGCTCGCTTTCCTCGTAATAGCCCAGGTTCAAGGCTGCCACGGCCATTGCGTTGGCAAGGTTCGCCCGAATCATATCTTCGCCCATGAGCAAAGAGAGAATGGCAATATAATTCTCTTGGTTTTGCTGCAAGTTCGTGTACGCCTTGGAAAATTCGCCAAGGTAGATATCCAACAGGCTAAACCTGGATAAATTTAATTACTTCTTGTTTTTTTTCCACCGGTTTCGGATTTCATTCCTCTTTTGAAGCCACTCATAGAGACCGCTGCAAGAATCCGCTTCTTCCCAAGCACTCCCCTGATCCACAATGTGGGATTTTGGGTTTTGCGGCGGTCTCTCGTAGTATCCTGCATCCAGTACGGACAGTACATTCTCCGCAAACAAATTTACATGGACAAAAAGACCTATTCCCTGACGATTCTCTTAATCGGTGGCGATTTTCCTATTCAAACAAGGCGGATTGCGGAATGGAAAATGGCATGAAACCTTCATCTGGCTTTTATCCGGTTGATTCTTGCCGATGGCAGGCCGTGGCTTGGCCGCCTTGCTCACTGACGTTCCGCTGGGCGACCCACTTCGGCCTGCCGCCTTAGCTTAGCGAGCAAGACGGGATGTCCGGCAGGAAAACTATCAAAAAGACTTCATCTCTTCCAATTGCTCTATTTTATCCAAAATAAGTTTCTTTGGCAGCCTGCTGTTCATGCCAAGCAGCACATTCAACTTCAAAATCATTTCATGGGCTTCAACAAGCCCCTCTTCAACGAACAAATCCACTACCCACAAAAGCCCCGATACAATAATACCTTTATCGATAGCATGGTGTTTCAGCTTTTTATCTCCTGTCAGAAGCCTGTAGTTATGCTTCTTTGCATAGTGCATCACAGAACAGTCAACGAAAGAAAGATTGGTATTGATTGCACAATCCGAATATAGCGAGAATACCTCCGCCATTTCTTCCTGAGAAGTCGTTACCACTTGCAAAAAACCTTCTTCCACAAGCAAATCAATCGATGGCCGCTTGTAGGGAGAATTGTGCAACTCCTCTATCACCAAATCTGTTGTGTGAAACCTTGTTCCGGACAAACGCACATATTCCAACAATCCGGCAGCGTGCATATCTATCAAGATATTGGTATCGTTTACAACAATCTCCTTCATTGCACATTTATATGCCCAAGTATCACATCGACAGGTTCGTTCAAGAGATTTGCCGCCTTTGACACACTGATAAGTTCATCGGAAAGCGCCTTGTACACAATGCGTTCGTACCGAGTCGTATGCTCCTGAGGATATACGGACCTCCTGACTTCCTTTTTCAGTTTATCCGATTTGTTGAGTGAAATATAGAAGTTCCGGTACTGGTTCTCTGTGATGATGCTCAATTGCTGCGCTTTAGCCATGATGGCTTCCACCGAAATACCATACAGCCGCTGAATGTCCTTCAATTCCACAAGCGAAATATGTTTTCTTCTCTCTCCCACTATCTGCTTCAGCACCGCCGAGGGCAGCAGAACCTCATTGGCAAAAATATTGCATAACTTTTCTTCATCCACATTGTCCGCAAAAGAGAGAACCAGATGAGCAAGCTCATGGAATATCGTGAGACGCTTGCGTTCCGAATCAACGTTTTTGTTCAACACGATAACCGGAATATCTTTGTCACACACGCAACTACCGTCAAACTTGCTGTCAGCTTCCACTTCCATGACTTTTAAACCACGATTCTCCAACACATCGATAGGATTAGGAATGCCGTCTGTACCCAAATCCAATTTTTCTCGCAACCTGTTAGCAAGCGCCCTCGCATCGTTCGCCGTTGAAACCACATCTTCCCGGAAATCGATATCGAATCGCTTGCCATCATGAGTGATGGATTCCGCTTCCAAGTATTTTTCAAGCTGTGCAATAATGACTTCTTTCAGCGCGTTTTCCTGCTTTTTCCCCAAGGATGATTTTTTACGGAACTCAAAGCTGTCAGCATCTATTTGGACAATGAACGGACGAAAGAAATAGTCCACTTCCATATCTAAAGCCCTAGACAAGGCAATAAGGATAGTACTGGAAGGCAGCATCTTCCCTGTCTCGTACTTGGCAATGGCATTACCCGATACCAGACCTCCCATTTTTTCGCATAAATCCCTTTGCGAAAGGCATCTTATCTTGCGAGCATTGGCAAGTCTCTTTCCGAATACGCTGTCCATAATTCGAGGTTTACTTTTACTTGTTCCGGTGTGCAAAAATACAAAAAATCAAAAATCCGCACACCGTCTAAAACACAAAACACACTTTTACAACAGACAGGAGCGGCAGGAAAACTAAAGGGACAAAACGAGGCGGAGGCCGAAGTTGACGCACCTGCCGCCAGGGTCGCCGTTGAGCCGGTACGACACCCGGCAGTACCTGGCATTGCCCCAGTCGCTGCCCCCGCGAAGCACGCGATAACGTCCGGATGCCGGCCCGGCCGGGTCTGTCTGCGCCTCGTCTTTGTACGGCCCGTACCAGTCCTGGCACCACTCCCACACGTTCCCGCTCATGTCGTATAGACCCAATTCGTTCGGCTTCTTCTGCCCCACCGGATGCGTCTTTGCCCCTTTCCCAAAGCCAAGGCTGCTGTTCCCATCATGCCATGCCACCTCGTCGGCATCGTCGCTCCCGCTGTAGATGAAGCCTCTGCTCTGCCGCCCTCCCCGCGCCGCGTACTCCCACTCCGCCTCCCTTGGCAGGCGGAACGCCAATCCCGTCCTATCGTTCAGTTTCTTGATGAACTCCTGGCAATCCTTCCAGCTCACGTTCTCCACCGGGTAATCGTCCCCAGCCTTGTTGTTGCTCGGATTCCTGCCCGTCACCTCCCTCCACAAGCCTTGCGTCACCGGATACTGCCCGATATAGTAATCCGACAATGCGACTTCGTGCAAGGGCTTTTCATCGGCAGCCGCCCACGCCCCCTGCTTTTCGTCCGCCCCCATCCGGAATGTCCCTCCCGCCACCGGCATCATCCTGAACTGCACATTCCCGACCCGGATTTCCCGGACTTCCATTTCCTTGGGACGGTCCTGCAGGCCGTTCATGAATCCCGAACCGCCTACCTCCTTCAGCACCACTGTCTTCCTTGCATCTTCCTCCCGCTGCGGCTCTTGCCTGTCCCACCGGAACGCCGCCGGCTCGCCCTTCTGACGCTTGACCGCGTAATCGCTCAGCTGCTCCGCCGTCGGCCTCTCCCACGTGTCCTTGGACAAACATGACTCCAGCATCGCTTGCAAATCCTTGCTGTATTTGTCCTCCAGTTCCGGCGTCTCCGCCCCGTGCAGCTGCATCACACCCCCTTGACCCATGAACGGCAATTCCCCGCTCAGCAGCTCGTACAGGCTAGCCCCCATCGCCCAGATGTCCGTCGCCTTCACCGACTCCGGCTTCTTGGTGAACAGCTCCGGCGCCATGTACCCTATCGTGCCCGCTATGTCCTTCTGGCTCATCTCACGCGTCGAGTTCCTTCGCAGCGTGCTCCGCATCCGCGTGCTGATCCCGAAGTCCGATATCAGGAAATTCCCCTCCCTGTCCTGCATGATGTTGTCCGGCTTGATGTCCCGGTGCACGATGTCCTTTCCATGCAGGTACGACAAGCCCGCCGACACGTCCCGGAGGAACTTCCATGCCTTCCCCTCGTCCATCTTCCCAACCAACGAGACCGCGGACTCCGGGCAGTACGGCATCACGATGAACGGACGGTTCTCGCAGATGTCGTAGTAGTCGGCATGCAACAGGTTGGGATGAGTCAAGGCGTTGGCCACCTTGAACTCCTCCGTGAACTCCTTCAACCCCTGCTTGTCCAGGGCGATGTATATCTTCACCGCCACTTCCGCCTCCGTCACCTCGTCCCTCGCCCGCCATACTTCCCCGAATGACCCCCGGCCCCGTTCCTCCAACAGGCGGTAACGGTCCTTGATCAGCACGTTTTCCTGTAGTTCCATGGTTTCTGTTCGATTTCTATTGATTTCTTCTACTTTTCCCTGATGCCGCGGATTCCCGGCGATTCCCTTTCGCTTTTTCCTTTCGGCAGACAGCCGCAGATGAAAAAAAAAGCGCGGGGCTGTCCGCTTCTATCCAGCTGGTCGGCCCTAGGAAGCCTCGGCAATGAATAAAGCAACAGCCCCACGCTTCCCTTGTCTCGCAGGTCTACGTGGAGAGACTGCTTATTCCCTTGCCTTTGAATTTCCTAGGTTCACCAGCAGGAACAAGCCGGACGCTTTCCGCATCCGGAATTATCGCCCCAAAGGTAATGCAAAAAACATTTCCCTCGGCTCATCCGGCATCAAGCATCCTCCTCTCGCGGGCTGTCGCTTATCTTCTTACCGGGGCGGGACGCTACCTCTTCTTCGCCCACAGTATCTTCCTCGTCAAAAAACGACCCGGATTCCCGGCCTCGTCGTATCCATTAATACCAGCTTCGGCAAAAGGTAACCGAGTACCGGCAAAATTGCCGAAAAATCCCATACGGTCGGGTGCAAAAACCGGATTAGTCACCTCCTGTTGAAAAATCGCATCGGGCAATAACCTGCAGGAATCGCTTTTACTCGCTTGGACGCAATGGCTTTCCCTTGTCTTATTCGAAATGGAAAAGCCGTAGAATCAATGTAGACCAAGCGAGGATGCTGCCACCGTGCAAATTATTCGTACCTTTGACTGCGTCGAAGGGTAGGATGCGTCTCGGCCATGCAAAACCGAGCAAGCTCCTTTTGCATGGCGCTCGACCTTCACTACCTTTGACTTCGTCGAAGGGTAGGAGGCGTCTCGGCAACGCAAATCGAGCAAGCCCGTTTGCGCTGCGCTCGACTTTCACTACCTTTGACCTCTGCAAGCAGACACTCAAAAAAACAAAAGACTCCAACCATGCTTTATCCGATTGGAATCCAAAACTTTGAAAACATCCGCCAAGGAGGCTTCCTTTATGTGGATAAGACCGATTTGATTTACCGACTCGCCACCACCGGCAAATATTATTTCCTGAGCCGCCCCCGCCGCTTCGGCAAGAGCCTCTTGGTCTCGACCATGGAAGCCTACTTCCAAGGGAAAAAGGAACGGTTCAAAGGTTTGGCCATCGAGAAATTGGAAAAGGACTGGACAGACTATCCGGTGCTGCATCTGGATCTGAGCGGAAAGGAATACAACAACATGGAAGACCTCGATGCCCGCTTGGACAAACATCTGAATCATTGGGAGGCCACCTTTGATGTCTGCAAGCGCTATCCGATGGCCGATGCCCGGTTCTCTGATGTCATCGATGCCGCCTATGAAAAAACCGGCAAGCCGGCGGCCATCCTGATAGACGAATACGACAAGCCGCTACTGGACTCGGCCGGCAACGAACCCCTCCGGGAAGCCTTCCGCAGCCGCCTCCAAGGCTTCTACAGCGTGATGAAGAGCCAGGACGGCAAAATCCGCTTCGGCTTCCTCACCGGGGTCACCAAACTCGGCAAGCTCAGCATCTTCAGCGGCCTCAACAACCTCAACGACATCTCCATGGATTGGGAGTTCTCCAGCCTCTGCGGCATCTCGGAATCCGAACTCCATGCCTATTTCGACCAAGAAGTGATTGCCATGGCGCAGGCCAACCGATTGACTAAAGAGGAATGCTACGCCAAGCTGAAGGACTACTACGACGGCTACCATTTCTGCGAAGAATCCGAAGACATCTACAACCCTTTCAGCCTGCTCAGCGCCTTGCGGAAGAAGCGGTTCAGCGATTACTGGTACGAGACCGGCACCCCGACTTTCGTAGTCAAGGCCCTGCGCAACGGCAAGTTCAACCTGGAAGATTTGACCTTGGAAGGCGTTCCGGCCTCGGCCTTGGGCGGGGTCAATGCCGACGATTCCGACCCGGTCCCCGTCCTCTACCAGAGCGGCTACCTGACCATCCAGAGCTACGATGACCAGACGCAGGAATATACTTTGAAATACCCCAACAAGGAAGTGGAACGCGGCTTCATGGAGGGTCTGGCCAATATCTACGTACCTTCCGCGCGGTACAATAGCCCGTTCGCGGTCAAGAAGTTTGCCGAAGATTTCAAGAAGGGCGATGCCGAAGGCCTGATGAAACGCTTCGAGGCCTTCTTTGCTGATGCCGACTACGAAATCGTGGGCGATGCCGAACTCTACTTCCAAAACACCATGTACGTGATGTGTAAACTCATGGGGCAATACACCCAAGTAGAACGCCATACCAGCAACGGACGGATGGACATCGTGGTACAGACAGACAAGTACGTCTACATCATGGAACTGAAGATGGATGCCAGCGCGGACGAGGCCTTAAAACAAATCGAGGACAAAGGCTATGCCAAGCCCTTTGCCGCCGACCCTCGGAAACTCTTCAAAATCGGGGTCGATTTCTCCAGCCAGACAAGGCGGATTGCGGAATGGAAAATGGCATAGAACGGCTCGATATTGTTTGCTATCATCCTTGGGACTATTCCTTTAATTTCAACATTTATAATGTTGGACAATTCTATGATATTGCATATGGAATTAGAGCGGCTGGCAATTTATCATCCCTCTTTGCTTTATCACAAATTTATAATATATTTTTGATAAAACACAAAACGAGCGAAAATGCAAAGTGTTTATAATGAAATTAAAAAAAATTATGAAATAATGCAGGAAAACATGATTTACGGAGATTCTCTTCCGTTCGATGAACTGATAGGGAAAATACAAAAACTAAACAATAAAATTAATCTGATTGATTATTAATATTGCATCATCCAAATACCGACAACAATAAAAATACGACTTGGCCGCCTTGCTCCACTGAAGTTCCGCTGGGCGGCCCGCTTCGGCCTGCCGCTTTAGAGCTTAGTGGGCAAGGATGGGATGCCCGGCAGGAAAACTAAAGGGACAAAACGAGGCGGAGGCCGCCGAAGTCGAGCCTGATGCCAGGGTCGAAGCTGATCCGGTACGACACCCGGCAGTACCTGGCATAGGACCAGCTGCTGCCCCCGCGAAGCACGCGATAACGTCCGGATGCCGGCCCGGCCGGGTCTGTCTGCGTCTCGGCAGTGTATTCCCCGTACCAGTCCTGGCACCACTCCCACACGTTCCCGCTCATGTCGTATAGACCCAATTCGTTCGGCTTTTTCTGCCCCACCGGATGCGTCCTGCGCCCTTTCCAGAAACCAAGGCTGCTGTTCCCTTCATGCCATGCCACCTCGTCGGCATTGTCGCTCCCGCTGTAGATGAAGCCTCTGCTCTGCCACCCTCCCCGCGCCGCGTACTCCCACTCCGCCTCCCTTGGCAGGCGGAACGCCAATCCCGTCCTATCGTTCAGTTTCTTGATGAACTCCTGGCAATCCTTCCAGCTCACGTTCTCCACCGGGTAATCGTCCCCAGCCTTGTTGTTGCTCGGATTCCTGCCCGTCACCTCCCTCCACAAGCCTTGCGTCACCGGATACTGCCCGATATAGTAATCCGACAATGCGACTTCGTGCAAGGGCTTTTCATCGGCAGCCGCCCACGCCCCCTGCTTTTCGTCCGCCCCCATCCGGAATGTCCCTCCCGCCACCGGCATCATCCTGAACTGCACATTCCCGACCCGGATTTCCCGGACTTCCATTTCCTTGGGACGGTCCTGCAGGCCGTTCATGAATCCCGAACCGCCTACCTCCTTCAGCACCACTGTCTTCCTTGCATCTTCCTCCCGCTGCGGCTCTTGCCTGTCCCACCGGAACGCCGCCGGTTCGCCCTTCTGCCGCTTGACCGCGTAATCGCTCAGCTGCTCCGCCGTCGGCCTCTCCCACGTGTCCTTGGACAAACAAGACCTGACAAGCGATTTCAGATCGTCCGAAAAATCCCCATGGACTTCTGGCAGTTCCGCCCCTCGCAGCAGCATCCCGCCTCCTTGTCCGAAAAAAGGAAGTTCCCCGACCAGCAGCTCGAAAAGGGACACGCCAAAGGCCCATATATCGGTGGCCGCAACCGCCTGCGGATTGGCCGAGAACAACTCAGGCGCCATATAGGAGAACGAACCGCCTATGTCGGCATCCATCTTCCGAGTGGAATTTCTTCGAAGGGTGCTCCGCATCTTAAGGCTGATGCCGAAGTCGGTAATCACAAAATCCCCGTCCTCGTTACGTAGTATGTTGTCCGGTTTGATGTCCCGGTGAACGATGCTTTTGGAATGCAGGTAGGCCAAGCCTCCGGCCACGTCATGGACAAAACGCCATGCGGTCGGTTCGTCCATTTTCCCTATCAACTCCGTGGTGGAAACGGGACAATACGGCATGGCCAAGTACGGATGGCTTTCATAGACATCGAAGTAATTTGCTTTCAACAGATTGGAATGATTCAAGGCATAAGTTATCTTGTATTCGCCTTTGAATTCCGATACGCCTCGCTCGTCCAAGGCGATATATACCTTCAATGCCATTTCCAAGTCCAAAGACTCGTCCCGGACCAGCCATACATCCCCGAAAGAGCCTCGCCCTACTTCCTTTATCAGCCGATACCGGTTCGCGAACAATTCACCTGCCTGCATTTGCATATGTCATAAGTATTGAATCCAAATCTGTCTTTTTTTCTCGGACATGAAGCCCGTCTGTCTCAGTGCTATGTGCCAAAGGTCAATATTCAAAATCTTGAGGAAGCCCTTTATGCGGCTTGCCATCCTGCATCCATTTCTCGGGTCTGAAGCCTAAAGCGAATGCCAAACCTGAAATTATTACACCGAAAATAATATATGTGGGCAGTATAAGCGTCAAGAATGCTGCAAATATTCCCATTACAAAAACAATTTCGACAACCAAAAACAACTTGCCAAAAAAACTCTTGCCGATACCTTCTTGCAAGTCACTACCTATATCCCAAGGCAAGTCGAACACCCATTCACCCCCTATTCCTGTATAGGCCAGCACCGTTCCTATGACAAATATGATTATCAATATAATCCATATACCCCCCACAATCGGTACGACATAGCCACTTAGCCCTATCCAATCGAAGGCTAACGGGCATAAATCCCCATTCTGATCATACACATATTTCTTTCCGTTATAAACCACTGCCACCTTTTCCGGAGGATTCGTGAACAAATAATAATTTTCCTTCCACGTAGTCCGATCCGTGAACAAATACGAAGAAGTCAGCTGAAGCCGTCCATTGGATTTGAACTCTGCACACGCATAACGCCCGTTCTCCCCGACAAAGGTCTTTTTCTTGGAAATCTTAGGGCTCACCCAGTCGAATTGCGCTGAAATTCTATTCCCTGCGGTATTTTCGTACCATTGCCGGCCATGGGAATCCGTGCCTATCCAGATCTCCGAATCGTTTGTTTTTGTTCGCTGAATATCTGCTTGGTTGTTCGAACTCCGTGTGGATACTGGCGGATTGTTGCTTTTCTGCGTAGGAGCAGAAGGCCGCGGACTACCGGCTGCCGAAGAATAAGCAGCTCTATGAAAAACCGTCGACTGATTTGCCGTTGATACCGTTTCCAATCCCTTCATCAGCTGTTTGGCCGCAGGCCTGTTAGCCGGATCTGCAGCAAGGCAGGTCGATACCACGCTTTTCAACTTCAACGAAACCGCCAAGGGGATGACAGGCACATCCGCGCCCTGCTTTTGCATCACGCCGCCTTGCCCACAGAAAGGCAATTCGCCCATAATCAATTCGTACAGACTTGCCCCGAACGCCCAGATATCAGAAGCCGCGGTCGCTTTAGGCATCGAGCTGAACAATTCGGGTGCCATATAGGGAATCGTGCCGGCATTATCATTCAACTGCATTTGGCGAGTCGAATTTCTCCGCAAGGTATCCCGCATCCGAGTGCTGATACCAAAATCCGCGATAAGGAATCGGCCAGACCGGTCTCTCAATATATTGGCTGGCTTGATGTCCCGATGGATGATACCATTCTCATGCAGATAAGCCAAACCGGCTGCCACCTCCCGGAGGAACTTCCAGGCCGTCTCCTCGTCCATCTTCCCTGCCAACGAGAGCGACGAATCCGGGCAGTACGGCATCACGACGAAAGGACGGTTCTCGTAAATGTCATAATAATCGGTGTGGAGCAAATTGGGATGGTTCAGGGCGTTGGCTATCTTGAATTCCTCTGCAAAGACTTGCTGTCCTTGCCTGTCCAAACCGATTAGCATCTTGACCGCCACCTCGCCGCCGGTCACCTCGTCCCTCGCCCGCCATACTTCCCCGAATGACCCCCGGCCCCGTTCCTCCAACAAGCGGTAACGGCCCTTGATCAGCACGTTTTCCTGTAGTTCCATAGACTCTTTGGATTTCTTTTGCCTTTAATTGGATGTGTGTCAAACAGGAATGACTCCCATTCTCTATTTTGATACACCTTTTTCGCACTTATCTTTCGGCAGACAGCCACAGATGAAAAAAAAAGCGCGGGGCTGTCCGCTTCTATCCAGCTGGTCGGCCCTAGGAAGCCTCGGCAATGAATAAAGCAACAGCCCCACGCTTCCCTTGTCTCGCAGGTCTACGTGGAGAGACTGCTTATTCCCTTGCCTTTGAATTTCCTAGGTTCACCAGCAGGAACAAGCCGGACGCTTTCCGCATCCGGAATTATCGCCCCAAAGGTAATGCAAAAAACATTTCCCCCGGCTCATCCGACACCAAGCATCCTCCTCTCGCGGGCTGTCGCTTATCTTCTCTGCAATGGGCGGACATGGCTTTCCCGCTTTCGACATCCTCCCCTACTGCACTCGCCGCCTCTTCTCCGACATGGTTCCAATCGGAATGCTACAACCATTCTCACCCTTCCCGTACTCGCTGCCTCTTCTCCGGCATGGTTCCAATCGGGATGCTACAACCATTCCCACCCCTCCCGTAATCGATACCACATCTCCGCCCACCGTATCTTCCTCGTCAAAAAACGACCCGGCTTCCCAGCTTCGTTGTATCCATTAATACCAACTTCGGCAAAAGGTAACCGAGCCTCGGCAAAATTGCCGAAAATAACATATGAGTCAGCGCGAATCGCAAGACAGACAAAATGCAAATTTTTATAACAACATGAAAAAACAAAGATATTCGAATACAGATTATCAAATTATTGCATTTGCGCAGTTGCCCTGATGCAAACAACAGCTCACAACGCTTTTACCAAACATTCCCATTGAGACCGAAGATGTTCATAACTTGTTCCAAAAACATCCTTCAAATCAAACAAGGCACTGCCACCGGGATTCTTTATCTCTTTCTCTATGCACTTCCGATAGTACGCACGCTGCTCGCTCGTCAACAGTACGGATAGATCGAGTCCTAACCAATAAGCACCAGCTTTGCCAATATCAAAGTCCGGCCACTCATACACTTCCGAATGGGGATTTCTGCTACAATTAGAGGCAAAATAACAAGCCATGATGCAAGCCATATCTTCTGCATCTTTGCTTGTCACCGTATGGCGATCCAACCATGCCGCAAGTTTCATCAGAAAGATTCCGGGCAAGGAAGCCATCTTGAAACTGAACTCGTCATCGACCCTCACCTCCACAGCCGCCCGCAACACCTCTTCAAATCCTTTCACAAGCATGGCCGGAGTCTCTTCAGGCGGCCAATAAACCGTATCATCCTTGGCCACTCGACCATAAGGCACAACATCCACTTCCATTTTTCCATACAGGAAACGTTGCTTATTCCCTGGATCCTTGCGGAAGCCACTTGCAACCAACGCATTGGAAATAACTTCGAATGCACTCCAGTCGGGGATGGCAACCGCAAAATCCAGATCCCGCGTTTTCCGCATCGGCTTTTCGTCAGCCAGTTGCTGAAACAAAATATCCCTTGCGGTGGCGCCAATCACATAAAAGACTTGATTTATACGGTCAAAGGTCTTGACCAATTGCCGGAGCGTGTCCGCTATCATTGGCGTCCCTAACTGCTCGCTCGAAATTGACAATACCATGTTCCAAAAGTTTTTCGGCTGTTTCTATGCAACGGCTATTGCCGCTCCCCATCAAATCGGCATATACCAGTATTGGCGAAACAATCCTACTTTCAAGATTCTGTTGATTCCAGAAAACCTGGTAAACCGAAATTTCCCCCTTGTCATCCGGCTGCACGAAGCCGGTTCGCATCAGGTAGGCAGCCGGTACCGCAGTATAGATATCAAATGCCACCGGCTCCATATAACTGTCTAACAAATAGGCAGCAGGCTCTCCGCTCCATGCCATCCCTTGCGGCAAAACCATTTCCGCCCATCGTTTCCTGCACGCTTCGTTCCGGAAACGCATTCTGGCCAAAAGAAGCTTCGGCTTCAACACGTCGCCATAGTTTTCCGACCACAAGTCCAGCAGTTTCCGGGGATTCCTAAGCAGCCTTCCGTTTGCATGCTCTACAGCAAAACCCTTATCGGAAAGCCCGTCGATGACATTTTTCACCGAACCCAGCGATACGCCTGTCGCTTGCTGGATTTGCCTGTAAGGTGCATCGATGCGGGCAAGATCCTGCAACAGGTAGAACAATACTTTTATCCCCGTTTCATGGAATACCGGATAAACACGATGATTCCGGGCGGCATTCTTTTCTCCCTGTGTAAGGCAGAAAAAAGATTTCCCTCGGTTGCTATGCCGAATATGGCTGTTGCCAGTGCAATCCGCAAAATTCATGCCTATTGACGACAATTCTTTCTGTAATGGCAGATTAAGATGCTCTGTGATTAGCAAAATCGGAAGCTTGCTTCCCTCTGCCAACGATTGCAGATGTTGAATAACCCGGTTGACGGAAGATCGGGTCACGTTCGGGACTACCAGACAACAATAATCCTCGTCCATGATACGGATTATCGGCAAAAGCTCGTCCGTGCTTCCAGTGGCGGAATCCAAGCGTTCCACCCGCATAAGGTCTTCCGTCATGGACAGTTTCTCCCGCATAACCGCCAAGGCATTTTGCAATATATTATCCTCCTTCAAAGTCATTGCCTGTTCAAAATATTATGCATGTTCAATAAAATTGAACACTGCAAATATACAAAACAAAAGGAGAAAATCAATTTATCCCAAATCGGTCATTAGACTTTGGGTAGATTGTCCGCTTATGTCATGCAGCATGCTTCTCGCCTAGCCGAAGGCGTAGCGGGCTACGTCGAGGCGTAGCGAGGAGCAAGATGCGGACAGAAGCGAACAAGATGCACAAAAGCATCCCTCTTCGAAAACAGGAAACACACTCGGCGAGTCTAATGACCGATTTGGGTTTATGCTTTTCGCCGGCGGCAGGCCGTGGCTTGGCCGCCTTGCTCCACTGCCGTTCCGCTGGGCGGCCTGCTTCGGCCTGCCGCTTCATAGCTTAGTGGACACGATGGGATGCCCGGCAGGAAAACTAAAGGGACAAAACGAGGCGGAGGCCGCGGTAGTCGAACCCGTAGCCAGGGACGTTGAAGTACCGGATCGACACCCGGCAGATCCTGGCATTGAGCCAGAAGCTGCCCCCGCGAAGCACGCGATGGCCCCCGGATGACGGTCCGGTCGGATTTCTCTGCGCTTCGGCAGTATAATCCCCGTACCAGTCCTGGCACCACTCCCATACGTTACCGCTCATGTCGTAAAGCCCCAATTCATTCGGGGATTTTCTCCCCACCGGATGCGTATGGTTTCCGCTATTGCCACTATACCACGCCACGTCCCCTATAGAATTGCTCCCGCTGTACTTGTACCCCCTGCTCTTCCTGCCGCCCCGTGCCGCGTACTCCCATTCTGCCTCCGTCGGCAAGCGGAATGTCAAGCCCGTCCTCGCGTTCAGCTTCCCTATGAACTCCTGGCAATCCTCCCAACTCACATCCTCAACCGGATAATCGTCCCCGGATGGATTGTAGCTCGGATTGCTTCCCATCACCTCCCTCCACAAGCCTTGCGTCACCTCGTACTTCCCGATATGGAAACTTGAAAGCGTCACGCTATGTACCGGGCGTTCGTCAGATTCAGCGTCGCTGCCTTGCTCAGACGTACCGCCCATCGTGAACGTGCCGCCCTCCACATAGACCATCTCAAACGCCACATCTCCTACCCGGATTATTTGATTCGAGGTAGCGTTTCTCCGAGCCTCCGCCAAGGCTATCCGTTCCTGTTCTTCTTGTTTTACTTGATTCTGCTTGTTCTGCCATAGCAAGATGCCTGCGGCAAACACCGCCAACAGCACAATACCCCAAATCCAGCCGGATTTCTTTTTCCGGACATCCTCTCTTGCGCCGCTTCCGGCTTCCGCTTTCTTTGAACCTCCCGCAACATTTCCCGGACTGATAGCAACCGTCTGGTTCTCTTTGGGTTTACCAGCCTCTTCCTTTTTTGGCTTAAGCGTTTCGTTCCGGCCTTCTCGCTTTTCCGATACACTACCCGATTCCCACGGCCTTGCAGGCGTTTCGCCCCGCAGCTTCGCCTCCGCGTACGACTGCAATTGCTCCGCCGTAGGACGGTTCCAAGTGTTCTTGGCCAGGCAGGCCGCTACCGCCTCACGCAAATCCCGTGAATAAGATTCCGGTATCTTCGGTGTCTCTGCCCCGTGCAGCTGCATTACCCCGCCTTGACCCATGAACGGCAGTTCCCCTTTCATCAATTCGTACAGGCTCGTACCTAACGCCCAGATGTCCGTTGCCTTCACCGACTCCGGCTTCTTGGTGAACAGCTCCGGCGCCATGTACCCTATCGTGCCCGCTATGTCCTTCTGGCTCATCTCACGCGTCGAGTTCCTTCGCAGCGTGCTCCGCATCCGCGTGCTGATCCCGAAGTCCGATATCAGGAAATTCCCCTCCCTGTCCTGCATGATGTTGTCCGGCTTGATGTCCCGGTGCACGATGTCCTTTCCATGCAGGTACGACAAGCCCGCCGACACGTCCCGGAGGAACTTCCATGCCTTCCCCTCGTCCATCTTCCCAACCAACGAGACCGCGGACTCCGGGCAGTACGGCATCACGATGAACGGACGGTTCTCGCAGATGTCGTAGTAGTCGGCATGCAACAGGTTGGGATGAGTCAAGGCGTTGGCCACCTTGAACTCCTCCGTGAACTCCTTCAACCCCTGCTTGTCCAGGGCGATGTATATCTTCACCGCCACTTCCGCCTCCGTCACCTCGTCCCTCGCCCGCCATACTTCCCCGAATGACCCCCGGCCCCGTTCCTCCAACAGGCGGTAACGGTCCTTGATCAGCACGTTTTCCTGTAGTTCCATGGTTTCTGTTCGATTTCTATTGATTTCTTCTACTTTTCCCTGATGCCGCGGATTCCCGGCGATTCCCTTTCGCTTTTTCCTTTCGGCAGACAGCCGCAGATGAAAAAAAAAGCGCGGGGCTGTCCGCTTCTATCCAGCTGGTCGGCCCTAGGAAGCCTCGGCAATGAATAAAGCAACAGCCCCACGCTTCCCTTGTCTCACAGGTCAACGTGGAGAGACCGCTTATTCCCTTGCCTTTGAATTTCCTAGGTTCACCAGCAGGAACAAGCCGGACGCTTTCCGCATCCGGAAATATCGCCCCAAAGGTAATGAAAAAAACACTCCCCCGGCTCATCCGGCGCCAAGCATCCTCCCTCGTGGGCTGTCGCCTATCTTCTTACCAGAGCAGGATCCCCCGAAGCCTCATGGCCGGAATCCCCTCAATGCCTTAGGGATAAAAGCAATCCTGCCCCGGAATTTCAAGCATCAATGCGCCATGCCCTTGCAAGGCACTCTCTTGCCTTTCCCGAACAATTCCGCAATGCTTCCGACCCCTTTGCCTACAATGAAAATATTGGCCAATGACACTAAAAGAACTACAATCATGACAATCGTTTTTTTTACCCAAATCGATCATCAGACGCACTACCGTTCCCGATTCCGAGATTTGAGTTTAAGGTTAAACTTCCGTTTCTTTACCCTTTAATACCTATTCCCCGCAAAAAGTAACCCGCCAAACAAAATAATCGGAATCCTCGGCCGATAGTCGCCCTTGGCTTCGTGCTGCAACCCAAAAGCAACCCACCAAACAAAACAATCGGAATCCTCGGCCGATAGTCGCCCTTGGCTTCGTGCTGCAACCCAAAAGCAACCCGCCGAACAATCCGCCCTCCTGCTCCATGACATGGCCGAAGCAGACGTAATTCCCAAGTCATAAAATCGACCACTAAACAATCGCTTTGTAAAAAAAACGAACATTGCCGCCATCAAAAAAAAGCCAGCCAGCCTTACTCCACAATCCAGCTCTATTCCACCATGATAAACCCCGCCCAGTAATACGGATCCGAATTCCAGGCCTTCACCTTTTCCTGCGCCAGACGCAGCGCCTCTCGACGGGGTTCGCCCGCCGCCAGCTGACGGTAGAACTCCTGCATAAGCAAGGAAGTGGCATAATCGTTCACCTGCCACAAACTCATCACGACGCAATCCACCCCGGCCAGCATGAAACTGTACTGCAAGCCCATCACTCCTTCTTGCCGGATATCCCCCAAGGCGGTCTCGCAAGCCGACAACACCACCACCGACACCCCGCTCAAATCCAGTTCCAGAATCTCATGCGGCAGCAAGATCCCGTCCTCCACCTCCTGCGGAATCGTTTCCCCCAACCAAGCCCTCTGCCCACCGGAAAAAATCAAGCCCGAACGGTACAACGCGCCCAATTCCGGTTCGAAAGGACTCTCGTAACGTTCAAAATAAATCTTATCCTTGTATTCCGCCTGATCCAGATAGAACCCATGCGTGGCCAGATGCAACACTGAAGCCTTTCGCTTCGACAAAGCCTTGAACGATTCCTCCGATCCCTCCTTGCCTACATAGACAGAAGTCCCGATGCCCTTTGAATCCAACAGGCGGGCAATAGCGTTCACCTCGTTCTTGGATGCCGGCAAATCCTTCCAGCCCGCCCGCAACCCGGCACCGGCAAAGCCGCGCGAAGCCTGGTATCCCTCTCTCCGCCCATACTCTTGCCCGACCGCATAGAGTTCGTCCCATTCCAAATCATAGGTCAAGCCCCCGTACAAGACCGCATTTTCAATGGCATTCTCCGAAGCAATCCCGTCATTATCCAGCAATTCCTTGGTCGATACCAAACGCCGCAGATGGTAACGCGCATCGGCCTGGATCCCTTCGGCATCACGCAAGACCTCCATATTGACCCGGCAGAACAAGCCGCCCGGCGAGAAATAGACCGTTTCCCCTTCTTCCAAGTAAGGCCGGAGCCGTCCCCAGCATAAATCGTAAAGCTTTTCCGTCCAAGGCGAAGCATACACAACCGTCCCCTCGGCAAGCAAAGCGTCCAAGTCCGTATCCCGGCACAGGTACACCAACTTGGGATATGCCCAGCCCGGACGCAAGACCAGCGCCCAATAGCTGATTCCGTTCTTGTACAGCCAGGCCGTATCCGTTTCGGTGGGCGACATCGCATAGGAATAGAAGAACTCCACCGCCACCTCGTCCTCGCCCAAGGCCGACTGAATCTCCCGATAGGATTCGCCAAGCCTGATATCCGGGTCGGAAACAATCTTCTGGCAAAGCTGCGACATGATGTGCTTCGCCGTATCCCCCAAGGCTTCCCACAATGAGAAATTCCCGGCGGCCTCCCTTTGTTTCTTCCGGTACGAATCATATTTGACAAAAGCTATCACATTCAACAGGCTCTGGTCCTTCACCTCGTCCCGCTGGCGGTAAGCCATCAGCAGATTCCCTTTCGTGAAGAGCATGGCATCGTACAGATTCCCCGTAAAAGCCGGATCAAGACGGCTCAGTTCCGGGCCGTACTGGCTGATAGTACTGAAGAAATCCTCATACTCTCCCACCCGCTTCGCCCCGGCATCGATATCCACTATCCATTCCGCCCGTTGCCAAGAATCCAGCCGAAACAAACTGTCGTACTGCCGATAGAGCCGCAAGGCTTCAGGATAGTCCCCGTTCAAGGCTTTGAGCAGGCCGTACCGAGCCAATACCGGGCCGTAATAATCCTTCATTTCCTTGTCTCCTTGCCCCAACTGCCCGGCAAGAGACCAGTATTGCTCGGCTTTGGCATAGCGCATGGTATGGAAATAATAGTCCCCGCTGGCATCCAAGACTTGTATCGCGGCTCTCTTCCAAACAGGATTGGCCAAAGAATCGGCGTTCTGTTCAATGGCTTTCAAGCAAATATCCAGAATGCGCTCAGTCGTGCGCCCGCTTTCATCCCAAAGGGCATGACTTGCCGATTTTTGCAGAAAACGCAGCAGACCGGCATCGAACCGGTCTTGGTTCAACACTTGCTCGCAGACCATGACGCCCATCATGGGAAACAATTCGCTCCTATCCGGGTTCTGGCTTTGCATATCAAAGAAAAAGCGTTGTTCCGCCAAAGCCCGGGCATTGATTTCCTCCGTGCTTGCCTTACCGCCAATCCGAAGCCCGCCTAACAAGGAGTAATACCGCACCATCCTTTCCGCGCTACGGTAAAGCAGCATCCGCAAGGTCTCGGTCGCATCCATGGGCCGAGCGACCGCCATGGCTTCCTCCCGATTGCGCAAAGCCTGCCGTTGAAAGTCCGCGATTTCCTGCCGACCCAGCGGCGCATCCTGCCAGATTGACGCAAGGTCTTCCGCGTAATCCGGGGAAAGAAACAGGATTGCAGCCGCATTTGCCGATATCGGCGCATCCGACGCAGCCCTCTCCGGATTGTCCTCGGCATCTTGAACCGCTACCGTTCCAGACAAAGAGTAATCCCAATAATCCAGAAGCGTGTTCATGGCCTCGAACAGGCAGGCATCGGCCGCATCGAAATACCCGGCATTAGCCAGATGCGTCACGTCCTCTTGCAGGACGCTCCATTGCCCGTGCCAGTCCAAGGGACGGTTCTTTTTCAGCCAAACCCAGCTCTCGGCAAGAATCCGCGCCCCTTCCTTGTAATGATCGCTTTTCCCGGCATACAAGGCCTCGGCTCTTGCCAAGGAGAGATTCCGGATGCCATCCATGTCCGGGGAATCCATTTTCTCCAAGCAGTCCCGAGCCTGTTGCAGATGCTTCTCTGCCAAAGCCAGTTCGTTCTTGTCGGCATAGGCATAGGCTTGCACGATATGCCCTATCGCTTTGATGTCCCACTGATCCGGCCTTGACAATTCTACTGCCCTATCCGCCGAGGCCAAGGCAGAGAGGGCATCCCGGCTGTCGAGCGATGCCAAAGCCATGGAAAGGTAAAGGTATTGATATCCCAAGGAGTCAAGCCCCAAATCCTGCATCGCTTTGGCGTATGTATGCAGATTCTTGGTCAGTTCGTCGCCTCCCGTCTTGTACAGGCCTTGGTTTATCTGGCACAATGCCCGCAATAGGGAAAACCACGTTTGTTTTCTCTTCGGCAGGGAGGCTTCCGCCAACACCGTATCCAAAGAACGCAATGCCGCCGCATAATCTTCCACCATCAAGTACCCGGCCAATTCCGCCGGACAGATGCCGGCTTTCCATGCCTTCCCGGCCTTGATTTCAGAAGTCCTGGAGATGCGGGCATTTTCCGCTTCGGAATCAAAGGGAATCATCAAAAAGCAGCAACAGGCTGCCAGCATGCACAGGAAACGGAATGTTTTTCCATGAACTGTTTTTTCCGTGCAGCGGGATTGAGCGAAACTATCCATAATGTCTTTCTTTGCAACAAAGTGCAAAGATAGCGAGATAGTGGAAGCCGATGATAGCGGAAGCCGAGCGCAGCGCAAGCAATTTTTCAGACCGCTTTGCTAAAATCCATCGTAATAAGGCGAATTCGTACCACCCTCCCGGAGAGTCACCGTGTTTCCATATACATCAACTGAAATAGAATTCGACTTGATTACATCCCCCTTTGGATAATAGAATTCCTCGTAACAATACCCATTTCCACTGCTATCGGTGATTTTCCAATGATCCGGATTCGAAATACAGGCTTTCTTCAAACGCTCGTAAAACGATTCGTCAACGTCCTCCGGAAGCACATACTTATGCGTCATACTTCTATAAACATCCATGTCCCATGCTTCATATTCCGACGAATCCACCGGAGTGATTTCGGGAAATTCGACTCCGGTCAGCTCATAAAGGGCTTCCGCCGTTCCGTATTTGGTGGCACCGACATCCTTTCCACTGTAATGAACCTCACCAATATCAATGAAAGCACCCCCTACGAGCAACAAACCGGCCCTGCCTCCCGCCGTTTTCCCCCTATTGGCTTCGGCCGCTTCATCCCCGAAAGGATTCCACGGCACGGCAGGAACCGGTCTGTCTCTTTATACCGAACCGAACTAAAAAGTAACCCGGCACGCCCCCATCAAAAAACTCCGTCTTACATTTCCTTTATACCGAACCGATCCAAAATGTAACCCGGTCCGCATCAATCTTTCTCAAAAACGCCATCTTCAATCCTTAATACCGATCCGAAGCACAAGGTAACCCGACCCGCATGAATTCCTTTTCAAACCCTGCCTTGTCTTTATGGCCAAGCGCTGGAGAAACTCCCGGCATCCATTGTTTGCCTCCGGCATCGCCCCCTCTCATAGAACGGGCTTTATTCATAATGCCGCACCCTATCAAAAGGTAACCCGGCGCAAAAACAACACCATTCAATTATGGAAGTTCACCCTTCTTTTTTATCAAAAATATGGAAGTTTGCAAGCCATTTTCTTTCATTTTATGGAAGTTTATGTATCTTTGCAACTGAAAAACAAATTATTATGGAAACACAGGCCTTACTCGGCATCCTAAGTGACCAACGCGAAGAATTCAAAACAAGAGACACGGCTGGATTCTGCCTGCGCGAAGAAGAGAACCTATTGTCTATCAATAGTAAACTTGCACAAGTTGTCATCGGGGTCCGCCGTTGCGGAAAATCCACACTCTGCGAACAATTCATCCGGCATCACAAAATTGCATGCGCTTATGTGAATTTTGACGATGAACGCCTCGCCTTCATGAAAACCGAGGATTTGAACCGCCTGATAGAAGCCATCTATGTCCTATACGGGGATGTCCATACCTTTTTCTTCGATGAAATCCAAAACATTGCGGCCTGGCCCCTGTTCATCAACCGGCTTCTCCGTGAACAGAAACACATATTCCTGACGGGTTCCAATGCCAAACTCTTGAGCAACGAGCTGATGACGCATCTTACCGGGAGACACAACAAAGTGGAGCTATACCCTTTTTCCTTCAAAGAATATTGCCAAATGAAGCGAGTGGACTTGGAGTCGCTTTCCACCAAGGCAAAAGCCGCCCGCAAGGCCGCACTGCACAGCTATTTGACGGAAGGCGGTTTTCCCGAACTCATCAATGAAACCAATAAGAAAGGGTATATGAACGGCTTATTGGATGCCATTATCAAAAAGGACATCGCACAGCGGTTCAAAATCCGCCACATCGACACTCTCCACAGAATGGCCGGATACTTGGCCGACAATTTTGCCCAGGAGTTCACGGCCAAAAACATTGGCAAACTGTTTGAAATATCCAACCATACTGCGGAAAACTATTATTCCTACCTCAAAGAAGCCTTCTTATTGGTAGGAATCCCCAAATTCTCCTACAAGGCAAAAGAACGCATCAGAGGAGAGAAAGTCTATGTCATAGATCCTGCCTTTGTTTCCGAACGTTCCGGGACTTTCTCGCTGGCGAACTTAGGCTGGCGATTGGAAAATGCAGTCTGCATAGAACTGCTACGCCGATCCCATCCGCTTTACTACGAAGTCTTTTACTACAAGCAATCAAACTGGGAAGTGGATTTTGTCATAGCCGACAGGGGGCAAGTGACCCAACTGATCCAAGTCAGCTACGATATTTCCAATCCCAAAACCAAGGAACGGGAAATCAGAGGATTGTTCAATGCCGCTAAAATGTTCCACTGCAGCAACCTGCTACTACTGACCTATGAGAATCACCTCGACATAACGCAAGACGGCATCAGCATTGTGGTAAAAGATGTATCCGAATGGCTTTGTGAAAAATAAATAGGCGCACCCAAAATCGGCCAAAACAAACCAGCCTCCTCCCCCGGATGCAAAAGAACGCAGCCTTTTGTACTTTTGCAGGACGATATGCCGTAGTGGCAACGCAAACGCTTAAACCCCAATCGGTCATTAGACGCACCGAGTCCGGTTCCCATCGCGGATCGACTCCTTTGGCATCTTGCGCGCCGCCGCCCGCAAACCACATGCCCGGCACATCCACCTAAACCATTTGAAACCATGCCCATTATCACGATAGATACCCATTCCGGCTTTTGTTTCGGCGTGGTTCGCGCCATAGCTGAAGCCGAACGTCAGCTTTCAGACAGAAACGCCAGCCGTCGGCAGACGAAAGACGGCACCAGCCCATGCAACCCAGCCGATGGCCATGCAGCCAACAATCAAGACAATTCCTCTTTGCTTAACCCCGCCCCCCTCTACTGCTTGGGCGAAATCGTCCACAACACCGAGGAAGTCCAGCGGCTCGAATCCTTGGGACTCCGGATCATCGACATGGAACAGTTCCGCCAGCTCAAGGATGCCAAAGTCCTGATCCGCGCCCATGGCGAGCCCCCATCCACCTACCAAATTGCCCAGGAGAACCGTATCCAGCTAATCGATGCCACCTGCCCCATCGTACTCAAGCTCCAGCAGCGCATCAAGGCCGGTTTCGAGCAGATGCAGGCCCAAGGCGGCCAAGTGCTGATTTTCGGCAAGGCCGGGCATGCCGAAGTCATCGGGCTCAACGGCCAGACCGGCAACCGCGCCATCGTGGTCGGATCCTTGCAGGAAGTGGAAAAGCTCGACTTCTCCAAGCCCACCATGCTCTTTTCCCAGACCACGATGGATGCCGAGAAGTACGCCGAAATAGCCCGATACATCGCCGCCCAGTGCCAAAAGTACCAAGTGGAATTCAAGTCGGTGGACAGCATCTGCAAGAGCATGAGCCAGCGCGCCGGACAGCTCCGGGAGTTCGCCCTCCAACAGGATGCCATCGTCTTTGTGAGCGGCAAGCAGAGTTCCAACGGCAAATACCTCTATTCCATCTGCCGCAGCTACAATCCCGACACCTTCTTTGTCAGCAGCGCCGACGAACTCAAGGCCGGAGATTTCCTCGATGCCCAAGGCCAAAACCGCTTTGCACGAATCGGCGTCTGCGGCGCCACCTCCACCCCGATGTGGCTGATGGAGGATGTAGCCCGGCATATCCACCAGTTCTGTCCCGAGCCGACCGATGCCGCTGGGAGCGAATCCCATACCGCGGTGTCCCCAAACCCAAAATGCACACCTAGCTCCGCCGTTCCCCAATCCGGTCATACTGTAGAAAAACGCCCGGCATCGGAAGAGATCCGACAGCCGATCCCGGCATCGGACAATTCCAAACAGCCCGGCCCGGAACCGGAATCCCTCTAAAACCTTGCCGCCATGCACCTGAAACACCTCTATTTGAGCAACTTCAAGAACTATACCGAGGCCGAGCTCGACTTCTGCCCCCGGATTAACTGCTTTGTGGGCAACAACGGCAGCGGCAAGACCAACCTCCTGGACGCGATTCATTACCTTTCCTTTTCCAAGAGCTATTTCGGTTCGGCCGACCGCGACAACATCCGCCACGGACAGGATTACTTTGCCCTCAATGGCCTGTACGAAACGGGCGATGCCGAAGCCCAAGTGAACCTCGTCCAAAAGCGAGGGCAACGAAAATCGCTCAAGTTCAACCAAAAGGAATACGAACGCATGTCCCAGCACGTGGGGCGCATCCCCCTTATCATGGTCAGCCCGCAGGACCAGGAAATGGTTTACGGGGGCAGCGAACTGCGGCGCAAGTTCCTCGACACGGTGATTTCCCAGTTCAACCACCCCTATCTGGAACATCTCATCCTCTATAACAAAGCACTCGAACAACGCAACCGCCTGCTCAAGCAGGACAACATCGATCTTTCCCTGCTCGAAGTCTTCGATTTCCAGCTCTGCCAGCACGGCGGACCGCTCTACGAGGAACGCAGGAAGTTCGTGGAATCCTTCATCCCTGTGTTCCAACGTTATTACCAAGAAATTGCCGGACAAGGCGAAGAAGCATCCTTGGCGTACCGTTCCTCTCTAAGCGAGAAAAGCATGGAAGACTGCCTCCGGGAGTCGGCCCAGAGAGACCGGATCCTGCAATACACCTCTTCCGGCCCGCACAAAGACGACCTGGATCTCCTGCTCGATGCCTATCCGGTGCGCCGCTGCGGTTCCCAAGGCCAGCAGAAATCCTACTTATTGGCGTTGCGCTTGGCCCAGATGCAATATATCTCGGACATCCGTTCCGAGTTCCCTATCCTGCTCTTGGACGACATCTTCGACAAATTGGACAAGGAAAGGGTGAGCCGCCTGATGGACTTGGTGGGCCAGGACAATTTCGGCCAAGTCTTCCTGAGCGACACCCATCACACGCGGGTTCAGGAGCTTTTTGCCCATAAACCCGTGGAACACAGAATATTCTTTATCCGGGAAGCGATGCCGGAACGAATCGAATAAAAATGGACACACCCAAGAAAGACCACCTCCAGGTCTCCGACCTGCACGACATCATCGAAACGATATCCAGCCGCTATGGCTGGGATTCACATTTAGCGGAAGAACATGCCAAAGAGGTTTTCAAATCCTTGCTCGATGCCAAGACGGCGGACCGACTTGTTTCGCTTTCTGTCCATGATGGCGTCCTCTTTGCCCGGCTCGACAGCGCGGCTGCCCGGCAAGAACTGTCCTACCGAAAGGAGATGCTACGCCAATCCATCAACGAGAAACTCCACGGGGAAGTCATCAAGACTATCGTGATACAATAATATATGGAGTCCGGGCATCTTGACACAAGAATCGGAAGCCGTGCAAGCCCCATGCAAATAGCTCATTCTGAACGATGAAAAATTTTTAGCAAAAAAAACTTCCCGAAAAGTTTGCAGATATCAAAAAAGGCTGTACATTTGCAGCCTCAATCGCGGGGATGACCCCCGGTGAGAAACAAGCTTCCTTAGCTCAGCCGGTTAGAGCATCTGACTGTTAATCAGAGGGTCCTAGGTTCAAGTCCTAGAGGGAGCGCAAGAAAAGCCCCAGATGTTTCTGGGGCTTTTTTCGTATAAATCCATCGCAAGCTACGGAACGGGATTGAATCATCCTTCCGACACCTTGGCTTGACGCTCAGCTTTCGTTATATTTGCGGCCACCGCACGCTCATAGACAAAAAACGATGACAAAAAATAGAAGAAGAATCCCTGCACCGCAACCCGAACCGCCTGCCGCACTGGTTCAGGAAGATGCCGTCCCCGAAAGCGAACCTCAGGCTGCGCCGCAGGCAGAAACAGAAACGGAAAAAGACAGTAATCATCCGGAAAAGCCGAGCCTGAGCCAGAAAATCGCCAACCTTATCGCCGGACTGCCCGCCCAGAAAGCCAAACGAATCACAGGCTTCTTATGTCTTACGGTCAGCATACTTCTCTTCCTGGCCATGCTTTCCCACTTCTTCTACTGGTGGATGGACTACGATGTGGTGCAGCAGATGCAAAAAGGCAACATCTGGTCCGACAACGGCTGGCAGGTCCGTAACTTCGGAGGACGGCTTGGAGCTTATATATCCTATGCGCTGGTAAACCAAGGTTTCGGCTTAGCCTCTTTCTTCCTGCCCATAGCCCTTTTCCTGGCCGGCATCCATATCCTCGGCATCCGCCAAATCCATTGGCGCCGCACCATCCTGCAAATGCTGTTCGGACTCCTTTGGATATCCATTTTTCTGGGAAGCCTCTTCAACGGGGGTAGCAATTACATCTTCGGGGGTAGCGCCGGGATGTACGCCAGCCGCTACCTGCAAGGGCTCATCGGGAAAGTAGGGCTCATTCTTTTATTGGCATTCCTGTTAGCTTGCTACTTGATTGCCTGCTACAATATGCTCAAGATTCAGATAAACAGAAGGAAAAGGCCCCGTCCCGCAAGTCTCCCATCCCTATCGGCATCGCCCGCTTATGGACAGCAAACAGCTTCGTCCTACCGCCGTCCCCAAGCAAACGACCCGCAAGAAAACCATGCATTCCAAGAAGAGGATGACGACTTGGATAGCATGACCCTCAGCACCCGGCTCCGTCAGGACGGGTTCAGGACATCCCCGGCATCGCACCCGGCAGACCCGACAGACCGGCTCCACAACCAAACGCAAGAACCTGAATTCGAATTGCATATTCGCAAAGCCGAAGAAATGCCGGCACAAGCCCCTGCGAATCCGGGACGCATCGTTTACACCTTGGAAAACGAAGACGAGGAAGAAGATGCCAGCATTCCGACAGCCAGCCATCAACAAAGCCCGGTGACAGACAAGGAGGAAACCCGCTCTGCCAGCGTGGCATTGAGCTTGTCCGCACAACCGGAAGCCGCCCAGGCAGGCAAAGAAGAAGACGCGAAATCCGAAGAAGCCGAGCTGGAAGTCATCGACCTCCGGGCCAATCAGGAACAAGCGGCCACTACAGGCTCGGCGACACCCCGGCCGGACCACTTCGGCATCGACACACCCTTTGATCCCTGCTTGGAACTTTCCGACTACCAATTCCCTACCCTGAACCTCTTGGAGGACTTCGGCGACCAATCGCAGAAGATTCAAGACATGGAAGAAGAATTGGTTGCCAACAAAGACCAGATTGTCAATACCTTGCTCAACTACGGCATTGCCATCGACAAGATTTCGGCCACGATCGGCCCGACCGTCACCTTGTACGAAATCGTGCCAGCGCCCGGAGTCCGTATCAGCAAAATCAAGAATCTGGAGGACGATATCGCACTGAGCCTCTCAGCTTTGGGCATCCGTATCATCGCGCCGATCCCTGGCAAGGGAACTATCGGTATCGAAGTCCCGAACCGGCAAAAGCAGATTGTGCCGATGCGCGACATGCTCACCAGCGACAAGTTCCTGCACAGCGGCTTCGCCCTGCCGGTCGCTTTGGGCAAGACCATCTCGAACGAGGTGTTCGTGGCCGACTTAGCCAAAATGCCCCACCTGTTGGTAGCCGGAGCCACCGGGCAAGGGAAATCGGTCGGCCTGAATGCGATTATCGCTTCCCTGCTCTACTCCAAGCATCCGGCCGAGCTCAAATTTGTCATGGTGGATCCCAAAAAGGTGGAACTGAGCCTTTTCAATAAAATCGAACGCCAATATTTGGCCAAGCTGCCCGATAGCGAGGAAGCCGTCATCACCGATACCCGCAAGGTGGTCCGCACGCTCAATTCGCTCTGCATCGAGATGGACAGCCGTTACGACCTGCTCAAAGAGGCCGGAGCCAAGAACATCAAGGAATACAACAAGAAATTCATTTCGCGGCGTTTGAACCCGGAAGAAGGCCACCGGTTCTTGCCCTATATCGTCCTGATTATCGATGAGTTTGCCGATTTGATCATGACAGCGGGCAAGGAAGTGGAACTCCCCATAGCCCGTCTGGCGCAGCTGGCACGAGCCATCGGCATCCACTTGGTCATCGCTACCCAACGGCCTTCGGTCAATATCATCACCGGCCTTATCAAAGCCAACTTCCCGGCCCGTATCGCCTTCAAAGTCAGCCAGAAAATCGACTCTCGGACGATTCTGGACGCAGGCGGTGCCGACCAGCTGATCGGACGGGGAGACATGCTCATCTCGATGGGCGAAGGGCTGAAACGTCTGCAATGCGCCTTTATCGACACACCGGAAATCGAAAGAATCACGGAATTCATCGGTTCGCAACGGGGCTACCCTACCGCCTATCTGCTGCCCGAATGCCCGGACGAGAACGGAGAAGGTGGCAAAGCGGTCGATATGGAAGGAGACGAATGGGATTCCTTGTTCAAGGAAGCGGCCGAAATGGTGGTCAGCAGCCAGCAGGGTTCCACTTCGATGCTGCAAAGGAAGTTCAAATTGGGCTACAACCGTGCCGGACGTATCATGGACCAATTGGAGGCTGCCGGCATCGTCGGGGCTTTCGACGGCAAGAAGACAAGGGAAGTCCGCATCAAGGACCCGGCGGCATTGGAAGTGGTTTTCAAGACCTTGAACCTGTAGGGCGGCGGAAAATGCAGGCATCGCCTCGGCAACCGGATTGAAGCTGTAAACTGAAACGAAAGATAAGATGAAACGCATGCTCTGGATCCTGCTGGCAGGATTACTTTCTTTGAACGTCATAGAAGCGCAGGAAGCTCCTTTGAATTCGGTCAAGACCGAAAGAGGTGCCAACGACCCGATAGCGCACCAGTATCTGAGCAAGACCCGCAAATGGATGAACGCTTCCAAAGCGCTGGAAGCCTATTTCATGGTCTGCATGGGGCAGGACGAACACTCCGCTTTCCTGAACTGCCAGCCGGGTTCCATCCTGCTTTCGGGCGAGAAATACCGCCTGCTGATGGGTGGAGAGGAATACTATTGCGATGCCAAGAATATCTGGACTTATTCCCAATCCACGCAAGAAGCTTCTGTCTATCCGTACGATAAGTCGCAAGCCGATCTGAACCCGTTCCTGCTGATACGTAACTACGAGAAGTATTACCGGGCTAAATACATACGCCAGGAAAGCATCGAGGGCTCGATGCGGAACATCATCGACTTGATTCCCTTGGAGGCTTCCGAATTCCTCAAAATCCGGATTTTCCTGAACGAGAGCGATAACCGGATTTTCCGAATCAGCATGTACCTGCCTCAAAGCCAGCTCTATATCTATTCCGTGACCAAGTACATAGACGAACCGCAAATCAACGAGAACACCTTTGTCTTCGACCAGAGCAAGCATCCGGACGTGATGCTGATTGACATGAGGTAAAAAGGGAAAAACGATTTCTGGCGAGCAGATACGAGGCGTCGAGACTTCGACACAACCTGCCCTCACGTCAAAGGCGTTTATATCGAGCAAACGCAAGATTTAACCAGACAGAAAAAAAACGATTTCTGGCGAGCAGATACGAGGCGTCGAGACTTCGACACAACCTGCCCTCACGTCAAAGGCGTTTATAT
>CALUMK010000007.1 GCA_944321735.1 uncultured Bacteroidales bacterium
ATAGCTCGAGCAAGGGAGCGTGTTGGCTATCGCCGAAGCCCCTACGCCTCGGCCATATTCAAGCAAGGATACAGGCTCGATATGGTACTCGGCGCAACCGGGGCTTTGGCTCTGCGCTCGACTTTCGCTATCTTTGATTGCTTCGCATCGAAGATAGCTTGGTCTCGGCATAGCTCAAGCAAGGGAGCGTGTGGGCTATCGCCGAAGCCCCTACGCCTCGGCCATATTCAAGCAAGGATACAGGCTTGATATGGCACTCGGCTCAACCGGGACTTTGGCTCTGCGCTCGACTTTCGCTATCTTTGCAAGATTGCTTTTACCGCATGAAAAACAGGATACTGCATACAGGACTCATATTTATCTTCGGACTGATGCTGCTGATGCCGGTTCGAGCCCAGTTCGGACGTTCCTCGTTCAGTTTTCTGGACATGGGAAACTCAGCCCGTATCGCGGCTATGGGATCCGAGTTCCTTTCCGTGCGCGATGCCGATATAACCCTTTCGTTGGCTAATCCCTCCCTGATAACGCCGGAGATACATAATAATCTGGCAGTCAACTATGTGAATTACTATAATGGGACCAATTACGGTTTCGCTTCCTATAGCCGGACTTTTGAAAAAGTGGGGAGTTTCGCGCTTCATGCCCAGTTTGGCAACTACGGGAAGATTTATGTGACCGACGAGTTCGGCAACGAGTTCGGGACGGCTACCGCTAACGATGTTGCCTTGGTTTTAGGATGGGGACGGGAACTGGACTCCCATTTCACGATAGGAGCCAACTTCAAGATGATTTATTCCCAGATTGAAGGCTACCAGGCTTTCGGGATGGGCGTGGATGTAGCGGCCACTTATAGCAATTCATCCCGTCTGTTTTCCGTTTCCTTGTTGCTTCGCAATATGGGAGGTGCAATCAAATCCTATTCGAGCGAGGGGCATACCCATATGCCTTTCGAAGTAGCCGTGGCTCTTTCCCAGCGGATACCGCATACACCGATACGTATTTTTCTGGAACTGCCTAATTTGCAGAAATGGGACTTGAATTACGAAGACCCGTATGCCCAGGCGGACTTGGTGACAGGGGAAGTGGAAAAAAGAAGCGGAGCAGCCGACTTTTTCGACAATTTTGCCCGGCATCTTGTGGTGGGGCTTGAAATTATTCCCTACAGAGGTTTTTATCTGCGGGCTTCTTATAACTATATGCGTTCCAGGGATATGATGACCCCGGCCAAGCCTGGTTTGGTCGGTTTCTCCTGGGGGGTCGGATTCCGGATTTCCAAGTTCAATTTCAGCTATTCCCGTTCCCGTTACCATAAGTTAGGTTCGCCCAATTATGTGACCGTCACCATAGATTTGGATGCTTTCAATAAACGTAAGAAGACCCGCGCTACGGAGTCTTTCCGCAAGGCGGACGGAGACTTCGGTCTGGACGCCCGATGACTTCGGAGAGGGCTTGCGAGCATCGATTGAATCTATGGGAAGAGTTTGTGCCGGAAGCCAATAACCGAGGTTTTGCCAACGAGGCAAGTAATCGCGTAATACCATATTTATGAAAAAGAATATCATGCAAAAGTGGCCTTTGATGGCCGGATTGATGGCGGCGACCGGTTTCTCCGCCCAGCTTCATGCCGATGAAGGCATGTGGATTCCTATGCTGCTTCAACAGAACGAAGCTGAAATGCAGCGGATGGGCTTGCAATTGACAGCCGAGGATATTTACAGCCTCAACCATTCCTCCATCAAGGATGCGGTAGTGATTTTCGGTGGTGGCTGCACCGGAGAAGTGGTCTCGGAACAAGGCTTGGTGCTGACCAACCATCATTGCGGCTACAATGCCATCCAATACCATTCTTCGGTAGAGCACGATTATCTGACGGACGGCTTTTGGGCGGGAAGTTTTGAAGAAGAACTGCCCTGCCCTGGTCTGGAAGTTCGTTTCTTGAAAGAGATAGTGGATGTTACCAGCCCTGTTTTGCAAGGCTTGGATCAGAATATTCCGGAGCAGACCCGCAAGGACAGTGTGCAGGTGCGTTCAAGCCGCTTGTCGGAACCTTACCAAAAAGAAGGCTATGAGACCCGGGTCGTTCCTTTCTATTATGGGAATCAGTATTATCTGTTTGTTTACGAAGTGTATCAGGATATTCGTTTGGTAGGCACGCCCCCTTCCAATATCGGAAAATTCGGAGGGGATACCGACAACTGGATGTGGCCTCGCCATACCGGGGACTTTTCCGTGTTCCGGATTTATGCCGATTCGGCCAACCGTCCTGCTCCTTACAGCGCTTCTAACCGCCCCTATGTGCCTAAGCATCATCTCACTATCGACCTTCGAGGCTATCAGGAAGGGGATTTCACCTTTGTGGTTGGCTATCCCGGTTCGACCCAGGAATACATCAGTTCGTATGCCGTCCGGCTTATCGAGAATTTAATCGATCCCATGCGGATTTCGGCTCGTACAGAACGTCTTGACATCATCAAGGCTGCCATGGATCGCGATCCGAAGACACGGATCCAGTATTCCGCCAAAGCCGCCGGCATTGCTAACGGTTGGAAGAAATGGCAAGGAGAAGTCAAAGGGCTTAAGCGCTTGAATGTGGTGGGAAGCAAGCAGGATTATGAAACCGTGTTCCAGGATTGGTGTTCGGGGAACAGCGGAAAGGCGTATGCAGGTGTCCTGCCCGCTTTGAAGGAAGCTTATCAAAAGCTGGAACCCTATCAGACCTTGCAGATTGTTTTCCAAGAACATGTTTTAGCTCCGGAAGCTGTGTCGTTTGCATATAGTTTCGGGACGTTGCATGATGTGGCTGCCGGAATTGATACCTCAAGGAGCCTGACTTCGGTTCTGGAGGCATGCCGGGAAAAGGCCGAGCTCTTCTTCAAGGATTACGACCCGGCCGTGGATCGGGCTATCTTCGAACGTTTGGCATTCATGGTCAATGAAGATGGAACACGGACTCAGGTAATTGATTTTGATGGAACAACCTTGAAAAAACAATTGGACTGGTTCTATGGGAAGTCTATTTTCACCTCGCAGGAAAGGATGGCGAAATTTTTAGACGGTTTCAAGCCCTCTTCTTACAAGGCGTTGGAACGCGATCCTTTGTTCAAATATGCCAATGTGGTCTATGGTCAGTATTTTAACCAGACAGCTCCTTTTATCAGGATGTTCAATGCCCAGATAGACAGTCTGCAACGCCTGTATATGGAAGGGCAGATGCGTTTGAAGGAGAGCGGGGACTTTGCTTCTTTGGAACAGATAGGTCTTCAGAACGACATTCCTTTGAGCAATGTGGGCAGCGAAAGGCTTTACCCGGATGCCAATTTCACGATGCGGGTGGCTTACGGCCAGGTGAAAGGCTTCAAGCCGGCCGATGCCGTGGAATATGCTCCCTATACCACCTTGGCTGGAATCATGGAGAAAGAGGATCCGGATATCTACGATTATGTGGTCGAAGCCAAGTTGAAAGACCTCTACGCCCGGAAGGATTACGGTCCTTATGCCAATGAGTTGGGTGAGATGCCGGTGGCTTTCGTGGGAACCAACCATACCACGGGTGGCAATTCCGGAAGCCCGGTTCTGAACGGGGATGGAAATCTGATTGGTATCAATTTCGACCGCAATTGGGAAGGCACGATGAGCGATGTGCGTTACGACCCCGATATGTGCCGGAACATCATGCTCGACATCCGGTATTGCCTGTTTGTCATTGACAAGTTTGCCGGAGCGCAACGGCTTATCGATGAGATGGATATCATCAAGCCGGATTGGTATGAATAATCGGCATATTATCATGGGCTCATTTTCGTGTCGCCTATAATATGTTGAATGAAGGATGTGCCGGATAAAACCCGGCACACCTTTTTTATTAGAGGGAGATGAAATTTACAGAAGAGAAATAAAAGATGGAGAAGCAGAAACCCGTTGTTTCTATTATTACCGTGGTCTATAACGCTGCCCGTTTGCTGGAAAAGACGATGGAGAGCGTGCGGACGCAGAAAGAGAACTATCCTTACATTGAATATATCATTGTGGACGGGGCTTCCAAGGACGGTACATTGGCCTTGATCGAAGCCAACCGGGACATTGTGGACCGATTTGTCTCCGAGCCGGACAAAGGGATCTACGATGCGATGAACAAGGGGCTGAAAATGGCCACAGGTGCTTTTGTCTGGTTTCTGAATGCCGGGGATTACATCTATTCGGATGCCTTTCTGTTGGAGGTTTTCCACGAAGGGCTTGACTGGGAAAGTGAGGAGATGGATGCCGCAAATCAAACTGCCATGAATGCGGCTGAGAGCGAGGATGGCTGGGCCGATATCTATTACGGGCAGACCCAGTTGGTGGATGATAACTGGCAGCCTGCCGGGATGCGGCGGCTTCGGGCTCCGGAAGTGCTCACTCCCAAAAGTTTCCGCTGGGGGATGCTGGTCTGTCACCAATCCATTCTGGTGCGCCGTTCCATCGCCCGTTCATACGATATGCGCTACCATTGCTCGGCCGACTTCAATTGGGTTCTCTATGCCCTTGAAAAAGCCCGGCGCATCGAGAATACCCATCAGACCGTGGCTTGCTATTTGAAAGGCGGGAAATCCCGGAAGATGCTAGTCCGTTCCTGGTTCGAGCGGTTTCGTATCATGCGGATTCATTTCGGCCTGCTTTCCACGCTTTGGTTCCATTTTTTGATTCTGTTGAGGGTGTTCAAGCCGGCTAACCGCAATTACTGAACAACGCATTTTCAAGGGCATCTACTTCGTTGCGAACCTTGTGCCAGATGGTGGTGTGCCATAATGAGCAATCTGCTGCGTTGCTATCGAGTCTCGAACTCAGTCACGTACCTAAGTACGCTCCTTCGTTCTCGCTCTCAGCGCCTTGCATCTTACTCATTCTAACACACCGCCTAAGGATGGTTACAAATCCCTATTTCGACACAATTCCCTTTGTCCCTGCGGTTCGGCGCCTCGTATCTGCCTCCCAAGTCTTGCATCAGCTTCTCCTCGTGGGTTCAGCGTGTTTTCCTATAAGGCCTTCACTTTCTTGATGAGTTCGGCGACCCATCGGGCGCTTTCCTCCACGCCCAAGAGCGAGGTGTCCATGCAAAGGTGGTAGGAAGAGGCTTTTCCCCAAGTCTTGTTGGTGTAGAAGTTGTAGTACGAAGACCGGGATTTGTCCGTGCGTTCAATCAGTTGCTTGGCTTCCTCTTCGGTGGCGTTGGTCTCCTGGCAGAGGTGCTTGATCCGGAAATCCATCGGCGCATGGACGAAAACATTGAAACAAGCCGGATTGTCCCGAAGGATGTAGTCCGTGCAGCGTCCCACGAAGATGCAGTTGCTCTGTTCGGCCAAGTGGCGTACCGTCTTGTAATGAATCTCGAACAAGGCATCGTTGTTCAGGCCGTTGAATCCCGGTTCGCCCAAGAACGGGAAACGGGAATACCAGACCCGTTGCGGCTTTTCGTCCGCCTTTTCAAAGCAGTCCGTGCAGATGCCGCTGGCTTTCGATGCCTCGTGGATCAATTCCTTGTCGTAGAATTTCAAATCCAGCAACTGGCCTATGATCCGGGCCATCTGACGGCCGCCGGAACCTAATTCCCGGCCCACGTTTACTATCAGTTTCTTTTCCATTTCTAAAACTATTGCAAAAGTGCAAATTGAGCTTCGATATTCTTAAAGCGGTGTCATACAGCTGTTTATGCCTTTCTTGCCAACGACTTGAACAGCCGTGCAATCTCCCCTATCCAGAGCACCACCGAAGTGGAGAGGATAATGGCGATCCAGTCGCGGATATACAAGCGTTCCACGCTGAACATTTCCCCGCCGAAACGAATGATTACAATCTGGCCCACAATGATTAGCAAGGCGATCGGAAGGAATCCGTCGGCCGTGCCGGTCAGGTTGGAGAAAGCCGATTTATTGGTTAGGAAAGCCTTGGCGTTGAACATGTTCCAGAACTGGAGCATGACAAAGAAGGTAAAGAACAAAGATTGTTCGTAACGGGTGATGCCCATCTGTCCCTCCGGAATCGCGCCGAAACGGAAGAAGTTGGCAAAGTAATCCCGCAGGCAGAACTGGCCGAGGCATTCGATGTCCTCGTATTTGAAATACTGCATCAGGCCGAACAGCACCAGCACCAGCAATATGCCGACGGAAACAATGCGGCGTATCATCAGAGGGGTTACGATGTGGTCGGTCATTTTGCGCGGCTTGTCTTTCATTACCAGAGGATTGGGCGGCAAGGAAGCCAAGGACATCGCGGCAAAGGTATCCATGATGAGGTTCACCCAAAGCATCTGGGTCACGGTCAGCGGCGATTGGGTATCCAGGAACGCGCCTAACATCACAATCACGCAGGCAATCACATTGATAGTTAATTGGAAAAGGATGAAGCGCTGCACGTTCTGATAGAGCGAGCGACCCCAGAGCACCGCCGAGGTGATACTGCTGAAAGCGTTGTCCAGAATCGTGATGTCGCTGGCCTCTTTGGCTACCGATGTGCCGTCGCCCATCGAAAGACCCACTTGGGCGGCGTTCAGGGCCGGGGCATCGTTGGTGCCGTCTCCGGTCACGGCCACCACCTCGCCATTCTTCTGCAAGGCTTTGACCAAGCGTTCCTTGTCCATAGGACGGGCGCGGGAAATGATTTTGAGCTTCCCTACCCTTTGCTGGAGCTCCTCATCGCTCAGTTTGGCGAATTGCGGGCCGGTAATCCGGTTTTCTTCGGTGTATTCCGGTTTCCACAGATGCACTTGGCGGGCAATCTCGGTCGCCGTGGCTGGCGTATCGCCGGTAACGATTTTGACGTCGATGCCGGCATCGATACATTCCTGGATGGCGGCCGGCACATCGGCGCGTACCGGGTCGGAGATGCCTACGAAGCCCATGAACTTGAGCGGCAAGCCCGCTTTGAGGCGGCCGTTTTCAAAGCAGCTTTCGTGGCTTTCCGGATCCAGTTCGGCAAAGGCGAAGCCCAAGGTACGCATGGCTTTGCTCTGATAGCCGAGAAGCTCGTTATTGATGTATTCTTTCCAATCGGTCACGGCCTCGTCCTTTCCGTCCACACGGACGCATTGGCAGAGGTCGAGCAGGATTTCAGGCGCGCCTTTGACATAGAGCATGCGGCGGTTGGGGAGCAGGAACGAGCGGACCACGGTGGCCATGTATTTGCGCTCGGTGGAGAATGTGAGCTGCTCTTCGATACGGGCCGATTCCCGGATGCTGGCATAGTTTTCGCCTTGGTCGCGGAGCCAGAGCAGCAAGGCTCCTTCGGTGGGGTTGCCGATTACTTTGGGCTTGTTGATATCGGTTTCGTCCAAGAAAGCCGTGGAGTTGGCCGCGATGCATTCCTTGATGAGGCGGCTGGCATCGTCCACGCCCAAGTCCAAGGGTTCCTGGCCTTTGTCCCCCTTGATCAGGAACTGGGTCTTGCTGATGCGCATCTGGTTCTGGGTCAATGTTCCGGTCTTGTCGGTGCAGATTACCGTGCAAGCACCCATCGTCTCGCAGGCATGCATCTTCCGTACCAGGTTATTGGCTTCCAGCATCCGCTTCATGCTGAGAGCCAACGACAGGGACACGCTCATTGGCAGGCCTTCCGGCACCGTCACCACGATGACCGTCACCGCGATCATGAAGGTATTGAGCAGTTCGGAAGCCACGTTGAGCCAGGTGAACTGGGTGGCGGGATGCAGGAAGAACATCGAAAGCCGGCCTATCACGATGAGGGCGGCAATGACATAGCTGGCCTTGGTGATGATTTTGGCCAGTTTCTCCAGCTGCATGTTCAGCGGGGTCTCCACGTTGTTCTCGATCTGGGAACCGGTATAGACCTTGCCGTATTCGGTCTGGTCGCCCACGGTGTTCACTTCCATGATGCCGTGGCCTTCCATGACGGTGGTGCCGCGAAGCACTTTGTTGCTGGGGTAGGTGGCATCCTTGTCGAAGCGTTCGGGGTCTATGGTCTTGTTGACGATGGGTTCGCCGGTCAGCGTGGATTCGTTGACCTGCATCGACATGGCATCCTTCAGGTAGCCGTCGGCAGGCACTTCGTTCCCGGCTTCCAGGATAACGTAGTCGCCTACGACGATGTCCTTGCGCGATACCTCGGTGACCCGGCCGCCACGAATGACTTTGACCATCACATCGTCGTTGACCTGGTTCAGGATATCGAACTTCTTGTTGGCTTTGAGCTCAAAGTAGAAACCTACGCCGGTGGCCAAGAGAATCGCCACCAAGATGCCGACCGGTTCCAGGAACACATGCCCGCTTTCGGCGCCGCTGAAGAACTGGTAGCAAGCCACTAAGAACGAAAGGGCGAGGGCTACCAAGAGGATGCGGATGATGGGGTCCTTGAACTTTTCAAGCAGCTGTTCCCAGATGGAGGTCTTTTCGGGAGGGGTCAGGACATTGGAACCGTGCTGTCCCCGGCTTTTGACCACTTCTTCGGGGCTAAGCCCCTGAAAATGCGTAGGGTTTTCCATTTTGCAAACTTTTTGGATATGGACGATTCGGCCTCCGGGTAAGCAGGCTTCCGACCCGCCCGGATTCCGAAACGCGAAAATACGCAAATTCGGGGAAATTCTTACCCGGGAAAAAGTCTTGGTATGACCGATTTCCATTTATTATTGCTGAACAGAAACACAGTCGGTCCGTTCTAATCAAGGAGGAATCCCGAGAAAGGCATATATAAAAAGTCATCTCAAGCATGTCGTTTTGAAGATAAAGCAATAGGAAACGTAGAAGATGGATTTTGTAATAAACATGAAATGAGAGTGTAATCAAATGTTGTCATCGAGAGAAATCGTAACTTTTTTTTCTGATATGCTTGCACTTTGGCATGGGAGGCTTGAAGAATGGCCAGAAAAAGGAAAAACTCTGTTGAAAGATGGAGTGGATAGAGAGGAAAAACCGGAAACGGATTTCTAAAACAAGCAAGAGTTTCTATTTTTCATAAAACAGAAATCATTGTACATGTGCGGGTGATGGATTGAATCTTGCTCATAGATATATTTGCCTTGCCTGCATTCCTCAGAGGATTCTTGGGCAGGATTTCGGGAGGCACGGGACGGAAGGTCTGACAGGCTTGGCTAAAATGTTTTTAAAAGAGGGAGTATTAAAATTGAAACGATAGTGAAACAACAGTAGTCTAATAAAAATCCTAAAACCATGAAAAGGAGTCTTTTTTCATTAGCGCTTGCACTTCTTTTGCTCGTGACATGCGGGTATGCGCAAGAAATTCTCAGGTTGGAATCCATTGAGCCTTGGCAAGGAGGTCGTGATTCGGTCTTGGTTCCAGCGGCACAGCACAAGCAGAAGACGCAGGCATCCGGAGCCGTTTCCAGATTCGTTTTGCCTCAAGATCCGCTTTCCGGGACATTGTCGAAGGTAGCGCCGACAATGAGTTCTTTATATGCTGCGGGAAAAGACATGCCGGCACGGCACATGTCATCCGATGCTTCGGTCATGAGACCTAAATTGGTCACTCCGGAATGCTCCATTATCGATGATGGTACTCGGATCAAGGGGGTCGGGATTTTGGTTGTGATGGGGACTCAATCCTTTCGTCCGGTGGAAGATTTCGTGTTCCATACAGAGATTCCTTATGGAAACGAGAACCCTTTGTTCGATTTTACCAATACGGTTTATGCTGACGGGAAATATTACACCGCAGGAGGTACTGCCGCTTTTGGCCTGCTTTTGAAGAATGATTTCTATGTCATCGATGCCGAAACAGGGAAAATAGACCAGTATATCGAAGTGGGGCGGGATTCTTGGTTCGGTTATCCCACGCACATGGCTTATAACCCGGCCACGGACGAAATCTGGGGTATTGTCTACGATGGATACAAACGGCCTTATTTGAGCCGTCTGACTGAAGAGATGGACCCGGACGGGCCGACCGGGATGTTCGATATGATATGCCAGTTTTACGGCAGCATCGCCACGATGGCTTTCGATGCCCAAGGGACATTGTATGCTATTACTACGACTGGGGATTGGGTCACGATTGATTTGCAGACAGGCGAGCTTACCAAGGTCGGTTCTACGGGGAAGGTCAATGTGCAGAGTGCTCAAGGTATGGCCTTTGACTATTATACCGGCAAATGTTATTGGGCGGCTTTCACTTATGTGGACGAAATCGGCAGTGCGCTGGCTTGCGATTTCTACGAAGTGGATCCGGCCACCGGCAATCTGACCCATCTGCGCGATTTGGAAGATTACACCCAGATTGTGGGAATGCATGTGGAATCGCCAAAAGCACCTGAAAAAGCGCCTTATGTGGTGGATGCTTTAAGCGTGGAATACGATGCGCCGGGCAGCTTGCAAGGCACGATTCATTTGACCGCGCCGACCAAGGCTTACGACAAGACCGATTTGAGCGGTTCGCTCGATATGGAAATTCAAGTGGATGGCACAACTGTTGAAGAAACTACCTTGGCCGCCGGGGCTGATTATGAGATAGATCATACGTTTACGCGGGGGGAACATAAGATTTCGGTGATTGCTTCCAATGCAGCCGGAGAAGGGGTGGAAGGCAGCATTACTGTCTATGTCGGCATGGATACCCCTAATCCGGTGACTGATTTGACCTTGAATGTGGCAGAAGATGGCATGGCCACCTTGACCTGGACAGCTCCCGATGGGGGTATGAACGGGGGATATACCAATCCAGCGCAGGTGGAATACAGCTTGATGCGTCTGCCGGACAGTGTGGATTGCGGCACAGTGACCACGACGACAACCATGCTGCAACTGCCGGACTCCTTGTTGCGTTATTCCTTTGTGGTCACGCCTTCCATCGATGATTTGGAAGGAACTGCGGTGGAATCCAATTCCGTTGTCTATGGGGATGGCATCGTGCCGCCTTTCATAACCAATAGCACTGATGAGAATTTCATCAATCTTTCCACGCTTATCAATAACGATACCAATATCTACAACTGGGACGGCAATTACGTGAATTCGTCAGGCATAGGCAAGACCGACGATTGGTATATCACGCCGCCTTTCCAATTGGAGCCGGGTGTTTATCACTTGAGGATACGGTATGAGGCTCTTTCAGGGCCGACGAATATGAAATTCACGTTAGGCCGGGACCAGACCGTGGCCGGGCATACAGGAGAGGATGCCGTCTTGATCAAGGATCATCAGAATCTGACCGGGGATTGGAACACCGGCATAGAAGAACACTGGCTGGACGAATATCTGACTATCGAGGAATCGGGCAAGTACTATATCGGCATCAATGTCTACAGGAATGAGAGCGATGGTGTTTTCACATCCGCGGGGTGGTTCGATTTCGAACTGGAACAGGGACCGGGCATGTTGGCTCCTTCGCAGCCTACTGCTTTGTCTGCCGAAGCTTATCCGGAAGGGGAACTGAAAGCCGACATCACTTTCACCACGCCGACCAAGGCATTCAGCGGGGCAGATTTGGGCAGCTTGCAGAAAGTGGAAGTGTATAACGGGGACCGTTTGGTTTCCACGGTGAACCGGGCCCAGATAGGCGAGGTCTATACAGTTACCGACGAGAATGCATTCCAAGGTTTCAATGAGTACCAAGTGATGGCTACCAACGAACACGGGACAGGCGGGGCCGCTTGGATTGAAGTTTATGTGGGAGAAGATGCTCCGGTGATGGTCAGCTCTATGTCGGGAGGATATCTCAACAACTACCAGGTGGCCTTGAATTGGGGCGCGCCTGTCGATTCGGGGATGAACGGCGGTTATGTGAAGGCCGATGAGGTGTATTACCGGATAGACCGGGCTTATGGCGATTACAACGGTTTTGTAACCATACCGGGAGCGGAAGCCTTGCAGCAGAATACGGCTTATATAGACGAAACCATGATGGTAGCCACAGAGCAGACTATTATCAGTTACGGAGTCGTGCCTTATAATGAATACGGGGAAGGCTATATGGTAGGGATTTCTGTCGTGCTTGGAAAGCCGTACGAACGTTTCTTCAACGAATCTTTTCCGGCTTCCATGCTTTCGACCTCTTATTGGAGCCGTTCAACCTTGTACGGCAATGGCTCCTGGTTTATCGATGATGGTTCCGGTTCGGGCATTTTCCCGCAGGACAACGATGGAGGTACGGCCGTTTTCTATTCTATCGACAATGAAGCCTCTTCGGCAGCCATGATATCGCCTATCATTTCGTTGGAAAGCTCGGTCAATCCGGAACTTTCCTTCTATATGAATCATATTCCCGGTGCTCCGACAGGAAACAGTCTGGCGGTCCAGGTTTCCGGTGAATCCGGGCAGTTCTCTGAATTGTTGCGAATTGATTTGTCGGATGGGGATGGCTGGAAAGAGCATACGGTATCCTTGGACGATTTTTCCGGGCAGGAACGGGTATTCATCGCCTTCATCGGAACCGCGTCCGAACGCGCTTATCAGATTGGTTTGGATAATATCTCTGTACGGGATAATGTGGAACATGATTTGGAAGCATTCTCGTTCACGGCTCCGGGGGCTTTGGTTGCGGGTGAACCCAGCATGATGAAAGGGGTCGTCCGCAATACGGGAAAACAGGAAATGTCCGATTATGTGGTAAATCTTTATGTTGGCGAAGAATTAATTGATTCCCAAGAAGGTGTGGCTTTGACGAATGCCGAGACCGCCGGGTTTGAATTCCGTGTGGTACCGGAAGCAAGGCATATCGGGGAGGATGCCGAATACCGTCTGGAAGTAGTGGCAGCGGACGATAATAATGCCGGCAATAATTCCTTGACATTGGAGCGTCCGGTGGGGGACAATGGGATGCCGGCTCCGCGGAATCTGGCTTATACTTTCGAAAACGGCACGGTGAACCTGACTTGGACAGCCCCTGAAGCCTCGAACGTTACTAAGATGCTCGATGATTTTGAATCCTATCCGGCTTTCGAAAACGCGGCTATCCTGCCTTGGCAGCTATGGGATGAAGACCGGCAATTGGTTACTTACTTGTCTGGAATCACGTTCGATAATGCCGGTTCGCCGATGGCTTATCAAGTATGGAATCCCAGCCGGACAGAAGGTGGTACATTGCCATCCTCTTGGAATCCCTACGAAGGGGAACAATGTCTGGTGAGCTGGGCAGCTGGCGGCGTGTATGAGGATTTCACGGTTGCTCCGGCTATCCAAAACGATGACTGGCTGGTTTCGCCTCGCATTGCCGGCGGTACGACGCTTTCTTTCTATGCCTCGGAAGGTTCGTCCGAATACGGTCATGAAGGCTTCGAAGTCCTGGTATCTTATACAACGCGCGAAAAGGAGGCATTCGAACGTATTGCTGCCGAAACCTTGACCGGTACGGAATGGACGGAATACTCCTACGAATTGCCGCAGGATGCCCGTTATTTCGCGATTCGTTGCGTTTCTTCCGACAAGTTCGGTTTCCTGCTTGATAATATTGCTTATACGACAGGTTATGAAAATCTTAGCTTTATCGGCTATAATATTTACCGGAACAATGAGAAACTGAATGAGGCTCCGGTATCGGAGCTGACGCTCTCGGAATCTTCTTCGATAGGGACTGCCTACAAAGTCACGGCGGTTTATGAAGAAGGTGAATCCGGATTCTCTAATCAGGTGGTGGTAGGCGATGTCGCCACGGAAAATAGCGGCAAGGCGGACATCATTGTCTTGGGAGGAAAGAAACAAATCCGAGTTGAAGGGGCTGCTGGCCAAAGCGTGCAGGTTTACAATACCGGAGGTCTGCTGATAGGGACATTCGATGCCAAGCAGGATACGGAAATCATCCCGGTCGGCAAGACAGGCGTGTATGTGGTCAGAATCGGGGATATGGTCGGCAAAGTGTTTGTGTTGTAATCCATAACTTTTAAACACTATGGTTATGAAAACGATAGGGTTTTGGTTTTTGGTTTTGGTTGGTTGTTTTTGGTCAGGGGTGGCGCTTTATGCCGCCCCTGCAGCCAAGGGCGTTGCACGGACTTACGTCCAAGCGGATGGCGAGACACTGACCTTGTACCTCGATGGGGATGAATATCTGCATTATTGGACCACCTGCGATGGAATTCCGGTTGTGCAGGCGGCGGATGGTTACTGGTATTATGCCCGTTCAATACGTGGCAAATCTTTGGTAGGGAGCGATTGTCTTGCCAAGGAACCCGGCTTGAGGACGGAACACGAGCAAGCGAAGGCCGGGTATTTCTTTGGGCAGGTGTATTCGATGATTCAGAATGCGCGGGCTGCTTGCGGACATAGTGCAGCTAGTTTACGCAAAGGTGCGCCTCCGACCACGGGTCAACTCAGGGGCTTGGTCATCATGGCTCAGTTCCCGGATCGTTCGTTTACCGATACCTGTACGGCAGAGTTGATGGACAGGGTGTTGAACGAGGAGGGCTACAAGGGTTTCGGGATGACGGGAAGCGCCCGGGATTATTTCATGGATCAAAGCGGTGGCAAGTTCGAGCCTTCTTTTGATGTGGTCGGTCCTGTCACCGTGAGCCGGGAGATGGAATACTACGGGGCGGACTCCATCGAGCAGGATATTTTCGGGACCAATATCATCATGACGGACATGAATCTGGGGGAATTTATCCAAGAGGCTTGCCAATTGGCCGATTCCGAGGAAGGAGTGGATTTTTCGGTTTACGACAATAATGATGACGGGGAAGCCGACTTGGTCTTTGTCATTTATGCCGGTTATGCCGAGTCGCAAGGCGCGAGCACGAACACGATTTGGCCGCAGATGTCCTATCTGGCCGATACGATGGATATTGAACTGACATTGGATGGAGTCAGAATCAATCGTTTTGCTTGTTCCAGCGAACTTTCCGGATTTGCTGGCGGCAATATTGCCGGTATCGGTACTTTCTGCCATGAGTTCAGCCATACCTTAGGATTGATGGATGTCTATGGTTCATCAGGGATGCTCAGCATGAGTTATTGGGATCTGATGGATAACGGCCTGTATAACAATAATGCCTGCACGCCTTCCGGGTATTCGTCCTTTGAAAAGATAGCCCTTGGATGGATGGAACCGGTGGTGTTGTCGGAGGCGCAGGATGGTATGGTCTTGCCTCCGTTCGAAAGCAGTCATCAGGCCTATAAGATTATGTCCGACAGCAATGAGAACGAGTATTTCCTTTTGGAAAACCGGCAGAAAAGCGGCAAATGGGATTCTGCTATTCCAAGGGAAGGTTTGTTGGTCATTCATGTCAATTACGATGCGGAAGCTTGGGTTTCGAACCGGATTAATGCCGACCCGGAAAACATGCGTTTGCATTTAGTGCCGGCCAATGCCGATTTCACGGCTTATTCGGACTTGCCGTCGGTACCTTTCCCTGGCACCTTGGGCAAGACAGATTTGACTCCTTTGACCGAACCGCTTGCCACTTGGCACGATGGGATGGTGCTGAATCAGGCGCTTACCAATATACGGGAAAGCGGCGATACTGTTCTTTTCGATTTCGGGCAGAAGTTGGAGACTCCGGTGGCTTTGCCTCCGGCTAATTTAGGGCCGAATAGTTTTACGGCTTTGTGGGAAGAAGTGACGGATGCCGAAAACTATACGGTTGTTTTGACTTGTCAAAGTACCGGGGAAGAGCGGCGGGTAGGCCGGATTGCCGATACGCGCTACACCTTCGGCGGATTGGAAGTTGGGGAGACTTATGTCTACAAGGTGCAAGCTCAAAATGAATTGTTAGTCTCGGATTTTTCGAATGAAATCGTGGTGAGCGTGCCCACAGGAACCGAACCTTTGCAGGATGCGGACGGATGGCATCTTTATGTGCGGGATGGAGTCTTGTACGTGGAAAGCGATTCGGATGTGTATGTCTATGATCTTTCAGGCCGGGAACGGGTTTGTCTCTCCCCTTATGAAGCGGCTCGCGGCCTGTGCTTGCCCGGAGGATTTTATTTGGTCCGTTCGGGCGGGCAGACAAGAAAAGTGTTGTTATAAACGAATAGGAGCGTAGCCTTGCCGGCTTGGCTGGAGATTCGATAAGCCGGCAGGGCTGTTCTGGTAAAAAAACAGGATTATGAAAAGGATTATAGCGTTTTTGATTGGAATGTGTTTGCTCGGCTTCTCTTGTCTGCAAGCGCAAGGAAATGACAAGGATTTGAAATTGACCGAATTCACGGCTACTTTTAAGCGGATTCCAACCTATGAAGGGGATACGGTCCTGCTTAAAGCTTGCGTGAAGAATACGGGGAGTGTGGATTGGGTAGCTCCTTCTGGAGTAGGGGGGGCCGGGCGTCCATATTCGCAACCTATGTATATTTATTTCTTTGCAGGCGATGTGCAGTGGTATGGCATTCCGTCCCTGACCGGGGATTATACGGCGAATCAGTTGAAGGAATTAGCCTCGGATTCCACTTATGTATTTGAAGGGTATTGGGTTGCGGAATACGGTTCATACGGGCAGTTAAGGGTGCGTTTGCAGAGTTATATGGGGGATTCGATAGATGAGCTGAAAGACGGGGTTCATCCGGATGGTTTCGAGGTATTGCGTGCTTGCGCCAACGATTTGGCGCTTTCGGATATGTCGGTTTCCACTTCGGCGGCTTCCGTTGTATTTTACGATGGGGATACTTTGCAAGTGGAAGCCACGTTGAAGAACCAAGGCCAGGAAGCGCAGAATGACGTAGAGGTTTCTTTGTTGGCCGATGGTCAGGTGGTGGATACAGTTTTGTTAGGCTTGGAGGCGGAAGCGGAACAGAATGTGCGTTTGGCCTATATAGCAGCAGAGGGAGTTCATGCCCTGACGTTGGTATTGCCGGAAGATGAGAATGTTTCTAACGATACGCTTCGTTCCCAAGCGATTGTCTTTGCAGAAACCGATTGGGTGGAAAGTTTTGAAGGTACGGAGTTCCCTCCGGCAGGTTGGCAGATCCAAGATGGCAATGAATATTCTTTTTACCATGATACCTATAGCGGCTATCATGGAAGCGCGAGCGTTTCTTTTTCTTCTTCGAATGTCAAATTGGTGACCCCCAAGTTGGATGTACAGGCCGATGATGTGCTGCATTTTGCATTGAAGACGGATTATGCCGGATTTAAAGTATCCACATCGACAGACTTGTTGCATTGGGATTCGTTGGCATTTTATCCTTCCGGAGGATCTGGCTATGCTTTGTATCAATTTGATTTTTCAACGGAGGAATATGCTAGCCTTGTCGGGAAGAGGTATTTTGCTTTTGAGCAAGTGGAAGGTTGGAGTGGTGTTTTGGATTTAGTATATGGTCCTCAGCCTATAGAAATAGAGAATGATTTCAGTTTGCTGTCGGTTTATTTGCAGGATGGTTTCTTGCAAGCAGGTATGCCGGCGAATATCGGGCTTGTGATTAAGAACAATGGGGTAGCGGCAGCAGCGACGACCGTGTTGTTGATGAGTGAGGCGGATACTTTGGCTATGGTTGAAAGCGAGGAAGTGGAGGCGGGAGCAGAAGCAAGGGTTTCTGTCTCTTTTACGCCTGTGAAGGATACCATGGGTTTGACCTTGAATGCAAGGCTTCCCGAGGATGATGTGGATGCAAACAATTTTGTTTCTCTCGAAACGATGGTCTATCCGGCTGAAATCACTACGCCTCCTGCCTTGATTGATTTCGAGAATGCTTCGAGCCTGGAGGATTCGGCTTTCGCCTATTGGGTGGTGCGTGAAGGTTCCAACGATTACATTCCTGCCTACTGGGAATTGATGAATCGTAACGATATGTTTTCCAATCCCAATCCTTATGATGGAGATGAAGTGCTCTTTTTGTATAGGCCGGGTTCGCTCGACACTTCCATCCTGTTCACGCCTTTATATGCCCTGCCGCATGAGAAGTACACGATTTCTTTTTATTTGTACAGGGACATGGCTACCTCGATAGGGGATAAGGTGAATGTCTGGTTCAACACGCGTCCCGACAAGGAAGGCGCGGTATTCGTGGATAGCATTTATCAGGATTTTAGCCGGTATCCGGTAGAAGATACGGTCGGATGGTATTTTTATTCCTTTGATGTGGATACCCGGGATGTGTCGCAAGGATTCTTTTTCTTGGAAGGAATAGGCGGCGCGGATTGGAGTTATACCCGGACTTACATCGACAACCTTTCCATTACCGGTATTTCCGCTCATGATTTGGCTTTGATCGACATCCTGCCCACTGACAGCGCGCGGATTTGGGGGCATCAGCAGGCACCTCAGGACGTAGTGGCGGTGATTTGCAATGTGGGTGAAGATACAATGACTTCAGCCACATTAAAATGGAGCGTGGATGGCCAAGCTCAGGCTGATGTGGCCTGGACAGGGAAGCTTCCGGCTGGAGACACCACCCAAGTGCTGCTAGCCGAGGACTTCTTGTTTGGAACCGGCTTGTACCATACGGTTCATGCCGAAATTGTCGCCCCGTATGATACGGCTAATACGGCCAATAATGCTTTTGAAGTGAGCATAGATGTGCCTCAAGCGCTTCTGGTCCCTTATACGAATGGATTTGAAGCCGATACTTCTTTGGATTACTGGCTGGCATTGGATAAGGACGGGGATGGCTTCAACTGGGAAAGGGAAACTTCGCTAAGGCATGGAGGGACGTATAGCATGGCCTCGTATTCCTTTGATTTCTTGGAGGAAGGCGGTGATACCATTTTGATGCCCGATAACTGGTTGGTCAGCCCGGCTATTTATGTATCGGAAGATACGTTGTTGGTATCGTTCTTTGTAGGAGCCGGCGCGCCGGATACCTATGAAGAAACTTACGAAGTCCTGCTTTCGGCTAAGGGAACTGATACTTCCGATTTTGTGCCCCTGCACAAAGAGACCTTGACGAGCGATGATTACAAAGAGGTGAATTTGAAGATAGCCGGTTACAAGGATTCATTGGTTTTCCTGGCTTTCCGGCATTATGAAAGCACCAATAATTATTTCCTGACTATCGACGACCTCAGCTTGTCTTATCCGGAAAAGCCGGAACCGCTCAGGTATACCGTTTCGGTGAGTGCCGATCCTGTCGATGGCGGGACGGTTGCCGGTGGAGGCGAGTTTGAAGCTGGAACGCAAGTAACCGTTGAAGCTACGGCTAACGAAGGCTATTCTTTTACAAATTGGACAAAAGATGGCGAGATTGTGGATGGTGCGGAATCTTCCTATACTTTCCAATTGGATGAAGATATGGCTTTGGTGGCTCATTTTGAACTTGTTCCGCCGATAGATGATACAACTTGGTATATCATTGAGGTGTCTGTAGAGGGGCAAGGTTCGATAACACCGGATGGCACAATCCGGGTCATGGAAGGAGCGGACCAGACATTTTCAATCTCGGCTGCGGATGGCTGGCTCATCAGTGATGTCTTGGTAGATGATGCCAGTGCGGGTGTGGTGGAAACTTATACTTTTGAAAATGTGTCGGAAAACCATACGATTCATGCCATTTTTGTACCGGAAACAGCCAATGAAACAGGCATGGGCATCGAAGTGGAAGTTTATCCGAATCCTACCACGGGCAAGGTATTTGTCCTCACGGGCAAGAAGTCAGCCATGCTTCGCTTGTTCAATCATAGCGGAACGCTGTTATGGTCCGGCGAAGTGGTTGCCTCACCTACGGTATTGAATTTGGAATCTTATCCGGCGGGTTTGTATATCCTGGATATAGATGGATATAAGGCAAAGATTTTAAAGAAGTAATACAGGAGGTTCCTGGTTGCTTCCGAAAAAGAAAGGTCCGGTTTGGGTTGACACGAGAGGGTGCGCCTGCCGGACCTTTTTCGATGGGCATGATTCCATCAGCTAGTGGAAAATTCGGGTTTGGTTTGCGGAAACCTTTTTCAGGAAACTTGCCTGTCTTTTTGTTTGGAAAGTTTCTGGTACATGGAGGGTTTGATGCCGGTGTGCTTGGTAAAGACGGCAATAAAATTGGCTTGGGATTTGTATCCTACGCTTTCAGCGATGGCTTGTATCGTGAAATGCCCGTAGCTGTCCATGTCGCTCAGGCGGCGCATGGCTTCCTTGATTCTGTACTCGTTCAGGAAACTCCGGAAGTTCTTGTTGTATTCTTCATTGATAGTCTGGGATACGTAACGGCTGTTGGAATTGACTAAGGTGGCTAATTTTTCCACGCTGAAATCGCTGTTGCAGAATTCCAAAGTATCGTCCATGATATGCTGGATATCCGACAGTAATTTCTCCCTTTGTACCGGATAGGGATAGCTGTAGGGTATCGGAGGTGCCATGTCGGCATTTTTTTTCTTGCTGGATGAGATGCGGCTGGCAAAATCCCATTCTTTCTTCAACTCAGACTCCAAGGCGGCGATGCGTTTCTTGTAGAATCCTTCGCTTTGCAGTTGCTCCTGGCTTCGGTTAAAGAGATTCCGGTAAGCTACGGCCAAAGTCTGTTTCTGCCGGTAAATTACGATAAGCAAGACAATGAATATGATTGCTATTATTGTGATAGTCAATAGCCAACGCTGTTGGATTTCTATTTGGGCCGCTTTCTGCCGGGTTTCTTCGTTCAATTGCTGGATGGTGGCTTTGGTTCGGTTCATTTCCGACAAGAACTGGGCATTTTTTAGGTTATTGAAATTCCGTTGGTTGAAAACAGAGTCTGACAAGTCGATGAAACGCAGTTTGTAATCCATAGCTTTTTGGATGTCGTTTTTCTGCTTGTAGATTCGGCTCAGGTCCTTGTATGTGCTGACCAGCATGTCGAATTGCTGCGCTTTGGAAGCGATTTTCTCATTTTCTTTAGAGTAATGGAGGGCTGCATCTAAATTGCCTTGGATTTCATTCAAGCGAGATAGGCCGGATAAGACGGAGCCTTTATGTCGTGCTTCAAGTTGGCAGGTATCCATGTAGGCAACCAAATCTTTATATGTTTTGATGGCGGCATCTATGTCGCCTTCGCATTCTTGAATCAAACCGAGATTCATCAATACACTGTAGTGGTATAGGGAAGTCTCTTCCCTCTCTTGAATAGATTGTTCGTAATAGCGTTTTGCACTGTCAATTTCGTTTAGAAAACAGAATGCTCCAGCCAGATTATACCGGATTTTGTTTCGTAGGGCGATATTATCGGTCTTTTCTGCTAATGCAAGAGCCTGCTTATAATAGTTTGATCCAAGTGTGAAATCGCCAAAAGAACAGTAGATATTCCCGATGTTCTTATACAATTCGGCTTGCAAATCCTGTATCAAGCTGTCATTCTCTTTCAACTGCTTGTTGTGTTTCTCGGAGATTGATATGCTTTCCATACGGTCAATAATGCGCAAGCCTTTCAAATAGGATTCCATGGCTTGGGAATAGAGTCCTTTTTGATAATAAATGTTGCCGGAATTCCCAAAACCGGAAGCGTACACGTATTCGTAAGAGGGATTTGGGCTGGTTTCACACCGGTTCGCTAATACCTCGTAGTAGAACAAGGCGTTTTCCCATTGATTGGTGTGATACAGGCTGTCTGCAATCTGGGATAATATCGGTTCCGGCAGAGTAAGAGCGGCTTTATAGGATTCCAGACTATCGGGTTTCGGATATAGGTTTTGTCCTTTTACGCTTATTGTGCAGAAGAGGATAAGCCACAGAGAGATTAACCAGTTTCTTTTCATTGCTCCATGTATTGGCAGACAGCGAATGTACGCATTTTTTTAGTAGGTTGTTATTTGGTTTTTGGCGGGTAATCCCGTCGGAAATGCAGACCAATTGCATGGGGATAGGGTAGCCCTAGTGGCGTGAAACCCGAGAGCTTTTTGTCTAACCCCCATGGCACCCAAATGAAGGATGAAAATCTTTGCGCTCGGCTTTCGCTATATTTTTTTCGTATCTTCGCTTATTAATGGGTTGCTGCGAGTTGCGCGGGGGAGTATCCTCGTTGTGAAAAATCGCCTCGCTTGCATCTTCAGGATTCGCTTTTATGCAAATTTGCAAGGCTATGATGAAGTTTCCGGTAGGAATGCAGACCTTTCAGCAGATCAGAGATGAAGGTTGTGTTTACATTGACAAGACAGCGATGATTTACCGTTTGGTCAAGACAGGAAAGGTCTATTTCCTGAGCCGGCCGAGACGTTTTGGGAAAAGTTTGTTGGTAAGCACGCTGAAGAGCTATTTCGAGGGACGGAAGGATCTTTTCGAAGGCTTGGCCATCGAGCAATTGGAGAAAGACTGGTTCGCGTATCCGGTATTCCATCTGGATTTCAATGCCGAGGATTTCAAGGTGGCCGGGGTATTGGAGCAGAGGCTGGAAGCCAACGTGTCAGAATGGGAGATGCTTTATGGGAAGAGCAGCATCTCCGAGACAATAGGGGGACGTTTTGCCCATGTTCTGCGTCAGGCGCACCAGAAGTGTGGCAGGCGTTGCGTGGTCTTGGTGGATGAGTACGACAAGCCTTTATTGGATGTGATGGATACGGATTTGAAGACAAGGCTGAATGGAGAAGAATGCCTGTTGGAAGATCGTAACCGGGATATATTGAAAGCTTTCTATTCGGTATTCAAACTGGCGGATGCCGACTTGCAGTTCGTGTTGCTGACGGGAGTGACGAAGTTTTCGCAAATCAGCGTGTTCAGCGGATTTAACCAGCCGGACGATATTAGCATGATAGCCGAATACGACAGCTTGTGCGGAATCACGCAAGAAGAAATGGAGGCTTATTTTGCCGAGCCGATAGCGGAGATGGCCGCCAAGTACGAGGTGGGTACGGAAGAAATGCTACAGCGGCTGAAAGATATGTATGATGGATACCATTTCAGCGAGGGCATGACTGATATTTACAACCCTTATAGCCTGTTGAGCGCGTTCAAACACAAAGTGTTGAAGGATTTTTGGTTCAGGACAGGGAATCCGTCATATTTGGTACGTTTGCTGGCCCATAGTCGGGAGAATCTGAATGAATTGACAGGGAAATATTATTTTCCTGATGAATTTGTTGATTACAAGGCAAATGTGGAGAGGCCACTTCCGATGATTTACCAAAGCGGTTATCTGACAATCAAGGGTTATGATGATGAGTTTCAGCAGTTTCTTTTGGATTTTCCTAATAAGGAGGTCATGAGAGGCTTTGTGTCTTTGGTAGCTACTGATTATTTCAAGGCTACGGAAAGCGTAGAGAGTTGGATTGTAAACATCGTTAGATCCATGCGCCAAGGGGAGCCTGATGTTGTGCGGAATCTTTTTACATCGTTCTTTGCCAGTATTCCCTACACGGCGCATCGCAAGAAAAGCGACCCAGAACGGGAAAATTATTTCACCTATACCTTCTATCTGATATTCAAAATGGTGAGTGCCTATGCGGTGTATATCGAGAAAGAGCAAAGCCAAGGTCGTTCGGATTGTATCGTGGAAACCCCGCAGTACGTCTATATTTTCGAGTTCAAATTGGATGGCAGTGCAGATGCTGCCTTGCAGCAGATAGAGGATAAAGGCTATGCTCGGCCTTATCTGTCAGATTCCCGGAAATTGTTCAAAATCGGGGCCTCGTTTTCGTCCAAGACAGGCACGATAGAAGAGTGGAAAGTCGGTTAGTTCAGGCTTGATAGATATTCCATGGAAGGATGTCGTCTTCTTCCATGTCTTCATATGGATGATCGGTTATCAATAACAGGTTCTGGCAATTCGTTTTACGACCTGCCAGAATCAATCTTGCTATTTCGTCTGCAAAGGCACTTCAAAACGCGATATTTTACCATTTTCACTTTTCCTGTAACTTTTCGATACCTTTGGTCGTCATTAAAACAGAGGCGTGGCAGGGACTGGACGAACGGCCAAGAGCAAGGCAGGCGGCTACGATGGCAAGATTTCGGTCCTTTGCTCAGGAAGGCCGGGATTCCGCCGGGCAAACAAAAGCTGGGTCCGGGCCAACAGAATCCGGATTAATCCCAAAGCCTAATAACCGATTTGGGTTAAAGACAGGAAGCTGCGAGAAACCAAAAGCGTATGGACAAGGAAGAGTACGAGGAAACCGTCAGGAACGTGGCCGATGCGCTTTACCGTTTCGCGTACCGGCTCTGCAAGGATCAGGATGAAGCCAAGGACTTTGTTCAGGAGAGTTTCATGCGCCTTTGGGCTCATCGGAGCGAAGTCGGCATTCCCAAGGCCTTCCTGTTCCAGACCGCCTACCGCCAGTTCCTGGACTCCCGCAAGCACGAGAAAGTGCGTCAGGACTATGCCGGTTTCGCCCTCTACAAGACCAAGGAAAGGGAGAGGACGCAGCCGCTTTTTCCGGAGAGGGGAGAACTCAAGGAGATGCTGGATCGAGCCTTGGACACCTTGCCACCCGTGCAGAAGGCCGTAGTCCTGCTGCGCGATTACGAAGGCTACAGCTACGAGGAGATAGGAGAGATAAGCGGTTTGAGCGAAGCCCAGGTCAAGACCTATATTTTCCGCGCTCGTGTGGCTTTGCGCAAGTACATAGGTGAATTTGGTAAAGCTTTGGGATGAAAGACTGACGGAAGACAGTCTTAATCTTAAAGTAGAATTATAGATTACGCTTGCAAGAACAAAGGAAAAGCAAAACCATGAAGATAAGCAAAGACAATTACGAACCCATTCTGCTGGACTACCTGGAAGGTCGTCTTTCCGACAAGGAACGGAAAGAAGTGGAGGCATTCTTGGCAGGCGAACCGGCTTTACGCCAAGAGTTCATGGCTTTGCAGCAAGCTTGGGGCGAGCAGGGTGAAGGCCTGCAGTTGGAGCCTTTGCCCGATGCCGGTTTCCCCGATAAGGAGGGTTTGCTGGCGATACCCGACAAGATGAAATCCGCGTATTCTGCTCGAAACCAATCGGAAACGCGGGCAGGGGTAGCTGAATCGCGGAACTTGCAAGGGCAGCGGGAAACGGATGAACTCAATTCCGCTGACCGGCGAGTTTCCATGGCTGAACTTTATGAACGGCAAGACCGGAAACACGCTGTTTGGCAACGGAAAAACCGGGCGAATATCTGGAAAGTGGCTGTTTCGATGGCTGCCTGCCTGCTGCTTTTCTGGCTTTGCCTGCCCTTGCTGCAACGGGACGATATCCGGGATGCCCGATTGGCAGAACGCAATTCTGTTCTCGATACATTGTCGGATATTGAACAAGAGGGTTTCAATCAGGCTGCAGATTCTTCCCCTTCCAATCCTGTTTCCTCTTTGTTGTTGGGTGAAAACTTGCCCGAACCGCAGACCTCGGCATCGGCTTCGCAATCCACCCCGTCCAGACAAGAGGCTTCTGAAGATTCTGTTAAAACGCAGGCTATTCCGGCGCAGCCCCGGCCAAGACGGGTCGATACCTTGCCGGAAATCAAGCTTACACCGGCCGAATACCGCCGTCTTGTCACCCCGATGGCGCCACCCAAAGCGTATTATGCCGCCAATTTGATGGAAAGAGAGGCGCAAGAAGGCCAAAAAGACATTTCTCGGGAAGAAACAATGAATTCCAAGAATGAGGCTAAAGGAGGAAACGGGGTTTATTCATCGGAAACTAAACAAGACGATAGGATTGCATTGAACGAGGAGGATGTTTTCGGCGCAGATAATTCTTTGGCAGTGGAACTTGAACAAGAAGATTTGATAGCTTCAAACCAAGCCGAGTGGGTCGATGCGATGCTGTCGGCGGAACAGGCCGAACGCTTGGATAAAAAACAACGATTGAAGCGGTTCAAACAGATAGAACGCCAGCAACGCAAAACGAAAACCAAATTATTCTTTGCCAGCCTTTGGCATTCCGTTACCGGGCCGGTAACGGAAAACTGGGAGGAAACCAAGGCGTTTTACAAAGAGTTTACCGAATGGAAAAAGGCGAACGAGGAGGACTCGGTGGGGGTGTATCAGGCTTTTTGGGAGGAGGAAAGCCGTTTCTAACACACCGTCGGGGGATGATTTCTCAAACTCCTATTTGGGGACACCCTCGTAATTTATAGGAATTTTAAAACAGGAAAGGTATGAAGACGAAGCGTTTGATTCTTTTTCTCCTGATAGTAGGAGGATGCAGCGGGGCGAAAGCCCAGTACGAAGAGAACTTACCGGAATTCCGCAATCTGGAAATCACAGACAGGGCTGTTGTTAAGATAGAGTATTTGCGCGAAGACTCGGTACCAGGCAGGATTCGGATAGAAAACCGCCGGGGGATGCTTTCAAGCCCTTATACGTATTATGACGACAAGACAGCTACATTGGGTTTATGCGGCATGGAAGCGACATTGCTGTTGAATCCGGATTACAAGGGCTTGCAGAAAATCACGGTCGATAATTCATCCCGTTTGGAAACCAATGTAGCCGAGCCGCTTTCGGTTCCGAATCTGAATATTCGGCTATCGAACAATGCCATCGCCAAGCTGTATTATCGGGCGGAACATTTGACGGTGACAGCCGTCCAATCGGCTTCTTTCCAAGCTTACGGCAGCGGGCAAATCCTATCCCAGACACTGCGCTGCGATGGCGGGGCTTATGTCGCCAGCACCCATACGGACACGACCGAGACAATGACCTGCGTGGCGGCCGGGATGGGGATTATCGATGCCCGGGAAAGCCCGGCGAAGATTTCCTACGACACTTTGTATGGCAATGCTTCGGTTACGGTTAATGCGCTGGAAACCAAGGATGTGATTAAAGGGAATGCCTTGCTTTTCAATGCTCGGGACGAGAATGGTCCCACGCAGGACTCCTTGCTTATGGCGAGCCGGTCTTATAACAGGGAAATCGATGAAAACCGTGGCGAACCTGTGCCTATCTCGGCTTTGGTGAAAGGCGATGCCGACGAGGACGATGTGCTGGACTATTACGATGTGTTAATGGATGATTGGGATCAAGGGAAGGCGGTTTATTTTGAGGATGTTTTCTTTTGGGGAAAACGGCAAAAAGAAAGGCCCCGTTTCAGAGGGCAATGGATGGGGCTGGAATTCGGTTTCGCCTGCTGGGGCAGCAATTATGCCATGAGCATGCAGATGCCAACCGATTATCAGAATCTGGATTTGGATTTCCAGAAATCAGGATCCATCGGCTGGAATGTGTTCCAGGTGAGCGTCGGTTTCAACTCGCCGCATTGGGGCTTTCTGACCGGAGCCGGTTTCTTATGGGAAAACTATTTTTTCAGCTACCCGAACACGATTTTGTCCAAGAAGGACCATAGGCTTGCCGCAGAACTGGACTTGGATCCGAACCGGCGTTACAGCAAGAGCAAACTGGGTGTTTCCTATTTTCGGATTCCATTGCTGTTTGAATATACCAATGCCAAGGGGATGTTTCGTAGCGTGCATGTCTCGGCCGGTGTGATTCCTTCGGTATTGATGTGTTCTTGGACCAAAGCGGTTTATAAGGAGGATGGCGAACGGATGCACGACAAGCACAAAGGGGATTTCTATGTCAATCCTTTTCGTCTGGATGCCGTGGTTTACGCTGGATGGGGGCCGTTAAGTCTTTATTTCCGCTATACGCCTACGCATTTCTTCCGGGCGGGGAAGGCCACGGATATCACACCTTTCGGTTTTGGCTTCCTGCTCGGTTTCCATTGATTGGATACTTGCCTTGCGATGATCGGCTTGCCTCGTGCAAGGCGCAACGCGGGTTGCGAGCTTAAGCGGACATGAATGGCAATAATTTATAGTAAAGGGATTGAAAAGATATTATAAATACAGGACAAAATGAAAAAGAATTTTAATGGCAAGTTTTTGTTGTCCAGCTTGTTGCTGATGATTGGATTGCTGATTCAGAATCCATCCCAAGCCCAGCGGAAACGGGTTACGAGGATTGATTGCGACGGGGTTCCGGTTCGGGTCGGCTTTGATATTTCTGGATTCCATGGCGTTGAAACCAAGAAGATTATCGATGTGGTACTGATACCTTCCGATGAAGAAAAAGTGGAAGTGGAAATGTGGCCCGCTTTCCAGGAGTTCCTGAAAGTGGAAAAGAAAAACGGCGTGCTTTGTTTCGATTTGCGTTCGATGGAACGTCTGGAAACCACCGGTACTTGCCACTTGACCGCCTACGTCCATTTTACGGACTTGCGCAGCATTGCCGCTTCGGAAGCGGCCGATGTGTCCATGAAAGGTGCGTATGATGCGGGCGGCAATCCTTTCACGATTCAGTTGAGCGGGTCGAGCGATATGCAAGGAAGCCTATGCGGCATCAGCAACTTGAACATACAGACATCCGGGGCGAGCGACTTGGATTTGGATTTGGACAGGGTTACCGCCCTGAAATACCTCGCTTCAGGTGCCTGTGATGTGAAAGGTTCTTGGTGTAATATCGGGCAGATAATCATGGATTGTTCCGGGTCTTGCGATTGCAGTCTCAGCGGCAATGCCGAAATGCTGAACATGCAGACTACCGGCAGCGCGGAAGTGCGCATGGGGGATTTCTCGGTGCTCCGTTTCGTGGGGTCTTCCTCCGGGGCTTCTTTCTTGAAGATTCGGGTAACGGACTCTTTCCGGGCGGAAGCGTCCGGCTCTGCCGAGGTTTACGTTACCGGCTCGCCCAAGACTACCGATTTCTCCACTTCCGGGGCTTCGGCAATCAAGATTCGTTAGGGTGCGGCAGCGGCAGGCCGTTTTCCCGGCAGATTTTCTCCAATTGCTGCAAACGCCAGGCTTGGTCGTAATTGAAGAGCGAGCCGTAAGGTTCGGCTAACTTTTTCACCAGGCCCGGTGTTTCCTTTTGCAAGTTGAAAAGCCCTTGGCAGGCCGATTCCAATTCCTTCCAGTCCCGGCCGCCCAATTTGAGCGGGATGAAACCGTCCACGTTATAGATGTGCGTCTCGATATTGTGAATCTCGTCGGCTAGGATTTTGGCCTTGGCCTTGGTGATTTGCTGTTCGCCCACTTCGCAGAGCACGTTCAGGTATTTCTCGTACAAGACGTACTCGTTCAGCATGAAAGCCACCTCTTCGGCATCGAATCCCTTCCAGAAATCTGCCGGCAGCGGCATTGCGAGGAAACGCCCCAACATGAACGAACCCGCGTTCAGCCCCGAACGCTGGTTTTTCCGGCAATAGGCATCGGCCATCTTGAAGAAAGAAACCTTGTGTTCCAAAGACAGAAGTTCATAGACCCGGTACTGGTCCTGGTGCGACCCCATATTGCTTTCCATCAGCTGGTTCACATAATCTTCGGCATGGCTTTCGAACCAATGGTTCACCAAGTCCCGGGCCGCTTCCGGATGCTCGTTGAGGTCGTTGCGGATGAGCCGCGTGAGGGTGTTGAGGTCCACGATATCCGGCACCTTGATGGAATTGATGATGTCCATGTACTTCTGGTAGGCGGTCTTGAGGTTGATGAAGACCCGCTCCTCCTTAGGGTTCATCTCTAACTGCACCCCGTGCAGGTAATCCCAGAATCGGGAAGGACGGAACTTGGCTTTGCCTTTGAAGATGGTGGCGTTCTTGCTGGAGAGCGTGACCCAGTCGTATTCCTCGATGCGCAGCCCGTCCCGGTTCACCAATGAGTTCCCCTCCATCCGGATTCCGTTTTCTTCCAGGCTCAGGAAGGCCGGAATCCCGTAACCACGGCAAGCCGTCACCACATGGATGGCCGCCGGGGTCATGCTCAGGATGGCATCCATCTCGCTGAGCACGATGGTGTCTTCCGGAATGAACTTTTCCTTGCAAAGGCAGATTTTTTCTTCGTTCTTCCGTTTGAGTTCGAGTGCTTTGGCGGTACTGAAACAAATCTTGGCCGAAACCGCCGAGCGGGGCAGCACGTTGACCCCTTTCCCGAAGAATTGCAGTTCCTCAAAGGACGATTGGTCAATGCTTTCCGAGAAAATCTGCCGACGGTGGTAGGGTCGTACCAATTCGCTGACCCTTTCTTTGGAAATCAGCCCTTGCTCGTACAAGGCAATCGAAGACAGCAGGGCGGCCCGGCCGGTCAGTTCCGATTCGTTGATTTGCAAGACGGCAAAAAGGTCGGCTTTCCCGGGAATGCTTTCCGCCCCGAACTCCACGGTGACCGGCGAAGCCAGGCGCTTTTCTAATTTGGGCAGCAGGGGGTCGAAATGGTAGATGGCCGGAAAAGCCTCCTTGATTTGCGCCCGGTCGAAGTATTCGTAATCTTTCGAGGACAGGTTGCCCGTCATGATTTCTTCGCCGAAGATGTCCGGGTAGCTTTCTATCTGCACGCCCAAGCCGGTTCTGGAATGCCGGCTGTAGAGTACGCCCGGATACGCGAAGTCGCTCCCGATGGTCCATACCATCTTCTGCAACAGCAGCGAAGGGTAGGCGATGCGGCCTTGCATGAAGGTGGCCAGTAGCGATTGGTTGTTGCTGTAGAAACGGGCGATATGCAGCAGGTATTGGTAAATCTGCTCGAAGGCGTCGTCCAAGACGGCTTTCCCGTTGGGATAGGACTCGATGTCCGCCTCCACTTGCCGCAGCAGGTCTTTGTGCTGGGCGATTTGCCTTTCCTCGATACCGCTTTCGTAAGGGTGCGCCTTTCCGGAAAGCATCTTGTAGAGGTTCATCAGGTTGTTCCAGTAGATTCGGGTGGCCATCTTTTCCGGGAACTGACGGAGCAGGCTTTGATAGACCTGTCGGGTGGTGCCGGCGTTCAGTATCGTAGGCATCAGGCCGGGGATGTACTGGGGCATCGTGCTGCGTAAGGCAAGAATCAGCGGGAAGCGGCCGCCCCCGAGGCTGCATCCGGTCATGATTTCCAGATTGTGCAAGGCCTCCCGCAGGTAATGCCGCTGGAAACTCGTCTTGGCGGCATTTTCCTCGTCGGCCTGCAAGGAGCGTTTGAAGAAAGCTGAACTGAGGATGCTGAAATCCGGGACCGCGTATCCGGCTCGCATCAGGTCGGTCAGCATCACGCCCTTGTGGCTTATCTGGTCCACGGTATACGAATGGGGCGAGAGGGCCGAGGTCACATAGGGGTTGTCTTCCAAAGGATGGCTGTCCACGTAGCGTTTGCAGGCATCGTAAAAGTCTTTGCGGATCCGGCCGAGTTCTTCCTTGGCATGGGAATCGCCTGTCTGCTCGGCTATCAATAGCCGCAGAAAGGATTGCAAATGTTCCCGTTTGGTACGCAGCATCAGGAAGATGTCGTACCAGCGAGGAGCGATTTCCCGTTTCTGGCTTTCGCCCGGAAGGATATAAACCACCGTGCCGGGCTTGTTGCCTTCCGGCTCCCGGTCTTTCTCGAACTCCCGCCAGCCTTTTTCAACAAAGAGTTTGAGCATGAAATAGTTGGGGTAGCTTCCCCGGATGCGGAAGTCGATGGGGGCTTGGCTCGGGTCTTGCGGCAGGCAAGGTTCTTCTATGAAGTCGGGTCGGTTCATCGCGATGGAGTTTGGGTTCAATTTATCATGTTGTTTTTCTATTGGGCATTTTGCAAGCCGAATTCATTTCAGATAGGCTTGGAATGCTTGCCAGAGCACGATGCCGGCCGTGACGGAAATGTTGAACGAATGCTTGGTGCCGAACTGCGGGATTTCCAAAGCCCCGTCGCAGGCATCCACCACTTCCTGCCGGATTCCTTCCACTTCGTTGCCGAACACGAAAGCGGTCTTTTCCCCGGCCTGGATGGCGAAATCCTGCAAGGGCGTGCTGTTTTCCACCTGTTCCACGGCATAGACCTTGTAGCCCTTGGCTTTGAGTTCGGCCACGGCCTGCAACGTATCCTCGTAGTGTTGCCAATCCACGCTCAAGGTCGCGCCCAAGGCGGCTTTTTCGATTTCCCGGTGCGGAGGCACGGCGGTGATGCCGCAAAGGCAGAGTTTTTCCACGCGGAAGGCATCGCAGGTCCGGAAGCAGGAACCTATGTTATGCATGCTCCGCACATTGTCCAGGATTACGCAGAGCGGGTATTTGTCGGCTTCCTTGAACTGGGCTGTGCTCATCCGTCCCAGTTCCTGCATGGTTTTGAGTCTATGTTGAGTCATCGTTGTTGTTTTTTTTTGTGGATTACAGGGGAATCGCCTCGAAAGTGGCAAGTTTTTTTGATGGGTTCGGAGTGTACGCCGCATTGTGGCGGCCTGTAAGGGATTCCCTCCCGGCAAAAATAGTGAAAGTCGAGCGCAGAGCAAACGAGCTTGCTCGAGTTGCTCTGCCGAGACGCATCCTGTTTTCGACGACAGTCAAAAATAGTGAAAGTCGAGCGCAGAGCAAACGAGCTTGCTCGAGTTTGCTGAGGCGTAGGGGCTTCGATGAAATCAATCTTCGGTGCGAAGCACTCAAAAGTACGGAATTTATAGAACCCGTTTTGTGGCGAACCTGCCAAGCCTGACGACCGATTAAGGTTTACGGCGGGTTCTATGTACTAGGCCGAGGGGGTCCGTCGGGCGAGCGAAGTTTTGTCCCACGAAAAGGACGCATAGAGGACCATAAGACCGATTTTGCAGGGCTGGAGTGAAAAAACAAGGATAGTAGTTTGGAAAAAATACTAACTTTGTCTGTTAGTGGGGAGTCCGCATCCGACAGATTCCGACAGAGGATGCGATTGCTCTCTGCAAGCTTAGCAAACCGCTGTTGCGTAAAAACATTACACTATGCTGTACCCGATTGGAATCCAGAGCTTTGAAAGCATCCGCGAAGGCGGCTATGTCTATGTGGACAAAACCCATTTGATTCATCAGCTTGCCACTACCGGCAAATATTATTTCCTGAGCCGCCCACGCCGCTTCGGGAAGAGCCTCTTGGTTTCCACGATGGAGGCCTATTTCCAAGGGAAAAAGGATTTATTCAAAGGATTGGCTATCGAGAAATTGGAAAAGGTCTGGGCAGAATACCCGGTGCTGCATTTGGATTTGAGCGGAAAAACCTACAACAAAGCCGAGGACTTGGAAATGCTTTTGGATATGCATCTATGCCGATGGGAAAAAGCTTTCGATATGCAAACTCGGTATTCTGAACCAGACATCCGTTTCCAAACCCTCATCGATACCGCCTATGAAAAGACCGGAAAGCCTGTTGTCATCCTGATTGACGAGTACGACAAGCCGTTATTGGATTCGGCTGGCAACGAAGAACTTCGGGAAGCCTACCGCAGCCGCCTGCAAGGATTTTACAGCGTCATGAAGACCCGCGACGGCAAAATCCGCTTCGGATTTCTCACCGGCATCACCAAGCTTGGTAAGCTCAGCGTCTTCAGCGGCCTTAACAATCTCAACGACATCTCGATGGATTGGGAATTTTCCGGCATCTGCGGCATCTCGGAAAAGGAACTCCATACTTGCTTTGACCAGGAAGTGTCCGCAATGGCGCAGGCCAACCGATTGACGAAAGAGGAATGCTATGCCAAGCTGAAAGACTACTACGACGGTTACCATTTCTGCGATGGTGCCGAAGACATCTACAATCCGTTCAGTCTGCTCAGTGCCTTGCGAAAGAAGCGGTTCAGCGATTATTGGTACGAGACCGGTACGCCTACTTTCGTGGTCAAAGCCTTGCGGAGCGGCAAGTTCAATCTGGAAGACCTTACATTGGAAGGTGTCCCGGCTTCCGCCTTGGGCGGGGTCAACGCCGATGATTCCGACCCGATACCCATCCTTTACCAGAGCGGCTACCTGACTATCAGGAGCTACGATGAGAGGTGGGAGCGGTATGCGTTGAAATACCCCAACAAAGAAGTGGAAAGGGGGTTTGTGCAAGGCCTAGCCAACATTTACGTTCCTTCAGTGCGGTACAATAGCCCTTTCGACGTGCAGAAATTCGTGGAGGATTTCGAGAAGGGCGATACCGAAAGCCTGATGAAACGTTTCGAGGCCTTCTTTGCCGATGCCGACTACGAAATCGTGGGCGATGCCGAACTCTATTTCCAGAATACCATGTACGTGATGTGTAAACTCATGGGGCAATACACCCAAGTGGAACGCCACACCAGCAACGGCCGGATGGACATTCTGGTGCAGACCGACAAGTACATCTATATCATGGAACTGAAGATGGATGCCAGCGCGGACGAGGCCTTGAAACAAATCGAGGACAAAGGCTATGCGAAGCCTTTCGCCGCCGATGCTCGCCGGATTTTCAAAATCGGGGTCGGCTTCTCCAGCGAGACGAGACGGATTAAGGAATGGAAAATGGCTTGATGCAAGTTCCGCCGAGCTAGTGACCGGATCGACTTTTCCTTCCAGCAAACAGAATCTCACAAGGAATCGGAACGAATCCGAAAGAGAAAACAAAAAGACAAAATGCCGCGCAGGACGAGGACAAAACCCCTCTTGCACGGCATTCTTTTTAGATGACTCTTACTCTCCCCTGCTCTCGGCTACATCACTAAGATTTTCCAGACCTGTTCGCCATGGCGGACAATGTATGTTCCGGCTTGGTGGACCGGAATCCTTGTGTCCTTTCCTTGGTAAACCAACGTGCCCACGGCGGTGAAGACGGATACTTCCCCGCTGATGCCTTCCGTGTAGAGGGTTCTGTCCTTGGCATAAACCCGGCCTTGGGGCTGCAAGTCCGATGTCTCGTTGCCCATCGAGGGATCGCGGTCGGCAAACAGGCTGAAAGTAACCGATTTCAGGCTTGCGTCCTCGGCGCTTCCGCTGTAGCCGGTGGCATACGCATAGGTGACTTCCTGCTGCGTGAAGGTCAGCTTGTTGCCCATCCTCGTGCAGCCCGTCCAATCCGATGCCTTGGCCATGTTAAAGCCCGGCAAAGAGGACACGTCGAAGGCGTTGCTTTCATCAAGTTCGATGTCCAGCCGGTTGCCGCTTGCATTCAGCGTTTGCAAAGCGGTGTTGGCGGAAAGGTCGAGGCTCGTCAGCGCGTTGTCGGAGCAGTCGAGGCTTTGCAAAGCGGTGAAGTATCCGATGCCCCGCAAGTCTTGGATGTCCTTGCCGCCGAGGAAGCGGGAGAAGCTGTTGGAGGTGGTGCGCCATATCTCCGCGCGGCGTTGCCTGCCTTCCAAGCGGGCTTCCTCCGCCAGGATTCCAAGCCAGCACAGCATCGTCTTGGGTTTCTCCCGGCTGTTCGTCGGCATCTTGCTTTGATTTCGCCCGCAGGCGGCGGTTCTTCCCTTGCCGGGGCTTGCAACCCTTGAAGCGGGAGCTTGCATTGCTTGTCCGTTTTGCATATTCATGATGCTGCGTTGTTGTTTTGGTATTGGTTGAAAAGAGAAATCGCCATGTCCGAGTCCTGCAAAGATGAAGGCGGCATTCCGGAAAAATACTAACTTTGTCTGTTAGCGGGAGGCCTGCGTCCGGCAATCTCCCAACGGACGATGCGGTTGCCCTCAACAAGTTTTAGCAGACTGCTGTTTGACAAAAAAACATCACGCTATGCTCTACCCGATTGGAATCCAGAATTTTGAAAGTATCCGTCAAGGCGGTTACGTTTATGTGGACAAGACCCATTTGATTCATCAGCTTGCCACTACCGGCAAATATTATTTCCTGAGCCGCCCACGCCGCTTCGGGAAGAGCCTCTTGGTTTCCACGATGGAGGACTATTTCCAAGGGAAAAAGGAACTGTTCAAAGGCTTGGCCATCGAGAAATTGGAAAAGGACTGGACAGAATACCCGGTGCTGCATCTGGATTTGAGCGGCGTGACCTATACCGATGAAAACGTCTTGAACGAGAAGATGGAAAACACCTTGAGCCAATGGGAGCAGACATACGGGATAGCCAATACTTTCACGGTGGATGGGATTCGTTTTGAAAACATTATCAAGACCGCTTATTCTCAAACCGGTAAACCCGTTGTAATCCTAATCGACGAGTACGACAAGCCTTTATTGGACACGGCTGGCAACGAGCCTCTGCGGGAAGCCATCCGCAGCCGCCTGCAAGGCTTCTACAGCGTTATGAAATCGCAGGACGGCAAAATCCGCTTCGGCTTCCTGACCGGCATAACCAAGCTTGGAAAGCTCAGCATCTTCAGCGGACTCAACAATCTTAACGACATCTCGATGGATTACCGTTACGCGGACATCTGCGGAATCTCGGAGAAAGACCTGCATGCTTATTTCGATGAAAGCGTACAGGAAATGGCTGAGGCAAACAAGATGTCAAAAGAAGAATGTTACGCTCGATTGAAAGAGTATTACGACGGATACCATTTCTGCGAGGACTCCGAAGACATTTACAACCCGTTCAGCCTGCTCAGCGCCCTCAATGGCAAGAGATTTCGTGACTATTGGTACGAAACCGGCACCCCCACCTTCGTGGTCAAAGCTTTACAAAGAGGACAATTCAACTTGGAGGGCCTGACCTTGGAAGGCGTTCCGGCATTCGTCTTAGGCGGCGTAAACGCCGATGATTCCGACCCGGTGCCTGTCCTCTACCAGAGCGGCTACCTGACCATCCAAAGCTATGATAATCAAACCCAGGAATACACCTTGAAGTATCCCAACCAGGAGGTGGAACGCGGCTTCATGCAAGGCTTGGCCAATATTTTCGTGCCTTCCGCGCGGTACAACAGCCCGTTCGCGGTCAGGAAATTCGCGGAGGACTTCAAAAAAGGCGATACCGAAAGCCTGATGAAACGCTTCGAGGCCTTCTTTGCCGATGCCGACTATGAAATTGTAGGTGACGCTGAACTGTATTTCCAAAACACGATGTACGTGATGTGCAAGCTGATGGGACAGTACGTGCAGGTGGAACGCCATACAAGTGATGGCCGCATGGACATCGTGGTGCAGACCGACAAGTACGTCTATATCATGGAACTGAAAATGGATGCCAGCGCGGACGAGGCCTTGCAGCAAATCGAGGACAAGGGCTATGCCAAGCCCTTCGCCGCCGACCCGCGAAAGCTATTCAGGATTGGCGTTGGCTTCTCCAGCGAGACGAGACGGATCAAGGAATGGAAAATGGCATAGTCATTATTGTTTCTGTATCGGTAGAAAAGAGTTCGGCATGTCCGGGTCCATTCAAAATCAAGTCGGCATTCCGGAAAAATGCTAACTTTGTCTGTTAGCGGGAGGCCTGCGTCCGGCAATCTCCCAACGGACGATGCGGTTGCCCTCAGCAAGCTCTAGCAGACCGCTGTTTGACAAAAAACATCATGCCATGCTGTACCCGATTGGAATCCAGAACTTTGAAAGCATCCGCCAAGGCGGTTACGTTTATGTGGACAAGACCAATTTGATTCATCAGCTTGCCACTACCGGCAAATATTATTTCCTGAGCCGCCCTCGCCGTTTCGGGAAGAGCCTCTTGGTTTCCACGATGGAGGCCTACTTCCAAGGGAAAAAGGCACTGTTCAAAGGCTTGGCCATCGAGAAATTGGAAAAGGACTGGACGGCTTACCCGGTCTTGCATCTGGATTTAGGGGGCAAAACCTACCGGAATGAAGAGGATCTGGAAATCACACTGAACCAGCATTTGCTCCAATGGGAACAAGACTTCGATATCAAAGCCCTATATACGGAACCCGATGCCCGCTTCAAAGACATCATCGACACCGTTTGCAAAAAGATCGGCCAGCAGGTAGTCATCCTGATTGACGAATACGACAAGCCTATTATGGATGCCTTGGAGAACCGAAGCCTCCGCGATGCCTTCCGCAGCCGCTTGTCCGGTTTCTACAGCGTGATGAAATCCAAGGACGGGAACATCAAGTTCGGCTTCCTGACCGGCGTGACCAAGCTCGGCAAACTCAGCATTTTCAGTGGCCTCAACAACCTCAAGGACATCTCGATGGATTACCGCTACGCAGATATCTGCGGCATCTCGGAAACCGACCTTCATGCCTATTTCACAGAAAGCGTGCGCGAATTGGCAGAAGCCAGCCGCCTTAGCGAAGAAGCCTGCTATGCCAAGCTGAAAGATTATTACGACGGATACCATTTCTGCGAGGGATCTGCCGATATCTACAATCCTTTCAGCCTGCTCAGCACACTCGACAGCCACCGCTTCAACGATTACTGGTATGAGACCGGCACGCCCACCTTCGTGGCAAAGGCTTTGGCCAAAGGGAAGTACAACTTGGAAAACCTGACCCTCGACAAAGTGCCGTCCACGGTCTTGAGCGGCATCAACATTGAGGACATCGACCCTGTCACGCTGCTTTACCAAAGCGGCTATCTGACCATCCAGTCTTACGAGGATCGTATCCGGATGTACGTCCTCAAATACCCCAACCAGGAGGTGGAGCGTGGCTTCATGGACTGCCTGTCGAAGGTCTATATGCCTACGCTCAACTACACCAGCCCGTTTGCTGTTTACAAATTCGTGGAGGATTTCGAGAAAGGCGATGCCGAAAGCCTGATGAAACGTTTCGAGGCCTTCTTTGCCGATGCCGACTATGAAATTGTAGGTAATGCCGAACTCTACTTCCAAAACACGATGTACGTGATGTGCAAGCTGATGGGGCAATATACCCAAGTGGAACGCCACACCAGCAACGGCCGGATGGACATTCTGGTGCAGACCGACAAGTACATCTATATCATGGAACTGAAGATGGATGCCAGCGCGGACGAGGCCTTGAAACAAATCGAGGACAAAGGCTATGCGAAGCCTTTCGCCGCCGACCCGCGTAAACTCTTCAAGATAGGTGTCGGCTTCTCCAGCGAGACGAGACGGATCAAGGAATGGAAGATGGCATAGTCATTATTGTTTCTGTATCGGTAGAAAAGAGTTCGGCATGTCCGGATCCATTCAAAATCAAGTCGGCATTCCGGGAAAATGCTAACTTTGCCTGTTAGCGGGAGGCCTGCGTCCGGCAATCTCCCAACGGACGATGCGGTTGCCCTCAGCAAGCTCTAGCAGACCGCTGTTTGACAAAAAACATCATGCCATGCTGTACCCGATTGGAATCCAGAACTTTGAAAGCATCCGCCAAGGCGGTTACGTTTATGTGGACAAGACCCATTTGATTCATCAGCTTGCCACTACCGGCAAATATTATTTCCTGAGCCGCCCACGCCGCTTCGGGAAGAGCCTCTTGGTTTCCACGATGGAGGACTATTTCCAAGGGAAAAAGGAACTGTTCAAAGGCTTGGCCATCGAGAAATTGGAAAAAGACTGGACAGAATACCCGGTGCTGCATCTGGATCTGAGCGGAAAAACCTACAATAAGGCCGAAGATTTGGACATGATTTTGGATATGCACTTATGCCAATGGGAAAAAACTATCGGTATGCAAGCCCGATATTCCGAACCTGATCTCCGTTTTCAGTCCATCATCGACACCGCCTACGAATTGACAGGAAAATGGGTGGTAATTTTGATTGACGAATACGACAAGCCGCTTCTGGACTCGGCGGGCAACGAATCGCTCCGGGAGGCGTTCCGCAGCCGCCTGCAAGGCTTCTACAGCGTGATGAAGAGCCAGGACGGCAAACTCCGCTTCGGCTTCCTCACCGGGGTCACCAAACTTGGAAAACTCAGCATCTTCAGCGGCCTCAACAACGTGGAAGACATTTCACTGAGCCGCACCTACGCCGACCTCTGCGGCATCTCGGAAGCCGACCTCCACCATTATTTCACCCAAAGCGTGCAGGAACTGGCTCAAGCCAACGAATTGACCCAAGAGGAATGCTTCGCCCAGCTCAAGGATTACTACGACGGTTACCATTTCGCCCCGGACACGCCGGACATCTACAACCCTTTCAGCCTGTTCCGCTGCCTCAAGAGCCGGGAATTCGGCGATTACTGGTACGAGACCGGTACGCCCACCTTCGTTATCAAGGCCCTGCAACGCGGCCAGTACGACTTGGCAGATTTGAGTCTGACCCCGGTTCCCGCCTCTTGCTTAAATGGGGTCAACGCCGATGATTCCGACCCGGTCCCCGTCCTCTACCAGAGCGGCTACCTGACCATCAAAGCCTATGACAAGCAGACGAAGGAATACACCTTGGGCTATCCTAACCAGGAGGTGGAACGCGGCTTCATGCAAGGCTTGGCCAATATTTTCGTGCCTTCCGCGCGGTACAACAGCCCGTTCGCGGTCAGGAAATTCGCGGAGGACTTCAAAAAAGGCGATACCGAAAGCCTGATGAAACGCTTCGAGGCCTTCTTTGCCGATGCCGACTATGAAATTGTAGGTGACGCTGAACTGTATTTCCAAAACACGATGTACGTGATGTGCAAATTGATGGGGCAATACACGCAGGTGGAACGCCATACCAGCAACGGCCGGATGGACATTGTAGTCCAGACTGACAAATACATCTATATCCTGGAACTGAAGATGGATGCCAGCGCGGACGAAGCCTTGCAGCAAATCGAGGACAAGGGCTATGCCAAGCCCTTTGCCGCCGATCCTCGCAAGCTCTTCAAAATCGGCATCGGCTTCGCCAGCCAGACGCGGCGAATCGAGGAGTGGAAAATGGCTTGATACCTATTCGTTACGAAATAAAATCGTAACAAAGTTTTGCTTACTTTGCAAAATTGGCCGTGTATGCAGGTCTTATTGGCGAAAATCGGCGGAAAGGCCTGTCCTCACGGTGAATCTTGCCGATGTCAAGAGGCCGGATTTTGTATAGGTATCGCCCTATAAAGCCCTATAAACAAGTATAGTATCATGGCAAAAAAGAAGGATTTCCCTGTTCTGGAACGGGACTTGAGCTGGATGTATTTCAATCGGCGTATCTTGCAGGAAGCTTGCAAGGACAATGTGCCCTTGCTGGAACGGCTTTCGTTCCTCGGCATCTATTCCAATAACTTGGACGAGTTCTTCCGGGTCCGGGTCGCTACCCAGAGCCGGATTGCCGAATACCAGGATCGTTTCGACAACAAGGAAAGCCAGGCCGCGCTGAAGCTGATCAAGAAGATAAACAAGCTCAACAGCCTTTATTCCGAAGACTATTCCGCTGCGGTGGAGCATGTTACCGAGCTGTTGCGCAACGAGAATATCTATCTGATTTCTGAAAAGGAGGTCAGCGCGGATCAGATGGCCTTTGTCCAGGACTTCTATCGTCAAAAGCTTAACGGCTTCGTGGTCCCGGTCTGGTTCAGCGCCACCAAGGAATTAGGCAACGAGACCGATGAAAGCATCTACTTGGCCGTCAAGATGTGGGGCGGGAATCAGAAACCCCAGGAGGACTATGCGTTTCTCGAAGTGCCGGTTAAGATTTGCGGCCGTTTCGTGCGCCTGCCCGACAAGGAAGGCAAGAGCTATTTGATGTATGTGGACGATGTGCTGCGTTGCTGCCTGCCTTTGGTTTTTGCCGGTTTGGGTTACGAGGAGTTCGAAGCCTATGCCTTCAAGTTTACCCGCGATGCCGAGATGGAGATAGACAACGACCCTCGAAACGGGGTATTGCAGAAGATTTCCAAGGGCTTGAAGAGCCGGAAGCGAGGGGAGCCTTTGCGGGTGGTCTATGATGCCACGATGCCCAAGGATCTCCAGAAGCGGGTGTTCCGTCTGATGGACTTGGACAAGCTGGATACCGTTCTGGGCAGCGGCCGGTACCAGAACCATAAGGACTTGATGTCTTTTCCCGATTGCGGTCGGAAAAACCTCAAGTATCCGGCCTGGCCGTCCTTGCTCAAGCCTGAATTGGACGGTTCGGACTGTATTTTGGACAAGATTCTGGAGAAAGACCGGTTCCTGCATGTGCCTTACCATAGTTTCGATTCCTTTATCCGTGTCTTGCAGGAAGCCGCTATCAGCCGCCGGGTCAAGAGCATCAAGATTTCCCTGTACCGTTTGGCGCGGGAGTCGAAAGTGGTGAAAGCCTTGATTGGCGCGGCCCGTAACGGTAAGAAAGTGACGGTGGTCATTGAATTGCTGGCACGTTTCGACGAGGTTTCCAACATCGAGTGGTCCAAGAAGATGCAGGAAGCCGGTATCAAGGTGGTGTTCGGGGTCGAGGGCTTGAAAGTCCATTCCAAGATTCTGCATATCGGCATGAAGACCGGACCCGACATTGCTTGCATCAGTACCGGGAACTTCCACGAGGGCAATGCCCGTACCTATACCGATTGCATTTTGATGACGGCAGCCGAGCGCATTACCAAGGACGTGTCCGCGGTTTTCGATTTCATCGAGCGGCCTTACCGGCAGGCGCGTTTCCGGGAGCTTCTGGTGTCGCCCAACCGTATGCGCAACAAATTCGAGCAGCTGATTCAGAACGAGATTCTGAACAAAAAAGCGGGGAAGCCGGCGTATATCAAGGTGAAAGTGAACCATATCACCGACTTGAAGATGGTGTCGAAGCTTTACGAGGCGGCTCAATGCGGGGTCGAGGTGGATTTGCTGGTCCGGGGAAATTGTTCCTTGATGCCGGAGAAGGCTGGTTTGTCCGACCACATGAAGGTTTGCGGTATCATCGACCGCTATTTGGAACACGCGCGCATCTTCATCTTTGCCAATGGAGGGAACGAGTTGGTTTACATGGGTTCTGCGGACTGGATGACCCGGAACCTCGACAATCGGATTGAAGTCGTCACCCCGGTTTACGATGCCCGGATTAAGGAAGAATTGAGGCTGATTGTGGATTACGGCTTGGCGGATACCTCCCAGGGCCGTTTGGTGGATGGCAGTGGGGAGAACCTGTCGTGGAAAGGTTTGGTTGAAACCGACTTGGAACCCAGGCTTTTCCGCTCCCAGGAGGCTTTGTATGCGCATTACGCGGCGGAAATGGAAGGCAGTGAAGCTCCTGGAGCTTTATCCGAGGATGCCGGAACCGGCACGGCTTCCGAGCTACCGGTCTCCGGAACACGAGGACGCAAGGCAACGGCTTCCAAGTCCCGGCAGTCCGGAAGTTCGGCCTTGGTTTCCACGGAAAAGGCTCCCAAGCAGGGAACCCGGACGCGGACGGGAAAGAGTACAGACAAGGCCGTTCAGGCGCAGCCGGAACAAGAGGCAAAACCGGATAAAGGGCTGGTATCGGGAAAGGTGGCGCGTTCCCGGCCCCGGAACACAAAGTCCTGAGGGCTGTTTGAAAGCTCTTGCTGTTTATTCGTTGTTTGTCATCCACTTGCATGGATGATAAACGAGTTCGGAAAACTGGTTTCGTTACTGGCAAGCTGTCGGTTCAACTTTTGGTTGGGCAACCCGGTTTTCCGGGCATCATGAAGAAGCTCCTATCCAGATATGTACCGACAAAGGTCTTTATTCGGATTGAACCTGTCATTAATTGATTGGAAATGAAAAAGACAAAGAAGAAAATCCTGACTTACGCGGCCATCGACATCGGGTCGAACGCCGTCCGGCTCCTGATAAAGCAGATTGACGAAAAGTCGGCAAACAAGTTTTCCAAGCTTTGCATGTTGCGCGTGCCTCTGCGCTTGGGTTTCGATGTGTTCGCCACCAGCAAGATCAGTCCGGAGAAAGAACGCAAGATGCTCCGCCTGATGAAGGCTTACCGCCTTCTGATGAAAGTCTATGAAGTGGACGATTACCGCGCTTGCGCCACTTCGGCCATGCGCGATGCTTCCAACGGCAAGGAAATCATTGCCAAGATAGAGAAGAGCACCGGCATCCGGATCGAGATCATCGACGGGCAGGAGGAAGCCCGGATTATCTACAATAACCATATCGAATACATGGGCGACCGCCACGGCAACTACATGTATGTGGACGTGGGCGGCGGCAGCACCGAGGTCAACTTCCTTTCCGGCGGCAAGCTTTTGTTTTCCCATTCTTACAATATCGGTACCGTGCGTATGCTGAACCATGCTGTACGGGAGATACAATGGGAAGACCTTCAGCGCGATATGGAGAAACTGTCCAAGAAGTATCCCGATATTTCCATCATCGGTTCGGGCGGCAATATCAACAAGCTCTACCGCTTGGCGAGGGTCAAGGACCGGGAGGCTTTGGCGATGCCGGTTTCGGAGCTGAAACGTCTGTATAACGAGCTTAAGGATATGTCTTTGCAGGAACGTATGGATGCTTTCGAACTCAAGGCCGACCGGGCGGACGTTATCGTGCCGGCTTCCGAGATATTCCTGGCCATATCCTCTTTTGTGAAAGCCGATACCATTTATGTGCCGGTCATCGGCTTGGCCGACGGCATCATCGACGGCCTCTATGCCAAGAACCGTCTTGTCCGGCCGAAGAACCAAGCCGAGAAGAATTAAACCGATTCTTTTCCGGGATTCTCCAACACTTCCCCAGGACTCGGATCAATGTCTTGGCTTATCCGTTTCCCTTGTGCCAAATCGCAATTTTCGGTAAAATTTTGTGGTTGTAATCGCAATTTTCGGTAAAATTTCGTGGTTGTAATCGCAATTTTCGGTAAAATTTCGTGGTTGAACCTATTCTTTTCTTATCTTTGCAAGCCAATAGGAGCCGCTTTATAAAATTCTGTGTCATGATAAAGAGAACGGTAGCCAAGGTCATCAGGAATGATTACAAACGGAAGAAAGTCATTGTTTTGTTAGGTGCGCGGCAGGTGGGGAAGAGCACCTTGCTTTCCGAGCTTTCGTCCAAGAACGACAAGATTCTTTTCTTGAACTGCGATGATATGGACGATGTGTTGGCCTTGGAAGGCAAGACGTCTACCGAGTTGAAAAACCTGCTGTCTCCTTATACCTTGGTCTTTATCGATGAAGCGCAGCGGATTAAGAATATAGGCTTGGTCTTGAAAATGATAGGGGATTTGAAATTGTCCACGAAGATTGTGGTGACGGGATCCTCTTCGCTCGAACTGGCCAATGAAATCAATGAACCGGCCACAGGCAGGCTGATAGAGCATCATTTATATCCGTTATCCTTGTCGGAATTGGCCAATCATACATCGGAGCGCGAAGAAAACCGTTTGTTGCCCGTCCGCATGATTTATGGTTTCTATCCGGAAGTCGTTACAGAGCCGGACGATGCCAAGCGGATATTGATGAATTTGACAAACAGTTATTTGTATAAGGATTTATTTGCCTACAAAGGAATCAAGAAGCCCGATTTGCTCCAGAAACTGGTCAGAGCCTTGGCTTTGCAATTGGGTAGCGAAGTGTCTTATAACGAGTTGAGTAATCTTCTTGGCGTGGATAGGGGCACGGTGGAATCTTATATCGGCTTGCTGGAGAAATGTTTTGTCGTTTTCCGTTTGGATTCATTCAGCCGTAATCTCCGCAACGAGATGAAGAAAGGCAAAAAGATTTATTTCTACGATAACGGGATCAGGAATGCAGTCTTGTCGAATTTCGCTCCTTTGGAATTACGGAACGATGTCGGGGCTTTATGGGAAAACCTGATGGTCAGCGAAAGAGTCAAGAGGAATGCCTATTCCGGGAATTTTGCCAATCTGTTTTTCTGGCGGACGCATGAGCAGCAGGAGCTCGACTTGATAGAAGAGCAGGACGGGAATCTGCGGGCGTTCGAGTTCAAATGGAATCCCCAAGCGAAGGCCAAATTGCCCAAGGCTTTTTCTTCTGCCTACCCGGAGGCAAGTTATCAAGTGATTACGCCTCAATCGTATTGGGATTTCGTTCGGATTGATTGAATCCGAGACCTTGTTTTTCAACGGCTGTAAATTTTACCGGCCTAAAAATTACGAGGGTTGAATCCCTGAGGTAACTTTGAGATGCCCAAAGAAGCGTATGGAATCGGATTCCGTTGCGATTTCGTTGTTTTGGCTCAAAGGACATGTGGAATTTTTTTGTAATTTCGCGCTTTATGGGGTGCGGCGAGGTTTGGATTGTTTCTTTTTGTGAAACAAGGGCGAACCCAAGGAAGGTAGCGCACCGCAAGACCAATAGAATCAACAGGCCATGGCCACTAAAGAAAGCAAGCAGATGGAGACAAGGGAAGACGCCCGGAGCGGGCGTCCGGGTGCTTGTTTTCAGGGACCGGCGTCTCGGCGGGTGGATGGCCTGCGGGCTTGTGGCGGAAATGTTTCCGGTCCTTGCCGGGAAGCGGCTGGCCGCCGCAAGGAGAGTCCGGTGCTGATGCCGGTTCTTTTCTTGCCCTTGTTCTTTCTGGGTTCGCTGTTGCAAGCGGCCGATGCCAAGACCCTTGTCCAGGAATGGAAGACCGTTAGCCAGCAGATAGATAACCATAAGCAGTGGCATTGCCAGGATCGGCCTTCGGAATCCGTCCTGCTTTCGTTCCAGGCTTTTTTCCAGGAGCAGCTCGGCTTTTCGTGGAATCCGGACTTCAAGGCCGTTTTGCCGTTGGGTACCGATTGGGACGGTCTGCAGCAAGCCTGGTTCGTGCTTCAACGCCGGTATTCGTCGCTCAGACCGCATTCTTATGGTGTCCGTAATGATATTTCCTCGCTTTTCCATAGCGCATTTTCCTGTTTTTCGGATTCTTTCCAGGAAGAAAACGGGGAAAACGCCAGCGATGCCCTCTTGGCGGCCGTAGCCTCGTCGCGTGCTTTTGTCAGCCTTGTTCCTGAGATTCTTTACTGCCGTACTTCGGGCAGCTACAATATCGTTTACCGTCTTCAGAACGGGGTGCGGGAGTGCACCCTGCCCGGCTACCCCTTCTAAATTCAGGGGTTTCCGGCACGAATCGGGGGCATCCGTCCGCTTGATGCTCGGCAAAGAGACGGAAAATCAGGATGTTCTGCACCGGAAAATCCTTGCAGGGGACAATCAGCCCCGTTGGTTCATCAAAAAATAAAAAATTCCCCCTCGAATCGGGAAAATCGCTTTTGTGAGAAAAGATTTCGTCCCGGAAACGCGGTTGAACCGGCAAAAATGACGAAGCCTGGCTGCCGGGAAAAGTCGGGAAACCGGGCGAGGGGACACGCAAAAATTACTGCTAATAATTACATCAATGATAGGTTTATTCAAGAAACTGCTCGGCAGCAAGTCCGAGCGCGACCTCAAGGAAATCCGGCCCATTCTGGATCAATGCCTGGCCGCCTACGAGAAGATTTCCCAATTGAGCAACGACGAGCTCCGTGCCAAGACGCAGGAGTTCAAACAGAAGATTCAGGATCGGATCAAGGAACAGAAAGACGAAGTGGATGCGCTCAAGGCCAAGATTGCCGCCAATATCGACGACAGCTTGACCGTGGAAGAGAAGGAACACATCTACAGCTCGATAGACAAGCTAGAGAAAGAAATTTACAACAAGACCCAGGATGTCCTGAACGAGATTCTTCCCGAAGCGTTCGCGGTGGTGAAGTCCACGGCCCAGCGTTTCAAGGACAATGCCGAAGTGGAAGTGACGGCGATGCCTTGGGATGGCGACTTGGCCGCAACCCGCGACAATGTGACGATTCGCGGCGACAAGGCCTATTACAAGAACCAGTGGATAGCCGGGGGCAACCTGATTACCTGGGACATGGTGCATTACGATGTGCAGCTTATCGGCGGTATCGTGCTGCATCAAGGCAAGATTGCCGAAATGAGCACCGGGGAAGGTAAGACCTTGGTCGAGACTTTGCCGGTTTACCTCAACGCGCTGCCCGGGCAAGGCGTCCATGTGGTGACGGTCAACGACTATTTGGCCAAGCGTGACTCGGAATGGATGGGGATGCTCTTCGAGTTCCACGGGCTTAAAGTGGATTGCATCGACAAGCACCAGCCCAGCAGCGAGGCGCGACGCAAGGCTTACTTGGCCGATATCACTTACGGGACCAACAACGAGTTCGGCTTCGACTACTTGCGCGACAATATGTGCCGCACGCCTCAGGAATTGGTGCAGCGCGGGCATAACTACGCCATTGTCGATGAGGTCGATTCGGTCTTGATCGACGATGCCCGTACTCCTTTGATCATTTCCGGGCCCACTTTCAAGGACGAAGACCAGGAATTCGATGCGCTCAGGCCGCAGATCGAGAAGCTGTATAACCAGCAGCGGGCTTTGGTGACCAAGATTCTGGCCGAAGCCAAGACCTTGCTGAGCGGCACGCCTACGCCCGAACAGGAAAAGAAAGGCGGCGAGCTGTTGTTCCGCGCCCATCGCGGGCTTCCCAAGAACAACGCCTTGATCAAGTTCTTGAGCGAACCGGGCATGAAGGCCTTGATGCAGAAGACCGAGAACTACTATTTGCAGGAACAGGGCAAGAACATGCCCTTGATCGACGGCGAGCTGTATTTCGTGATTGACGAGAAGCTCAACAGCATCGACCTTACCGATAAAGGGGTGGATTATTTGTCGGCCGATGCCCACAACCCCGAATACTACGTGCTGCCCGATGTGGGTTCGCAGATTGCCGAAGTGGAGAAGTCTTCGATGACGCCGGAGGAAAAGACGGCCAAGAAGACCGAAATCATGCGCGATTACGCGATTCAGTCCGACCGTGTCCATACGATTAACCAGCTGCTGAAGGCTTACGCCTTGTTCGAGCGCGATGTGGAATACGTGGTGATGGACAACGAGGTGAAGATTGTGGACGAGCAGACGGGCCGTATCATGGAAGGCCGCCGTTATTCGGACGGTCTGCACCAGGCTATCGAAGCCAAGGAAAGGGTCAAGGTGGAAGCCGCCACGCAGACCTACGCCACGATTACCTTGCAGAACTATTTCCGCATGTACTCCAAGCTGGCCGGTATGACCGGTACGGCCGAGACCGAAGCGGGCGAGTTCTGGAACATCTACAAATTGGAAGTGGTCTGCATCCCTACCAACCGTCCGGTAATCCGCAAGGACATGGACGATTTGGTATATAAGACCAAGCGCGAGAAGTACAACGCGATTATCAACGAGATAGAACGCCTCATCCAGGAGGGCCGTCCTGTCCTGGTGGGTACCACTTCGGTGGAAGTCTCCGAGCTTCTGAGCCGTATGCTCACCGGGCGCAAGATCAAGCACAATGTGTTGAACGCCAAGTTGCATAAGAAGGAAGCCGATATCGTGGCCGAAGCCGGTCAGGCGGGAACGGTCACGATTGCCACCAACATGGCCGGTCGTGGTACGGATATCAAGCTCGGCCCGGGCGTGAAGGAGGCCGGCGGTCTGGCCATCATCGGTACCGAACGCCACGAAAGCCGCCGTGTGGACCGTCAGTTGCGAGGCCGTGCCGGCCGTCAGGGCGACCCGGGAAGCTCCCAGTTCTATGTGTCCTTGGAAGACAACCTGATGCGTCTGTTCGCTTCCCAGCGTATTGCTGCGATGATGGACCGCATGGGGTACAAGGAAGGCGAGAACATCCAGGCGAGGATGATTACCAAGTCCATCGAAAGAGCGCAGAAGAAGGTGGAAGAGAACCACTTCGGTGTCCGCAAGCGTCTGTTGGAATACGATGACGTGATGAACGCCCAGCGCGAGGTGATTTATACCAAGCGCCGTCACGCCTTGTTCGGGGAACGTCTCGGGGTGGATATCGCCAACATGATGTACGATACCATCGAGAACGATTTTTCGGAGCTGCGCGAGGACAAGGATTTTGCCCGTTTCCAAGGCAAGATTCTGCGTACTTTCGGGATGGAATGCCCCATTTCCGAATCCGAGGCTTTGAGCGGCAAGGACGATGCGGTGCAGAAGGTGTTCGATGCTGTTTATGCTTCCTATCGGCAGAAGGCCGAGGCGATAGCCCAGCAGGCTTTGCCGGTGATCCGCCATGTCCACGATACCCAGGGTTCCCGCTTCGAGAACATCGCCATACCTATCACCGACGGGCGCAAGACCTTGCAGGTGGTGGCCAATATCCAGAAGTGTTTGGATTCCAACGGACGTGAAATCACGGTAGCGGTGCAGAAGGGCCTTTGCTTGGCCATTATCGACAATGCTTGGAAGGAACACTTGCGCGAGATGGACGAATTGAAGCAGTCCGTCCAGAACGCTTCCTACGAGCAGAAGGACCCGCTTTTGATTTACAAGTTCGAGGCTTTCAACCTGTTCAAGCGCATGTTGGTGGATATGAACCAGGAGGTGAGCGAATTCCTTTCGTTGGGCCATCTGCCTACGCCCGACCCGGCTCAGATGCAGCAGATGCAGGAAGCCCGCCAGCAGCGTACCGACATGAGCCGGATGCAGATGTCCCGTCCCGGCCCGATGGGCGGCGGTGCGGTGAGCACGACCCTGCCTCCGCAACGGCCCCGCGTCCCGATGCAGACCAATTCTTCGGAAGCCCCGCAGAAGCCCCAGCCGGTTCATGTGGAGAAGAAAATAGGCCGGAATGATCCTTGTCCTTGCGGCAGCGGCAAGAAGTACAAGAACTGCCACGGCCGGGATGTGGCCTAAGGATTGTTTAATTATTAATTATTGTTTGAATGTACGACAAGAACAAGCTTGAAGCGTTGTCTGCGAGGGTGGAGACGCTGAGGAGGTGTCTTTGACATCGCCGGGAAAGAGAAATTCATAAACGAGGAGGAAGCCAAGACCCAGGCTCCCGGTTTTTGGGACGACCCCAAGGCCGCCGAAAAGGTCATGAAAGGCATCCAGCAGCAGAAAGTCTGGACCGATGCCTTCAAGAAAGTGTATTCCGAGATGGAGGATGCCCAAGTGATGGCCGAGATGTTCGAAGCCGGGGAGGTGCCCGAGGAGGAGATGGACAGCACGATGGAATCCTTGGAAAAATCCATCGAGGAATTGGAGTTCAAGAACATGCTTTCGGGCGAGGAAGACCGCTTGGGCGCGATGGTCACGATTAATTCCGGGGCCGGGGGAACCGAAAGCCAGGACTGGGCCGAGATGCTCTACCGCATGTATCTGCGCTGGGCCGAACGCAAAGGTTACAAAGTGACCGTGGTCGATTACCAGGAGGGCGAACAGGCCGGTATCAAGTCGGCCACCTTCGAAGTGGAAGGCGATTTCGCTTTCGGCTACCTGAAGAGCGAGAGCGGGGTGCACCGTTTGGTCCGTATTTCGCCTTTCGATGCCGGTGCCCGCCGCCATACCTCCTTTGCTTCGGTCTATGCCTACCCGATGATCGACGACAATATCGAAATTGAAATCAACCCGGCCGATTTGTCTTGGGATACCTATCGGAGCAGCGGCCCGGGCGGGCAGAACGTCAACAAGGTGGAAACCGCCGTCCGTCTGCGCCATGCCCCATCGGGCATCATTATCGAATGCCAGGTGACCCGTTCCCAGCTGCAGAACCGCGAGAAAGCCTTGCAAATGTTGAAGTCCCAGTTGTATGAAATAGAGCTGCGAAAGAAACGGGAGAAAATCAACGAAATCGAGGGCAGCAAGAAGAAGATAGAGTGGGGAAGCCAGATTCGTTCCTATGTCATGCAGCCTTACAAAATGGTCAAGGACTTGCGTACCGGCTACGAGACTTCCAACGTGCAGGCCGTCCTCGATGGCGATATCGACGGCTTCATCAAGGCTTACCTGATGGAGTATAAATAAGTTCGCTTACACGCAGCGTTATTCATAGCATAACGGATTTTAAGGTGTTCATGAGTTCGTTCAGTTCGGTTTGCTGCTGAGATTTAACCGGAAAGGTCTTGTCATGTATACAAAACGGGCAAAAATGATATATGAGAGTTTTGTCATGTATACAAAACGGGCAACAATGATACATGAGAATAGATTTGAAAAGATGTTTTGAAGATGAAAACGCAATATGTAATACCTCAATTGCCATTGTCTTATGATTTGGAGACAAAGGATGTGTTGCGGCAAGTGAACAGTGCAAACAAAAAGTTAGCGGAACTGAAAGGCTTGGCAAGGACTATTCCGAATGAGAATATTCTTGTCAACACATTGATTTTGCAAGAAGCGAAAGATAGTTCCGCCGTAGAGAATATTGTCACGACACAAGATGATTTGTATAAAAGTGATTTAGATATAAGACAGGGTGTCATGTCTGCTTCTGCTAAAGAAGTGCTGAATTACAGGGCGGCGATACAGACAGGATTCGCTTTGGTTCGTGAAAAAAAAATATTGACAGTAAATATAATAAAGGAGATACAGAAAGTACTTGAACATAATACTGCGGGTTTTAGGAGTGTGCCTGGAACTACGTTGAAACGTTCAGATGGAGAGATAGTCTATGTGCCGCCGCAAGATGCAGATTCAATAAACCGGTATATGGTGAATTTGGAGCAGTTTATTAATGATGAATCGGTTTGCAATTACGATCCATTGGTTAAGATGGCCGTTATTCATCATCAGTTTGAGAGCATTCATCCTTTTTATGACGGAAACGGTAGAACAGGACGGATTATCAATGTTTTGTATTTGGTTTTGTGCGATTTGCTCGATTTGCCTATCTTGTATCTGAGCCGGTATATAACACATAATAAATCGGAATATTACCGTCTTATTCAGGAGATTAGGGAAAAGGAGGGCGATAACTCAAAGGAATGGGAATCGTGGATTCTTTTTATGTTGAAAGCGGTTGAATCCACGGCGGAAGATACAATGAGATTGGTTAAAGCCATATCAGATATGATGGTTCGATACAAAAGGATTCTTCGGCCTTTGTTTGGAAAGCAATACAGGCATGAGTTGTTGAATAGTTTGTTTTACCATCCTTATACTAAGGTTGAATTCTTGGAAAAGGAAATGCAGGTCCAACGCTTGACGGCGACCCGGTATTTGAACAAGATGGAAGCAGTCGGTATCCTTGAAAAGGTGAAAGTGTGGAGAACGAATTATTACATCAATAAAGAACTGATGGGTTTGTTTATGGAAGGTACTTCTCAAGAATAATTTGGCTGGATTTGGGAAGTCGAAATGGCATGACAGGGGCTTTATTCCATCGGCTTCACGGCACTGGCCCCGGAAACGGATGCCTTCACTTCGGGCGTGCCTTTGTAGCGGATATGGGATGCGCCCGAAGCCGTGCCGTTCAGATGCTTGTTGACGGTGGCATCGATTCCGGAGGCTCCGGAGGCTTCAGCGTCTAAATTGTCGATAACCATTTCAAATCCTCGGATATGGGACGCTCCGGAGGCTTCTAAATAGGCTTTCCCGATAAATCCCGACCAATCCATCTGCGAGGCTCCGGTTACTTCTACCGACGCTTTGCCGGGTGCCATGCAGCTTCCTTCAAATTTGGAAGCTCCTACGGCTTGTATTTCTAATGAGTGATTGATAATCAAATTTCCTGTGAACTTGGATGCCCCGGCCAGTTCCATTTTGAAGATATCGGTTTTCAGCGGCTTTTCCGCCTTGAGGAGAGCAGCCCCTCTGGCATCGATATGTTCTATCTTCAGATAATAGATGTCCACAACAGGCTTCATCTCGTCCAAATCGAGGTTTCGGAGCGAAGCCACAGTTTGGATTGCCCGGTTTGGCGTGCTTGCGCTGTCGTTCTGCGCTTTGTCTGCCGCCATGATATGGGCATCGCCCAAGTCGAAGGAAATGGAGACTTTGTTGCCGCGTTGTTCCAAAAAGAGGTACTGGAACAAGGTGCTGTCCGTTGTGACAACCAAGGAATCTTTGTGGTATGGAATAAGGTTTATTTCAAACAGCCCGCTTATCTTCAATTGCTGGAAATCCCGGAACGGGTAAGTCTTCGCAACCGTCAATCCCGATAATCGGATGGCGGGTTCTTTATGGCGGCAAGAGGAAAATACGAAAATCGATGCCAGCAGGAGGCCGAGCACGGTGGTAGCAGAAAGGAAAATTCTTTTCATGGTTTTGTTTTAGTTTGGATACCGATTCGGATTCCGATACCTATTTCTCGGAAATGGAAACAATCCTTATACAAAGGTAAGGTAAAATTCGATTCATCTCTCATCTTACGCTGACCAGTAGCCCGATTATGTCCTGCGGGTTCCGGTAAAATAGGATATATCTCTTATCTTGACCCTTGATCGGTTCAGGGTGGACCGGGCAAGGCTGTTTGTACAAAAGATTTTATTGCATTCCAGATTACTGCATGAAGACGAACTGCAGGATGTTGACCCCCATTTCCAAGGCCTTGCGATGCGTTTCCTCCTTGTCTCCGTGTACTTCGGGCGATTCCCAGCCGTCACCCAAGTCGCATTCGTAGGTGTAAAGGCAGACCATTCTCCCCGCATGGAATAGCGCGAAGGCTTGAGGCCGTTTATTGTCGTGTTCGTGGATTTTGGGCAGGCCGGTGGATGAAAAGTCGAAAGCCTGCTTGAAGAGGGGGTGCGATGCCGGAAGCTCCACGAACTCCGTTTCCGGGAAGACTTTTTTCATTTCCCGGCGGATGAACTGGTCCAAGCCGTAATTGTCATCGATATGCAGGAAACCGCCTCCGCACAGATAGGTTCGCAAGTTTTGGACTTCGGCCGGGCTGAACACCACATTCCCATGCCCCGTAAGATGCACGAAAGGATAGTTGAACAGATCCGCGCTGCCCACTTCCACGGTGGATGGCAGCGGATCCAATCCCATTCCGGCCTGTTCGTTGGCAAAGGCGATGAGGTTGGGCAGCGAAGTCGGGTTGGCGTACCAGTCCCCGCCGCCGTTGTATTTGAGCAAGCCGATTCGCGTCTGCTGGGCGAAAGCATTTCCGTTTGTACCTAAGCCGTACGAAAACAGGATGGCGATGGCAAGGGAAAAAAATCGGTGACTTTGGCGCGAGGTTGTTCTCTTTTCGAATGACGTTTTCATGGTTTTGGGCTTTTGCGTTGCGTTCGACCGATAGGATTCATGGAATTTGCCTTATGAATGCCGCGCCCCAGGCAGCGTACAGGGCGGCTGTCTCGGTTCGCAACCGGCTTTCTCCCAAGCTGACCGGGATATAGCCGTGTTCTACGCATAGAGCCACTTCTTCCGGGCTGAAATCCCCTTCCGGGCCGATTAGGACCTGCACCTCCGCATCTGCTTTCAAAAGCTTCAGGTAGTCTTTCTTTTCGTATTCCGGGCCGCAATAGGCGATGAATTTTTGGAGAGGCCTGTTTTTCTTTTCCTCTGAAAGTAAGGTGGTTGGGAGAGTGTCCGATGTTGCCTGTACGGGGTGGGAGGCTTCGCTCTTTTCCGAGCGGCTGGCGGAATCCCTGGCTTCCTTGTCCAAGAACGTTTCCAGGCTGCAAAGCCCGTCTATGCGGGGCAGGTACGTATGCAACGACTGTTTCATGGCCGAGACCGCGATGGCTTCCAGCCGTTCCATTTTCAAGCTTTTCCGTTCCGAACGGGCGCATTGCACGAATGAGGCCCGGCCAAGTCCTACTTCGATGGCTTTTTCCAGGAACCACTCAGTCCGGTCCATGTTCTTGGTGGGGGCCATGACAATATGGACAGGCGGCCGAGTGTTGCCCTCTTCGTCAGGTCGTTTCAGTACCCTGATCACCTGCGCCGCGCAGCAACGGGCGTCCACCACGGCCAACTCGGCATCGCACAGCAGCCCGTTCCCGTCCGTCAGCCGGAGGGCTTGGCCGGGCCTCATCCGCAGGACCTTGGCACAGTGAAAACTTTCATTTTCGGGAAGCTGGCAAATGCCGCTTTCACTTATTTGAGGCGCATAGAACAAAAACATAGTGCGAAATTACGTGTTTTGGGAAAATTGCAAGCCGATGTTGCCCTTCCATGTTGCGGCTTTGTTTGGCAACTTTCATTTTGCGAGGGCAGTCAACAGTTATGGTTCTTTTCCCGGATTCATTATGTTATCCTTGGTATTTGGATGGATGCTCGTCGGATTTCTTCCTGTTTTCTTCTTTTGAGATTTTCAAGTATTGGGCAGGAGTAAGGCCAATGTATTTCTTGAAGCTGACATAGAATGTATTCCGGCTTTTGAATCCGACTTTTGAAGAAATGTATTCCAGTGTGTAGTTTCTGTTTTCCGGTTCGGACATGTATTGGCAGGCCCGTTTTATCCTGTATTCATTAACCAAGCTCGCAAAGTTTTTCCCTGTGGTTTCATTGATGGCATGGGAAACGTACGAAGTGTTTGATTTCAATTCTTTGGATAGTTTTTCCAAGCTGAATTCCGGATCCAGGAACAAGTCGCTTTCATCCATGAGTTGGTGGATTTTGACTATCAGCTCTTGTCTTTGACTGTAATCCATATTGGACGAAGTGCTTTTCCCGATAGGGTTTGCTAAAGGGAATGCTGTTTTGTTTTGCTTGTCGATAGCCAGCAGTTCGGCATTTTTCTCAAACAGCAACCTGTTTTTCTGTTCTTCCTGTTTTTTCTGCCGATAGACGTAGAGCAGGAGCAGAAAGAACACGATGGAGACGGAAATGCTGATGCCGATAATCCTGTCTTTCATTTTGATAATACGTCCGTTAAAGAACTGTTCGTCTTCGAGCGCGTTGATTTTCTGCTGGTACCTGTTGTTTATAGTGCTAAATTCTAAATCTTTGATATGCAAGTATTGCGTATTGGCAAATGTAGAATCGAGAAGTCGGATATATTGGTCTGCCATCCGTATATATGAAGATTTTTTCCCTTCTTTCATGTAAATATCGGCCAAGAGGCGGAAATTGTCGCGGATAAGGTTTTCGTTGCCACGCAGCTGGGCGTATTGCAGGCTTTTCTCGCTATGATATACGGCACTGTCGTAACGTTGCTGTTCAAAGAATATGCGCCCCAAGTGAAAGTGGGCTGAAGAAAAGCCGTTTATGGAGTCTTCCAGGAGAGGAATGTCTTTCCATATGGCATGGATTGCGGCTTTGGCTGTATTGTATTGTCCTTCATTTAGTTCAAGAAAGGATTGGCCGATTCCTGAAGCAAAACGGCTTAATGGAAATTCTTTTAATGTGGAATCTTGGGCTTTTGTTATCCAAGGTTTTATTTTTTCGGGATCATTCATGTCCAAGGCGCAGGAAACGGCATTGTTCAAGATAAAGGAAGCCCCGTAAAAATCTTTTTCCTGTATGGCATCCTCAAATATCTGGCAAAACACGGAATAGGCTTTTTCTACGTCCATGTATTGGGCGTACATGATTGCGATATTATTGAGGATTGTGGTTCTGTAACGCTTGTTCTTTGTCTCGTTGCACAAATCTAGCGCGCTTAGGAAATATTGGAAAGCAAGGATGTTATTATTGGATTTAAGGTGGATTACGCCTAGACGGTTCTGTACTTCCATGTAGGTTTCCTTCAATGGGAGGTCAACGCTATCCAATCGTTTTTTTTCGTTGAATCGGCGGCATAGGATGTTGAAATAGAGTATGGCGGAATCTGTTTTCCCTTGACTGTAACAGGAATCTCCTTTTTGCAACAGTATGGAATCCGGGATAGATTCCATGTGGATGTTTTCGGAGGCATCCCAGAGCCGGTATTCTGGAGGTGTGTTTCGCAAAAGGGAATCGATGGAGACAGGACTATAGAATCGGAATGCGGATTGCGCCCCTGCTGGATTATTCAGGAGCAGCAAAGGCAGAAAGAGAAAGTGCAAGGAGATAAAGATGTCTCTTTGTAGCTTTCTCTTTCTGTGTGGGTTCATGGCAAATTCCTTTTAAGCTTTTACATGAATCAGGAAGTAATTCTTCTTGCCTTTCTGTACCAGCACGTAGGCTCCGTTCAGCAGCATGTCCTTGCTGACGGGGGTCTGTTCTGTGGCTTTTTCCTTGTTGATGGAAAGGCTGTTTTCCTTCAAGGCCCGGCGAACCTCGCTCTTGGAAGCGAAAATGCCTGTTTTTTCCGACAGCAAATCAATCAAGGAAGTATTCCCGTCAAAAGTGTCGATGCCCGTTTCACTGCAAGGGACCCCTTCAAACACTGACAAGAAAGTGGCGGTATCCAGTTTCCGCAAAGACTCTGTAGTGCTTTTCCCGAACAGGATTTCGGAAGCTTCCACAGCCGTTTCGTAATCTTTCTGCGAGTGGACGCGGATGGTAAGATCTTTGGCTAAAGCTTTTTGCAGAACTCTCAAATGCGGAGCCTGGGCATGTTCTTTTTCGATGGCTTCGATTTCTTCCCGGCTCATCAAAGTAAAGATACGGATGTAACGAGCCGAGTCGGCATCGGAGCAGTTGAGCCAGAATTGGTAGAATTTATAAGGCGAAGTCTTTTCCGGGTCGAGCCATACGTTGCCGCTTTCCGTTTTCCCGAACTTCCCTCCATCGGCTTTGGTAATCAATGGGCAGGTCAAGCCGAAAGCCTCTTTGCCGGTAATGCGGCGGATCAGTTCCGTGCCTGTCGTGATATTGCCCCATTGATCCGAACCGCCCATCTGGAGCTTGCAATTCTTGGTTTGCAACAAATGCAAGAAGTCATTGCCTTGAACCAGTTGATAGGTGAATTCGGTGAACGACATCCCGTCTGTCCCGGCTTCGCCCGAGAAGCGTTTCTTGACCGAGTCCTTGGCCATCATGTAGTTGACTGTGATATGCTTGCCAATATCCCGGATAAAGCTCAGGAAGGTCACGTCCTTCATCCAGTCGTAATTGTTGACCAATTCGGCTGCATTGGGCGCATCGCTGTCAAAATCCAGAAACTTGGACAGCTGTTTCTTGATGCAGGCCACATTATGGCGCAGTGTCTCTTCGTTCAGCAATACCCGTTCATTCGATTTGCCTGAAGGGTCTCCAATCATCCCGGTGGCACCTCCCACTAAGGCCAAAGGCTTGTGTCCGCATTCTTGCAGGTGCTTGAGCATCATGATACTGACCAAGTGACCAATATGGAGAGAATCCGCCGTCGGGTCAATGCCCACGTAAGCGGTTACTTGTTCCTTTTGTAAAAGTTCTTCGGTGCCTGGCATCAGGTCTTGCAGCATCCCGCGCCAGCGGAGTTCTTCTATAAAATTCTTGCTCATCGGTTTATGGTGTTTTGATTTCGATTCATTTGTTGTGTCGGCTTTTTTGCCTCTGGCTTCCCGTTGGGTATCTTGGACAGGAAATACTATACGAAAGTACGCATATTGCATAAAAGAAAAAAGGCCGCCTTCCAGAGGCGGCCCATTTTCTTTATTGACGGACTCCTATTGCAGGGTTACTTTCCTGATAGGACGAACGCACATCTTGGATACGAATGTGCCGCCATCTGCAATGGTCTTCAGCAAATAGCTGATAGAGTTGTCGTTGACAATCCGATACCAAGCTGTAGAGGCGTTGAATTCGGTAGAACTCCAATAGGCGTATCCCCTGCCGCCACCGATGGCTGTGAAGTGCGTGGTAGGAATGATGCTATCGGAGAGAACATGTCCGTCCAGATAGATATCGTTGATTTTGTTCTTGGATTTCACCAAGGCTTCCAGTTCCTGAGCTGAAGGCAGGTACCATTCGCCCTGGCTTGCCTTGAATGCGGTATCGGCTGCATGGGCATTTTTGTCTGTGTAGTAATGTTGACGGAAGTACGCGCGGCAATCTTTTGCTGCGGAAGATTTGAGGGTCGTATCCGCCACAATCATATCCGTAAGGATTTCGCCGTCTGTGATTTCTGTCTGTTCATTGCCATTGGCGTCATATTTCCCGGTTCCGATGGGAAGAGTATCGTAAGTGCTGCTCCATGCGGTAGCCTTCAAGATCCAATAGTACTCCCGTCCGATAGGTTCATCGGCAACCAGCAGATCCGTGAAAGCACACAGGTAAGCTGTATTACCATCAACAGCAAAGATGATGCCTTCGGCTTCTGCATTGTTGTCAGTAATGACACCATTCGCTGTGCACATACGTCCCACACGGCTGTCACTCGTATTCAACTTTGTGGCAGAAGGTTTCCACGGGAATTCATTGTGCTCGTCTTGAAAGTCGTCGCAGGAGGTGAAAGCCAGAGACCCTGCAACCAAAGCTAAGAGATAAAACAGCTTTTTCATACTTAAATGAGTGATTTTGTTGTGTTTTTTCCTTTTTGTGTTTTACAAGTTCCTACCCGATACCGCGGTATCAGGAGGCCAAAGGTAGTAAATTTTTTTATTTAGCCAAGTATTATCAACAATTCGATTCGGAAATGTTGATAATTGGTCACTTGCTTCTTGCAGGGATGCTGGCCGCGGCTGTTGCCATGGGGTCACTTGAGCATTCTGGGTTTGGCAGCAAACAATGCATAGCCAAGGATGAACAAGTAGCAGGGAATAACAATCCAATAGGCTTGGTGGTATCCGACTCCATCCGCCAGTTTCCCGAAAACGAGCGGGATGATTGCTCCTCCCACAATGGCCATGATGAGCAGCGAGGACCCCGTTGAGGTGAATCGCCCCAGTCCCTGGATGGCTATGCCCCAGATCGCAGGCCAGATCATCGCGTTAGTGAATCCAAGCCAGACCAATATGTACACGGATGCTAACCCGGGGGTGAAAATAGCCGCCAGGCTTACCGCTATGCTGGCCGAAGCCGAGAATATCAGAGCTGTACGTTGGCTGAACAGTTTCGGTATGCCGATAATGCCGAGCAGGTAGCCGATGATGAACGCCACCATGGACATGGCCGGGAAAATCTTGGCCGATGAGGGCGAGACACCCAGGCTGATAGCATTGCTGGTTAATGTGTCCACGCTGATTACTTCCGCTCCCACATAAAAAAAGAGAGCTATGACGCCGCCCCAGAGGGTCGGTTTTGAAAGGGCTTTGAACTTGTTCTCCGTTTGCCCCGGTTCATGTTCTTCCGAAGCCATATCCTGATCCTTGCTTATATCGGGCAGGTTGGAATATTTTATAAACAGGGATAGGAGTGTTAAAAATATGACGATCAGGATGTAAGGAATGAGGCATTTATGGGCTAGTTCGTCCAGCATGCTTTCTTTGATGGCGAATCCTAATGCGGGGTCTTCCAATCGACGCATGATTTCGTCTTCGGCCTTAAACGCTACAGTTCCAAATACTAACGGGGCAAGTGCTCCGGCAAACTTGTTGCATATCCCCATGATGCTGATTCTTCTGGCGGCTGTTTCCGGTGGCCCCAGGATTGCCGCGTAAGGATTTGCCGCCGTTTGAAGCAGAGCCAATCCGGCACCCATGAGGAATAGCCCTGATAAGAAAAACAGGTAGCAACGGCTTAGCGATGCGGGAATGAAAAGAAGCGCTCCCAGCGCCATGACAGCCAGCCCTACTGTGATGGACTTCCTGTATCCTATTTTGTCGATAACCTTGGCCGATGGCAAGGCAAAGATGAAATAAGCAATATAGAAAACGAACGTGACAAAATACGATTCAAAATGGTTTAACTCACATGAAATTTTCAAAAATGGAACCAAGATCGAATTGAGCCAGGTGATGAAGCCGAAAATAAAGAAAAGTATGCCGATGATGGCAAGCGGCGTTTTTTTCAACATATTGAAAGAAGGTTAAACAGGGTACTTTGCAATATTTTTTCTTTTTGGATGTATGGGCTAAAAAGAGAGAATCGACTGGATTCTCTGATATTATCCAGCCGATTCTTTCTATTCGATTTCTGCATATCCGTTTTCCGCTTTGAAATCCGGATATGCCAAGGAATTAATATTCCTGTACTTGCAGTTGGAAATAGGCTTGGGGATGCTTGCAGGTGGGGCAGATTTCCGGAGCCTTTTCCCCGAAATGCACGTGTCCGCAATTGCGGCAGTACCAGAACACTTTTTTGTCTTTTTGGAAAACGGTACCGTTCTTGACGTTTTCCAGCAACTTCCGGTATCGGATTTCATGTTCCTTTTCAACGCCCGAAACCATTTTGAAAAGGCGGGCGATATCATCGAAGCCTTCTTCTTTGGCCACTTCGGCAAATTTAGGATACAGTTCTGTCCACTCTTCGTTTTCTCCGTTGGCAGCAGCTTCCAGGTTCGACTGTGTGTCCAGGATTTGTCCTGCCGGGAATGAAGCCGTTATTTCCACCATGCCCCCTTCCAGTGCGCGGAAGAACATCTTGGCATGTTCCTCTTCCTGACGGGCGGTTTCTTCAAAAATAGCAGCAATCTGCTCATAACCATCCTTTTTTGCTTGTTTTGCAAAGAAAGTGTAGCGGTTTCTCGCCTGGGATTCCCCGGCAAAAGATTGAAGAAGGTTCTTTTCTGTTTGTGTTCCTTTTACGCTCATAGCATTATGGTTTTTGAGGGTTATGTCATTATGGATAAGGGAGCGAACCAATCGGATTCAGCGCGCTCCAGTCTTCGATGGCTACGGCAAAGCCTGAACTTGGCCTTTGCAGGAAAACCATTGCAAGGATAAGGAATTTTTGCGAGATGGTCAAATCATGCTTTGTTTGCAGCAGTTCCTGATTGAATCCGACTGTCTTTTTTTCGTGCGGCTTTTGCCTGTTATTCTATGCGCCCTACGGTGATTTCCCTTTTCCCGGCCGGACCGGGCAGGTTGCTCACCTCGAATCCGGCTTCGCGCAGATTCCGTTTGAATTGGCCTTGGGCGCAATAGGTCGATAGGAAGCAAGGCGAAGCAGCCGCATTGTGTAATTGTTGGAAAATGGAAGTTTGCCAGAGTTCGGGTTGGACCGAAGGAGCGAAAGCATCGTAATAGATAACGTGGAAGTGGTTTTCCGGCAAGGAAGTCTCTTGCAACAGACCCTGTATCTTGGTGAGTTTGAAGTATGGGCTGATGATTCGTGATTTGCCATCGAAGGCTTGTTGGTGCAACTGAAGGAATGTCTCAGCGGGCTGTTTCAAGCAGTCGGCATAGTTGAGCTTTTCCCAGATTCCTTTTTCTAAGGGAAAGGCCTCAATGCTGGTGTATTCCACTGGGATTCGGGCCTTTTTGGATTCTATGGCGGTCAGGAATGTGTTCAATCCGGTACCGAATCCCATTTCGAAGACCTTTACCGATGAAATCCGGCCATCGAGATAAGCTTGGAATGCTGGAGATAAGGCTGCCTGTATATAAACCACTTGCGATTCTTGGATTGCGCCGTGTGTGGAGTGGTAGTGTTCGTTTTTGTCGGGCAGGAACAAGGTAAGGCTGCCGTCTTCGGTCTGTTGGAATTGCAAGTTCATTTTTTTTTCTATATTTGCCGATTGCGTCGCCGATGCATGATATGCCTTGGCGCTGTATTTGCCGATTTGTTTCGAAAGCCGCTGCGAAGATACTTTAAAACGCGGATGTGGCGTAATTGGTAGCCGTGCCAGACTTAGGATCTGGTGCCGAAAGGCGTAAGGGTTCGAGTCCCTTCATCCGCACTTCTCTTTTTTTATTGTTTAACTAAAAAATACAACCACCATGAGAATGTTTGAGAAAATGAAGGGATGGGCAATCGTACTGATGGCTGCATTTCCTTTAGTGTTCATGTCATGCGACAATGGCAACGGAAACGGAGGCGACGATACCGATTTCACGCCGAGTGCAGCCTTGTTGCAAGCCTTTCAAGAAGATTTCCCGCAAGCTGTCGATGTGCGCTGGGAAAAGTATGAAATTTACGCAGTGGCCTCTTTTTCTGTTCCGACAAAAGCGGCTTCATCGGACATGACAGCTTGGTACACGAATACTGCAACACCGGAACTTGTTCAGGAACAGCAAAATATGTCTGGATTGGAGTCTCTCCCCGAAGCCGTGCGCAACGCCTTTTACACGAGTCTTTATAATGACCCTCAAGTGTGGCGGGTGGACGAAGTGGAAATACATTTCCGTCATTATGATTATTCGGGCATCCAGGACGAAGTTCGTCGTGTGTATAAGATAGAGTTGGATGCGATTGTGTCTGGTCGTCCCGATGTGGATTTGTTTTACGATGAACAAGGGGTCTTGTTGAATGAAAAATTGGATTACGACGATGATGACCGTCTGGGTCATTGGGACGATGACGATATGCCGCTGACCGGGAGTATCAGTCAGGCATACGTGGACTTTTTGAATCAGAAATATCCGGATTACCGTATTGAGGAATTGGAACGCGAGTATTCCCGTGAATACGGCATGTTGGTGGTCGCCGAACTCGAAAAGTCTTATCGAGCCAAAGATGATGATCGTTACGAGGATGAATTGGAAGTATATATGAAAGAGGATGCCACTTGGTTGGGCACATCCAGGGAGATTCATTACCGGAGCCTGCCTGTTGTTGTGCAATCGGCCGTGGATCAGAAATATCCTCGGGCTCAATGGGAAAGGGAAGACGATGCAAAGGGATGGGATACACCGGAAAGGCCGCTGTATTCAGTGGAGCTTGAACAGGATGGACGTTACGAGACCGAAGTGACCGCATTCTTTGACGTAGATGGCACCTTGGTCAAGGAGGTTAAGAAATTTGATTGAAGCTTGAATCTGCCGAGGCACAGTAGAAAATGAACTGAAGATTCCCTTTACTTACGAAGCGACCCTGTTAGAATGTGTTCTAGCAGGGTCGTTTCTGTTATGCAAGGGCCTCATGTTTCAGATGATTCTCTTCGGCTCTATCCGGCTCTTTTCGGGAATCCGTCTTGAATGAGAAAGGGGCTTGGGATTGTTCTCTTTTCTATAGAAGCGGGATCAGGGGTTATCCATTCCATGAAAAGATTCTCGCAATCTTTCGCCCCTTTTGCTTTATTGGAGGATGCATTTGAGGGTGCGGCTTATCTTTCCGGCTTGGACTTGGATAAAGTAGGCTCCTCGTGGCCATGAACTGGTATTGATATCCATGTCGGATGAATCCATGTCCTGCAACCTGTACACGACTTGTCCAAGGGTGTTGAAGACTTCTATTCTCGATATGGGCTCGGCTGCCGAATGAATATTGATGGCATCGGTTGCCGGGTTGGGGAACAGAAATACCTCGGCTTGGCCGGATATGGCAGCTTGATTGCTTGCAGGGGCGGAGACCCGGATATCATCAATGAAGAAAGCATAACCTTGAGGTGTGACGCATTGGATTGCGATATGGATTTCCTGACCATCGTATTGGCTTAAATCCACTTCAACCTGTTGCCATTCTCCCGCAGGGGCAGTGCGTGGTTCTCCAACGGGCAGGAAGTTTTCCAATTGGTCGGTAGTCGTGGAGACAAGCACATTGTATTGTTCCAGGCCGTAGTCGGCCGAAGCGCTCATCACCTGCATCTCCAGCTTGGAACCTTGGGCCGGCATGGCCAATTTGGGAGAAATGAGCCAATCGTTGTTGGTATCTTCTATGGCTGCAAAGCAAACGCCGAACCGTTCTCCTGTGTATCCACTAATGTAGTTTTCCATGCTTGGATAACAGGTGCCGGCGTTGAAAGCCATAAACGCTTGCGGCATTCCTTTGTTCGGCCAACCTGACATACTGTAGAACTGTGTCAACGCAGAATCCAAGTCCACGGTTTTCCAGGCAGGATTGAACCCGGTAATGCTGAAATCGTTGCAGTCTTCAAAATCCAGGACATACGGGTCGGCTTCTTCCAGACAATAGACCACTTTTGAAAGCGTATCGTTACCGGGATTGGCATCGCCATCCAATCGGCTGATTGCCGATAGATAGTGGAAACCGGGTTCGGACAGATCGACATTGAAAGAAACCGGACTCAAGAAATGAGGAGGCACACTGTCGAGTTTTAGATTATAGGTCTGTTTGTCAACAAGGCAGCAAATATCCACATTCTTTTGGCAGGAAGCCCCCCGGTTGCCGATGAGGACCAGTACCTGTTGCTCTGTACTGAACAAGGCTGTGTCCTCGATCACAATGGAATGAACGTACAAGTCCGGGTCAGCGAGATGGGCAAAGCCGAAATTGGGACGAACCGCCACCGATCCGAATCCGGTTTGACGGAACAAGGAGTCGTTGTCGGATTGAGGAACGATGAGGTATCCGTCGCGGTTGTCATCGCAGGCCAGCTGCATGTACTGGTATCCTGTTTGTTGCACTACAATCAGGTACTTTCCAGGAGTCAAAGGCAGAGGGTCTGTGGCAAAAGTCTCTATCTTTCCTCCAATGCCTCTTTGATAAGATCCTGCGTAGAGTTGCCGGCCTTTGACAGCTCCGTCTGTTTGGTACACGGCGATTCCAAAAGGCATGTCCACGCTTTCGCAGAAGCCTACGGAAACCGAAGTCAGCGTGTCCGGGATTTGAAGGTCGATGACATAGCCTGCCTCAATCGGGTAGTTTGCGCCCAAGCCTCCGTCAGCGCCCATCTGGCTTTCTGTCACGGCATCGAATAGGAAAGAGCTGTCGCTGAAAGTCACAAGGAAGGAAAGCGTGTCGTTTTCCGGATAAGAATCCTCGGCCCCGAAAGACACCTCCGCTTTAAAAGAAACGGATGTAACCCCATAGGAAGGCAGTTGGGCAGGTACGGCTATGTCGATGGTCTGTTCGGCAGGAACCATGACGGGAGACGATTTGCCGAGAAGCTGCTCGTTTTCGTACAGGGAGACCACGACATCCGTAGCGTCTTGCAGCCCTCGGTTTTGCGTGGGAATCTGGAAAGTGTAAGTGTCGCCGCTTTGGCTGCAAGGAATTGTCCGGGGCAGTTCCGGTCCGTGCGGGATAGTCATGTCGTTTTCGGCCATTTGGCTCAGTACCACTTCCCTGATAAAGAGAGTGTCAGTCGTGAGGGGCAGGAACGCCAAAGAATAGTCCGCGCTTTGGTCTATCTCGAAAGTCAGTTCAGCCCATTCGAAATCCTCGCCTGTATTGGCATTGGAATGGTTCTTCAGGCTTGGCCAAAGCCAAGGATCGGTTTCGGTAGGTCCTATCGCTACATTAAAATAGACGCCCCATGGAAAATAGGATATCATGTGTCCGGCTTGGTACTCGTACCGGAGGATGTATTTCCCTGGATCCAAGCTGATACAGTGTGAAACCAGGTTTCCCATTTTCCGCAAGGCCATATAGTCGCCCGATTCGGCTTCGACATGAACCCAAGCACCCTCGGCATCGGTGCTCCAATCGGAGAACGACATGTCGCTTTCCCAAGGCGTGGCATACGGGACAATGTGTTCGGTAGTGTCCCTCAGGGTATTGTTGTTGGCGTTCGTGTCACGGGCGCATTCCCCATGGACTTCCACGACATATACGTTCTCTTGCGAAAAGTCCACATATTGGCTGAACGTCAGCTTCTTTTTGGTCTGCATTTGAATGCGTTCAAAAAAGGTCTCGGAAATCGCTTCATTTTGATTGATCCGGTAGGTCAGCCTGAGGGAATCTATATCGCTATCCCCGTTGTTGAATACTTCTACCGACAAGGGATAGGTTGTCAGGCCGCAACTGGGTTTAGGAATATCTATGGCACGAATGGCCAAGTCCGGAGAACCATGGAACGCCCCGCTGTCTATTTCCACATCGTCCACATGGATTCCCAGCATGTTGGTGGCGCTGTTGGCTCGGATGGCAAAGAAATAATTGCCGTCTTCAGGTATGTCGGCATTGACCGGGAAGCGAACCCAATTGGGATTGCTGATTTCATCAAATTCGGCCAAGGTTTCCATGCTGTTGACATCCAAGTTCCGGCCAAGCATCACGGAAAAGCTTTCCACGTAATTGAGTCCGCCTCCGGCAATCCTGGCCCAGAGCGAGATTCTGGCGTTTCCTTTTTTCAAAGGGATAGGGGGCGAAATCAGGTAAGCGTTCGAAGGTCTGTTCCAGACACCGTAGCAAGACATGCAAGTGCCATTGTACTCGTCCACCGGATCGTGTCCGATATTGGGCATGAATTCCCATTCCGGCACGCCGGCGGCTGGATTCCCGTTCTCGTCGGCATTGATGATGGTCCAGCCGTTCTGCGGAATGTTCTCAGCGGAAGCAAAATCATCCCTGAATGGAAGAGTTCCGCTCCAGGGCATCATGTTCACAATATCCAATGAAGCCGTATCGTTCTGGTGGATAGTATCCTCATCCCATACTATTCCGGCTTCGATACGATGAGCCCCTGCGGCCGACAAGTCGGCTTTTTCCGAGAAGTGGAATACAAGGGTATCCCACCAAGGGATAGCTTGGTCTACGGTCTCTTCTATGTAATCTTGGCCATCGACCCGGTAGCGGGCCTTGAGAGTGCCGGCAGCGATATCCTTGAACCCGGCGTTGTATATACGGAGTCCTACCTGTTCGTCTTCCAGCAGGCATCCGGAATAGGGACCGACGAACCCCAGCACGGCTATGTCATGTTCCACAATCTGCCGGGGAATGACCGTGTCGTGGCCTCCGCTGACGCCGCCTTTGTAAATGTAGAACTCGTAGCATTTTCCAGCTTCAAAGACATAATTGTCAAAGCATCCCCCTCTTGCCACATACAGGATTTCTCCCGGAGTAGGGTTCAGGCAGGCAATGTCGTATGTTCCTGCCGGGATTTCCAGCATCTCGCTCCGAGCGCAGACTATATTAGAGGTATTGAGGTCAGGGTCGGCATTGGCCGGAATCTTGTAATCGACATCGGCATAGACATCTTCTGCGGTTCCTTCCATCGGGAAAGCCGTGCTGTTGTCCCACAGGGTTCCGTAAGCGGTTGCAGAAGCATCGAGCAACATCTGGTATCCGGTGCCGTCGCCCCACACGTCTTCCGTGGTCAGGATGACCGTGGCGTTTCCTGCTTTAGGGTTTGTTGTTGAGAGGGCTGGAGGTGTTCGATGGCGGAAAGCGTCCTTTCCGGGTTCGAAACGGTAGATGGTAGGATTTTCCTGTCCGGGTGCAAGATTCATCAAGAACAGGGCGGATAAAAGAATTCCGAAGTGTTTCATTTTACTTTGTTTTGTTGCAAAGATAGTCCCAACGGGCAAAGCGTTTTGCCGGGCTTTGGTCGCCTGCCTTGCGGGGCAGTCTATCTTCGAGGTTTCATCAACAAAGCTACAAAATTGATATACAGTATTTCTATTTGTTTTGTCTTGATTTATGAATCGGTACAAGATGGGGTTAGGAACGGCTGTGAATCTCTTTGAATGTGTTTAACTTTGTACAGTAACACAAAATGTGTCTATGAACTGAAGAAAACAACTTAAAAAACAGAAGACATGAAGAAACAGTATTCCATCATGATGCTTGTCTTGCTGACATGCTTTTCGGTAGGCTATGCGCAAGAATCCGCTTGCGGGCCTTTCCCTGTTCCTTATCAAGAGACCTTCGATGCCTGGGACGATGAGAACCCGCTTGATTGCTGGACCATTGTCGATGCCAACCAGGACGGCCTCACCTGGGTCTCCGAGTATATTCCGCCTATGGATAATACCACTGCCTATATGGGTGGCGGAAAGGCCGGCGATGATTGGCTGGTTTCCCCTTGTTTGTCCATTCCGGAAAGCGGGGCCGGGCTTTCCTTGCGTTACATGACCTCCAAGACCAGTTCCGGTGTGTCCTTGAGGATTTGCATTGCGGAAGAAAACGATTTGGCGGCCTTGGAACAGAACATCTTGTACGAAGGCCATGGCCTCACCACCGAATGGCTTGTATTTGACGTTCTCAATGCGGATCTTTCGGATTATGCCGGGAAAGAAGTCTATATAGCCATTCAAGCCTGCTCTGAATCGGCCACGTATAACGATTTGTATGTGGATGATTTCCGTTTAGAGACTTGCGCTGTTCCAACGCAGGTGGAGATATGGGCGGGTACGGATTCCGCAAAAGTTGCCTTTGTTTCCGCTGCCGACAGGCAGGAAGCCGAATACAAAGAGGCGGCATCTTCTTTCTGGTTGCCGGTGGAAAAGGTGGGCAATCCCGTGGTGATAGCCGGTTTGTCTCCCGCTACCGATTATGATTTCAGGCTTCGTAACCGTTGCAGCGAAACCGACAGCAGCCAATGGGTGGAATATTCGTTCCGGACCCAGATGCAGCCGGTTTTGTATCCCTTGGACGAGGATTTCAACGAGGTAGCCCTTGGTTCGCTGCCCGGGGACTGGGCCAGCCGGAATCCGGAGGCGCCTTGGCAGGTGACCGAGCACTCCTTGGCCCCCGATTTGGCCCATTTTGCCTATTTCAACAGCATATCCTCGCCGGTAGGGACAACCGGCGTGCTGGAAACGCCTTTGATGGATATCCGTGGCGTTGAACAATTGAGCTTGAGTTTCTTGTATTTGAACTCGGGCTACAGCGCAGACAACCCGAACAATTTCTGTGTCTATATCTCCACGGATGAAGGCCAGATTTACGATACCCTGTTTGCCAATCTGACAACCACCGCCCTGACGATAGGGAGCGAAACCGTGGATTTGGCTCCTTATATCCAAGGTGCGGAAAGCCTTCGTGTCTATTTCTCGGCCACCTCCAACCAGAACGGAAAGTTCGATATCTTCCTTGACGACGTATATATAGGAAGCAACTTGGCCTGCGTCCGTCCCGTATCCATGGAATTGGAACAGAAGACGAGCAGCGAAGTGCAAGTGTCCTGGCAGCCGGATCCGGCCAATGCCGATGCGGCTTGCCAGATAGTCTATTGGACGGAACCGGACGGAGTCAAAGCCTGCACGGGAGAAGTGTCTTCCCCGCATTTGCTGGAAGGCATGGCGGTAGCCCCTTACCGGATTGGCGTGCGAGCCATCTGCGGGCAAGGGGACACATCCGATTTGCGCCATGAAGTTTACGTGCCAGAACCTTGCTTGCCTGTGCAGGACTTGCAGGTTTCGGATACCGCTGCCTTTCAAGCCGTGATAGAATGGAAGCATGATGAAGCTTCCCGTTACAATGTGTATTACCAGGCAGAAGGTTCTGAAACAAGGCGCGAGCAAAGCTTGGAAGAAAGCCGGTGGGAGATAGACGGTTTGGATGCGGGAACCCTGTACACGGCAGGCGTGCAGGCGGTATTGGCTTCGGGCGATACCAGCCGGTGGGCAACGGTCTCCTTCTTCACGCCCTGTGCGGGCTATATGGTTTTACCCTTGGCGGAAGGGGCGGAAAAAACGGGGCAAAGCCTTTCCGATGTGGCTTGGCTTCCTTCCTGCTGGGATTACGAGGAAGTGGAAGGCACCTATTCCCAGCAGTTCTGGCAGCGGACATCCAATGCTAATTTTGTGCATGACGGCAAGTACGCCATCCAGTTCCTTTCCAGCCGTATTTCGTCCAACGGGATAGGGCGTTTGGTTTCCGAACCGTTCCAGACCCCGAATGCCGTCCGTATCACTTTCTGGTTCTATCATACTATGTACGCCAGCGCAGCCACGCTCCGCATAGGGCTTTTGTCCGATACGGGAACCATGTACATCGACACTCTTGTCCATGCTGCGGGCGAGAACCGCTGGGCGGAATATTCCTATGAAGTGGAAGACGTGGACGCTTGTCGTCTGGTCTTGGAAGGCTGCGTGGGAAGCCCCAGTTCGGTGCAGAACATGACCCTTGACAATCTCCGTATCGAAGAAATCTTCAGTCTGAACCTGGCAGCGGAGAGCTTGCGGCCGATTCCGCCTTTGGCCGATATGCCGGCGCAGGAAGTGTCCTTTTCCGTAAGGAATGCCGGTCGGGAGAACTTCGCGGCCGATGTCGTGTTCTGTTATTCGCTGGATGCCGGGGATACGGTTCGGGAAGAATACTCGTTTGAAGGTTCTCCTTTGGAGTCGGATTCGCTTTTTACTTATTCTTTTACGGAAAAGCTCTTAGTGGATACTTACGGGATTCATCAGGTACAGGCATGGGTGGAATCGGAAGCGGATATGTTGGCAGCGGACAATGCTCTGACGATGGAAATAGAGAATTATGAACCTTTTGTCCTGCCTTATACTTGGATTCTGAGTGAAGGAATGGAGCATTTGGACTATATGCAGGCGGTGGATGCCGACGGGAACGGGACGACATGGCAAGCCGGAGTAGGCTGGTTCAACTGCGGAGGTCAGGAAGACGGCGACGATATCCTGTTCTTCCCCGGAATGTCGATGCCCGAAGGCAGATACCGTTTCGGCATCGTCCTCGGGAAAGAACTGGTGGAATCGGAAGCGGTCAAAGTGTATCTGTCGGGTTATCCCTCCTTGGAAGCTTTGGATTCTGCTACGGTCTTGACGGAAGCCTATTTGGTGGAGGCCTATATCGATACCCTTTGGCTGGAAGCGGATGTGCCGCAGCAAGAGGTTCGGTATATGGGATTCCGTACGTCGAGCCATGCTGGGCTCAATGCTTATGGCGCATTGGTAGAACCCTTGTCGGAAGTGTTCCGGATGGAAGCCCAGGCTTGCGCTAACGAGCCTTATCCGTGGGGCGATGAATTTTTGACCGAATCCGGGGTTTATTCGGACACGGCACAGACCCGATCCGGCATGGACAGCATCACGGTTCTGAACCTGACGGTTCATCCTACCTATCTATTCGAGTTAGACACGACCTTGTGCGAGGGGCTTTCCATTGAATTCGGTGGCGAAACCTATTCGGAAGAGGGCTTGCATGAAAGGCTGTTGCAGACCCGGTACGGCTGCGACAGCATTTATCGCCTCAATCTCCATTATACGCCTTTGCCGTCGGCACCGGTCATTACCCGTCAGGACGAAGGATCGGAAATCTGGCTGGTTTCGGATCAACCGGCAAACAACCAATGGTACAAGGATGAGGAAGCGATAGATGGAGCCACGGAAGAACGCTATGCCGTTGTCGCCAATGGCTCGTATTACGCTACGGTCAGCAATCGTTGCGGAATGTCGGATCCGTCCAATGTTATTGAAATAAAGGGTCTTGGCAATGGGCTTTTCGAGGATGGCGCTGTTTCGGTATATCCCAATCCGGCGATAGGCCATGTTTGGATTCGTTCAGGAAAGGCTTTGATAGACAAGGTGGTCTTGAAGGATTTGTCAGGGAGAACGCTTTTGGAAAAGAAGGCGTCCGTGAATCCTTTGAACCTTGATCTGTCGGGATTTTCGGCCGGAATCTATCTTTTGGAGGTGACCTTGGGAGCGGAGACGGGGATTTTCAAACTTCAGCTTTTGCACTGATTTTGACTATGAACGGGGCTTGGTTGAAAAGCCCCGTTTTTTATTTCTCGTTTTTCTTGTAGGCGTCTTCTTCTGTTTTGGTTAGCGTTCGTTTCCCATTATAACGCGCCTCCTCCTCGTTTTCATCGTAGGTGATGCTGACCTCCAACAGGCCATTGCTGTCGTATTTAAACCAGGTCCCGACGCGTCTGCCCATTCGGTAAGATCCTTCTTCAATCAATTTCCCTTCTTCGTTGAAACGCTGGTGCAAGCCGTCTTCGAGGCCTCCTGCATAGGAACCCTTGAACGATAACCGCCCCCGTTTTCCTTTGCCAGGCCAATAGGCTTTCCATACACCATCCCTTTCGCCTCCGCTATAGCTTCCTTCTACTCTTTCCCCTTCCAGGAAATATTCCCAATGTCCTTCTTCCAATCCGTCAAGGTAAGAGCCCTTTGCTACGACTCTGCCTTCATCATCGTATTCTATGCTTGGTCCGTCCAGTTTTCCTTGGTAATACTCCTGCTCCATGCGGATGGTTCCGTTGGGAAAATACCATGTCCAGGCTCCGTCGTATTGTCCGTTTCTGTATGCCCCTTCTTGTTCTATGCTGCCATCAGGATAGAAATATTTCCAAGTTCCTGTTTTTTCCCCTTTGTAGTACCGGCCGATGCAGCGGATTTTCCCATCAGGATAATATTCGACCCGATTGTCTTTGATGTTCCCCGATTCGTCAACTTCGCCTGTGCTTACGATTTCCCCGTTCTTAAAAAAGAGTCCACGGACAATCTTTCCCGTGATACTGTCGTATTGATGACAAAGGCCGTCCGGTTTCCCGTTCCGGTATCCGACACGGAATTTCGGCATCCCGTTAGCGTAATATTCTGTATGGACTGTCAGTTCCGCCAATTCCGGAGCCTCTTCCTGCAATGTCCCCATTGTGTATTTTTGGATGGAAAGCAGGTTCCCCAGACTGTCGTATAGTTTGTAATACCCGTTTTTCAAATCATCCAGGTAAGTGCATTCCCAATGCGTTGTTCCGTTGTCGAAGTAGCTTTTCCATAAACCTTGCTTACGGCCTTGCCGGTCTCGTCGGTTGGCCTCTTCCCGGAATACCATCATCCCGTTCCGGAAAAAGCAGAATGAATAGGCTTCTCCGTATTGATTGTACTTTTTGTCGAAGCCGTTTTCCACGCCATTTTCAAAACATGTGGATCGCAACAGCCGCCCCAGGGTATCGGTCTCTGTGCGGATTCCTTGCAAGGTATCGAGCCGGAAGTATTCCGATATTATGCGGTCTGGATAGAAATAACGGCTTAGACCTTCTTTGAGGTTCTCATGATAAGTGATTTGGGAGGAGATACGTCCGTTCTCGAAGAATGTCCATACGCCTTCTAATAACATGTCTTTCCTGGCGCCTTGCGATACCAATTGCCCTTGAGTCGTGTAATTTTTCCATACGCCTTCGGGTTGGCCGTTTTTCCAGTATCCTTCTGCGGAGACCTGCCCATTATCGTACCGGAATTGCTTGAATTCCGCTCCCGGGATTACCGAGTCTTGAGCTATCGGTAGATGAAATCGACTCATTCCATGCATGATACAAGGAATGGAATCTGTATCCGGATAGGGGAACGCCTTTTCCGCGCATAGCATTTCCATACAAGCAAAGAGGAGCGCGAGTAAAGGAAGGGTGTGTTTCATGATTCCTTAGCTCAAGCGGAGCATTGCTTCGATAGGTTTCCGTGCCTGTTCGATGATTTCCGGGGAGAGCACGAGTTCCGGGGATTCGTCCCGCAAGCAGAGATACAGTTTTTCTACTGTATTCAGTTTCATGAAAGGGCAGTCGTTGCAAGGGCAGGTCTCGTCGTTCGATGCCACGAAGAATTTCTTTTGCGGGCAGAGTTTCTGCATTTGGTGCAGAATGCCTGTTTCGGTGGCTACGATATATTCCTGGCTTGAGTCTTGCACGATGAAATTAAGCATGGCTGCGGTCGAACCGATGAAATCGGAGATTTCGAGCACGGCGGCATTGCATTCCGGATGAGCGATGACTTTGGCGTGCGGTTTGGCGATTTTGAGTTTGAGGACTTTTTCTGCGTTCAGGATATCGTGAATCTGGCAGCTGCCGGGCCAAAGCTTCATGTTCCGGCCAGTCATGCGATTGATATAGCCGCCCAAGTTCTTGTCCGGAACGAATAGGATTTTTTCGTCCTTCGGGAAGCTTTCCACTATTTTCAAAGCGTTGCCCGAAGTGCAGATGATGTCGGAAATGGCTTTGACTTTGGCCGAGCAATTCACGTACGAAATCACTTTGTGGTCAGGAAACTCCCTTTTCATTTCCGCCAGTTCCTCTGCATCGCAGGCATCGGCTAAAGAGCATCCTGCCGATATGTCCGGAAGGAGGACTTTGCGGCTTGAGTTGAGAATCTTGGCTGTCTCTGCCATGAAATGGACCCCGGCAAAAACTATGATATCCGCATTGGTCTCGACGGCTTTCCGTGCCAATGCCAAGCTGTCCCCGATAAAATCGGCCATGTCTTGGATTTCGGGTATTTGGTAATAATGGGCCAGAATGACAGCATTCTTTTCTTTTTTCAGTTTTGCGATTTCTACAGCAAAATCCATAATTCTTAACGGTTTAAAAATCCATAGGAGCGGGAAGTCCGGTTCGAAGCCGGCATGAATCATTCTTCTTTCCGAGATATTCGTCATCGCGCATCCTTGCGCAAATATACGCAGAAGCCGAGAGCCATGCAAATGAGCTCGCTCTTTTTGCATGGCCGAGGCGCCACCGGATATGCGGCGAAGCCGAATATAGACAGAAGCCGAGAGCCATGCAAATGAGCTCGCTCTTTTTGCATGGCCGAGGGCCACCGGATATGCGGCGAAGCCAAATATACCAAAAAAAAGCGTAGCTTTGCAAAATGAACTGGTGTGTACGCCCATTTGCACCGGATTCGCGGTATTGAAAATTCAAAACAAACGGATTATGGTAGTCAATCGTAACTCGGTCTTGGCAGTGGTGGCCTTGTGCGGCATACTTCTGCTGACAGCTTCATGCAAGACACCTCGGGTCAAGAGATTGGAGGCAGAAAACGCCAAGCTGCAAAGTGATATTGTCAAATCGGATTCCGTGCAGATTCAATTTATGAATGCATACGCGGAAATCGAAGCTAACCTTAACGAAATCAAGTTGAGGGAAAAGATGATTAACGAAAATAGTTTCGATGCCGAGACGAATGCTGATATCCAGCAGCGGATTATCAACGATATTATGGAAATTGGCAATCTGATGGAGGCCAACCGCCAGAAATTGCAGGAAATGGAAGGTTTGCGTCGTCAACTTGTATCGGCTCGTACAGCTAATAGAACATTGAAAAAGGAGAATGAAATTCTCAAACAAGGCGTGGATCCCGAAGCGCAGGTGAGATTGCTGGAACTGGAAGAGGAAAACTCCCGTTTGGCTGAGTTGAACCAGAGTTTGGAGGAAACCGTTTCCCGGCTCAAGGATCAGTTGGCCGAAAGCGAGGCTCGTATTGAAGGCCTGCAAGAAGAGCTGGCCATGTTGAAAGATGCTTACGCCGCATTGCAAGCGGTCAACGACTCCTTGCAAAAGAACGAGCGAGCCTATCTGACCCAGATCCAGTCTCGGGACGACCGTATTTCGGAATTGACCAAAAGGTTGAGCGCCAGCCAGTCGGTATATTATGTTATGGGTACGAGCAAAACCCTCAAAAACAAGGGTATTGTTGTCAAGAATGCGGTTAATCCCAATCTTCGTCTTCAGAATTTGACAGAGATACGCGATTATACGGAATTGAATCTGATAGAGACCAAATCATCGAAGGTAGAATTAATCAGCAACCACCCGAGCAAGAGTTATAAGATCAATAGCAGGGATAAAAAGAACCTGAAGATTGAAATTGTGGATTCGCAATCTTTCTGGAGTACCAGCAGGGTTTGCGTGATTGAAGTCAAATAATGGAAATATAAACAATATAAAACATAAGAAATGGATTTTAGCCTCACAAAACAAGAAACACTTTTCTTGCAGATGATCAGAGAGTTTGCGGAAAAGGAAGTGAAGCCGTTGGCAGCCGAAGTAGACGAGCAGGAAAGATTTCCTGAAGAAACGGTAGCCAAGATGGCCAAGTTGGGAATCATGGGTATCCCCATTCCTGTAGAATATGGCGGAGCCGGTTCCACCAACCAGATGTACACGATGGCCGTGGAAGAGCTTTCCCGCGTTTGCGCCACTACCGGGGTTATCGTTTCGGCTCATACTTCCTTGTGCTGCGCTCCTATTCTGGAACATGGCACGGAAGAACAGAAGCAGAAGTATCTTCCCAAGCTGGCTTCGGGCGAATGGATCGGGGCTTTCGGCCTTACCGAACCCAATGCTGGTACCGATGCGGCTTCCCAGCAGACGATGGCTGAAGAAGACGGCGACAGCTATATCTTGAATGGTACTAAAATCTTTATCACCAACGCGGCTTACGCCGATGTTTTCATCGTGGCCGCGATGACCGATAAGTCCCAGGGCGTGAAAGGTATTACCACCTTTATCGTGGAAAAGGGCATGCCCGGTTTCAGCATTGGCAAGAAGGAATTGAAGATGGGTATCCGCGGTTCGGCTACCAGCGAATTGATTTTTGAAAACGTCCGGGTTCCGAAGGAAAACATCTTGGGCAAGCTGGGCGGCGGTTTCGCCATCGCGATGAAGACGCTCGACGGCGGTCGTATCGGTATTGCTTCCCAGGCTCTCGGTATCGCCCAAGGAGCTATGGACGAAACGGTTAAATACACCAAGGAACGCAAGCAGTTCGGCAAGCCTATCGCCAAGTTCCAGAACACCCAGTTCCAGATGGCCGACTTGGAAACCAAGGTTCAGGCTGCCCGTCTGTTGGTTCGCAGCGCGGCCTACAAGAAGGACATGAAGCTGCCGTATTCGGCCGATGCCGCTATGGCTAAGCTGTTTGCCGCCGAAACTGCGATGGAAGTGACCACGAAAGCCGTTCAGTTCCACGGTGGTTATGGTTACACCCGTGAATATCCCGTAGAACGCATGATGCGCGATGCCAAGATTACCGAAATCTACGAAGGTACATCCGAAGTACAGCGCATGGTTATTGCCGGTAAGTTGTTTAAATAGGAAGCTTGCAGGATTGCCGGTGTTTTCCGCTGGCAAGCTGTTGAGCAGAGGATGCTTGTCCCGGGTTCGCCCGGCAGGATCTCCAAACCATTAAAAAGAAGTAAAGATGAATATAGTAGTTTGTATTAAACAAGTGCCGGATACAACCGAAATCAAGCTTGATCCGGTAAAGGGAACCCTTATCAGGGACGGTGTTCCCAGTATCATGAATCCCGATGACAAAGGGGGCTTGGAATTTGCCCTCCAGCTGAAGGATAAATACGGTGCCCATGTGACGGTTATCACGATGGGGCCTCCGCAAGCCGACGCCATTCTGCGCGAAGCTTTCGCGATGGGAGCCGATCGTGCCATCCTGTTGACCGACCGCAAGTTTGCCGGGGCTGATACTTTGGCTACCAGCCATGCCTTGTCGGCTGCTTTGCGCAAGATTCCGTATGATTTGATTATCACCGGCCGTCAGGCTATCGATGGGGATACCGCCCAGGTAGGTCCTGAAACCGCTGAACTGCTCGACCTGCCGCAGGTAAGCTATGTGGAAGGCGTTGAATACGATGGCCAGAAGACCTTGGAAGTCCGCAAGCAGACCGAAGAAGGCTACCAGATTTGGGAAGTGCAGCTGCCCTGCCTTCTGACGGTTCTGGCATCGGCCAACAAGGCTCGTTACATGTCGGTACGCGGTATTGTGACCGCTTTCGACCGTGAAGTGGAAATCTGGTCTGCCGATGACGTGCAGGCGGATCCCGCCACGCTGGGTTTGAACGGTTCGCCTACCCGTGTCAAGAAATCCTTTACCAAGGGTGCCAAGTCGGCTGGCAAGGTGTTCGAAGTGGATGCCAACGAAGCGGCCGACCTGATTATCTCGAAACTCAAAGAAAAATATATCATCTAATCGCGCCCCCCTGTCTGTCGTCTTGACGGATGGCTGGCAGAAAAGAGTTTCCGAACAGCCATGACGGATGCCGTGAACTCAAGAGGTACAAACAATTAAAGAAGTTAAAAATGGATATTTCAGCTTATAAAAATGTATTTGTCTTTGCCGAACAAAGGGAAGGCAAAGTTCAAAGTGTAGCCTTTGAATTGCTGGGGAAAGCGCGCGATTTGGCCGATGCTTTGGGTCAGGAAGTATGCGCCATCCTGCTGGGTCACAATATTGCCGGCGAAGCCAAGGAATTGATTGCCTACGGGGCTGACCGGGTTTTGATTGTGGATGACAAGGATTTGGAACTTTACACCACCGAACCTTATGCTCAGGCCATCGTTTCGATTGTGGAACAGAAGAAGCCGGGTATCATCCTGTTGGGTGCCACTACGATTGGCCGTGACCTCGGTCCTCGTGTATCGGCCCGTCTGAATACCGGTTTGACGGCCGACTGCACCAGCTTGGACATCGAACCGGAAAGCCAGCACCTGCTGATGACCCGTCCGGCTTTCGGCGGGAACCTGATGGCCACGATTATGTGTACCGAGCATCGTCCGCAGATGAGCACCGTGCGTCCGGGCGTGATGATGACCAAGCCCAAGGACGAAAGCCGCAAGGGCGAAGTGGAAAACATCACGGTTAATTTTGACCGCTCCAAGTTCCGCGTAAAGGTGAAAGAAGTGGTCAAGGAACAGAAGAACCTGGTGGATATCACCAAGGCCCGTGTACTGGTTTCCGGCGGACGTGGCGTTGGATGCAAGGAAGGCTTTGCCGAATTGCAGAAACTGGCTGAATGCTTGGGCGGGGAAGTTTCTTCTTCCCGTGCCATGGTCGATGCCGGTGTCATGGAACACAGCCGTCAGGTTGGCCAGACAGGTAAGACCGTGCGTCCGGATATCTACTTTGCATTCGGTATTTCCGGTGCTATCCAGCACTTGGCCGGTATGGAAGGCTCCGATTTCATCGTGGCTGTCAATAAAGACAAGTATGCCCCGATTTTCGAGGTGGCCGACTTGGGTATCGTTTGCGACTTGAAGAAAGTGGTTCCGGCTTTGGTTGAAAAACTGAAGAAGGAAGCTGCTGCAAAGAAATAAGTTTCATGAATCGATGCTGCAGTGATGCAGCACCAAGCTTTTTTTATTAATAATTGGATTGGGCCCCGATGAGAATCGGGGCTTTTTTTTGACACTGGAATTCGGGAAGGGATGTTTCTGAGGGGTGTCTTTTTATGGTCTTGCGGAAAGGAAAGGAGGATTTTGCTTTATTCAAGGAGGGGTGAAAGATATTTTGGAACGTAGTTGAAAGGATTTGTAATGTGTTTTGGCAGATGTGTTTACAAATCATTGACGTATTAAAATATCGTGTCCATTCCTTTCTGCTGTGGTTGTGAAAGCGTGCGGAGGCCTTGCCTTTTTGAAAAACTTTGTAACATTACGATACCGGTTGGGACTGTGGATGTCTTGTGGGGGCGGAACCATTTCCGGTTCGGGATGTTTCCTTTGTTTGCAGGAAGAAAACCAATTATGATAAGGACTATGGAAAATTGCAAATCTTTTTTGTCGAAGCTTGCTTTTTGCGTGGCTTTTTCTGCGAGCGTGGTTTCTATGCTCGGTGCGCAATCCGTTTCAACCGAGATACAGAAAAAGGCGGTACTTCTTGAAGAGTACACGGGTATCGGCTGCGGCAATTGTCCGGCTGGGGCGACTTTGGCTGCTACAATCAAGCAAGTGGCCGGAGATGCTTTTTATATCATCTCTATCCATGAAGGTCATTATTCGGAGAATATGACGGTGGACTATCGTACCGAATGGGGAGCGGCTTTATTGGAACAGGCCGGGGATATAGGTTTTCCGCAAGGTTCTCTTAATAGGATTCCCTATGAAGGCACGACGATGAACGCCAACAGGGAATCTTGGACTAAAAGAACCAAAGCGCTTATGCAGGAAGATGCAGAAGTGAATCTTTATATGGAAGCTTCGGTGGATGCCCAAAGCCGCGAGATGAATATAAAAGTGGAGTATTGTTATCCGGGGACGGTGACGGAGGATTTCCATTTATTGAATATCGCCTTACTGCAAAATCATATTATCGGCCCGCAGAACGGAGGCGGCAATAATTATTCGCATGAACACATGCTTCGGGATTTGATTACCGGGCAATGGGGTGATACCTTGTCCGCACCGCAGCCAGGTCAGGTATATACCAGAGAGTTTGTTTACACCGTTCCGGAAAAGGTTGGAGAAGTCGAGGTGGATATCCGCAATATCGAATTGGTGGCTTTCGTAACACGAACCACGGCCGATGTGTTGAATGTGACGGGAACCAAACCTCGGATTACTAATTTGGATGAACCCTTGTCTCTTTCTGTGTCGGCCATCGATTTGGATGTGGCTCGCTATGCCGGCAAGGTTTTTCCTGCCCGTGTGAGGAACTTATGCAATAATACATTGGAAGACTTGGAATATGTGGTAGAGATTAACGGGCAGGCGCAAAACGGTCGGCTGGACGTTGTGATACCTCCTTATCAGGATGCGGTGGTTGAGTTCATGGTGGAGGATTATGAACCCTTGACTTCGAACGGGGTCTCCATTACAGTGGTTTCTGCCAATGGGGAAAGTCTTTCATTGCCGATGCTTCAATATAAGTTTGCTGGGCCTATGCCGGTGTCTTCCAATGTTCTCTATGTTGAGTGGGAAACGGACGATTGTCCGGATGAAACCGCATTCATTGTAAAGGATTGGAATGGCAATATCGTGTATGCGCAAGGGCCTTTCGATGCCGGTTCGGGCAAGCAGGTATTGAAGGACACGGTAGTTTTGGAAAGCGATGGGATTTATTCATTGGAATTTAGCGATGCATGGTTGGATGGCTGGCTGGAAGGCGATAAGGGTTCGTTCAAAATCAAGGCAGCGGATGGCAAGCTTTTGGGGCAGAACTATTCTGTGCAAGGTGCAGGGGCGACTGTCTTTATTGATTTGACCAAAGGGGCTGGAAATGAAAGTCGTTTGATTGGCTCGTCTTTGCGGATCCTGTCCGTTTCGGATGGAGTGCGTATCTTGAATCCGGGTATGGAGACGATAGAGCGCGTGCAGATTTTCAATATGAGCGGCATATGCTTGTATGATAAGGCCATGAATCAGCAAGGTGATGTATTTGTGCCTTTTGCGGTTCACTCAACACAGGTTGTCATTGTCAAAGTGACGGCCGATAGGAGGGTTTCTGTGGAAAAACTATTAATGAGGTAAGTTTTCAGATTTTTGATAGGCATCATCCAAGGATGCGGCGTATCGGAGCCATGAGTCTGCGAGGCTAATGCTTGCGATACGCCGTTTTTTTTATTAGGAAGGGTTCATTATCTTTGCCTGCTTTTGACAGAGAGGATGATTTGAAAGGCGAACCCCAATGGCACAACGTTATATATTCCGTCTTCTATCAGTAATATTACTGCTTTTTGCAGGAGAAGTCTCTTTTGCGCAAGAGAAAGGGAGAAGCAGGGAAGATTTTATGGCGTCTCTTGTTGGTCAGGTGGATAGACTGATGCATGTGGACTCTGTGTTTAATCCTGGCAATTACAAGGAGAGGGATTCCATGTGGCAGGAGACCAAAAGGTTGGGCTATCCCGATTCTTTATTTGTCGAGGTAATTCATAATACAGGTTATGAAGCGGTGATGAGAGGCTTGCACGTGGAAGTGGCCAAATTGTTTACGGATGCTGTCAATTACGTTCAAGGGAGTTCGGATCCACAGAAAACCAAATACCTTATCCGGTTGCAAATAGGGTTGGGTGCTATTTATGAGGAGATGGGATTGTGGACCAAGGCCATGAATCTGTATCTGGATGTTGTCAAGATGTCCAGGGAACTGCCTGATGATGACAGGGAAGGTTATGGGGATGTCATGAACAATATTGGGAATATCTATTTCAAGCAAGGTTATTATGCGAAGGCTAAGGATTTTTATGATTCTGCAGTGGTATTCAACAGGGAGCTTGGCAGAACCAAGGATTTGATAAACAATTACAATAACTTGGCCGCCTTGAACTATGTACAGGGCAACCACAAGCAGGCGCTATCGTATCTGAACCAGGCTTTGGCGCAGGTTGATATGGATAAAGAAGCCGATTTGTATTATTTGATTCTGCAAAACATGGCGGTTATTTATAATCGCCAGGGGAAGAAGAATTTGGCGATAGATTTTGTCAAGCAGGCAATAGGTTTCCAGATAGAAGAGCATCGTAATTTGGATTTGATTCAAGCCTATCTTTTGTTGGCAAGCTTTCTTTCCGAGACGGAAGCTGATTCGGCTAAGTGGTATATGGACGAGGCTTTATCTATTTCTCGCCAGTTGCAGAATAATGCCGCTGAAATTTCGAGCCTTTCGGCCTTGTATTCTTGGTATAAGTATCACGGGCGTTATAAGGATGCCTTGGAAATTTTGGAACAGACTACGCAATTGCAGGATTCGCTGGCCAATTTGGACAATCGGATGCGGATTGAAAGCATCGAAGCTACCTATCAAATAGAGCAAGAAAGTCAAGCCAAGGATTTGGCATTGCAGCAGATGGAGATAGAGCGTTTGCAAAGCCAGAAGCAGGAAATTGTGTTGATAGCGCTGTCTTTTTGTTTGGTCATTGCTTTTGCGGTGATGTATTATCGGTATCGTTTGCAAAAGAAATTGAAAAGGGAATCGGACGAGTTGGCCTTTCAGAAACAAGCTTTGTATGAGAAGGAAAAGGAGATGATGGCTCAGAGGGAAAAGGAACTGCGGGATTCTTTGGAACTGAAGAATAAGGAATTGACTTCGAAAGTGCTACATTTGGTGAGGAACAACGAGTTTATTGCCGATATCAATAGGGAGTTGCAGCAACTGCTTTTGGAATTGAATCCCAAGGACACTGCAAAGAAGGAACATATTCGGGAAATGCTGGTCAAACTGCGGGCGCAAGGGAACGAAGGAACATACGAGGAGTTCAAGTATTATTTTGAGCAGGTTCACCAGTCTTTTTATGAAAATCTGCAAAAGGCCTATCCTTCATTGACTTATAAGGATGTTCGTTTGTGCTCTTTTTTGAAATTAGGGCTTTCATCCAAAGAGATAGCATCCATTACATTCAAAGAAGTGCGGAGCGTGGAATCGGCCAGGAACCGCTTGCGGAAGAAGATGGAGTTGGACGCGGAGGTCAATCTGATTGATTTCTTTTCCAAGTTTTGAGTCGGGATAAGGATTACGTGGTTTCTTTTCTCTTTTGATGCCTTACGTTTTTTGTATTCTTTTTAGTGGTTTCTTCGTAGACCATTGTATGGATAATCTTTTTGTTTTCTTTGGATTATCGTTTCGTGCCGTAGTAAAATCTCGTATCGTATTTCGGTTGGCGTAGTCGGTTTGTCGTGGGGACGGCTTGTTTTTCTCAAAAACTTTCTATCATTACATTAGTTTTGGTTCGATGAGATATCGAGAAGTTTCATGGATGTCAGAAAAGACTGACAGGTTGGTTTTGGTTGTTGCAAGAAAGAATGGAATCCGGTTTAGTGCCGGTTGGTGTCGCCGGGTTTCATCTTGCTTGCAATCCCTGAGGTGGGGGATCACAACAACCTTCCTCGTGATAGTGAGGCTTCGTGATAGCAGGAAAAAAAGATTATTACATAAATATAGAGGAAAAAAGCAAAATGGGGAATAGGAACGCGATAGATGGAAAATTGTGGGGTTGTTTTCTTGCTGGTCTGATGTTGTTGTTCACTTGCGGTTTGCAAGGATGCAAAAACAGCCAGTCAGAATCCCCCAGCCGGGCGAGCAGGGTGGTTTCTCCTTCGGGGGAAGAGGGGTCGGCGGAGCCCCTGAATCCGGCCGTCGCGGGCGGAAGCGGCCTCGATGCTCTGTCGGCTTCGGCAGCCGGATCCGAAGCAGCGGCGCCGCAGGAAAGCCCGCATCCCGATGGCGAAGGCTTCCCGGGATCCTCCCCGGCAAGACCCTCCGGCGCGCCCATCCTGGCTCCTCCCTCCTCCATGATGCCCTCCCACAACGCCTGGGGCGGTTCCAATACCGGCCTGGACATGGAAGTCTTCGGCCCCGGCGGCACGGTCGTCTTCCGAAGCCATGCCTATCCCTTCGGTGAAAGAATGGAAAGGAAAAACCAAAAACCATCGATGACTGGCACAAGCGATTCACAGGTTCAAGACTGAAAGTCGGTTCAGTTTCAATGGAAAGTTGCCGTTCAACCTGATACATCGACAAGAAAGAGAACGCAAGAACAAAAAGTGTAATTAACGGAACAGAAACAAAAAAAATCAAGGCTTTATGAAACGGATTGCATTATTTTGGGCCTTGACCTTTTCATGGACAGGTCTTTTTGCCCAATGGTCAGACAACTCGAAAGAGAACCTACAACTAATAGACCAGGCTTATTACACCTTCGAAACCGAGATTTTGTCAGATGGCAGTTGGTATCTTTATTACAACCGACCCGAAAACGGTATCGATACCGTTGTGCCGTATCTACAACGTTTCGATGCAAACGGGGTATCCCTTTGGGACGAACGGGTGGAAGTTTCCAAGCAACCCACATTGTCCTATACCAAATACATGAATGCCCTATTGGTTGATAATGAAGATAACGCCATTATCGGGGTTCAGGACATACGGCATGGTGTGGAATCCTATACAGCGTATAAGATTTCACCTGACGGCATTTCGCTATGGCCAAATGGCGTGGACTTGCATTCCGGCCTTTATCCGGAAGGCTGCGCGGCCTTGTCCATGATCCAGATTGCCGATGGCAGTTACATCTTCGCCTGGCAGGAATTCGGCGCAAACAGCAGCGGAACTATCCGGATGCAGCGAGTCTCAGCTGAGGGGAATTGCCTGTGGGGAGAAGGGAAGGTGCTTGAAACGCTCAATGTCCCTTACACTTATCCTTATCTGGTGGATGCCGGCAACAACGAGTTCATTCTCGTTTACGCGTATGGAGCATCCGAGGAACTGCAAGTGCGCAAAATGGATTTCGATGGCAACGATGTCTGGGCTGAACCGACGGTAGGCTTCAGCGGCACTATGGGATCATCCCCTTTATGGACTTATCTTAATGTTGTTCCTGCGGCAGGCGGCGTATTGATTGGCACATACGCTGGTGACCCCAACTACCCTTATTGCGTCTATGTCAGGAAGGATGGAACCCATGCCTTTGTGGAAGCCGATGCCGGTCTTCGTCTGGGATATTCAGAATGGCTTGCTTGGGGCATCAAACTGGTTTATGATGAAGAAAACCAAACCATTTATGCGGCATGGAGAGAAACCGATTTCAGTCAAGGTTTCCAACGCATCGTAACGCAGAAAATCAGCATGGCAGGCGAATTGCTGTGGGATCCGAATGGGGTGGAAATAGCTGCTTTCCTCCCTCGTCCGGTTTCTTATTACGATGCCGAAATCGGGCCTAAAGGAAGTCTTTTCATATCCTATATGGAACAGTACGATTCAGATGGCAATGGGGTCGGTTCAAATGAGCCGGTCAAGGCTTTGGCTGTCTTGCAAGGGACGGAAGGAGATTTCATCTGGGAAGATACAGCCGTTGTGATTTCGGACACGGCAAGCATCAAGTACGGTCTTACATCTCTGCCGCTGAGCGATGACCAATGGATTCTGGTGTGGGAGGACGTTCGCGATGTGGAAGGGGTTGATGGCGGATACCTCTACGGGCAGAATGTGAACGTGAATGGCTTGTTGGGTGAAAAGGTTGAACCAAGTGCCAATGAAAGCCGTCGTGAAACCCATGCAGCAACATTCCATGTAAAGCCTAACCCTATCCGTGACCATGCGGTTTTCCATATCGAGAATCCTAGATATTCCGGACAACTTTTCAGGATAGAGATGATGAATGCCAATGGGGCGATAATGGGCGAAATATGCAGAGGCGGCCTGCACGAAGGCATGAACCGGATCGAATGGAACCGTCCATCCGGGCTTTCCGGCGGGTTCTACCTCCTCAAGGCCACGGTGGGAGACAGGACGCAATTCGCCAAAATCATCCTGCGGTAGCCTTCTGCCTCCTGATAGAAACCATCAAAAACAATCAATACAAAACCATTCATTATGAAAAAATTTGCTTGCTTTGTCCTGGCACTGTTCTTGGCAGCGGGCCTGGCGATTCGATTACAAGCCCAAAGCGTGGCTTACTATGGATTTTCGGAGGAAACCGGACAGACGTACACGTCATTGTCCAATGGGACCGCTCTGGCAAAAGTCCAGGAAGCAGTAGACTCCGGAAACTTTCGGGAGACCTTCTTCAATGCCACCGAAAGCACCTTGTATGAAGGAACGGATGTCTCCATGACGGGCATCCCCATCGGCTTTGACTTCCAGTTCGATGGGAAGACTTACGACAAATTCGTGGCTGCGGGAGTCGGCTTCCTCATTCTGGGAGATGCTTCTTCGGAAGAGGTCTCCATTACCGGAAATGACAGATTCACATGGCCTTTTATCGGAATAACGACTGACGGGAGTGTTTATGGTGTGGAAAATACCTCCATTCGGTACAAACTGGAAGGAGATGCCCCGAACCAGGTACTGACGGTGGAATACACCGGCATGGCCTATTCGGAAGAAATGACCGCCGAAGATGCGCTATGTTACCAAATCAGCCTGTACGAAGCGGATAACCGCATAGAATTCCTCTTCGGTAAAGACTTGACGTTTGGAAGTGATGTTTTCGATTGGTTTTCTGTGGGAATCCGAGGTGAAAGCGCAGCACATTTCCGCCGTCCGGTAGAAGACAGCTGGACGGAAACCGAATATAATAGTCTGTACGCCTCGGTAGGTGGTACTTCTTTTGTGTCCGGTCTTAAATATACCTTCACTTTGCCGGAAGCCTGCGAAGCACCCACGGAAGCCGTAACCGGTTTGACCCTGACGGCCACTTCTTCTACCGTGTCCGGTTCCGCCACCGTGTCCGAAGGTGCCGCCGACGGTTATGTCGTGGTGTCATCCACCACGGAAATCACAGGGGTTCCGGAAGCGGGGAGCTATGCGGTCGGCGATGCGCTTCTCGGAGGCACAGTCCTGGCCGTGGAGGAACTGAGCGGGACATCCATCAGCTTTGAAGAGGAAGATCTGGATCCCAACACGACCTATCATTATGCGGTATACCTGTACAATTTCAAATGTTCCGGGCAGCCCCAGTACGGTCCGGCGGCTACAGAAAGCATGACCACCAACACTTCGGCACCAACTTCCTTTGAAGTCGTTTCCGTAAGCGAAGAAGAGATTGTGCTGTCGGTGGAAGCCAACGAGAAGGACGAGCCGGTCTTGGTTGCCGCGACCGAGGTGATGGATGCCGACGAGGCCATCTATGGCAATTACATGGGAGATTTCGGGATACCGGCTTCTGATGCCGAGGCGGGTAACACCTTGGTGACGGAGGATGGCAGTTTTGGCGGTGTGGTCCTGTATGTGGGTCCGGCTTCCGATGCCATTTCCTTTACGGACGGCCTGAAAGACAATACCCTTTACTGGTTTGCCGCTTACAGCTTGGGCGAAAACGGGCAATACTCCAGCCTTTTCGCGCAGGCCGACACGATTACGCCTGCAACCCTGCCTTTTGAAGAGGATTTCACGAACATGCCCACCTATACTTACCCTTATGGATGGGAAGGTTCTTCCGAGGATTTCCGCGTCCAGAGGGCTGGACAGGACGGGACATCGTCCTTGTCCGCTTCTTTCGAAGCCGTGACCGGGGAGCAGCCTATGGAAACCCAGTTGGTACTGCCGCCCATCGACATCCCGGAAGGAAACGGGGTCCGGCTTGTGCTGGACTACGGCATGGGAAGCTACAAGTCCCGGTTCGACAATTCCTTGTACCGGACGGATTGGACGGACCAAGATTCCATCGTGTTCGAATATTCGGCAGGCGGGGAAGACACGTGGATGAAGGTCTTCGCCTTGACCTCGCTCAACGCCGACGAGTTCGCCACGGGCAGTGAACGCTACGTGCGCAACATCGATTACAAGGGAATCAGCGGGCAGGATGTCCGCCTGCGGATGCGTTATGTGTACTCGTTCGGTTTCCAGACCAATATGGATATCTACCCGATCCGGGTCCTGGAAATCCCGGATTGCGACTATCCGGCTTCCGTCTGGGTTCCGGACAGTTCCATTGTAGGTTCCCGCGCCCAGCTGGACTGGACGCCCGGAGCCAGCGAGGAAACGGTATGGAACATCAGCTATGCCGTGCAGGATGAAGAAGGGAACTGGGGCGAGTGGTCCGAGGCGGAGGAAGTGAACGCGCATCCTTACCCGCTGGACGGCCTTCTAAGCAACCGGGTTTACAAGGCCCGCGTGCAGGCGGTCTGCGGCGTGGGTTCGACCAGCGACTGGGTGGAAAGCGAATCGTTCAATTCCGGCTGGACTGTGTCCTTCATGGAAGACTTCAACAATCTGCCCGTGGACGAGAGCATCTGGTATGCATCCGTGGAGATGCCGTATTCATGGGAAGTACTGTCTTCAAGAACAGATGAAGACACGCTGGTTTCCTCGGATATGCTAAGCGGCATGGTGGATTTCCTGAACTGGAAATCGGCTGATATGGCTGTTCCCGGTGAAAGCAACGGTTCGATTGCCGTTGCCATGAATCGTCAAGACATCATGACAATGGTACAATTGCCTCTTGTGGAACTTGAAGCTGATCAAAGTCCGTATTTGACTTTCGATGCGGTGTTTGCCCTATTCAATGAGGATGGGGACTTTGAATCCTTTGCCGGTGATGCCACCACTTTGCCCGAGGACTTTAAAATGTACCTGCTGGCTTCTCAAGACGATGGTGAAACATTCCTTATGAATGAAGCTTTGCAGACATGGGATGCCGAACAACTGGCGGCTTTTGGCGACAGCACCCGTGTTGAAATTCCATTGACAAATTTGGAAGGGGAAGTGTCCCTTGCCTTGGCGGTTTTCGGGAATTACGATTACCAAGCCACCAATTATGTGCTTTACCTTGATAACGTAGGCTTGTTATATCAATGCGCCGTAGCACAGGATTTGGAGGTGTCCAATCTGACAGAAACTTCGGCCACATTGACTTGGCGCGAGGAAATCACGGTGGACGAATGGATTGTGAAACTGGAAAGCGAGAATGGCATTGTCTTCAATACCACTTCCCAGAACTCGATAACCTTGACGGATTTGACCGAAGCCACCGATTATATTGCCCATGTGGGACATCTTTGCGGCACGGATACGTCTGATTGGGCATCCGTTCCGTTCACCACTGGCGGCGTGGGATGCAACCCGGTGGCCAACCTGGCGGTAAGCGGCATCACGCAGACATCGGCCACGCTGAGCTGGGAAGGCTCGGCCTTGTCCTACCGCGTTCGCATCCGTCCCGTCGAGCAGGAGAACTATTCGGTCTACACCACCACGGAAACCACGTATACGTTCAGCAATCTTTTGGCTGAAACCGAATACGAGGGCGGCGTGCAGGCCGTCTGCGGCCAGGCGGCGACCGACACCAGCTCGTATGTGGACTTTGAGCCTTTCAGCACGACGGCTGTCACCTGCTTCCCGCCTACTGGGTTGACCGCTTCCGACGTCACTTGGCATTCGGCCGTCCTGACCTGGGAAGGCGAAGCCGATGAATACCAGATGGAATGGCGCGTGGAAAACACGACTGTATCCTTGGGGCGGCAGATGGTGGAAGACGCCAAGACGGGGACCATCACCGGCTTGGAAGCGACGACACCCTACCAGGCTCGCGTGAGGAGCATCTGCGCGGCGGGCGACACCAGCGCCTGGTGCGACTGGTTGAATTTTGCCACTACCGAAGTGACAGAATGCCCGGTACCGACCAACCTCCGCGTGGAATCGCTCACGGCCAGTTTGGCCACCCTTTTGTGGGATGCCGACGAGCAGAACGAAGGCTTCATCCTGCGTTACCGTCAGGCGGCCGCCACGGTATGGGACAGCGTCAAGGACTTGGCTGAAACGCAATACGAACTGACCGGGCTGGAACCGCAGACGGCCTACACATGGTCGGTGATGGCCTCCTGCTCGGAAGGGCGATACAGCGGCTGGGGTTCGCAAGGCACGACCAACTTCACCACCGAAGGCGTGGGCAATGAGGGCGATGAGGAAAGCGGCCTGTTCCTGACCGCTTCCCGTCACCAGATCCATTTGATGAACCCTTCGGCCTTGCCAATCGAGCGGGTACGGGTTTACAATCTCTCCGGCGCGATGGCGGAAGACTACGTGATCCGCAGCAACGAGAACGTGATCCTCACCACGGCGCTCTCCACCCAGGTGGTGGTTGTCGAGGTCCTCACGCCCAACAACAAAGCTTACCGCTTCAAGGTGATGCTGCCGTAAAGCTTTGAGGAAATTCGAATAACTAGGTCGGGATGACAATAAAGAGTCGTCCCGACCTTTTTTATGGTTGTTTCCAATAGGAATCAATGGAAATGTATCTATAAGATTTCAAAAGACTTGCATGTGAATGCCGTAGTATCTGAACCTACATTGCAAGTCATGCCGTATCCGAATCGAAAGCCGCGATTCGGTACGAAACAGCCAATTTGGTAATATTGCATAAATGGATGTGCTGCTGTTTTGTACAGCAGGACATTCTTTACATCTTAGAAATGTTGAAAATTTTATGCCATGAAGAAGTTTCGATTGCATCATTTCGCTTGGAGTCTGATTCCTATTTTGTGTTGCGCGCCTCTATCTATCGTGGCGCAAGAAAAGAGCGGGGTTGTCCAAACGCCCCAATTACGGAATATCCTGTTGGAGGAGTTCACCGGCCTGCATTGCAGCTATTGTCCCTCCGGTCATGCCAATGCCCAAGCCTTGCACAATGTCTTGGGGCATCGGATGCAGACCATCGCGGTTCATGTAGGAAGCCTGGCCGTGCCGAGTGGCGACGAGGTGGATTTGCGTTCCGCCTACGGGGAGGATTGGTATCAACGCCAAGGAGGCACCGGAATGCCGACGGGTGCCGTCAACCGTCATCATTTTGAAGGATTGTCGCCCGAAAATTCCTATGGTTTGAGCTGGGGAAGCTGGCAGGAAGCGGCCCGTCGTGCCATGAATGACACCGCTCAAGTGAATTTGTTCGTAGAATCCGCTTACGATACGACAAGCCGCCAGCTTTCGGCACGGGTCGAATTGTATTACCCTACGATGGTGTCGGATTCCCTCTATACGCTAACCGTTGCGTTGACAGAAAATTACATAAGAGGAAACCAAACCGGGGGTAATGCCGGTGACCAGTATCTGCACAAACATGTATTGCGCGATTTGTTTACAGATGTTTGGGGCGACACTTTGAAAAAACCGCTTGTAAAAACAGTGATTGAAAAGACCTATACGCTGGAAGTCCCGGCACAATACAACAATCGGGTTCCCAATCCAGCTCATTTTGAAGTGATTGCTTTTGTCAGCAACTCGGAAGGTGAAATCCTGAACTCAAGCTCGGGAAAGGTGCAATATGAAGGCCGGTACGCATCACCTGCTGCTGAAATCAGCGTTCCAGGATTGACAAAATATTATTCAAGGACCGCCATTCCTGTACAGGTGGAAAATCTCGGTACAGATACCTTGCGCTCGATTCAGTTGAACGTAAGTTGGGGCGATACGGTTTACCAACCGGAGGTCGCAGATTTGTCAATCCCCTATGGGGAAACGCAGGAAGTTTACTTTCCTTTGGGCGAATATCCTTTTTCCCAGGTTCTAAAATACAGAATCAACACTTTGTCTGTCAATGGTTATCCATACGAAACCCGGGCTATCAACGATTATATTTCAAAACCTTGCGAGGTGTCGGAAGGCTCTGTCAAGATTACATTGACAACCGACACCTATGGCAGCGATGTCACGTGGACGTTGCGTAACCGGGCGGGGGAAGTTTTATTGTCCGGAGGCCCGTATGCCGATGGAGAAGTGCAGGAAGAAACGATAGAATGGACGCCTGAAACCGGTGTTGTCTATAGTTTTGAAATCGAGGATGCTTTCTTGGATGGTTTTTTGGGTGGATACACCATAATCGATGCCGAAGGAAACACGGTAGCCAGTTCGTCTTCTATTGGCCAGTACGGTGATAAGGTCTCTTTTGTCGTGCCGGATGCCACAGCCAACGAAGAAATGGTGGATGCCTGCCAAGAAGAGGCAAGCATTTGGTTAGAAAAGAATCCAGTAACTGCAGGAGAGGAAGTTTCTATCCGTTTTATCGGTTTTGTTCCGGGAAACATTGTTGTGGAGCTCTTCAACCTTAACGGCAATCTTGTTCAACGTGATTTAATCTCTTCGCAAAGCCTATGGAGATTGAACACAAGAGGCATGGCTTCCGGATTCTACTTCATCAAGGCGAGTCATGGAGGCTCTTTTGCTGCTACGAAATTATTGGTAAGGTAGTTTGTTTTTGCTGCCACCATCGAACCCGAGCTTTCTTTTCTGAAGACTCGGGTTATTTTTTATGGAGAATTTGCCCGGCTGGAGGATTCAACAAGAAACAACGCCACTGCCTTAATCAGAAGCAAGTCTATTACATGGGGTACCGTTAGTTTTGTCTTAAAAAAGACATGTTATCCAAGGCCGAGGCCATGAAGACGCTCGGTTATGTCAATCAATTCGGTCGAGGTATCAGTATGGTACAGGAAACTCTTCAAGAAAATGGAAATAGTCCGGCCGAATTCATCCTGAACGATATTTCTACATTCAAAGTGGTATTGTACACGGCTTATGCCAATGCCGAAGAGAATACTGGAAACCAACATAGAACAAAACATGTCAGTGGTGATGTCAGTGGTGAATCCAACAGGATAAATGCTCGGCAAGACCAAATCCTTGCGTTGATGAACCAAGACAAATATATTTCCGTTTCCACAATCGCCAGGCATATAGGATGTTCCGCACGTACTATATACAGAGATATCGATTGTCTTAAACCCAAATCGGTCATTAGACTTTGGGTAGATTGTCCGCTTGTGTCATGCAGCATGCTTCTCGCTTAGCCGAAGGCGTAGCGGGCTACGTCGAGGCGTAGCGAGAAACAGGATGCGGACAGAAGCGGGCAAGATGCCCGAAAGCCTCATTTCCCCAATCAGAAACGGACACGGCGTGTCTAATGACCGATTTGGGTTGAAGGAAACCGCCATCGACAACACCGTCGGTGCTGACGGGCAATCCACAACCAACGTCTATCCTTTTCATGAACCCTCCTTGCAGCTTTTCAGCCGCAAGGAGGGTTTCGTTTTCACGCCCCATCCCTGCTAAGCGCTTGACGGCAGGAAGCAAAACGGCCGATTTCATCCGGCCAGCATGAATTGCGTCCGGACTTTATGTGTAACTTTGCAAGATACATTTACTACAACACCCAGCCATGATGAAATTTCCAGTAGGGGTACAGACCTTTGAGAAGATTCGAGAAGAGGGTTATGTCTATGTGGACAAGACCGATTTGATATACCAATTAGTATCCACGGGCACCATTTATTTCCTAATCCGTCCCCGTCGTTTCGGCAAGAGCCTCTTGGTCTCCACGCTCAAGAACTACTATCTGGGCAAGAAAGAGCTTTTCCAAGGGCTAGCGATAGAGAGATTGGAGAAGGACTGGTTCGAATATCCCGTGTTCCATATCGACTTCAACAGCGAGGACTTCAAGGTGGCCGGGACGCTGGAGAACATGCTGGAAGGCTACGTGTCCTCCTGGGAACGGATATACGGAAAAAGCCCGGACTTCAAGGACGTGGGATTCCGGTTCGCATACGTTTTGCACCAAGCCCACCTGAAATACGGTCGCCGTTGCGTCGTTTTGGTGGACGAGTACGACAAGCCGATATTGGATGTGCTGGACACCGGACTGAAGACCACCCTGAATGGGGAGGAATGCCTGTTGGAAGACCGTCAGCGGGATGTGCTGAAAGCCTTCTACTCGGTCTTCAAGGGGGCGGATGCGGACTTGCAGTTCGTGCTGCTGACGGGCGTGACCAAATTCTCCCAGGTGAGCGTCTTCAGCGGCTTCAACCAGCCGGACGACATCAGCCTGGCATCCGATTACGAAAGCCTTTGCGGCATCACCCAGCAGGAGATGGAACATTATTTCGCCGAACCCATCCGGGAAATGGCCGATCGGTTCAAAGTCAGCGTCCCGGAGATGCTGCAACGGCTCAAAGCCCAGTACGACGGCTACCATTTCAGCGAGAACCTGACCGACATCTACAACCCTTACAGCCTGCTCAATGCTTTCAAGCACAAAGGGCTGAAAGATTACTGGTTCAGCACCGGCACGCCCAGCTACCTGCTGCGACTTCTGGCGCACAGCCACGAGAACCTTGACGAAATGACGGGCAGGTATTACGACCCCAGCGAGTTCGTGGACTACAAGGCGGATGTGGAGAAGCCCCTGCCGATGATTTACCAGAGCGGCTACCTGACGATAAAGGACTACAAGCCCACACGAGGCACTTTCCTGTTGGACTTCCCCAACAAGGAAGTGAAGAAAGGCTTCGTCAGCTTGGTGGCGGCGGGATACTGGAAACCGGAAAAGGAAAGCGTGGAGGGATGGATACAGGATTTATTGGATGCGATGGAAGCGGGCGAGCCGGACACGATTCGCGACCTTTTTACCTCGTTCCTGGCCAGCATTCCGTACACGGCGCGGCGCAAGGAAGACCAGAAGGAACGGGAAAGCTACTTCAACTACACCTTCTACCTGATATTCCGGATGGTGAGCGTCTATGCCACCTACATAGAAAAGGAGCAGAGCCAGGGACGTTCCGACTGCATCGTGGAGACCCCGCAGTACGTGTACATCTTCGAATTCAAGTTGGACGGCAGGGCGGACGAAGCCTTGGAGCAGATAGAGGACAAAGGCTATGCCAAACCCTATGCCGGAGACCCCCGCAAGCTGTTCAAGATAGGCGCTAGCTTCTCCTCTCAGACAGGTACGATAGAAGAGTGGAAGACGGCGGAATAAGCCTCTATTGTGACTCTTTGTTACAAGCTGGCAATCAGTTCGTCCAAAGCCTCGTCCTTCTCCATCCCCAATTTCTTGCGGAGCCGGTAACGGTTCTTGTTGACCGATTCCGGTGAAAGATTCAGCATCTGCGCGATTTGTTTCGACGACATCCCGATGCGGATATAGGCACAAAGCTTGATTTCGTTGGCTGTCAGATCCGGGAATTTCTGTTTCAGGTTATCAAAGAAATGAGGGTTCACCTGCGTGAAATGCCCCACGAATTGTTGCCAATAATCCCCGTCCATGTGAAGGCTTTCGTCAACCAAGCGTTTGATTTGAAGGCAATTCTGGTTGCCGGTCTCCTTTTCGGCTTTCGATGCCAGATTTTCGATTCCCTTCAACAGGTTGTTTTTGTTGGCTAAGAGCAAAGAATACGATGTGATTTCCCGGATTTTCTGATCCATTTTTTCCTCTTGCAGCTTTTTGATTTCCTGTTCATGGTCCAGCTGGTCGGTCAACTCCTTGTTTTCGATTTCTTTCAAGAGCACGGTTTGCCGCATGCTCCGGCGGCGTTCCATGGCCACGAGCCACAATAGGAACAAGGCTACGATGATGCCGGCAGCCGTGACCGTGATAATGACCATCTGCTTTGTTTTCAAACTCGCTGCCTGTTTCGAAAGCTGGATTTGGTTCTCCGATAACTCCATCACCATATCCACATAATTCTTGTACGAATCCAAGGTCTGCGGCTGCTGGATGCGAGAGTTGAGGCTGTTATATTCCTGTAGGTACAAATAAGAACTATCGGTAAGGCCTTGCTGCGCGAACAAGATAGATAGCTCATAAGCTATAGAAGCATATATGTTTACATTGCTATCTTCTAACGCTATTTCTCTCGCCTTGGAATAATATCGTATCGCTTCTTTGTAATTTTCCTTGTACCGGAAATAATTGCCGATATTTCCCAATAAGATGAGTTTTACATTATTGTTGTCTGTATTGTGCAAAATATCAATCCCTTTCATGTATAATCGGTAGGCCGAATCCCGTTCTCCCTGGGCTGCGATGTACGAACCAAGGTTAAGATAGCAGACGCCAAGCATGCTGCTGTCTTTTGCTTGGATGACACTTGGCAGGACGGATTGGATGGTCATCGCGGCAGAATCGTATTTTTCTTCCAGGAATTGCAGCCGGGAATAATTGATTTGGATTTGATAGCTCTTTTGCGTATTGGGCGGACATTGCTGCAAGGCAATCTGATAGTAATACCGGCTTAGTTCATAATCCTGGATATACGGCCCGATATTTCCCAAAGTGGTAGCCGTTTCCACAATCAATCTCCGGTCATCCAGTTCCACGGCTTTTCGGTACGCTTCCAAGGCACGGCGGAACGCAGAAGGAAAATTCCCGTATGCCAAGTTGGATAAGGCCGACGCATAATTGAGCAACAGCAGATTGTGCGGGTTTTCTATCAATGCCGGAATCTGCATCAGCGAATCGATTCGGTTAGCCAACAGGTTCTGGTCGTTATGCTGTGAATATTCCACCAAGGCATCCCAGTACACGCATTGCACGAACAGATCCGCATCCTTGGTCCGGTAGGCAATCTTGTACAATTCCTGCACAAGTCCTGCCGCATACGCACCTTGGTTGAAATAGTTTTCCGAAACCAAGCCAATCAAAGAATCCGCCCTTTGTTTTTCTGCTGTCAGTACGTTGTCAGGTAATGAGTTGTCGGACCAGAATCCAACGGCATCCTGTGCGGAAATATATCCGTTTCCCAATAGGAAACACACAAAAAAAGATATCAGGCTCTTAAAAATAGGTTTCATTTCCTGTCCATTTTGATTTTTCCTGTCCCGTTTACCTCTCGTGAAAGGTTCCGTATCCTCTAATCGTCTAATCCCGCTTCGTAATCCTTGATCCATTTCCTGTAGCAAAGCAGTTGGAATCCAATTACAAGCACGCCCCCTAAACTGTACAATAAGATGGCCAGTTGGATATCCCGCAGCGCGATACCCACAGCCAATCCTGCCGCCCGCAACCCCAGGTAAGCCACCTCCACCCACAGCATCAGCGCCTGCTTCTGGAACAAATCGCTCAGAAACGACACGCAGCTCCCCGCGCAGACCATCGCGATCCATGGCAGCATCAACCGGATATACCGCCCCGTCTCCAACCATTCGTCTCCTAACAGCCAAGCGCACAGATTCGGCAGAATCCAATATAATAAAGCAAAACTCGGAATCACCACAAGGAAGCATCCCAGCACGAATTTCCGGAAAAACGGCATCACCCGCCTCCGGTTCTGCACGTTTTCCGCGAACCTTTGGAAAAAAACCTGATACAACGAGCTCGAAATCATATTGACAGGGCGGAACGCCAAAGTGAATCCCATGCCGAGGAATCCCATTTCCGCCACCCCGAAGAAAGGCGTCAGCATGAAAAACGGCAGGTTTCCGCTCAGGTTGTTGACCAAGCTACGCGGCAACGAGAACGCCGGGAAACGCACATACCGCCTTGCCGCCATTCGCACGGAACCCCAGTCGAAATGCAGCAGTTTCGAGCCCCAGGCCCGGAAAGTCCCGGCCACGCTAAGCCCCAGCGATACCGCCAAGCCCAGAATAGTGGAAACGAACAAGCCCCATTGCAAGCGGCCCGCTGCCCCGAATCCCCATTTCAGCAGCGCATTGCTCAGATTCTGGCTTACCTGGTACGTACTGATAGCCCCGAACCTCTTCTGCCGCGTGAACCAGTAATTCAGCAGCATCCAAGCTGCCGACAAAGCCACGAACAGAGGAAGCAACGGATAGACTACCGCCAATTCCGGCGTATTGAAAAGCCCGGCAATCGCCCCCTTGAAAAACACCGAAATCCCGCACAGAACCACCACAGCCAGAGCGCACAAAGCCGAAACCTGCCATGCCCCGACGGCCTTTTTCTCGTTCTTGGGCAACAGGATGGCATAGTGGTAATCCGCATTGGCCACCAATACCAGAACTCCGCCGATAGATAGGAAAAGATTCAGAAGCCCGAAGTCCTCAGGCCGGTAAAGCCGCGTCAGAAGAGGGTAGAACAGCAGCCCCACCATCTGCGCGATGGCGTTCCCCGACAGCATCTTGGCCACATTCCTGTAAATCTCCGACCTGAACATAAAATTATTTAAAAGGCTTCGAAGATACGATTTTTGTCTCGACTTTCGCTATCTTTGATTGCTTCGCATCGAAGATTGGCTACGCCGAAGCCCCTACGTCTCGGCCATATTCAAGCGAGGATACAGGCTTGATATGGCACTCGGCTCAATCGGGGCTTTGGATGCGTCTCGGCAGAGCAAATCGCGCAAGCTTGTTTGCTCTGCGCTCGACTTTCGCTATCTTTGTCGTTATCAATAAAAGCAAAAACAAGAATATGGAAACCTTGACAGCCAACGACCTCCAGCAATTGCAGCAGAAAGGCATCACCCAGGAAAAGCTCCAGCAGCAGCTTCGCGACTTCAAGACCGGCTTCCCCTTTGCCCGCCTTGTGGCTCCCGCCCTCAAAGGACATGGCGTGCTGAGCCCCAGCTCCCAGGAGCAAGAGCATTACCGCAAGCTCTACCGGGAAGAAGCCGCCAACAACAAGATTCTCAAATTTGTGCCGGCTTCCGGTGCCGCCACCCGGATGTTCAAGAACCTTTACGCCTGTTACGAAAGCCTCAAGGACTACCGTAATGCCACCCGTCAGGACAAAGCCCCGGAAAACATCGAACTCAAGCCCGATGTGCAGGAATTTTTCGACCGCTTGCCCGACTTCGCCTTTTACGAAGAATTAGAAAACGCCTTGAACAAGATTTACGGCAAAAGCGTGGCATCCAGCCTCATCAACAAAGAATATTTCTGCATTCTCGATACCTTGCTCGAAAACCCGCAAGGGCTGAGGTACGGCAAGCTTCCCAAAGCCCTGTTGCTCTTCCACAACTATCCTGATGGGCCACGGATGTCATTGGAAGAGCATTTGGTCGAAGCCGCTCTCTACGCCAGCACCCAAGGCGTATGCCATCTGCATTTCACCCTTTCGCCCGAGCACCGCGAGGAATTCCGGAACCGGCTCAGCCAAGTCCTGCCCAAATACGAGTCGCAGTACAAAGTAAGATACGATATCAGCTATTCCGAGCAGAAACCCTCCACCGATACCGTGGCAGTCACCCTTCAGGACGAGATTTTCCGCGACGAAGACGGCCGGATGGTGTTCCGCCCCGGCGGCCATGGCGCGTTGATTGAGAACCTGAACGAGATTCAGGCCGATATCGTCTTCATCAAGAACATAGACAATGTTACTTACGATGCCCTTCGCCAAGATACCATTACTTACAAGGAACTTCTGGCCGGCATCCTGCTCCAGAGCCGCGAAGCCGTTTTCCAGAAACTCCGCGAAATAGATTCTTTCCTGTCCGGCGAGACCTCTTCCTCTCCCTCTGCCGGAGCCGACCAAAGCCGTCATGCAGTCGGAGCCTCTTGCCCCGATCAAGCCTACCTTCAGGAACTCAAAGACTTTGCGACCCAGCAACTCTGCATGGCACTGTCCGAAGACTTGGATTCCCAAAGCCCGGAACAGCAATTGGAATGGTTCCGCCAAGCCCTGAACCGCCCCATCCGCGTCTGCGGCGTGGTCAAGAACACCGGCGAACCCGGCGGTGGCCCCTTCTGGGTGCTCGCTCAAGGGCAGAAAGCCCCTTCCTTGCAGATTGTGGAATCCTCGCAAGTAGATATGGGCGATGCCCGTCAGAAGGAAATCTTCAATACCTCCGAGTTCTTCAACCCGGTGGATTTGGTTTGCAGCCTCTGTGACTACAAGCACGAAAAGTTCAACCTGCCCGATTTTGTCGATCCCAAGACCGCCTTCATTTCCCAGAAGTCCGTCAAAGGCACCGACATCAAGGCCATGGAACTGCCCGGCCTCTGGAACGGAGCGATGGCGCATTGGATCACCCTTTTCGTGGAAGTACCCCAGACCGTCTTCACGCCCGTCAAGACCGTCAACGACCTGCTCCGTCCCCAGCACTTGGCCGCCCCGGTCTCCGGATTCCGGAACTGAGAGCCAGAGCTTGCCAACAACTTGCTTCGTCCCGGCACCTGACCGCCCCGGCCACAGAAACGCCTGCCGCGCAAGGACGAGCTTGTCGGTATGAAAATGGAATTATTTAAACATATGATTTTTAGTGAAATATAAAGAATTCCGCTCTTGGTACACAAACTTGTGGTCCACAAGTTTGTGTACCAAGTTTTTTTTCTCTATCTTCGTGGCGAAGCAATCAAAGATAAGCTATGTTGAGGCACTCTGTGTTCAACGTTTCATATATGGATTCATAACCAAGTATTGAAGATGAGCAGGACATTTATGTTCGGAGTTTCGGTGTCCGGAGAAAATTTCACCGACAGAGTAGAAGAAACCCGGCGTATAACAGCTAATTTTGAAAGCGGCATCAACACCATATTGATTTCTCCACGGCGGATGGGAAAAACCTCTTTGGTCAAGAAAGTCAAAGAAATAATGGATTCGAAAGACCGCCTTGCACAGGATGGCGGTAATTCCCCGACCGGAGGTGTCTCCATGAATATCAAAGTAGTCTATATGGACATATACGACTGTCGGGACGAATCTGATTTTTATGACCGTTTTGCCACACATATCCTCAAATCATTATCTACCAAGGTTGAACAAGTCGTAGATGCAGCCAAGGACTTTTTGGGCAGGCTTGCCCCAAAGATTTCCATTAGTCCCGATATGGCCACGGAATACGCTTTTTCATTGGGTTTGAAGCCGCAAAAAAATGATGCCGAATATATTTTGAACCTTCCCGAGCGGATAGGGCAGCGGAGAGGAATTCACATTGTGGTCTGCATAGATGAATTCCAGCAAATAGGAGAGATGCCATCCTCGTTATTGCTTCAGCGCCGCATTCGTTCCGTATGGCAACATCAGCAACATGTCTCCTATTGTTTTCTTGGCAGTAAGAAGCATATGATGGAAAATCTTTTCTCTAATAAACGGATGCCTTTTTACCAATTCGGAGACATGCTGTATCTCGGGAAAATTTCGACATCGGATTGGGTTTCCTACATTCAGTCCCGTTTTGTATTGAGCGGCAAGTCCATTTCAGCCGAAATGGCAAGCCTGTTGTGCCAGAAGGTGGATAACCAGTCCTCCTATGTGCAGCAATTAGCATGGAATGTTCTTCTTGAAACCGAAAAAGAAACAAAAATGCAGGATATTGATAACGGAATGAGTGCTTTGATAGCCCAAAATTCAGCCTTGTTCATGCAGCAGATAGAAGGCATGACCTCATACCAGCTCAATTTCATCAAAGCTTTATGTGCTGGAGTTCAGACAGGCTTTAGTTCGAAAAAAGTATTGGAAACCTACGACTTAGGATCTAAATCCAATATTACAAGAATCAGGAAGTCATTGATAGAAAAGGAATTGGTTGATGTGGATGGGAAAATCCATGTATTGGCCGATCCTGTTTTCAAGGCTTGGTTTACAGCTGCATACATGTCCATCTGAAAGCGCGGAAAGTATTGTGCATCACCATTGAAAGCTCTACGAAAATGCAATAAATAATACCAATAAATTATGACACCTATCAAAGATTACATCCAGGCCAACAAAGACCGTTTCCTGGAAGAACTCTACGGACTGATCCGGATACCCTCCATCAGCTCCGAGGCCGCCCATAAACCCGATATGCAGCGTGCCGCCGAATACTGGAGAGACCAGATTCTCAAAGCCGGTGCCGACAAGGCCGAAGTGATGCCCACCCAAGGCAACCCCGTGGTCTATGGCGAAAAAATCATCGACCCAAAAGCCAAGACCGTCCTCGTCTATGGCCATTACGACGTGATGCCCGTCGATCCCCTCGAACTCTGGAAGACCCAGCCCTTCGAACCCCAGATTATCGGCGACCGCCTCTATGCCCGGGGCGCCAACGACGACAAAGGCCAGTCCTTCATGCACGCCAAAGCCTTCGAATACATGGTCAAGGAAAACTGCCTTCCCTGCAACGTCAAGTTCATGCTCGAAGGCGAGGAAGAAATCGGTTCCCCCTCCTTGGGCAAATGGTGCGCCGAACACAAGGAAATGCTCAAAGCCGACGTGATTCTGGTTTCCGACACCTCGATGATTGCCCCCGAAATCCCCTCCGTCACCGTAGGGCTTCGCGGTCTGAGCTATATCGAAGTCAGCGTCACCGGCCCTAACAAGGATCTCCATTCCGGCCTCTTCGGCGGTGCCGTGGCCAATCCTGCCAATGTCCTGGCCAAGCTTATCGCCGACCTTATCGACGAGAACGGCCACGTCACTGTCCCCGGCTTCTACGACGACGTGCTGGAGATCTCCCAGGAAGAGCGTGCCGCCATGGCCAAAGCCCCCTTCAACGAAGAAGAATACAAGAAAGCCCTCGACATAGAAGAAGTGAGCGGCGAGAAAGGCTATACCACCTTGGAACGCACCGGCATCCGTCCCTCCTTGGACGTGAACGGGATGTGGAGCGGCTATACCGGAGAAGGCGCCAAGACCGTCCTTCCCTCCACCGCCCATGCCAAGATCAGCATGCGCCTGGTTCCCAACCAGAACTGGGAAAAGATAGGCCGGCTCGTGGCCGATGCCCTCAAAGCCCGCGCCCCCAAGAGCGTCAAAGTGGAAGTGAAGCTCCTGCACGGCGGGTCCGCATACGGCGCCGACCTCGCTTCCGAGGCCTACAAAGCCGCTGAGCAAGCCTACATGGACGTGTACGGCAAGTTGCCCATTCCCACCCGCAGCGGCGGCAGCATCCCCATCATCGCCACCTTCGAGCAAGTCCTCGGCATCAAGTCCCTCCTGATGGGATTCGGCCTCGAAGCCGACGCGATCCATTCCCCCAACGAAAGCTACCTCCTGCAGAACTTCTTCCGAGGCATCGAGACCATCGCCGCCTTCTACCAGCATTACGGCAAGTAGTTTCCCGGGAATTTTTTTTCGAACCCATCGGGAAGAGCGCACCGCCGGCGCAGCAACACCCTGCGTCGGCGGACTTTGCCGGTTTTCTGTTAAATAAAGAAGCATTATCTTTGTATGTTAATGGCTTATGCATCGGTTCCAGTCAAACGGGCTGAAATCCGGCAAGCCTCAACAGGCAGGGGCGCGCTTCGGCATGGTTTGAACTTTGCTCGGATTTGCGCTCGTTTTTGCAGTTTATAAAGAGACATCATGATGAAATTTCCAGTAGGGGTACAAACCTTTGAGAAGATTCGGGAAGACGGCTATGTCTATGTGGACAAGACCGAGATGTTATACCAGTTGGTGACCACGGGCTCCATTTATTTCCTGAGCCGCCCCCGTCGTTTCGGCAAGAGCCTCCTGGTCTCCACGCTCAAGAATTACTTCCAAGGCAAGAAGGATCTTTTCCAAGGGCTGGCGATAGAGAAATTAGAAAAGGACTGGATTGAATACCCCGTGTTCCATATCGACTTCAACAGCGTCAACTTCCTGACACCGGGGACTTTGGACTCGACCTTGGACGTGTATGTATCCGACTGGGAAAAGACCTACGGCAGCGACCCTAAGCGGGTGGACATCGGAAGCCGCTTCGCCTACGTGCTGGCGCAGGCGCACAAGCAGCACGGCCGCCGCTGCGTGGTCCTGGTGGACGAGTACGACAAGCCGATATTAGATGTCTTGGACATGGACATCAAGGTGGATATCCAAGGCACGGAATACTGGCTGGAGGACTGGAACCGTTCGGTGCTGAAAGCCTTCTACTCGGTCTTCAAGGGGGCGGATGCGGACTTGCAGTTCGTGCTGCTGACGGGCGTGACCAAATTCTCCCAGGTGAGCGTCTTCAGCGGCTTCAACCAGCCGGACGACATCAGCCTGGCATCCGATTACGAAAGCCTTTGCGGCATCACCCAGCAGGAGATGGAACATTATTTCGCCGAACCCATCCGGGAAATGGCCGATCGGTTCAAAGTCAGCGTCCCGGAGATGCTGCAACGGCTCAAAGCCCAGTACGACGGCTACCATTTCAGCGAGAACCTGACCGACATCTACAACCCTTACAGCCTGCTCAATGCTTTCAAGCACAAAGGGCTGAAAGATTACTGGTTCAGCACCGGCACGCCCAGCTACCTGCTGCGACTTCTGGCGCACAGCCACGAGAACCTTGACGAAATGACGGGCAGGTATTACGACCCCAGCGAGTTCGTGGACTACAAGGCGGATGTGGAGAAGCCCCTGCCGATGATTTACCAGAGCGGCTACCTGACGATAAAGGAGTACGACCCCGATTTCGGCACATTCCTGTTGGATTTCCCGAACAAGGAAGTGAAGAAAGGCTTCGTCAGCTTGGTGGCGGCGGGCTACCTGAAGCCGGAGCAAAACATGGACAACTGGATTCGTACCTTGGTGCAGACCCTGCGCAAGGGCGAGCCGGACACGATTCGCGACCTGTTCACCTCCTTCCTGGCCGGCATCCCCTACACGGCAAGGCGCAAGGAAGACCAGAAGGAACGCGAAAGCTACTTCAACTACACCTTCTACCTGATATTCCGGATGGTGAGCGTCTATACCACTTACATAGAAAAGGAGCAGAGCCAGGGGCGTTCCGATTGCATCGTGGAGACCCCGCAGTACGTTTATATCTTCGAGTTCAAGTTGGACGGTACGGCAGACGAAGCCTTGAAGCAGATAGAAGACAAAGGCTATGCCAAACCCTACGCCGGAGACCCGCGCAAACTCTTCAAGATAGGTGCCAGCTTCTCCTCCCAGACAGGCACGATAGAAGAATGGAAGACGATGGAGTGAGAATTTTGGTGGTGGAGGTTCGTTGCTATGCAATCCGGTATTTTCCTTCTGCTATGAGCTGCTCTAAGATATAAGATACCTATATATAATATAGGTGTGGTTTCGTGGCGGCAGCTCTTTGCTTTCCGGGCCGGAGGCTTTTTCTGTAATTGTTCGTTCATCCGCTTCTGCCTCTTTTTCCTGACTTCGTCACTATAAAAGCATCGATTTTATAATATCTTGATAAATAATGTTTTGTAACTTTGCGTACCCTGATTTTGGGGTACGCAAAGCATTTTTATATGTTTATCAAGCGAAAAAGAATCGGTCAGGTACTGTAAGTATCGTTGTGGCTGAAAAGATTTCGGGTTATTATAAGGAGCTTACCACTAT
>CALUMK010000008.1 GCA_944321735.1 uncultured Bacteroidales bacterium
AACATATTTTGCGACCGTGTCACCCTAAAATGGGTGACACAAAATTACAAAATATTATTTATCAACATATTAAAAAAAGTCAATGCTTTTTGAGTGACGAAGTCAGGTGATGTCAACTAAAAGCAAGATGCAGTCACGAAGATTTTGAAAGTCTCCTCTATTTGATGAGTAATATCTCCTCTACAAAACTTCGAGCTTGACCTAATTCCGGATCATCTTTCAAGTTAACATTTTCTAAAACATTATTTACCCATTTGACGCCATGATTAGAATCTGGTTTATAAAAACATTCTAATTCGCCGATAGGGACTATTAGCAACCCATTACACTTGCACTGATCGTATATTTTTTGAAAAGCATTATATGCATCTCCTGTGAAAAATGTTTTTCCTGTTTCTTTAACTTTTGACCATGCAGACGATTGTTTGATGACTTTCTTAATCTTGTCAGTAATGTCTGTTGTAAGCTGGGGCTCATGAAAAGAGTTGAAAATATTATCAATTTCTTTTTTAACTTCTTCTGTATCTAATTGTGCTCGTTGTCCTTTTACATATTCATTAATTGATTTCCATGAGGTTTCAATGTTGTCCCAAATCATACCTGCTGATTCTACAATATCTTTAAATGTAGTTTTATCATTTAATGCATCAATATCCATAACGGCAATGGTTTTGACATTTAGTGACCTCAGTGCTTTAATAACTACTTTTAATCTTTGTTTCCCTCCACAATGTGTAAAAAGAATATCTGGATTGATTGCATTTTCATCCTGTATAGCATAGAGAACAGCCTGATAAAATCGACAATCCGTATCACTTTCGCAAATGACTACTTTTGAATGGAATAATCCACTCAAAATGTTAGAATATCGTAGGATAGGGTCCTTCCATAAATTCTCAACTTCATTATTGTTAAGAATATTCATGTGGTTAACATCCCCTTCTCGATTTATACGGATTACCTTTATGTGTTCATTGTTTGCATCCAATAATCCTTTTAGAAAATCTTCGCTGTGCGTGGATATGAAAAGTTGTCTATTATTGAGTGTGCTCTTAGCTAATAATTTACCTAATAGGCGAGCCTGAGGTGGATGTAAGAATGCTTCCGGTTCATCAATTAATGTGATACAATGATTCGATACAAATGTATCCAATAAAATTCCCGTAAAACTTCGCATGCCATCACCTTGATTTTGAATTTGAGGCAACCTTTTGAGTTTGCTCAAATAAGAAACAGATACTCTGTCTTCTCCTTTATCCATTGTGGGAGTCATTCCCACATGAATAGGAATTTGAGATCCAGCCCCTCTGTTTACAATAAATTCTGTCCCGAAAGCTTGATGAAAGAGAGACGATAATTCTTTTTCTGTTTTATCGTCAATATATAATTTTTGTAATGGTGTCACTGGGAAGTCATTGACTGCATCAAAGGTATTGGCCGGGTTAGCAGCTTGTAATCGGCTTTCAGTTGATAGATGATTAATAAAATATGTAGAAATACTGCTTATATTTTTTTGTTCCCATTGATATTTTAAATTATCTATATTGACAACTATATTATCAAGGTAATATTTACCATTTTTATTTATGCACTTACTCTTTAGATACTCCACATCTCCTAAAAATTGGGGCGTAATATCTGTTGCAATTATTCTTTGAATATTTTTGTTAGTAAAATAATCTTTTATATCGCGCAAGACCTGGCTTTTGCCACAATTATTTGGCCCTGTAAATACGACTATGTCGGAATTATTGAAGCTAAAAGAACTACCATCATTAAAAGTAATCCGATCGATATATATATTTGTTTTTTCCATATTTTTGAGTTTTATTTCTTTCTGATTTTTACAATTGATTACACTTATTTTTATCTTTCCAATCAGAACCAACGAGAAAACTCCATTTTCCCATCCGAAGTCCACCTGTTTTCTATCCGTTGCGAAGGTACGAAAATAAGAGGGATTTTCACCAACTGATGTCAACTAAAAGCAAGATGCACTCATGAAGATTTTGCAGCCAAAAGAAAAAATAGGTAGTATCATTGGTGGACTTCGGTAAATCGGCTGGTCTGTTTGGCTGAGCCATTTCTTTTATTCCCTTATTTTGACTGTACTTTAATTGGCGTATATATGAATACGGGGATAAAGTAAAATCACTTTCGCCATGTCTATGTTGCTCCGTTGCCGATGTTGCTGCCGAAAAAGTAGACACGGGAAGGTAGAAAAAGATTGAAAGTTGTAGCTTTGGTGCGGACAGGAAGTCGCCTCTGGAGAGAGGGGCGAAGCCCCGAACGACGGGGGCGACTTCCTGCGGCCCGAAGCCAGCATCAGTCCCATCTACCGGAAAGGAGAAACTTTTATGGCACACTTGAATCCTCTTGAAAAAGAGTTTCTGATTCGCCAGTTCAAACTGAACGGACGGATTAAACTGAGTGACTTCTGCACTCTTAACAATGTATCAGATGCGGCATTCCGCAAATGGCTCAAACAGTACGAGGAAGGCGGCCTGGAAGGGCTTGCCAGGGCGGATGCCGAAATCAGGGAAGTATTGCCGGAAGGCATAGACCGTACAGAGGAGGCCTACAAACGGGAAATCCTCCGGCTCCGTATCGAGAATGAACGGCAAAAAAAAAGTTATGCCGTTCAGATGAACGAAGCTGGGGAACAGGAGTATGTTCGTTTAAGGGAGAAGAGTTCGAAATAGTGGACCTGCTGTCACGGGACTATGCCATCAGGGACATATGCGGCCTTATGGACGTAAGCCGCTCCGGTTATTACAAGTGGAAAAGACGACCTCCATCCAGGCGCGACATCAACCGTGAAAAGATGATAGCCCTTGTAAGGACAGTCCACGAGAAGCACCGCACGCATGGCTACAGGTGGACGGCGGCCTATATCCGGATCAACGAGTATATAGACATCAGTGAGAACTATGCCTACAAATGCTTCAGGTTCCTCGGCATCCAATCCGAGACCCGACATCAGGTACGCCCAAAGCCGCGCAAGGTCAGGGACCGGTATCCCAATCTGATATACTCGACATGGGAGACGGTTGACCGTCCACGTCAGGTGATCGTATCGGACATGACGGCATTCAAGATCTGGTACATGTACATAGAGGTCACCTTCTACTTCGATGTCTTCACAAAGGAGATACTGACCTATAAGGTGGCGGAAAGGCGTGGCGCCAGAGAGCAGTACACCGAAGGCCTGAATGAGGTCGTAGGCCTGTTGAAGGGGGCATCGGAACCGGTCATACTGCATACGGACCAGGGGACAGTATATGCTTCCATGGCTTATAATGAACTGATAAGGGATACGAACATAATCCGTTCAATGTCAAGGGCAGGAAAGCCCACCGACAATCCCGTGAATGAGGCTCTGAACGGCTGGATAAAAGAAGAATTGACAATCGACTTTGAAATAGAGAGATGCAGGGAGAAACGTGACTTCCGCGAAGTGCTGGAAAGGTATGTCCGGTTCTACAATGAACGGCGGCCTTGCTTTGCCATCGGATATGACACCCCTGCGAACTACAGAAAACGCTATGACAAAGGTGAGATCAAATGCAAAAATACGTTTGAAAAAAGAGAGTTGACCACAGAACCTAAATTCGTGCGGAAGAGGCGCGCCATTGCGCTGTCAGAGAACGGATTGGAAAATGTGTCCACTTTTGAAAACAAAAATGACGTAGATTGATAGGGAATGTCTACTTTTGAAAAATCAAATCAAACGAAAATAACCCGATTGTCTACTTTGGAAAAAATGTTTAACTGAAAAATTTTTTCCGTGTCTACTTTTTCAGGCTGGTATAGTCTTCATTGATGAGATTCAGCATTATCCGCAATTTCTGACGATGCTTAAGTTCTTGAGGCAAGAACACCGGTATCGATTTATATGCAGCGGAAGTCTGTTGGGAATTGCATTGAAAAAGACCGTTTCGGTTCCAGTCGGAAGTATTATCCCCAAGAAAATGTACCAGCTGGACTTTGAAGAATTCCTGATTGCAAATGATTTCGGCGAGGATGCGATTGTGCATCTGAGAAAGTCCTTTGAGCAGAAACAGCCTTTGTCCCCGGAGGTTCACGATAAGGTGCTGAGTCTTTTCAAAAGATACCTGCTCGTGGGAGGTATGCCGGATGCGGTCAATGAATATTTGAACAGTCATAATATCGTCAAAGTGAGGGAGGTTCAGGAGGCTATCAGAGAATTGTATGCTGTCGATGCTTCCCGTTACGAAGAGGACGCTGCCAAGAAACTGTATATCCGCCGTATCTATGATATGATTCCTTCTCAGATGGAGAACAAGAAGAAGCGGATTGTGGCAAAAGATATATTGGACCGGAAAGGAGACAGATTCAGCAATTATGTAGAGGAGTTTGAGTACCTGATCAATTCAGGTATTACGATACCATCCCATGCAATCAGCAATCCGAAATATCCCTTGGCAGAATCCCAGCAGAAAAATTTGTTGAAGCTGTACATGAACGATGTAGGTATGCTTACTTCACAGTTGTATCATTACAATATCCAGCCAATACTGAACGACATTGCCAGCATTAACCTTGGCTCTGTCTATGAAAGCGCTGTTGCCCAGGAACTGAAAGCACATTACGAAAAATTGTTCTACTATGACAATAAGCAGAAAGGAGAGGTTGACTTCCTTGTTGATGACAGTGGCACCATGAGTGTGCTGCCTATTGAAGTTAAATCAGGAAAGGATTATACGGTTCATAGTGCATTGGATAACTTGATGTCAATTCCGGATTACCATATTGTTTCATCTATTGTCCTTTCAAACGAAAGGGAAATAGAAACGAAAGGAAATATCCTTTATCTCCCGATTTACTATGTTATGTTCATGGAGAATAAGGTGCCGGAAAAAGAAAATTTGTACTTTTAGGTTTTATACGAATTGAATGTTTACAACGAATATAAAAGATATATAGAAAGAACCTTTATATTAGGAATGGGACTGTGTCAAAATAGGTGCAGCCATCTCTTATTTTTCCTTATTTTGACTTTATTCTATTGATTGTAAATTAGGAATACAGGGATAAAGTAAAGATTTTTTACAGTAAAGGGTCAAGAGTACAAATCGAATATGTGTTTGCATTTGCACTTTCTTCACTATGGGCAGCACCAGTCTGCTTTGTTGTCGGGGATTGGTACAGTTTTGTGTATCAATAACGACCTCGTATTAGACTGTTTTCTCTTAAAGAAATTTGCTGGTCTTCAAGAAAATCCGTAATTTTGCGCCGTCATTTGAATAAAATATAAAGTTTACAATGCAGCAAAGAAGAATGAACAACTGGACAATCGTATCAGATCGAGACATAGAATGCCTTGAGGGATTGTCGTGTGTCCATACTTCGGGCATTGGAGCATTCTATACATTCAGAGACATTTACCGACGAACATTTAATAAACCATCGGGGATACGATGATGCTGGTATCCGTTTAAACGAAAACCGTCGGAAAGTCCTTACCAAACTTTTCGACGGTTTTTGTTTTGTGCCTGTTGGTGACATTCGCGCGATACGCTCTTCTCCGTCAATTCCGTTCACGGGCATAATAGTAACATATTATTAACCGCGCAGTGATGCGCATGAATGAAAAGATTATGAATTATAAATTTGATGGAAGCAGGGTGTTCTTTACATCCGACACCCACTTCAACCACACGAACATTATCAAGTTCTGCAGCAGGCCTTTCAAGGATGTGTCGCACATGAATGAAACGATTATTTCCAACTGGAACAGAGTGGTTGGTCCTGATGATATCGTGTTTCACCTGGGCGATTTCTGTCTAGGAGGTTCTGCAGAATGGATAAACGTACTGAGCAGGCTGAACGGAAAAATCTATCTTATTACTGGCAACCATGACATAAAGAATCTGAGACAGGACTACAGGAAATACTTTGAACAGGTTGTGATACAGATGTATATTGAGGTAGATAAGCAGAAGATCTATCTGAATCACTGTCCGTTCCTTTGCTATGGCGGTTCATACAATGGCACCTGGCAGCTTTTCGGACATGTACATACCAGCAGGCACAACACCGGAAAGGACGCTCCGAGGCTGAAGATGCTTTTTCCCACGCAGTATGATGTTGGAGTAGATAACAACGATTTCACCCCTGTCTCATTTACACGGGTAAAGGCAATCATAGAGAAACAGATAGAACAATCAAAGAAAGGAGAGCAATAAGATGAGGATACAATACATGAGCGATTTGCACCTGGAGTTCCAGGAAAACAGCAGATATTTGAAATATAATGAACTGACGGTTACCGGCGATGTGCTGGTGTTGGCCGGGGATATTTTTTATCTCAGGGATAAGGTTGCTCCGTTGACGAAGTTCTGGAAATGGGCATCCGGAAACTATAGGCAGGTATTTATTGTCCCCGGCAACCACGAATATTACAACTATTCGGATGTGATGGAACGGGGTCTGCAATGGCGGTGGATGTTCCGGGAGAATGTCGGCTACTATCAGAATCAGGTTGTTCGCATTGATGATACCGACTTCGTGCTGAGTACGCTGTGGTCACGGGTCAATCCGAACGATGAGTATTTCGTGTGGAAAGGCATGAATGATTTCCGACAGATTAAGTTCGATGGGAAGTTGCTGCAGGTGGAGGAATTCAACTGGATGCACGAGACCTGTATTGACTTTATTCGGAAAAGTATCAAGGAAAGTACGGCACCTCATATCGTAGTGGTTACGCATCACCTGCCGACACTTCAGGTAGTGGCTCAGCATCATAGGGATTCCGTGCTGAACAGCGCATTTGCCAGTGAATATGGAGAACTGATAGCTGACAGCTGGATTGATGCCTGGATTTACGGGCATTCGCATACCAATATCGGCACTGTGATTGGCGGAACCCGTATAATCTGTAACCAGATGGGATATGTTTTTGAAGATGAACACCTGATGAACGGATTTGATCCGAGCAAGTTTATTGAAACTTAGTGGACATACAGAAATGTACGAAAGAAAGATCATAGATAGAAGGCTCCTTGCCGATTTGGCGAAGGAGGTTGGCTTGAACGCTTCGCATCTGGAGGCGTTGGGCGAAAGCCGCCAATGGGAGATTGCTGTTGATGGCGATATGTTGGAACGGCTGGTTGATATTCAACATCGGTTCGAGCGGTTGGCCGCAATGGGCGATGATGAATACCGGGGATTCTATATCGAGGTGCCGCGACCTACTCCGGAAGAATGGGGAGATGTTGAGGAGTTGATTGCTTTCGGGGAATATGACAGCCGGGAGGCGTTCTTAGCTGACTGGTTGGCATTCAACCCGATGGAGACCAGGTGGTTCCATGTTGCTTCGAACCGATACGTGGATTCCCGGTCAATCCGTGTTACGGACCGGAAGCGGATCAGCTTTATCCCAAATCGGTCATTAGACACGCCGGGGCTGTTTTCGGTTAGGAAAATGAGGCTTTCGGGCATCTTGCCCGCCTCTGTCCGCATCCTGTTTCTCGCTACGCCTCGACGTAGCCCGCTACGCCTTCGGCTAGGCGAGAAGCATGCTGCATGACACAAGCGGGCAATCTCCCCAAAGTCTAATGACCGATTTGGGTTTATTATTACGAATGACTCCAAGTGCACGGATGCAGAGCCAGATAATACGTGGTGCAGAGAGAACCTGACCCGCCTCTTCAACTATCTGCAAAGGATGATTGATGTCGTTGTCTCGAATTCCGATGGGTTCAACGATTACGTGGCACATAACCTGCCGTACCAGCAGCGTACAGGACGGATTGCACAAAAGGTATTTAACCGCATAGTGCCGAATTTCAAAATTGAGGTGGAAGATCGGGAAATGGCTATCAAGGCATTGAAGGAGTCGGTGCACTGGCATTCTGCCCCTCTTTTGGAAACCATGACTATCCGAAAGTATTGCACCTATTACCGCATTGCCAACGAGGTGTATGAGGCTTATCACCGGAAGCGTGGATTCAAGGGGCGTATCTATACAGATCCGCAGGATGTTCCGGCAGAATTGCGTGATGTAGTCTACTACAAGCGGAAGAAGTTCGTGGATGTAATGGAAATGTATGACATTGACAGTCCGGAGGATTTCATGCGGTTCGCAACTGACCATTATGGTGAACTTGGGCTTTCACGTCTGAATATCTTTGCCTCAAACGACCGACAACATGGGTGGATGATCATTGTTTCCAACAGTTACTCGTCCAATGTCGGGCTGGCTATTGAGGTGGCTACGGCTCTGTATAAGGCCGGGACACCGCTGCTGATATACGATGCAGAAAAGCTCCTGAGAATCCTGCTTGAAGAAGATTATGTGCGGCTGGTTCCCGACTCCTTTCACAACTATATGGGTTACCAGGAAGAGGGCACTGTCTATGAACTGCCGTGGAAATATGAATGTTCGGACGATTCTAATTCAGTTCTGACTAAGGAGCAATATCAGGCGATTGTCTCTAATGCAGAATGGCAGGAAGTGGAGAAGCTTAGGGCCACTTAACTCTTATTTTTCATCGGCTGACATACTTTGGCAATCTATTTGAAAATCGGTAGTATGCAAATTATCGGCACTGATTCGAAATAGTGCTGATAATTTGCTTGATTCTGATATTTGATAATATGATTCTTGACAACTTTCAACAGCCAGGCATTATCCGATTCGATAGAACTGTCCACAACCATATGGTTTATCAGGAGGAAGAAGCTGTTAATGGGCTATCATGTGAATATACATGTAGTGACAGACGGCAGATGTTTAAGTGATGAGGATGTTTTTATAATATTCCAATCAGAATATCATTTGTTATAACTTCATTTATGATGCATCATATTTGTATGTCAATATTGTAATATATGCTTGTATATCTGTATGTTGGATAGTTCTAGAGAATTATAATTGTCCATGGTGTTACCTGAGTAGATAGTGATGATAATATTTCTTGGACATTCCCAACTGAATACCATTTGCTGTAACTTCTGCTACAATATATTTGAATTGTAGTATATTGTATATCAATGCTGTAATTTGTTTATGTATATTGCCAATTCTATGAAATCCCTATAGTTTCGAATAATTAACTTTTTACCAGTTTTTTAAGTTGTATGTGTCCTAAATATGTTTGGGGACATAATTTTGCCCCCCGAAGCCTCACTTGGGGACAACTGGGGGACAAAAATACGGTAATAATAAGCAAACAAGAGAAAATATGACTTCTAAAACAGCCCATTTTACCCCTATTTAAGTGGTTTTCCACCAGCATTTTAGTTTTACCATCGATATAAGTAATGATAATCAAATAATTATACTATTTCCCCGACGCAATATGTGTTATGAGTGTATAATACTTTGATAATCAATATGTGTTTGCGCGTTAAAATGCCTTCGGGGGACAAACGAGGGACAAAAATTCGCATACCAAAAGAAAGAAAAACAATAAAACCATTTCAAAAAAACACACTGAAATGTCGGGGGGCCTATTTGTCCCTCACCCTCTTGTTCTGCTTGCCCCTTAGATTGAAAGTTAGGTTTGGTGTTAATTCTAAAATTACCAAAAGCCTTTATATATAAGTTTAGTTTGGTTTTTGTATATCTAATCAAGTTCTAAACTAAATCAATCCTTCATCCATGAGTTCTCTTGTTTTTCTTTTCGCCAGCCCAAATGCTACTTTTAATCGTTTTTGCCCTACTTTAATGCAGGGTTAAAATAGAGCAACATTCATTGCAGTTGATAGAAAAGAAAGAATATTATGTGCGAATTTGAGAAATAATATCAAATTCGCACACTAATTGGATTTTTATTATTACCTTTGTACTTGAATTTTTATTCTATATAAAGACTTTAAGGTTTAATTATATGATACTTGAATTTACTGTTGAGAATTACAGGTCGTTTTATGGAAAGAAGACCTTGGTATTGGAGGCTGATAAAGCTTTGAAAGAGTGTTCAGATATGAATTTGTTTGAATACAATAAACATACATTACTCCGTTCTCTTGCGCTATATGGAGCTAACTCCAGTGGTAAATCAAATCTTGTCAGTGCTATGCACACAATGGCAAGATGTGTATTATTATCTGTAAAATTGAACGACAATGAGGAATTGGAATACGATCCGTTTCTTCTTTTGAAAGGCAATGATAGTCCTACAATGTTTGAGATAGTTTTTCTGAAAGGAGATTACTACTACAGGTATGGATTTAGATATAATCTGGAGCGTATTGTTGATGAATGGTTGTTTAGGAAAACGACACCTCGCTCTAAGGAGCAGATGCTGTTCGTGAGAAACGAAGAAGGGATATGTGTGGATGAAGGCAATTTCCCGGAGGGGGCAGGCTATGAAGAAAAGACAAACGATAACCGCTTGTTCTTGTCTCTATGCCAACAGTTAGGAGGTGAAATATCACGTCAAGTTATCTCGTGGTTTCAATCAGATTTCAATGTGATTTCCGGATTAAACAATCAGCAGTATAGATCATATTCAAAGCTGTTTTTCCATAAGAAAGAACAATATAGTATTGATGCACTTGAATTTTTCCAAAAGTTGAGACTCGGATTCAATAGTATTCTCACTCACGAAGAAGAGCCTAATATCCCATCGTATTTACCTACAGAGTTAAGAGCCATGTTTCAAAAGGAGATGCAAGGAAAGAAAAGTATCGAGTTGGATTCCGTGCATAATGTGTATTCAGAGAAAGGTAAGGTAATAGGTACAATCAATTTTTCATTTGAAGACCGGGAATCTTCAGGTACAAATAAATTGTTTGACCTTTCGGGACCGATATTTGAGACTCTTTATTCCGGAGCAGTACTTGTGGTGGATGAACTGGATGCTAAAATGCACCCTCTCATATCTCAATATATCATTGAGTTGTTTAATAATCCGGAGACGAATCCCAAGAACGCCCAATTGATATTTACCACACACGATACACATTTGCTTTCTCAAAAAATACTCAGACGAGACCAGATATGGTTTACGGAGAAAGATGCGAAAGAGCAGACAGACCTTTATAGCCTTATGGATATCGTCCTTCCAGATGGGACGAAACCTCGCAACGATGCGAACTACGAGAGAAATTATATTGCGGGGCGTTATGGAGCTATTCCTTATATTCTTAACGATTAAAATAAAGGTTATGGCTGCAAAGAAAATAAAGATAGACAATGCCTCTTTTAAGTTCAAGAAGCAAACACAACGGAGAGAACAGAAGGTTATACGATGTTCTGTTCTTATCGTGTGCGAGGGTACGAAAACGGAGCCTAATTATTTTGATGCATTCGCTCAGAAACAGCAAGGGATAATTGTATATGATATAGAAGTTAAAGGTCTTGGCAGAGGTACAAAAGATGTTGTAGAGAAGGCTATCGCTTTGAAAAATAAGAACAACTATGACCGTGTTTGGGCTGTATTTGATAAAGACGAATTTCCTGCTAAAGATTTCAACGAAGCTATTGCATTAGGAGGCAAGAATGGGATAGAGGTAGCATGGAGTAATGAAGCTTTTGAGCTATGGTATCTGTATCATTTTCAGAATGTAACGACAGGTATTCCTAGAAAGGATTACGAAGAGAAGATTTCTGTTGCTGTAAATGCTTCTCCAAAATACAAGTCTAAGAAGAAATACAAATACGCCAAGAAAGATCCGAACAACTATGCTGTAATGACAACATACGGTTCAATGGATTCCGCAATGCGATATGCAGAGTCAAAGCATCTTGAATATACCGATTCACGATATGCCAATCAGAATCCCTGTACGACAGTTTATCGACTTGTAAGACAATTGTTAGGTAAGGATGAGGGTTTGAATAATGAGCTGATATCTAAAATAGATGAGAATTAACAATTTAATCAAATAAACAGTTAACTTTTTATTTTAGTTTAAGATATTGAAGTCCCTTCAAATGAAACAGTGAGAGGCATATGGGAAAATTAAAGGTTAAAAAATAGAAGAAATATGAATCACGATCAAATAAGACATTTGAGAAGTTTGAGATTGTTATTGTCACAAGATAAGTCTCCACTTGGCTTTCTTCTTGCGGCAGGTTGTCCTTTGTCTGTTAGAATAACAGGAGCCCCCCTGTTACCAGATATGGCGGGTTTAACCAAGATTATCAACGACGCACATGCTACAGATACTCCTACCACACCATATAAGAGACTGATTGAAGAGTTGAAAAAGGCAGATAGAGATACTTCTAATTTGGAAGATATTCTTACTTATATTCGATCTATGAAAGAAGTTTCAACAGGTGGTGGCACAGTAAGAGGGTTTACGGAAAGTGAATTAAATAACTTAGAAACAGAAATCTGCAATACAATAGCAGATGCGGTGACAAAGGACTTACCTGATGGAGATAATTCGTATCGAAGACTTGCAAGGTGGGTGAGTTCTATCGATCGTGTTGTTCCAGTGGAAATATTTACAACCAACTATGATTTGTTGTTAGAGCAGGCTTTAGAAGAGCAAAATGTACCATTCTTTGATGGATTCTCTGGTTCAAGATACCCATTCTTTGATATTCATTCAGTAGAAGAAAATGAGTTACCCAATTATTGGGCAAGAGTGTGGAAATTGCACGGTTCAGTAAATTGGAAAACTATGTCGGGAAGAGTTTATAGAGTGTCTAAAGGCATAGCAGGCTCTCCAGAACTGATATACCCTTCCAAACTGAAATACGATCAAAGTAGAAAGATGCCATTCTTAGCTATGTCTGACAGATTGACAAGTTTTCTATTAAAACCTCATGCCGTATTATTTGTTTGTGGTTATTCATTTGGTGATGAACATATCAATGACACTATTATTAATGCTCTGAAAGTAAATCAGAGTGCAAATGTAGTGGCATTAATGTATGGGAAGATGAAAAAAGATGCTTCTGGTACATTGGTAGCACCAGAAGCTGTAAAAAAAGCATTGGAGCGTCCTAACCTCAGTATTTGGCATGATGAAGAGGCTGTGATTGGTGCTCAGCGCCGTGAATGGTCAAAGTTTATAGATGAAAAGAATGAATTTGTGAATTTTAACTTTAAGAAGGTTGATGATCGCGTATCTTTCGGGGATTTCGCCTCTTTTACTTCCTTCCTTTCAGAATTAATAGGAGATCATCCAGATGCAGACAAAAAGTAATCCTACAATTATAGGAGCTGTTAGAAGTATTTCTGGCACAAATGTTTCTGTACAGTTATACCCGTCACTCAACTCAACTATTTCATATATTTACGGAAATGGTTATAAGGTTGGACAAGTAGGTGGTTTTGTGAAAATACCACAGGGCTTTGTTAACTTGTATGGCTCCATTGTACAGGTAGGGGCTGATGCAGTACCCGAGTCCATGAAAGACGATACCAATACGGGATTAAGGTGGATGACTGTACAACTCGTGGGAGAGGGCGCAAAAGGTCAGCCATTTGAAAGAGGTATATCACAATACCCTATGATAGATGACGAGGTACATATTGTTACAGAAGAAGACCTTGTGAATATATATGGTCGTGATAAAGGCGCCGAGTTTGTGCCTGTAGGCACTATTTCTGGAGCGGAGAATATTCCAGCTCTAATAGATATCAATAAGTTGGTGACTAGACATAGTTGTATTGTTGGTTCTACAGGAACCGGTAAATCAACAACTGTGGCAGGGCTTGTTAACAGTCTAATAGATTCTACTGTTTTTCCCTCTTCTAGAATTATTCTTGTTGATATTCATGGTGAGTATGGTAAAACCTTTAAAAGTAGAGCTAATATATTTAGAACAATACCGGAAGATCGTACGGACAAGAAACTTGTTGTGCCATTTTGGGCCATGAGCTTTGATGAATTCGTAAGTTTTGCTTTTGGTGATATTCAAGATAATGACCGATTTCCGCTCTCAGAACTTATTCTCAAACTTAAGAAGCTTACAATAGAGAAGAACCCATGCTTGTTCTCATATCTTAATGCTGATAATATAACAGCAGATACACCTGTGCCTTTCAGTTTGCAACGTTTATTTCTTTATTTATATAGGTCGATGTTTGCAACACATTCCTGTACGGGAACAGGACAGAAAATATGCGCTATTGATAAGGATTTTGATGAGGTTGCGACAACAGAGGCTTTCGCGACGAAAGAAGACGGAAGTAAAATGACTGGATCAATAAACCCATTTGTACTGCCACAATATAAGGAGCAACAGCAATCAAAGATATTCTTATCTGCAGCTACAATGAATTTGAGAAGGCAGTTGCTTGCATTACAGGCAAAAATGGCAGATCCTCGTTTTGATTTTGTTTTAAAACCGGAAGGTTTTATTCCAAGTTCAGATGGAAATATAACAAATGATATCCATTCACTGCTGAAGCTTTGGATGGGAGAGAAAACTCTTTCTGTTTTTGATGTTTCAGGAGTACCAAGTGGAATTTTGCATGATATTATAGGAATTCTTTTGCGTGTCATGTATGACTCTATGTTTTGGGCGCGCAATCTTAAACAAGGAGGCAGGAAACGTCCTCTATTGATAGTAATGGAAGAGGCTCACAATTATCTTGGAAGTGACAATAATAGCAGAGCATCCAAAGTAGTGCGTCGTTTGGTAAAGGAAGGACGTAAATATGGCATCAGCGCTATGATTGTAAGCCAGCGTCCTTCGGAGATTGACCCAACTATTTTATCTCAATGTGGTACAACGATAGCTTTGCGCTTGACAAACTCTAATGACAGAGGTATAATAGCAAATACTATTTCAGATAATCTTTCTAATTTGGTGAATATGCTTCCAATCCTGAAGACTGGTGAATCCATTATTGTTGGTGAAGCGGTAAGGATGCCTATGAGAGCAATTATTACATTCCCTGACAAAAAGAATAGGCCAGACAGTAATGACCCTATTGTGGCTTCAGACGAAAAAGGGAAAGGTGCTTGGAATATTAACTTAGATATTACAGATGACGAGTTTCAGAACATTATAAAAGCATGGAGATTACAACAAATTAATTTATAATATTTTAAAGTATATGGAAAGACAATATGTATCATCTTCGAACATTGCTTCGATTGGTTATGATCCTGACAATCTGGTTTTAGAAATTGAGTTTTTAACTGGCGCAGTTTATCAATATTATGATGTACCACAAAGTGTTTATGATGGATTGATGGCTGCTGATTCACATGGTAAATTCCTTGATGTTTATATAAAAAAAGGTGGCTACCGTTACACTAAAATATAAGGTATGCGTATAGATCACAAACTTCAGCGCATCCAAGTTGATAGCTTTGAGATATCGGATGAGCTTGTTTATCGTTTTTTTATCTCCCTTCCAGAGAATGAAAGAGAAACAGCTTTATTGCGTGCTATTCGTATAGGTGTACTAGCAACAATGGAGGATAGATTTTCGGCTTTTCTTTCTAAGACAACTGATGACCTGGGGGTACAATTGGAAAATTTAAAACTTCTATTTGATATGAAGCAAGAGATTTTCCATAAGACTGCAATTAAGGGCGTTGCCGCCGAGAATGATATCTTAGAGTTTCTTGAAACCTACATCGATAACTTCCATCTTGGAGATGTAGTTTCATTATCTGGAACATCGAAAGGTTTATTGAAGAATAACAAGACTGGTGATATTCTGGCTTATGTAGGTGGCGAAAATAGTGGAAAGAAAGTAGCTATAGAATGTAAGTTTGACAAAAGTATCAAATTGGGTGATGTTGATTCACTAGATATTGCATCTAATAAATATGATACTGCATGGAGCCAGTTGCTAGAGACTACAGTGAATCGTGGTGCTAATACAAGCATTATTGTTTTTGATAAGACACTAGCAGATGCTTCTATTCAGCGGGCTGTGGATGGGGTTTCATACATTGATAATATCGGGTTTATTTGTATTATTGATTATGAGGCAGATTATCATAATTTAGCTATTGCTTACAATTTTGCTCGTAGACTGGCTTTAAGAAAGGATGGGAAGAATATAGAGGTAGATTTTGTAAATATGCTAATACAGCGTTTGCTGAAAGACATCCGTGATATACAGAATATTGAAATGCTGGTAAAAAACAATATCAAGAATAATCTTCAGATACTGAAAAATATAGAGAAGAGCCTTTTGTCAATTGAATTTAATCAGCAGTACTTAATGAAATATTTAGAAGACGGCTACCTCAGTAAGGTAGATTTGTTGGATTTCTATCAACGAGAAGAGATACGGGCTAAGTATAAATTAATTTCAAAGGAGATAGAGAGTCTTGGAAACGAATAAAATAATTAAATGTTATCAAAATGACTAAATCAACGCTAACGATGAGTGTAAGCGTCCGAAGAAGTACACATTGACAAAGTGAGATGCAACTGGCACGGATGAGATGTCAGTTGCTTTACAGAAATAGCAACAAGAATATTATTCGGATATTCTAAATAGAACTTCATCGTCGATAATTTGTGGTATAATGTAGTCTGTTTGTATGTTGTTATATATCAATGTTATAGCATAGGTGTATTTGCAAATGCAAAGTCTAATATGCCTTTGTAAAATACTCATTTCCTATGGTTTTGCTCAATTTTGCAGGGATGAATGTTCATACTTCACCGAGGGACAAGAATTTGTCCCCTGCCTGACCTTCAAGGAACAAACGGGGGACAAAACTATAGAAAACATCTGCAAATGCACGGAAAATGCGGTAAACAAAAGAAAGGAAGAGAAAATACCCGAACCTAATTATAGCCAATAATTTATGGCGTATCTTTATGTAAGATATTGATAATCAAATAATTATGTTACTTGCCGATGCAAAACTTGCTGAACACCGTTCCCAATATATCATCCGCCAATATCTTCCCGGTAATCAGGCCCAAATGATCGATGGCCGAACGGATATCCATAGCCAGCAAATCGCCAGGAAGCCCGGAATCGAGGCCAGATTCCACCTTGCGCAAATCGATTTCAACCAAACCTAGAACCTCGTAATGACGGGCATTGCTCAAAACAAGCGCATTTTCATCCGGCAAAGAAGGAATCAACGCTCGCAATGCATCTTCCAGCAGATTCATGCCCATTCCCTGCTTCGCTGACAGGTACAACACATCGCCTTCACGGCCAGCCTCTCTCCCGATTGCATCCACTTTATTGGCAATCATTATTATATTGGGGGCTTCCAATCCCCTTGCAACCTCTCCGCCAACCTTCATCCCTCCCTCAATCCGCTTTCTCTCCCCTCCGATACACTCACGATTCCTATCCAGCAAGCCGGCAGGAACACCTGCCGATTCACGGTCTCCCATCCCCTCGAGGGCGACCGATCCGGCTTCAGGAAAAGGCTGACACCCTAAAAACTGTTCCACATAAAGCCGAACCTCGTCACGAGCCATATCCAGAGTCATCGCTGAAGCGTCGTACACATACAACCAGACCCGAGCCTGGCGCATCTTCTGCAACGTCCGATCGATACCCATCCTTTCCACCGCATCCTCGCTTTCCCGCAGACCCGCCGTGTCGATAAAACGGAACTTCATCCCCCCGATATACCACACCTCCTCAATCGTATCCCTGGTAGTACCCGGCACATCGCTCACCAAAGCCCGTTCCTCATGCAGCAAAGCATTGATCAACGTACTCTTGCCCGCATTCGGCTTGCCGATAATCGCCACCGGAATCCCCTCCTTGATTGCATTGCCCAAACGGAACGAAGCCCGCATCGAATCCACCTTCAAACCAAGCTCTTTCAACAAAGCCCTCAGCTGCGAACGGTCGGCGAACTCCACATCTTCCTCCCCGAAATCCAACTCCAACTCCACCAGACTGGCAAATTCGAGCAACTTCAGCCGCAAAGTCTCTATTTCGGATGAAAACCCGCCCCGCAACTGCCGCAAAGCCAAATCATGCGCAGCCTTGGTCTCGCCCGAAATCAAATCCGCCACCGCCTCCGCCTGGCTCAAGTCCATCCGTCCGTTCAGGAAAGCCCGTTTCGTGAACTCCCCGGCTTCCGCCAAACGTACACCTAACGCAAACAAAGCCTGCATCAAACGCTGCACGATATACGGGGAACCATGCACCGAAAACTCCACCACATCCTCGCCCGTGTACGAATGCGGCGCTTTGTAATAACTCACAACCGCCTGGTCTATAAACCCTTCTGCATCCTTCAACCCTGCCAGACGCAAAGTATGCGATGCCATCGCAGACACAGCCTTGCCCCCTATCGCCACGGCCGACGCCAAAGCCTGCGGCCCGCTCACTCTTACTATCGAAACACCCCCCTTGCCTGCCGGCGTCGCCGGTGCGCAAATCGTATCTTCTTGCATAACTTCAACCCTATCAAAATAAACTTCAGAGCCAGACCTGAATACCTGCAGCCCATCATTCAATATGCCAAGCCCGAATAGCCCGGCATTCCACCCTTGACATCCCCCTCCACAAAAAGACCGGCAGCCTCATCAGTTCTTCCTGACAAAGCCGCCGGTCAAACTATTGCCTTCATTCCCAGGATAGAAATCCGACAAATTCCCACTCCTGCCCGAATCACTCATAGATTCGAAAACAGGTTCTTATTTATTCCACTTGTCTTTCAGCTTTTCAATCTGTTTTTTCAAAGCATCCACACACTGGTCAACCGCTTCTTCAAAAGTGTCGCATTGCTTGGAAGCATACAAATCATCACCCGGAATCACAATCCGCACATCCGCTACCTTGTTGCAGACATCATGTTCCTTATCCACCTTCAACGTCACTTCCGCTTTGATTGCCTGCGGGAGAAGTGTTTCAACTTTCATCACCTTTTTGTCGACAAATTCCGTCAACGCACTCGTCGGTTTGAATTTAACCGCATTTAAAGACACTTCCATAATCATTGTTTTTTGTTCGCCAAGACCTTGAACCGAAACAGCTTTCGAGAACACCCGGAAACCGACACCCGCCGGATTCTTCAAGTCCTTTTACGAATAACCCGAATCCATGCATCCGGCATCGCTTCCGGCTCGTCCGCCACTCCGCCTCCCGGCCCGGCAAACGGTTATTATTGAGAGAACTTTACAACCGGGGCTTCCTAAAGCCCGGCTTTAAAACTTTGCCTAAGTTACAAATTTTTTCCCAATGTCCCACCATCCTTCCCGTTTTTAACTTTTTTTTAACTCAAACCCAGCGACCGATTCGGAGCAAATAGCCGCCCTTTCCAATCCAAAGAGAATATGAACCCATCGCCACAGATGCGTACTCCATCCAGCTTCCCCGGCTGAGACTCGTCCGAGAGCCTCACTTCCCAGTTTCTCCTTCAAGACAGCCATCCAAGGTTTCGCCGCCGGGCAGTTCCGATCCCCCCCGTTTCCCCTTCAAGCCCTCGGATTCAAGCCCTCGGATGCGCCGATGCATACGATTTTTTCAGCTTTTCAATCGTGTTGTGCGTATAAATTTGGGTCGAAGCCAACGAACTGTGTCCCAGCAATTCCTTCACCGAATTCATATCCGCTCCCTGGTTCAGCAAATGGGTCGCGAACGTATGCCGCAACACGTGAGGACTGCATTTTGACAGATTTGTATATAAATGAAGGCACTGCTTGACAATATAATAGACCGTTGTCCTGGGCATCGGCAAGCCTTTCTCTGTCACAAAAAAATTCAAGTCCCTATCGCGGGAAGTATCCGATGACATGTCGCCACCTCCCGGAAGCAGTCCGGCTTTTTCCAAAGGTCTCCCGTTTTTTTCCGAAATCCGGCCGGCATCACCTATCAGACCGGTATTGCCCTTCAGACCGGTATCACCCGAAAATGCCCTGGCAATACCGCTACGCCCAGCATCCAGACAGCGCGAACGCAACAAACGGTAATGCTCTATTTCCGGCACCAAAGCCGATGCAATCGGGATTATACGTTCTTTATTCCTCTTTCCCAGCACTTTGACCCGCATCATCCGTGTATCCACATCCTTGTCCTTCATCCCGATAAGCTCGGCAAGACGCATCCCTGTCCCATAGAACATCTCCACAATCAAATAGTTACGGTAAGCCGTAAAATCATCGGCATCCACCTCCTGCCGTCCTATCTTCTCCATTCCGCTTTCCTCCACATACACCGGCAAACGCTTCGACATCTTAGGCAAAGGCACACGCAAAGTCGGATTCAATTCTATCAGATTGTTTTTCTGTGCATATTTATAGAAGGACTTCAAGCTTGAAATCTTGCGGTGCACACTGCTGGAAGAAAATTTCTGCTCCATCAAATCCACCACGTAGGAACGAATCATTCCCGAATCGGCTTTCAACAAGTCGGCCTCATCGTAATGCTCCTTCAGATACCGCGCAAATTCGTCTAAATCTGAACCGTATGCCTTTACCGTACAAGGCGAATACCGCTTTTCCGCACGGATGTAATCGATAAACTGCTGGCAAATATCCATACAACGAAGATACAAAAATTCCCCGAACCCGGTCGATAGTTCCTCCTCTGAACGCCAGGCAGACTTTTCCCCTGAATATGCCATGGCTCCTGCCACTATGCCCCAAAGCATTTATCCATAGGAAGCACGACAAACCAAGGCAGAAAGAACGCCTTTATACAAATCCGATATATGGAAAAAGCCTACTTTTGCATCCGTTTGGGGCAGGAATTCCTCGGGCGAACCGAGTCCGAAACAAATGCAGACCGACCGGCATAACGGACGCAAGCCGAAGAACGTATCCCGGCAAGCCATGGAAAGCCCGCAAAACGGAAGCCCCGTAAAAACAAGCCCCGGCCGAACAAATCCAATTTCTTGAAAAACTTTGTATTATGGCCTACCAACCCGCACTGGATTTGGAAAAGATGACCCAGCAGGTACTCGCCCTGAGCGAAACCGTAGCCGCTTTTATCCGCCAACAGGCAGAAAAAATCAGCAGCAAGGACGTGGAAGTCAAAGGCAGCCACGACTATGTGACCTACGTGGACAAAACGTCCGAAAAAATGCTGGTGGAAGGCTTGAAGGAAATCCTGCCCGAAGCGGGGTTCATTGCCGAAGAAGGGACGGAAAAGGAGGAAGGGGCTCGATACAACTGGATTGTGGACCCGCTGGACGGGACTACGAATTTCATTCACGGCATCCCGTTCTATTGCATCAGCATTGCCTTGCAAGACAAACTGGCACAGGAAGTTCCGGTAGCGCCGGCCCTGCCAGCCGCCCAAGCGGGCATCAAGGCAGAGAAGGAAGCCGCAAGCCAGACTGACAAAACGAAAGATAGCGAGCGAGGCTGTCCGACCAACGAAACCAGCAAGCTGAACCAACCGACAGAAAACCAGAGCAACCATCCGGAAACAAGCGTATCATCCGGAAACACCTTCATCCAGCCCAAACCGATTCCGGAAGGGGAAATCATCCTCGGCTTAGTGCATCACATCAGCATGGATGAGAAATTCTACGCCTTCTGGGGCAGCCCGGCCTACCTCAACGGCAAACCTATCCATGTCAGCCCCCTGCAAGACCTGGACACCAGCCTTATCGTGACCGGATTCCCCTATTACGACTTTGAACGCCTTGACGGATACATGGATTTGCTGAAAGAAACCATGCGTTCCACCGCCGGAGTCCGCCGCTTAGGCTCGGCCGCGCTCGACTTGGCCGCCGTGGCTGCCGGCCGGAGCGAGGTATTCTTTGAATACTGCCTCAAACCTTGGGATGTAGCCGCCGGGCAATTCATCGTGAAACAAGCCGGTGGACAAGTCTGCGACTTTGCCGGGGGCAACCATTACCTGCACGGACGGGAAATCGTCTGCGGGAATCCCGGCATCCTTGCCAAATTCCTCAAAATGTTGCAGAAATACGTTCCATCCCATTTCCTAGTCACGCTATGCTGCCTGTTCAGCTTCCTTATTCCCACCGCTGCGCTAAACCCCATAGCACTGAATTCCAGCGAGTCGGACCATGTCGCTGCTATCTCCGTCACAGCCGCTGCGCCGGATCTCTCACGCGTATCCCACGATGCATTTCCTGCAGCAAGCCAACCGGCCAGCAAGGCCTCTGCGACCGAAAACTCCAAAACGACACCCCCGACAAACACGCCAGAAAAGCCCGCAAGCCCGGTATCCTCCATATCCAATGGCGATTCAGCCGCAGTCTCTGCAAAACCGACAAAAAGGCCCGGAACTCCAGCCAACGGAACCTGTATCCCTCCAGAACTACCGCAAGCCGACAGCCTCCCAAACCCGGCAACCGAAGCACAAGCAACGGATATCCGAACCACACCGACCCTTTACCGCTTTACCATAGACGATGAAATCGGCCCTGCCGCCGCCCGGCTCACGAAAAAAGCCCTGAACGAAGCCAGCGAACAAAACGCTGACTACATCCTTCTGGAACTGAACACCTTCGGCGGAACGCTCAAAGAAGCCGACGAAATCCGGACTATGCTTTTGGAATGCCCTACCCCTACCATGGTCTATATCAACATCAACGCTGCCTCCGCCGGGGCACTGATTTCCATCGCCTGCGACAGCATCTACATGAACCCGGCCGCCACCATCGGGGCTGCCACCGTGGTCGATGCCCAAGGCGAAGTGCAAGCCGATAAGTACCAATCTTATATGCGGGCCATGATGCGCGCCACTGCTGAAGCCACCGGCCGCGATCCGCACATAGCCGAAGCCATGGTGGACGAACGAATCAGCATAAAAGGCATCAGCGACAGCGGCAAAGTACTCACATTCACCGCTTCCGAAGCCCTGCAACACCACTACTGCCAAGGGATTTACCCCGATGCCGAGACCGCGCTGCAATCCCTCGGATTAGACCAAAGCCGGCAAGTGAAACAGGAACTGAAAGCCACCGACAAAATCATCCATTTCTTAGTCAATCCTTTCGTCAGCGGCATTCTGATAATGATGATCATAGGCGGCATCTATTTTGAATTGCAGACCCCCGGCATCGGATTTGCCTTAGGCGTTGCCGTGCTCGGCTGCCTGCTTTACTTCGCGCCCCATTATCTGGAAGGCCTCGCCTCCCATTGGGAAATCCTGATCTTCCTTGTCGGATTAGTCCTCATCGTCCTCGAAATCTTTGTGATACCCGGCTTCGGCGTGGCCGGAATCAGCGGCATCTTCCTCGTCTGCGCCGGGCTGACCCTCGCCTTGGTCGATAACTGGGGGCTGAATTTCAGCCTCGTCAACCCGCTCAAACTCTTGGAAGCCGCCGCCGTGGTCGTGGTAAGCACCGTCTTAACCCTGATTATAGGCTACAAGCTCAGCCTCAGGCTCTTCGGACGACGTGTCAGGGGCTACGCCTTGGCGCTCGACAGCGAACAGAAAAAAGAAGACGGCTTTGTTTCCGTTGCCGGACTATCTGACTACCAGTCCTTAGTAGGCCGCGAAGCCATTGCCGAAAGCGTCCTTCGCCCCGCTGGGAAAATCAATATCGACGGCGAACTTTACGATGCCACTTCCGAAAGCGGTTTCATCGAAAAAGGCAGCAAAGTCAAGACCCAACGCTTTGAAAATGCCCAGTTTTTTGTCCGTAAAATATAAAATTGAACCCAAAGGAGTAAGCGCACCGCAGACACTCAAAAATCCTCAGCCGCGCATACTCGCCAACACAAGGCCGAATCCGACAAAAATCGTATCGGCCAAGAAAAGAACAAGATGATGCAAAAAAAACAACCCATAGAAATCATGGCTCCGGTGGGTTCCTACCCCGCCTTGCATGCCGCTATCCACGCCGGAGCCGATGCCGTCTATTTCGGTGTCGGGAAACTCAATATGCGAGCCAGAGCCGCACTCAACTTCCAAGTGGAAGATTTGGCCGAAATCACCCGGATCTGCCATGAAAAAAACGTCAAGACCTACTTGACCCTCAACACGATTATCTACGACGAGGAAATCGAGGAAAGCCACCGGGTGCTGGAAGCCGCCAAGGCCAACGGCATCGATGCCGTCATCTCATCCGACTGGGCTGTCATCACTTACGCCCGTCAAATAGGGGTCGAAGTCCATATTTCCACCCAATGCAATGTCAGCAATTTCGAAGCCGTGAAATTCTACGCCCAGTTTGCCGATGTGATGGTGACCGCCCGCGAACTGCGCTTGGACCAAGTAGCGGAAATCATCCGCAAAATTCACGAACAGAACATCTGCGGCCCGTCCGGGAAACCGGTCCAGATTGAAATCTTTGCCCACGGAGCGCTTTGCATGGCGGTTTCCGGCAAATGTTACCTGAGCCTGGACTATTACAATTCCTCGGCCAACCGGGGTTCCTGCCTGCAACTCTGCCGCCGTCCCTACAAGCTGAGCCAGACCGATGGGGAAAAAGACGTGGAAATAGAAGTGGACAATGAATACCTGCTATCTCCCAAAGACCTCAAGACCATCGATTTCCTAGACAAAATCCTGCAAGCCGGGGTCAGCGTCCTCAAAATCGAAGGCCGAGGCCGCTCCGCCGATTACGTGATGACCGTCACCAAGGTTTATAAGGAGGCGGTCATCGCCTGGCAGGAAGGAAACTATACCAAGGAAAACATCGAAAAGTGGACCAAGGAATTAGAGACCGTCTATAACCGGGGCTTCTGGAGCGGCTATTACTTAGGGCAGAAAATGGGCGAATGGGCACCAAAATACGGTTCCAGTGCCACGACGCAGAAAACCTACGTGGGCAAAATCACCAATTTCTTCGACCGTCTCAGCGTGGCCGAACTCAAAGTGGAAGCCTCCCACCTCAAAATCGGGGACAAATACGTGATTATCGGGAACACCACCGGGGTTTACGAAGACACGGTCAAGGAAATCCGGATGGACGACCAAGCGGTGCAGGAAACCGTCCAAGGCACTTTCTGCTCCATCAAGACTCTGCGCGAGGTACACCGGGGAGACAAGCTCTACCGGGTTGACCAGGTGGAACGCTGATTCGGAAACATGGCAGGGCTGCGGATACCGGCACATCTGCCAGACCATCAAATGGAATACTGGCCAATCCGCCCGCTTTCCTAAGGATGCTGCGAATCAACCTCATAGCCAACGCAAAAACTCGACAACCGTAATTTGTGCAAACTTTCCTGTAAAACGGATAAGCCGGTTTGTACATTCTGGCTTACCTTTGCAAAATGAAAAACCGCCTTGTGCCAAAGGCTGCCCCATAAGGATCCGACTCCGCCAACGGCAAGCCTTCAGGCAAAAGCGAAAAAACAAAACACTCCATGCAAGCCACCAGACAAAACGTACAGCTTTATTCCTTGGCGTACAGCGATGTGAAAACCTATCTGTTCGCTGCGGCCTTCATCATTGGCAATATCGCCTTGCCCCAGCTCTGCCATCTGATTCCCCAAGGCGGATTCCGTTTCCTGCCCATCTATTTCTTTACCTTGATTGCCGCCTACAAATACGGCTGGCGGGTAGGGCTGCTGACCGCTTTGGCTTCGCCCATCCTCAATTCCCTGCTGTTCGGGATGCCGGCTGCCAGCGTGCTGCCATCCATCTTGATCAAATCCACCCTCTTGGTGGCCGGAGCCAGTTTCGCCGCATCCCGTTTCCATAAAGCCAGTCTCGGACTCTTGGTCGCCGTCGTGGCTTTCTACCAAGTCCTGGCTACTTTAGCCGAATGGGTCATCTGCGGTTCTTTCTACGCTGCCATCCAGGATTTCCGGATCGGCCTGCCGGGAATGCTGTTGCAAATCGTAGGAGGCTGGCTGATTATAAACCGTTTAATCCGCAAGTAAGATGTTGCAGATACCTTTGTTCATCGGTGGCATCGGCATGCAGGAACTCCTGCTGATAGGCCTCGTCATCCTGCTCTTCTTTGGCGGCCGCAAAATCCCTGAACTGATGAAAGGGCTCGGCAAAGGCGTCCGCAGCTTCAAGGACGGAATGAACGGAAAAACAGACGAAACCGACAACCAAAACCAGCAATAACAGAAGTTTTCTTTCTTCTCGAAAGACTTCCGGCTAGAGGGTGTATCATTCTCTTGATGCACCCTTTTTTTTTTAACCCAAATCGGTCATTAGACTTTGGGTAGATTGTCCGCTTATGTCATGCAGCATGCTTCTCGCCTAGCCGAAGGCGTAGCGGGCTACGTCGAGGCGTAGCGAGGAGCAAGATGCGGACAGAAGCGAACAAGATGCACAAAAGCATCCCTCTTCGAAAACAGGAAACACACTCGGCGAGTCTAATGACCGATTTGGGTTTAAGGACTGCCCGTATCCTCCGTCATCCCAAGGCTACCATGCCGAATTCCTCCGCACACAATCCCGTTTCCGGCCTAAACATCCCTCTCATCCCACCGCAAGCGGATACCTCAGACGCTTCCGCTTTCCATCCGGCCTAAGCAAGTCTATGTAAATAATGTATAGACCCGGCCTCAGAATCCGCCCTGTGGCATCCACCGCATCGTACCTCAGGCTTCCGCGGCTTCCCAAAAGCATCTCGGTGCAAAGCGAGCACATCTTCCGCCCCCATTCATCGTAAACCGTAATGGAACAAAGGAATCCCGACAATGCCGGATTCCATCCGATAGTTGCAAAATCGTTCAAGCCATCGTTATCCGGCGTCACCAAAGGCGGCTCTATCGTGAACCAATCCTCTTCCATCTCTGCCGCATTCCCGTTCCAGGCATGGGAGTTCTCGCATCCCGGCGTGGCATAGCCCGAAGTCTCCGCCGCCGACATCCAGTTTTCCGCCAACAATCCCGAAGCATCCACGTCAAGACGCTCCAACGAGACCCCTTCCGGGTCGGGCAATAGCCAATGATGAAAGGCCTCGTCATAGACCACCTCGTCCAAAACCGAGGTATCCCCCTTCGCTCCAGCAACTTCTTCTATCCAGGCCAAACGCAGCCGCCCGGCCTTGTCGTCCAATGACGGGAAAGCTTCCGCCGTGAAAATGTTTTCCCGGCAAGCCGAAGATTGCGGAGCTACCGTCCTCGCCTCCTTGGCAACCGCCAGATAGCTTCCCGGCCAGATTCCCATGCCCGAATCCCGGCTCAAGGCGTAATACCTCCAACCCTCCTCGTAAGGGATTCCCAAATGCAAACCCCGCACGCCCAAAACCGAATCCGATACATTGCCAATCTCCACAAAACGGCTTTGATCCGGCAAAGGATTGAACATCACTTCCGTTATCTTGAGCGATGCCGAATCGGGCACAGGAAATGCCGCAAAACCTCCCGGTGGCAAAGAATCCTCCACGGATTCCGGCCAATACAGAATCCGTCCCGCATGAAGGTAATCGAACGCATACAAAGCCGAACGCGAAGCCGTGCGGTAACGTGCCATCAAACCCACCGAAAAGCGATCCATCGGACTTTCCAGCACATAGCCCAGCACATCTTCCAGCACGCTATCCCCGTCCGATTCCCAAGAGGTTTCCCCCTCCAGTCCGGCAGCCGAATAAAACCGCAGACACAGCGGCCTGAACAATGACGTTCCGGACTTTCCCCTCATGCCCGAACCGGTCTCACCACCCTGCATGGCAAGCCAATCCGCCTCCGCCGCAAAACGGGCATCCGACATATCTCCATCAAGTCCAGCGACAATATCCTGATCTGCCGCCCGACAAAGTACCCGGAAGCGGAAACGCATGTCTTTCTGCTTGGAATACAATTTACGACCCTGCCACAACAGGATCGTCGTATCCGGAGAGGAACGGTACAACTGCCAGTAATTCTCGCTCCCTTTCTGCCCCATCTGCAAATAATACGCATAAGCGGAATCATTCAAGGCCGCTTCCCGAGAAAACAGATACAACCGCAACAGATTGGTAGAGGACGGCACAAAACCCAAGTCGATGCCGAACTCCAGGCACAAAGCCGAATCCCCCATAATAAAATCCTGATAATACGCCATATCCGATGCCGACAAAGGAAAAAACTCTCGGCTCAGGTAAAGTGTGGACGATTTCTCCGGCCCTTGGCTTCGCAAAAAGCCTTCCTCCACGCGGAAGAACTCCCTCGTGCCTTGCCAGGATGCATCCAAGACCGAATCGAAAGAATCCGTCCACTGGGCTTGGCCATCGGGCAGGCAGCCAAAATTCACAAGCGCAATCAGCATCCAGACAATATGCATATACTTCTGCTTCAATTTCGCACGCCTGTATTTCTCCCCGGCACCTATCTTACGCCCCAATACACCTTCCTCCGCCTCCATTTTCAGCAAGCTGTACAAGAGGCCTTTGCCTATGTCGGCATCATCCTGCCCAGAAAAATATAAAATTTTAGTTTTCAAACACATAAAATCCAATATTAAGTATTCATCGATTCTTAACTTCGTTTTACTGCCAATTCTTGCCCAAGCGCCTCCCTTTTTGTACATTTGCTTTCTTTAACCCAAATCGGTCATTAGACTTTGGGGAGATTGCCCGCTTGTGTCATGCAGCATGCTTCTCGCCTAGCCGAAGGCGTAGCGGGCTACGTCGAGGCGTAGCGAGAAACAGGATGCGGACAGAAGCGGGCAAGATGCCCGAAAGCCTCATTTCCCCAATCAGAAACGGACAGCGTGTCTAATGACCGATTTGGGTTTAATGGACACCGATGGACTTCGGCTTTCCAGCAAGGCTTCGAATCCCTCTCAGGCCGAAATGAATGCCAAAAGCACCAAAGCAAAGCCGGCGCTATCCCCAAAATCCGACTGCACCCCCGGCCGATACTCTGCACAAAATGCTTTGAAAGCACATACAAAGCTTTGGCATCCACGGCAAAAGGATACATTCTATAATAGGATATCGCTTAAAGCGAGATTTTATCGAAGCCACGATTCGGAAAACACCCATAGTCCATTGATAAACAACGATAAAAAATTTATCAACACTACCAAAAAGAAGAAACCATGAAAATCGCCGTTGTGGGAGCTACCGGCCTGGTCGGCTCCAAGATGCTCCAACTCTTAGAAGAATATGGCCTTACCGATATAGAACTCTTGCCTGCCGCTTCTTCCCGTTCCATCGGAAAGGAAATCAAATTTGCAGGCAAAACCCACAAAGTCATATCCGTAGAAGATGCCATCGCGGCCTGTCCCGACTATGCCATCTTCTCGGCCGGGGCTTCGACCTCCAAGCAATACGCCCCCCTCTTTGCCGAAAAGGGCTGCACCGTGGTGGACAATTCCTCGGCCTGGCGCATGGACCCGAACGTTCCCTTGGTGGTTCCGGAAGTCAATATGGATGCCGTCAAGCCCGAACACCGGATTATCGCCAACCCTAACTGCAGCACAATCCAAATGGTCGTGGCACTTTGCCCCATCCACAAAGCATACGGTATCAAACGTCTGGTCATCGCCACCTACCAATCTGTCAGCGGTTCGGGCATCAAGGGCCTGCAACAGATGGAAAACGAGGAAAAAGGCATCGAAAGCCCGGTGAAAGCCTATCATTACCCTATCCACCACAATGTGATTCCGCATGGCGGAGACTTTGACGACCAAGGCTATACGACCGAAGAAATGAAACTTGTCAACGAAACCCGCAAGATCCTGCGTGATCCGGATATCGCCGTGACCGCTACCGTGGTCCGGGTTCCGGTATCGGGCGGGCATTCGGAAGCCGTCAACATAGAAACCCGCAAGCCGTTTGAAATCAAGGATGTGCGCAAGATGCTCTCGGAAATGCCGGGCGTTGTGGTCGTGGACGATCCGTCCCGCAACCTTTACCCGATGCCGCTCTACGCTTATGACAAGAACGAAGTCTTCGTGGGCCGCATCCGCCGCGACGATTCGATAGAAAACGGCATGAACCTCTGGGTGGTGTCGGACAATATCCGCAAGGGAGCCGCCACCAACGCTGTCCAGATTGTGGCCCAGCTAATCCGCCAACGGCAGAAGTAAGCACATCGGCCGTCACCTTGCCCACACTGGCCAGCAGGTCTGGGAATCCCTGATGATGCAAGAAATTGTTTGGTTCTGTAGCATAAGAGGCCTGTCAAAAAAATAACATAACGAAAACGACCCTGCTAGAACATATTCTAACAGGGTCGTTCCATATAAATAGAATCTGCCAGCCTATCTCGACTCGGCTTCTCGACCGAATCCTTCTTTCAACAGGTCGCCGCTTCGTACACCTAGAGAGCTATCACCAAGTACTTTATTTGATTTATCCAACGTAAAAGTTCAGGCAAGCTTCCACTCTTCGATACGTCGGGTCTTGGTAGAGAAGCTGACACCTATCTTGAAGAGTTTACGAGGGTCGGCGGCAAAGGGCTTGGCATAGGCCTTGTCCTCGATTTGTCGTAATGCCTCGTCCGCCGTAGCATCCATCTTCAATTCCATGATATAGACGTACTGGTCGGTCTGAATCACAATATCCATCCGTCCGTTGCTGGTGTGACGTTCCACTTGAACATACTGTCCCATGAGTTTGCACAGCACGTACATCGTGTTCTGGAAATACAGTTCAGCATCTCCTACAATTTCGTAATCGGCATCGGCAAAGAAAGCCTCGAAGCGTTTCATCAGGCCTTCGGCATCGCCCTTCTTGAAATCTTCGGCAAACTTCCTTACCGCAAAGGGGCTGTTGTATCGCGCCGAAGGCACGTAGATGTTGGCCAAACCCTCCATGAAACCCCGTTCCACTTCCTTGTTGGGGTATTTCAAGGAGTATTCCTCCGTCTGTTCATCGTACGATTTGATGGTCAGGTAGCCGCTCTGGTAGAGGACGGGAATCGGGTCGGAATCATCGGAGTTGACCCCGGTCAAGGCCGAAGCGGGTACACCTTCCAGCGTCAAATCCTCCAGATTGAATTGCCCTCTTTTCAAAGCTTTGACCACAAAAGTAGGCGTGCCGGTCTCGTACCAGTAATCCTTGAACTCTTGTTGGTCGAGCGCGTTTAACAAGCTGAATGGATTGTAAATGTCAGCACTGTTGCGAGAGAAATGGTATCCATCGTAACGATCCTTGAGCTTGGCGTAGCATTCTTCCTTGCTCAGCCCGTTGGCATCGGCCATTTCCTGCACGCTTTGGTCGAAATAAGCATGGAGGTCTTCCTCGGAGATGCCGCAGATGTCCACGTAGCGGTGATCCATCGAGATATCCTTGAGGTTATTGAGGCCGCTGAAGATGCTAAGCTTGCCCATCTTGGTGATGCCGGTCAGGAAACCGAAGCGAATCTTGCCGTCTCGGGTCTTCATGACGCTGTAAAAGCCTTGCAAGCGGCTGCGGTAGGCTTCTCTAAGCGGTTCGTTGCCTGCCGAATCCAAAAGGGGCTTGTCGTACTCATCAATCAGAATCACGACCGGTTGGCCGGTTTTCTCGTAGGCAGCATCGATAAGGGTTTGGAAACGGAGATCGGGTTCAGAGTAACGAGCCTGCATTCCCAGTTCTCCCTCCCAACGAGACAAATGCAAATCCAACAGCATCTCCAAATCTTCCGCCTTGTTATAGGTCTTCCCGCTCAAATCCAAATGCAGCACCGGATATTCCGTCCAGTCCTTTTCCAATTTCTCTAGTGCCAAGCCTTGGAATAGCTCCCTTTTCCCTTGAAAATAGGCTTCCATCGTTGAAACCAAGAGGCTTTTACCGAAACGGCGCGGACGACCCAAGAAATAATAGCCGCCTGTCCGGACTATCTGGTAAATCAAATCAGTCTTGTCCACATAAGCGAACCCTCCTTGGCGGAGTTTTTCAAAATTCTGGATTCCAATCGGATATAACATAGCTACATCTTTTTTTGCCTCTCGCAGTGCAACCCGCAATTTTCAAAATTACGAATTTTCACGCAACCGCAACAGCCTGGCAGGAATGAGGGCAAAGAAACCTGCGCCTATCGGACGGCAACGGATACCTATCCGATACCATGTCCGCCTATCACTGTCCTTTGAGCAACTTTACACTCGAAGGCAGAACAAGTCCCTGCACAAATCAAGCCCGTAGATTCACAATAGAAGTGCAAGGTTTCCCCATCGCCCTTGCCACTCCGCTCCAAGGGCGATGGGGAAGTGACGTGAACCCCGAAAGTTTTTTGTCCAACTTACGGGGGGCGGCCGAAAAAGGACGAGCCTAACCGACATCCTCGATCTGCCGCAAGGCCTCGTCCGCCATAGCATCCATCGTCAATTAAATGCAACTCACTTCCGAGCAGGATTCTTGGGAAACCAGCCTTTCTCCACCCGCTTCCGTTGTTCGAAGACCTCCTTGATAGACCAGAAAGAAGAAAAAGCCACCACCCCGAGGATGATGGACCAGACCCCCCTTGTCAGCCAAATGGAACAGGCCGCAGCCGCCAAACCCAGCAACAGGAAAGCCCACCAAGAACGCAGCCCGAAATAATATTCCGCCTTGATGACCAAGGGATGGAACAGGCCGATGACTAGGAACGTCACCAGCCCTACCAATATACCTTCAAAATACACAGTCCCGCTTATATAAGTATTTGTTTCACCCGAATCGGCCATCAGATATCATTGGCATCCCCGATTGGAAACAGCCCCGATATCGCTGATAACCGATTTTTGGATTAAGGCACGCGCTATAAATCCGGATTGATGTTTGCGTTTAGCAATGCCAGACCGGTTCGGTTGGTTTAACTAATCCGGACAGCCGTCCCGCTCGCCGTCACCATCAGCATGCTCCCGTTCACCGTCTCGTAATCCAAATCAACGCCGATGACCGCGTTCGCCCCCAGACGTTCCGCCTGCTGGCTCATCTCCAGCAAAGCCGTATCCTTGGCTTCGCGCAAAACCTCCTCGTAAGCCTGGGAACGCCCGCCCACGAAATCCCGGATTCCAGCCAGGAAATCCCGGAACACATTGGCCCCGATGATGGATTCGCCCGAAACGATGCCGTAATACTGGTCGATACGATGACCCTCTACCGTATTTGTCGTTGTCAATAACATGGTATTCTGTTTTATGGTTTTATCAATTCCTCCATTCCGATGCCCAATCCGCACTCAAGGCACGCCCCTATGCAGCCCGTAATCCCGTCTCGGGAAAACACCGGATTCTCCGGACTATTCCTTCACCTGATACAGGAAACGCTTGATGCTCTTCTTGGGCGTCTTCTCGAATTCCTCGGTCAGAATCTTCACCTTGGTAATCTGGCTGTAAGCCGGCAAGGATGCGTTCAAGGCCACCCGGTTCTGCTCCATCACCGCCGCCAGCTGTTCCATCGGGATACCCGCCTTGTCCGCCGCTTCGAAATCCGGATAAACCAAAGCCTCCAGACGGCCTCCTCCGGCATCGATCACCAAGGATTCGGAAACCAAGTTCATCGTATTGATTTGATCCTCGATTTCTTCCGGATAGATATTCTGCCCGCTCGGACCTAAAATCATCGTCTTGCAACGGCCCTTGATAAACAGGTTGCCCGCCTCGTCCAGCACGCCCATGTCGCCCGTCTTCATCCAGCCGTCGGCCGTGAAAGCCGCCTTGGTAGCCGCCTCGTTCTTGAAATAGCCCAACATCACGTTCATCCCCCTTACCAAGATTTCGCCCGGCACATTCCGGGGGTCGGACGAATCAATCTTGATTTCCATGCGCGGAGCCGCCCGCCCGCAGGAATGCAGCGCGTGCGAAGCCCAAGGCGCGTAGCTGATGATAGGCCCGCACTCGGTCATCCCGTAGCCCACCGTATAAGGGAACTTCATCCGCTTGAAGAAATCTTCGGTCTCGCGGTTGAAAGGAGCCCCGCCAATAATCACCTCGATGAAATTGCCGCCGAAAGCCTCCACCAGCGTGGTCCGGATCTTGTCGGTAATCACCGAATCGATCACCGGCAGCTTCAGCATCGCCTTCACCGCCGAACGCTCGATAACCGGCTGGATCTGCTTGCGGTAAATCTTTTCCACAATCAACGGTACGGCAATAATCACATTCGGCCGGATTTCCTGGAACGCCTCGAAGATGACCTTGGGCGACGGCATCCGGGTTAGGAAATAGATATGGCATCCTCGCCCGAACTCGTAAATGAACTCGAAAGCCATCCCGTACATATGCGCCATCGGCAAGAGGCTCACCACGTTGGAACCCGCCACCAATGCGCCCAGCACCTCTTCGGCAAACTTGTAGTTCGACCACAAGGTCCGGTAAGGCAGCATCACCCCTTTGCTATTGCTGGTCGTCCCCGAGGTATAGCTGATCAAAGCCAGCTCGTCGGGCGAATCCTGATGGAAATGAATGTCATCCTTGCCGAAAGACTTGGGATAGCGCTCGCCGAAAAGCTGGTTGAGATGCTCTATCGCATGGCGGTTGCGCTCGTCGGTGGTATAAAGCAGCTCGAAATTGTCTATCGAATAAGCCGCCCCGATATGGATCATGCTCGTGGGCACCAGGTTTTCCCAGACCACTGAACCGACAAACAGCAGCTTGGCCTCGCAATGGTTCACGATATGGTGCACCGTGTCCGGCTTGAACTCGTGCAGAATCGGCACAATCACCGCCCCGTAGCTCAAAGTAGCCATGAACACTACCGCCCAGTTGGACGAATTCCGCCCAATCAATGCGATTTTGTCGCCTTTCTCGATACCGGCGGCTTCGAAAAGGATATGCAGTTTGGCTATTTTCCGGGCGATTTCCTTGTACTGGAATGTAGTACCTTTGTAATCGGTCAATGCGGGAAGCTCCCAGTTCCGCTTCACGCTGTCTTCCATTATCTTGAGAAAGCTTTGTTCCATTTCTTGTCTTTTAATGAGATAGAAGCGATGCCTTTTTCGTCCGATGCCTACGAACGCACAAGCAAGGCAGCGCATTCAATCCTGCGAAGTTAATGAAAAATTCGCAAAGGCTCTGTCCTCTTTTTTACCGAAGTTTCCCAAAAGCGCCTACCTGCAATTCCCGACCAAAAACCAAAAGGATTTCGACAAAATATCGTCTCATTGACCAAAATACATTACCTTTGCGGTCTTTATAGCATGAAACGTGCCGGCCGGAAACGGGAAACCCACAGGGAATCAAAACGGAAGGATACACCACGAACAAACTGTGACTAAGCCGTAACCGTCCAAGCACGAATTCTTGAGAACACACTGACAACAAAATAAACAACACGTACTACCGACATGGCTTACAACGAAGCGATGCTGATACGCCGCGACTTGCTCACCCGTGTGTGCAAGCTGATTCACAGCGGCACTTTGAGATCCGAAATCGACCGGGTTCCCCTTATCATGCGGCCCCGCTACAGCAAAGATGTGACCCGATGCTGCATTTACAAAGACCGGGCCGTCATCAAATACCGGCTGATGGCCATCCTAGGCTATGATGTCCGGGACGAAAGGGATGAACTGACTCCTATTTCCGAATACGCCCGCATGGCCGAGGAAAGGACCGAGCAGACCACCACGATTCTGACGGTGGTCGACCTTGCGTGCAGCTCCTGCGTGCAAGCCAACTACGTGGTAACCAACATGTGCCACGGCTGCGTAGGCCACCCTTGCACCTTTGCCTGCCACAAGAACGCCATCAGCATCCATCACCAGGCCCACATCGACCCGTCCAAATGCGTCAGCTGCGGACTTTGCATGAAAGCCTGCCCGTTCAACGCCATCATCTATCAGGCCGTCCCCTGCGAGCAGTCCTGCCCCGTCAACGCTATTTCCAAAGACGAGCATGGCATCGAGCATATCAACGACGAGAAATGCATCTACTGCGGACGCTGCCGCGAAGCCTGCCCTTACGGCGCCATCATGGAAAAGACCTACCTGACCCAGATTTACCAGGCGTTGCGTTCGGACAAGAAAGTGATAGCCTTGGTAGCCCCTTCCATCCTCGGGCAGTTCCCCGCCGCTCCCGGCAAGCTGTTCAAAGCCATCAAGGAATTAGGCTTCGATGAAGTGGTCGAAGTAGCCGAAGGCGCCAATATGACCGCCAAGCACGAGGCTTTCGAATTTGAAAAACGCGTAGTGGAAGAAGGCCAAAAGTTCATGACCACTTCCTGCTGCCACGCCTATACCGAATTGGTTCACAAGCACCTGCAATACCTTGAACCCTATGTGTCGCACACCCCGACCCCGGTAGTCTATACCGCCGGCTACGCCAAGAAGCGCAATCCAGGCTGCGTCACCGTGTTCTTCGCCCCCTGCTTGGCCAAACGCCACGAATCGATGGTGGCCAAGAACATAGACCTGGTGCTTTCCTACGAAGAACTGAGTGCCATGTTCATCGCCGCCGGCATCGACGTGCTCAAATGCGAAGAAGAGCCGCTGGCCGAAATGGACAACGCCGGCCGCGCCTTTCCCTATACCAAAGGGGTTACCGATGCGGTCAAGCATTACGCCAAGAACCCGGATGCCATCCGGCCTTATTATATCGACGGCATCGACAAGGCGGTCATCAAGAGCCTCCGTACCGTGGAACAGACCTGCGGCGGTCCCGACCAGCCCAACCTGATCGAGTTCATGATGTGCCAAGGCGGCTGCGTGAACGGTTGCGCCTCCATCGCCAACCCGCGCACGGCCACCCGGCAGATCCAGACTTTCATCAAGGAAGACGACCAGCGCAAAGCAAACCAGAACGCAGCGCAAAACTAAAGCCTCATGCCTGCGTACCTTCGTGGATACGAGTCTTACCTGCGGCTCGAAAAGCATCTTTCCGAGGCCAGCATTGCCGCTTACCTCCACGATATACGCCTGCTACTGCAGTTCCTAGGTTCCCATAAGACGGCTTTCCCTTCATCCGGCCAATTTCCGGAACAAGGGGAAGCCGTTCCTTTATCGGCCGATTCCGAACGTCCCAATCCCACCCTTAGCACCCAACAGGAGAACGCTGCCTGGGACAAAGGATTGCAACGGGACACCTTGGCAAACATCCAAGCAGCCGATGTCGAGTGTTTCATCACCTTCCTGATGGACATCGGCATGAACGCCACATCCCAAGCCCGCATCCTTTCCGGCATCAAAAGCTTCTTCAACTACTTAGTCTTAGAGAATATCATCGAAAAATCCCCGGCAGAACTGATAGAAAGCCCAAAGCTCAAGCGACACCTGCCCGATGTGCTTTCCTACGAGGAAATCGCCCAGATACTCGACTCCATCGACTTGTCCACGGCTGAAAACCGCCGCAACCGCGCCATGCTCGAAACGCTCTACGCCTGCGGCCTGCGGGTATCGGAACTGGTCTCGCTCAAGATTTCCATGATTTATCCCAAGGAAGGTTTCGTGCGCATCATCGGCAAAGGCGACAAGGAGAGGCTTGTCCCCATCGGGCATACGGCCTTGGAACAGATTCTCACCTATATCAAAGCCGACCGCTGCCATATCGAAATCCAGAAAGGCAACGAGGATATCGTATTCCTGAACCGCTACGGCAAAAGCCTTTCGCGAATCATGGTCTTCAAGATTATCAAACGGCTGGTAGCCGAAGCCGGTATCCGGAAAACGGTCAGCCCCCATACCTTCCGCCACAGCTTCGCCACCCACCTCATCGAAGGCGGTGCCGATTTGCGTGCGGTCCAGGACATGCTGGGACACGAATCCATCACCACAACCGAAATCTATACCCATATAGACCGCCGTTACCTCCAAGACACCATCCGGCACTATCATCCGTTAGAGAAAAAAAACTGACCAAGGCACAGCCCTGTGGCCGAAGGGCAAGTTTGATGCACCTCTTCCATTCTTTGTGGCTAAAAATTTTTCATTCTCATCTGTTTTTTTTCAAAATTCCCTTGCCATATATCCGCTTTTTTATAATTTTGCAAATTCGTTGCGAAGATAGGATGTGCCTCGGCATAATCAGAGTTCGACTTTCACTATCATCGCAACTTGTTTGCATCCAATAGAGAGGGGCCGACTGGTTTTGACAGCAGGGATAGTGGGAGAGCAAGCACGCCGAGGGTCGTGTATTTACCTCGTTAATATCAGTGCTCACGCCATTAAACGGCAACAATAGCGATTACGCTCTCGCTGCCTAGTACAAGGTACTAATTTCAGCGACGCTTCCGGAAAAAGCCTTGATTGACGGCTCGTTTCCCTTGAAGTGCAAAACAATCAAAGTCAGTCCTGGTGCAGGTTCGCCTTCGGCCTGTAGCAGTACAAAGGAGGATAAGGCCTATGGTTGGAAGGTTTTTCGCCTGCCCGGGCTCGAAAACGAAAGGAAAAACTAAGCGTGTAGAAAACTTTTTTGCTACTTGTTTGGACGGCGGTTCGATTCCGCCCGGTTCCACAAAAAAAAGAGGGAGACTGGAAGTTTCTGAAAAGAAATCTTGCAGTCTCCCTCTTTCCGTATTCGAACCCTCCCTTGCCAACGAGAATGCCCCTCCGCCAAATCAAGATTACCCCGGCAATAAAAGGCGTATCATGCCAAGCAAACCTCCCCATGGATTTCCTTAGCCGCAAGCAGGCTGCGCCTGATACATCCTGCCTATCCCTAACGGCTTCGTTTCCGACGGAATATAAAGCTGGCTATCAAGGCTATTATGGTCAGTGTTATCATGGGAATCGTCCTCCGATTGAATAACAAAGTTACAATATATTTCCCACATCGGAAAATTTCCGCGAATTGCCGTACCTTAGCAATTCGCTTTTCTAAAAAAGCAATCTTTTAAGCACTAAAGATGAACGACTTACTAAACCCAGACGCTTCCCGGCTCAGCGGCTCGGACAAAGAAGTGGAGAAAGCCCTCCGGCCCTCCGGCTTCGACAGTTTCCAAGGCCAGGAAGGCGTGGTGGAAAACCTCAAGGTCTTTGTCATGGCCGCCCGCCAGCGCAAGGAAGCCTTGGACCATGTGCTGCTGCACGGGCCTCCGGGATTGGGCAAGACCACCCTTTCCTATATCATCGCCAACGAGCTTGGCGTAGGCATCAAGACCACTTCCGGCCCTGTCTTGGACAAGCCCGGAGAACTGGCCGGGCTGCTGACCAACCTCGAAGCCAACGACGTGCTGTTCATCGATGAAATCCACCGGCTTTCGCCCGTAGTGGAAGAATACCTGTATTCGGCCATGGAGGATTACAAAATCGATATCATGATCGATACCGGTCCTAACGCCCGCAGCGTCCAGATCGGGCTAAACCCGTTCACGCTCATCGGGGCCACCACCCGTTCCGGACTGCTCACATCCCCTTTGCGTTCCCGCTTCGGCATCAATGCCCGGCTCACCTACTACGATGCCAGGACCCTGAACCTGATTATAAAACGCTCGGCCAAGCTGCTCCATGTCAAAATCCACGAGGATGCCGCTTTCGAGATTGCCCGCCGCAGCCGGGGCACGCCTCGTATCGCCAACCTCCTGCTTCGCCGCGTCCGCGACTTTGCCCAAGTGAAAGGCAACGGGGATATCGAAATCGGCATCGCCAAGCACGCCTTGGACGCGCTGAATGTGGACAAATACGGCTTGGACGAGATGGACAACCGCATCCTATTGACTATCATAGACAAGTTCAAAGGCGGCCCGGTCGGGGTCAATACCATCGCGACCGCTGTGGGCGAAGATCCCGGCACTTTGGAAGAAGTGTACGAACCCTATTTGATCCAAGAGGGCTTCCTGATGCGGACACCGCGCGGACGGGAAGTGACCGCTTTGGCTTACCAGCACTTGGGACGGATACCCAAAGGCATGGAAAACAGCCTTTTTGACTGAAAAGCATTCGATCGATGAAAGCCTTGAATCCCGGTAATGCCACCTCCTCCATAACGTTTCAACCGAACGCCAAAGGGGAAATCGATGCAGCCGGATTCAAGGCTTTCGCACGCACGTTGCCGGGCATCGGCGATATCGGCATCGTTCCCGCCAAAAGCGTTCCCGAATACCAGATGCAATACTGGCACCAGTATCTGGCTTCGGGTTGCCAAGCCGGGATGCAATACTTGGAACGGAACATCGAGAAAAGAGCCGACCCGAGAAGCCTCCTGCCCGAAGCCCGTAGCCTGATTGTCATCCTCTGCCCTTACCGTCCGCCCCTTGGAACGAAAACGAATCCGCATATCGCGCTCTACGCCCAAGGCAAAGACTATCACAAAATCGTCAAGGACAAGCTCTTCCTATTGGCATCCAACCTGCCCCCCGCTGCGTTCCGAGCCTTCTGCGACACCGCGCCCCTGTTGGAAAAATACTGGGCCTGGCAAGCCGGATTAGGGTACATCGGGCGCAATACCCTGCTGATTCACCCCGTATTTGGAAGCTTCTGCTTCATCGGCATCCTGCTGAGCCAGCACTGTTTTGACCAGTACGACCATGCACTTCCCGATTCCGGGAGACTGAGCCTTTCTCCCGATGCAAGCCTTGAACCGGACCGAACCTGTCTATCCGACACCCCGGATCGACCCGGCCTGAGAGATAAACCGATTCGGCCCGCCCCATCCATCGAAACCAAGGCGGCCGATTCGCCCGCCGCTTCCTCCAAGGCAAATTCCCAACATCCCTGCGCCAACTGCCATCGATGCGTGCAAGCCTGCCCCGGTCATGCCTTGAATCCCGGATTAGATGCCCGCCGCTGCTTCTCTTACCTGACCATAGAACACAAGGGAGAACGTCCGCCCATTTCCGACCCCTACTGGTTCGGCTGCGATATCTGCCAGAATGTCTGCCCGGCCAACCGTTCCGTCCCTAAAACCGAAGAGGCTACGGACAATCCTGCCCTTCAGATACAGGGAACTTTCGACCCGGACTTCCTGCCACTGCCGGCCATAACGGACCTTAGCCCTGCCGGCATCGCGAAAATGGAACAAAAGCAGTTCAACATCCTATTCAAGGAGTCCGCCCTGCAACGAGCCGGATTGGAAGGTTTGCAGAAAAACATCATAGCCTGGCAGAAAGAACACACTTATAGCGATTTATAACAAAGAATCGGAATTACAGAAAAAATGTGTACCTTTGTAATGTGTAGAGGTTCCAAACCTCTCAGGATCGGCTAAGTTCGCAAAATGATGCCGTCCTGTTGCTTTTGCTTGTACAACAAAAGTCAATTACTCACAAAAAACAACCTTATACAACTAAAAACTTTTACCATGTCAAAAATCAAAGTAGGGATTTGTGGTCTTGGCCGTATCGGCCGTCTTGTGCTTCGTGATATGATCGATCGGCCGGACGTTGAGATTGTGAATCTCAATATCACAGGCAGCGCCGAAACCTTGGCTCACCTGATCCGGTTCGATTCCGTCCACGGCAAGTTCAATGGAGAAGTCAAAGTAGAAGACGGGAAACTGGTAATCAACGGCAAGAAGATTGATTTGACATTGGAGCGGGACATTTCCAAAATAGACTGGGGAAAATACGATACCGATGTCGTCATTGAATCTACCGGGAAATTCCGGACTCGCGACACAATGGGCAAACATATTCAAGGCGGTGCCAAGAAAGTGGTGCTGACCGCGCCTGCCAAAAGCGCTTCCGATGTGGATGCCACGATTGTCTGCGGAGTCAACGAGGAAATGATCAGACCTGATTTGCAATTGATTTCGAACGCTTCCTGCACCACCAACTGCCTTGCTCCGGTAGCTAAAGTGCTTCACGAATCGTTCGGTATCAAACGGGGGTTCATCAACACGGTACACTCCTATACCAACGACCAGATCGTGCTCGACTCACCGCATAAGGACTTGCGCCGCGCCCGCGCTGCCGCGCTTTCAATCATACCGACCAGCACCGGTGCCGCCAAGGCCGTAGGCTTGGTTCTGCCCGCACTACAAGGGAAAATGGACGGTTTGGCCATGCGCGTCCCCACTCCGGACGGTTCTGTCGTTGACCTGACAGCCGAAATGGAACGCAATGTAACCGTGGAAGAAATCAACGCCGCGATGAAAGCCGCTGCAGAAGGCTCGCTCAAAGGCATTCTGGAATACACCGAAGAACCTCTTGTCAGCGTCGATATCGTGGGCAATCCCAATTCTTCCATTTTCGATGCCAAACTGACTTCGGTCATGGACGGTAATTTTGTCAAAGTCATGGCTTGGTACGACAACGAATTCGGTTACTCCAACCGGGTGGCCGACTTGGCTTGCAAGCTATTCAATAAGTAAGCGCGGCAACGGTTCTCTGAGTCCGCCGTCTTACGACTTGAAACGACGGAAAGGCGTGCCGGGATAGCGTGTCCGGCTCACCGCCAGCAGGTGGATAGAAAGCATTTTGGCTGCACAATGGCCGATACGCTTTTTATCCACCTTTTTGCGACTTTAGCCCTATCCCTTTCGGATTACGGAAGCAAAGATGATTTTATAACCTTGGAAAGACTGTTAGACCATATCAATACCCCCGAGGACCTGAGAAAACTGAAGCCCTCCCAACTCCCGCAAGTGGCCGACGAGTTGAGGGAATTCATTATCCGGGTCATCGCCAATCACCCAGGACATCTGGGAGCTTCCTTGGGGACGGTAGAACTGACCGTTGCCCTGCATTATATCTTCAACACGCCTTACGACCGCATTATCTGGGACGTAGGGCATCAAGCCTACGGGCACAAAATCCTGACCGGAAGAAAAGACCGGTTCGCTTCGATACGCTGCTTGGACGGATTGAGCGGATTTCCTTCCCGCTTTGAAAGCGAGTATGATGCCTTTGGCACCGGACACTCATCCACCTCCATTTCCGCCGCCTTAGGCATGGCCATCGCATCCAATCTCAAAGGAGAGAAAGACCGTCAGCACATAGCCGTGATTGGAGACGGTGCCATGACCGGAGGAATGGCATTCGAAGGTCTGAACAATGCCGGAGCCGCCCGGAGCAATCTTTTAGTGATTCTCAACGACAACGGCATGTCGATAGACGTAAGCACCGGGGCTCTAAGCCGTTATTTCACCCGGATGAAAGCCTCCAAATCCTACAACCAGCTTAAAGACAGTGTCTGGAACATGATGGGGGGCGATTCCGACAAGCAATACCATCCCAAGCATTTCATCAGCAAGCTCACAGCGGCGATGAGTTCCCTTATCTCGCCTAAAACCAGCAATCTTTTCGAAGCCTTGAACTTCCGGTATTTCGGCCCAATCGACGGGCATGATATCCCGACCCTGCTGGCCGTGTTATCCGACCTGAAAACCATCCAAGGCCCCAAGCTGCTGCATATCGTGACCGTCAAAGGCAAAGGTCTGAAGCAAGCCGAAGAAGACCCTACCGTCTATCATGCTCCCGGCCGCTTCGATTCCGCAACCGGGCAATTGTTGCCCAAAAGAATCGACCTCAGCCTTGCCCCCAAATACCAGGATGTATTCGGCAAAACCATCATCGAATTAGCCAAGAGCAACCCTCGCATAGTGGGCATCACGCCTGCCATGCCTACCGGCTGCTCGTTGAGCATGATGATGAAAAAAATGCCGGAACGGGTTTTCGACGTGGGCATCGCCGAACAGCATGCGGTCACGTTCAGCGCCGGATTAGCGGCAGAAGGTATGATCCCGTTCTGCAACATCTATTCATCTTTCATGCAGAGAAGCTTCGACCAGGTAATCCACGATGTTGCCTTGCAAAGACTCCCGGTAGTCTTTTGTTTAGACCGAGCCGGTTTAGTGGGCGAAGACGGAGCGACCCATCACGGAGCATTCGACTTAGCTTATTTCCGCCCGATACCGAACCTTGTCATCAGCGCGCCGATGAACGAAAGGGAGCTGCGCAACCTGATGTACACAGCCCAGTTACCCGAAACCGGACTGCCTTTCGTGATACGATATCCTCGCGGACGAGGGGTCACTCCTCGATGGAAAACACCACTGGAAATCCAGCCTGTGGGCAAAGGCATCTGCGTGAAAGAGGGCAAGGAAGCCGCCATTGTCTCCATCGGACATATCGGCAACAACGGCCTCAAAGCCATAGAATTGGCCGAAAGCCAATGTCCGGCAAAACAGTTCGGGCTCTACAATATGATTTACTTGAAACCTTTGGACGAAGAATTGCTTCAAGAGGTTTTTGAAAAATACCCGCGTATTGTCACACTCGAAGACGGGGTCTTGAACGGAGGCCTTTATTCGGCCGTCTGCGAGTTCGCTGCCCGGCACCATTACTCCAATCCTATCACGGGAATCGGCATTCCTGACCGATTCATCCACCAAGGCAGCATTCCCCAGCTTCAGGCGCTCTGCGGCATGGATCCGGAAAGCATTGCCAAGGTCCTCCTCGGCCGATAGCCTCTTATAATCCCATTGCAAAGACGTCCTCCCATAAAGGAAATTTTCAACTTCCCCACTCCATAAAACCAACGCCCGGCCGTATCCACGACCGGGCGTTTCTGTAAAAACGATTTAGAGCGAGCAGATGCGCGGCGCAAGCCGCCCGGCGGCGCGGGAGCATACTTTAGTTGCTGCTCCGCAGCGACAGCAGGCTTCGCCTCAGCAAAGCCAAAGCAAGCTTTGCCTCTGCATTCGGCTCGCACTGCTGTTTGTGACCAAGCCGCCCAAGGCTCGCAACGAAGTAGATGCCGCTCTAAATCGTTTTTTTTAGCTTAGGCCTTCAATCTGCCCATTAACAAGATCAATATGCAACGCCTGCGGACTAGCCGGCAAGCCCGGCATACGCATCATTTCACCCATGATGACAACCAGCATCCTGGCCCCCCGGTTGATGACGATGTCGCGAACCTTGAGTTCGAAGCCCGAAGGCGCGCCGAAAGCCTTGGCATCGGACGAGAAAGAATACTGAGTCTTGGCCACGCAAAGAGGATAGTCGTCAATGCCCAACGCATGTATCTGCTTGATTTTCTTCTCTGCCAAAGTAGCGTACGAAATCTCGCCGGCCCCATACACTCTCTGGCAAAGCTGGGCAATCTTCTCCTTGATAGGCATTTCCTTGTCGTAGGCATATTGCAACGGCCCGGAAGGCGACTTCTCAATCGTTTCCACTACCAACTTGGCCAATTCAACGGCACCATCCCCGCCTTTGGCAAAAGCCTCGTTCACGGCAAAGCCTACACCCAGACCCGCGCAATGCTGACGCAAAGCATTGATTTCCTCATCGGTATCATCCCCATGACGGTTGAAAGCCACCACAACGCTCTGTCCAAAGCCTTTCAAGATGCCGATATGACGATCCAAGTTTTCAAAACCTTTCTTGAGCGCATCCATATTCGGCTTGGCCATATCGGCTTCCGTCACGCCACCATGAATCTTCAAGCTGCGGGCCGTCACGACCAGCACGCTCAGTTCCGGATGCAATCCGGTTTCGCGGCACTTGATATCGAAGAACTTCTCTCCTCCCAAATCCGCACCGAAACCGGCCTCGGTAATCGCGTAATCCCCGAAAGTCAAAGCCATCTTCGTAGCCAGTACCGAATTGCAACCATGAGCGATATTGGCGAAAGGCCCACCATGGATGAAAGCCGCCGTATGCTCGGTAGTCTGCACCAGATTCGGCAACAAGGCATCCTTCAGCAAAACGGTTATCGCGCCGGCCACGCCTAAATCCTTGACCGTAAAAGCCGCACCTTCGTATGTATAACCCAACAGGATATTCTCGATACGATTCCGCAAATCATCCAAATCCCGGCTCAAACACAAAATAGCCATCAATTCGGAAGCAGCCGTGATATCGAAGCCCGTCTGAGCCGGAATCCCATCGGTAGATGCCCCCAGACCGGTAATGATATGGCGAAGGCCACGGTCGTTCACATCCAGCACCCGCTTCCATTTCACTTCACGCAAGCCCGTGCAACTGTTGCGGTTCTGATAGATATAATTGTCCAACAAAGCCGTAATCATATTGTGGGCCGAAGTAATCGCATGGAAGTCTCCGGTAAAATGGAGGTTGATGTTTTCCATCGGAAGAACCTGCGCATAACCACCACCAGCCGCCCCGCCTTTCATACCGAAGCAGGGACCCAACGAAGGCTCGCGCAAGGCCACAATGGCTTTCTTGCCAATCTTATTCATACCCAAAGCCAAGCCAATCGACACCGTGGTCTTACCGATACCGGCCTTGTTGGGAGTGATAGCAGTCACCAGAATCAAATGGTGTTTCTTGATTTTCTCTTCATCAATTTGGGAGAGATCCACCTTGGCAATATGATGCCCGTAGTGGAAAATATGTTCAGGGTCGATGCCGACCATCTGAGCAATTTCTTCAATCTTTTTGAGCGGGGTCTCCCGCGCGATTTCAATATCTGTTTTCATTTGTTTTGATTTGACAACAATAGAGAACGCATGGGGCAAAAGAGCGTATGGTAAAAAAAGCGAGTTCGGCAAACAGACGTCCTTATAGGCGAACCGGCCTTCCATCTTCAACATCGCCCCCAGGAACGGTGCAGCAACATTTCGACAGAAAGCCGGTTCAATGACTGTTTTCCTATGTATTTCCGAACCTTATTCGTTATAAGGTTCGAAATCTTCCTTGCCTACCCCGCAAACCGGGCAAACCCAGGTATCAGGAATGTCCTCGAAAGCGGTACCGGGAGCGATGCCGCCTTCCGGATCGCCCTTGGCTGGATCGTAAATGTATTGGCAAATGGCGCAAATGTACTTTTTCATATCGTTTAGAGTTTTAAATGAAATACGAAGATACAATTTTTTCCGCAATTTCACCTGATTTTTTCCATATATTCCATTTTGGTGTATTTTTGTACAATAAACGCGCACCCCGATAGCACAAAGCCGATACGGGAACTGCCGTCATAAACGCCCAAAAGGGTAAAACTCATGAAACAGACCATGCAGACTCGCTGTGTTTTCCCGATAATTACCCTGTTGTCCATTTTTTTACTCAGCCTGACCTCCCCGCTGCAAGCCGGAAAAAAGAAAGCTGTCATCACAAAATCGGTAAACGGCTGCTGGCAAATATGCCAAGTAAAGGGACAAAACATAGCGGCACAAGATAATCTTTGCTTCATCAACTTCGATTGCCTTTCCAAGAAAATGAACGGTTTTGCCGCCTGCAACTATATCCACGGCAAATTCACATTCAAAGCCCGGAAAAAAACACTGGAATTCGGCCCGACCGCCTCCACGCGCATGAGTTGCCCGGAAATCCAGACCGAAAACGAAATATTGGACTGTCTCCGGCAAACCCGCCAGTTCGCCATCCTGAGCAACGACACCTTGGCGCATCCGGTTCTGAACCTCATGGATGCCAATGGGAAAATCCTGCTCGGATTGGTCAAAATGATGCCTTTAGATGGCAAATGGAAGGTCACCAAAGTCAACGACAGCCTGGTCGACGAGAGCAAAGGTGTTTTCCTGTTTTTCAATTCCGCGAAAAAGAACGTACATGGGAAACTCGGCTGCAACAACTATTCCGCCCCCTTGGACTTCGACCCCAAAAAACCTTTGCAACTTCATATAGGACAAGGTATCCGTACCTTGATGATGTGCCCGGACATGGCCATCGAAGATGCCCTGATCCAAGCGCTTCAGGAAGTAGTGTCGTTCAAGAAATTTTCCGACCGCAAAGCCATCTTGAGCAATGCCAAAGGAAAAGTTTTAATTGAATTGAACCGATAGCCGCAGATGGCCAGCCGCCCCGAACAATTTCACTGAACACCGCCCCCCGGCAAACGCCCGAACCGGACATGCTCCCGCTTAGGCCGCAAACGTCAAAGAGACACCGGCTTGGCACATAGCAAAACGTCCCCGGCCGACATCCTGCAAACGAAAAAAACATTGCAATATGAAAAAACTACTGAGCATCGCATTCGCCGCCCTGCTTATCACTGCCTGCGGAGGCTCCAACAGCCAAGCCGGCCCTGCTTCCGACCAAGCCAGAACCGAGCAAAACGGCCAGAAACAGGAAAAGACCATCCATCTGACCAAAGCCGAATTCTTGCAGAAAGTCTATAATTACGAAACCAGTCCCGGCACTTGGAAATACGAAGGCGACAAACCTTGCATCATCGACTTCTACGCATCCTGGTGCGGGCCTTGCAAGATGATTGCTCCTATCCTGGAAGAATTGGCGGCCGAATACGAAGGCCAAATCTACATCTACAAAATCAATACCGAGGAAGAACGGGAACTGGCCACCGCCTTTGGCATCCAGTCCATCCCGACCCTGCTCTTCGTCCCTGTTGACGGCCAGCCCCAAATGGCTCGCGGCGCAATGCCGAAAGAAACTTTAGTGGAAGCCATCAAGACCGTCCTCCTCCCTGCTAGCAAATAAAGGAACCTACCATCCGAGCAAAGGCACAACGTTACCAGACCCTCCGCTCGACCGAGGAGAAGGAGCGAAAAATCCTCGTGAAAAAAGGGAAAAAGAAAAGCGGAAAGCTGCCGCGTCAAAAAAGCAAGCATGTCTGAGCGCAGGCGCAGCCAAGCGAGTTCTTGCTTTTAGCGGATTTTGCCCGGCTCGCCGTTGGATACCCTCCGCTCGACCGAGGAGAAGGAGCGAAAAATCCTCGTGAAAAAAGGGAAAAAGAAAAGCGGAAAGCTGCCGCGTCAAAAAAGCAAGCATGTCTGAGCGCAGGCGCAGCCAAGCGAGTTCTTGCTTTTAGCGGCAGCTTCCCGCTTTTCCCCTTTTTTCATGGGATTTTGAGCCCTTCTCCGAGGGAGAGTGGGATTTCGAGCCCTTCTCCGAGGGAGAGGTTTATTTGTTATACGCCTTCTTCAGCTTCTCCCCTGTCTCCAGCTTCCTCCCCAACACCACCTTCGTCCAAAACGCCTTCAGAAAACCGCAACCATAGCCATTGAGCTGCACAAAACCCGTCAGAATCGACAAAGCTGCAATCTTCAACGACTTGTTCTTGATCAAGGAAGCAAAGAAAAGCATCAGCGCATACAAAGCAAGCAGCAACAGCCAGTAAGGCGAATGCAAAACCGCCAACAGGATAATGGCAAGTTCCCCTAATACGAAACAAGCCGGCAAAGCATGCACCAGCTTCAACGAACCCGGATGCAACTTGAACAGGAAAATCCTTGCCTGGCCGAAATTATAGACCTGCCGGAAAAACTTCTTCAGATTCACCCGGCGTTTATGATAGACCGAAGCTTCCTGGAACAAAGCGATGCTGAAACCCGCCTCCCGGATCCGGATGCTCAAGTCGATATCCTCCCCGAACATGTCCGCAAAACCGCCCACTTTCTCGTAAACCTGCCGGGAAAAGCCCATATTGAACGAGCGCGGGTTGAATTTCTCCATGCAGACCTTGCCGCTTCCCCGGATTCCGCCCGTTGTCAGAAACGAAGTCATCGCGAAATTCACCGCCTTCTGCACCGGCGAGAACGAAGCCAATGCCCGGTCCGGTCCCCCGAAACAATCCACGTAATTTTCCCTCAGGCAACGATTCAGGGTCTGCATATATTCCGGCGGCAGAATGCAATCCGAATCAAAGAAAAGGAAATAATTCCCCTTGGCCTTCTGCATTCCCACATTCCGAGTATCGCTCCGCCCCGTGTTCGGCTTGATGACATACTGGATTTCCAACTTCCCGGCATAGCGGTCCACCTCGTCCTTGCAAGGCTTGGAAGACCCATCCTCCACCACGACAACCTCAAAATTCCTTTCCGTCTGGGCATCGAGGCTTTCCAGCATCTCCGCCATCTCGTCCGGCCTGTTGTAGACCGGAATGATTATCGAATATTTCAATTCCACTGTCCAATCTATTATCCCCATGCAGGGCATTAATTTACTCCTTGCCTGCGGCAGCCTGTCCTGCCTCAATTTTGGTCTCGACCGTCTTTCTTGATTGAGGCTTCCAAATCAACAGGGCTATCAAAGCTAAAATCAACAAGCCATTGATTATCGAACCCGTATTCGTCATCCAGCCGCTGGCTGCCTTGATCTTGTTACGGCATTTGAGTTCCACCACATGTTTTCCGGCCGGAGCCGTCAAGCCTCTCAAAATATAATTCACCTGATACAAAGGCACTTCCTCCCCATCTACGAACGCCCTCCAAGTCCTATGGTAAACCTCTGCAAACACCAAAGGCCGCTCTATCGAGGAAGCATACTCGTATTTCAAATGATTCGGCTGATAATAAGTCAAACGGACCCAAGAAGCCGAATCTTCCGGATAAACCGCAGCCTCTAATCCCGCTTTATCCCGCCAAACCGTGTCGATAACAGCCGTCCGAGCCGGATCGAAATCGTACAAAGCCACTATTTCCTCATCCGGGGAATCGACCCAACGCACGCTGTCCACGAACCAGGCGTGTCCCAAGGCATCCGGGTTCTTCTGCACCATCGGCTGTCCCTGCGAACCCGGCACAATGAAATAGCGAGTATTGAGCATATTCAACACATTCATCGTAATTCCGTTCAGCCCGCTCAGATGATAATCGATAATATCTTGATAACGACGCAACTTCATCGGGCTGTATCCCCCTATCGACTTATGGAAATTGGAAGTCTTCGCATCATTGAACGTGCTGGTAGTAAGATTGAATACCCGATAATCCGGATCTGGGTTCGCCTTCAATTCCGGATCCTCCAGAATCGCCCTGTCAATGGCATCCGGTATCACGGCACGCACGGCACGCTTGGGAGAAAAACTCTGTTCGCCTACATACTTGCGGTCTATATACCACATATCCGCCACTACCAAGACAGCAAGGACAGTAATCGCAGCCATCGACTTGAGCTTATTCTTCATATACAGCCAAAGCGCAGCCGCAGCCAGCAAGACAAAGGCCAAGGAACGCCACGCGCTCGATGCCAGCAGGCTTGCCCGGTCAGCCCGCAAAGTATCTTGCAGGATTTGCGGATACTGGGCATCGCTCGCCGCCTCGAAACTGAACATGGACTTGCCGAACAAAGCGAAAATCAAGCAGAGACCGCCGGCAATGCCCACGGAAGCCAACATGTTTTTCTTATAACGCAACACTTCCTGCCGGGGTGTCGAAAACAAGGTCTTCAAGGCCAATACCGCCAACACCGTCATCGAAAGTTCGGCAATAATCAATGCCATCGATGGCGTCCGGAAACGATTGTACAAAGGCAAGTAATCGAAAAGGAAATCGTTGAGCCAAGCCAGATGCCGCCCCCAGGATAAAACCAAGGAAATGACGGTTACCACCAAAAGCCACCATTTCAAAGGGCCTTTCACCACAAAAAGCCCGAGGACGAACAGCAGGCAGATAATCGCCCCCACATAAACCGGCCCGGACGTGAAAGGCTGGTCGCCCCAGTACATCGGAAGCATCGAGGCCTGCTGGCCGGACTGACGCAGCAGCTGGTTGGTTTCCGAATCGTCCGGCATCGTATAGTGGCTGCTCCCGCCATAGAACTGAGGAATCAGCAGGGTCATGCTTTCCATTTTCCCATAACTCCACTGGAAAGCGTAATCCCTCTCCAGCCCGGTCCCTTCGTTCTCGCCCTGCGGATTCTGCTTGAGGACCGCGCCGCCGCGCATCGTATCCTTGCTGTAATCATAGGTCACCAACCATCCGCCCAAAGAAGGAAGCAAGGAAATGATGGCCATACCCAAGGCAAGCACGCCTCCTTTCCAAAACGTCTTCATCTGCTTCTGCCTGTAGGCATCGATCCCATAGGCAATTGCCAGCACCACCAACATTATCAACAGATAATAAGTGATTTGCTGATGGGAATACATGATATGCATCCCTGTGAACACCAAAGTCAGCAAAGCGCCCCAGAGATATTTTCCTTTGAAACAGAGTATCACACCAGCCAAAATGGGAGCCATCGTGGCCATCGCCCAACATTTGTTGACATGGCCGGCATCGATAATTACCACATTATAAGTAGCAAATGCATAAGCTATCGCGCCAATGAACGAAAGCCAGGACGAACACCCTAACACGCAAAGCAGGATATAAACCCCAATCATGTAAAAGAACAGGATTCCCGCATTCAAGACAGGCAACCCTCCCATCATCACACGAGGAAAGACTTTATTGTAGATATTGGTTCCTTCCGAACCCACTGTCGGCATCCCTCCAAAAGCCACATTGCTCCAATCCGTCCTTTCACCGGTCTGCTCATAACACAACCTGGATTCTTGCTGGGCTCCGAACCAGCTATGCACATCACCCTGCCCCATATCCTTCTCTCCTAACACCACCGGAGCAAAATAAAGGAAACTCCATAAAAAGAATAGCACAATGGCCACGACATGAGGCCCTATTTTCTTCCAATCAAAATGAATGTTCGTCTTCATATACATTATTTTCTCTTTTCCTCAACGTTCATCCAGCCAAAACCCGATCCGGTTTTCTTATTTTTTCAAATACGGACTTGCATTTTTAAATAAAGCGTGGTACTTTTGCGCCCTGTTCCGATTGGCCAATGGTGTAACGGTAACACAACAGATTTTGGTTCTGTTATTCTGGGTTCGAATCCCGGTTGGCCAACATCTTCCTCATTCCAGGTTTTCCTCGCTCAGATATTCTTTCATATCCAGCACATCCTTTATCACAAAGGCATAAGGATAGTCCGCTTTGATACTTTTCAAATACAACGAGGCTTCAATCCGGCTTGTGAAATTTCCCACTTTCACCTTGAAATAGGGCTCCTCGAACACCAAGTAAACTTTTTCGTCCGGATAAAGCAGCTGGAAGTTCTCCAATGCCTCCATGGCCGCGTTCTTAGAGTAATTCCCGCTTTGCGAGAAAATCAGAATCCGATACCCCTTGTCAGGATTCGAACTCCGGTATAAGGCTTGGTACATCAGCAAAGTATCCACATCGTCCGAGAAACCTATCCCTTTTAATATCCCCGGTGTCTCCGGCAAGACGACAGGTTTCTTCTCCTGCGCCTTTCCTTGCTGCGAAGGAGATTGCTGCGCCCATCCGCTTCCTATCAAGAAAAAAAGCAGAACAGGCAACATTCCCATCTGCCACCACCATTTCCGTTTATTTTCCATCATCTATTCTTATACATTTGAAATCCATAACATTCAATCCCGGCACCACCATTCCCTACCGGTTGGCGGCGTGTCAGAACCCGTTATCACACGCCGCTGCTTGCTCCGGCAGTCACCGTACAGAACTCAGCCCTATCCAAAAACCGCCTTGCCGCGTCCCTTATCTGCTCCGGCGTGATCGAGAACAGCACATCCTCGTTCCGCTCGTAGAATTCAGGCCCTTGGCCAATCAAAGTAAAGAACTTCATCCGCTCGGCCAATTCGAAAGTCCCGTCCAATTCCCGCATGAAATCCCCCATATACGCATGGCGGACCAAATCCAGCTCGTCTTCCGATATCTCCTTGCGTCTGAGTTTGTCTATTTCTTTTCCTATCTCGGCAATCACTAATTCCGTGCTGTCGGCCTTGACTTCGGAACTGATCATCCAGACGGGCTGGAACCGCAAAGGTATCACATAGGACGAAATCCCGTACGTATAACCTTTCTCCTCCCGGATATTGCGCATCAGACGGGAGCCGAAATAACCGCCCAACACATAATCCACCACCTTGAATACCGGAAAATCCTCGCTCTTGAGGTCGCAGACCGGCATCCCGATACGGACAGAAGCCTGCAAAGAACCTTCCATCGGCACATCCACCCGCCGGCCGGCCGAAAAGGAGGGCGTCTGCGGACCATGTTCCTTGTCCGCCCGCTCCCCGCTCCAATCCTTGCCTCCAAAAGCATCATCCAAGGCCTTGCAATGGGCTTCGGTGAAATTCCCGGCCAAGACAATGCTGCAATTCTCGGCCACATACTGCTTCTTGTAGAATTTCCGTAAATCGGCAGCTTCCAGTTTTTTGAAATCCTCTTCCTGGACCACGACCCCGTACGGATGTTCCGGCCCGAACATCGTGGAATAGAAAGCCCGGCGGGAAACCTCCGAAACTTTCCGTGCATTGACCAGGAAACGACGATGTTCCTTGCGCAGATAAGTATCCAGTTCTTCTTCCAGATAGACCGAATGCCGTACCACTTCTTCGCAAAGCGGCAGAATCCGGTCGAAATAACGGCTCATGCACGAAAAGACAATCGAAGCCTGGTCCCGGTCCGGATAGCGCTCTACATAAGCCCCGAAATAATCGATTTTCTCGGATAAAGCCTGAGCCGTATAGTGTTCTGTGCCCGTCCCCAACAGGTAACAGGACGCTCCTGCCTGCATGATTTTCTGCTGGTAGTAGCTCCCTGCCTCGAAAATGAATTCCAAACGGACCAAGTCTATATGCGAATCCGGGAACGTGTATAGAGGAATCCCGTTGGCCAAGCGCCTTGTCCGAGGCCTCAGTTTATCGTAATCGAATCTCATTCTTCCTCCTCCATGATACAGGCCGGCCCGGCATTTCCGGAGGCCTTGTAATACAAGGTATTGCTATTCTCCTGCCGCAGGCAGCGGGCCACCGCCTCCTGCATGTCCCCGGCTTGGATCGCGCGGTATTTCGCATCCTCCCGGTTCAGCACAGAAGCATCTCCCATCAAAGCGAAATAGCCCAGGTTCATTGCCTTGTCCATCGCTTTCATATTGGAATAAAGCAATGCGGCTTCCACCTTGTTCTTGACCTTCTGCAATTCCATTTCGGGAATATCCTCCTGCACAAGGCGCGCTATTTCCTCATCCACCGCCTTCTCCGCCGTTTCGAACGCCACCCCTTCTTCCAAAAATCCCGACACAAGGAACAATCCCGCTTCTATGTCTCCTGACACATAAGCATTCACACTATTGAACAGCTTCTTTTCCTTGACCAGACGGGTATAGAAACGGGAAGACTCCCCGTTGGAGAGTATATCCGATACCAAATCGAATACATAGAAATCATCGCTCAGCCGCTCGCCCATATGGTATGTCTTGTACAACGCATTGGCTGGCACATCCCTCGTCACCGATTCCCTCCGGGCTTCCTTTTGCTGCGGTTCCACCGGCAAGCGCCTCGGAGGCCGGTTCCCTCTTGGGATATGCCCGAACCACTTCCGGCTCATCTCGAAGATTTCCTCGGCTTCCACCGGCCCGGCCACCGTCAGAATCGCATTGTCCGGCTTATAATAAGTGGCATAGAACTCCCTGACATCCTTGAGCGAAACCGATTCGATCTGTTCCACGCTCTTGCCTATCGTGGACCAAGCATAAGGATGCACCTTGTAGCTCAACGGGCGGACCAGCAAATCGGAATCCCCATAGGGCTGATTGAGGCATCTTTCCTTGAACTCCTCTATGACAACCCCTTTCTGGATATCCAGTTTCTTCTGATTGATTGTCAAATCCGACATGCGATCGCTCTCTATGCGGAACGCCACTTCCAGGGAATCCTTGGGAATCAGGATATAATAATTAGTGAAATCGTTATTGGTGAATGCATTGTTCGATCCGCCCACCCGGTCCAGTTCCATATCGAAATCCTTCACATGCTTGGATCCGCTGAACATCAAGTGTTCGAAAAGATGGGCGAACCCGGTCTTCTCCGGATTCTCGTCCTTGGAACCCACATCGTAAATCAGGTTGAAAGCCACCATCGAAGTGGTATCATCCTTGTGGACCAGAACCCGGAGACCATTGTCCAGGACTGTTTCCTTGTAATCTATCTGCATACGTCCTTGCCTATGTCTTTGCGGTAATACATCTTGTCGAAATGTATCTTTTCCACTTCCTTGTAGGTCTTTTCCAAAGCTTGAGCCAAAGTAGGCGCCAAGGTGGTGACCGCCAGGACACGGCCGCCGGAACTTAGCACACGGCCTTCCGTATCGGCTTTCGTGCCCGCATGGAACAGCAGCGTATCTTTGTCCGTATCTCCCAAACCTTCAATCGGATAGCCCTTCCCATAGGATTCAGGATAGCCTCCCGAAACCAGCATCACGCAGGCAGCCGCTTCGGCCTTCACTTTCAATTCCATCTTGTCCAGCCTACGGTCATGAACTGCCCAAAGCAAATCCACCATATCCGAATCTATCCTCGGCATCACCGACTCGGTTTCAGGATCTCCCATACGGACATTGTATTCAATCACATACGGGTCGCCATCCACATTCATCAGGCCGATGAACAGGAAACCCGAATACGGGATATGCTCCTTGCGCAACTGGGCAACCGTCGGCTTCACGATACGTTCTTCCACTTTGGCCATGAAGTCCTTGCCGGCAAAAGGAACCGGAGAGACCGACCCCATGCCGCCGGTATTCAAGCCTGTGTCGCCTTCGCCCACCTTCTTATAATCCTTGGCTTCAGGCAGAATCATATAATGCTCGCCATCAATCAGCACGAACACCGACAGTTCCACACCTTGCAGAAACTGCTCTATCACCACCTTGTCCGAAGCATTCCCGAACTTGTGCCCTACCAGCATTTCTTCCAAAGCCGCTTCGGCCGCTGCCTTGTCAGGCTCAATCAGAACCCCTTTCCCGGCAGCCAGCCCATCGGCCTTGAGCACGTAAGGCGGTTGCATCTTGTTCAGGAAAGCCTTGGCCTCATCCAACTGAGAGGCATCGAACGAAGCATAAGCCGCCGTCGGAATGCCCGCCCTTTGCATGAATTCCTTGGCAAACTGCTTGCTGCCCTCCAAACGGGCACCCGCCTTCCAAGGACCGATTATCGCCAAGTCCCGGAAATTGGCATCGGCCTGGAAATAATCATGGATTCCCCGCACTAGGGGATCTTCCGGCCCGACTACCAGCATATCGATATCGTTCTCGATGATGAAATCCTTGACTTGGGCAAAATTAATCGGATCCAGTTCCGCATTCTCCGCCCATTGCAGAGTCCCGGCATTGCCCGGTGCCACAAAAAGCTTGTCCAAATGCGCACTTTGGGAAATCTTCTGCGCCAAAGCGCTTTCCCGGCCTCCCGATCCTAAAATCAGCACCCGGGTCTTGTTCCTGTTTCCTGTCATTTCTCTCTGGATTAAGGATTAGGCATCGATATTGGCATACTTGGCATTCTGCTCGATAAACTCCCGACGAGGTTCCACTTCATCCCCCATCAGCATCGAGAAAACCCTATCGGCTTCGGTGGCGTTTTCTATCGTCACCTGACGCAAGGTGCGATGCGCCGGATCCATTGTGGTACTCCACAACTGTATCTCGTTCATTTCACCAAGACCTTTGTAACGTTGCACCGTCACCTTGGCCTTGCCCCCTTCGCTCAACTCGTTAATCAAGGCAGTACGCTCTTCGTCCGTCCAACAGTAGCGTTCCTCCTTGCCCCTCTTGACCAAGAACAACGGAGGAGTGGCTATATAGACGTAACCCTGCTCTATCATCTCGCGCATGTGGCGGAAAAAGAACGTAAGAATCAGCGTGGTAATATGACTTCCGTCCACATCGGCATCGGTCATGATGATTACCTTATGGTAACGGAGCTTTTCCATATTCAAAGCCTTGCTGTCTTCTTCCGTGCCGAGGCTGACGCCCAAAGCCGTATAGATATTCTTGATTTCCTCGCTTTCAAAGACCTTGTGCTGCATGGCTTTCTCCACATTCAGAATCTTGCCTCGCAAAGGCAGGATAGCCTGAGTCTTGCGGTCGCGTCCCTGCTTGGCGGTTCCACCGGCCGAATCCCCTTCGACTAAAAACAACTCGCAAAGCTCCGGATTCCGCTCGGAGCAGTCGGCCAGCTTGCCCGGCAGGCTATTGCCGGAGAAAACACTTTTGCGCTGAACCAACTCCCTCGCCTTGCGGGCGGCATGACGAGCCTGGGCAGCCAGAATCACCTTGTCCACAATCATCTTGGCTTCCTTGGGATGCTCTTCCAAGAAATATGCCAGCTTCTCGCTCACCAATTGGGACACTACAGCCGAAACCTCGCTGTTGCCCAATTTGGTCTTGGTCTGGCCTTCAAACTGCGGCTCGGACACTTTGACCGAAATGACGGCGGTCAAACCTTCGCGGAAATCGTCCCCCTTGATCTCGATCTTCTGCTTGTCAAGCTTGTCGAGCATGCCCGATTTCCGGGCATAATCCCCCAGTGTCTTGGTCAAACCCAAACGGAAACCGGTCAAATGGGTACCACCTTCTATCGTATTGATGTTATTGACATACGAATGAAGGTTTTCAGAGAAGCCATCATTATACTCCATGGCCAATTCCACCGGCACGCCATTTTTCTCGCCTTCGATATAGATAGGCTCCTGCATCAGGACATTGCGGCTGGAATCCAGATAAGCCAGGAAGTCCTTGAGTCCGTTGGCGGAATAATAACTGTCGTTCTTATAGGTTCCGTCTTCATTTTGAACCCGGCGGTCTGTCAGGCTCAGCCGTAAACCCTTGTTCAGGAATGCCAGTTCCCGCAAACGGGCTGAAAGGATATCATAATCGTATTCGGTCACCGAAAAAATCTCCGGATCGGGCTTGAAAGTCACCAAAGTACCCCGGTCATCCGATTCACCGACCATCTTGACCGCATACAAAGGCTTGCCTTTCTCGTATTCCTGCACAAAATGCTTGCCTTCACGGAATACATCCACCTGCATATGCGTAGAAAGCGCATTCACGCAGGAAACGCCGACCCCGTGCAGACCTCCGGAAACCTTGTAGGTTCCTTTATCGAATTTACCCCCGGCATGCAGCACCGTCATCACCACTTCCAACGCGCTACGCTTTTCCTTCGGGTGCATATCGGTAGGAATCCCACGACCGTTATCCCGGACCGAAATCGAATTATCCTCGAATATAGTCACCTCCACATGGGTACAGTAACCGGCCAAGGCTTCGTCTATGGAGTTGTCCACCACTTCATAGACCAGGTGGTGCAAACCCCGCATATTCACGTCGCCGATATACATCGCAGGCCGTTTGCGCACAGCCTCCAATCCTTCCAATACCTGGATGTTTTGCGCGGTATAGGCGCCTGTTCCCGGTTCTTGTTTTTCTACTTCACTCATTATCTATATTTTTTTACATTCTCACATTCTAAAGCATAGCCGATTGCTGGAATTGACCCCGCATCGATAGCGACATCTTGGAACTGATGCCATAGCAAACTGACAAAAATAGGCAATCGAGGCCGTTTTTACAAAGCCTTTCCCCGCATATTCACGGGATTTTTCAACAATCCAAAAGAAAATCATTCCATCGAATCCGAAGCAGGCTCCCAAACTCCAAGCCTGCCGTAAAAGAATCTAATCGAAGAAACGCCAGGATACCCCGAAACGCACGCAACGATCCCATAACGGATAATGGGGGGTCTGAATATAATTGTATCCGAAAAGTCCTTGCGCTATATTCACCCCCTTGACAAAAAGATTGGCTCGTTTCACCTTGAAATTCAAGAAAACGTTCAACATCACGAAATTCCCCGTCTTGACCTCATCCTGCCAATAGTAGGAAGTCGTAGCCGGTGAATAGGCATCCGCATAATAAGGAGTATTATACATCACCTCGACCCCGACTTGCACTTCGGCAATATCCTTGATTGGAATAATCCCATATACATTCTCCTGCATCGAAAATAACGGCACATGCAGGTATTCCGGAGCGGAACTATAGGCGAACATCAGCAAATTATCCATTCCAATGTATTTCCCGATCCGCAAAGACTTGCCTCCCACCACGTTGACCAAGAAAAACTCCTTTTCCGCCTGCACCGGCCCGTCCTTTTTCAAAAAGGTATAATTCTGCAACAATCCCGCTTTTCCTCTCAACCACCATCCTTTCAGATTGAATTTGAACTGGGCGTAAGCCTCCATATTCTTCTGCCAATCATTATTCCAATAGAAATGATTGGATGCATGATAAGTGTAAATCCAATCCGGCTCGAATCGGTTCACGCCCAGCTGAACCGCGATCCCATCCCGCATCGACAAAGTCCGCTGGGCATCGTTCTTGAACAAATACTTGAACATAGCTCGCCCGCTGAAGTCGAACTGGTTGTAACCGCCAAAGCCGAAATCCAAATAAGCATCAAATACAAACCTGTCAGCGAAATCTATTTGTACCTGGGCAAACGGGAACCACTGGATCCATTGCTGGAAAGACATCTGGTCGTGCCATCGGATATACTCGTTCTTGAAACCTGCCGCGAACTTGAAAGCATAACCGAACGGAATCTTCTCCATATCGGCACTACTATAAAACACCCGGTTGGTCATCTTCATCATCCAGCTCTTGTCTCGGCTTTCCGATGGATTCAGATAAAAATTGTCATACAAACCGTCTGCCAACGTAGTCTGATCCCTATAAAAGAAATAAAAATCCTGTATTTCAAAAGCATGTGTAAGGAAACCAAAACTCCTATTATTTTCCGCTATCGTATCTTTTTGATTATCGTAAAAATGATAAGACTGCTTAAAAAAATACTTGTTCTCCCGCCACCTGCTCTTCGCATTGTTCATATAAACAGGAACCCGCAAGCGGTTCGTCTCCATGTTTTCCGTAAACACGGAATCCGTCTTCATCCCCCCGTTTTCCCCCACAGCCGCCACATTATGAATATAACCGAACAATATCCGGTATTTGGAATCCCGGGTGATATAATTCCCGGTCACGCCCACATTATACTGATTGCTCTGACTATTGTTATAGGGACCGTACACATCGTAAACCCGGAAATCGATTCCCACATTCAATCCTCTGGCCACATTCTGGTTATGAATCGCCCGGAAAAAATTCAAGTCCTGCCCGAAATTATTTACAAAATAAAGATACGTATAGGGCGTCTTCGTTTGCAGAAAAGGCGTGTTTTCTTGCGTATAGAACCAAGAGGTATAAGGATTTGTCCTGTGATTGAAACCCGATGTCTGACGCGGGTTGAATTCAATAAGCTGATCCGGCATCCCCAGGCTTCCGCGGCTGTTCCGGAAATCGCCATGCTGGTAAGTCGGATCGTATTTCTGAAATCCATCCAAGACGAAAACCATAGTATCGAACTGAGGCAGACCGCTTTGCATATAGAGGTCGTAGTAATACTCCGTTTCCCCTTTGTTTCGAGCCAAACCGGCCAGCTTCGCCCTGCGGATCGAGTCTCGCCGTTGGGCAGGCGTTAAAGTCGAACTTGAAAAATCGGCAGGTGGTGTCTCGATCTGTCCGGTCGTTTCCGGCGTACTGCCGGGAAATGTCTGTTGCGGCAGCTGGGCGTTCACTACAGAGCCCAACAGCAGGAACAACAAGACCACCGCAAACTTCATTCTCTTTTTCATCCCGTTCTCGATACCGTTTTCCAGACCGAAACAATCCCAGGGTTCGACATTCACGCTAAACGGAATGCCAAATATTTTATCTTCCTTCCCTCTGCCAACCAACGCTTTTCATAAAAGGTCTGCACTGCTGCCGCTTCGCTCTGTGCCGTTTCCTCTGCATACAAGTCAGGTGTCGATGCCAAGATTTCATACCCTGCCGGTTCCACCACCTCATGCAGGCAATATTCATACAAATCGGTATCATCCGTTTTCAGGTGCACGATGCCCTTCCCTTCCGGAAACAACTTCCGGTACCGGTCCAGAAACATCGGGGAGCATAACCTCTTATTGGGCTTCGACGGCTGCGGATCGGGAAAGGTAATCCAAATCTCAGATATTTCCCCTGGCGCGAAAACCCGTTCCACAAACTCGGCTCTTGTCCGGACAAAAGCCACATTCGGCATCGCCTCTTCCGTGGCAGTCTTGCATCCTCGCCACAAACGGGCACCTTTGATATCCAAGCCCACAAAATTCTTATCCGGATACCGCCGAGCCAATCCTACCGTATAATCCCCCTTGCCACAACCCATCTCCAAGACAACAGGATTCGCATTCCCATAATATTCCTCCTTCCAATGCCCGCGCAAAGGTGCTTCCCATGGCTGAATCGTGGCCGGGAACTGAAAAAGGTTCTTAAAACCAAGATTTTCTTCGAATTTAGCTAACTTATTCTTTCCCAAAACTCTCTATTCTTTTCTATGAAAACAAGGAAACCGAAGTCCTTGCCTTGGACAATCAAACGACAAGAACTCCGGCATTCCCCTTTTCGATGATTCAACTTATTTTGCCTCGAAAATCCAGCAATCCATCTTCTTCTGGTCACGGAAATAAGCCTTGGAATCAATAGCTTCTGACCGGGTGGCACAGGTCTTCACACTGATATAATATATATCCTTGTCCGCCACGTACAAGGCAGAAGGAGCTTGTCCTTGCTTTTTCAAATCGTTGTACTTGTTCTGCGCGTATGTCTTGTTTGCAAAGCTGCCCACAATGATATAAAACTTGCCTTTCACAGGTGCTTGAGGTGCAAAAGCCCCCGCCTGCTGGGATTGGGGCTTTGCCGCCGGTTTCGCGGCAGGCTTTACCGCTGGCTTCGCTGCCGGACGTGCCTGGGGTTTGGATTGGGCTTGTTTGGCTTTTGCCTCGGCTTTCTCCCGTTGTACTTGACCAGCAATCACTTCGTTGGCGATTTGCTCGTTTTCAGCAGCCACTGACTCTTCCGCCAAGGCGGCCATATCAACCTCTTCTGCCAGCATCATGTCCACATTTTCTTCTATCAAGCTGTCATTGACTGGCAACAAGCTCTCCATTTCTGTCGGATGAGTCGAACCAAACAGGCTTTCACGCACCGGACGAATGGCAAACAGCACAATCAACAAAACCGCAACCAAACAACAGAGCAAGAACCACCATTGGGTAAACATATTCTTGCCCTCGGACTGCGAACCTTTCCGCGATATGCCCCGCTGGTTCCCTTGTCCTCCGTTCCCGCCTCGACGGTTTTCCAAAACCATCTCCTTGTTGGGCATTGCCGGACGCGGGTTGGCAGGACGCTGACGGTTATCGTTCGGATTTGATCGGAAAGTGTTCTTATTATGCCTGCGGTCATTCTGGTTCGAACGGGAATCACGCTCCTGACGGCACTCCGTACGAGGGGCACGAAACCGGGTCTCCTGATCCGGGCGTGAAACCGGCTGAGGCTGAGGCTGAGCCGGACGGGTATCTTGCTCTACGACCGGACTACTTACCTCAGGAACGGCCTGAGGCTCTGCAGAAACCTTATCCTTTGCCGAAAGCTTGATATCTATCATCGGATCTTCCAATCCGAATTCCGCTTCTACAGGCCTTGCCCCTCCGATTGCCGGAACAAACTCCACCCTGTCGGCAAGGATTGAAAAGCCCCCCACTCCGTCCATATATACATTGCCCGAAGATTTCAATGCATGCAGAATCTTATGAACCCATTCCTCCATCTCTGCACGAGCAGATTCCTCGCTGATATTATCTTCAAATGCAATATAATTCAGAAACGTCTTGTCGGTAGGACTTACCTCCTTGAACAAAATACATGAAGCCCCATCCTTTTCTCCTGCATAAAACACCCCCAAGCCAGGAACAGCCGCTTCCTTCTGAGGCTGTTCGGCCAAAAATTTCTTCAAATGATCTGCAACACTCATATTCTTTCAATTTTTCGGTGTTCAACTCTTGTCAAAACAGTTCCGCAAAACATCCGCTCATCCCGGCAATAACTTCCAAAGAAACCGCACAGCAGGCATTTTCGGATTTTGCAGCAGGCTCGATTAAAACAAACCGTTGATCTGCGCGTCCACCTGTTCGATAACCGTGCCCAAATCCTCAGGCTTGTTCCGAAAATCCAACTCGTTCACATCCACAACCAACAATTTGCCTTGGTCGTAATGCGATATCCAATCCTCGTAACGATCATTCAGGCTCTTGAGATAATCCAAACGGATGCCGCTTTCGTACTCTCTCCCTCTAAGTTGGATTTGCCGAACCAATGTCGGCACTTCTGCCCGAAGATACACTAACAAATCCGGAGCCTGAATAAAAGAATTCATCAACTCGAAAAGGGAAAAGTAATTCTCGAAATCCCGCGTCGTCATCAAGCCCATTGCGTGAAGGTTGGGTGCAAAGATGTATGCATCCTCGTAAATGGTCCTGTCCTGGATCACATTCTTGCCCTTCTTGCGAATATCCACAATCTGGCGGAAACGGTTGTTCAAGAAATATATCTGCAAATTGAACGACCACCGCCGCATATCTTCATAAAAACTGTTCAAATACGGATTGTCGTCCACTTCTTCATACATGGGCTTCCAACGGTAATGCTTGGCAAGAAGCCCGGTCAAAGTGGTCTTGCCGGAACCAATATTCCCGGCTATCGCTACATGCATCATAGACACAATACTGTTTATAAAGTGCGAAGATAATGCAATTCTATCTTCGTCGGCAAACAAAGGTAAGCTTTTTTCCGCTACATTGAGCCAAACATTCGTATCAAACAAAAGAACCGGATCCTTTCCCCATTGCAATGCGTTTTCCTACCGCCGGCAATCGAGAAAAAACCCGGTTCTTGATACTCCCTTCAGGCCTTATGCTTCAGCAGGGGGCACGTTCATGAAAGGAGCAATCGTATTGCCGGCTTCCGGCTCCACAATTGTCCCGAACACGCTTTCGTATTTATGGATATTGTCCGCCAAAGCCCGCATCAGGCGTTTCGCATGCTGCGGAGTCAACACAATCCGCGACTTTACCCTCGCTTTTTCCACTCCCGGCATCATCCGGATGAAATCCACGATGAACTCAGCCTGCGAATGGGTTATCAAGGCCAGGTTCGCATAAATGCCTTCCGCCACTTCGGCCGGCAATTCCAATTGGAGCTTATTTTCTTTCTTTTCCATATCGCTATTCTTTTTCAGCAGCTTCCATCAATTCCCTATACTCTTCCTTGGAATATACAATATCGCTCTGGTATTCTTTCAAACCAGTACCAGCCGGAATCAAATGGCCTACCAATACATTTTCCTTCAAACCTTCCAAATAATCCACCTTGCCGCTTACCGCCGCATCGGTCAATACCTTGGTCGTTTCCTGGAACGAAGCAGCCGAGAGGAAGCTCTTCACTTGCAACGATGCACGAGTGATACCTTGCAATACCTGACGAGCCGTAGCCGGACGAGCATCGCGGACTTCCACCAACTTCAACCCTTTGCGCCGCAATACCGAATTTTCATCCCTCAAAGCACGAGCTGTCACGATTTGACCCGCTTTCAGGTTTTCGGAATCGCCCGCATCGGTAACCACCTTCTGACCGTAAACCGTGTCGTTGGTTTCCACAAAGTCCACCTTGTTCACCATTTCGCCTTCCAGGAAATTGGTATCGCCCGGATCTATCACTTCTACCTTGCGCATCATCTGACGCACAATCACCTCGAAGTGCTTGTCGTTGATCTTCACACCTTGCAAGCGGTAAACTTCCTGAATCTCGTTCACGATGTATTCCTGAACCTTCATCGGACCTTTGATAGCCAGAATGTCCGCAGGCGTAACCGCGCCTTCCGACAAAGGTGTACCGGCTTTCACATAGTCGTTTTCCTGCGCCAGAATCTGCTTGGAAGTAGGAATCAGATAAGACTTCACATCGCCCATCTTCGAAGTAATCAAGACTTCGCGGTGGCCGCGCTTCAGCTTCTTGCCAAAGCTTACGATACCATCGATTTCAGCCACAATGGCCGGATCGGACGGGTTCCGGGCCTCGAACAGCTCGGTAACACGAGGAAGACCTCCCGTGATATCGCCCGACTTGCCGAACGAACGCGGAATCTTCACAAGGATGTCTCCAGCCTTGATCTGAGCGGCATCTTCCAGCTGCACGTGAGCGCCTACAGGAATATCGTAAATCTTCAGTACTTCCCCATCCGGAGAAACAATATTGATCGAAGGGTTCTTCGACTTCTGACGGGATTCGATGATGACGCGATCCTTGTAACCGGTCTGCTCGTCCGATTCCACGCGGTATGTCACGTTTTCGACCAAGTTCTGGAAAGAAACCTGACCGGCCACTTCCGAAACAATCACCGCATTGTACGGATCCCAATCGGCAATCAACGTACCGGCCTTGACTTCCGAACCCGGATTTACATACAACGAAGCCCCGTAAGGAATATTCGTAGTCGTCAGAACAGACTTGGTATTCGGGTCAACGATACGGAGTTCTGCGGAACGCCCGATTACCACTTCATGCTTGCTGCCCTCGGCGGTCTCATAAGCCACGCTACGCAATTCGTCGATTTCCAAGATACCGTCGTATTTGGATACAATGTTCGACTGGATACCGGTATTGCCTCCGGCAACCCCGCCGACGTGGAACGTACGCAAGGTAAGCTGCGTACCCGGCTCCCCGATGGACTGGGCCGCGATGACACCGACCGCTTCGCCCTTCTGGACCATCTTGTTGGTAGCCAAGTTTCGGCCATAACACTTGGCGCAGACACCGTGCTTGGACTCGCAAGTCAGCACCGAACGGATTTCCACTTCTTCAATCGGCGAATCTTCGATTTCCTGCGCGATTTCTTCCGTGATTTCCTCACCCGCTTTCACAATCAGCTTGCCGGTTTGCGGATGATATACGTCATCGATCGTGGTCCTACCCAGGATTCTTTCATACAAGGATTCAACCACTTCATCGTTCTTCTTCAATGCCGTCGCAATCAGCCCACGCTGTGTATGGCAGTCTTCTTCGGAAATAATCACATCCTGCGACACATCCACCAACCTACGGGTCAAGTACCCGGCATCAGCGGTCTTCAAAGCGGTATCGGCAAGACCCTTACGGGCACCGTGGGTGGAGATGAAGTACTCCAACACCGACAGACCTTCCTTGAAGTTCGAGAGAATCGGGTTTTCGATGATTTCGCCCCCGCTGGCCCCGGACTTCTGCGGCTTGGCCATAAGACCACGCATACCGCAAAGCTGACGAATCTGCTCCTTGGAACCACGCGCTCCGGAATCCAGCATCATGAACACAGGATTGAAGCCCTGGCGGTCGGACGAAAGCTGGGTCATCACCGCGTTGGTCAGCTTGTTGTTGGTATGTGTCCAGATGTCGATAATCTGGTTGTAACGCTCGTTGTTGGTGATGAAACCCATGTTGTAGTTGTTCATCACTTCTTCCACATCCGAATTGGCTTTGGCAATCAGCTCTTCCTTCACCTGAGGGATAATCACATCGCCCAAGTTGAACGAAAGACTGCCCTTGTAAGCCGTCCGGTATCCCATGCTCTTGATATCATCCAGGAACTTCACCGTCTTGGCATTGCCGCACTTCTTCAACACATCGGCGATGATATCACGCAAAGACTTCTTGGTCAACAAGGTATTGATGAAACCATATTCCTTGGGAACCACCTGGTTGAACAAGATACGTCCCACCGTCGTCTCCAGCAGATACGGAGTGCCGTCTTCCTTGGTCAGACGGATCTTGACCCAGGCGTGCATATCCACCTGCTGCTCGTTGAAAGCGATGATGGCTTCTTCGGCAGAATAGAAAACCGTGCCTTCGCCCTTCACCTTGATGTCGCCCTCGCTCTTGCGGCCCTTGGTCAGATAATACAGACCCAGAACCATATCCTGCGAAGGAACGGTGATAGGAGCCCCGTTGGCCGGGTTCAAGATATTGTGCGAAGCCAGCATCAGCAACTGCGCTTCCAGAATGGCCGCATTGCCCAGCGGCACATGGACAGCCATCTGGTCGCCATCGAAGTCGGCGTTGAAAGCGGTACAGCACAAGGGGTGCAGACGCATCGCCTTACCTTCGATCAGCTTCGGCTGGAATGCCTGGATACCCAGACGGTGCAAGGTCGGGGCACGGTTCATCAGCACCGGATGCCCTTTCAATATGTTTTCGAGGATGTCCCATACCACGGGATCCTTACGTTCCACAATCTTCTTGGCCGATTTCACGGTCTTGACGATGCCACGCTCCAGCATCTTGCGGATAATGAACGGCTTGAACAATTCCGCCGCCATATCCTTAGGAAGCCCCATCTCGTTCATCTTCAAATCAGGGCCTACCACGATAACCGAACGTCCGGAGTAATCGACACGCTTACCCAACAGGTTCTGACGGAAACGTCCTTGCTTCCCTTTCAAGCTGTCGGACAAGGATTTCAGCATACGGGCGCCATCGCTCTTGGCCGAACGCGCCTTGCGGGAATTGTCGAACAAGGAATCGACCGCTTCCTGCAACATACGCTTTTCATTGCGCATAATCACGTCCGGAGCCTTGATTTCAATCAATTTCTTGAGACGGTTGTTGCGGATGATGACCCGACGGTACAAGTCGTTCAAGTCGGAAGTAGCGAACCGGCCGCCGTCCAGAGGCACCAAAGGACGCAAGTCTGGCGGAATGACCGGAATGACCTTCATGATCATCCATTCCGGACGGTTTTCCACCCTCTTCTGCGAATCGCGGAAAGCTTCCACCACGTTCAGACGCTTCAAAGCTTCCTGCTTGCGCTGCTGGGATGTCTCACGATCCGCCTTGTCACGCAATTCGTAAGACAAGGCATCCCAATCGATAGCTTTCAGCAAATCATAAAGTGCCTCACCCCCCATCTTGGCGATGAACTTGTTGGGATCCTCATCGTCCAAAAGCTGGTTGTCCGCAGGCAGGCTGTCTATGATGGCATAATATTCTTCATCAGAAAGGAACTGAAGCCTTTCAATCCCGTCCTGCGCTTTGATACCGGGTTGGATTACCACATATTTTTCATAGTAGATAATCGATTCCAGCTTCTTAGTCTGGATACCCAGCAAAGCCCCGATTTTATTAGGCAAAGAACGGAAAAACCAGATATGAGCCACAGGCACGACGAGCTGGATATGCCCCATCCGTTCGCGGCGCACCTTCTTCTCGGTCACTTCCACCCCGCATCGGTCGCACACGATTCCTTTGTAACGGATTCTTTTGTATTTGCCGCAATGGCATTCCCAGTCCTTGGTCGGACCGAAGATACGCTCACAGAAAAGGCCATCGCTTTCCGGCTTGTATGTACGGTAATTGATCGTCTCCGGTTTGGTCACTTCGCCATGGGAACGTTCCAGAATGGTTTCGGGCGATGCCAAACTGATGGTGATTTTATTGAAGTCCAGCGTAACCGGACCTTCTTTTCTCGACGCCATATTTTGAATCTAAATTGTATATTAAAAATCGTCTCTGCAGTGAATCAAGATAGGGAATGCCTCTTGCAGAGAGAAGCATTCCCATATAGGTTCCAGCCTATTTGCTGAAGGTGATTTCCAAACCTAAGCCTCGGAGCTCGTTCACCAATACATTGAACGATTCCGGAATCGAAGGCGTAGGCATGTTTTCCCCTTTCACAATCGCTTCATAGGCTTTGGCACGACCGGTCACGTCATCAGACTTGACCGTAAGCACTTCCTGCAGGATATTGGCAGCCCCGAAAGCTTCCAGCGCCCAGATTTCCATTTCCCCGAAACGCTGTCCCCCGAACTGGGCTTTACCGCCAAGAGGCTGCTGCGTAATCAAGGAGTACGGACCGATGGAACGGGCGTGCATCTTGTCATCAATCATATGATGCAGCTTAATCATATAGATATAGCCCACGGTAGCCGGCTGGTCGAAACGTTCACCGGTTTCCCCGTCGTACAGATAAGTACGCCCGTAACGCGGCAAACCGGCCATATCGGTATAATGGTCGATTTCCTCCGGTGTAGCCCCGTCGAAGATAGGCGTAGCAAACTGCAATCCTAATTTCTTCCCGGCCCAACCCAACACGGTTTCATAAATCTGACCCAAGTTCATACGAGAAGGTACACCCAGAGGGTTCAAAACAATGTCCACCGGCGTCCCGTCTGCCAGGAACGGCATATCCTCGGCACGTACGATTCGGGCCACGATACCCTTGTTCCCGTGACGGCCGGACATCTTGTCCCCGATTTTCAGCTTGCGCTTCTTGGCAATCGTAATCTTGGCCATCTGAACAATTCCATTGGGCAATTCATCCCCTACCATAGCCACGAACTTGTCTCTTTGGAATCGACCCAAAATTTCGCGGTACTTGATATTATAGTTGTTCAACAAGCGCTTAACCAGATTGTTGACGTCCTCATTACCTGTCCAACCCGATGGATTGATGGTCTGGTAATCCAAATTCATCAGGATTTCGGTCGAGAATCGAGCCTTCTTAGGCACCAGTTCTTCTTTGAGGTTGCTATAAACACCCGCAGAAAGATTGTTGCCCAGCACCGCCATCAGTTTTTCAACCAATCTGGCCTTCAAATCCATACTGTCCTTGTTGAAATCCTGTTCGAACTTCTTGATCACGTCCCTGTCTTTGCTCTTGCCCTTGCGATCCTTCATGGCACGGCTGAACAGACGCTTGCCGATAACGACCCCGCTTACCGATGGCGGCACTTTCAACGAAGCATCCTTCACATCGCCAGCCTTGTCGCCGAAGATGGCACGCAACAGTTTCTCTTCCGGAGTAGGATCGGATTCGCCTTTAGGTGTGATCTTACCAATCAGAATATCGCCTTCCTTCACCTCAGCCCCGATACGAATCAGACCATTGCTGTCCAAATCCTTGGTAGCATCCTGGCTTACATTGGGGATATCATCGGTCAGCTCTTCCATTCCGCGCTTGGTTTCGCGCACATCCATCGTGTATTCTTCCACATGGATGGAAGTGAAAAGGTCGTTCTTGATAGCATCTTCCGAAATAACGATAGCATCCTCGAAGTTATATCCCTTCCAAGGCATGAACGCTACCATCAAGTTGCGACCCAACGCCAATGAACCATCCTTGGTAGCATAACCTTCACAGAGAACCTGCCCTTTCTTTACTTTGTCCCCCTTGCGGACTATAGGCGTCAAGTTGATGCAGGAACTCTGGTTGGTCCGCTGGAACTTAGTCAGATGGTATGTCTTGAGATCGTCATCGAAGCTGACCATCCGGTCCACTTCGTCCATATCGTAACGAATCACAATCGTATTGGCATCCACGTAGGTTACTTCCCCATCGCCTTCGGCATTAACCAGCACACGGGAATCGTGAGCCACATAGGGTTCCAAGCCGGTACCTACGATAGGCACCTCCGGATTGAGCAAAGGTACAGCCTGACGCATCATGTTCGAACCCATCAACGCACGGTTGGCATCGTCGTGTTCCAAGAAAGGAATCAACGAAGCCGCGATAGAGGCAATCTGGTTCGGCGCCACGTCCATCAAAGTAACCTGTTCCCGATCCACAATCGGGAAGTCGGCCAAATGGCGCACCTTGATTTTCTGGTCATGGATGGTTCCATCCGGATCCAGCGGCGTACATGCCTGGGCGATAATCTGGTCTTCTTCTTTTTCAGCCGTCAGGTACACCGGTTTCTCATCCAGCAGCACCTTGCCGTTTTCCACACGGTAATACGGCGTTTCGATAAAGCCCAACTTGTCGATAATCGCAAAAACGCAAAGCGAGGAAATCAGACCGATATTAGGACCTTCTGGGGTCTCAATCGTACACAGACGGCCATAGTGGGTGTAGTGGACGTCTCGCACTTCGAAGCCGGCACGCTCGCGGCTCAGACCTCCAGGACCCAAAGCGGAGATACGGCGCTTGTGCGTCACTTCCGACAAGGGGTTGGTCTGATCCATGAACTGGGACAACTGGTTGGTCCCGAAGAAGGAATTGATGACCGAACTCAGCGTCTTGGCATTGATCAGGTCGGTAGGCGTGAAGACCTCGTTGTCGCGCACGTTCATCCTTTCACGAATCGTGCGGGCCATACGGTTGAGGCCGACCCCAAACTGAGCGTAAAGCTGCTCGCCGACCGTACGGATACGACGGTTACTCAAGTGGTCGATATCATCCACTTCGGCATGGGAATTGATCAACTTGATCAAATGCTTGATGATGCAGATGATGTCTTCCTTGGTCAGAACCCGGGTTTCCAACGGGATATTCAACTCCAGCTTGCGGTTGATACGGTAACGCCCTACCTCGCCCAAGTCGTAACGCTTGTCGGAGAAAAACAGTTTCTCGATAATGCCTCGGGCCGTTTCTTCATCTGGCGGTTCGGCATTACGCAACTGCCTGTATATGAATTCCACGGCCTCCTTGGCGTTGTTGGCCGCGTCCTTTTGCAAAGTATTGAAAATAATGGAACAATCCAAGTGGCTTTCGTTGTCCTCGCGGTGAATCAGAATCGACTTGATACCGGCATCCACAATCATGTCGATATGCTGCTCTTCCAATTCCGTCTCACGATCAATAAGGACTTCGGTACGTTCAATCGAAACCACTTCTCCGGTGTCCTCGTCCACGAAGTCTTCCACCCAGGTGCGAACCACACGGGCAGCGAGACGGGCACCGATATATTTCTTCAATCCGGCCTTGCTCACTTTCACTTCCTTGGCAAGGTCGAAAATTTCAAGGATATCCTTATCCGTTTCAAACCCTATCGCACGCAGCAGCGTGGTGATAGGCAATTTCTTCTTACGGTCGATATACGCGTACATCACATTGTTGATGTCGGTAGTGAACTCCATCCACGAACCCTTGAACGGGATGATACGGGCGGAGTACAACTGCTGGCCGTTGGTATGGTAGCTGGTCCCGAAGAAAACACCAGGAGAGCGGTGGAGCTGGGATACGATAACACGTTCGGCTCCATTGATAATGAAAGAACCGCCGGGCGTCATGTAGGGAATCATACCCAGATAGACTTCCTGGATAATATCCTTGAAGTCTTCGTGCTCGCTGTCGGTGCAGAACAATTTCAGTTTCGCCTTGAGCGGAACACTGTATGTCAACCCTCTGTCCAAACATTCCTCTATGCTGTAACGAGGAGGATCGATAAAATAATCAAGAAATTCGAGCACGAAATTGTTACGTGCGTCAGTGATTGGGAAATTCTCTGCAAAAACCTTGTAAAGACCCTCATTCACTCGATTTTCCGGATTGGTCTCCAACTGAAAGAAGTCTTGGAAGGATTTGAGTTGGATGTCCAGGAAATCGACGTGCTCGGCCGGTTTGGTCGATGCAAAATTTATCTTTTTGACAGCCTTTGTTGACAAAGTAGTATGATTTTAAATAAGACGATTTTGAACCGGGGTGCTTTTATACGCAAAAAACACGAGGGGTGACGATACGCCTCCCCTCATGTTTGGAAACCAATAAGGTGGAAATTATTTCATTTCAACTTCAGCACCGGCTTCTTCGAGGCTCTTCTTCAAAGCTTCGGCTTCGGCCTTGCTGATGCCTTCCTTAACGGGCTTCGGAGCTGCGTCAACGAGTTCCTTGGCTTCCTTCAGACCGAGGCTGGCCAATTCCTTAACCAACTTCACAACAGCCAGCTTGTTGGCACCGGCGGACTTCAGGATAACGTCGAAGTGGGTCTTTTCTTCAGCAGCAGCACCAGCAGCGGCACCACCGGCAGCAGGAGCTGCAACGGCTACAGCGGCGGCAGCGGGTTCGATGCCGTATTCGTTCTTCAATACATCGGCCAATTCTTTTACTTCTTTTACAGTCAGGCCAACCAGTTGTTCAGCAAGAGCTTTAATATCTGCCATTGTTTTAACTTTTTAAAAGTTTACTACTTGTTTTGTTTGATTTTGGAAAACCCGTAAAGGTTTTCCTCTGTATGGAAGGGCTTCCACCTCCCTGCGTTTCACCTTGCGGTAGATTAAGCTTGTTCCGGTCTTTCGGAGAGGGTCTTTACCAAGCCGGCCACCGTGTTGGGTGCCGATTCCAAAGCGCCCAGAACATTCTGGAGCGGAGATTGGAGCAAAGTAACGATTTCGCCGATAAGTTCGGACTTGGATTTGATTTGAACCAAAGCGTCGAGGCTTTCATCGCCCAGGTAGAAAGACTCTTCAACGTATGCGCCTTTCAGTTTGGGCATTTCGCTCCTCTTGCGGAACTCTTTGATTACCGTGGCAGGCGTCTTGTTCACTTCCGAAAGCATGATAGCGGTCGTCCCTTTCAAGGTCGGCATCAGTTCGGAGTAATCGACACCTGTCTTTTCCAAGGCTTTCTCAAGCAAGGTATTCTTCACCATGATCAACTTCACTCCGTTCTTGAAGCAAGCCCGGCGCAAGTTGCTCGTAGCAGCGGCATTCATCCCGGTGATGTCCGTCACATACATATGAGGCTTGGCCTTGATTTGCTCGCAGAGCGAGTCGATGATCACAGCTTTTTCTTCTTTCTTCATACCTCGTTAAAATTACCTGATTGTTAATAATACCGGATTAGATGGACTTAGGGTCGATCTTGATACCCGGTCCCATGGTGCTGGTCATGTAGATACTGTTGATGTAAGTACCTTTGGCAGCCGACGGTTTCAGTTTGACGATAGTCTGGAGCAGTTCACGCGCGTTGTCGGCAATCTTGTCGGCATCGAACGAAACTTTCGCCACGCTGGCGTGGACGATACCCAGCTTGTCAACCTTGAAGTCGATCTTACCGGCCTTCACTTCCTTGACCGCCTTGCCAATTTCCATGGTAACGGTTCCGGTCTTGGGGTTAGGCATCAAGCCACGAGGACCCAACACCTTACCCAGTGCCCCAACTTTGGGCATCACACTCGGCATGGTAATAACAACGTCAATGTCCGTCCAACCGCCTTTGATTTTTTCTACGTATTCATCCAAACCGTAGTAATCGGCTCCGGCTGCTTTGGCTTCTTCTTCCTTGTCGGGGGTGCAGAGTACCAGCACGCGAACCTGCTTGCCGGTGCCGTGAGGCAATGTCACCACGCCGCGAACCATCTGGTTGGCCTTACGCGGATCCACGCCCAAGCGCACGTCCAAATCAACGGAAGCATCGAACTTGGTATAGCTCGTTTCCTTCACCAAAGCAGCAGCTTCGGCAAGGGTATAGAACTTTTCCTTATCGACCTTGGCCAAGGCTTCTTTTCTTTTCTTAGAGATTTTTGCCATTGTTGTTGTCTATAAAAATTCAATTTTTCGACTGTGGACCCTCTCGGGCCTGTACAATCTTCTAAACGAATTTCCAGCCTCGGAACACGTAACACATTCCAAAGCCGGAAATACCTTAACTCAATTCAGCAGGAAGGTCGCCTTTCACTTCGATACCCATGCTTCGAGCGGTTCCAGCCACCATCTTCATGGCGGAAGCAATCGTGAAGCAGTTCAAGTCCGGCATCTTGTTCTCGGCAATCGTCCGTACCTGATCCCAGGTTACGCTGGCCACTTTGTGGCGGTTCGGTTCGGCCGAACCTTTCTTAGCCTTCGAAGCATCCTTGAGCTGGACAGCCACAGGAGGAGTCTTTACTACGAATTCAAACGATTTATCGGCATACACGGTGATGATGACCGGAAGCACTTGGCCCGGCTTATCCTGCGTACGCGCGTTAAACTGCTTGCAGAATTCCATGATGTTGACCCCTTTGGCACCCAACGCGGGACCTACAGGAGGCGAAGGATTGGCAGCACCGCCTTTGATCTGCAACTTGATTAAGGCACTAACTTGTTTTGCCATTTTTTTAGTTGATTAAATGTAAAAACACAAACAATGAAACTGTACTACTCTTTCTCAACTTGGGAGAAGTTCAATTCGAGAGGTGTCTTCCTCCCAAAGATCTTCACCATCACTTTCAGTTTCTTCTTTTCCTCGTTCACTTCCTCAATAATCGCCGAGAAGTTGTTGAACGGCCCATCGGTTACCTTCACCGGCTCACCCACCATAAAGGGTTCTACCGGTTTTTCAGGCGAATCGGCCAGTTCATCCACCTTGTGGAGGATTCGCTGCACCTCGGCCGGGCGCAAAGGCACCGGATCGCCCTGGTTCCCCAAAAAGCCCAACACCCCGGGAACGTTCTTGATGACGTGCTGGATTTCTCCAACCAAAAGAGCCTCTATCAACACATAACCGGGCAGATAGGAGCGTTCGATGCTCACTTTCTTCCCGTTGCGGATAGTGTAAACCTTTTCTGTAGGAATAAGTACTTGAGGGATATAATCCCGGATGTTCAACCTGGAAATTTCACTCTCCAAGTATTCCTTCACTTTCTTTTCCTCGCCGCTTACAGCGCGGATAACGTACCAATTCTTTACTTGTTCGGCCATGCTCTTTGTTGAATTCTCACTGCCCCGCCGGAAAACCGGCTCACCCGGAGCAGCGAAACTGAAAATGACGGGCGGGATAAACCCGGAGTAATATAGATTCGGCGCGCTTTCCTTCCGGCAGACATTGGAAGCTATGCCCGGAAACCCGGACTTCCAGCGAGCCTATTCATTCTATCTCAAAAGGTCGTAGATATAACCCAAAATGCCCTTCCACGCCATGTCGGGATGAACCCCCAGAATCATGTCCATGACAAACACAACAACGGCAATCAAAAGAGCCGCTACAAAAACTACCACAGCACTGTTCTGGAGATCGGAATATGTAGGCCAGGTCACCTTGTGAAGCAATTCATCCTTGCTGGCTTTGATACTATCGACAAACTTTGACATCGGTTCCGGCGTGTTAAGGATTTGACATAACAATATCCCGCAAGCGACACGCTTTGTTCAAAAAGCTGACCGACTTGCAGGTTCTTGGCAGGGGCAGAGAGAATCGAACTCCCATCAACGGTTTTGGAGACCGCTATTCTGCCATTAAACTATGCCCCTAAACTATTTGCGGGTTCACCCCTGTAAAAGGTTCGTCCTTGACCGACCCCCTCAGGAACAAACCCGCTCATAGCGAGGATTAAATCCCCATATTTATCAGTCCGAGACTGAGATTAGTCGAGAATTTCGGTTACCTGACCGGCACCAACCGTTCTACCACCTTCACGGATAGCGAAGCGGAGGTTCTGGTTCATAGCGATAGGAGCCAACAACTTAACTTCAATCGTCAAGTTATCGCCAGGCATAACCATTTCTACACCCTGCGGCAGGATGATTTCACCGGTTACGTCAGTTGTACGGAAGTAGAACTGAGGACGGTAGTTGTTGTGGAACGGCGTGTGACGACCACCTTCTTCCTTCTTCAGGATATAAACCTGAGCCTTGAAGTGCTTGTGCGGGGTTACAGAACCGGGCTTGGCGATAACCATACCACGACGGATCTGATCTTTTTCAATACCACGCAACAGCAAACCTACGTTGTCACCAGCCTCACCACGTTCCAGAATCTTGCGGAACATTTCAACACCGGTTACCGTGGATTTCAGTTTTTCATCACCCATACCGATGATTTCAACGGGATCGCCCGAGTTGATAACACCGGATTCGATACGACCGGTAGCAACAGTACCACGACCGGTAATCGAGAACACGTCTTCGATAGGCATCAAGAAATCCTTATCTACATCACGCTTGGGCAGAGGAATCCATTCGTCAACAGCAGCCATCAATTCCATCACCTTTTCTTCCCACTTCGGTTCGCCGTTCAAGGCACCCAGAGCGGAACCGCGGATGATAGGCGTATTGTCGCCATCGTATTCGTAGAACGAAAGCAGTTCACGAATTTCCATTTCAACGAGGTCGAGCAACTCGGGGTCGTCCACCAAGTCAACCTTGTTCATGAAAACAACGATACGGGGCACACCCACCTGACGAGCCAACAGGATGTGTTCACGTGTCTGGGGCATAGGACCATCGGTAGCAGCTACTACCAAGATAGCACCATCCATCTGAGCAGCACCGGTAACCATGTTCTTAACATAGTCGGCGTGACCCGGGCAGTCTACGTGAGCATAGTGACGGGATTCGGTCTGGTATTCAACGTGAGCGGTATTGATGGTAATACCACGTTCTTTTTCTTCAGGAGCGTTATCGATAGAATCGAAAGATTTTACTTCGGACAAACCCTTCTTAGCGAGAACGGTTGTGATAGCGGCGGTCAAGGTGGTCTTGCCGTGGTCAACGTGACCGATGGTACCAATGTTTACGTGGGGTTTGGTACGCACAAAAGTTTCTTTTGCCATATTTGAAAATGTTTTAAGTGTATAAACAAATTTGCGTGAAGCAAACCTTTTGCCCCCGCCTGGAGCCGACAACGAGATTTGAACTCGTGACCTCTTCCTTACCAAGGAAGTGCTCTACCCCTGAGCTACGTCGGCATTTCTTTGAACTTGGAGCGGAAGACGGGGCTCGAACCCGCCGCCTGTAGCTTGGAAGGCTACCGCTCTACCAAATGAGCTACTTCCGCGTTCTGGTGGGAGGAGAAGGATTCGAACCTTCGAAGGCTAAGCCGACAGATTTACAGTCTGTTCCATTTGACCGCTCTGGAATCCTCCCAGATTTCCGTTTTGCTTCCCGGCAGCTTTACCGTGGATTGCTTGAGCCAATAGAGGGACTCGAACCCACGACCGGCTGATTACAAATCAGCTGCTCTACCAACTGAGCTATATTGGCGTTCTCACGCTGCCTGTCGCAAAAAGGACTGCAAAAATACAACGAATTTTTATAATACCAAATTTTCTCGCCTCTTTTTTGCAATATTTTTTTGCCATTGCCTTGCAAAACCAACCAAATCATTCATTTTAAGCAGACTACAAAAAACATCAGCATCCAATAATTTTCTCCCTTTAGGAAATCAATCCGGCGAAACAATAGGTAAAGGTACACATTTTGGAGCACACTTCGGCCATGTCTGCCCGAGATTTTATACTTTTGCGCGCTTTTTCCCTCGAAAACCGAAGGAAACATTATCGAACATTCACATATTATATATAGGTATAGAAGACAGGTCACGCCATGAAAAGACTCGACTTCCAGCCCAAGCTGTTCTCCTGCCTGAAAGGCTACAACCGCAATTCATTCCTTTCCGACTTGATGGCCGGGGTCATCGTCGGCATCGTCGCCCTCCCCTTGGCCATCGCCTTCGGCATCGCCTCCGGGGTCAGCCCGGAAAAAGGCATCATCACCGCCATCGTGGCCGGATTCATCATCTCGCTCCTGGGCGGAAGCAAAGTGCAAATCGGCGGGCCTACCGGAGCTTTCATCGTCATCATATACGGCATTATCCAGCAATACGGCTTCGAAGGCCTCACGGTGGCGACCCTGATGGCCGGCGTACTGCTGATTCTCTTGGGCGTGTTCAAGCTCGGCACCATCATCAAGTTCATCCCCTACCCCATCATCGTGGGTTTCACGGCGGGAATCGCGGTCACGATTTTCACGACCCAGATTGCCGATGTGTTCGGACTGGATTTCCAGGGCGAAAAAGTGCCGGGAGACTTTATTGGCAAATGGCTGCTGTATTTCAAGCATTTCGATACCGTCAACTGGGGGAATGCCTTGGTGAGCATCCTCAGCATCCTCATCATCGCCCTCAGCCCCAAAGTCAAGTTCCTGAAAAAAGTCCCTGGCTCGTTAGTGGCTATCGTGCTTGTCACTCTCGGCGTGTATTTCCTGAAAGAATACGGCTTGGTAAGCAACATCCCTACCATCGGAGACCGTTTCTCGATTTCGTCCCAGCTGCCGCAGGCTGCCCTGCCCGCCTTGGACTGGGAGGCTGTCAAGAACCTTTTCCCGGTGGCGGTAACGATTGCGCTCCTCGGCGCGATTGAAAGCCTGCTATCGGCTACCGTAGCCGACGGGGTCATCGGCGACCGCCATAACTCCAACACGGAACTGATCGCCCAAGGGGTAGCCAATATGCTGACCCCGCTTTTCGGCGGCATTCCGGCCACCGGCGCCATCGCCCGGACCATGACCAATATCAACAACGGGGGCAAGACCCCGGTGGCAGGCATCATCCATGCGGTAGTGCTGCTTTTGATCCTGATTTGCCTGATGCCCTTGGCCAAATACATCCCGATGGGCTGTCTGGCGGGCATCTTGGTGGTAGTTTCTTACAACATGAGCGGCTGGCGCACCTTCAAAGCCTTGCTGCGCAATCCCAAAAGCGATGTGGCGGTGCTGTTTCTGACCTTCTTCCTGACGGTGGTCTTCGACCTGACGGTAGCCATCGAAGTGGGGCTTGTGATTGCCTGCATCCTCTTCATCAAACGGGTCATGGAAACGACCCAGATTTCGGTCATCACCAACGAGCTGGATCCCCAGCAGGAGTCGGACATCATCATGCACGAGGAAAACCTTTCGATTCCGAAAGGAGTGGAAATCTACGAAATCAACGGGCCTTATTTCTTCGGAATCGCTAACAAGTTCGAGGACACGATGAAGACCATCGGCGACCGGCCCAAAGTGCGGATTATCCGTATGCGGCGCGTGCCTTTCATCGACTCATCGGGCTTGCACAACCTGGAATCGCTCTGCCAGATGGCGCAGAAGGATGGAATCCGGATCATCCTCTCCGGTGTGAACCCGCATGTACGGGAGACCTTGGAAAAATCGGACTTTTACAAGATTGTAGGCAAGGAGAACGTCTGCGACAATATCCATATCGCTTTGAATCGGGCCAATGCCTTGCTGTAAGCATCGCTGCAAGGGCTGGATTCACAATTCCACTATCCCGCTAAACTAAGAAACAGACTTTCTCCTGTCTGTTTTTTGAGAGCAACACACGAAGCAAACCCAAAGCGGCTACCCCGTGTCGTGTCCCGCGGCACAGCAAAAAGGTTCAAGGAAAATCACTTTTCCGTTCCAGCACCGCAACGGGAAAGATAGTCCTGCAAGGCGTTCCGGTAGGCGATTTTCTGATCCACGCATTTATCGGCCACCGAGCGGAGCTGGGTCTGCGCCTGCAATAGCTCCGACAGAGGCGACATCCCGGCCCGGTAATAGGCATTGAGCTTCTCCACGCTGGCCCGTGCCGTGGCCTCGCTCTTCCGGGCTATCTGCAACTGATCCCAGGCCACCGTCAAATCGAGCCAAAGCTTGCGTATCTGCAACAGAATCTGCTGCTGCAAAAAATCCCGCTCGTTCTCGGCCTTTTCCATCTGATATCCCAGACGCTGCATCTTGCGTGCCGTCTTGCCCCAGTCCGAAAGGGGAATCTGCGCCATCACATAGACCGCCCCGTTGAACTCCCCGTTGTTGAGCAGGTTGCCGTAGCCATACGAGCCGCCGATGCCGATCTGGGGCAATGCCTCGCCCAAGGCCATCTTCTTCTGAAGCCGGGAGGCATCGACCGAGAGATCCAACAGACGCATCTCCTGCTGGCGGGAAGCGATTTCCTCTTCCGGCACGAAATACGAAGAAGGCGGCAGCAAGGAATCCAAGCGGTCGGTCAGGAAAATGCTGTCCAAGACCGGCAGCGAATCCAAGACCACGCTCTGATAGGGATTGTATTCCAAACCTATTGTATTGAACAGGTTCATCTTGGCCAATTTGATGCCGCTCTCCACCTGGATAAAGCCCGAACGAACCTCATCCCGCTTGAGTTCCACCTGCATCACATCGTTTTCCGTGGCCAGACCGGCCCTGCGAGCCGAAACGACATCCTTGTACAAGGTGTCCAGCAATGTGGCCAACTCTTTCAAAGTGACCCGTTTTTCCTGCAAGGAAACCACCTGCCAGTAGCCGCTTTCCACCTCCTTGTCCATATCCCGCACGACAATCTGTTCCTGCAAGGCAGCCGCTTCCACACCCACGGCTGCTAAACGGTTGCCGTTCACGATGCGTCCTCCGGCAAAAAGGGGCTGCATGGCCGAAACCGAAGCCATGAATCCCCGGTGCAGCATCGTATATTCGGCATTGAAGCCATACTGCGTTGCCAACTCATCCATGAGTTCCTGCAAGCGAACCGCAAAATCGGACGTACCGAGGATGTCGGTCAATCCGATTTCAAGCATGGGCTGCAAGGCAGCGAATCCGAAAGCCGTAGCGGATACACTGGGGAAATAAGCCGCCAAGGCTTCCTGTTTCTGGGCGCGAGCCGACAAGATGTCCAAACGGGCGTTCTTGACGGCCATGCTGTTCTGCAAGGCCATCTGACGGCAGTCCTCCACCGAGAGTTCGAGCCGGAGAGCCGGAGTGGAAACGGATTCCGAAGACGCTCCCTGCACCATCTGGCCTTGAACCGTCTGCGCCTGAAGCGAGCCTCCGGTTCCAAGCCCGTACAATCCACATAAGCCGCCCAACATCAAGGCAAAACCGCCTAATCCCAAGCGTATGTTTCTCCTTAGATTATTCATGCTCATCTCCTTCCCTCGTTTGCATTGCCTGCACCTCTTGCCCTTCCCGAACGGTTTGCCCCGCCTGACCAAAATTCCTTTGCTTGGCTATCCGCCGCTTCTCGCCTATCTGGAAAATCTGCCAGTAAGACACCGGCATAATCAGCACAATCAAAATAATCGACAGCATCGTCCCGAAACAAATCACCACGCCCATCGGCTTCCACAGGAAGTCCCCGCTGAGAATCATCGGCAACACGCCCAAAGCGGTCGTGCAAGAAGTCAGGAAGATAGGCCGCATACGCCGCTTCCCGGCCTCTTCGGCCGCTTCCTTCAATGGCATCCCCCGTTCAAAACGGAGTTCCTCGGCATACTCGAACATGATAATCCCGTTGCGCACGATGATGCCCACCAAGCTGATAAGCCCCAGGACCGCCGTCAGCCCGAAGTCGAGCCGGAACACCCACAGCCCCAAGAACGCCCCGAAGAAACAAAGCACGCTCAGCACCAAGGTGAGCACCGCAATCGAGATTTTCTTGAAATGGAACAGCAGGAAGAAGAACAAGACGGCCACCGCGCAGATGAATGCCATCATGATTTCCGGCCCCACATCCTTGTTGATGGCAGAAAGCCCGGCATATTCCACCCTCGCCCCCTCCGGCAGGTTCGGTTTAATATGGCTTTCCACAAAGGCTTTGATATGTTTCATCGCTTCCGGCTGGCTGCATTCGTATTTCATATCGGCCGTCACGGTCAGACAGGATTCGCCCGCCTTGCGGGGATAAGACTCCAGCTCCCATCCCGGCTGCATCTCGGCCACTTGCCGCAAAGGCACCGAAACGCCTGGATACAGGGTTGGCAACAAATAGTTTTCCAGCGTGGAATAGTCCATCTGCCGGGACACGGCTTCGCTGTAGAGCGTCACCGGCACGGACTTCTCCCCTTCCCAGACCGTGGCGACCGGCATCCCGTTGAACGCCCCCGACAATGAAAGGGAAACCATGCTCTTGTTGATGCCCAAGCGGGAAGCCTCGTCCGGATCCAAAGAAATATCAATCGAGCTCACATAGCCATCGCAATCGGTATGCACCCATTGCAGCACATCCCCCATGCCCGACAGGAAATGCCGGAGGCTGTCCGCCAAAGGCTTGAGGACTTCCGGATCGGCTCCCCTGAACTCGATGGCCACCGGCGCGGTCACCGCCTGGTAATCCATCTGCTTGAACCTCAGCAGCGCGCCGGGAAACAGATGCTCGTATTTCTGCTGGCATTCCTGCAACAAGGCCTCGGTGGCCCGCAAGGATGTCGTGGTCACAATCAACTGAGCCGTGTTCGAACCGGGCAGCATCGGCACGTAAATCGCATTGAAACGCGGCGCGCCCGTTCCGATGAACGAAGTCACCGACTTGACCCTCCGGTCGGCTGTCAGCAGCCGCTGCATGGAATCGGCCACCTTTTCGGTCTGCTCCAAGCCGGCATTGTTTTCCAGATAAATCTCCACGGCGAAATATTCCCGCGCCGCCATCGGCATCATCTGGATATTGAGCTGGAAGAAAAAGACCACGCCCAAGACCACCGTGCCCAAGCCCAACAGCAAGGTCCGGCGTGGATACTTGAAGCAAATCGCCTGCAAGCGTTCGTACCCGTTTTGCATCCCGTCGAAGAAACGCTTCTGGACACGCGCCAGCAGGCTGTTGCCTTCCGCCCGCGCACTGCCGATGAAACGGACTTCCAGCGAAGGCACTACTAACATCGCATACGCCAACGAAGTACCCAAGGCAATCGTGACCACCCAAGGGAAATAACTGACGAACTCGCCGAGGTAACCGGTAATCACCTTCAGGCTCGGGAAAAACATCACGCAGATGGCTGTCGTGGCCATGAACATCGGCATGAAAAGCTCCTTGGCACTGGCACAAGCCGCATCGATACGCGAATAGCCCTGCCCGAGATAGTTCATATAACCGTCCATCGTGATGATGGAATCGTCCACAATCATCCCCAAGACCACAATCAAGGAGGCCAAAGTCACCGTATTGAGGTCGATGCCGAAAAGGTACATCAAAGCCAAGGCCACCGCCGTGCAGACCGGCACACCGGAACTGGCAATCAGGGCCGAACGCATCGGGAAAAGCATCAGCATCACGAAAATCACCACCGCCATCGAAATCAGCAAGTCGCGCAGGAAAGAATAGACCGAACTGCCCACCACCTTGGGTTGATCGGTAATCCGGCTCATCGTCACGCTCTCCGGCAACTGGGTCGCAAATTCGTCCAGCACCTTGTCCACCTCCTCGCCGAAAGCCACGATATTGTTGTCGGGCCGCATCTCGATAGAGAGAATCAAGGCGGTATGCCCGTTATACTTGACCAAGGACGAAGGTTCTTTGTAACGGCGTTCTATCTTGGCAATATCCTTGAGCCGAATCGTATTGCCGCCCGGATCCATATAGACGATATGGTTGGCGATTTCCTCCTCGGAAGCCACCAGGCTCTTGATATGTATCGGCGAATAAGCGTAATCGGTCTTGAATGTCCCGCCTAAAAGCTGAAGGCCGGAAGTCTGGTAGTTGAGCATCAAGGCGGAAGGGCTGATACCGTAGGCCGACAGCTTGTCCATGTCCACGGTGACGGCGATTTCCTCGTTCTGGGTCCCCACGATGCTCACATTGGCCGTGGCAGGAATCGATTTGAGCCGTTCCGAAAGGTCTTCGGCATATTCCTGCATTTCCCGGTAGCTCTTATCTGCCGATTCCAAGGCTATCAGCAAGGCGGAAACCGAACTGAAATTGTCCACGACCGCCACCGCCAAGACTCCGGGCGGCAGGGTCATTTTGGCCGCATCCAACCGAAGCTTGATCTTGGACCAGGCTTCGTCCTTCTCCTTGGCCGGAACGGTCAAATCCACATAGATATAGCAGATACCGTCCTTGGAATAGGAATAGGTGGTTTCACGGTTCACCTCCGAAAACGAGAACAAAATGTCTTCCAATGGCTTGGTAAGCTGTTCCTCTACTTCCTTGGCCGACGCGCCGGGATAAACGCCCGCCACAAGCCCCTGTTTGATTTCAAAGGTGGGGAACTCGTCCTTGTTCATGCGCGAAAGCCCGGCGATGCCGATAGCTATCAACAGAAAAAGAATCAGATAGACTATCTTCTTCTGATGAATCATGCTCCGGATAATGCCCGAACCTTTATCTGAGCCTCTTTCCATGACGCGCTACTCCTTTCCAAGTTTTGAGCGGGATTGGGATTCTTCCGATGGCTTAGCAGCAGATTGAGATTCCGCCGATTGCGCTATCCGCACCTCCACCTCCATCCCCGTGCTGACCTTGCGGCTGCCTTCCACAATCAACAAGTCATCGGGTTCAAAACCGCTTGAAACGATAACGCCTTTCCCGGAAAAGCCGGCCACGTCCACATAGCGTTTCTCCACTTTCCGTTCCGGGTTCACCACCCAGACATATTTGCCCTGAGCATCCATCTGGACGGTGGAGGCCGGAATGACAACGCCCCTGTCGTAAAGGACATCCATATAGACCTTGCCGACCATGCCGGGCATCAGGCCCTGCACCGAATCCAGAGGTTCGAGCTTGCAATCGTAGGTATGGGAGAGCAGGGATGCCGTCATGCCTTTTTCCATCATCCGGGCGCGGAAACGATGATTGTCCAAAGCAGGGATTTCCACGGCAGCTTCATCGCCCACCTGCAGCTTGCCGATTTCCGACTCCGGCACGGGAAACCGGACTTTGACCGTGGAAATATCCATGACCCGCATCAAGGGCTGCAAGGGAGATACTTCCACGCCTTCTTCTATCTGGAGGTCGCCCACCACTCCGTCGAAAGGGGCTTTGACCCGGCAGTCTTCGGCCGCCTGTCTTGCCGCCTCGGCCGCTGCCCTCGCCTGCGCCAACTTGGACTGGACTTCCACCAACTGCACATCGGCTATGCTGCCGCTCTCATGCACCTGCAGCACGCGGCGGTAACCGTCCTCTGCCTGTGCCAAAGTGGCTTCGGTCATCTTCAAGCTGCTTTCCACGCTTTGGGAACTTATCACGGCCAAGACCTGGCCTTGCTTCACTTCGTCTCCGGCCTTCACTTTCAATGAATCGAGCCTGCCGGGATAACGGGCGGACAACGTGGCAGACTTGTCGGCTTCCACTGTTCCCACATAGGAAGATGTCCGCAGATTGGTATCGATGCCTACCGGGACAACCGTGACAGGCACCAAGGCGGCTTGCGCGTTCTCCTGCCGGGGCTTCTTCTCCGCACAGGACAGCAAACCGAGGAACGCGCAACAAAGGATTATCAAATAATGTGTTCTCATACAATGCCCTTTCTGACCATCAAAGCCTATCCATTTGATTTCTAACGCATCACGCATACAGCAGGCTTTGCCGAAGGTCTTCTTTTCCAAATAGCGAAGATACGGAAAAGTCGTCAGCATCGAAAAAGAAAAGAGGAAATCTTAACAGTTGTCCGATTTCATTATTGTCACCCCCTTTATCTGCTTAAGAACCTTTCGGAGACTACGCAGGATATCCAGACTCTCCACGTTAATCACTAACTGATTCATAATCAATACTTTTCTTTGCAAACATACGGGCTTCAAACAAATTTAAAATGTTGATACCGAATACAGCTTGGCTGTATTCTTTGGAGGAACATTGGTGGAACATTTTGTATGCAAATGCAGGCAAAAACGCATTCAAGAACCAAAACAAAAAGCCCCGGAGGAATCCGAGGCTTTGAAAACCAAGTTATTTCGTTGTCGGGGTGACAGGATTCGAACCTGCGACACCCTGCTCCCAAAGCAGGTGCGCTACCGGACTGCGCTACACCCCGTCTCATCCGATGCCAGCAGAATGAAAATCAAGCCGCAAGCAAGACCGTACAGCCATACTCTTGGCATCAAACGAGCCGCAAAGGTACAAAAAAAGTATTTCAGAACAAATTCGCCACGTCTTCCAGTACCGCTTTGGGGTCGGCATCAATCGGGAACACCAACGAAGGCTCCAGATTCCAAACCTGGCGCTCCTGCATGAAGTGCTTCTCGCCGCCGCCCGTGATATTGAGCATCACTACATCGTCCTTCTGCACCTGACCGTCCCGAACCGCCTGCATCAGAGAATAGGTCGCCACGCCCGATGCCGAATAGATGTCCACGCCTTCGGTTTCCAAGAACAGACGCTGCGCTTCCTCGGCTTCGGAATTGGTCACCGCGAACATATCCCCTTGCGTGTCCTTGAGCGCATCGTACAGGCCGCCCGCCAGACTGTATGGCGGCTTGCGGTTCGACAAGACCTTGGCATTGATCGATTCCGCATCCGAACGTGCCTGATCGGCATCGTAAGGCAGCAAAGCCCTCGAATCGGCCTTCCATGCCTTGTACATCGGCAGGAAGGGCGCGTTCTGCGACACCATCAGCTTCATCTTGTGCGAACCGAAACGCCCGTCCTCAATCAGACGGAGATTGGCTTCCCAAGCCGCGATAGCCCCTGTGCCGCTGCCGACTGCCTGGAAATAGAAATCCGGAATCCGGCCGATATGAGTCGTGGCCGAAAGAACCGTTGTCCCCATACCGTCGCGGCGGGCAATGTTCTTGGCACCGCCTTCGGCCAAAAACTTGTCAGAAGCCAGCACCATATTGCTCAGATTAATCGCATCGAAATAGTCGCCGCCTTTCTGAACGGCAATCAGCTTGACGCAATCATTCAAAGGAGCTTCGAACCAAAGCGCGTCCAAATTGTCGGCAGGCACGCTCAGCAGCAACGGTATATGGTTGTCGGAGCAGACCTTGGCGAAAGCCCTCGCCGTATTGCCGGCCGAAGCCACGACCAAGACCTTGCCGCAATCCGCTGCCAAACGGGCGCAAACCGAATAGGCTTCGGTCTCTTTGAACGAGCAGGTGCTCATCCTCGCCCCGATTTTCGGGAAATAACCGTTGAAAGTGATATAAAGATTGGTCATCCCAAGAGCCTTGGCCAAACCTTCGCTCTTGTAAGTGATTGGCGCGCAGGAACCGGCCAATGTCCGCTTGATGGGCAACCAGTCGGCAAAGCGGTAGATTCCACAGCTTTCCGGTTTGACATCAATCTGTTTTTTCTTGTATTCGGCCCTGATCAAAGAGGGCTTTTCCGAAAGTTCGTCATCGATGGCCCAACCGGCATCTTCAAAAACCCGGCCTGTGGCCACTGTCCGCAAGCTGTATTCCGTAGCCTTGAAATCTTCCATACTTTGCTTTTTTCTATACCATTAGAGATGCTCCTCCCGCCGGAACGCACCCGACCGGAGAAACAAACAACCTGCAAATTTAGATATAAATCACAATTTATATGCCAGTGGAATAAGAAAAATAGTGAAAGTCGAGTGCAGAGCCAAAGCCCCGGTTAAGCCGAACGCAAACTGAGCTTGCTCGGGTTTGCCAAGGCGAAGGGCTTCGGCGTAGCCAATCTTCGGCGAAGCCAACGATAGCCAATATTTCTCCCTCAGCGAACCGGCGTGTAATTCAACGTGGCTTCTTCCTCAGTCGATTCCAATTTGAAAATGACCGGCCGAATCCCGTCGTTGCAACTGCAAATGGCCACGCCCGGCTTACGAATCCAATCGCCGAAATAAAACACTTCCTTGCCCGAACCATGCGCCAGCGCGAATACATATTGATAAATGGCCTTCCAGGCCTCGTCACAGAAACCCTCCGGCTTGGCATAATCAGCCATGAACACCTGCCCCTCCTTCATCATCGGGCAGGCAGTCAAGCCTTCAGCCCCGTATTCGGCAGCCAGATCCTTGTCGAAGGTGGTCTTGAGAACCGTAATCCTTACTTTTCTCATCGGTATCGCTCGTTAAAAAGACATAATTCAACCAAACAACCAAGAAAACAGCAGAATCAGCAACATAATACCGATTCCCCACATGAAAATCTGCGCCAGGATACAACCTTGATTGACTCTATGATTGCTACAATGCCTTGAGCGCTTCCGCTGCCTGAGAAGCATACAGGCCATCCGGATTGGAGGCTATCGCCGAAAGGCATTGCCGGGACTTCCTCACTTTTCCCATCCGCATATAAGCCACCGCCTCGAACCAATCCAAGTCCTCCATCTGATTGTCGAACCGCATCTTATCATATTGTCCCTCTTCCGAAGTCAAATCGAATTCCGGAACCTGCATCCTCAAAGCCTCAATCTGACACAAGGCATCTTCATACTTCCCGGCATTGATGGCATCCAGAATCTCGTCCGAATCCGATTCCCCCCTCATCTGAACCGCCTCCAACACAATGCTCTCGCCAAGTTCCTTGCAATCCCGGACATTGCCGATTCTGAAAAAGATACCGATTACCAGACAGGCAGCCAGCAAGGCCGATGGCAGATACAACCACTTGCGTGCCGAATGGGAACGAATCTCCCGCTCTTTAGCTCGGAACACATCCTCCACGCCTTTCCGCCTGACAGCCAGAACAATTTCTTGCCGCAGACGCACATCGGCAGCAAAATCTTCATTTTGATTCATTTCCGACTCAAAAGCCGCTTTCTCGACCTCATCCATCTGGCCGGAAACATATTTGTCAATTCTTTCTTCTCTGTCCATTTCTGATGCTTTAAGATTCCTACTTTATCGCCCCAACCTCTTCCTCAAAATCGCCTCTATTTTCCTCATGCACTTCGATTTCTGCGTTTTCACCGAATCCGGACCGCTGTAATTCATTATCTGTGCAATTTCCTCGCCTCTCTTTTTCTGGAAATAAAAAAGATTCAACAAGCGATTGCAAGGAAAAGGCATCTTGCATACCTCTTCATACACAATGCGCTCTTCTTCATTCTTCATCCACGCATCCTCTATGCCGCTGTCCAATAATTCATCCGGAATATTTTCAACTGCCGTTCCAGCCCATGACTTCTTTCCCTGCATAGCTCTCAATGTCATATTTTTAGCCACAGTAAACAAATAGGTCTTCAAGGAACAAGAGAGTGTCTCTACCGACAACCGTCCCTTCTGCACCTGATCCCACACCGCCAAGCAAGCATCCGTATAAATATCTACCAGCTCATCCTCGTCCAAAGCCTTATGAACCCGCGACCTCATCCAAGCAAGGCAAGCCTCCCTATAGGTTTCATACAGGCGACCAAGCACTTGCTTGTCATCCCGCAATATTCCCCGTATAAATTCCTGGTCTGTCATTTAAAAATCAATTTATCGCGCATCCGTTCCGGAATATCGGCATTCAGATTTTGCACGGTATTCCGCCGGAGCGGCAATGTATCATAGGTTATCTCTATATCATTCAATAAATCGCACACCGGAACACCTATCCTAAAATGCTGCGCCAAGGCATAAGTCAAGCGCCCCACATACCGGCTTCCATCCCAATACTCGTAATTGCTTTGATATGGCTTGCAGGCACTCAATGCTATCCAGTTTGTCTTTCTCGGAGTCTTGGGCGATGCCAAATCCGGATCAAAGCCCGCATACTCGAACTTGTCCGCAGTCCCTCGAATATCGGTTTCCCGAACCGTATCCTCTTCCTCATCTTCCGCCCTTGTGCCATCCCCGCTATGGCAGGCATCCAGCACTACCAAAAGACAGCCCTCTTGCCCTATCTTGTCCGCAATCGGCATCAACCACTGGTTCAATTCATCATCGATTATATGGTTTTCGCCCTCATACACCCCGGCCTTGTATTCCCTGCACGCATCGTATGGAATAATGGCTTCGTCCCAGCCATCAGCCTCGTCCCCGTCCAAATCGCTTACCTGCTGCCCATGACCGGAAAAATGGACATAGACCCAATCCCCACTCTGGACATCGGCAGCCAGATCCGCAAAAACCTTGGCAATGGCAGCCTTGTCTGCGTCCCGGTTTTTCAACACCTTGATATCCTGCGGTTCGAAGCCATTTTCCGAGAGCATGGCACACACTATCTCTATATCAGCATCGCCGTGTATCTTCTTCCATCCCGAATTTTCCGGATAATCCCCAATGCCAATGACCACGGCATGACGTTGCTGTGCGCAGAGAGGCATCGCCATGGCTAATACTAAACACAGAAAACAGACAAGCCTTTTCATTTCCTTTCTCGCAATCAGTATAACTCCTCCCTCTTTCACAAGGGAGAATATCTTGATTCCTAATTGGTAAAATACAAACCTACGTATAAATTTTCATTTTCCTCACGCGCAACAAAACTGCCGCCTAACGTGATTGCCCACAAAAGCATCTTCAAAAATCTTTCCAGTCAAATCGGCACGTTGATGCTGAATGTTGACATATCTGCATTCTTTGACTAAACATTGACTAAACATTTTGTGTGCAAAAGTAGGCAAAAACGCATTCAAGAGCCAAAACAAAAAAGCCCCGGATTTCTCCGAGGCCTCGAAAACCAGCTTATTCGCTTGTGATTCCGGAGCGATTCGAACGCTCGACCCACAGCTTAGAAGGCTGTTGCTCTATCCAGCTGAGCTACGGAACCAATGACCCTTTGCCATAGAAAGGGGTGCAAAGGTACTAGTTTTCCCGCATATCTCCAAAAACCGCTTTATGCACAAATCACCCCTAGCTTCCACACGATTTGAAAAAAACTTTCTTTTCCAGGTTACCTTTTCCTCCATAGGAGCATTAATTTAAAAATGCAAGAACATGAAAACGATTTCCTCTCTTCCAGCAATAAGGGAGTTCTTTCTGGAAAACAAGAGCCCACTCACTGGTAACTCCTTCTCTAAAACCCATAACGGAAAACAGCCAACAGACATCTCATCCACAAATTTCCCCCGAAAAGAAGAAAAACAGAAAATTTAACACAAAAAAAATGAAAAGGATTCTTGCTTTAACAGGTATTATCGCCCTGTTTGCATTTTTGACAAGTTGCAGTACCGCGTTTTACAATACGCAGAACAACTTAAACACAGAAACTCAAATCAATCTAAGCGAAGCCAATTACAAAATCATCGGTCAAGTGGTAGGTTCGGCAAAAACAACCAAGGTATTGGGCATTGGCGGCCTTTCCCGGAGAGCTGCCGAAGCTAATGCCTATGCAGACATGGTATCCAATGCCAATCTGCAAAGATCGCAGGCCATCATCAACATCAGCTTTTCCGACAAAGGCAAAGGATTGCCTCCTATCGTTTGGATCAGGACGGTTACAGCAAAAGGATATATCATTGAATTTATCGAATAATAAGTTCTAAGAATCTCCGAGAAAAGAACCGGCTGCTCTGAAAAGCTAGCCGAAGATTTGTTGCTAAAAGAAAAAGGCAGACAAAAAGTTCCTTCCATACGAAACGTTCTTGTCAGAATACGTTCTATCGGGACTTCCGTCATACTAGGAACTTTTTAGTCTGCCTTTTTACTAACAACTTTTTAATTCTTCTTTCCCTTATACTGCTCAACTTTTACATGAGAACCATCAACATCCTGCAACTACACTCTCATTAAAGAGATAATCATTATCGGCAAACCTCCTCCGCCAGCGCTTTCTCGTCCACCCCGTCGAAATTGCCCGAAGTCATCCATAAGAGGTTGGCGTTGTGCCAGTCCATCGACTTCAAATCCGAGACCAGAAGCGCACTGTCGTTATAGACCTTGAGCCTCGGACAGGCAAAAGCATCGTGGACCGCCTGCGGGTCAATCGGTTCCAGTTTCTTGTGTTCCACCGCTTTGGGATTATAATAGACCAACGCCACGTCCGCCTTGTCCATGCAACCCTTGTAATGCGAGAAAAAGATCTTGCTCAAGCTGCTGAATGTATGCAACTCCATGCAAGCCACCAATTTGCGTTCAGGATACTGCTCCTTGACCGCCCCGATGGTCGCCTGCAGCTTGGAAGGCGAATGCGCAAAATCCTTGAACACCGACACCTGCGAGACCGGGTTGTCCCCGATACGTTCCAAACGCCGAGAAGCCCCCTTGAAACTCATGATGCTCTCCAGGAATACCTCGTCGGCGATGCCCAAACGGTGGCAAACCTGCCAAGCCGCATCGATATTCTGCATATTGTGACGACCGAACACCTGCAACGGATAGACCTTGCCCTGATACAGCAACTCGCTGAAACCTTTTTCCACCCGGTATTCCGGCACATCGTAAGGCAAGAGCTGCACATCCGACCTTTCGGAAGCCAATCCGGCCGCAATGGCCGCCACCTCCGGGTCGCCCGAAAAATAGGCCAGACAGCCATCCGGACAAATCGTCGATGCAAAAATCCGGAACTGCTCCACGTACTTTTCAAAAGTCGGGAACACATTGATATGATCCCAGGCAATGCCGTTGATGAGCGCGATATCCGGCTTGTACAGATGGAATTTCGGCCGGGGATCTATCGGCGAAGTCAGGTATTCGTCCCCCTCGATGACCATCAAAGGCGCCGTTTCCGAAAGCCGGACCATGATGTCGTAGCCTTCCAGCTGCGCCCCTACCATATAATCGCAGTCCATCCCGGCATCCTTCAACACATGCAGAATCATCGCCGTCACTGTAGTCTTGCCGTGGCTTCCGCCAACCACCACGCGCAGCTTGTCCTTCGACTGCTCGTACAGGTATTCCGGATAGGAATAAATCTTCAAGCCCAGTTCCTTGGCCCGCAGAAGCTCCGGATTGTCCTTCCGGGCATGCATCCCGAGAATCACCGCGTCCAAATCGGGCGTGACCCGCTCCGGATGCCAGCCTTCATCGGGCGGCAACAGGCCGAAACGCGCCAGACGGCTCCGCGCCGGGTCGAAAATCTCGTCATCGGAACCGCTTACCCGGTATCCCTTTAAATGAAGAGCCATCGCCAGATTGTGCATCGCACTTCCGCCGATGGCTATGAAATGGACTTTCTTCATGATAAGCCTCACTCACTTACTTACTTCCTTGCCAGCAAAGCCTCCGCCTTGGCCACGATGCCCGGCACGTTCAGACCATAATAATCCAAAAGCTCCTGCGGGGTCCCGCTTTGGCCGAAACGGTCATCCACCCCGACCATCTCCATCGGAACCGGATAATTGCGAACCAAGAAGTTAGCCACCGCATCCCCAAGGCCGCCATTAATCTGGTGTTCCTCGCAAGTCAGCACTCGGCCCGTCTTCCTGACCGAAGCCAGCACGCAAGCCGTATCCAAAGGCTTCAATGTGGGCATATTGATTACTTCGGCATGGATGCCTTTCTCTTCCAAAGCGGCAGCCGCTTCCAAAGCCGGCCATACCAGATGTCCTATCGCGATAATCGTCAAATCCGAACCCTCCTGCAGCACATAGCCCTTGCCAATCTCGAAAACCTGATCGGCCGGCGTGAAATTCGGCACGGCAGGACGGCCGCAACGCAGATAAACCGGCCCTTTGTAGCGAGCCACCGCCAAAGTGGCCTGCACCGCCTGGTTATAGTCGCAAGGATGCACCACGGTCATGCCCGGCATCATCCGGATCATCCCCATGTCTTCCAATGCCTGGTGCGTGGCCCCGTCTTCCCCTACGGTCAAGCCCGAATGCGGCGCGTAAATCTTCACATTCGCCTGCGAATAGGCTACCGACTGGCGAATCTGGTCATAGACACGGCCTGTCGCGAACTCGGCAAAAGTCCCCGTGAACGGAATCTTGCCAGCCACCGCCATACCGGCCGCAATGCTGATCATATTGGCTTCGGCGATGCCGACCTGAAAAAAACGCTCAGGATACGCCTTGGCAAAAGCATCCATCTTGACCGAACCGGTCAAATCCGCCGCCAACGCCACTACCTGCGGCATTTCCTTGGCAGCCAGCATCAAACCCGCGCCGAAACCGGAACGGGTATCTTTCTTTTCGGTAAACGAATATCTATTCATGGTATTTTTCCTTCTTTCTTCTTGCAATTCAGTTCTCTATGGCTTCAATCCACCGCAAGGAGCGCAATGCCCTCCTCCGCGGTCCGCCTTCTAATAGTCCCCGTATTCGGTTTCCGGCAACTGCTTCAAAGCCGCTTCCGCCTGTTCGTCGTTGGGTGCCGTCCCATGCCATTTGGAAAGATTCCGCATAAAATCGACCCCATGCCCCATTTCCGTATGCATCAGGATCATGACCGGCTTGCCTTGCCCGCAACATGCCTTAGCCTGCCGCAACACCTTTTCCACATCCGTCACATCGTTCCCGTTCATTTCCAACACCAACCAGCCAAAAGCCTCGAACTTGGCTCGCAGGTTGCCCAAATCCATCACGTCTTTGACCGCGCCGTCTATCTGCAAACCATTGTAATCCACTACCGAAATCAGATTGTCCACTTTCTTGGCTCCGGCGAACATGGCCGCTTCCCAAATCTGACCTTCTTCCAGCTCTCCGTCTCCATGCAAGGAGAATACCAAATGGCTGTCCCCGTCCATCTTCTTGGCCAAAGCCATCCCAATCGCATTCGACATCCCCTGGCCCAACGAGCCCGAGGCCATCCGGATACCCGGCAATTGACGGGAAATGCTGGGATGCCCTTGCAGACGGCTGCCCAACTTGCGCAAAGTCCCCAGTTCCGGAATCGGGAAATAACCCGTCCGAGCCAGCACGCTATACCAGACCGGCGCGATATGGCCGTTGGACAAGAAAAACACATCCTGCCCTTTGCCATCTATGGAAAAGGCCTTCGGGTCGTGTTCCAGTACATTGAAATACAATACTGTCATAAAATCGGCACAGCCCAAAGAACCTCCGGTATGGCCGGATTTCGCCGAATGGATCATACGAATGACATCCCGCCTTACCTGGGTGGACATCTGTCTGAGTTGTTCTGTCTGCAACATTTTCTTTCGTTTTATAATAGGTCTTATAACTTAGGCCGAAGCGTCTTTTGCCTCTCCCAAGCACAAGCGCGTAAAGCTCATTTTCAGAACATGCCTTGCCATACTTAGCCGATGGCTAATATAAAAATTCCGGCAAGCGCGACTGCAAAAGTATCAAAAACCCGCCATTCCCCTACGCAAAATCCGGCATCCTTTCTTACTTTTTATTCACAGAGGATTTTGGTTATCTTTGATTTCATCGAAGATAGGATGCGTCTCGGCCATGCAAAACCGAGCAAGCTCTTTTTGCATGGCTCTCGACTTTCGCTATCTTTGATTGCTTCGCATCGAAGATAGCTTGGTCTCGGCATAGTCAAAGCAAGCTTTGCCTCTGCGCTCGACTTTCACTATCTTTGCTCCCGCGTTCCTTTACGGAAAGGATTCGAGGGCATCCGAAACCGCGCCTGCCTATCCGCGATTGCCTATCCGTAAACAGGCATTAACCGACAACAAATCCTATGGTATCCTTTTTTATCTCCCTGGCCCTGCTGATTCTCGGCTATCTCGTCTATGGCAAATTCGTCCAAAAGGCTTTCGGCCCCGACCCCAATCGCAAGACCCCGGCCGTAGCTCATCCCGACGGCGTGGATTATGTACAGATGCCCGCCTGGAAAATGTTCATGATCCAGTTCCTCGACATTGCCGGTCTCGGCCCTATCTTCGGGACCATTCTGGGAGCCATGTACGGAACCAGCTGCTTCATCTGGATTGTCATCGGATGCATCTTCGGCGGAGCCGTCCACGACTATATGGCAGGAATGCTGTCCGTGCGCAACGATGGCAAGAACGTACCCGAACTGACAGGCAAGTACTTAGGAAACGGAATGAAGCAATTCAGCCGGGTCCTGGGCATCCTGCTGATGGTCATGTGCGGGTCGGTATTCGTGACCGGGTCGGCCGGACTGCTCGCCGCGCTCACGCCGGAATCGCTCGACACCACCTTCTGGAGCATTGTCATCTTCATCTACTTCTTATTGGCGACCCTGCTGCCGATAGACAAACTGATTGGACGCATCTACCCCATCTTCGGCTTCTGCCTGCTGTTCATGGCCGTCGGCATCATGGCCTGCCTCGTTTACCAAGCCTGCTTCGCTGCCCCCGGCTCCATGCCTGAAATCTGGGAAGCGATGGCCAATATGAACACCCCCGAAAACACCGGGACTGCCACCAAGCCGATTTTCCCGATGATGTTCATCTCGATAGCCTGCGGCGCGGTTTCCGGCTTCCATGCCACACAATCCCCGCTGATGGCCCGCTGCATGTCGAACGAGAAACAAGGCCGCCCCATCTTCTACGGCTCGATGATTACCGAAGGCGTGGTCGGCCTGATCTGGGCGGCTGCCGCCACCTATGTTTTCCATAATACCGGCCTCATGGAACAAATCGGCCTTACCTATGCCGATGTGGAAGCCAAAGGCGGTCCGACCGTGGTCAACGGCCTGTCCCGCTTATGGTTAGGCGGCTTCGGAGCAGTCTTGGCCATTATCGGGGTCGTAGCCTGCCCCATCACTTCGGGCGACACCGCTATGCGCTCGGCCCGTTTGATGTTGGCCGAAATGCTACACTTCAAACAAGAGAAACTCAGCCACCGCCTTTATTTGGCAATCCCCCTCTTTGCCGTAGCGCTCCTGCTGCTCACCGTCCTTTCCGCCCAGTTCGGCATCCTCTGGCGCTATTTCGCGTTCATGAACCAGCTAATGGCCATGTGCACCCTCTGGGTCATCACCGTTTACCTTTTCCGCTACCGGAAAGGCCTTACATACATCATGTCCTTGATTCCGGCCGTTTTCATGACCTCGGTAGTCTTCACCTACCTGTTCCGCGCCCCCGAATGCTTAGGCGGGCTGTTTGCCGGCAATGCGTTCTATCTCGACACCTTGTCCTACATATTTGGCCTTGTCTGCACGCTTGTCATTTGCACCATATTCATTGCCTGGGCAAACAAGACCGCCAAAGGAATCCGGAACGGCAGCGTTCCCACCGTCGAGGAATAGCCCCGGACGGCATCGTCTGCACACAAGCCCGCAGCCCCTGCAAGGATCGCTGAGCTGCCCCATGCCCGGGTCGAGAGAAAGCCCCCTAAAAAACATTTGATACATAGCCATGAAAATCCTGTTCCTTGCCGCCTGGTACCCGAACCGACTCGATGAGATGGAAGGCCTTTTCGTGCGCAAACATGCCCAGGCAGCAGCACTTTACGACCAAGTCTGCATCCTCTTTGTCAAGGCTGAAACGAGAAGGAAAGACTGGACGCACCAGCAGCAGCGTAGCGGGAATGTCGTGGAACACTATATCTATTACCCCAAAGCCGCTCATGCCCTGAAGCGGTTCAGAAACTTCATTGCGGCATATAAAATGGGGATCCGGAGGGTGTTCCAAGAGTTCGGCAAACCGGATCTGATCCATTGCAACATCATGACCCGGCATGCTTTGATGGCATGGCTGCTGCATGCGAAATACAAGATTCCCTATGTCATCACCGAACACTGGTCCCGCTACTACCGCCACGATTTCCACAATCTCCTGCATCGCAAACTGACCTGCTGGCTCGCCAAGAAAGCCCAACGCATCATGCCTGTCTCGGAAAGTTTGGCCTCCGCCATGCAGGAATGCGGCATCAAAGGCCGTTATACGGTGGTTCGCAATGTAGTGGATGATTTTTTCTTTGAAGAACCAAGCCCTACGCAAGAACCCTCGCTTTTGGGGAAAAGCGCCACAGCAGGCAAAGCCGGAAGCCTCTCGGATTCAAGTTCCGTGCAGGATTCCCCTTGGCCTGCGGCTAAAGCCGGCATCAAGACCATGGTGCATATCTGCTGCTTCGACGAACCGGCCAAGAACAACACGGGCTTGCTCAGAGCCCTGAAAACCTTGTCTTTAGCAAGGAATGATTTCCGGATGATTTTCGCGGGTTACGGACGGGATTGGGACGAAACCAAGGCGTATGCCGAAATGCTGCATTTCAAAACCGGGCAAATCCTGTTTCCTGGGGAAATTTCCCCGCAAGAAGTAAAGCAACTGCTGGATCAAAGCTGTTTTCTTGTCCTCTTTTCCAATTACGAAACCGCCTCCGTGGTCATCAGCGAAGCCTTGGCCTGCGGCAAACCGGTCGTGGCCAGCCGAACCGGAGGAATTCCGGAAATCGTCAACGAGGCCAACGGAATATTGGTAAAAGCCGGCGACGAACATGCCGTATGGAAAGCCATGAATGCGATGCTGGACCATTACACGGACTACCCGGCCGAACACATCCGCCAAAGCGCGGAAATTTTCCGTTTTTCCTATATCGGGAATCAATTCCACCAGATATATTTATCCGCCGGCCAACAGGCTTCCGCCGGCATCAACAGCCATAGCCCCGCCGCCGACTGATTGGCAAGCATACCGTTCCTTGCTCCCATTTAATAGGCGAGGCATCGAGCCCATCTACAACTTACGGACTTGTAAAATACAGTCTAACAGAAATGCGGCCATACACCGCTTTGAGGGGTAGGTGCCTCGATCCGCAATTCCGTCTTCCTGACCGGATGAATCAACTGAAGATACCGGGCATGCAAGGAAATGCTTCCATCCGGATTGCTCCTCTTGTCACCGTACTTCAAATCCCCTTGTATCGGACAGCCCATCCCAGCAAGCTGGACCCGGATCTGATGATGCCGGCCGGTACACAACTCCACTTCTATCAAAGCATAACGTTCCGAATGCCCGATTACTTTATAGTATAGCTCCGCTTTCTGGGCCCCGGGACGCTCCGGCGGACAGATATAGGATTTGTTGTTGGCTTCGTTCTTGTACAGGTATTGCAACAGATGTCCCTGCGGTTCGACAGGTTCGTTCCGGCAGATGGCCCAATAGATTTTCTGGAACTCCCTTTCCCTTATCATCGCGTTCAGTCGAGCCAAAGCCTTGCCGGTCTTGGCAAAAAGCAAGACACCGCTCACCGGACGGTCCAAACGGTGCGCCACGCCAAGGAATACATTGCCCGGCTTGGCATCCCTCTCCTTGATAAATGCCTTGAACTGCTCGCTCAAGGGCACATCCCCGGTCTTGTCGCCCTGTACAATCTGTCCCGGCAGCTTGTTGACCGCTAAAAGATGGTTGTCTTCATACAATATGGGAGCTGGGGGCTGCATCAGTACTGTTCGTTTTCGTTCGGGAAACAAGAAGCCTTCACATCTTCCACATAATGCGAAACCGCCTTGGTGATTTCCGTACCCAAATCATGGTACCGGCGCAAGAAACGCGGGGAGAACCCTTGGGTGATACCTAACATATCATGCATCACCAATACCTGTCCATCCACCTGATTGCCAGCTCCTATCCCGATAACCGGAATCGACACGGCCCGGCTGACTTCCCCGGCCAATTCTGCCGGTATCTTTTCCAATACAAGGCTGAAACATCCCAACTTTTCCAACAACAAGGCATCCTGCATCAGCTTTTCGGCCTCCTTTGCGGTAGTGGCTCGAACCGCATACGTACCGAATTGATTAATCGATTGCGGAGTAAGCCCGAGATGCCCCATCACGGGGATTCCTGCCGAAATGATATTCCTTATGGAATCGGCTTCTTCCTGGCCGCCTTCCAATTTGACGGCATCGGCTCCGGTCTCCTTCATGATACGCACAGCTGAACGCAAGGCTTCCAACGAGTCACCTTGGTAGGAACCGAATGGCATATCCACCACGACCAAGGCCCGGTTCACGCCTCTTACCACCGAAACCCCGTGGTAAATCATCTGATCCAAGGTGATCGGCAAAGTAGTAGGATAGCCTGCCATCACGTTGGCGGCCGAATCCCCGACCAGAATGACATCCACGCCGGCTTGATCAAGCAGCATGGCCATCGAATAGTCGTAGGCCGTCAGCATGGCTATTTTCTTTCCTTCCGCTTTCATCTTCAACAAGGTGCGTGTCGTCACCTTGCTATGAGATTCATGAACCGCTGTGCTCATCCTTATGATAATTGATAGGTGTGTCCAGCCCAAGATGCGCTTCGCGAGAGTCTTTTCCCCGCAGACAAGCCCATCCTCGAATGGAACGGCAAACTTACTGCTTTTCCCCGAGCTATGAAATAGCGGACGAATTCAAGATGCATAAACCCAAATCGGTCATTAGACTTTGGGTAGATTGTCCGCTTATGTCATGCAGCATGCTTCTCGCCTAGCCGAAGGCGTAGCGGGCTACGTCGAGGCGTAGCGAGGAGCAAGATGCGGACAGAAGCGAACAAGATGCACAAAAGCATCCCTCTTCGAAAACAGGAAACACACTCGGCGAGTCTAATGACCGATTTGGGTTTATAGGCTTGTCTTTGCGCTCGGCTTTCACTATCTTTGCAAGATGCAGTGTTGTGTGTAGAGACACGGCATTGCATTCATAAAATATTACAAACCAAACTTTTACAAAAGTGGACATTTTTGAAAAACTGCTCAAGAATTTTGGTCCATTAGGCCAATATGCAGACGAAGCCGATGGGTATTACATGTTCCCGAAACTGGAAGGTCCTATTTCCAACCGAATGATGTTCAATGGAAAAGAACGCTTGGTATGGAGCCTGAACAACTATCTGGGCTTGGCCAACCATCCTGAAGTACGGAAAGTGGACGCAGAAGCTGCTGCCGAATACGGTCTGGCTTACCCGATGGGAGCCAGGATGATGTCAGGCCAGAGCAAACAGCACATGAAATTGGAACAGGATCTGGCCGATTTTGTCGGCAAAGAAGCCGCCTATGTATTCAATTTCGGTTATCAGGGCATTTTTTCCACGATTGACTGTTTGGTTGACCGCAACGATGTAATCGTGTTCGATGCCGAAGCCCACGCTTCGCTCATCGACGGGATGCGCCTGCATATCGGCAAGCGTTTCATGTTCAAGCATAACGACATGGAATCGGCCGAAAAGCAACTCAAGCATGCTCAAGATGTGGTTGCCAAGACCGGCGGCGGTATCCTTGTCATCACCGAAGGCGTTTTCGGCATGAGCGGGGATATGGGCGATATCAAAGGCCTGGCCGAACTCAAGAAGAAATACGATTTCCGTCTGGTAGTCGATGATGCCCACGGCATCGGGACGATGGGTGCCCATGGCCGGGGAACCGGAGAAGAACAAGGCGTGGAAGACGCTATCGACATTCATTTGGGAACTTTCGCCAAATCTTTCGCCTTGGTAGGCGGTTTCGTAGCCGGCCCCAAGGAAATCATCCGCTACCTGCGCTTCAACCTGCGTTCGCAGATTTATGCCAAGAGCTTGCCGATGCCTATCGTTATCGGAGCCCAGAAACGTTTGGAAATGATGAAGACCCATCCCGAACTCCGCGAAAAGCTGTGGACTATTGTCCGCGCGTTGCAAGGCGGTTTGAAGGAAAACGGTTTCAACATCGGTCTGACCAATTCGCCTGTCACCCCGGTAACGCTCAACGGAAACGTGCCCGAAGCGACCAACCTGACTTACGATATCCGCGAATACTACAATATCTTCTGCTCTATCGTGACCTACCCGGTCGTTCCGAAAGGCACCATCATCCTGCGCTTGATTCCTACAGCCGTCCATACGCTGGACGATGTCAAATACACGCTCGAAGCCTTCAACGCTGTCAAGGAAAAGCTTTTCAACGGCACTTATGCCAAGATGGAGATGAAAGCGATGAACGCATAAGAGAAATATCAACATACAGGAAAGCCCCGCAGCCGGATGGTTGCGGGGCTTTTTTCATGCTTTCGGCGAAGCCGGATCGCCCCTCTCGACACGACA